>NC_017059.1:42500-1320429 GCF_000284415.1 Pararhodospirillum photometricum DSM 122
GACTTGGGGACCTTAGCTGGTGGTCTGGGTTGTTTCCCCTTTTGACCTAGGACGTTAGCACCCCTAAAGTCTGTCTGCCGGACTTAAAACTCTGCGGTATTCGGAGTTTGGTTAGGTTTGGTAACGAGAGGGCGCTAATCTCCAAAAGATGTCTCAGTTCGGATTGCACTCTGCAACTCGGGTGCATGAAGTCGGAATCGCTAGTAATCGTGGATCAGCATGCCACGGTGAATACGTTCCCGGGCCTTGTACACACCGCCCGTCACACCATGGGAGTTGGTTCTACCCGAAGACGGTCCGCTAACCGCAAGGAGGCAGCCGGCCACGGTAGGGTCAGCGACTGGGGTGAAGTCGTAACAAGGTAGCCGTAGGGGAACCTGCGGCTGGATCACCTCCTTTCAAGGACGATCTGGAGCAATCCCGATCTTCACTTGATCATGACTAAATCCGGTCTTGGTTTTTCTGGGGCCGTCCTCCCATCTCTTTCGGCGTTTATGTCTTTTGGGCAAGGCTTTGGGCCTGTAGCTCAGGTGGTTAGAGCGCACGCCTGATAAGCGTGAGGTCGGACGTTCAAGTCGTCCCAGGCCCACCAAAAGCAAGGGGTCTGGGGAAGCAAGCTTCCCCAGCCTTAATCTAGGCCGCAAGGCCTTGTCCCAACTAAAAGACAACGCCAAGAGATCAGAAACGCCCTTCGGGCGTCGCGTTTTCTGCTATTTGACATTGTAAAGAGGGTTTTGATGTCGTTCCGAACAGGGAACTGTTCGGAGCAATGGGAATTATGTACAAGCGCTGAGTATCTGCGCGTTTGGGGTCGGGTTGACCCCTGCGCGTTTTATCAAGCAAGAGAAGGGCATCTGGTGGATGCCTAGGCGTCAAGAGGCGATGAAGGACGTGGCACTCTGCGATAAGCCATGGGGAGCCGAGAGCAGGCTTTGATCCGTGGATTTCCGAATGGGGCAACCCACCCCTTTGGGGTATCCATTTCTGAATTCATAGGAAATGGAGGCGAACCCGGTGAACTGAAACATCTCAGTAACCGGAGGAAAGGACATCAACCGAGACTCCGTTAGTAGTGGCGAGCGAACGCGGACTAGCCCAGTGACTTGAAGTTTCTAACCAGAACGGCATGGAAAGGCCGGCCACAGCGGGTGACAGCCCCGTATGGGTGTTGAAGCTTTAAGTCCTTGAGTAGGGCGGGGCACGTGAAACCCTGTCTGAACATGGGGGGACCACCCTCCAAGGCTAAGTACTCCTTGACGACCGATAGTGAACCAGTACCGTGAGGGAAAGGTGAAAAGCACCCCGATGAGGGGAGTGAAACAGTTCCTGAAACCGGATGCCTACAAGCAGTCGGAGCTCCTTCGGGGGTGACGGCGTACCTTTTGTATAATGGGTCAGCGACTTAATCTGGCGAGCAAGCTTAAGCCGATAGGTGGAGGCGCAGCGAAAGCGAGTCTTAAGAGGGCGTCGAGTTCGTCGGATTAGACCCGAAACCGGGTGATCTAGCCATGGGCAGGTTGAAGGTGGAGTAACACCCACTGGAGGACCGAACCCACGTCTGTTGAAAAAGACGGGGATGACCTGTGGCTAGGGGTGAAAGGCCAATCAAACTCGGAAATAGCTGGTTCTCCCATCATCCGACGCGCTACCTAAATAGCTTTCGCGGAGAACCAGCTATTTCCGAGTTTGATTGGCCTTTCACCCCTAGCCACAGGTCATCCCCGTCTTTTTCAACAGACGTGGGTTCGGTCCTCCAGTGGGTGTTACTCCACCTTCAACCTGCCCATGGCTAGATCACCCGGTTTCGGGTCTAATCCGACGAACTCGACGCCCTCTTAAGACTCGCTTTCGCTGCGCCTCCACCTATCGGCTTAAGCTTGCTCGCCAGATTAAGTCGCTGACCCATTATACAAAAGGTACGCCGTCACCCCCGAAGGAGCTCCGACTGCTTGTAGGCATCCGGTTTCAGGAACTGTTTCACTCCCCTCATCGGGGTGCTTTTCACCTTTCCCTCACGGTACTGGTTCACTATCGGTCGTCAAGGAGTACTTAGCCTTGGAGGGTGGTCCCCCCATGTTCAGACAGGGTTTCACGTGCCCCGCCCTACTCAAGGACTTAAAGCTGCAACACCCATACGGGGCTGTCACCCGCTGTGGCCGGCCTTTCCATGCCGTTCTGGTTAGAAACTTCAAGTCACTGGGCTAGTCCGCGTTCGCTCGCCACTACTAACGGAGTCTCGGTTGATGTCCTTTCCTCCGGTTACTGAGATGTTTCAGTTCACCGGGTTCGCCTCCATTTCCTATGAATTCAGAAATGGATACCCCAAAGGGGTGGGCGCTATCATTGCTGTCCCTGACCTGCAAGGAGTTGCAAAGCAGGTTTCTGAAGACAATGTTGAAGAACCTCTCTATATATCACCAGTAGGTCCGATTGGAGCTTTGGATATTATTTTTGGACACGGTGCCGCGATTTCAGCTGGAAATATATTTATGGCTCATCGAACAGGTTTTTCCCCTAGAATATTAGGAAAAGCCTTGATGGCCGCTGGTTTTGAACCAGTTATCATCAGAAGATTAGAAAATTTCGAGCTTGTCGCGCACGCCCATTCCCCCTCTCTCTGACACCGACACCTCCTCCCTATGAACTATTTGTTTGTTCACCAGCATTTCCCAGGCCAGTATCAGCATATGGCTATATACTTGGCCCGCCAGCCGGGAAACCGGGTCGTTTTTTTGTCTCACGACAATATAAACCACCTTGAAGGGGTAGAGCGGGTCACGTATGAACCGTTTCGCCGGCCTAATCCCCAGATTCATCATTATCTGCATGATATTGAAGGGGGAGTGATCTATGGCCAGGGCGCCTATATGGCCGCCCTAGGTCTTAAGAACAGAGGATTTCATCCCGATATCATCATTGGTCACAATGGGTGGGGGGAGACTCTTTTCCTCAAAGACGTGTGGCCAGATAGTCCTCTTCTTTCATATTTTGAGTTTTTTATAGAGCTCGTGGCGCAGATCTCGATTTTGATCCCTCCTCTCCCTTGACACAAGACGACGCGCCGCGTGTGCGGATCAAAAATGCCACGAATTTGCTCGGTCTTGAGGTTGCCGACTGGGGACAGGTGCCGACCCAATGGCAATGGTCACTGTACCCGGAGTATGCTAGAAATAAGATCAGCATTATTCACGAAGGGATCGACACCCAACAGGCTCGTCCGGACCCTTGGCTTGGCTCCAACTTGGGCAAGCAGGGGCCTTGCGCCTGACAGCACGTGATGAAGTGATCACCTATGTTGCACGAAACTTGGAACCTTATCGGGGATTCCATGTTTTATGCGCGCTCTTCCAGAGATCCTCCGCCGACGTCCCAAAGCATATGTTCTTTTCCTTTTGGAAACAACAGCTAAACGGATCCGGGAAAAGGCCTTGACGCTGGAACGGGCGGGGAGTAGTTTCCTTGCCTTCCGGGTTGACCGCCCGGGTCGCTTCGTTGGCTTCAGCCGGTGTGGCAGTCCTGAAAAAAAGCGGTTGACACGGTGGGGCGGTGCTAGTAAAAACCGCCGCCTTGGTGACGACGAACGAAGCATCGGACGATGTGACGGTAGTCGAAACTAAGTGGTTAGTCAATATTGCCGGTTCGCCGGTCTGCTGTTTGACATTGTAAAAGAAAACGCGATCGAAAGAGATGGGCGGGCGGCTCTCGGGGGACCGGGGCTGTCGGAAGAGAGATCTTCCTCAACCGCTCATCTTGAGTAAGACGAAAAGAATATCGACTCGTTCGATACCTTTGAAGTTCTTATGGCCAAGTATAAGTGATTGAGAAAAGGCTCGGCTTTCGAGGTTAACTTGAGAGTTTGATCCTGGCTCAGGACGAACGCTGGCGGCAGGCCTAACACATGCAAGTCGAACGCATCCTTCGGGATGAGTGGCGCACGGGTGAGTAACACGTGGGAACGTACCTTGGAGTACGGAATAATCCTTGGAAACGAGGACTAATACCGTATACGCCCTTCGGGGGAAAGAATTTCGCTCCAAGATCGGCCCGCGTCCGATTAGCTAGTTGGCGGGGTAATGGCCCACCAAGGCGACGATCGGTAGCTGGTCTGAGAGGATGATCAGCCACACTGGGACTGAGACACGGCCCAGACTCCTACGGGAGGCAGCAGTGGGGAATATTGCGCAATGGGGGAAACCCTGACGCAGCCATGCCGCGTGAGTGAAGAAGGCCTTCGGGTTGTAAAGCTCTTTCGGGTGTGAAGATGATGACGGTAACACCAGAAGAAGCCCCGGCTAACTTCGTGCCAGCAGCCGCGGTAATACGAAGGGGGCAAGCGTTGTTCGGAATCACTGGGCGTAAAGAGCGCGTAGGCGGTTAGATCAGTCAGAGGTGAAAGCCCAGGGCTCAACCCTGGAAATGCCTTTGATACTGTCTAGCTTGAATCCGTGAGAGGGTGGTGGAATTCCCAGTGTAGGGGGGAGGTGAAATTCGTAGATATTGGGAGGAACACCAGTGGCGAAGGCGGCCACCTGCCAGATCTCTATGGGCTTGCCTGCCGCTTCATGGGCCGCGATCTTGTCCAGGCGGGCGGGGAAGTTTTTTTGAATGTCTCCGGTGCCTCGGCGTCCTGGGCATGATGGCGAGGGCGTGCTGATAACTTGCGGAATCCCATGGCACGCAGCTCCCGGCTGAGCGTCTGTTTGCTGATCGACACGCGGAATTCCTCACACAGTCCTTGCGCCAAATCGACCAACCGCCAGCGGACGATGCCATGGATGGCCGGGACTGGACCTGCTTCCACCCTCTCGGCCAAGGCTTGGCGTTGGGCTTCGTTGAGGATGGAGGGATTGCAAGGGGCCTTGGTCATTGATGGCCCAACCCAGTCCCGCAAAGTCTGCAATCCCATGGCTTCGAGCCGAGTTGCAACCGCCATAGCAAATCTTCCTCCGTTTGCCAAGTGAATCAGATTAGCGCCCTTTCAGGAAACCCTCTGTGAGTTTCCCTTACAAAAACGTGGTGTAAATTCTACTTGACAGAAAAATATATCTAATATATTCTAGTTTATCATGTCAAAAAATTAATTGCCAACAGGAGTTATCTGTGCAGCAAAATAATATTCAGCTTTTTGTTCCCAGTTTTCGGGTTCAAGAATGCCTTGATGAAATCCAAGTTTGCTTTGAAAAAGGCTGGACAGGTCTTGGATTTAAGACTGTAGAATTTGAAGAAGCTTGGAATAAGTATACCGGTCACAACCATTCTCATTTCCTGTCATCTGCCACAGCAGGGCTTCATCTATCTATAAAAATTTTCAAAGAAGTTTATGGGTGGGAAGATGGGGATGAAGTTATCTCTACTCCCATTACATTTGTTTCAACCAATCATGCTATTCGCTATGAGCGTCTTAAACCTGTTTTTTGTGACATTGACCAATATTTTTGTATAGACCCTAATAAACTCGAAGAAAAAATTACCAATAAAACTCGCGCTGTAATTTTTGTTGGTCTTGGTGGTTCCACAGGTCAACTTGAAGAAGTTATCGCTATATGCAAACGACGGAATATCAAGCTGATCCTTGACGCAGCGCATATGGCAGGTACTCGACTTAATGGAAAGGCACCAGGTAATCTTGCTGATGTAACGGTTTATTCTTTCCAAGCCGTCAAAAATCTACCGACAGCGGATTCTGGCATGATCTGCTTTAAAGATCCGGCTCTTGATGTGATCGTCCGCCAGCAAGCGTGGCTGGGTATTGATAAAGATACTTTTTCGCGATCAAGCGAGGGCGGCGCTTACAAATGGTTGTATTCGGTGCCCTACCTTGGCTATAAGTATCATGGTAACTCGATTATGGCTGCCATAGGCCTTGTTCAGCTTCGCTATCTCGATCAGGACAATGCCTATCGTCGCCAAATTGCCTATTGGTATGATAAAGCATTTGAAAATAATCCTCGTATCTCACGTATACCGATGCCCGTCGGCTGCGATTCTTCTCGTCATCTTTATCAGATACTTATTGATAATCGAGACGAAATGATGTTGGCTTTAAATAGCCAAGGGATCTATCCAGGTGTTCATTACCGAGACAACACAGAATACGAGATGTATGCTGATTGTGGCGATTGTCCTCACGCCGCCGAAGTTTCTCGGCATGTTATTTCTCTCCCAATGCATTTGAGGCTTGATTATGCCGACGTTCAACGGGTTGTAGAAGCAGTTACACGTGCCGTGAAATAAAGTCACAAAAAAATTAACCCAGTTTACTAGGGAATTATACATGCTTAGATCGAATCGTTTACTTTTGAGGGCTATCGAAGAGTCAGATCTGCCCATTATTTCTTTTTGGCGTAGCCAACCAGAAGTCTATGAATACTTCTACGAATATCTTCCAATTTCAGTTAGACAGCAAAAAAACTGGTACGAAAAGCAGCTCCAAGATTCAAGTGAGATAAATTTTGTTGTTGCAGACATCAAGACTGGAAAAGCTATTGGAACCGTTAGTATCTATCATATAGACAGGCGAAGCCGGAAGGCTGAATGGGGACGACTCATTATTGGAGATCCTTCCGCTCGTTCAGGGGGGAAAGGGGCTGAAATAGAAGCTCTTGTTCTTCAATACTCGTTTGAGCATCTCAATTTAAATAAGCTTTACTGTGAAGTTCTTTTACAGAACGAGAAGGTGGTGTCTTTGCATAAAAAATTCGGCTTTCACCATGAGGGCGTGCTGCGGCAACATGCCTTTAAGGCTGGAAAATACGAGGATGTCGTTATGCTGTCTATGCTCGCTGAAGAGTATTTCTTTAATAAAGATAAAGGAAAATTAGCTGAAATATTTACTCGGATGAATGGCAATATATAATATCAAATCACTTCTAAGCTTTAATTAGTGATGAGGATTTTATGCAAATAAAAACCTAACAAGAATACATAAAAATTGCTTAGATTTTCAGCTTTTCCACGGAGATATTAAATGAAAGTCAAAGATATTATTTCTAATAGCCAATGGTTTCCTCCTCGCAATTTTACAGGGGATACTATTCCTATTACAGTGATGATTCCTAATTACAACCGAGGATCCTCTGGATTATTTGAGGCTGCTATTCTTTCGATACTTTCGCAAACATTTAAAGAGTTTAACCTGATCCTCATTGAGGATGGATCAGACGACAACAGCATGGAAATAGTACGTAAATATATGGCTCTCGATGAGAGAGTTGGCTGTATTTACCATCCTCTTAATGTCGGTATTCCTGCGATTTCTGTTTATGAAGCGTACATCAAGACTAAAAGTGAATACATTTGCTTGGCCCAAAGAGCAAAATGGTTATCATCTGTAAACCAGTACAGAGGGACTTTTATGCGTTTTCCAAATTCGATCCAATCGGCATATCCTTTGAGACCGCGTGTGAAAATAACCGCAGTCGCTCCAACCATTTCTTCTGGTCTGCCCTTCCATGAAGCATAATCAATGACACGCACTCTTTGCGATATTTTCGCGGGCAAATAGTCAAAATAGAGGCTGCGAGACGGACCGTGGTCTGCTGTTACGACTAAAATTTGTCCATCACTGGGAATATCCGAGTTTATTTCAAGAGAAATTTCCGATGACTTTACGTAATCGTGCCACCAAAATTTGCTTTTGAAAGAACTACCTATTTCCTTGATAATAGACTGGCTAGTTTTGCTCATATCCTCGGGGATATAAGTTATATCATAATCTCCAAATAATTCGAGGCGAAGAAGTTCATTTCGGGGGCGGCGCATCCATTCTTCACACAACCACAGGCTCATGTGATGAACAGATCCAAGAGAATCTTTCAGGCGAGGGCCTTTCTCTAGGCAAACGCTGACATCAACTGGCTTAATTTCATAATGCTCGGCACAACGACGCCAATAATCCCAGTCATTCAATCGGGTAATGCTAATGTGCGGGTCAAAAAATCCTATTTTATCTATAACAGAACGATTTAGGATAACCGCAGGGTTAGGAATGAAATTATGGCTAATAAGCATGGTCTGAGGGGTTGGGGCAGAGCCAAATTTATGATGCTGAATCAAAACCCCTGGACGACGTCCTCTCTCTTGAAATTCAACATGACCATAGACGATTTTTCCTAGCTCAGACTGAGCTGCATTATAGAGATCCTCTAGCGCATTGGGATAGAAATCATTGTCATTAAAACACAAGCAAATGTATTCACTTTTAGTCTTGATGTACGCTTCATAAACAGAAATCGCAGGAATACCGACATTAAGAGGATGGTAAATACAGCCAACTCTCTCATCGAGAGCCATATATTTACGTACTATTTCCATGCTGTTGTCGTCTGATCCATCCTCAATGAGGATCAGGTTAAACTCTTTAAATGTTTGCGAAAGTATCGAAAGAATAGCAGCCTCAAATAATCCAGAGGATCCTCGGTTGTAATTAGGAATCATCACTGTAATAGGAATAGTATCCCCTGTAAAATTGCGAGGAGGAAACCATTGGCTATTAGAAATAATATCTTTGACTTTCATTTAATATCTCCGTGGAAAAGCTGAAAATCTAAGCAATTTTTATGTATTCTTGTTAGGTTTTTATTTGCATAAAATCCTCATCACTAATTAAAGCTTAGAAGTGATTTGATATTATATATTGCCATTCAGCCTCTTGACGCCTAGGCATCCACCAGATGCCCTTCTCTTGCTTGATAAAACGCGCAGGGGTCAACCCGACCCAAACGACGCAGATACTCAGCGCTTGTACATAATTCCCACTTGCTCCGAACAGTTCCCTGTTCGGAACGACATCAAAACCCTCTTTACAATGTCAAATAGCAGAAAACGCGACGCCCGAAGGGCGTTTCTGATCTCTTGGCGTTGTCTTTTAGTTGGGACAAGGCCTTGCGGCCTAGATTAAGGCTGGG
The DNA here is from genome assembly GCF_000284415.1 of Pararhodospirillum photometricum DSM 122. NCBI lineage: Bacteria > Pseudomonadati > Pseudomonadota > Alphaproteobacteria > Rhodospirillales > Rhodospirillaceae > Pararhodospirillum > Pararhodospirillum photometricum. The sequence continues at coordinate 51,407 of NC_017059.1, forward strand.
GAAGCTTGCTTCCCCAGACCCCTTGCTTTTGGTGGGCCTGGGACGACTTGAACGTCCGACCTCACGCTTATCAGGCGTGCGCTCTAACCACCTGAGCTACAGGCCCAACGCCTTGCCCAAAAGACATAAACGCCGAAAGAGATGGGAGGACGGCCCCAGAAAAACCAAGACCGGATTTAGTCATGATCAAGTGAAGATCGGGATTGCTCCAGATCGTCCTTGAAAGGAGGTGATCCAGCCGCAGGTTCCCCTACGGCTACCTTGTTACGACTTCACCCCAGTCGCTGACCCTACCGTGGCCGGCTGCCTCCTTGCGGTTAGCGGACCGTCTTCGGGTAGAACCAACTCCCATGGTGTGACGGGCGGTGTGTACAAGGCCCGGGAACGTATTCACCGTGGCATGCTGATCCACGATTACTAGCGATTCCGACTTCATGCACCCGAGTTGCAGAGTGCAATCCGAACTGAGACATCTTTTGGAGATTAGCGCCCTCTCGCGAGGTGGCGACCCATTGTAGATGCCATTGTAGCACGTGTGTAGCCCAGCCCGTAAGGGCCATGAGGACTTGACGTCATCCCCACCTTCCTCCGGCTTGTCACCGGCAAACCCAGACCACCAGCTAAGGTCCCCAAGTCACGGCTAAGTGGGAAAGGATGTGGGACGGCCATAACAACCAGGAGGTTGGCTTAGAAGCAGCCATCCTTTAAAGAAAGCGTAACAGCTCACTGGTCTAATAGCTATCCTGCGCCGAAGATGTACCGGGGCTCAAGCCGTGCACCGAAGCTGTGGATTTCATCGATAAGATGAAGTGGTAGCGGAGCGTTCCGTACGCCTGTGAAGGTGGTCCGTGAGGACTGCTGGAGGTATCGGAAGTGAGAATGCTGACATGAGTAGCGAAAAGAAGTGTGAGAAACACTTCCGCCGAAAGCCCAAGGGTTCCTGCGCAAGGTTAATCCGCGCAGGGTGAGCCGGTCCCTAAGCCGAGGGCGAAAGCCGTAGGCGATGGCAATCAGGTTAATAGTCCTGAGCTCGTGGAGGGTGACGCCTTCTGGACGTTGTCTGATCTTATCGGATTGATCAGGCCGCCAAGGAAGGCCAGGAAATAGCCCCACGTATGAACCGTACCCCAAACCGACACAGGTGGGCTGGTAGAGTATACCAAGGCGCTTGAGAGAATGGTGTTGAAGGAACTAGGCAAAATGCCCCCGTAACTTCGGGAGAAGGGGGCCCTCGTCTTGGGCAACCAGGGCGAGGGGGCACAGACCAGGGGGTGGCGACTGTTTACTAAAAACACAGGGCTCTGCGAAGTCGCAAGACGACGTATAGGGTCTGACGCCTGCCCGGTGCCGGAAGGTTAAGAGGAGAGGTTAACGCTTTGAATCGAAGCCCCGGTAAACGGCGGCCGTAACTATAACGGTCCTAAGGTAGCGAAATTCCTTGTCGGGTAAGTTCCGACCTGCACGAATGGCGTAACTGCCCTCCTTGATCACGACGATCAACTTACCCCTGATGCTCTGTTCGAAATCGCGCTTGCCGTACTTAATCATGCCCCAGACGCTGTCTACTCGGATGAAGACAAGATGAGCGTCGAAGGACGTCTTTTTGATGCTACTTTTAAACCTGATTGGTCGCCTGAGTTCCTAACAAGTACAATGTACATAGGCCACCTAACCGCCTATCGCACGGCTATCGTGCGTAAAATAGGCGGCTTCCGTAGCGATTTTGATGGTACGCAAGATTACGATTTAGCATTGCGTGTTGCTCAAGTCACAAATCGTTTTATTCATATTCCAAAGATTCTTTACCATTGGGTGGCCATTCCTGGTTCAACCGCTGATGTTTTGTCGGCGAAAAGCTACGCGATAGAGCGACAAAAAAAAGCCATTACTGAATTTGTTGAAAAAAATGCTAAGACCTCCTTTGAGGTTATGCCTCACTATTCTACGGGTAATTGGCGGGTTGTATATTCTCCTCCCTCTCCCCCCCTCTTGTCAGTATTATCATACCAAGTGCTGGACGTATGGGAGATATCTTCGGATTTCAAGTTGATCTTCTGAAGAACTGTGTCATGAGCCTTATTGGTAGCGAATCTTACGAAAATTATGAAATAATAATTGTTCATAATGGCGAGCTTAGTAAATCGACATTAATGTTTTTAAAAAACATTCCAAATGTTATGGATGTTAACTGCAATGTTAAAAATTTTAATTTTTCTGAAAGAGTTAACATTGGCGTTTCTTATGCGCGCGGCGAATACATCCTTCTTCTCAATGATGACATCCAGGCTCGTTCACAAAATTTCTCCGGGACATGGTGGGGCTTGCTTCCCAACCTGGCATCGGCATCGTCGGTCCACGCCTCCTCTTTGCGAATGAGGGTCCCGGACCCGGATCACGGGCCGCGGTTAGACATCAGGAGACGGAAGGGCGGTATTTCAAGGATGGCTCCACGAAAGCTGGCGCCTTCGCTTCAAAGCCTCCCGCCTATCCTACACATCCATCGCCTAATGCCACTGCGAAGTTGTAGTAAAGGTTCATGGGGTCTTTCCGTCTGGCCGTGGGAACTCCGCATCTTCACGGAGAATTCAATTTCGCTGAGTTGGTGTTGGAGACAGCGGGGAAGTCGTTACGCCATTCGTGCAGGTCGGAACTTACCCGACAAGGAATTTCGCTACCTTAGGACCGTTATAGTTACGGCCGCCGTTTACCGGGGCTTCGATTCAAAGCGTTAACCTCTCCTCTTAACCTTCCGGCACCGGGCAGGCGTCAGACCCTATACGTCGTCTTGCGACTTCGCAGGGCCCTGTGTTTTTAGTAAACAGTCGCCACCCCCTGGTCTGTGCCCCCTCGCCCTGGTTGCCCAAGACGAGGGCCCCCTTCTCCCGAAGTTACGGGGGCATTTTGCCTAGTTCCTTCAACACCATTCTCTCAAGCGCCTTGGTATACTCTACCAGCCCACCTGTGTCGGTTTGGGGTACGGTTCATACGTGGGGCTATTTCCTGGCCTTCGTTAGCTGCCCGGTCAATCCGATAAGACCAGACAACGTCCAGAAGGCGTCACCCTCCACGAGCTCAGGACTATTAACCTGATTGCCATCGCCTACGGCTTTCGCCCTCGGCTTAGGGACCGGCTCACCCTGCGCGGATTAACCTTGCGCAGGAACCCTTGGGCTTTCGGCGGAAGTGTTTCTCACACTTCTTTTCGCTACTCATGTCAGCATTCTCACTTCCGATACCTCCAGCAGTCCTCACGGACCACCTTCACAGGCGTACGGAACGCTCCGCTACCACTTCATCTTATTCGGGTAGAACCAACTCCCATGGTGTGACGGGCCTTGTACACACCGCCCGTCACACCATGGGAGTTGGTTCTACCCGAAGACGGTCCGCTAACCGCAAGGAGGCAGCCGGCCACGGTAGGGTCAGCGACTGGGGTGAAGTCGTAACAAGGTAGCCGTAGGGGAACCTGCGGCTGGATCACCTCCTTTCAAGGACGATCTGGAGCAATCCCGATCTTCACTTGATCATGACTAAATCCGGTTCTGGTTTTTCTAGGGCCGTCCTCCCATCTCTTTCGGCGTTTATGTCTTTTGGGCAAGGCTTTGGGCCTGTAGCTCAGGTGGTTAGAGCGCACGCCTGATAAGCGTGAGGTCGGACGTTCAAGTCGTCCCAGGCCCACCAAAAGCAAGGGGTCTGGGGAAGCTCGCTTCCCCAGCCTTAATCTAGGCCGCAAGGCCTTGTCCCAACTAAAAGACAACGCCAAGAGATCAGAAACCGCCCTAACGGGCGGTCGCGTTTTCTGCTATTTGACATTGTAAAGAGGGTTTTGATGTCGTTCCGAGCAGGGAACTGTTCGGAGCAATGGGAATTATGTACAAGCGCTGAGTATCTGCGCGTTTGGGGTCGGGTTGACCCCTGCGCGTTTTATCAAGCAAGAGAAGGGCATCTGGTGGATGCCTAGGCGTCAAGAGGCGATGAAGGACGTGGCACTCTGCGATAAGCCATGGGGAGCCGAGAGCAGGCTTTGATCCGTGGATTTCCGAATGGGGCAACCCACCCCTTTGGGGTATCCATTTCTGAATTCATAGGAAATGGAGGCGAACCCGGTGAACTGAAACATCTCAGTAACCGGAGGAAAGGACATCAACCGAGACTCCGTTAGTAGTGGCGAGCGAACGCGGACTAGCCCAGTGACTTGAAGTTTCTAACCAGAACGGCATGGAAAGGCCGGCCATAGCGGGTGACAGCCCCGTATGGGTGTTGAACCTTTAAGTCCTTGAGTAGGGCGGGGCACGTGAAACCCTGTCTGAACATGGGGGGGACCACCCTGCAGGCGGCACGGGCCGGCCCCTCCTCGGCGTCGGCGCCGTCACGGGGGGGGCCGTCGACCAGCGGCGAGACGAAGGCCGACGCGGCCAGCCCTCCCCACCCCACGGCGACGATGGCACCGCTCGCCTGTGCCTCGCCCAGCCAGACCAGGGGCAAGTCGGTGAGTTGGGCCAGGGGCGGACAAAACTCGTGAGCCAGGGCCGATAGCCCGGAGCCTCGCACCAGAGCCGCATCCAGCGCCGCCTCCAGGTCCTTGAGGCCATCGGCCAGCACAACCGCCGACACATCGCGCAACGTGACAAGGCGTAAGGCGTCGGGTCCCTCGCCGGTCTCGATCACACACACGCGCACCGACACGCGCCGGCCCGAGGCCCGGTGGCCCGTCACCACGCGCGATACCCCTTCGGGCAGGGCGAGAACCCCGGGGACCAGGGCCTCCACGGATTGGCCCCGGGCCTGGACGGGGTCGAGATCGAACAACACCTGAGCCCCGGCCGACACATCCACGATCGTCCCTTGGCCATCAATGACGATCAGGCCATCACACAAGGCGGTGAGGACGGCTGCCGACACCCGCTCCAGGGCCGGGGCAAGGGCATCGTCGGACGGCTCGACAGCGCCGCGCGAGACGCGGCGGCGCCAACTCATCAAGGCAGCTGTGACCAGGGCGCCGGTGGCGGCGCCCAGGGCGAGGAAAGGGCCTGAAGGGGCTGGGTCGAGAAAAATCATCAACAACGCTCATCTGCCGACCGAGGTCGGGGGAGAACCAGGGGGCTTCGTCCATTGTGGCCCGGACAGGGACCAGGACGCAAAGCGTTTCCGCCCCAGGGCAGGCGGGTAACGCAGAGAAAGGACGGGCTGGGGAGGCCCCTCCTCGTTCCCTGGGGTTGGCCCCTACTTGGTGGTCGCGACAAAGACGCCGTCCCAGGTCTCGCCCGGGGGCGAGGCCTCGTAGCTGTCGAGGCGCTGGGCATAGAGATCCAGGAAACCTTTAAGACGGTAGCGCCCCTCGACGCCGCGCAACAACTCCAACAGCCGCCGGGCTTCCGCCCAGGCCTGGGCCCGGTAGGCGACCAGCAAGGCGTCGGCGGTTTGGCGGGTTTCGCGAAACGCCGTGGTGGCGGCCAGGGCCTCGTCGCCGATCAGGCCGAAAATGCGCACCGGCACGGTCTTGCCCTTCACCCGGATCAGATCGAGTTCCAGCAAGGCCATGTCAGCAACCTGACCCGCGGTGGCCTCGCCCAGCACCGTGGTCACGCCATAGGTCTTGGACTGGCCCTCCAGGCGTGAGGCCAAGTTCACGGTGTCGCCCAGGACCGAATAGTCAAAGCGCTGGTCCGAGCCCATGTTGCCCACGCAGACCATGCCGGAATTAAGACCAATGCCGATGTTGATGGGGATATGGCGCCGGTTGGTCTCGCGGGCTTCTTGTTCCAGACCGGCGTTGACCTCGATCAGGCGCTCGACCATGGCGAGGGCGGAATGGGCGGCATGGCGAGCGTGCTCGGGATCATCCAACGGCGCATTCCAAAACGCCATGATGCAGTCGCCCATGTATTTGTCGATGGTTCCCTGCCGGGCCAAGATGACATCGGTCATGGGGGTCAGGAAACGGTTGATCAACCGGGTCAGGCCCTCGGCGTCGAATTGCTCGGAGATGGTGGTGAACCCGCGCACGTCACAAAACATCAAGGTCATGTCGCGCATTTCCCCGCCCAGCTTGAGACGCGAGGGATCCGCCGCCAGGCGCGCCACCAGGGCGGGCGACATATAGCGGGAAAAGGCATCGCGCACTTGGCGGCGCTCTGCTTCCTCGCGGGTATAGCCGGCATAGGTCAGGTACAAATAAAGCGCCAGCGAGACCAAGCCAGGAAACACCGGATCATACAACTGAAGGTGCTCTCTAAACAGCCAAAACGACGCTGCCCCAGTTCCGAGAACCAAAGAAATCAGCAGCGCCAAGGTCCAGCGCGCCCCGATCATGGGAACCAGCACGATCAAGATCAGCCCTACGCCCAACGTGCCCCAGGCCTCGAGATCAACGGCATTGCGCGGCCGCTTGAGGGTCTGGCCTGTCAACAGGTTTTCCAGGATATTGGCGTGCACTTCGACCCCGGGCAAGAAGGTCTCGGTGGGGGTGGTCTTGATATCGAGCAGCCCCACCGCCGAGGTGCCGATCAAAACAAAGCGATTGGTAAAGCGCTCCGGCGGCACCGCCCCCCTTAGGACATCCACCGCGCTCACGTACTTTTCCCTGTCGAACCGGGAAAAATAAACGTGAAAGCGTCCGGCCTCATCAAGGGGAATTTCGAGCGAACTGACCTGCCCCGTGGGCAACCGGGTTCGCAGGACCATGTCTTGGATGCCCTCGACGGTGCCCTGGCGCTTGGCACGCAACAAGATATTGCTGGCGCCCATCGCGACACGCAGCATTTCAACAGACAAGGCGGGATAAATCAAACCGTCGCGCTCGACCTTCACGGCCATGGGCACGCGGCGCACGATGCCGTCCAGTTCTCCCTCGACAATGAACACCCCGCGCCCCCTGGCCTTGGCGTCCAGAACCGGGAGATTGTAGAGCATCCGCTGGTGATCGCGGAGATACCCCATGACGCCATGCCCCAGGGTTGCGATCGAAGACTGGGGCTTCTCAAACCCTTGCGGTGCCGCGCCGCTTGACGAGGGCGCCATCCCCAAGACCACCCGCGCCTTGCCCAGGGACTCGGCAAAGGTTTGGTCGTTGTCGGGCAAGGTGGCAAGACGGGCGCGAATATCGGGATCGGCTCCCACCAAGCCTTCGACAAAGCGCCCGGGTGAAGTGCGATCCGGCTCGGGGAAAATCACGTCGAAGCCGATCACCAGGGGGTGAGCCGCTTGGAGGCGATCGACAAGCTGGGCCATCAAGGTACGGGGCCACGGCCACTGTCCCATTTCCTGCAAGGACCGGTCGTCAATGTCCACGATGGTGACCAGTGGCCTGTCCACCGTGCGCGGATGGATCCTTTGATAAAAATCGAACGTCTTGGAGCGCAAGAACTCAACCGGTGCCGGATCCACCAAGCGCAACACAACAGCAGAGCACAGCATGAGAAAAGCCCAGACCCGCGCCGAGGTGACCACGTCACGCCACGACACTTTCTTGCCCGGCTGGCGCTTCCCGAAGGCTGCGCGCACGAGTCTGACCAGCAGCCCTCCAAAACGTTCCGGCGTTTTGGCGTCGTCCCGACTCATGAGTGTTTCCCCTTCGGTATCGTCTTCGGCCCTCTACCTCCCTTCTACCATAATTCCGAGGGATTTGCCGCGTTCCTTCTTGAGCCCGGCCGGCTCTTTCGCCGTTTACCCCCGTGGAAGGAGGTGAAAAAGTGTGGCCACTCTTGCTCTCACGGCCATTGTGTATACACTTGCTCCTGGGTGGTGAAGGAACGCTTCCCACGATGACACCAGATCAGGAGTGGGCGGTCCAACATGTCCCTGGCGACGATTCTTGGCGTACTATCCGGCTTTGGCCTTTTCATCCTGTCCGTTGTCCTCGCCACGAATAACTATGCGACCTTCCTCGATCTTCCCAGCTTCATCATGGTGCTGGGCGGTACGTTCGCGGCGACCTTTGTTTCCTACGAGCCACGCTACGTCTTCAGCGCGCTCAAGGTCATCGGCAGCATCCTTTTTCGCAGCGAGATCTCGCGCGGCATCCTGACCCACGAGGTCGGGCGCATCATCCGTTGGGGCTATGTCATTCAAAAGAACGGCATGCCCGGCCTGGAAAGCGACGCCGGCAAGGTCCGCCGCCAAGACAGCTTTCTCGCCTTTGGCATTGATCTCGTCATCTCCGGCTACTCCGGGCAGGAGGTGCGGGAAATCCTGGCCAACACTGTGGAAAGCAACTTCCAGCGCCAGACCGTTCCCGTGGCCATCTTGCGCAACATGGGCGCCACCGCGCCGGCCTTTGGCATGATTGGCACCCTGGTCGGTCTGATCATCATGCTCGACCACATGGGGCAAGATCCCTCCTCCATGGGCCCGGGTCTGGCGGTCGCCCTGGTAACCACGCTGTACGGCGTTTTGGCCCAGCGGCTGATTTTCCTGCCGGCGGCCTCCAAGATCCGCCAGCGTGAGGAAATTATCCGCTTTCGAAACTACTTGGTGGCCGAGGGACTGGCCCTGCTGGCCGAGCGTAAAAGCCCCCGCTACATCCAAGACCGCATGAACAGTTACCTGGATCCGGCCATTCACTTCAGCATTGACCGCATGCGCGGCCGCGAGGCGCGCAACGAGGAGTAAACGCTCATGATGTTTGGCGGCGGCGGCAGCAAGTGGAGTTCGGGCGAAACCGAAGAAGACGATACGGATTCGTGGGTCGTGACTTTTGCCGACATGTCCACCTTGCTTTTGGCCTTCTTCATCCTGCTGGCCTCCATCTCCAAGGTGGATGCGGTCTTGTTCGAGCAGGTCAAGGCCGGCATTCAAGAAGGGGTTGGCAAGCGCGAAGTCAAAAAGCCGATCGAAGAATTGAAAAAAGACACCGGCGAAGTGATTAAAGCCCTCCAGGTGGAAGATGTGGTGGGGCTGGGCCAAGACCAGGACGGCGTGGTCATCGAATTCGCCTCCAGCGCCTTCTATACCCCAGGCTCCGCCGACATCCGTGCCGAAGCCCTGCCCGTCTTGGAGCAGATTATCGCCACCTTGAACGAACCGCGCTACCAGGGCTTCCAGATCGAGGTCCAGGGGCATACCGACGACACCCCGATCAATACCGCTCAGTTTCCCTCCAACTGGGAACTGGCCGGAGCACGCGCCACCGGCGTTCTGCGCTTCATGCTCGACCAAGGCGTGAGCAAGGAGCGGGTGCTGGCCGTCTCTTATGCCGACGTGGCGCCCAAGGTCCCCAACCGCACCCCCGAGGGCCAAGCCATCCCCCTCAACCAGGAACTCAACCGCCGCATCGCCGTGCGCATTTTCCCCAAAAACCAGTTCTAAACCTTTCCCCGCCCCCAAAAGACGAGGGGTCTGGGAGGCCGCGCCTCCCCAGCCTTCGTCTTACTTAACATGACGCGTTATAACACATCAGTAATTCTCTCAAAAAAGGAGACTGTTCATAATCATGATTTATTAGTCATAATAAATTCTGTTAAAATTAAATATAATTTTTCAAATGTTACAATACATTAATAGAGCAATATTTTTATTTTTGAAAATACCTTAAGAAATTTAAATACTTTCTGGGAAAGTTTCTGAACCTTTTTGGGAAAAACTAATAATACTTTGAACGTAGCGGGGTGATATAGGAGGACGACATGGATGAAGAATCACACCTCCCATGTTGTCTAGATCGACCCGGGCTTCTGGATACACTTGAAGAGCAAACGGAGGTTTTCCAAAAAAGTACGGCGAAACTGGCTCATGGGGGTTTTATCGTCAAAGCCCGNTCCAAATTGTCCACGGAGAGACGCCCACCCTATTGTGGTTGGGTGCTGCAGAACATGTAGACGATAAGCAAGCCATATATAAATATCTAAGGCAAGAGAACGATTAGCTAAAGTTCGCACAGCAGATTCAAGAACGGGAACGGCATGTTGTTTAAGGCTACGAAAAAAATCGTCCGATAGTATAGCTGTCTGTGTCCAAAGCCTTTTTTGGCGACCATCATCTGTCATTTCACTAAGACAAAGTCCACCTTCTACAAAGTTTGAATTTTTAAAAGCTTCGCCACCCCGTTCATCCCAAAAAAAGTGAGCGAACATAATGAGAGACGCATTGCTTGTTCATCGATCAAGCGATAGCTTTTACCACCAACAGAAATTCCCATACGAGTCATCCAGGCAGCCATTGATCCTCCAAGTTCTACTTCCGGAGATCCTGTCTTAAGAGCTTCCGTCTGTAGATACAGGAGTATCATTCTTGCTCTTGACCCATAGGGAAGACCTATAGGTTGTCCTGCACGATTATAACCTGGACGAACTAAGAGGGTAACGCGTCCATTTTCTCGGCGCCAAACTTCAGCGTCTGTTTTTTGTGTGGTAAACAGGTAAGAGCAAAACCCGCATGAGTAATACCAAAATTTAAATCATCATCAAGTTCATTTGAGGATGATTCCGGGGATCGGCGTTTTTGTGGTTCCTGACAAGAGGTTTTGTTCTCTGCCTTTTTTGATATTTTCTCTTTGATGGGTTTCAAGCCTCATGCAAGGTCTTTTATTTAAAAAGCACTTCATAAAAAACCGCTAAAAATATAATAACTTCCATAATTTCCGGAAGACCCATGGAGTATGGCGCATCTCAATGTGGTTGTCAAGTTGGACTCTACTCACACAAGCAATTGAAAATTATTTGTAAACTTAAGTTATTTGTTTGTGTGAGTAGAGTCCAAGGATTTTCCTCGAGTCGTGTGCGTAGAGTCCAATTTTTCGTGACTAGAGTCCAATTTTTTTCGAGGGGATCTGTGGATAACGCCCCGAATCTGTGGATAACTTTTTTCCTCCTCCTTGCTGCGCGAAACTGTGGATAAGTTGTCGAATCTGTGGTGCTCAATCCGGCAGGGCTATCGGGTGAGTGAGAGGGCGAGAGACGGCCGGGGGGGTGCGGTCTCCCCGCTCCCCTCGGTCGACGTTGGTCCGTGCTGAACGGGACGAGATTTCCTTCCGGGGGTCCTTGGTGGTTTCGGGGGGGATCTTATTTGCCATAAACTGACAGGGGAGCGCTCGGGCCCCCGATGGTGGGCGAGGCACGAGCGGCAGAGGTGTTCTTTGGGGAGTTCGGTCCTGGCCATGGCGAAGAAAATCCTGATCGTTGAGGACAACGATCTGAACATGAAGCTGTTCAACGACCTTCTCCAGGCCAATGGCTACGAGACCCTTCAGGCCAAGGATGGTCGTAATGTTCTTGATCTCGTGCGCGAGCACCGACCCGACCTGATCTTGATGGATATTCAGTTGCCCGAGGTGTCGGGGCTGGAGATTACCCGCATGCTCAAGGAAGACCCGGCCTTGCGTCCCATCCCGGTCATCGCCGTGACCGCTTTTGCCATGAAGGGGGATGAGGAAAAGATTCGGGAGGGGGGCTGCGAGGGCTACATCGCCAAGCCGATTTCGGTGGCGAGCTTTCTCCAGACCGTGGCGCGCTTTCTCGGGGCGGCGGGGTCGTCGCCTGCTCGGTAAAGAAAAGGAAGGCCGGGGAGGCGCGGCCTCCCCACACCCCTTGGTTACTGCCTAAAAACGCCAAAACCCGCTGATCGGCGAACGATCAACGGGACTTGACGCGACACGCGGCGGCCCGGACGGCCGGGCGGTTCTTACTTCAGCTTGGTTTCGCGGAAGACGACGTGCTTGCGCACCTTCGGGTCGTACTTGCGGAACTCAAGCTTGTTGGTGGTTTTGCGCGGATTCTTCTTGACCACGTAGAAGTAGCCCGTATCCGCGGTGCTTTCCAGCTTCACCAGGATGGTGGCAGGTTTGGCCATGGCCCGGAACCCCGTTTTCTTGTCACAATGATGGAACGAACAAAAGGAGCGCGCAAGATACGCGGCTCCACCGGGATGTCAAGCATGGGCTCGGACATCAGGCGGATTTCGCCGCTTTTCGGCGCGCTCAACGAGTCGGGCCCAGGATGTCACAGGCCGCGGGCCGCCTGCAAGGGCTGGGTCAGGCGCAGCGCTTGGCGATACAAGGCCCGATCCTCCAAGAGTCGGTGGGCGACTTGGTCGTCGATCGCCGCTTCGGGATGGGGTTGGGGCGGGCAACTGGCGCGAAGGGTGGCGCGTTGGGCGCTTTGACGCGGATCGACACTGCGCCACAGGCCGCTTTGGCTGGCACGCTCGGCTTCGTGCTCGTGCATGTCCAGGAGGACCGTTTCGGCATTGTCCTGCCCGCTGGTGCACGCCGCCGGCATCACGCCGAGTCCATGTAAGACATAGCCCGAGGGCGTGTGAAAGCGGGACCACGTGAGGGTCAGTTCGCCGCCGTTGGGCAACTGGATCACGGTTTGCACTGTGCCCTTGCCGTAAGAGGTGGTGCCAATCACCACGGCGCGCCCGCTGTCTTGCAAGGCCGCCGCCACGATCTCGGCTGCCGAGGCGCTCTCCCCGTCGATCAACACCGCGAGAGGGACGCCGCTGCTGAGGTCGCCCGGGGTTGCGCTGTAAAACTGCCGGGCGTCCGGGTGGCGCCCCCGGGTGGAAACGATTGGGCCCCGTTCCAAAAACAAGTCACTCAGCGACACCGCTTGGTCCAGGAGGCCGCCGGGATTGCCGCGCAGGTCAAGAATCACCCCTTGCAAGGTGCCCCGGGTTTGCCGTTGCATGCCGGCCAGGACCTCGGCCACCGCCGTGGTGGTGCGCTGGTTAAAGCTGGTGATGCGAATGATGCCGAGCGTGTTGTCCAGGTCGGCTTCCACGGTGGGCAGCAAGATCAGGGTTCGGGTCAGGACCACCAGCCAGCGCCGGGCGCTCTCGGCATCCTCCACGGTCAGGGTCACGTCGCTGTTGGTGGGGCCGCGCAGCCATTCGCGCACCTGCTCGCTGCCCTGCCCGTGGGCCAGATGGCCATCAATAGCCAAAATACGGTGGCCCGGTCGCAGCCCGGCCGCCTCGGCTGGTGTGCCTGGCAAGACCCGGGTGATGGTCACCGCGTTGTCGATGCTTTCGAACAGCAGGCCCACCCCGCCAAAGCCGTTGCGCATCCCGCGATGCGTGTTGGCTTCTTCGCTGGTCGCGTAGCGGGAAAACGGATCAAGAGGGGCCAGCGCGCCCTCAAAAACGGTCTTGTAAAGAGCTTCAGAGGGCTTTTGGTGCAAAACCGGGGTTCCGTCTACCAAGAGCCCCAAAACCCCCGCCGTGACCCGGCCCCAGCCCGGCGCATCGTCAGCCGCCGGCAGGCGGAAGCTGCCAATCACCGCGTTGGAGCGCACGACCTCCAGACTGCTCCCGGCGCGGCGAATTTTGAGCGCCGGATCCAGGGGCTCCAGCGCCTTGAGACCGGCAAGGCCGATATCGCTGAGGCTGACGGGATCAATGTAGCGTTCTAGAACAGAATTATAGCCAAAGGTGAACAGGGCTTCCGCCTCTGGCCGCGAGAAATGGGCGGGGGGGGACGGTGACAGCGGGGCCTGGGCCTGGGGGGGCAGGGAGGGGGCCGGAATAGCGGGGGCCGGAGCGCGGCTGGAGCACGCCGAGAGGCCAGCTAGGACCACGCCCAGAACGAGGCGGCGCGCGCCGTGTCGTTTTTCCCGCGTCCTGTGCCTGCGTCATCGGGCGGTATCCCGTCTGCCAGCGTTGCCTGTGCTAAGAGTAGGCAGCCCTGGGGGTTCTGTCCACTGCGGGAACGAGGGGTCTGGGGAGGCGTGGCCTTCCCGGCCTGCTTTTTGAGAGAGAAAAGGCCGGGGAGGCGCGGCCTCCCCAGACCCCTCGTTGCTTGAGCTAGGAGACGACGGGCATCCACTGGACGTCGTCAATGTGGCGCGCGCCGCTGACCAGCATCACCAGCCGATCCACCCCCAAGGCACTGCCACAACACGGCGGCAGGCCTTGGTGTAAGGCCTCCAGAAACGCTTCGTCGAGGGGATAGCGCTCGCCGTAGAGGCGCTCCTTGACATCCATGTCGGCGACGAAGCGGGCGCGTTGTTCGACGGGATCGGTGAGTTCGCCAAAGGCGTTGGCCAGTTCCAAGCCGCCGACATAGGCCTCGAAGCGCTCGGCAAAGCGGGGGTCGGCGGGGTCAGGGCGTGAGAGCGCCGCCATGCACAGGGGATAGCCATACAAAAAGCACGGCCGCTCGTGGCCGAGGTGGGGCTCGACCCGGTCGAGGAGAATGCGGAAAAACACATCCTCGAAGCGGTCCTGGGGCTCGGTGCGCACGCCAATCGTCTGGGCCGCGGCGGCCAGCGGGCCGGGATCGGGCTCGTGAGGCTGGCCGCTGAGGGTAACAGCGTGATCAAGGAGGGGCGGGAGGTTGATGCCGGTGTGCCGCGCCAGGGCTTCGGACACACTGAGGCGCTCCCAGGGGCCGAAGGGATCGAAGGTCTGGCCTTTCCAGTGCAGCACGTCGGTCCCGGCGGCACGGGCCACGGCCGCCACCAGGGCTTCGGTCTCGTCCATCAGCGCGCTAAAACTCTGCCCGACGCGATACCATTCCAGCATGGTGAACTCGGGGTGATGGGTTGGGCTGCGCTCGCCATTGCGAAAAACGTGGGCAATCTGAAAAATCGCAGGCTCGCCGGCCGCCAGGATTTTTTTCATGGCGAACTCAGGCGAGGTGTGCAGGTACAGATCGCGCTTGCCCTGGCCAAACGGACCGTCGAGCCGGGTCTTGAAGGCCATCAAATGCGGCTCCAGCCCGGGGCTGACCTGAAGGGCCGGGGTGTCCACCTCCAAGGCACCGCGCGCCGCGAAAAACGCCCGAAGGGCCGCCAGAACCCGGCTTCGCACCAGCAGATAAGGTCGGCGCCGGGCAAAGGCCTCGGGATGGTAGGGGGGCAAGGAAGGGGGCATGGCAGGGGTCCTTTGGCGGGGAGTCGCGCTTGGTGCCACGCAGCAGGGCGCCGATGTTGTCGCCCGCTTCGCCCTGGTCGAGCAGCTTGCGGAACATTTCAACGCCGGTGCAGGTCGTCTTGACGGTCGGACGAATGCCGACGATCTCGACTTCCTCACCCACCTTCACCACGCCGCGCTCCACGCGACCGGTCACCACGGTGCCACGACCCGAGATCGAGAACACGTCTTCGATCGGCATCAGGAAGGGCTTGTCCTTGGGACGGTCCGGCTGCGGAATGTAGGCATCCACGGCGGCCATCAAAGCGTTGATCGCCTCGCGACCCAGCTTCTCGTCGGTGCCTTCCAGGGCGCACAGGGCCGAGCCCTTGACGATGGGAATATCGTCGCCCGGGAAGTCGTAGGAGGACAGCAGCTCGCGAACTTCCAGTTCCACCAGCTCCAGCAGCTCCTCGTCATCGACCATGTCGCACTTGTTGAGGAACACCACCAGGGCCGGCACGCCGACCTGACGGGCCAACAAGATGTGCTCGCGGGTCTGGGGCATCGGGCCGTCCGCGGCCGACACCACCAAGATCGCGCCGTCCATCTGGGCCGCGCCGGTGATCATGTTCTTCACGTAGTCGGCGTGACCCGGGCAGTCCACGTGGGCGTAGTGACGGTTGGCCGTCTCGTACTCAACGTGGGCGGTCGAGATCGTGATGCCACGGGCGCGCTCTTCCGGGGCCTTGTCGATCTGGTCGTAGGCCTGGAACTTGGCGCCGCCCGACTCGGCCAGCACCTTGGTGATGGCGGCGGTCAGGGTGGTCTTGCCATGGTCAACGTGACCAATGGTGCCGACGTTACAGTGCGGCTTGCTGCGCTCAAACTTTTCTTTCGACATACTTCTCTCTCCGTCGTCGGCTCGCGGACGTCAGCCGGCCATCTTGCTGCGAATTTCTTCGGCCACGTTATTCGGCACTTCGGCGTAGTGGTCGAAGTGCATCGTGTACTGCGCCCGGCCCTGGGACATGGAACGCAGGTTGTTCACGTAACCGAACATGTTGGCCAGAGGCACGCTGGCCGAAACGACGCGGGCATTGCCGCGCTGGTCCATCCCGGAAACGGCACCCCGGCGGCTGTTCAGATCGCCGATGATGTCGCCCATATACTCGTCGGGGGTCACCACCTCGACGCGCATGATCGGTTCCAGCAGCTTCGGCCCGGCCTTGGGCAGACCCTCGCGGAACGCGGCACGCGCCGCGATTTCGAAGGCCAGCACGCTGGAGTCCACGTCGTGATACCCGCCGTCCACCAAGGTGGCCTTCAGATCGGTCACCGGGAAGCCAGCGATCACGCCGGTATCGATCGCCGAGGCCAAGCCCTTTTCGACGCCCGGCACGTATTCCTTGGGCACCGAACCGCCGACAATCTTGCTCTCGAACTGGTAGCCGGATCCCGGGGTCAACGGCTCGAAGGTGATCGACACCTTCGCGTACTGACCCGAGCCGCCCGACTGCTTCTTGTGGGTGTAATCGACCGTGTAGGTCTTGGAAATGGTCTCGCGATAGGCCACCTGCGGGGCACCCACCGAGCACTCCACCTTGAACTCACGCCGCATGCGATCGACGATGATTTCCAGGTGCAGTTCGCCCATGCCCTTGATCACGGTCTGACCCGACTCGGAGTCGGTGGACACGCGGAACGAGGGATCTTCGGCCGCCAGACGCGCCAGCGCCAAGCCCATCTTCTCGATGTCGCCCTTGGTCTTGGGCTCGACCGCCACCTCGATCACCGGCTCGGGGAACTCCATGCGCTCCAAGATCACAGGCTTGGCCGGATCGCACAGGGTATCGCCCGTGGTCGTGTCCTTGAGACCGACCAGCGCCACGATGTCACCAGCCGCCGCGCTCTTGATCTCTTCACGGTTGTTGGCGTGCATCAGCAGCATGCGGCCGATACGCTCGCGCTTGTTCTTCACCGTGTTGATGACGTAGGAGCCGGACTCCAGACGCCCCGAGTAGATGCGCGCGAAGGTCAGCGAGCCCACGAACGGATCGTTCATGATCTTGAAGGCCAGCGCCGCAAACGGCTCGTCGTCCGAGGACAGGCGGTGCACTTCGGTGTCGCTGTCGGGCAGCACGCCACGAATCGGCGGCACGTCGAGCGGCGACGGCAGATAGTCCACCACGGCATCGAGCATGGGCTGCACGCCCTTGTTCTTGAAGGCCGAGCCGTTCAGAACCGGCACGAACTTCATCTCGATGGTGCCCTTGCGGATGCACGCCCGCAAGGTCGCCTCGTCGGGCTCGTTGCCCTCCAAGTAGGCTTCCATGGCGGCGTCATCGACCTCGACCGCAGTCTCGATCAGCTTCTCGCGGTATTCCAGGGCCTTGTCTTGCATGTCGGCCGGGATCTCGACCTCGTCGAACGAGGCCCCCAGATCGTCGCCACGCCAGATGATGGCCTTCATCTTCACCAGATCCACGAGGCCCACGTACTCGGCCTCGGACCCGATCGGCAGGTTGATGACCAGCGGACGCGCACCCAGGCGGTCCACGATCATGTCAACGCACCGATAGAAGTTCGACCCCATGCGGTCCATCTTGTTGACGAAGCACATGCGGGGCACGCCGTACTTGTCCGCCTGACGCCACACGGTCTCGGACTGCGGCTCGACGCCGGCCACCGAGTCGAACACGGCAATGGCGCCGTCCAGCACACGCAAGGAACGCTCCACCTCAATGGTGAAGTCCACGTGGCCCGGGGTGTCGATGATGTTGACTCGGTGGTCCGCCCAGAACGCCGTGGTGGCCGCCGAGGTGATGGTGATGCCGCGTTCCTGTTCCTGCTCCATCCAGTCCATCGTCGCGGCGCCGTCGTGGACTTCGCCGATCTTATGGGACTTGCCAGTGTAGTACAGAATACGCTCGGTGGTCGTCGTCTTCCCGGCATCGATGTGGGCCATGATGCCGATATTACGATAGCGTTCCAGCGGGGTGTCGCGTGTCATGCCGCCTAACTCTCTGTCCGGATCTCGTGGGGTTACCAGCGGTAGTGGCTGAACGCCTTGTTGGCGTCGGCCATGCGATGCGTATCCTCACGCTTCTTCACCGCGCCACCGCGATTCGATGACGCATCCAGAAACTCGCCAGTCAGGCGATCGATCATGGTGGTTTCCGAGCGCTTGCGCGCAAAATCGATCAGCCAGCGCAGGGCCAGCGCCTGGCGCCGGTCTGGACGGACTTCCACGGGAACCTGATAAGTCGCACCACCAACACGACGCGAACGCACCTCAACGGCGGGCTTCACGTTGTCAATGGCGTCATGAAAAACCTTCAGCGGATCCTGACCGGTCTTGGCCTGAATGCGATCGAAGGCACCGTAGACAATCTTCTCCGCAACGCCCTTCTTGCCTTCCAGCATCACCGAATTGATGAACTTGGCAACAACGACATCACCGAACTTGGCGTCGGGGAGAACTTCACGCTTTTCCGCTGCGCGACGACGGGACATGGCTTCCTCGATCTCTTACTTGGGACGCTTCGCGCCGTACTTCGAACGACGCTGACGACGGTCCTTAACGCCCTGGGTATCCAGGACACCGCGGATGATGTGGTACCGAACACCCGGAAGGTCCTTCACGCGGCCGCCGCGGATCATCACCACGGAGTGCTCCTGAAGGTTGTGCCCTTCACCCGGAATGTAGCTCGTGACCTCGAAACCGTTGGTCAGCCGCACGCGCGCGACCTTACGAAGGGCCGAGTTCGGCTTCTTCGGCGTCGTAGTATAAACGCGGGTACAGACTCCGCGCTTCTGCGGGCAGGCCTGCATGGCCGGCACCTTGTTGCGCTTGCCTTCCGCTCGACGGGGCTTGCGGATGAGCTGATTGATCGTCGGCATCGAACGTCCCTTCTCAAGGCCACCCAAAATACGCGTTAAAAAACAACAGAACCATCACGACAAAGGCTCGGGCGCGTCGCCCGAGCGGCGAGGGGTCGCGACGATACGATTGTGCCGGCGGCCGGAGACCGACCCATCAGGGCCCGGGTTCGTCCAGCTGCCTCAATACACCGGCCGAGCGGCCAGAAGCGAGACTCAATCAACGCGTCTAGGGCAACCCATCCGGGATGTGCGCCTACCGCCGCCGACTGAGAGAGGCGGCATCATAAGGATGCGCCCCGTCTTCGTCAAGGGAAAACGGTTGGGCTACGCTGGTTCCAACCCAGGTCCCCAGGCATCGCGGCAACGCTGGTGTCGCCCAATGCACCGGGGCGACCTTTCTACGCTGTCGTTAAGAGCCAATCAACACTTTCCTGACGTCTTTCCCGTGAAGACTCGGCGTTCCGCCTTTCTTTTTTTTCCGCAAGGCGAAAAAAAGCCCCCGGAACGACAAGACGCGTCCGGGGGCCTCGCAACACGAGAGGGGCCAGCCTCGACTCTTGAGGGCTGCCGCCCCCAAGCGCCTGCCTGGAGGCTGACGCCTCCAGACCGTCGCTTTCTTTTATGAATTGGCCCCCCCTTTTCGCGTTACGCCGCCGGGGGCACCTCCGGCGCCGGCGACTCGTTCAGATCGACCAAGCGGGGCAGCTCGGCGGCCCGGGTAGCCTCCACCTCGCGATCGCGGCGCGCCGCCACAGCCCGCAGGCGGTTCATCATGGCGCCCGTCCCGGCCGGGATCAGACGGCCCACGATGACGTTCT
The DNA here is from genome assembly GCF_000284415.1 of Pararhodospirillum photometricum DSM 122. Lineage (NCBI taxonomy): Bacteria > Pseudomonadati > Pseudomonadota > Alphaproteobacteria > Rhodospirillales > Rhodospirillaceae > Pararhodospirillum > Pararhodospirillum photometricum. The sequence continues at coordinate 70,897 of NC_017059.1, forward strand.
CCTTGAGACCCGCCAAGTCGTCGCTCTTGCCCGACACCGCCGCCTCGGTCAGCACGCGCGTCGTCTCCTGGAACGAAGCCGCCGAGATGAAGGAGTGGGTTTGCAGCGAGGCCTTGGTGATGCCCTGCAAGACCGGGATCGCCCCAGCCGGGCGGCCGTTCTCGCGCAACGTCTTTTCGTTTTCGATCTGGTAATCCACCCGATCCACCAGTTCMCCCACCAAGAAGGTGGTGTCGCCGGGTTCGGTGATCTCGACCTTCTGCAACATCTGGCGAGCGATCACTTCAATATGCTTGTCGTTGATCTTCACGCCTTGCAGACGATAAACGTCCTGGATTTCCTTGATCAAGTAATTGGCCAGTGCCTCGACGCCCATCACGCGCAAGATATCGTGCGGCACCGGGTTGCCATCCATCAGGGCGTCGCCCTTGCGAACGAAATCCCCCTCCTGAATGGTCAAGTGCTTGCCCTTGGGCAGCAGGTATTCCACCGGATCCCCATCCTCGGGCACAACCAGCAAGCGGCGCTTGTTCTTGTAGTCCTTGCCGAACTCCACGCGCCCGTCGATTTCCGAAATGATGGCGTGGTCCTTGGGCTTGCGGGCCTCAAAGAGTTCGGCCACACGCGGCAGACCACCGGTGATGTCACGCGTCTTGGAGCCTTCGCGAGGGATACGAGCCAGCACGTCACCGGCGTGAACCTTCTGGCCGTTTTCCACCGACAAGATGGCATCCACCGACATGTAGTAGCGCGCCTCCAGCCCGTTGCCGAGCAAGACCGCCTCGCCGGACTCGGTATGCAAGGTGATGCGCGGCTTCAGATCCGAGCCCTTGGGCTGGTTCTTCCACTCGACCACCACGCGCGATGCAATGCCGGTGGCCTCGTCCACAACCTCGCGCACCGAGACACCTTCCACCAAGTCGTTGTAGCGGGCATAGCCCTCGCGCTCGGTGATGATCGGCAGGGTGTACGGGTCCCACTCGGCCAGCTTGGCGCCTTTGGTCACGTCGCGGCCATGGTCGGTCAGCAAGCGCGAGCCATAGGGCACGCGGTAGCGGGCCTTTTCGCGCCCGGCGTCGTCGGTGATGGCCACTTCGCAGTTCCGGGCCATGACGATCAGCACGCCCTCGGAGTTGCTCACGACCTGACGGTTGGTCACGACGATCTTGCCGTCGAAGGCCGCTTCCACGCTCGACTGTTCGGCGCCCCGCTGGGCGGCGCCGCCGATGTGGAAGGTACGCATGGTGAGCTGGGTGCCCGGCTCGCCGATCGACTGGGCGGCAATCACGCCGACCGCCTCGCCGATGTTGACCGAGGTGCCGCGCGCCAGATCGCGGCCATAGCACTTGCCGCAGATCCCGCCCTCGGCGTCGCAGGTCAGCACCGAGCGGATGCGCACCTGCTCGATGCCGGCCCGCTCCAGCAGCTCGACATCGCGTTCGTCGATGAGCTTGTTGTTGGCGATGATGAGGGCGCCCGACGAGTCGATCACATCCTCGGCCGCCGTGCGTCCCAGCACGCGCTCGCCGAGCGAGGCGATGATCTGGCCGCCTTCCACCACCGGCATGGCGGTGATGCCGCGCGTGGTGCCGCAATCGTCGATGACGATGATGGCATCCTGGGCGACGTCCACCAGACGACGGGTCAGGTAGCCCGAGTTCGCGGTCTTCAAGGCGGTGTCGGCCAGACCCTTGCGGGCGCCGTGGGTGGAGTTGAAGTACTCCAACACGGTCAGGCCTTCCTTAAAGTTCGACACGATCGGCGTTTCGATGATCTCGCCCGACGGCTTGGCCATCAGGCCGCGCATACCGGCAAGCTGCTTCATCTGCGCCGCCGAGCCACGGGCACCGGAGTGGGCCATCATGTAGACCGAGTTGACCGGCCGGCCTGGCTCGATCTTCGCGATCTCCTTCATCATCTCGTCGGCCACCTTGTCGGTGCAGTGCGACCAGGCGTCGATGACCTTGTTGTACTTTTCGCCCTGGGTGATCAGACCGTCTTGGTACTGCTGCTCGAACTCCTTGACCTCGGCTTCGGTGGCGGCCACCAGACCTTCCTTGGTCGGCGGGATCACCAGATCGTCCTTGCCAAACGAGATGCCGGCCCGCGCGGCGTGGGCATAGCCGAGCGCCATGACGCGGTCGCAGAAAATGACCGTCTCCTTCTGGCCGCAGTGACGGTACACCGAGTCGATGACGTCGGTGATGTCCTTCTTACGCAGCAGACGGTTGATCAGGCTAAACGGCAAGGCCGGGTGGCGAGGCAGCAACTGGGAGAGCAGCATGCGGCCCGGCGTGGTCTCGACGGTGCGGATCACCGGGGCGCCGGTCTCGTCCACGGTATGCAGGCGCGAGCGGACCTTGGCCTGGAGGCTCACGGTCTTGGAGAACAAGGCGTGCTCGATCTCGGCGATGGTGCCAAAGGCCATGCCTTCGCCCGGCTCGCCCTCGCGTTCCAAGGTCAGGTAATAAAGCCCCAGCACGATGTCCTGGGTCGGCACGATGATCGGCTTACCGTTGGCGGGCGAGAGGATGTTGTTGGTGGACATCATCAGCACGCGCGCTTCCAACTGCGCTTCCAGCGACAGCGGCACGTGCACGGCCATCTGGTCACCGTCGAAGTCGGCGTTGAACGCGGTACAGACCAGCGGGTGAAGCTGGATCGCCTTACCTTCGATCAGCACCGGCTCGAAGGCTTGAATACCCAGGCGGTGCAGGGTCGGCGCGCGGTTGAGCATCACCGGGTGCTCGCGGATGACCTCTTCCAGGATATCCCAGACCTCGGGACGCTCCTTTTCCACCATGCGCTTGGCCGCCTTGATGGTGGTCGCGTAGTGGTACTGTTCCAGCTTGGAGTACACAAAGGGCTTGAACAGTTCGAGGGCCATCTTCTTGGGCAGGCCGCACTGGTGCAGCTTGAGCTCCGGGCCCACCACGATCACCGAACGACCGGAGTAGTCCACGCGCTTGCCCAGCAGGTTCTGACGGAAGCGACCCTGCTTGCCCTTGAGCATGTCGGACAGCGACTTGAGCGGCCGCTTGTTGGCGCCCGTGATCGCCCGGCCACGCCGGCCGTTGTCGAACAGCGCATCCACCGACTCCTGGAGCATGCGCTTTTCGTTGCGGATGATGATGTCAGGGGCGCGCAGTTCGATCAGCCGCTTCAGACGGTTGTTGCGGTTGATGACGCGGCGGTACAGGTCGTTGAGGTCCGAGGTGGCAAAGCGGCCGCCGTCGAGGGGCACCAGCGGGCGCAGTTCGGGCGGGATGACCGGAATCACTTCCATGATCATCCATTCCGGCCGGCAACCTGACTCCAAGAAGGCGTCCACGATCTTGAGACGCTTGACCAGCTTCTTGCGCTTGGCCTCCGAGGTGGTCTCGCGCAACTCGGCCTTCATGTCCTCCTTGAGGACCTCCAGGTCGATGGCCATCAGCATGTCGCGGATGGCCTCGGCGCCGATGCCCGCAGTAAAGCTGTCTTGGCCGTACTCTTCCTGGGCGCGCTGGAATCAGCCGCTTCAGACGGTTGTTGCGGTTGATGACGCGGCGGTACAGGTCGTTGAGGTCCGAGGTGGCAAAGCGGCCGCCGTCGAGGGGCACCAGCGGGCGCAGTTCGGGCGGGATGACCGGAATCACTTCCATGATCATCCATTCCGGCCGGCAACCTGACTCCAAGAAGGCGTCCACGATCTTGAGACGCTTGACCAGCTTCTTGCGCTTGGCCTCCGAGGTGGTCTCGCGCAACTCGGCCTTCATGTCCTCCTTGAGGACCTCCAGGTCGATGGCCATCAGCATGTCGCGGATGGCCTCGGCGCCGATGCCCGCAGTAAAGCTGTCTTGGCCGTACTCTTCCTGGGCGCGCTGGAACTGTTCTTCGGTCAGCATTTCGTGGAGCTTGAGCGGCGTCAGGCCGGGCTCGATCACCACGTAGTTTTCGAAGTAGAGAACGCGCTCCAGGTCCTTCAGAGTCATGTCGATCAGCAGACCGACCCGGCTCGGCAAGGACTTCATGAACCAGATGTGGGCAACCGGCGCGGCCAGTTCGATGTGGCCCATGCGCTCGCGCCGCACCTTGGACAGCGTGACTTCCACGCCGCACTTTTCGCAGATGATGCCGCGATACTTCATGCGCTTGTACTTGCCGCACAAGCACTCATAATCCTTGATCGGCCCGAAGATCCGCGCGCAGAACAGGCCGTCCCGTTCCGGCTTGAAGGTCCGGTAGTTGATGGTCTCCGGCTTCTTGATCTCGCCGAAGGACCAAGACCGGATCTTCTCCGGGCTGGCAATGGAAATCTTGATCTGGTCAAACGACTGGGTGCCGGAAACCTGACCAAAGATTTTGGTGAGTTCGTTCATGCCTGCCTTCTCCCGCCTGTTCGCGGCGGGCGCGGTGTGAAAAACGGGATCCGCGCCCCACTCATTCCGGACGTGCCGCCCGCGCGCCGGAAGCCCTTGGGGCCCGGCGCGCCGACGAGATCACCAGTCTTAATAGCTGCTCTGGCCCAACTCGACGTCGAGGCCCAGCGAGCGCATTTCCTTGACCAGCACGTTAAAGCTTTCGGGAATGCCGGCTTCGAACGTGTCGTCGCCCTTGACGATCGCCTCGTACACCTTGGTGCGGCCGGACACGTCGTCCGACTTGACCGTGAGCATTTCCTGCAAGGTGTAGGCGGCGCCATAGGCTTCGAGCGCCCACACTTCCATTTCCCCGAAGCGCTGGCCGCCGAACTGGGCCTTGCCGCCCAGCGGCTGCTGGGTGACGAGTGAATAGGGCCCAATCGAGCGGGCGTGGATCTTGTCGTCCACCAAGTGGTGCAGCTTCAACATATAGATGTAGCCCACCGTGACCTTACGGTCGAAGGTCTCGCCCGTGCGACCGTCGCGCAGGGTGACCTGACCCGACGGATCGAGCCCCGCCTTACGCAGCATATCGCAAATGTCGGATTCACGCGCGCCATCAAACACCGGCGAGGCGATCGGCACGCCGTTGCGCAGGTTATGGGCCAGATCGCGCACCTGCTCGTCGCTCATCTGGGCCAGATCGTCCTGGGCGTGGCGCGGGCCGTAGATGTCGTCGAGCCGCTCGCGCAGCAAGCCCATCTCGGTTTCGCCGCGCTTGACCCCGGCCAGAAGCTCGGCCACCTGGGCGCCCAGGCCGCGGCAGGCCCAGCCCAGGTGGGTTTCGAGAATCTGCCCCACGTTCATGCGCGACGGCACGCCCAGGGGGTTGAGCACGATGTCCACGTAGGTGCCGTCCTCGAGATAGGGCATGTCCTCGATCGGATTGATCTTGGAGATCACGCCCTTGTTCCCGTGGCGACCGGCCATCTTGTCGCCCGGTTGCAGCTTGCGCTTCACCGCGACGAAGACCTTGACCATCTTCAGCACGCCGGGCGGCAGTTCGTCGCCGCGCTGGAGCTTTTCGACCTTGTTCTCGAAGCGCTCCTGGATCTTGCCGATGGATTCCTCGTAGGCCTTCTTCAGGTCTTCAATGCCCTGGGCCGCCGTGTCGTCCTCGACCGCAATCTGGCGCCACTGGGCCGCCGTGTAGGTGGCCAGCACCTCGTCGGTGATCTGAATGCCGTTGCTCATGCCGCGCGGACCGCCAACCACGGTCTGGCCCAGCAGCAAGCCCTTGAGCCGACGCGCAAACGAGCCTTCCAAAATGGCGCGCTCGTCGTCGCGGTCCTTGGCCAAGCTTTCGATCTCCTGGCGCTCGATGGCCATGGCGCGCTCGTCCTTGTCCACGCCGCGCCGGTTGAACACCCGCACCTCGACCACGGTGCCGGTGACGCCGGGCGGAATGCGCAAGGACGTATCGCGTACGTCCGAGGCCTTTTCGCCAAAGATGGCGCGCAGCAGCTTTTCTTCCGGGGTCATCGGGCTTTCGCCCTTGGGCGTGACCTTGCCCACCAAGATGTCGCCGGCCTGCACCTCGGCGCCGATGTAAACGATGCTCGCCTCGTCGAGGTTCTTGAGGGCTTCCTCGCCGACGTTGGGAATGTCGCGGGTGATTTCCTCCTGGCCCAACTTGGTATCGCGGGCCATGACCTCGAACTCCTCGATGTGGATCGAGGTGAACACGTCATCGCGCACGATGCGCTCGCTGATGAGGATGGAGTCCTCAAAGTTGTAGCCGTTCCACGGCATGAACGCCACGAGCACGTTCCGACCCAGCGCCAGCTCGCCCATGTCGGTCGAGGGACCATCGGCCAGAATGTCGCCCCGGCTCACCACGTCGCCCACCTTCACCAGCGGGCGCTGGTTGATACAGGTGTTCTGGTTGGAGCGCTGGAACTTCTGCAAGCGATAGATATCCACGCCCGATTCGGCCGCGCGCAGGTTCTCGGTGGCCCGGATCACGATACGGGTCGCGTCTACCTGCTGCACCACGCCGGCGCGGCGCGCCGAAATGGTCGCGCCCGAATCGCGCGCCACCGCCGCTTCCATGCCGGTGCCGACATAGGGCGCCTCGGCGCGCACCAAGGGCACGGCCTGACGCTGCATGTTCGATCCCATCAGGGCGCGGTTGGCGTCGTCGTTTTCCAAGAAGGGGATGAGCGCGGCGGCCACCGACACCAACTGCTTGGGCGACACGTCGATGTAGTGGATCTCCTTAGGGGCCACCATCTCGTAGTCGCCGGCCTTGCGGCAGGACACCAAGTCTTCGACGAACCGGCCTTCGGGAGTCAGCGGGGCGGTTGGCCTGGGCCACGATGTAGCGGCCTTCCTCCATCGCCGACATGTAGACGACCTCGTCCGTCACCTGGCCGTCCTCCACCTTGCGATAGGGCGCCTCGATGAAGCCGTACTGGTTGACGCGGGCGTAGGTGGCGAGCGAGTTGATCAGACCGATGTTCGGGCCTTCCGGCGTCTCAATCGGGCAGATGCGGCCGTAGTGGGTCGGGTGCACGTCGCGCACCTCGAAGCCGGCGCGTTCGCGGGTCAGACCGCCCGGGCCCAGGGCCGACAGGCGGCGCTTGTGGGTGATTTCGGAGAGCGGGTTGGTCTGGTCCATGAACTGGGAAAGCTGGGACGAGCCGAAGAACTCGCGCACCGCCGCCGCCGCCGGCTTGGCGTTAATCAGGTCATGGGGCATGACCGTGTCGATATCCACGCTGCTCATGCGCTCGCGAATCGCGCGCTCCATGCGCAGCAGGCCGACCCGGTACTGGTTTTCCATCAGTTCGCCGACCGAGCGCACCCGGCGGTTGCCCAGGTGGTCGATATCGTCGATTTCGCCGCGCCCGTCCTTCAGTTCGACCAGCACCCGCAGGATGTGCAAGATGTCGTCCTTGCGCAGCACGCGGGCGGTGTCGGGCACCTCCTGCATGGTGAAGCCCAGGCGGGCGTTCATCTTCACGCGGCCGACGGCCGACAGGTCATAGCGCTCGGCGTCGAAGAACAGGCCGCGGAACAAGGCCTCGGCGGTCTCCAGGGTCGGCGGCTCGCCCGGACGCATCACGCGATAGATGTCGATCAGCGCCTCTTCCCGACTGGTGTTCTTGTCCACCATCAGGGTATTACGGATGTAGGGGCCGACGTTGACATGGTCGATGTGCAAGACGCGCAGCTCGGTGAAGCCGGCCTTTTCCATCTCGGAGAGCATGGCCTCGGTGAGTTCGTCGCCGGCCTCGGCGTAGATCTCGCCCGTGTCCTCGTTGATCATATCCTCGGCGGCATAGCGGCCCACCAGTTCCTCGGTGAACACGCGCATCTCGGTCATGCCGTCCTCGGCCAGCTTGCGCGCGGCGCGCGCCGTGACCTTGGTGCCGGCTTCGAGCTTGATCTCGCCGGTGCGGGCGTCGATCAGGTCGTGCACCAGCTTGACGCCGCGCAGGCGATCGGCGGTGAAGGCGACCTTCCAGCCTTTTTCGTCGCGGTTGAAGGTCAGCTTCTCATAGAAGAAGTCGAGGATTTCCTCGGCGGTCATGCCGGGCAGTTCGGCCGGATCCACCGAGCGCCCCTCGGCGGCCCGCTCGGCGCGCAGCATCTCGCTGATCTTGCCTTCCAGGGCATAGAGCAAGGTGGTCGCCGGCAGCTTGCGCCGGCGGTCGATGCGCACGTAGACGAGGTCCTTGGCGTCGAACTCGAAATCCAGCCACGACCCGCGATAGGGGATCACCCGGGCCGCGAACAGGTACTTGCCCGAGGAGTGGGTCTTACCCTTGTCGTGGTCGAAGAACACGCCGGGCGAGCGGTGCATCTGCGAGACGATGACGCGCTCGGTGCCGTTGATGATAAAGGTGCCGTTGGACGTCATGAGCGGCATGTCGCCCATATAGACGTCCTGCTCCTTGATGTCGCGAATCGAGCGCGAGCCGGTCTCCTCATCCACGTCCCACACCACAAGGCGCAAGGTCACCTTGAGGGGGGCGGCGAAGGTCATGCCGCGCTGCTGGCACTCGTCCACGTCATACTTCGGCTCTTCTAGCTCATAGGACACGAACTCCAGTTCGCCCTTGCCGGAAAAGTCCTTGATGGGGAAGACGGACTTGAAGACTTCCTGCAAGCCGGTATCGGTGCGGACGTCTTGCGGCACCCCGATTTGCAGGAACTGGTCATAGGAGCTTTTTTGAACCTCGATCAGGTTGGGCATGGGAGCCACGGTCGGAATCCGGCCGAAGTCCTTCCGAATGCGCTTCCGACTGGTCAACGACATGGTCATAACCGCTCCTCACTCGCTCGCACCGTGCTGGTCCGCCTGGATCAAGAGGGATCCCCCTTGACCGTCTTCTCAAAAAACCGCTTAAACACCGTCGCTGGCTGAAGCGCCGGCCCGGACAAACCCCGGGAAAATTCCTCAACAGTATAAACGCCGCAGGGCCGGACGGAAGGAGCGCGTGCGGCGTTCCCTCCCTCCGGCCTGTCAGGGCTGCCCGAAAACGGGGCCTTACTTCACCGACACCTTGGCGCCGGCTTCTTCCAGCTGCTTCTTCATCTTGGCAGCGTCATCCTTGGACACGGCTTCCTTGACGGGCTTCGGAGCGCCTTCGACCAGGTCCTTGGCTTCCTTCAGGCCCAGGCCAGTGATGGCGCGGACTTCCTTGATGACGTTGATCTTCTTGTCGCCGGCATCTTCGAGGATGACGTCGAACTCGGTCTTCTCTTCCTCGGCCGGGGCGGCTTCGGCAGCGGCAACGGCGGCAACGGCCACCGGAGCGGCGGCGGACACGCCCCACTTCTCTTCGAGCATCTTGCTCAGTTCAGCCGCTTCCAGAACCGTCAGGGCGGACAGCTCTTCCACGAGCTTGGCGAGATCGGCCATTTTACACTACTCCGTAGATTTAAGGTCGGACTTCCGATGGGTAAAGGGGGGACCGCGATCAGGCGGCCTCGTCCTTCGTGGCATACGCGTTGAAGACCCGGGCCAACTGGCCGGCAGGCGCCTGGAGGACGCCGGCAATGCGCGTGGCCGGGGTATTGATCATGCCCAGCAGCTTGCCGCGCAGCTCGTCGAGCGACGGCAGCTTGGCCAGCGCGTCGATCGCCTGCGTGTCCAGCAGCTTGCCCTGCATGGAGCCGCCGAGAATCACGAGCTTGTCGTTCTTCTTGGCATACTCGACGCAGACCTTGGCCGCGGCCACCGGATCGACCGACGTGGCGATCGCGGTGGGGCCGACGAACAGGGGGGCAATCCCTTCAAACGACGTACCCTCGAGGGCAAGACGCGTGATCCGGTTCTTGGTGACGCGGAACGAGGCACCGGCCGCGCGCATCTCCCGACGAAGCTTCTCCACTTCCGCAACGGTCATGCCCTTGTAGTGGGTGACGATGCAGGTGGTGGTGCTTCCGAAGAGGCCCGACAGCTCGGCGATCAGCTCCTTCTTTTCTTCCCGGTTCACGGTAATCTCCGCTTCCTGGCCGCCGCCGACCCCTCGTACGAGGACCCGGGCACCGGCTGGTTGCCCTCAAAATCCCGCCTCTTTGGGGCCCGAAGGCCCCATGGACGCGGGGGTGAACCTGCCCCGGAAGTCGTCCCCAGTCCCGGTTGCCCATGAACTCAGGGGGTTTCCTCCCGTCTGCGCTGGCGGGCCGCAGCCCTTCAAGCCCTCCCCAAGAGGAGAAACACCGGCGGTCTTGGACAGGCTGGCGATCCCGGAAACCCCGGAGATCGCCGGCTCCCCCGCCCCCTGGATCCAGGAGACGGGGGGAAAGTCAAACTCAGGCGCCGCTGATCAGGGAGCTGACCGACAGCTTGACGCCCGGCCCCATGGTCGAGCTCAGCGCGGCGCGCTTCATGTAGGTGCCCTTGGCCCCGGTCGGCTTCGCCTTGACGATGGCATCCACGAAGGCGCGGATGTTGTCGAGCAGCTGCTCTTCGGAGAACGAGGCGCGACCGACACCGGCGTGGATCAGACCGGCCTTCTCGACGCGGAACTGCACCTGACCGGCCTTGGCGGCGCGCACGGCCCCGGCCACGTCCATGGTCACCGAGCCCAGCTTGGGGTTCGGCATCAGGCCGCGCGGGCCCAGCACCTTGCCCAGACGGCCGACCACGCCCATCATGTCGGGAGTGGCGATGCAGCGGTCGAAGTCGATGGTGCCGCCTTGGATGGTGGCGGCCAGATCGTCGGCACCCACCACGTCGGCGCCGGCGGCCTTGGCTTCCTCGGCCTTGTCGCCCTTGGCGAAGACGGCGACGCGCACGGTCTTGCCGGTGCCGTGCGGCAGACCGACAACACCGCGCACCATCTGGTCGGCGTGACGCGGGTCAACGCCCAGCGCCAGGGCGATCTCAATGGTCTCGTCGAACTTGGCAACGGCGCGGGCCTTCACCATGCCCACGGCCTGCGCCAGATCGTATTGCGCCAGGGGATCAATGCCCTCGGCGGCCTTCTTCAAACGCTTGCCCAGCTTCGCCATGACCTCAGCCCTCCACCTTCAGACCCATCGAGCGCGCGGAGCCGATGACCATCTGCATGGCCGACTCAACGGTCGGAGAGTTCAGGTCCTGCATCTTCTTTTCCGCGATCTCGCGGATCTGCGCCATGGTCACCGTGCCGACCGTGCCCTTGCCCGGCGTGGTCGAACCGCTGGTGATGCCCGCCGCCTTCTTGAGGAAGTAGGTCATCGGCGGGGTCTTGGTGATGAAGGTGAAGGTACGGTCGGCATACGCGGTGATAATCACCGGCGTCGGCGTGCCCGGCTCCATGTTCTGGGTGGCCGCGTTGAACGCCTTCACGAATTCCATGATGTTAAGGCCACGCTGACCAAGCGCCGGACCCACGGGGGGCGACGGCGTCGCCTTACCAGCCGGGATCTGCAACTTGACGTAGCCCGTGATCTTCTTTGCCATGATTGACCTCGGTCCTTTAGTTCAGGAATGCCCGAAGGGCCGTGGTGCGGTCGCCCCAGGTCTTCGGAGCAAACCTCCCACGCTGAGCCGGCCTCGAAGACAATGCCGAGGCCCGCCCCTCCCACCCCGCCGCGCTCTCGCGACCGGGAGGAGGATCAGATCTTTTCCACCTGCGTGTATTCGAGTTCCACGGGGGTCGAGCGGCCAAAAATCGACACCGACACCTTGAGGCGCGCGCGCTCTTCGTCCACTTCCTCCACCAAGCCGTTGAAGCTGGTGAAGGGGCCGTCGCACACCCGCACCTGCTCGCCCACCTCGAAGACGATCGACGGCTTGGGCCGGTCGATGCCTTCTTGGACCTGGTGCAAAATGCGCTCGGCCTCGCGATCGGTAATGGGCGACGGACGCCCCCGCCCGCCCAGGAACCCGGTCACTTTGCTCGTGTTCTTCACGAGATGCCACGTATCGTCGGTCAAATCCATTTTGACCAACACGTAGCCGGGGAAAAACTTGCGTTCGGCGTTGACCTTAGCCCCACGACGAACTTCAACAATCTCTTCCGAGGGAACCAGCACTTCCTCGATCAACGAGTCCATGCCCTTTTGGGTCGCCTGCTCCCGAATGGATTGGGCGACCTTGTTCTCAAACCCCGAATAGACGTGAATCACATACCAGCGGGCGACCACGCGCTCACACTCCCAAGCCAAAGAGAAGCTGAACGCCTTCGGCCAACAGAAAATCGACAAAAAGGAAAAAAGTCGCCGCCAGCGCAACCATGATAAACACCATGGCCGTGGAAATGGAGGCTTCCTTGCGCGATGGCCAGGTCACCTTGGCGATTTCCTGACGGACCTGACGGACGTACTGGCCTGGGCTGGTCCTGGTCATCCTGCGGTTCCGAAATGGCGAACCGCCTGCGCTTGGAACCTATCCTTCCAAGGCCGACGGGCGCGGTTGAGTCGGGCTTAAGGTCCGGTACAAGCCCGAACGGACTGCGGCGGCCGTGGCAGGGGCGGCAGGACTCGAACCCGCAACCCCCGGTTTTGGAGACCGGTGCTCTACCAGTTGAGCTACACCCCTCCAGCGGCCGTGACACCCGGCGGATCCCGGGTGGCCCGTTCCAAAGACAACCGGGTGTCTTTGGACTAACGAACCTACCAAAACTCGATCGATCTGGCTTTCGATCGGGGAGCCGTTATTTAGCGGCTCCAGTAGGTAGGGTCAACTCTTTTTTTTCGATCCCCGCTCTTTTTTTCGGGAGCGGGGATCTCCCAAATTCTTACTTCAGGATCGACGCAACAACACCAGCGCCAACCGTGCGGCCACCCTCGCGGATCGCAAACCGCAGACCTTCATCCATCGCGATCGGGGCGATCAGGTTCACCTTCATGGCGATATTATCGCCCGGCATCACCATCTCGGTCCCTTCCGGCAGTTCGATCGTTCCGGTCACGTCGGTGGTGCGGAAGTAGAACTGCGGACGATAGTTGGAGAAGAACGGCGTGTGACGGCCCCCTTCTTCCTTGGTCAGAATGTAGCACTCGCACTTGAACTCGGTGTGCGGCGTGATCGAGCCGGGCTTGGCCAGAACCTGACCGCGCTCCACGTCGTCGCGCTTGGTGCCACGCAGCAGGGCGCCGATGTTGTCGCCCGCTTCGCCCTGGTCGAGCAGCTTGCGGAACATTTCAACGCCGGTGCAGGTCGTCTTGACGGTCGGACGAATGCCGACGATCTCGACTTCCTCACCCACCTTCACCACGCCGCGCTCCACGCGACCGGTCACCACGGTGCCACGACCCGAGATCGAGAACACGTCTTCGATCGGCATCAGGAAGGGCTTGTCCTTGGGACGGTCCGGCTGCGGAATGTAGGCATCCACGGCGGCCATCAAAGCGTTGATCGCCTCGCGACCCAGCTTCTCGTCGGTGCCTTCCAGGGCGCACAGGGCCGAGCCCTTGACGATGGGAATATCGTCGCCGTGTTGTGTGAAGAATGGATGCGCCGCCCCCGAAATGAACTTCTTCGCCTCGAATTATTTGGAGATTATGATATAACTTATATCCCCGAGGATATGAGCAAAACTAGCCAGTCTATTATCAAGGAAATAGGTAGTTCTTTCAAAAGCAAATTTTGGTGGCACGATTACGTAAAGTCATCGGAAATTTCTCTTGAAATAAACTCGGATATTCCCAGTGATGGACAAATTTTAGTCGTAACAGCAGACCACGGTCCGTCTCGCAGCCTCTATTTTGACTATTTGCCCGCGAAAATATCGCAAAGAGTGCGTGTCATTGATTATGCTTCATGGAAGGGCAGACCAGAAGAAATGGTTGGAGCGACTGCGGTTATTTTCACACGCGGTCTCAAAGGATATGCCGATTGGATCGAATTTGGAAAACGCATAAAAGTCCCTCTGTACTGGTTTACAGATGATAACCATTTTGCTCTTTGGGCTGARAATCCATCTCTAGAGGAACATGGAGAGGAGTTCATTATTGAAGAACATAGAAAGATTTTGAAGTTATTCAAAGGAGTTCTATCGTCTACAGAGACGATGCGGGACTGGTTTAAGATCAATAAGATTCATGAAAATGTTTATTACTATCCCCCGGTTACACCACCCCTTGGTTTATTCTCAGACAAGCCTATGGTTTATCCTTTAATTTTCACAACGGGGGCTATTAACAGTATAAAAATCTGTGTTTTTGGTGGGGATCACCGAATTGATGGGTTCTCAAAAATTGTCGTACCTGCAATTAATAATATTGCAGAAAGCCGAAGAATTGAATGCTACATAGTATCATCTAAAGAAATAGACTTTGATTTCAGCGCTAACGTCGAAGTTCATCGCTTTGAAAAAAGCATGAACTACGGACTTTTATTAGGGCGTTTGCGGACAATAAACCCTGACATTATTATCCATCCGCCAACCAAAGCTACTGGAAACCTTCCATTTAAGACGCTTAATTTACTTATAAACGCTGCATTTATTAATGCAGTTCCTGTTGCCGCAGATCAACAACCTTTCTCTTCAATCAAAGATCTGGGTATCTGCGTCGTGTGTCCAGGGACAGAAGAAGGATGGACAAAAGGCCTCCATGACGCAATCGAGTTACACTCAGATCAGTCATTTGATAAAGTTACGCTTGTTCGTCTCTCAAATTTAACACCCCTCGTTTACGAAGGATCCAAGAGACCGAGGGGGCTGGGGAGGCCGCGCCTCCCCAGCCTTTTTCTTTCTTTCCCTCTGCCTTTCCCGACCGGATGGCCCCGCCCCTTTGCCTGAAGGAACCTGTCTGATGAACATCCTGTATTTTGGCGACGTGGTGGGCCGCTGTGGTCGGGAAGCCCTGTTGCGGGTGCTGCCCGATTTGCGGCGGCGCTACGAGGCCGACTTGGTGGTGGTCTGCGGCGAGAACGCGGCCCACGGCTTTGGCATCAGCGCCAAACAGGCCGACGAGTTTCTGGCTGGGGGGGTCGATGTGGTGACCACCGGCAACCACGTCTGGGACCAGCGCGAGATCCTGCCTTACATCGACCGTCAGCACCGCTTGTTGCGGCCGGCCAACTTTCCGCCGGGGACGCCCGGGGTGGGGCATGTGGTGGTTGAGGTGGGGCGCGGGCGCAAGGCTCTGGTCATCCAGGTCATGGGCCGGCTGTTCATGGATCCCATCGACTGCCCGTTTCGCGCCGTGGACGAGATTCTCTCGCGCCACCGGCTGGGGGTGACGGTTCAGGCCGTGGTGGTCGATATCCACGCCGAGGCGACCAGCGAAAAAATGGCACTCGGCCACCATTGCGATGGGCGGGTGTCCCTGGTGGTGGGGGGGCATTCCCACGTGCCGACCGCTGACGCTCGCGTTTTGGCCGGGGGCACCGGCTATTTGACCGATGCCGGCATGTGTGGCGATTACAACTCGGTGATCGGCATGGTGCCCGGACCCGCCGTGCATCGCTTCACCCGCAAGACGCCGACCGAGCGCCTGTCGCCGGCCGAGGGCGAAGCCACCATTTGCGGCTTGTTGGTGCGCACCGATGACCAAACAGGCTTGGCACGTGAGTGCTGGCCCGTGCGCGTTGGCGGGCGGCTGGCGCCGGCGCTGCCCGAGGGGGTCTTGCCGCTGGCCGCCGACTGAGGGGAGCAAAGCACAGGGCGCGGGTGTTTTTTGGGGGGCTCCGCGTCTTGGGAGCCCTTTCGGTTTAGAACCAGGGGCGTGCGTGTGAGTTTCGACTCGGGCTATTTTGCGGCGGGGCAGCAGGTCTCCAGGAAAGCCGCTAAAGTCCCTTGATAAAAGAGATTTACCGTTCTTAACGTTGACACGCGCTTTCAGCGGTGGCTAGACTTCGCGCCCTGGGCCGGTGTCCTGGGAGAGCAGGGGGAAGTCCCCCAGCACCCAGGGTTGGGGGTCTTGCGCTTGACGGAGGCGTCCTGATCACGGGACGCACAGGCTCCGGCGGTGCCCCGGGCGGCTCAAGGGACACAGTCAGGAAGCGGCGGAGATACGGTGCACAAACCCCTCTATACCCCCGAACAGCGTGAACGGCGCGACCAGTCGGCCTGGACGCTGGTGCAGGGCATCCTTGCCCCCCTTCAATTCCTGGTCTTCCTGGTGAGCCTGGGGCTGGTGCTGCGCTATTTGGCGACCGGCGAGGGGCTGGCCTGGGCGACCGGGTCGGTCGTGCTCAAGACCTTGGTGCTTTACACCATCATGATCACCGGCTCGATCTGGGAGAAGGTGGTGTTCGGCAAGTATCTGTTCGCCGAGGCCTTTTTCTGGGAAGACGTGTTCAGCATGCTGGTGCTGGCCCTGCACACCGCCTATCTGGGCGCGGTGTTCTTCGGCTGGCTCGACGCCCAGGGCCAGATGCTGCTGGCGCTCGCCGCCTATGCGACCTACGTCATCAACGCCGGCCAGTTCCTGATCAAGCTGCGCGCCGCCCGCTTGCAGGCCGAGGCCGAGCGCAAGGCAGCGCTTGAGGGAGCGTCCTCATGACGGCCGCGACGCCCTGTGACGCGGGCACGCGCGAGCGCGGCCAGCAGAGCGTTTTTTGTGGCCTGACCGGCGTGGTCTGGCTGCATCGCAAGATTCAGGATGCCTTTTTCCTGATCGTGGGCTCGCGCACCTGTGCCCACCTGATGCAGTCGGCGGCTGGGGTGATGATTTTCGCCGAGCCGCGTTTTGGCACCGCCGTGCTGGAGGAGCGTGATCTCGCCGGCATGAACGACCACCAAGACGAGCTCGACCGGGTGGTCGAGCGCCTCTTGGAGCGTCGGCCCGATATCCGCATGCTGTTCCTGGTGGGCTCCTGCCCGTCCGAGGTGATCAAGATCGACCTTGACCGCGCCGCCCAGCGTCTGGATGGTCGCTTTGGCGCGCGTACCCGGGTGCTGGCCTATACCGGCTCGGGGCTGGAGACCACCTTCACCCAGGGCGAGGACACCTGTCTCGCCGCCTTGCTGCCCCGTCTGCCCGCCGCGCCGGCCGACGAGGGCAAGTCGCTTTTGGTGGTTGGCTGCCTCGCCGACGTGGTCGAGGACCAGTTCGCCCGGCTGTTCAAGGACCTGGGCATTCCCGTGCGCTTCTTGCCGCCGCGCAACAGTCAGGCCCTGCCGGCCATCGGGCCGCAGACCGTGGTGCTGGCCGCCCAGCCCTTTGTCGGCGAGACCGTGCGGCTGCTGGAGCGGCGCGGCTGCACCCGCCTGATGGCGCCGTTTCCGTTTGGCGAGGAGGGCACCACCCTCTGGCTCAAGGCGGCGGCCGACGCCTTTGGGGTGGATCCGGCCCGCTTTGAAGCCGTGGTGGCCCCGGGCCGCGAGCGCGCCCGTCAGGCCCTGGCCCGGGTGCGTGAGACCCTCGACGGCAAGACCCTGTTTTTCTTCCCGGATTCCCAGTTGGAGATTCCGCTGGCCCGCTTCCTTAAGCGCGAGTTGGGCATGGTGCCGGTCGAGGTGGGCACGCCCTACCTTAACCGCCAGCTTGTCACCCCCGATCTCGAGCTGCTGGGCGACCCTGCCCTGGTCAGCGAGGGCCAGGATGTGGATCGCCAGTGGGAGCGCGTGGTCGCCAAGCGCCCTGACCTCACGGTGTGCGGCCTTGGCCTTGCCAACCCGCTGGAGGCCTTAGGCCTGACCACCAAGTGGTCGATCGAACTCGTGTTCTCTCCGGTGCATGGCTACGATCAGGCGGGGGACCTGGCCGGTCTGTTTGCCCGCCCGCTCGCGCGCCGCGCTCTTTTGAAGGTGTGATGGGATGCTGCTGACGGTTTGGACCTACGAGGGACCGCCCCATATGGGCGCCATCCGCGTCGCCACCGCCATGGAGGGCGTCCACTGCGTTTTGCATGCGCCGACCGGTGATTCCTACGCCGACTTGCTGTTCACCATGATCGAGCGCGGGAGCAAGCGCCCGGCCGTGACCTACAGCAGTTTTCAGGCCCGCGACATGGGCGGCGATACCGCGACCTTGTTCAAGCAGACGGTGGCCGACGCCTACGATCGCTTTCAGCCCCAGGCCCTGCTGGTCGCGCCGACCTGCACCGGCGAGCTGATTCAGGACGACCCGGGCGGGCTGGCCCGCGCGGTGGGCGTGCCGGTGCCGGTCATTCCCTTGTCCTTGCCGTCTTATCAGCGCAAGGACAATTGGGGCGCCGCCGAAACCTTCTATGCCCTGGTGCGGGCCATGGCCGGCCCCACGGCGCCGCCGCCCGGCACCAAGCGGGTTCGCCCGGCGGGGCAGGCGCCGTCGTGTAATATCCTGGGCCCGATTTCCCTGGGCTTTCGCCATCGCGACGACGTGCTGGAAGTGCGCCGCTTGCTCGATGGTCTGGGCGTGCGGGTCAATGTGGTGGCGCCGCTGGGGGCCAGCCCGGCCGATCTGACCCGCCTTGGCGAGGCCGACTTCAACATCAGCCTCTATCCCGAGGTCGCCGACACGGCGGTGCGCTGGCTGGAGCGCACCTTTGGCCAGCCCACCGTGCGCACCGTGCCGATCGGCGTGGGCGCCACCCGCGACTTCGTGGCCGAGGTGGCCAAGGTCGCCGGGCTTGAGGATGTCCCGGCTCTTGATGAGCAGGCCTTGCGGCTGCCTTGGTACTCGCGCTCCGTGGACTCCACCTACCTCACGGGCAAGCGGGTCTTCTTGTTTGGTGATGCCACCCACGTGATGGCCTGCGCTCGCGTGGCCGCCGAGGAAATGGGCTTTGCCGTGGTCGGCCTTGGCACCTACTCGCGCGAGTATGGCCGTGAGGTCCGTGCCTGCGCCCAGAAGTACGGCCTCGAGGCCCTGATCACCGAGGATTACCTGGAGGTTGAGGCCCGCATCGCCGAACTGCGCCCCGACTTGGTGCTGGGCACCCAGATGGAACGCCACGTGGCCAAGCGCCTGGGCGTGCCCTGTGCCGTGATCAGCGCTCCGGTCCACGTTCAGGACTTCCCGGCCCGCACCGCCCCGCAGATGGGGATGGAGGGCGCTAACGTCTTGTTTGACACCTGGGTCCATCCCCTCATGATGGGCCTGGAGGAGCACTTGCTCCACATGTTCCAGGACGACTTTGAATTCCACGCCGACGCCTCGCCCTCGCACCTGGGGGGCGCGACGTCGCGCGTTGCTTCCGAGCCCGACGTCGGGGCTCCACCTGCCGCGCCGGCCGCCGCCGACGCTCCGGCCGAGCCCGGGGCGCCCGTGTGGGACCCGGATGCGGAAGCCGAGCTGAAGAAGATTCCCTTCTTCGTTCGGGGCAAAGCCCGTCGCAACACAGAGCGCTTCGCGGCCGACCGTGGCCTCGCGCGCATCACCGTCGAGACGCTGTATGATGCAAAAGCCCACTTCGGAAGCTGACGCCACGCCCCTTCGCGTGGTCATCGTCACCCTGGACGGCCACCTCGCGGGCGCCGTCCAACGCGCGCAACGCATGTTGCGCCAGGACGTGCCGGGTCTCACCTTGCGCATGCACGCGGCGGTGGAATGGGGCGAGGATCCCGAGGCGCTGGCCCGGGCCAAAGCCGACATCGCCCAGGCCGACATCATCCTGGCGACGATGTTGTTCCTGGAAGACCAGATCAAGGCCGTGCTGCCCGACCTCCAGGCCCGGCGCGACAAGTGCCATGCCTTGGTTGGTTGCCTCGCCGCCGGCGAGATCGTTAACCTGACCAAGCTTGGCAACTTTACCTTCGAGGGCTCGGACCGGGGCATTTTGTCCCTGCTTAAGCGCTTGAAGGGCGACAAGAACAAGGCGGAAAAGCCGACCGCCGGGGCCGGGGCCCAGCAGATGGCCATGTTGCGCCGTCTGCCGCGCATTTTGCGTCTGATTCCGGGCAAGGCCCAGGATCTGCGGGCGTACTTCCTGACCTTGCAATACTGGCTGGCCGGATCGGATGACAACCTCATCAATATGATCCGCTTCCTGGTTGATCGCTATGCCGCCGGCCCCCATGCCGCCTACCGGGGCAAGGTCAAGGCGCAGCCGCCGGTGGACTACCCGGACGTTGGCCTCTACCATCCGCGCCTGCCGGGCCGGGTGACCGATCGTCTGGACCGCCTGCCGCCCCTGGAAGCCCAGGACGCGGCCAAGGAAGTGCGCGGCGTGGTTGGCGTTCTCGTGATGCGCTCCTATGTGCTGGCCGGGAATACCGCCCATTACGATGCCGTGATCAAGGCCCTGGAATCGCGGGGCCTGCGGGTGATTCCCGCCTACTCGTCGGGTCTCGACAACCGCCCGGCGGTTGAAGAGTACTTCATGCGCAATGGTCGGGCGACCATTGACCTGATGGTGTCGCTCACCGGCTTCTCCCTGGTCGGCGGCCCGGCCTACAACGACGCCCGCTCGGCCGAAGAGATCCTGGCCCGGCTCGACGTTCCTTACATGACCACGCATGCCGTCGAATTCCAGACCCTGGCGCAATGGGAAGAATCGCCGCGTGGCCTGATGCCGGTGGAATCGACCATGATGGTGGCGATCCCCGAACTCGACGGCTGCATCAACCCCATGCTCTACGGCGGGCGCGCCGACGACGGCGAGGCCACCGAGGGGCCGGGCCGCGAGATGGTGGCCCATCCCGAGCGGGTCGAGACCCTGGCCGACCGCGTGGCCCGCATGGTCGCCCTGCGCCGCACGCCACCCGCCGAGCGCAAGGTGGCGATTGTCCTGTTCAACTTCCCGCCCAACGCCGGGGCGACCGGGACCGCCGCCTATCTCTCGGTGTACGCCTCGCTCTACAACACCTTGAAGGCCATGGCGCGGGCCGGCTATCAGGTCGAGGTGCCGGAAAGCGAGGACGCCCTGCGTCAGCGCATTTTGGGCGGTAACGCGGCCCAGTTCGGCGCGCCGGCCAATGTCCATACCCGCATCCGCAGCGACGACCATGTGCGGCGTGAACGGCATCTGAACGACATTGAGGCGCAGTGGGGCCCAGCGCCCGGCCGCGACCTGACCGACGGCGCCAGCTTGTTTGTGCTGGGCGTGGAGCTGGGCAACGTCTTCATCGGCATCCAGCCGACCTTCGGCTACGAAGGCGATCCCATGCGCTTGCTGTTCGAGAAGGGCTTTTCGCCGACCCACGCCTTCTCGGCCTTCTACCGCTACCTGCGCGACGACTACGCCGCCCACGCCGTGGTTCACTTCGGCATGCACGGTGCCTTGGAGTTCATGCCGGGCAAGCAAAGCGGCCTGTCGGGCAAGTGCTGGCCCGAGCGCCTGATCGGCGATCTGCCCAACATCTACCTCTATGCCTCCAACAACCCGTCCGAGGGCTCGCTGGCCAAGCGGCGCTCGGCGGCGACCCTGGTCACCTACCTGACGCCCTCGGTCACCGAAGCCGGTTTGCACAAGGGCCTGCTGGAACTCAAGTCCTCGCTGGAACGCTACCGCGGCCTGCCGCCGGAAGCCGACGACGAGCGCGACCGCATGGTGGCCCTCATCCAGGCCCAGGCCGCCGAGGTCAATCTGGCCGATCCCGAGCCTTTGTGGGGCGACGACGCCCGCACGCGCATCGAGCGGCTGGTCGGTCAGGTGTTGGAGGTCGAGGAGACTCTCATTCCCCATGGCCTGCACGTCATCGGTGCCCCGCCTGGCCCCGCCGAGCGTCTCGACCTGTTGATGGCGGTGTGCGACGCCTCGCACGGCACCAAGCCGCCGCGCGCCGCCTTGGAGGCCCTCATCAATGGCCAGTCTCCGGCCAAGGCCCTGGCCGCCGGGGGCGTGGGCTCCGACGCCAAGCTGCGCGAGATCTTCGAAGATCTGGCGCGCATGAATGCCCTGCTGGCCGAGGATCACGAGCTGCCGGCGTTGCTGCGCGCTCTCGATGGCCGCTACATCCACCCGGCCCCGGGCGGCGACCTGCTGCGCACCCCGGCGGTGCTGCCGACCGGGCGCAACATGCACGGCTTCGACCCCTGGCGCCTGCCGTCGCGCTTTGCCGTGGAAGATGGCCGCCGGCTGGCCGCGATGATCCTGGCGCGCCACACCCAAGACGGCAACGCCTTGCCGGAATCGGTGGCCATGGTGCTGTGGGGTACCGACAACCTGAAAAACGAGGGCATTCCCATCGCCCAGGCCCTGGCCTTGATGGGGGCGCGGCCGCGTTTTGATGGCTACGGTCGGTTGTGTGGTGCCGAGCTGGTGCCGCTGGCCGAGTTGGGCCGCCCGCGCGTTGACGTGATCATGACCCTCTCGGGCATCTTCCGCGACCTTTTGCCGCTGCAAACCAAGCTGCTCGCCGAGGCGGCGCAGATGGCGGCCAAGGCCGAGGAGCCGGAGGACATGAACTATGTCCGCAAGCACGCCCTGGCCTACATGAAGACCCATGGCTGCGACCTGGAGACGGCGGCGCTGCGCGTCTTCTCCAACGCCGACGGCGCCTACGGCTCGAACGTCAACCAGCTCATCGACAGCGGGCGCTGGCAGGACGAAAGCGAGTTGGCCGAGGCCTTCACCAAGCGCAAGAGCTTTGCCTACGGCGTCAATGGCAAGCCGACCGCCCAGGCCGACCTGTTCAACTCCATGCTGGCCGACGTCAGCCTCGCCTACCAGAACCTGGAATCGATGGAACTGGGCGTGACCACCATCGACCACTACTTCGATACCCTGGGCGGCATCAGCAAGGCGGTTGGCCGGGCCAAGGGCGGCGAGCAGGTGCCCGTGTACATTGGCGACCAGACCAAGGGCGACGGCAAGGTTCGCACGCTGGCCGAACAGGTGGCTCTGGAGACCCGCACTCGGGTCTTGAATCCGAAATGGTACGAGGGCATGCTCGCCCACGGATACGAGGGGGTGCGGCAGATCGAGGCCCACGTGACGAACACCATGGGGTGGTCGGCAACGACCGGACAGGTGGCGCCGTGGGTATATCAGCAGTTGACGCAGACCTTCCTCCTTGATGAAGAGATGCGCAAGCGTCTTGCCGCCCTCAACCCCACGGCCTCGGCCCGGGTCGCGAACCGCCTTCTGGAGGCTCACGAGCGGAAGTACTGGGAACCTGACGAAGCCACGCTGGAAGCCTTGCGGCGCGCCGGCGAGGAACTGGAGGACAACCTGGAAAACGTTTCGGAAGGAGTGGCGGCATGAACAGGGGCCGCGTGAGCGGGGGAACGGGCAGGGCAAGACCCCGGTGGGAGTCATGAGCGTGCTTGAGTCCTTTGAGTCCCCGCCCGATGGCGAGGGCAGCGTGCAGGTCCAGATGGATCCGGCGCTTTCGATCGGGTCCGCCAAGGTCTTTGCCGTGTATGGCAAGGGCGGCATCGGCAAGAGCACCACGTCGTCCAACCTGGCGGTGGCCTTCTCCAAGCTGGGCAAGCGGGTCATTCAGATCGGCTGTGATCCCAAGCACGACTCCACCTTCACCTTGACCAAGTGCTTGATCCCCACGGTGATCGATGCCTTGGAAACGGTGAATTATCACACGGAAGAGTTGCGGCCCGAAGACTTCGTGTTCGAGGGCTACAACGGGGTGCTCTGTGTCGAGGCCGGCGGTCCCCCCGCCGGCACCGGCTGTGGTGGCTATGTGGTCGGCCAGACCGTCAAGCTGCTGAAGGAACATCATCTGCTCGACGACACCGACGTCGTGGTCTTCGACGTGCTGGGCGACGTGGTGTGCGGGGGCTTTGCCACCCCCTTGCACCACGCCGAACGCGCGCTGGTGGTCGCGGCGAACGACTTCGATTCCATCTTCGCCATGAACCGCATTATCGCGGCCATCCGGGCGAAGTCGAAGAACTACGAGGTGCGCCTCGGCGGCGTGATCTGCAACCGCTCCGACCAGACCGACCAGATCGACAAGTTCAATGATGCCTCGGGGATGCGCACCCTGGGACGGATCCCCGCGCTCGACGTCATCCGGCGCAGCCGTCTCAAGAAAGCCACCCTGTTCGAGCTGGAACCCACCCCGGAAGTGGAAGCGGTGCAGCGGGAATACCTGCGCATCGCCCAGGCGCTCTGGGATGGGGTGGAGCCGCTGGATGCCCACGCGCTGAAGGACAGGGATATCTTTGATCTTCTGGGGTACGACTGATGCCCACCGGTTCCTATGATGCCCGTCGCGGGCAGATCCAAACCTACTTTGACCGCACGGCGGCTGAGGCGTGGAAGCGCCTCACCTCCGATGCGCCGTTGGGCCGCGTGCGCGCGACCGTGCGGGCCGGGCGCGAGGAAATGCGCGCGGCCTTGCTGTCGTGGCTGCCCGCCGACCTGACCGGCAAACGCCTGCTCGATGCCGGATGCGGCACGGGCATGTTGGCCATTGAAGCCGCCAAACGTGGCGCTCATGTGGTGGCGATCGACGTGGCCGCCACCTTGATCGAGGACGCCCGCGCCCGCACGGCCGACTTCGCCGGGCCCGGCACCCTCGACTTTCGGGTGGGCGACATGTTCGACCCCACCTTGGGGCGCTTCGATCACGTCGTGGCCATGGATTCCCTGATCCACTACGAAATGGCCGACACGGTGAAGGTACTCTCGGCCCTGGCGGCGCGCACCGATGGCTCGATCGTCTTCACCTTCGCGCCGCGCACCCCGCTCCTGGCGGTGATGCACGCCGTGGGGCAGTTTTTCCCGCGCGGGGACCGCTCGCCGGCCATCGTGCCCTTGGCCGAACCCGCCTTCCGCGCCGCCCTGGCCGCCGAGCCGGGTCTGGCGGGCTGGAAAACCGGGCGCACCCAGCGCGTTGCCCGGGGCTTTTATATTTCCCAGGGCCTGGAGGTTTGTCCGGGATGAGCCGCCAGCGCCAACTTGCCGAACTGTGGTTGACCCGGGCGCGCGAGTTGGCGCGCTCGGTGGACGTGGAGGCCGTGCGCCAGCGTTTGGAGCAGACGCTGGACGAACGCCACCGCGAGACCCTGGCCGACCTGGGCCGCAAGGGCGACGCCACCGTGCGCCGCTTGGCCTCCCAGGCCGATGCGTTTGCCAAAAAGCTGCAAAGTGGCCAGTCGGCCGCGGCTGACGAGACCCCGGGCAAAGAGGCGGGGTCTTCCTTGCCGTTGGGCGGGGCTAGCTCGGTGGGGGAGGTCGCCAAGGTTCTGGGCGATCGCCTCAACGGCACCTTGACCCGCTGGGCCGACAAGGCCAACGACGTGGCTGCCATCGTGCAAGGCCCGGCAGCCCATGGCGGCGATATTTCCGATCCCCTGGTGGATGGGGTGCGCAAGGCCGGCACCAGCGTGGCCCAGCAGTGGCAAACCCTGGCGCCGAAGTACCTGCCCTTTGCCGACGCTGCGAGCGACGATCTCCCGCTTAATCGCTTGCTGCGACTGTCACTGTTTCAGATTTCCGTGGGCATGGCCATGGTGCTGCTGACCGGCACGCTCAACCGCGTGATGGTCGTGGAAATGGGCATGCCGACGTGGCTGGTGGCGGCGATGGTGTCGTTGCCGGTGTTGTTTGCGCCGTTTCGCGTGTTGATCGGCTTCAAGTCCGATACCTACCGCTCCTTCCTGGGATGGCGGCGAGTCCCGTTCATCTGGATGGGGTCGTTGGCCCAGTTTGGCGGCTTTGCCCTGATGCCGTTCGCGCTGTTTTTGATGTCGGGTGATGGCCGCGTCGTCGGGTCGGAGTTCGCCGGCTATCTGGGGGCGGCCCTGGCCTTCTTGCTGGTTGGCATTGGCCTGCACACCACCCAGACGGCGGGTCTGGCCCTGGCCACCGATCTCGCGCCCGAGTCGTCGCGCCCCCGTGTGGTGGCATTGCTGTATGTCATGCTGCTGGTCGGCATGATCGGCAGCTCGCTCCTTTTTGGCGTTCTTCTGGATGACTTTACTCAGATAAAGTTGATTCAGGTGGTGCAAGGCGCGGCGCTGGCCACCATGTTCTTGAACGTCATCGCCCTGTGGAAGCAGGAAGTGCGGGATACCGCCCGTACCGATCCCCGGGTCGCGCAGCCCACCTTCCGCGAAACCTGGGACGCTTTTTACGAAAAAGGGCAGCCCTTGCGTCTTTTGATCGCGGTGGGGCTGGGCACGATGGCCTTTTCCATGCAAGATGTGTTGCTGGAACCCTACGGCGGGCAGATCTTGCATTTGTCGGTGAGTTCCACGACCGTGTTGACCGCTTTGTTGGCGCTTGGGACCTTGGCTGGGTTCGGGCTCGCCAGTAAGGTGTTGGATCAGGGGCTGGAAGCCTGCCGGCTCTCGACCGTGGGGGTCGTGGTGGGCGTGGCGGCTTTCGTCCTTGTGTTGTTTGCCTCTCCCTTGTCTTCGCCTTGGGTGTTCCGGGTGGGGACTGTTTTAATCGGGCTGGGGGGAGGCTTGTTCGCGGTGGGCATGCTCACTGCGGCGATGGCGCTGGCCGACGACGGCGATGCCGGCCTGGCCCTGGGGGCCTGGGGCGCGGTGCAGGCGACGGCGGTTGGCGTTGGAACGCTCCTGGGCGGTGGGATCCGTGATCTCGTTTCCGCCCTGGCCGGGATCGGGACGCTTGGCCCGAACCCGGGAGCGTCGTATGCTGGGTACGGAGTCGTGTACGTACTGGAAGTGTTGTTGCTGTTAGCCACGTTGGCCGTGCTCTTCCCCTTGGCCCGTGACGGGCTCGGTGGGCGGAAGCGGTCGAGGGACCGTTTCGGGCTGACCGGATTTCCGGGTTAGGCTCAGACATCAGGAGGCCATGCTATGTATGTTGGGGAACTCGTTGGCAACTTCGACGTTGCCACCTTGGTTACCGCCATTTTCTTTGTGTCGTTTTTCCTCGGGCTGATCGTCTACCTGCGTATGGAAGACCGTCGTGAGGGCTACCCCCTGGAAGACGATCTGTCGGGCAAGCTGGAGGCCATGGGCCCCCACGCCATGAGCCCGCCGAAGACCTTCCACCTGCTGCACGGTGGCGCCAATTCCGTTCCGAACGATGCGCGTGACACCCGCGTGATCAAGGCCAAGCCGACCGCTCGTTGGGCGGGCTCGCCGCTGGAGCCGACCGGCGAT
The DNA here is from genome assembly GCF_000284415.1 of Pararhodospirillum photometricum DSM 122. Taxonomy (NCBI): domain Bacteria; kingdom Pseudomonadati; phylum Pseudomonadota; class Alphaproteobacteria; order Rhodospirillales; family Rhodospirillaceae; genus Pararhodospirillum; species Pararhodospirillum photometricum. The sequence continues at coordinate 97,602 of NC_017059.1, forward strand.
CCGATGGTTGACGCCGTGGGTCCCGCCGCGTTCGCCGAGCGGGCCGCTACCCCCGACCTGACCTTGGAGGGTAACCTCCGCATCGTCCCCCTGGCCAAGAACAGCGATTTCTGGCTGTCCTCGTGCGATCCCGATCCGCGCGGCATGCAGGTTATTGCCGCCGATGACGTGGTCGTGGGCTCGGTCGCCGACGTCTGGGTTGATAAGTCCGAGTGCTTGGTGCGCTACTACGAAGTCGCCCTGACCAGCGGCAAGCGGGTCCTGGTGCCCTTCACCCGCGGTCAGATCGTGGCCTCGACCCGCACCATCTATGTGGCGGCGGCGGATAGCGCTCACTTCACCTCGGCGCCGACCATTGCCAAGTCCGACCAGATCACCCTGCGGGAAGAAGACCGCGTGATGGGCTACTTTGCCGGCGGTCTGATGTACACCAAGAAGGCTTGGTAATGGGGGAATACGACTCCGAACCCGTGCTTGGCCTGCCCGAGGCCCTGCCAGAGGGGGAAACCATCCTTTGGCAGGGGGCGCCAGACTGGAAAAGTCTGGCGCAGCGGGCTTTGCATGTCCGTTTGGTGGCCTTGTACTTTGTCGGGCTCTTTGCCTGGGACGTGGCGCGGCCGGTGAACGATGGCGTTCCTTTCGCGGAGGCCTTTGTCTCGGCCCTGTCCCTGCTGATCCCGGCGGTCGTGGTTCTGGGACTCATCGCCCTCTACGCCTGGGTCCTGGCCCGCTCCACCGTTTACACCCTCACCAACCGGCGCATCGCTTTACGCTTCGGCGTGGCCCTGCCGCGCACCATGAACTTGCCTTTTGCGGTGATCCAGTCGGCCTCTCTCAAGGTTTATGCCAACGGAACCGGGGACATCCCCGTGGTTCTGACCGAGAAGGTGCGGTTGGCGTTCTTGCATTTGTGGCCGCATGTCCGCCCGTGGCGGGTGAAGCGCTCCGAGCCGATGCTGCGCTGTATTCCCGACGCCGAGCGCGTGGCCGGCCTGCTGGCCGATGCCTTGCGCCAAACGTCCAGCGAGACGAATTCGGCGGGCTGATCGAGCCCCCATCGAGGATCGAGGGGTCTGGGGAGGCAAGCCTCCCCAGCCTTTTTTTAAGCCCCAGCCCCTTCATTCTTTCTGGCTCGGCTCGCTGCCACTTGGGGGTGGTCCGAAACGCCACGATGCTCTAGGATCCCGGCTCACCGCGATGCCGCAGCAATACGGGAGAGAGCAGCGCCATGGGCGATCCTTTCGAAGACAAGCCGGTTCCGCGCTGGACCCTGATCACCGCCGGCGTTGTGATTGCCATCACCATCACCGTTGCGGCAACGGCGCGCTACGGCGGCTACGATCCGGGCGCGGAACGGCGTTCTCCGGTGGTGGCGTCGGAGGATGTGGCGCTTGTGGTGCAGCCGGACGGATCGATCTCCGTGCTCAAGGGGAGCAGGCCCGGACCCATTTCCTTGGTGCCCCCTGACCAGAGCGGCTTTCTGCGCGGGATTTTGACCAGCCTGGAGCGGGAGCGCCGGCGGCGTGACTTGCCGCTGGGGGCCCCCTATCGGCTGGTACGCCATGAAAACGGCCGCCTCGCCCTGACCGATCCTGGGACCGGCATGGACATTGATGTGGGCTCGTTCGGCCCCACCAGTACCGGGGTTGTCAATGGGTTGTTTGAGGCGGCGAAAGCCCACGATTAGGCCCCGGTCCTCGCTCCGTCCGCCAGATCCCGGGGGATTTGGGGGGGTGTTCCCTTTTTTTGGKTGCGCAGCCGTCCATGTCCTTCAGCGATTTCGCCACTCCCATCGCCTATGTGTTGTTTGTTTGGTGGTTTAGCACCGGGGCGATTTTGTACCTCGACGGCTTGCCGCGTCGCACATACCCCCTGACCTTTGGAATCACCACGGTGGTGTTGATCGTGGCGTTGACCGGCATTTCCCACACGGCGGCGGTGACGTCGGTTGGGGCGGCCTATAGCTCGTTCACCTGCGGCCTGCTGGCGTGGGGATGGAACGAGATGATGTTTTTGTTTGGCTACATCACCGGTCCCCGGCGCACAGCCTGTCCCGAGGGATGTGGGGGATGGCGGCGGTTTCGGCTGGCGACCCTGACCATTCTCTATCATGAATTGGCCATTCTCGGCACGGCCGTTGCTTTGACAGCCCTGAGTTGGGACAAGCCGAACAAGGTGGGGCTGTGGACCTTTGTGATCTTGTGGGCCATGCGGTTGTCGGCCAAGTTTAATGTCTTTTTGGGGGCGCGCAACCTCAGCGAGGATTTTCTTCCCGAACACCTGGAATACCTTAAAACCTACTTCCGCAAGCGCCCGATTAATCTGCTGTTTCCAATTTCCGTGACCGCCTCCACCATGGTATTCACCGTGATGACGCTAAAAATTGTGGACCCGGCCCTCAGTCGGCCCGAGGCGATCGAGGTCACGTTTTTGGCGACCCTCACCGCGCTGGCGGTGCTGGAGCACTGGTTCCTGGTTCTGCCCATGCCGGCGGAGATCTTATGGAAATGGGGCCTCAGTTCCCGTACTAGCGACGAGGACGGGGGATATATCGAAATCTGGCCCCCGCACGACGGGGGAGCTTTAGAAACCCGACGAGGACAAATGCCCATGGAGTCAACCGCGGTTTCCCCGTCTTCTTCGACTGTTGCCGCCCTGGGGGCGCGTATTGGGCCCAATGCGGTCATCCAGGTGGTGCGGGCCTTGCGCGAGCTGGGCGGGCCGGGAGATCTGGAGCGTGTTTTTGCCGCCGCGGATCTGGGGCGCTACCTCCAGAGTCTGCCCGACCACATGATCCCCGAGCAGGAAGTGACAGGCCTGCACCACGCCTTGCGCGAAGTTTTGGACCCTCAGCTTTGCGAGCGTATTTCGCGCCGCGCCGGGCAAACCACGGCCGAGTATCTGCTGGCCAACCGCATTCCCAAGCCCATTGCCTTTGTGCTCAAGCGCCTGCCGCCCGCCTTGGCGGCGCGAACCTTGTTGGGGGCCATTGGCCGGCACGCCTGGACCTTTGCCGGCAGCGGGCATTTCTCCTTCGAGGCCGGGACCCCGGTTCGGATTCGCATCCAGGGCTCGCCGCTGTGCCGCTCCATTCGGGCCGACGCGCCGGCCTGCGCCTACTACACGGCGACCTTCGAGGGACTGTTCCGGGCTTTGGTCAGCCCCACCAGCACGGTGGTGGAAACGGCGTGCGGGGCCATGGGGGCCCAGGCCTGCGTGTTTGAAATCACGTGGTGAGGCAGCTCGGGGACGGGGAAGAGCTCCGGTGATCTTTCCCGACCCCTTGGTGCCGGGCCGCTTGGTTCGACGCTATAAGCGTTTTTTGGCCGATGTGGTGCTCGACGACGGCCAAAGCGTGATCGCGCATGTGGCCAATTCGGGATCCATGCGCACGGTGTGCGAGGAAGGGGCGCGGGTCTGGCTGTCGCCGGCCCGCACGCCCGGCCGAGCCTTGGCGTGGACCTGGGAAATCATTGAACTGGGACAAGCGCGCGTGGGAGTGAATACGGCCACCCCCAATCGGGTGGTGGCCGAGGCCCTTGCGGCCGGGCAGATCCCGGCGTTGGCTGGCTATAGCCGCGTGCGCCGCGAGGTTCCCTATGCCGGACGCTCGCGTATTGATCTTTTGCTGGAAGACGACCACCGCCCTGCGTGCTACGTTGAGATCAAGAACGTGACCATGAAGGCCGGGGATGCTCCCGAGGGGGTCGTGGCCTTTCCTGATGCGGTGACCGCACGCGGTGCCAAGCACGTGGCCGACCTCGCGACCATGGTGCGCGAAGGGGCCCGGGCCGTGTTGGTGTATGTGGTGCAACGGACCGATGGTGATCGGGTGCGCGTTGCCGACGAAATTGATCCGGCGTATGGCCGAGCTTTCGATCAAGCCCGGGCTGCGGGCGTCGAGGTGGTGTGTCTTGGGTGCGACGTGGATTCCCAGCAAGGAATCCGTGTAAACCGGACACTCTCCCTTGTCCGGCCTTCCTTGTCGTCTTAACCTCTGGGAAGGGTCCGTTTCATGAGTTCAAGGAGCGAGGTTCTTTCCGTATGACCAGTGCGGCACATCGAGCCCAGGGAATTATCCTTCATGGGCCGGAGGCTTTCGAGGGCATGCGCCGGGCCGGACGTCTGGCCGCCGAAACCCTGGATTTTATCACTCCATACATTCAGCCTGGGGTCTCGACCGACGCCCTGGATCGGCTGTGCGCGACCTATATTGCCGATCGGGGCGGGGTGTGTGCGCCGCTGGGGTATCGAGGCTATCCTCGACATATTTGCACGTCGGTCAATCATGTCGTGTGTCACGGCATTCCGGCCCCGGACAAGGTGTTGCAAGACGGCGACATCTTGAATATCGACGTCACGCCGATCGTGGACGGGTGGTACGGGGACTCCAGCCGCATGTATCACGTGGGCGAACCCCGCGTGAAGGCCAAGCGCTTGGTGGAGGCGACCTACGAGTGCCTGATGCGCGGCATCAAGGCGGCCAAGCCCGGCGCCACCTTGGGCGACATCGGCCACGTGATCCAGACCTATGCCGAGTCGCTGCGCTATTCGGTGGTGCGGGATTTCTGTGGCCACGGTGTGGGGCGGGAGTTTCATCAGCCGCCCAATGTCATGCATTTTGGGCGGCCCGGCCAGGGCACGGTGCTGCGTCCGGGCATGATCTTCACCATTGAGCCGATGATCAACGCAGGCCGCCACGAAACCAAGATTCTGGCGGATGGCTGGACCGCTGTGACGCGCGACAAGTCCTTGTCGGCGCAGTTTGAACATTCCATTGGCATTACCGAGGATGGGTGCGAGATTTTCACCCTGTCGCCGCGCGGCTGGCATTGCCCGCCCTATGATGGGGCGGGCACCGCCACGCCATGACCGCCGGCGAGGATACCCTCCGTCCCCTGGCGCCGCCGGGGGCGGACGCGGCGGGGCGGGGGAGCTTCCCGCGGGGGAGCCGGCGACCGCATCGGGGGTGGCCGAGGCCGGGCAGGGCGGCGTAGAGAAGCCGCTGTATGTGGGCCATCGAGGCCGATTGCGCGAGCGTTTTTTAGCGGCCCCCGAGAGTCTTCCTGATTACGAGTTGCTCGAACTCCTGCTGTTTCTGGCCCATTCCCGCACCGACGTGAAGCCGCTGGCCAAGAAGCTGTTGGCGCGCTTTGGCACGTTTGCCGAGGTGATCAATGCCACACCGGAGGATCTGCGCCGGACTGACGGCGTGGGCGACGCGGCGGTGGCGGCGCTCAAGACGGTGCAGGTGGCGGCGGTGCGTCTGCTGCAAGGGCAGGTGATGAACCAACCGGTGCTGGGGTCCTGGGATCGTGTTTTGGAATACTGCCACGCTCGACTGGATGGGCAACGCACCGAGCAGGTCCGGTTGCTTTTTCTCGATTCCCGCAATCGGCTGATTGCCGACGAGATGCAGCAGCAAGGGACCATCAATCACGCGCCGATCTACCCGCGCGAGGTGGTGCGCCGGGCCTTGGAACTGCACGCGGCGGCGGTGATCTTGGTGCACAACCATCCCTCCGGCGACCCGACGCCCTCGGCGGCCGACCAGGACATGACCTTGCAGGTGCGCGACGGCCTGCGCGCGGTGGGGATTGCTTTGCATGACCATCTTGTGATCGCGCGCGGAGGGCATGTTTCCTTCCGGGCCCAGGGGTTGTTTTAGGGGGAAAAGAGGCGGTTGGGGAAGCGGGCCTCCCTCTTGGCCTCTCCTCTCCTGGTGAGTGGTCAGCGCGCCCCGAGGCTGGCATAGTGCGGCCTCGGGACGGGCACAGGGCTCGTCCTTTGGCTGGAGGGGAAACACCTTTCATGGATGTCGAGACATCGTCCGCCGCGCCGGCGCCGCAGAGCAATCCCGAGGGGGATCGCAAGCTGGTGCAGATCGTTTACGGGCTTATGCTGCCGGTTTTCATGGTGGTGCCCCCCATCATCGGGRCGATTATCGCGCATATCATGGTGCGCGATACCCAGGGCATGGCCCGTTCCCACTTCATCTACCAGATCCGCACCTTTTGGTTGGGTCTGGCCATCGTTGTGGTCGGCTTTGCCACTCAGTTCCTGATGATTGGGGAACTGATCATGTTGTTGGCGATTCCTTGGGTGATCGTGCGCTGCGTGCGCGGCTTTGGGCTGGCCAACGAGCGCAAAGCGCACCCCAACCCACACACCTATTTGTGGTAAGTGAGGGAGGGGTCTGGGGACGATACGGGCGGCTCCATTCGCCAGCCCGCCGCGTTTTGCGGCATTGTTGGCCTGAAGCCCACCTACGGCCGCTGCTCGCGCTGGGGCATCGTGGCGTTTGCCAGCTCGCTGGACCAAGCCGGCCCCATGACCCGCACCGTGCGCGACGCGGCCATCATGCTGCGCGCCATGGCCGGCCATGACCCCAAGGACTCGACCAGCGCCCCGGTCGAGGTCCCCAACTTCGAGGCGGCCCTCAGTGGCGACATCCGGGGCCTCAAGATTGGTCTGCCCCGGGAATACCGCCCGGATGGCCTGGATCCCCAGATGGCGGCGTTGTGGGATCGTGGCGCCCAGTGGCTGCGCGAGGCCGGTGCCGAGGTGGTCGAAGTCAGCCTGCCCCACACCAAGTATGCACTGGCAACCTACTACATCGTGGCGCCGGCCGAGGCTTCGTCCAATCTGGCGCGCTATGATGGCGTGCGCTTTGGCGTGCGGGTCGAGGGCACCTCGCTCGATGACATGTACTGCAAGACCCGCGCCGCCGGCTTTGGCGCCGAGGTGCGCCGGCGTATCTTGATTGGCACCTACGCCCTCTCGGCCGGGTACTACGATGCCTACTACTTGAAAGCCCAGCAGGTGCGCGCCCTGATTGCCGAGGATTTCAAGAAGGCGTTCGAGCACGTGGATCTTCTGCTGACCCCGACCACGCCCACCCCGGCCTTTGGGCTCAACGAAACCATCGACGATCCCATTACCATGTACCTCAACGACGTTTTCACCGTGCCCACCTCGCTGGCCGGTCTGCCCGGCCTGTCGTTGCCGGTGGGGCTGTCGGCCGAGGGCCTGCCCGTGGGCTTGCAGCTGATCGGGCGGCATTTCGACGAGGAAACCGTGCTCAATGCCGGTCTGGTGATGGAGCAGGCGGCGGCCTTCACGGCCCGGCCCGCTTTTCTTGCCGCCAAGACGGAGGGTTGAGCCATGGTCTATCGCATTGAAGGAAGCACGGGCTTTTGGGAAGTGGTGATCGGCCTGGAAGTTCATGCCCAGGTCGTCAGCCAGTCCAAACTGTTCTCCGGCGCCTCGACCCGCTTTGGCGCCGAGCCCAACACCCAGGTCTCGCTGGTGGATGCCGCCTTGCCCGGCATGCTGCCGGTCATCAATGGCTATTGCGTCGAGCAGGCGGTGCGCACCGGCTTGGCCCTGCGCGCCAAGATCAACAAGCACTCGATTTTTGCTCGCAAGAACTACTTCTACGCCGACCTGCCCCAGGGCTACCAGATCAGCCAGTACGAGCAGCCCATCGTCGGCGAGGGGCGTTTGGTCCTCGACATGCCCGATGGGTCGTCACGCACCGTCGGCATCGAGCGTCTGCACCTGGAGCAAGACGCCGGCAAGTCGATGCACGATCAGCACCCGACTCGCAGCCTGATCGACCTCAACCGGGCCGGCGTGGCCCTGATGGAGATCGTCTCGCGCCCCGACATGCGCGAGCCCGAGGAAGCCGGGGCCTATCTGCGCAAGCTGCGCTCGATCTTGCGCTACCTCGGGACCTGCGACGGCAACATGGAGGAAGGCTCCATGCGCGCCGACGTCAACGTCTCGGTGCGCCGCGAGGGCGAAACAGCCTTGCGAACCCGCTGCGAGGTCAAGAACGTCAACTCGGTACGCTTTGTCATGCAGGCCATCGAGACGGAAGCGCGCCGTCAGGTGATGGTCTGGGAAAGTGGCGACGAGGTGAAGCAGGAAACCCGCCTGTTCGATCCGGCCAAGGGCGAAACCCGCTCCATGCGCTCCAAGGAGCACGCCCACGACTACCGCTATTTCCCCGACCCCGACCTGTTGCCCCTGGAGTTTGACGACGACTTCGTCAATCGGGTCCGCGACACCCTGCCCGAGCTACCCGACGACAAGAAGGAACGCTTTATCGCCGACTACGGCCTCACCCCCTACGATGCCAGCGTCTTGGTCGTGGACCGCGACAACGCCGACTTCTTCGAGGCGGTGGCCACGGGGCGCGATGGCAAGCTGGCGGCTAATTGGGTGATCAACAACCTGTTTGGCGCCCTGGCCAAGGCCGGTCGCGCGGTGGCGGACAGCCCGGTGTCGGCGGCTCACCTGGGGGAATTGCTCGACCTGCTGCGCGACGAGGTGATCAACGGACGCATCGCCAAGGATGTGTTCGAGATCATGATGGAAACCGGCAGCGCCCCGGGGCAGATCGTCGAGGAACGGGGCCTCACGCAGGTGACCGACACCAGCGCCATTGAAGCGGCGGTGGATGCGGTGATTGCCGCCAACCCCGACAAGGCCAACGAGGTGCGGGGCGGCAAGGACAAGCTGCTGGGCTGGTTCGTGGGTCAGGTCATGAAGACGACGGGCGGCAAGGCCAATCCGGCGCTGGTCAATGATATCCTGAAAGGCCGCCTGCTCGGGTGAGGCGCAACAGGGAAGGCTGGGGAGGCTTGCCTCCCCAGACCCCCTCGGCTTGAAGAAAGGGGCCCCATCCTGGCCTTAAGGTTACATCCTCGTTATTGACTCTCCCTCGTCGTTGGGCCATATCCGAGGGGGGCGACGCGTCCGCGCCCCAGTCCAGACAGGACCCATGCGATCAGAGGGATCGGGGCATATGAAGAGGCTTCTCTTCGCCAGGACCATGGGGGGAGGGCCACTCCGTCGCTTGGTCATTGCCGTGGCCTTGGCCAATCTCTTCGTGTTTTCCGGTGCAACCACAACAATCTGGCGGAGCTACACGCTCTATAGCCAGCAGGCTGACACCGACGTCAAAAACATCGCCAAAACCGTTGAAAAATCAATGAGCGACAGCCTGACGCTCAATGAGGTCATGCTCACGGCTCTTGCCGATAGCATTGCGGGAAAATGCGATGAACATGGCGTTAGCATTTTTCGGATAAAAAGCTATATTGAAATAATAAAGAGTCGTTATAGCTACATCGATTCTTTTCGCTTTATTGATCCTTCCGGCAGCATTCTCTATGGCACAGACGTTGACGCCACTAATTCTGTCAATGTTTCCGATCGGGATTATTTTATACGCGCCCTGGCCAGCGAGACCGGCGAGACGGTTTTTGGCGGGCCTCATCTGAGCCGAACGACAGGCCATCCTTCCGTCTATATGGCGCGTCGTGTTTATTGTGCCGACGATCATCTTCTTGGGGTGGTCAGCTCGGCCATTTCCCTGGCCCGAATCAAAGAGTTTTTGGAAACGATTGATGTTGGCCCCAAAGGAGGCATCAGCATCCGCGACCAGGACATGGCGATTATTGTCCGCCACCCCGATCCTGGAGACAAGTTTCGAGGAAACAAAACTATATCGCCCGAGTTGCAAGCCATCATCGGCTCCGGCGCCCGGGAGGGTGGATACCACAGCGGAACGACCTGGGATGGAACAGCGCGGGCCGTCTATTTTTCACGCATTAGCAATTATCCTTACTACGTTAATGTCGGGATTGCCGATGATCATTATCTCAACACATGGCGACAGCAAACCAACATCACCGTTGTTCTTAGTTTATTCTTTTTTATAATTAGTATTTTCTGGGCGGTTTCCTATTATCGCAACTGGCAGGCGCGGCATCAGGAGGCCCATCAGGCACTCTCCAGCATGGAGGAACGTTTCCAACTCGCCATGTTGGCCGCCAATGACGGAGTCTGGGACTGGAGTTCGGAGTCAGGAAAAAACTACTGTAGCCCCAACGCCTACCGCATGCTGGGGTATGACGAGGCGGACGACATCATGGATCAAGCGGTGATGCTCACCCTGATTCATCCCGATGACCGCGACACCTTCCAGACCCTCAATAAAAACTGCATTGAACGGAACGTGAGCGAGTTCTCCCAGGAACTGCGCATGCGGGCCAAGGATGGGAGCTGGAAGTGGATCTTGCGCCGCGGCCGCGTTGTAACACGCGATGCCCGGCGGCGGGCAACCCGGATCATCGGCACCCACGTCGATATCACCCGCCTCAAAGAGTCCGAGTTACGCGCCGACGAAGCGTCCCGCGTCAAGAGCGAGTTCCTGGCCAACATGAGCCATGAGATCCGCACTCCCATGAATGGCATCATTGGGATGCTACACCTTGTGTTGCTCGGAGACTTGCCTTCCACTGTTCGTAAACAGCTCGAGATCTCGGTGTCTTCCGCCAGCAAGCTCCTCCTTATCCTCAATGACATTCTCGACATCTCCAAGCTCCAGGCTGGCAAGCTGACGATTGAGGCGGTTGTCTTTGAGCTTGACCTCTTACTCGAAGAGGCGTTGGCACCTTTCCGACCCAAGATGGATGAACGCGGGATTGCCGTGACGGTGACACGTTCACCCACCACCCCGTCCCTTGTGGTCGGGGATCCACTGCGGATGACTCAAATACTCACGAACTACCTGAGCAACGCTGTGAAGTTCACCGAGAATGGCATCATTTCGATCAGCATTGAGGCCGAGAGCCCCACTCCCCCGGAGTGCCTGATAAAAATATCCGTTACCGATACAGGCCCTGGCATTCCCGAAGACAAACAAGACAAGCTCTTTCAGCCTTTTGAACAGGCCGATTACACGGTTTTCCAAAGTTTTGGAGGCACGGGTCTCGGGCTGGCCATTTGCAAGCAACTCGCCACACTGATGGGAGGAGCGGTCGGCGTCAACAGCACGCCAGGACAAGGCAGCACTTTTTGGTTTTCGGTCAAGGTGTTGAGCGCCGATGGAAGGCTCGGTGAAGGATCCCTTCCAGACCATGGCCCTCCGGCGGCCCCCCCGGTGGACGTCGCTCTCCTGAAGGGAACACGGGTCTTGCTGGTGGAAGATAATCCGACCAACGAATTGGTGGCCGTGGGCTTGTTGGAAGCCGTGGGCGCCCGGGTTGATGTGGCGCACGACGGGGTTGAATGCGTAGAAAAGGCAACGCAGAACAGCTACGAGGCTATCTTAATGGATGTGCAAATGCCCCGGATGGATGGATTGACCGCCACACGCCTTCTGCGCAAGGATCCGCGTTTTTCTGATCTCCCTATTATTGCCATGACGGCAAATGCTCTGCGAAGCCAGCAGGAAGAGTGCCTGGATGCTTCGATGAATGACTTCGTCGGCAAGCCTTTTGACCCGGCCGACCTCTATACTGTTCTGCTAAAATGGGTGACTGGCGAGGGGGCGGTCGAGCAGCAAGGCTTACACGACGTCTTGGTCGATCATCACGCGGAGATCCACTTCCTTGGCGCGATTGACGGATTGGATGTCCGGGCTGGCCTTCGCCACATGTCGGGCATGCGGAAGCTCTATCTCAGCGCGCTGACCCAATTCATCGAACAAAACCAAGACACCATCGACCTGTTCCGAGGGTACTTGCTGCTCGGGGATACCCAAGCCATCTACGACTTGGCCCACTCGTTAAAGGGCGTTTCGGCCACGCTCGGCGCCACCTCAATCCACGACGCCGTGGTGGCGTTGGAGCGCGTGGCCCGAGGCGACAACCTTGAAGGATGCCGATCCCTTGCCGATCCCTTTGAAAACGCTCTCACACGCCTTTTAGCAACCCTTGACCCCGCCCTTGCCCTCGCCGCTTCCCAGGCTTCGCCGACAACGACAGCGTGACCGCGTCAAGGAGAGATGAGGTCCATACAGACTTCTTTGCGGTCGTTTGACGCGTAAAACCATCTGGACATACCTTATACAATGTACGACCATGATCCTAAATCTCGCTTCGCTGCGACATCCACCCACTCCTGGAGCCAGGGGGAGGGCGAAAGCCCGGGCGACGGGAGTGGTCCTCTCGGGAGGGATCATCGTCCTGAGGGCCCGGAGGTGTTGATGACACAAGGCAGCCCGTTTTTTCGGAAGAGGTTGGTTGTTTTCCTCGTGCTCGCGGCCCTCCCCGTGGCTGAGGGCCTTCTGTGGAGCCTCCCCCCCCTTGCCCGAGGGGATGGGCCTAGCCCTTCGCGGTCTCCTGGTCGTCCTGGGATTGCTCCCCCTGATTTTATGGGACACCCGCTCCCCTCAGCCGCCCCGCCCCCTACAGAACGCCCCGCCCCCGCCCCTTTCCTCGTCTTCGCCCCCCCCTGCATCGTATGACGCCTTCCAGTGCGGCGTCTGCTTGGCAGAGAAAATCAAGTATTTCGGCGACTTTGCCGTAACCATGCAAAAAGAAACAACCGAAGTCATCAAGGCGACAGAAGGGAATGCCATCACCCTAATGAATGACCTTGGTGAAGTTGAAAATGGATTGAGGCGCCTCCTGAACTATATTGCCGACACCGGCTCCCGCGACAGGGTCGCTGACATTATTGACAGAACTGAAGCGCAACTTTCCAGAAGCCATACCTTGATTGATGAATTTGCCCGGGAACGCCAGCAAGATATGCTTTCCGCTCAGTCGCGCATTGAGGAAGTGAGCCGGGTTGCCTCGGTTCTCGCCTCGGCCGTTGACGCAGTCCGCAACATCGCCCATCAGACTCGGATGCTCGCCCTCAATGCCATGATCGAAGCGGTGCGCGCGGGAGAATCAGGCAAGGGCTTTGCGGTTGTTGCCGGAGAGGTACGCGCTCTCTCGCAGCAATCCGATCAGGCCGCCAAGGCCATCGGCGACGGAATCAACGATCTTGAGCACGTGATCAGCACAAGCCTGAAGTCTATCGTGAGCGACCGCGTGTCCAAAGAGGAAGAGGGGTTTGCCGTCATCTCGGAAGCGGTCAATGAACTGACGCAAAACCTCCAGATCCTCATCAGCCATCAAAGCGATACCTTGACCAAGGTCTCTCAGGAGAACGAACGCCTGTCCGAGCCCATCCTCAAAATGATCGGCTCCATCCAGTTCCAAGACGTGGTCAAATGCCGTCTTGAGGGCTTATCAGCCTGTTTTCTTGAGATTTCCCAGGGGATCGAGACGACCATTGTTGAAATGGCCAATCCGTCCCACACCAGCCTTGAGGCGGTGAACGCCCTTTATCGGCGCCGGATCGACGCCATGGTCAAGCAGGCCCTCACCAAACTCAACTCAAACAATCAAAGCGAAACCAACACGACGGTTGAGCTTTTTTAGCATGCCCTGCGGTCAAACGGACTTGATCCTGGCCTTTGAAACCTTGATGTGACCATAAACGGATCCAAGAAGAGGCTGTCGCACCTCTTGTCATGGTCTCGTAACGTGTCACGGATGGACCGATGGGAGGGGAGTATGGCGGAGAGAACGAGACGCGCCATCATTGCTGAGGACAATTCCATTTTGCGAGAGCTTATTGCCAAAGCCTTGGAATGGAGCGGCCCCTGGGAGATCGTTAAAACCATCGACGGCGCCGAGGTTCTCTCGGCTTTAGCGTCGGGCCGCAAAACAGATCTCGTTATTTTGGATTGGAAGATGGAAGGCCTTGATGGCCTTGAGTGCGCCCGTCGCATTCGCCAGGGCGAAAAGGGCATCGACCGGACCATTCCGTTGGTTCTTGTGACGTCGGCCGGCGAAGAATTGACAGAAGACATGATCCGGGAGGCCGGCGTTACTCTGCTCCTACGAAAGCCCTTTACCCTGATCAAGCTTCAAAGCGCCATTCGCCAGATTATTCCGTAGGTTGCTGCCTCAGGGGACACGGGGCCGCCGCACGCGCCCCGCGTTCCCGAGACAAGCGGCCCCCTACAGCGTCACGATCTTCCCCTCACGCAAAGTCACGCAGCGGTCCATGCGCCGGGCCAGATCCGGGTTATGGGTGGCGACCAGCGCCGCCAGCCCTTCGCCGCGCACCCGCTCCAGCAAAGCGGCAAACACGCGCTCGGCGGTGTGGGGATCCAGGTTCCCGGTGGGCTCATCGGCCAGCAAGAGCGCGGGGCGGTTGGCCAGGGCGCGGGCGATGGCGACACGCTGCTGTTCGCCGCCCGAAAGCTGGCCCGGGCGGTGGGCGACCCGCTCGGCCAACCCCAGAGCGCCCAGCAAACTCAGGGCCCGCTCGGCGGCGGCCTTGCGCCTAACCCCGGCGATCATCTGAGGGATCACCACGTTCTCCAGAGCGGAAAACTCGGGCAGGAGGTGGTGGTACTGGTACACAAAGCCCAGATGTTCGCGCCGCAGACGGGTGCGACGGTCGTCGGCCAGGGTCGAGCAATCGACGCCCCCCACGATGACCCGCCCCGATGACGGCCGCTCCAGCAGACCGCACAGGTGCAGCAAGGTGGACTTGCCCGCCCCCGACGGCCCGACCAGGGCGACGATCTCGCCGGGACGGACCGACAGATCGGCGCCATCAAGGACCACCAGGGTTTCCCGCCCCTGCGAGAACTCTCGGCGCACGTCCTCAAGACGCAAGGCGAACTCACTCATGACGCAGGGCCTCCACGGGATCGGTCCGCGCGGCACGCCACGCGGGATAAAGAGTGGCGGCAAAAGACAGGCCGAGGGCCAAGCCCACCACCTGCATCACCTCGTGTCCCTCCATGCGCGCCGGCATGGTCGCCAGGAAATAGACCTCGGCGCTAAATAGCTCGACCCCCAGAAGGCTTTGCAGCCCCTGACGGATGGCCTCGATGTTTTCGCAGAACAAGACCCCCAGAAGGAGACCGATCCCCGTTCCCAGGGTCCCGACACTAGCCCCGGCCAGGAAAAAGATCCGCATGATCGCTCCGCGCGACGCCCCCATGGTGCGCAAGATCGCAATATCCCGCCCTTTGTCCTTCACCAGCATGATCAGTCCACTGATGATGTTGAAGGCGGCCACCAAGATGATCAGCGTCAGGATCAGGAACATCACGTTGCGCTCGACCTGAAGCGCGTTAAAGAACGTGGCGTTCGTTTCGCGCCAGTCGCGCAGCCGCAAGGAAAGGCCCTGCTTGGCGCCCAGCTCGACCAGGGCCTGGGTAACGGCCCCGACCCGCTCAGGCTCGCTGACTTCCACCTCGAGATGGTGAACCCCGTTGGCAGGAACCTGGAAGTAGGTTTGAGCGGCTTCCAGCGGCAAAAAGACAAAGCTGCTATCGTATTCGCTCATCCCCACCGAAAAAATCGCCCGTACCGTGTAAGCCCGAATCGACGGCACCGAGCCGAAGGCGGTGATCTTGCCACGGGGCGAAATCAAGGTCAGCTTGTCACCCACCACCAGATTGAAGCGGCTGGCCAGCCGGCTGCCAATCATGATGGCGTCTTGCCCCTCCAGATCATCCAGCGACCCGGCGACCAGCGCTCGCGACAACACGTGCCGCGCTTTCAGGTCCTCAGACCTCGCACCTCGCACCAGTCCGCCCAATGACACGCCGTTGGCCGAGAGCATCACCTGTCCCTCGACGGTCGGGGTGACGGTCTCCACACCCGGCACGGTGCGCACGGCCTGGGTCAGTCGGTCGTAGTCGGTCAGCACCTCGGTCGGCCCGAACACGCTGAGATGCCCATTCAAGCCAAAGATGCGCGACATCAGATCTTCGCGAAACCCATTCATCACGGCCATGACGATGATCAAGGTCGCGACCCCCAAGGCAATTCCGGCCAGGGAAAAGCCGGCGATCACCGAGACGAAGCCCTCCTTGCGACGCGCCCGCAAGTAACGCCCCGCCATCAGGCGTTCAAAGCTGTTGAAAATCATGGATGCTCCAGTCCGGTACGCGCCAAATGGAGGCGGGCGTCCGGCGCCTTGAACAGATCCCCGGGCGCGAGGGCCGGCTCGGGGTCGTAACCCAGCAACTGGGCAATGGCCAGGGCCACGTCGCGCCCGGCCACCTGATCGGCGATCGCCAGCGCCGCGTCCATGCCGGCCGCCGCCCCCACCGTGGTGGTGAGGGTGCCGCTGGTCACGATCCGCCGCCGCACCACTTTTGCGCCAAACCCGGCCAGCAGATCCAGCGCCCGCCAGTGGGTGGTGGCTTCCACGCCCTGCAACAGCCCGGCCCCGGCCAGAATCAAGGAGCCGGTGGAAACCCCGAGCACCGCCCGAGCCGTGGGCACCACGCGGCGCAGCCACGCCCCCAAGGTGGGATCGTGGGCCAGATTGTCGGCTGCCGCGCCGCCGGGCACCACCAGGATCTCGGCACTGTGCACATCCTCCAGGGCAGCGGAGGCCCGCAGCCCTAACGTGCCCCCGCGCGAATGAACAAGGCCAGACTCCAGCCCGACCACCCGCACCCGCGCCTTGGGCAGTTTGCCCAGAATATCAAACGGCCCAATCGCTTCGAGCGGTGTCAGACCGTCGTACACCAGGATGACCACGTCCATGTTCTTGGTCCCATAGGGATGAGGGGTCTGGGGAGGTCCGCCTCCCCAGCCTTCTCTTCTTGCGAGGCGTTAGCGCCCCGACAGGCGAGCCAACGCGCTCTCGACCGACAACTCCTCGCGCTCGCCGGTGGCGCGGCGCTTCAACTCGACAACCCCGCGCGCCACGCCCTTGGGCCCGACGATGACCTGCCAGGGCAGGCCGATCAGGTCCATGGTGGCGAACTTGGCGCCGGGACGGTCGTCGGTATCGTCGAACAACACCGACACCCCAGCGGCGCGCAGACGGGCCTCAAGATCGGCCACCACCGCATCGGTCTCGGCATCCCCAACCTTCAGGTTGATGAGGCCCACCTGGAAGGGCGCCACGCTGTCGGGCCAAATGATGCCGGCATCGTCGTGGCTGGCCTCAATGATGGCGCCCACCAGACGCGACACGCCAATGCCGTAAGAGCCCATGTAGACCGGCACGGTCGAGCCATCTTGAGCCGTGACTGTGGCGCCCATGGGCGTCGAGTACTTGGTACCGAAGGAAAAGATGTGGCCCACCTCAATGCCACGAGCGCTGATCAATTCGCCCTCGGGCACGCCGTGGTCGGGGCCGTGCTTTTCGTCGGTGGCGGCGTAGAGGCTGGTCCACTCGTCGAAGATGGGCTCCAGGGCGCCGTCATAATCGACGTTGGCCGGCACGTCCTTGTCGAGCAAGGCACGATGGCAGAACACGGCGCTTTCGCCGGTGTCGGCCAGAATGATGAACTCGTGGCTCAACTTGCCACCGATCGGGCCGGTGTCGGCGGCCATGGGGATGGCCTTGAGACCCAGGCGGCGGAAGGTGCGCAGGTAGGCAACGAACATGCGGTAATAGGCCCGCCGCGCCGCCTCGGCGTCGAGATCGAAGGAATAGGCGTCCTTCATCAGGAACTCGCGACCACGCATCACGCCAAAGCGCGGACGCACCTCGTCGCGGAACTTCCAGTGGATCTGGTAGAGGTTCTTGGGCAGATCCTTGTAGCTCTTGATGTTCTTGCGGAAAATGTCGGTGACCACCTCTTCGTGGGTGGGACCATAGAGCATGTCGCGCTCGTGGCGATCGACGATGCGCAGCATTTCCTTACCATAGTCGTCATAGCGGCCGCTCTCGCGCCACAGCTCCGCCGACTGAATGGTGGGCATGAGGATTTCCTGGGCGCCGGCGGCGTCCTGCTCCTCGCGCACCACCTGCTCAATGGCCCGCAGAACCCGCAACCCCAAGGGCAGCCAGCTGTAAATGCCCGAGGCGTGCTGACGGATCAGTCCAGCCCGCAGCATCAAACGGTGCGAGACGATCTCGGCCTCGGAGGGCGTTTCCTTCAGGGTCGGCAAAAAATAACGGGACAGGCGCATGACGTCCTTCTCTCCAACGATACCCGGGGCTTGACATCCCGGGGCACTTTAGCTCGGAACCGGTCCGAGGTCGAGAGAGGCCCGGCCCGGGGACACAGGGCAATCGGGGGACGGGGCCGGCCTTTTCCTGATCGGGGCTTTGGCCTCAAGGCTGGGGGGGCGTGAGACCAGCCAAGGCCTCCAGCAGTGTATCGGCCGCGCCCAGGACCAAGGTGCCGGCCGCCGAGGCGCGCTGAAGGGCCACCAAGCTCGCAAGATCGGCCGCAAGGCCATATCCTTCGATCCGGGGGGAGACAGGGGTCAGGGACTGGGTCTCCACTGTTTCCGGAAACAGCGCGCCGTAAAGTGACATGGATCCGCTCCTTATACCGTCCGGGGCGTGGCCTTGCGCGAAAGAGGTCCCCCGAAGGGGACCCGAAGGAAACTCAGGCGGACCTAGACCCGAATGTCCACGCCGCCCCGAGCCGCCGCCTGGGCAGCTCGTAAAGGATCGTCGCCCAGCAGGGTCTCGGTCTCGCTGGTGTCAGTGCCGCGCGAGGCCTGTCCCAGACCGGAAGATGCCCCATCCTGGTTGAGATTTTCCTGACCGGAGCCGCCCCGCAGGCCAAAATCGATGGATCCGCTATCGGCTTTCAGACCGGCCTCTTGCAAGGCGCGCTCCAGGCCGCGCTGGTCGCTTCGCAGCAAATCCAGGGTCTGCTGGTTATCGGCAAGAACACTGACCTGGACCTCGCCGCCCGAGCCAATGTCCATCTTGACGTCGATTCGACCCAGGGTTTTGGGGGTCAACTGGACCGAGACCTGATCCATGCCCCGATCAAGAGCCTTGCTGATGTTGACCTTCACCTGATCCATGAGGCGTTGGGCCTCGGGGCTGGGCGGGCGGGCGGCGGCGCTGGTTTGGGTTGTGGCTTGCGGCCCACTGGCCACGGCCTGCCCACTGGGGGCCTGCACGGCGGTTCCAAGGGCGGGGCTGGTGGTCTGCGGTGTCGTCGATCCGGGGAGGGAGGACGAGGTGGAGAGGGAGAGGGGAGCCCCCGGACACGGTGCCCTGGGAAGAGCTTGTCCCGGATGGTGCAGGGGAGACGGCGGTAGAGGAGACGGCAGCGGCTTGGGCCTGCGCAGGCGTCAGGAAGCCGGCGTCGGGTCCGTCGAGGGAGGCGCCAGCTTGCGACAGCCATTGGGTGGTAAACGATGAGTCGGGCAGGGGGGAGGTGCTGGAGGAAGGCAGAGAGGAACTGTTGGAGGATCCCGTTTGTCCTCCTTGCCCCCCTTGGCCTGTTTGTCCGCCCGGGGTCTGGCCTCCTTGGAAGCCTGCATTGCCATTGGTTTCAAGGGCGCGCGGGGTTTCAAGCGGCAGAGCCGAGGCGGTGGTGGATGGCGAGGGGCGGGAATCGGTGGCCTGGGCGGTCTGGACCTTGACCTCGACGGTGGTCTCGCCGTCCACCGTCCGGGCGAGTTGGGCGGCCTGATTTCGCACGGTTTCCGACACGTCGGCTTTCGGGGGGAGGGGGCTCGCCTGAGTTTTGGTGGTGGGAGCGACGGGGGCGCTTCCTTCCGTGGCCGAGGCGGTCAGGGCCTGAGCTGCGGACGTTGCCGGGGAAAGGGGCGCGAGGGTCGAGGACTGGGCCTGGGTCTGGGCCACGTCGGCAGCCGCCGTTTCCGAGGTCGGCTGGGGCTGGGATACCGAACCTGGTGCCGTCGTTGCCGCGGAGCTTGGGCTGGCCCCCAGGGCGGACAGGGGCGTGGTGCCAAGAGGCATGCTGCTGGCCTCCCCAGGGGAGGATACGGTGGCGGCAAGCGGAAGGGAGGACGTGACCAGGGTCGGGGGAGTGGCCGCGAGGGAAGAGGGGGGCTCGGCCGAGGAAGGCGGATCATCGACACGGGTGTCGGTC
Organism: Pararhodospirillum photometricum DSM 122; assembly: GCF_000284415.1. Taxonomy (NCBI): domain Bacteria; kingdom Pseudomonadati; phylum Pseudomonadota; class Alphaproteobacteria; order Rhodospirillales; family Rhodospirillaceae; genus Pararhodospirillum; species Pararhodospirillum photometricum. The sequence goes on from NC_017059.1 coordinate 117,250, forward strand.
TCGGCGGTGTCGGTCTCGGGCTCGGTTTCGTCGGCGTCCGGTGTTTCGGCGGCGCGGGCCGCGTCATCCGTCGCTTCGGCGGTTTTGTCACGAGACGGCGTGAGGGCGGTGGTCTCTTTGGAGTCAACCCCGCGAATCAAGGTGCGGGAGACCTCGGTCGGGACGGTCTCTCCCTGAACCGGTGTGACCTGTTCGCGCAGCATTTTAAGAAATTGTTCGCTCGCAGAGGTTTTGGAGGAACTGGACGTGCCATCCGCCCCGACAGAGGAGCTGTTGAGGGAACCGACGAGGGCCGTCTTGATGTCCATGGGGATTTCCTCCGTTGCTTCGTCCGGGGGAGCAGACGGGTCGTCGTGCACCGTTTGCGACCGGACGCAAAACTATTTAGCAAGCATCGTGCCAAAATCAGGGGGGGTTGAACAAGAGGAGAGAAGGGCGGGACTCGGGGGGCGAGCAAGGGACCCAGAGGGAGGCGAGGGAGCGGAATGGGTCTTCCTGCCGGCCGGGCGGCAATTTCTGCCCGGCATCCTTAGAAGCCGCTCTGATAATCGCGCCGAAGCATCCCCATCAAGGTCAACGATCGGTATCCCCGCGGGCCGCGCACCGCATCGCGCAGTTTTCCTTCCAGGACAAAGCCGACGTTGGCGAACAGGCGCCGGGCGCAGGCGTTGTCGGAAAACAAGGACAATCCCACCCGATGGGCGCCCAGCGGCCCAAAGGCGTGGGCCAGGACCGCGCGCGCCATCGCGGTACCCGTGCCAAACCCAGGGGGGGCGGCCACCATGCGCACCAATTCAAGGCAGCCGTCGCCGTTGGTCAGCCCTCCCAAAACCACGTAGCCCACCACTCTTTCCTCAGCGTCTTGAAACAGGATATACTGGTGATCAGGATCGCTCATCGCTCTCCAGTGGCGATCCTTGGGCCAGGAAGGGACGAGGGATACAACTTCTGGGCGTTCCTCCTGACGCAGCAAAAAAGGCATATCGGTCAGGCGGCCCGGGCGTCCTGTCAGCGGCCCCTGGGGAGGGCGGGCTCCTGGGTCGAGGGTGCGGTCATCTGACCAGACGTTTGGTGAGGGGGGGGGCGCCGTCCGGGGGGTCTTCGGTATGCGTCATAAAGTCAGATCCATTTCAACTGAGGGTTAAGAGGGCGGGAAGGTTCCTCTTTACCCCGGCGGGGCGCTGGGCATAGCTTCGCCCACCGAATTGATCATACTCCGAGGAACAGAGTCCGTGAGCCAAAACCTCTGCGTCAAGCTGTCCGACCGCCTTGCCTCCTTGAACGAATGCAAGGGCGACGTTCGTCAGGCGATGACCCGCGTCCTGGAGTCGGGCCTGACCGTGTTGGGGCCGGAAGTTGATGCTTTTGAAGGGGCTTTTGCCCGCTGGCTGGGGGTGGGCGCCGCCGTGGGCGTGTCCAGCGGGACCGATGCGGTCATGGTGGCCTTGCAGGTCGCCGGGGTTCGCAGCGGCGATCGGGTGGTGGTCGATGCCTTGGCCAGCGGCGCTTCTCTCGTGGCCCTGACCCGGCTGGGGGCCCAGCCCGTGCGGGCCGATGTCGAGCGTGCCACCTTGACCCTGGCCCCCGCCGCCTTGGAAGACATCCTGGCCAGGGAGTCCGTCCAGGCCGTCCTGGTCACCCACCGCGATGGTCATCCCGCCGATTTGCCGGCCCTCAAGGCGTTGTGCGATGCTCACCGTGTCGCCCTGGTTGAAGACTGCACCGAGGCCCTCGGCGCCGCCCAGGGAGGCCGTCGGGTCGGATGCGTCGGGGTGAGCGCCGCGTTTTGCTTCGGGCCGGAGCGGACCCTGGCCGCGCTCGGGCGCGCCGGGCTCGTCACCTGCGCCCAAGCCGAGGGGGGGGGAGCCCTGCGCACCGTGCGCGACACGTTGTTGGATTGCCCCATGGATTCGCTGCAAGCTGCCGTGTTGCGGGCCCAACTGCGCGGGGTGGACGGGGCCATCTTGCGCCGTCAGTCCATCGCCCTGCGCTACGACACCGCGCTGGGGCCCTTGGGGGTGGTCATTCCAACCGAGCGATCCTCGGCCACCCATGCGTATTGCCGCTACGTGATTCGCGTCGCCGATCCCCAGCCCGTGCGCGCTGCCCTGGCCGCCCTTGGTTTGGGCGAGGAGGCGCTCTGGCCGTTCGGGACGGTTGCCGATCCGTTGATGCCGGTCGCCGCCCAGGCGGTTCAGCAAGGGATTGCCGTGCCGGTTTATCCCCAGTTGCCGGCCGAGCATCAGCGGGCGGTGATTGCCGCGATTGCCTCGGCGGTGCGGGCTTAAAAAGGGCAAGGAAAGAACAAGGCTGGGGAGGCGGGCCTCCCCAGACCCCTCGTTTTTTTAGCTGCGCCAGCGGTTGAGGACGTCGGCGATGTGGGCCACGAAAGACAGCAGCAGGATAAAAGCGACCAGGATCCAGGGCGCCCCAACTAGGGCCGCTCTGACAGCCGCCAGCAGCAAGGCGCCGGGCAACAGCAAGGTCACGATCCCCAGGGGGGGCAAGCCGCCGCCGCTGCGCCGATGGAGCAGGACCAAAACCCATCCTTCCACCACCATCAGCAGGAGGATGAAATCAATCACCACGCCCGATGTGAACAGCGCACTCATGCGGGATCTCCTTCAAGGACCAAGACGAGAGAGGCCGGGCTCTTCTTGCCTCTCCCTACGGTCGTGGCTCAGACTCGGACCAGTCCCAGGAGATGGGCAATGTTTTTGAAAAAGATTCGGGTCAGGGCCACCGGGTCGCGCCAAGACAGCCGCTTGTTCATGTAGGCATCCCAGGTCATGCGTTGGATGGTGGGGTCGGCGCACAGGGCGACGAACCGCTCGCGGCGCTCGTCGGACACGTACCAGAAGCGTTGCATCATCTCGAGGATCCAGAACACGAGGCCGTGATCCCACAAGAAGCGCCGTCGGGCCTCACCAAGACACGCTGGGTTGCCGCTCTTGAGAAACCGCTCCACGGCGCGGGCCGCCTGCCGTCCGCTTTCCAAGGCGTAGTAAATCCCCTCGCCCGACGACGGCGCCACCACCCCGGCGGCATCGCCGGCCAGCAGCACATCGCGGCCATTGTCCCAGCGCTTGCGTGGCCGCAGGGGAATGGGGGCGCCCTCAGAGCGGAGGGTCTCGACTTCGGAGAGCCCCACGGCGTCTCGCAGCAAACGGGTCGCGTCGCGCAGCGAGAAGCCCTTGACCTCGGTGCCGACCCCCACGCTGATGGTGTCGCCGTGCGGGAACACCCAGCCGTAGAAGTCGGGCGAGATCCGGCCCTGATACCACACATCGCAGACACTGGCGTCGAAGCCGGCCGGCGTGCGGACGATCTCGTGATAGGCCGCCACCGTGGGCAGGGTCTCGTCGGGCAGGGCGGCGCGGGCCACCAACGAGAGGGCACCGTCCGCCCCGATGACCGCCCGGGTGCGCAGGCGTTGCTCCGGGGCGTCCTCGGCCGCGTCCTTGGCTCGATAGACGACCACGGCGGTACCATCGTCCTCGCGCTCTAGGGCGCGGAAGGTGCCGGCCACCCGCCGGGCACCGGCCGTGGCCGCCCGCTCGCGCAGCCAGGGATCGAAGGTCTGGCGATCGACCATGCCGACATAGCCCTCGCCGATGGGCATTAAGACCACCCGGCCCGAGGGCGCCACCATGCGAGCCCCGTGGACCTTGGCGCACAGGACCGCCTCGGGAATGTCGAAATCGCGCATCGCCCGGGGAGGGATGGCGCCGCCGCACGGCTTGATTCGCCCTTCGCGATCGAGCAACACCACCGCAAATCCGGCCAGGGCCAGATCGCGGGCTGCCGTGGCTCCGGCCGGCCCGCCGCCGACCACAACCACGTCAACAGTGCCGCCGCAACCTCCACCACAGGTGCAGGCACACGGCGAAGTCGAAGGAGAGGCGGAGGGAGCGGGCTCAGGCGCGCACGCGCCGTTGCACGAGCAGGAAGAGCGTTCGGTCATGCCTGTTTTCCGGTTTCGATCACAACGGTGCCGGTGTCTTTCCCGCGCACGGCGGCGACGGGAGAGGCCGATCCCTTGGCGCCCAGCCGCAGGGCCAGGACGGCCGAGACCAGGAACAAAACGGCTTCGGCCGCGAAAACCGCCTGATAGGCTGGCGTGGGAGCGCCGACCAAGGCGCGCGTGGCATCAACGGCGGCGGTCCCGAGGAAACCGCCCAGGCCCATGGCCACGGCCTGCGCCGCGCCCCACACGCCCATACGCATGCCCTCGCGGCCGGCTTGGCCCTGGCTGGCGAAGGTCATCATCGAGCCGATGGCCGCCACCGCATAGATTCCGGTGGCAAAGCCCAGGAAAAACACCCAGGCCCGGAACGGCCACTCCGGTGCCAGGAAGCCCGCCGCCACCAGCCCGACAAAGGCGACCGTCGAGGTGAGGCAGCCGATCAGAGTCCACAGGCGCAAAGAGCCGAAGATGGTGCGCCGCAGCAGACTGCCCGCCAGTCCAACCAGCAGCATGCCGGCGAACACCCCGGAATGCTGCATGCCGGCCAAGCGTGTGGTCTCGCCCGCCGTCATGTTGAACACATGGCCGCCGAACGGCTCCAAGATTAGATCCTGGGCGCTGTAGGCCAGCATGGAGATAAAGACGAAGACGGCGAAGCCCCGGGTGTTCTTCTCGCCCCAAACCTGAGGCAGCGCCTCGCGGAACGAGACCTTGGCCGGGGCGGTGTCGTCGAGGGCCGTAGGGTCCTGGACTGGGGCGGTATTGCGCTCGACCCCGAACAAGGCCAGCACGGTGACGATTACGGCCAACACCGACACGCTGGTGCACACCAGGATCAGGCGCTCGCCCGAGTAGGGGTCGAGGAAATGGCCGGCACTGCCGGCGGTAACGGCAAAGCCCGCGATCATCATCATCCAGACGATGGTCGCCGAAGCGGCGCGGCGCTCAGGAACAACCCGGGTGGCGAGAAAGGCCAGAAGGCAGGTGCCGGCGGCACCCACGCCCACGCCGATGAGCAAGAAGCCAAGAACAGCGAGCGCGATGGCCGGCAGGGGATCCGTGCCCATCCAGGCGGTGGCGACGGCGGCCAGGGCGCCGCCCAGGCCGAGGACGGCCATGCCGCCAATGATCCAAGGGGTTCGCCGACCGCCCATGTCGGAGCCATAGCCCCAGCGGGGCCGCAGGAATTGCAGGGCGTGGTGGAAGGTTACGAGGGCGCCGGGGAGCACGGCCAGCATGTGGTGCTCCACGACCATGACGCGGTTGAGGGTGGAGGTGGAAAGAACCACCACCGCCCCCAGGGCTGTTTGGACCAGTCCGAGCCGCAAGATGCCCAGCCAGCCCAGCCCGCCCCGCGCCGTCGTCATGGGGCGACCAGGGAGGGCATGGCCGCCGCCGCCACCATCATGCCCAGCACATAAAGGGTAATACCGGTTTGGTTGTACCAAGGCGCGAGGTCCTTGGGCCGGCGCAGGAGGCGGACCATCAAGGCGCCTTGCACCAGGAGCGACACGGTAATGATGCCCGCGTGGACCGGCTTGTCCCAGGCCATTAGGAGGAGAATGACGATCGCTTGCGGTACGGCCATGACGATGCAGGCCAGTTGACCCGCCTTCTCCACGCCGAGCTGGGCCGGCAGCGAGCGCACCCCCATCTTAAGATCACCCTCGACCGACTTGAAATCGTTCAAGGTCATGATCCCGTGGGCGCCGGCGCTGTAGAGGAAGGCAACCAGAATGATTTTCCAGTCGGGCAGGGCGCCGGTCATGACGGCGGCGCCGGTGAACCACGCCAAGCCCTCGTAGCACAGGCCGCACGCGGCGTTGCCCCACCAGCCATTCCCCTTGAGCCGGAGGGGGGGGGCGCTGTAGGCCCAGGCGAGCGCGAGGCCCACGGCGGCGGCGATCAGCACCCAGGAGCCGAGCAGGGCCGCGACCACCAAGGAGAGGACGGTCCAGCCGATGCCATAGTAGAGCGCGCGTCGTCCCGGCACCCGGCCCGAGGGGATCGGGCGATGGGGTTCGTTGAGCGCGTCCACGTGGCGGTCAAACCAGTCGTTGACGATCTGGCTGGTCCCGCAGACCAGGGGACCGGCGAGCAAGATGCCCGCCGGGATGAGTATCCAGCGTTCCGGGTGTGGCAAGCCGGACGAGACCACGCCGCACGCGTAGGCCCACATGGGGGGAAACCATGTGATCGGCTTGAGCAGTTCGACGTAGGGGGCGAGTTTAGAGCGCATCATGGCGGCACGGTAAGGCCCTGCCCTGGCCTTGTCAACGCGACCCGCTGGGGAGGCGCGGGGGGCTTGTCAAGGTGTCGGCGCGAGGGGAGAGGGACTGGAAAAAAAGGGAAGGCTGGGGAGGCGGGGCCTCCCCAGACCCCTCCAATCCTGGGGCGAAGGGCCAGCGGGAACGAGGGGTCTGGGGAGGCCCCGCCTCCCCAGCCTGTCTGTTTTTGTTTCCCTGGCCAGAAGCCCCCCTCCCCCTGAAAAAGGGGGGCGGGAAACTTTTGCCCCCGCGACGAGTTGGTGTAGGATGCGCCCTTCCGGGCCCGGCCTATGGTTGGGCGCGCGCGAGACTCTATCTCGTTTTGCGTGTCCTCCCCCCAGGTCCGTCCCACCACCAGACCAGACGCCACCAGACCAAACGCAGAAGAGAGGGATGCCCCATGCCGATGCCCACCAAGCTTCTCGAGGGAAAGAAGGGCCTCGTTCTTGGTCTTGCCAATGACCGGTCCATCGCCTGGGGCATCGCCAAGGCCGCCCATGATCATGGGGCCCAGTTGGCCTTCACCTATCAGGGCGATGCCTTGCTCAAGCGCATCAAGCCGCTGATCGACACCTTGGGCGACGGCACGCTCCTGATGCCCTGCGACGTGACCCGCGATGCCGACATGGATGCGACTTTCCAGACCTTGAAGGACACCTGGGGGTCGCTCGACTTCGTGGTGCACTCGGTGGCCTTCTCCGACAAGGAGCAGCTCAAGGGACACTACAAAGATACCACCCGCGAGAACTTCTTGCAGACCATGGACATCTCGGTGTTCTCCTTCACCGACGTGGCCAAGCGGGCCAGCGCCTTGATGAATGACGGCGGTTCGATGATCACCCTGACCTATTACGGCGCCGAGCGCGTCATGCCGCATTATAATGTGATGGGCGTGGCCAAGGCGGCGCTGGAGGCCAGCGTGCGTTATCTGGCCGCTGACCTGGGCGCGCGGGGCATTCGGGTCAACGCCATCTCGGCCGGCCCGATCAAGACCCTGGCCGCCATGGGCATCGGCGACTTCCGCTATATCCTCAAGTGGAACGAGTTCAACAGCCCGCTCCAGCGCAATGTCTCCATCGAGGACGTGGGCGGCTCCGGCCTCTACCTGCTCTCCGACCTGTCGCGCGGCGTGACCGGCGAGGTCCACCACGTGGACAGCGGCTATCACACCGTGGGCATGCTCAACATGGAGAGCGTTTCCGAGGTGGCCGACCTTCTCGATTCTATCCGCAAGGGCTGAGGCGGGCATGGCCGGGGACAGCTTCGGGACCTTGTTCCGGTTCACGAGCTTCGGCGAAAGCCATGGGCCGGCGCTGGGCTGCGTCGTTGAAGGGACGCCCCCCGGCGTGCCCCTCGACGTCGCGGCGATCCAACGCGCGCTCGACCGGCGCAAGCCGGGGCAGTCGCGCTTTACCACCCAGCGCCGCGAGGACGATGCGGTCGAGATCCTCTCCGGGGTCTATGAAGGCCTGACCACGGGCACGCCCATCGCCTTCTTGATCCGCAACACCGATCAGCGCTCGCATGACTACGCCGCCATCGCCCAGCGCTTTCGCCCCGGCCACGCCGACTACACCTATTGGCAAAAGTACGGCCTGCGCGACCCCCGGGGTGGTGGGCGTTCCAGTGCGCGCGAGACGGCGGCCCGCGTGGCGGCCGGGGCTCTGGCCGAGCAAGTCTTGCGCCATCTCCTGGGTACCGGCTTCCTGGTGCGCGGTGCCCTCGTGGAAATGGGCGGCGTGGCCATCGACCGCGCTCGCTGGGACTGGGGCGAAACCGTGCGCAACCCCTTCTTTGCGCCTGATGCCGCCATCGTTCCCCAGTGGGAGACGCTGCTGGATGGCGTGCGCAAGGACGGCTCCAGTGTTGGCGCGGTGATCGAAGTCGAGGCTCTCGGCGTGCCGGCCGGTCTCGGCGAGCCCGTCTATGACCGCCTCGACGCCGATCTGGCCAAGGCCTTGATGAGCATCAATGCCGTCAAGGGGGTCGAGATCGGTGCCGGCTTCGCCAGTGCCCGCCTGCGTGGCGAACAAAACGCCGACGAGATGGAGCCCGACGGTCAGGGCGGCGTGCGCTTTTGCTCCAACAACGCGGGCGGCATTCTGGGAGGAATCTCCAGCGGGCAGCCCGTGGTGGCCCGGTTGGCGGTCAAGCCCACCAGTTCCCTGTTGATCCCGCGCCATAGTGTCGATACGGCGGGGCAGCCCGTTGAGGTGGTCACCAAGGGGCGTCACGACCCTTGTGTGGGGATCCGCGCGGTGCCGGTGGCCGAGGCCATGGTGTCGGTGTGTCTCCTCGACCATCTGTTGCGTTTTCGGGGCCAGTGCGGCGCCCGCGCGTTGCCCCGGTGAGGGCTTGGCCCCGGTTTCGGGGGGGGAGCTTTGGGTGGCCGTCCCCCTTCTTCACCTGACAAGGGAAGATGATCATGCGTTTTTTTGGCAAGGCCCTCATTGCCCTGTTCGCGACCTTGGGCGTTTTGGCCGTGGGTCTGGCGGGGGTGGGGCTTCTGGCCTTGTCCTCACTGGGCCGGCAGGCCGAGCCCCTCCCCGAGAGCATGGTGCTGACCCTGGCCATTGATGGTGCCTTCCCTGAAACCGGGGGAGACGATCCGTCCCAGGCTCTGATGGCCGGGCTTTTGGGCGAGCGGCCGCGTCCCTCGTTGTTGGCCGTGAGCCAAGCCTTGACCCAGGCGGCCACCGATCCCGCCGTGCGCGGTGTCTTGGTGCATGTGGGGGAAGCCGGGCTGGGCATGGCCCAGGCGCAGGAGGTGCGCGATGCCGTGCGTGCCTTCCGGGCGTCGGGCAAGCCCGCCTTGGTGTTCGCCGAAACCCTGGGCGAGTTCGGCGGCGGGACCGTGCCCTATTACGTGGCCTCGGCGTTCGATCAGGTCTGGTTGCAGCCCTCCGGTTTGGTGGCAGCGACTGGCTTTGCCGTGCGCCAGCCCTTCGCCCGGGCCCTTCTCGATCGCCTAGGTCTTGAGGCCCAGTTTGAAACCCGCAAGAGCTTCAAGACCGCGGCGAGCGCGCTGACCGATCCCGCCCTCTCCGAGCCCGGCCGCGTGGCCCTGAGTGCCGTGGTCGAGGGCTGGATGGGGCAGGTGGTCCAGGGCGTGGCCGCCGATCGCTCCTTGGCCCCGGCGCAGGTGCGCGCCCTGATCGACCGCGCTCCCTTGCTGGCCCAGGAAGCCAAGGAGGCTGGCCTCGTCGATCGCCTGGGGTATGCCGACGAGGTGGAAACGGCCATCACCCAGGCCGCCGGGACCACTCAGAGGGTGCCGCTCGCCCGCTACGCCGCCGATCTTGCCCGCCGCACTCCCGACAAGGAAGCGCGCCGGGTGATCTATCTCAGCGCCAGCGGGCCGGTGGTCCTGGGCGATGGGCGCCAGGGGCCGTTCGATGATCAGGAAATCGACGGGCGCGCCCTGGCCGCTGCCATCGATAAGGCGGTGCAAGACCCCAAGGCCGTGGGCATTGTGTTGCGTCTCAACAGCCCCGGTGGCTCCTATGTCGGCTCCGACGTGGTGTGGCGGGCCATCGCTCGGGCCCGCGACCGGGGCATGCCCATCATTGCCTCCTTGGGCGACATGGCGGCCTCGGGGGGATATTTCATCGCCATGGGGGCCAACCGGATCGTGGCCCAGCCGGGAACCCTGACCGGGTCCATTGGGGTGCTGGCCGGCAAGGTGACGTTTGGCAAGGCCAGCGCCGATCTGGGTGTGACCTGGGATGGGGTGTCGGCCGGGCGCAATGCCGGTCTGTTCTCGCCGACCGAGCCCTTTGATGAAGCGGGCCGGGCGCGCCTGGGCGCCGTACTGGATGCCATTTACGCCGACTTCACCGCCAAGGCGGCGCGGGCCCGCTCCTTGTCTCCGGTGGCCCTCGAAGCGGCGGCGCAGGGGCGGGTGTGGATCGGCGCCGATGCTCGCACCCAGGGGCTGGTCGATGACCTGGGCGGCGTGGCGCAGGCGCTGGCCGCCGTGCGCAGTGCCGCTGGTCTCGACCCGACCACGCCCTTGGACATCGTGCGCGGCGGCACGGGCGAGGACTTGCCCTGGCTGCTGCGTGCGGCCTCTCACTTTGAGGGGGCCCACGCGGTGGCGGCCCTGATGCGTGGGGTGGCCACCGTGGTCCCCTTGCTGGAGGGCGTTGAGGGTGTTCGTGCTCCCCTGGCGCTCCCGCCGCTGCTGATTGAATGAGGAAAGGCCGGGGAGGCCGAGCCTCCCCGGGTCCCTCGAGCCTTTTTGTATCGTCTCTTGACCATCTGGAAGGGATTTCCAGGCATCCTTGGGACTGGAATCGCTCCGGGCCGTTTTCTCCCTCTTCTCACCCCCCGGACAAAAGGCGTAGGGTGTGTATGGCTAAAAGGAGAAAGGATGCGATGGACTATCTCGAGACGCTTGAACACGCCGACAAGGTGGCCCAGGAGGCGCTGTCTTGTATGCGCCGTCTCGGCATCCCCTCTCATCCTCGGAATTTTGCCATCTGGTATGGTTTTTTCTCGGAAAAGTTTCCTGATTTAAGCCGGCGTGTGCAGTCCCTCCTGGAGAACAAGGTTGTCTTCACCGAAGCGGTGAATGATGACTTGTTCGAGCGCTTTTTTACCAGCCGGCATGAGGCCGAGGGCATGTTGGTCGCCACGCGCCGTCTCGACCTGACCTTGGCTCAGATGCGCTCCTTGTTTCTTGCCGCCCACCAGGGCACCGAAGCCTACGGCGATGCCTTGGAAACCTTTGGGCGTCGCTTGCTGGAGACCGATTCCGGCATGGTGGAGGTGTTGGTCTCGGCGGCCCTGGATGAAACCCGGGCCATGCTCGACATCAACCGGACCTTGGGGGAGGAGTTGACCCGTTCGTCGGCCGAGGTCCGCCAACTGCGCGAGGAACTGGAGCGGGTGCGCCGCGAGGCCCTGACCGATGGTCTCACCGGCCTTGGCAACCGCAAGGTCTTCGATGCCGGGGTGCGCGACCTGACCCAGCGCGCCACCGCCGAGGCCACGCGTGGATTGAGCTTGATGATGCTCGATATCGACCACTTCAAGACATTTAACGATTGTTATGGGCACCAGATGGGCGATCAGGTGTTGCGTCTGGTGGCCAGCATGATTCAAGATAGCCTGGAGGGTGAGGCTATCACAGCGCGCTACGGCGGCGAGGAGTTTGCCGTGTTGCTGCCCGACACTCCGGGGAGCGAGGCGGTGGTGGTGGCCGAGCGCATTCGCCGCCACGTGGCCTCCCGTCATGTCACCAATCGGCGCACCGGTCAGGATTTAGGGGGGATTACCCTGTCGGCTGGGGTGAGCCAGTACATTCTGGGCGAGGCGGCCGCCGATTTCATTCGCCGGGCCGACGAGGCTCTTTATGCCGCCAAGGCCCAGGGGCGCAATTGTGTGGTGTGCTTTGAGGATGAGGCTGGTCTGCCGCGTCGGCGCTTGGCGCCTTGAGGGGAAAAAGGAAGGCTGGGGAGGCTTGCCTCCCCAGGCCCCTCCCGTCCTTGGGTACTCTCTTAGGGTCTGGGGAGGCGAGCCTCCCCAGCCTTTCCCTTTCTCAAGCGTCGCTAGACAACTCCTCGGGCGGTGTGTCTTCAAAAGACGCGGCCGGGCGTTCGCTCAACGGCCGCACGCGCTCTTCTAGGTCCGGGCCCAGGACCTGCTCGGCCATCGCCAGATCGTAGCGGGCTTGCAGGTTCATCCAATAGAGGGCCGAAGTCCCGAACAGGCGGGCCAAGCGCAAGGCGGTATCGGCGGTCATGGGGCGCTGCCCGGCCATGATGGCGCTGATGCGATTGGCGGGCACCCCAAGCGCGCGGGCCAATCGGTTGACGCTCAGGCCGTTGGGGTCCATGAACAAGCGGTGAAGGGTCTGCCCCGGATGCGGTGGTCTGGCGTCGGACGTGGCCATGCCCTGGCTCCTTGATGTCCGCCGCAAGATACCCTACCCGGACCACGACGCAACCCCGGACGTTGAGCCCGCGCCCCAGCGCCACGTTTTTCGCGTCCCTATGAGTGAAGACCAGAACCATGGACGATCCGTTTCCCCTGGACGAGCCGTCGTCTCCCGCCCCGGTGGCGGCGCCCGCATGGCTTGAGACGCTCAATCCTGAACAGCGCGAGGCTGTGACTGCCACTGAGGGTCCCGTCCTGGTGCTCTCGGGGGCCGGCACCGGTAAAACCCGCGTGCTCACCACCCGGCTGGCTTATATCCTCGCCACCTGCCGCGTGCGGCCCTGGCAGGTGTTGGCCGTGACCTTTACCAACAAAGCGGCCCGGGAAATGCGCGAGCGCGCCACGTCCTTGATTGGTCCCGACGCCGAGCAGGTGTGGTTGGGGACCTTTCACTCCCTGGGAGTGCGCTTGCTGCGTCGCCACGGGGCCTTGGTGGGGCTGCGCCCGGGCTTTACCATCTTGGATAGCGACGACCAGCAGCGGCTCTTGAAGCAGATCATGGACGCCGAGCGGCTCGACCTTAAGCGCTGGCAGCCCCAGGTCGCCTTGAGTCTCCTCCAGCGTTGGAAGGACCGGGGCTGGCTGCCCGAGGCGGTGCCGGCCGACGATCCGAGCCGTTCCTTTGCCGAGGGGCGCCTGCTCGACCTCTATCGCCAGTATCAGGACCGCTTGATGGTGGTGAACGCCGCCGACTTTGGCGATCTGTTGCTGCACTGCCTCACCCTATTGACCCGCAATCCCCAGGTTTTGGCCGAGGTCAGCGGGCAATTTCGCTATATTCTGGTGGATGAGTACCAGGACACCAATGTCGCCCAGTATCTTTGGCTGCGTTTGCTGGCGCGGGCCCATGGTAACTTGTGCTGTGTTGGCGATGACGACCAGTCCATTTATTCCTGGCGCGGCGCTGCTGTGGGCAACATCTTGCGCTTTGAGGAGGATTTCCCGGGGGCGACCTTGGTTCGCCTGGAGAGCAACTATCGCTCGACCTCTACGATCTTGGCGGCGGCCTCGGGCTTGATCCGCCATAACCAGGGGCGCCTCGGCAAGGAGTTGCGCAGCGGCCTAGATACGCAGGAGCTGGGGCCGCCGATCAAGGTCTGGGGCGTGTGGGATGGCGCCGAGGAGGCTCGGCGCGTCGTAGACGAGATCGAGGCACGCCAGCGGGCCGGCGATGCCCTGGGCGGCATGGCGATCTTGGTGCGGGTTGGTTTCCAGACCCGCGAGTTTGAAGAGCGCCTGATCGTGACCGGCACGCCGTATCGGGTGATCGGCGGGCCTCGTTTTTATGAGCGCCAGGAAATCCGGGACGCCGTGGCCTACCTGCGCCTTGCCGTCCAACCCGACGATAGCTTGGCCTTCGAGCGGGTGGTCAACGTGCCCCGGCGCGGTCTGGGCGAGGCGACGCTGCAAATCCTCAACCGGGTGGCCCGCCTGGAGCGGATCAGCCTGCAAGAAGCGGCGCGGCGCGTGATCGAGACCGATGAAGTGCGGGCGGCGGCGCGCAACAAGCTGCGGGCTTTTCTCGCGGACCTGTCGCGCTGGCGGGCGCTCGGCGATGGCCTGGATCCTTCCAGCTTGTGCGCCACGATTCTCGACGAAAGCGGCTACGTCGACATGTGGCGCAAGGACCGTGCCCCGGATGCCGAAGGCCGGGTGGAAAACCTGAAGGAACTGGTCGGGGCCCTGAAGGAATTCGACACCCTGGAGGGCTTCTTGGAGCATGTCAGCTTGGTGATGGACAACGAGGCCCGGGCCGGCGAGCAGGCGGTGACGCTGATGACTTTGCACGCCGCCAAGGGCTTGGAGTTCGACACCGTGTTTCTTCCCGGCTGGGAAGAGGACATCTTTCCCCATCGCCGCGCCTTGGAAGAGAGCGGTGCCGAGGGCCTGGAGGAGGAGCGGCGGCTGGCTTACGTGGGCCTGACCCGGGCCCGGCGGCGGGTTTACATCAGCTTTGCCGCGAGCCGCCGGGTGTTCGCCGACTGGCGGTCCTGCCTGCCATCCCGCTTTTTGGACGAACTGCCCCCCGAAACCGTCGAGCGCGAAAGTGCCAGCGGGGTGTATGGCTCGGGCGCCCAGGGCCATATGGACGCGCCGGGTGGTTGGGGACGGGTGCAGCAAAGCCCCGGCTGGGGGCGGTCGTCCCGGCGCGAGGCGGCGACTTTCCAGGTGGGCCAGCGGGTGGTGCACGACAGCTTCGGCGTGGGCGATGTGCTCGACGTGGCCGGCGACCGCCTGGAAATCGTGTTTGAGGGCGGCGCGGTGCGTAAGGTGATGGCCAGCTTCGTCAAAGCCATGGGCTAAAGGACCCGAGGGGTCTGGGGAGGCCCGCCTCCCCAGCCTTCCCTAAAGCGTCGGCTTAGTCGGCCAAGGTCCGCGCTTCGATCTGGGCGGTCTCCAAGAGGGCGTCCTCCTCGGCGTTGTCACGCAGGTCGGCGGTGAAGCGATAGAACAAGAAGCCGACAGCGAACAGCCCGCAGAACAAGCAGAATACCAGCCAGTTAAAGTAGATCATCGTTACCAAAGCGGCCACCGCCATGCCCAAGGCGATGGCCGGGAACACCGGGTAGAAGGGGGCGGCAAACGGGCGCGCCAAGGTGGGCTCGCTGACGCGCAGCTTAAAGAGCGCGGCCATCGACATGATGTACATCACGATCGCCCCAAACACCGACATGGTGACGATGTTCGCGGTCAGCGGCAGGCCGCCGATCTCAATCAAGCTATCGGAGAAAATCGCAGCGATGCCGACCACGCCACCGGCCAAGATCGCCTTCACCGGGGTGCGGGTTTTGGGGTTGATGGTGGCAAAGGCCGGCGGCAGGAAGCCGGCGCGGGCCAGGGCGAAGATCTGGCGCGAATAGCCCATGATGATGCCGTGGAACGAGGCGATCAGACCAAACAGGCCGATCCAGACCAGCATGTGCAGCCAGCCCGAGTTTTCGCCAACCACGATCTTCATGGCCTGGGGCAGGGGGTCATTGACGTTGGACAGCAAGCGCCAGTCGCCGGTCCCGCCCGCCATGATCATGGTGCCGAAGGCCAGGAGAACCAGGGTTAAGATGCCGGCGATGTAGGCGGTGGGGACGGTGCGGGTGGGGTTGCGGGTTTCCTCGGCGGCCATGGCGGCGCCCTCGATGGCCAGGAAGAACCAGATGGCAAAGGGAATGGCCGCAAAGATCCCGGACACGCTGCCCAGGCTGAAGGCATTTTCCCCGCTCCAGCCGTTGGCCACAAAATTGGCCCACGAGAAGCCCGGCGCCACCACGCCCATGAACACCAGCAGCTCGAAAATGGCGAGCACGGTGATGAACAGCTCAAAGGTCGCGGCAATGGTCACGCCGGCAATGTTGAGCCCCATGAACACCACGTAGGCCCCTACCGCCGCCAGCTTGGGATCGAGCGCCGGGAACTGAACGTTGAGATAGGCACCAATGGCCAAGGAGATGGCCGGCGGCGCAAACACGAATTCAATTAAGGTGGCAAAACCAGCCACGAAGCCGCCCAGCGGGCCAAAGGCGCGATAAGCGTAGGCGAAGGGACCTCCGGCGTGGGGAATGGCGGTGGTCAGCTCGGTGAAGCTGAAAATAAAGGTGGTGTACATCGCCGCAATCAAGACGGTGGTCACCAAGAACCCCAGCGTCCCCGCCGCAGCCCAGCCATAGGACCAGCCAAAATACTCCCCAGAGATCACAAGCCCAACAGCAATCCCCCACAAGTGAAGGCCGGAAAGACTGCGCGAAAGCGCGGGTTTAGAAGCGTCTGCCATGACATTAACCATCCTTTTCCAAAGAAACCCAACATTCGATCAAATCCAAAAAAGGAATGGAGGGGCCTGGGGAGGCCCCGCCTCCCCAGCCTTATTCCCTCCCCGTCACCCCTTCCCCCAACACCCCCGAAGCCCCCGGCAAAACCGCCCCCGCCTCCTCCTTCAACGCCACACCGGTCAGCCCCCGCCGCAAAGCCTCAGTAGCCAGCCACGCCAGCTTGTCGGCGGCAGCCTCCGGGCTCAGACCATCGGCGTGGATGTTGGAAATGCAGTTGCGCTCGGCATCGCGCCGACCGGTGACTGGGGAATAGGTCAGGTAAATGCCGAGCGACGTGGCGACCGACAGGCCAGGGCGCTCACCAATCAAGATCGCCACCAGCCGCGCTCCCAAGCGCTCGCCGATCGGATCGCCGAGGGCCACCCGGGCCTGGGCGGCGAGCACCAAAGGCGCCACCGACCACGAGCCCAGGCGGGCCAAAATGGCGTGCACCGTGGGAGCAGCCCAGGTCTGCACCGCGCCAGCCGAGAGGCCATCGCCAATCACCAAGGCGAGGTCACAGGTCCCGGTGGGCAAGGTTTCAAGGCTAGCTGGGTCCAAGCGACGGCCCAGATCAGGGCGGCGCAGGTAGGTAGCGCGGTCGGGGGCTTGGCTATGCACCCGCAGGACCGGCCCCTGGGGCAGGGCGGCTTCCAGGCGGGTGGTACGGCTGCGTCGTGCAACGGCCGTTTGAGGCGTGAAAGGCGGGGAGGCCGACGCCTCCCGGACCCTCCTGTTCCTGGCAGGGCGACGGCTCCTTCCCCCCTTTTTCACGGTACCTTGTGACGTCGAACCCGGTTGCGGGACGTCGGGGCTTGGACTACGGTTTGGTGAAAGTCACCGAATAGGGGCGGTGATCTCTCGTTTCTCCACCAAAACGATTGCGCCTGGGCCACTGGGCAAGGGGAAGTCTTAAGAGATGAAGCAGGTTGCATGGGTCGGACATGAAGAGACGGCGCTCTCCCTTGCCAAAGACGTGTCCGGCGCCAAAGCCACGGCAGGTGAGACCGACGAGTCGGCAAACCCGGAACAGATTATCGCCCTGACCGCCGACGTTCGGGAAATGACGGCGGCAAAAATCGCCGAAATCCAGGCCGTGATGGGACGCACCCGAATCTTGGCCCTCAATGCCTTGATCGAAAGTGCCCGGGCCGGCGACAGCGGGCGCGGCTTTGCCGTGGTGGCCGGCGAGGTCAAGGAAGTCTCGCGTGAAATCGCCGAGATCGTGGACCACCTCCAATCCGAAATGGCCGGCAAAGTCGAACGGCTGGAGCGCATCGGCCGCCATGTTCGGGGCCAGCGTCTCGTCGATCTGGCCCTGAACGCCGTTGAACTGATCGATCGCAATCTGTACGAACGCAGTTGCGACGTGCGCTGGTGGGCCACTGATTCGGCGGTGGTAGACTGCCTCGCCCACCCCAGCTCGGCGACCTGTTCCCATGCCAGCCACCGACTTGGGGTGATCCTGTCCTCCTATACGGTGTATCTGGATCTGTGGATCTGCGACACTGCGGGTACGGTGGTGGCCAATGGCCGCCCCGACCGGTATCGGGTCCAGGGCCGCTCGGTCGCCCGCGAGGGCTGGTTTCAGGAGGCCCTGGCCACCGCCTCGGGCGACGATTTTGCCGTTGCCGACATCGCCCGCAACGAGGCCTTGAACAACCAGCCCGTGGCCACCTACGCCGCCGCCATCCGCGAAGGGGGCGAAGCCCGGGGCAAGGTCCTGGGCGTGCTGGGGATTCACTTTGACTGGGGGCCCCCAAGCCCGCTCCATCGTCGAGGGCGTGCGCCTGGAAGATTCCGACGAAGTCACATCCCGTGCCCTGCTGCTCGACGCCAAGGGCCGGGTCCTCGCCGCCTCCGACGATCGCGGCGTGCTGCAAGAACGGGTGGACCTCAAGACCAACGGCCAGGACGCCGGCCACTACACCCTGAGCGACGGCACCGTCATCGGCTTTCACCGCACCCCGGGCTATGAAACCTACAAAGGCCTCGGCTGGTACGGTTGCGTGATGCAAAAAACCTTGTAACCCCCGTCCACCAAGCCCGAGGGGTCTGGGGAGGCCCGCCTCCCCAGCCTTCCTTATCGCCCCCGCCGCTGCCCCCAGGCCACTCCAGCCACGCACAGCCCCCCCAGCGCGCACCACCCGGCATCAAGCAGAAAGGCCCGCCCGCCCCAGGCCTGATACACCGGCCCGGCCATCGACATGGCGGCCCCCATCAATACCCCCTGACACAACGTCGAATACAAGGCTTGGGCCCGGTTGGCCAGGGCGGGCGGCACCGTTTGGCTCAGGAAGTGCATGGCGCCGAGGTGGGCACAGGCAAAGGTCCCGGCGTGCAATACCTGGGCCCCCATCAAGACCATGGGCTCGGTGGAAAAGGCGCTCAGCGTCCAGCGCAGCACCCCGGCCCCGGCCCCCAACCCCAAGAGGCCAAGCGGCCCCAGCCGGGCCACCATCCGCCGGCCCAGAAAAAACAACGCCACCTCCGCCGCCACCCCTTCGGCCCACAGGAAGCCGATAAAAGCCCCGTCGAGCCCGGCCGCCCGCCAGTGCAGCGTGGCGAAGGTGTAATAGGTGGCGTGACCGGCCTGGATCAGCCCCGAGGCCAGCAAGAACAGCAAAAAACGCGGCGCCAGCAGGTGATGGCGCCACACCCCCGGCGCCGGGCGGGGGTGCCTGGGGCCGCTGGGCAGGCTGGGCAGCCCCACCAGCACCAGCGCCAGGAAGCCCAGAATGATCCAGGGCACCGGCTCGCTTCCCACCCGATCGAGGACCGGCCCCAGGGCAAACGAGACGACGATAAAGGCCAGCGAGCCCCACAGCCGAACCCGGCCATAGTCGAGGGTTCCGGCTCGGGCCTGGGCCAGGGTCAGGGTCTCGGAGAGCGGCATGAGGGCGGCACACAACCCGGCGGCGCCCAGGGACATCAGGAGCAACCCGACAACGCCCTCGACCCAAGAGATGCCGGCATACAAGGTGAGGCTGCCCAGGGCGAGGACAGCCATGACCCATCGCGGTCGCCCCAGCGCGTCGGCGGCCAGACCGGCCAGCGGGTTGACCAGCAGTTTGCCCCACACGGTGGCTCCGGTAATGAGGCCGATGGCGACGGGCTCCAGGCCCCGGTCATGCAGCCACAGGGACCAATAGGGCAAGGTGGTGCCGACGACGCCGAACAGTGCGGCGTAGTGGCAGGAAAGACGAACGGAAGGGGGCGGCACGCGGGGGTTCCCTGGGTCCGAGGGGCAGTAAGGGCAAGGCTGGGGAGGCGGGGCCTCCCCAGACCCCTGCGTCCCCGGGAGGGGCCTCGGGAATCGAGGGGTCTGGGGAGGCCTCGCCTCCCCAGCCTTGCCGTCTTGCCGTCCCCTTCCCTCTTCTGGAGGAATTATTGATCAAACCGGATGGACACGCTACCACTGGTATTGCGCTTTGCGCCCACCAACTCATCGAACAGGGGAGTTCACCACTCATGTCCTCGCCGTATCAGACCGGACTGGAGCGTACCCCGGCCAACTACGTCCCCCTAACGCCTCTGGGGTATCTTGACCGCGCGGCCCAAACCTATCCCACCCGGCTGGCGGTGGTGCATGGGGCGCGCCGGTATACCTGGGCCGAGACGCGGGAGCGGGCGCGGCGGCTGGGCTCGGCGCTGGCCGGGCTGGGGGTCGGGGTCGGCGACACGGTCGCGGTGATGGGGGCCAACACCCCCGAACTCTACGAGGCCCATTTTGGCGTCCCCATGACCGGCGCGGTGCTCAATGCCCTCAACGTGCGCCTGAACGCCGAGGAGATCGCGTTTATCCTCAACCACGGGGAAGCGCGAGTCCTCCTGACCGACACCGAGTTCTCGGCCACCCTCCGCGAAGCCCTGCCGCTGGTCGAGCGCCCGCTCACGGTGATCGACATCGTGGACAGCGAATACACGGGGGCGGGCGAGCGCCTGGGCCAGACCGACTACGAGAGCTTCCTGGCAAGCGGAGATCCGACCTACAGCGGGCGCTGGCCCGACGACGAGTGGGACGCGATCGCGCTCAACTACACCTCGGGCACCACCGGCAACCCCAAGGGCGTGGTGTATCACCATCGCGGGGCGGCCCTCAACGCCTTGTCCAACATCATCACCTGGGGCATGCCGCAAGGCGCTGTGTACCTGTGGACGCTGCCGATGTTCCACTGCAACGGCTGGTGCTTCCCCTGGACCATGGCGGCGGTGATCGGAACCAATGTGTGCCTGCGCCGGGTTAGCGCGGCCACTATTTTCAAGGCGATTGCCGAGGAAAAGGTCACCCATTTCTGTGGCGCGCCGATCGTTTTGGGCTTTTTGATCAACGCCAGCGTGCAAGACCGCCGCACCTTCGATCATACCGTCAACGTCATGACCGCCGCCGCCCCGCCCCCGGCCGTGGTGCTCGAACGGATGCAGCGCGAAGGCTTTCTGGTCACCCACGTCTACGGCCTGACCGAAACCTATGGTCCTTCGACGGTGTGTTTCTGGAAGGACGAGTGGAACGACCTGCCGATCGACGAGCAAGCCCGCCTCAAAGCACGCCAGGGCGTGCGGTATGTCGCCCAAGATGGCCTGATGGTGGCCGACCCCGAGACCTTGGAACCCGCCCCGGCCGATGGCGAGACCATGGGAGAGGTCTTCTTCCGCGGGAATATCACCATGAAGGGCTACCTTAAGAACCCGGAAGCGACCACGGAATCGTTTCGGGGCGGGTGGTTTCATACCGGGGATCTTGGCGTCTTGCATCCAGACGGGTACATTCAGCTCAAAGATCGGTCGAAGGACATCATTATTTCAGGAGGAGAGAATATATCCTCTATTGAAGTTGAGAGTGCCCTTCACCGACACCCTGACGTTGTCTCCGCCGCGGTCGTTGCCAAGCCCGACGAAAAGTGGGGCGAAACCCCGCGGGCTTACATCGAACTGCGCGACGGCGCCACGGTGACCGAAGCCGAGCTGATCGCGTTCTGCCGGGAAGCCCTGGCCCATTATAAGTGCCCCCGGGAGATTATCTTTGGGCCCCTGCCCAAGACGTCCACCGGTAAGATTCAAAAGTTTATCCTGCGCCGTCAAGCCCGGGAGCAAATTTCCTGAGGCGCCAACAAACAACAAGCGGCCGGCGGGAGAGGAAGAGGAAGACACGATGACGCCATCGGGACATGACGCCTCCCGTCCGGCCGCGCCGCGTGGTGATCGCGACCGTTATGCGGCCTTGGCTTTTTGCTGGGCCGACCTTTTGTTAAACCTGGACGCCAACGGCGCCATCCAGTTTGCTGCGGGGCCGTTCAAGGCTTTTCTCGGGCGGGGGTCCGCCGCCCTGGCGGGCACTCCGGTTGCCACCTTGTTCGAGGAGGACGACGCAGAGGTCATCGGGCGCTGTCTCAACCAAGCTTTGAGCCACGGCCGGATTGATGGCGAACGGGTCCACCTGATCCGTCCCAAGGGCTTGCCCTTGCCGATGGAAGTGGCGGCCTATGGCCTGGACGGCCAGATTTACATGGCCCTCAAGCGCCGTCCGGCCACGCCGCCCCAGGCGGCCGAAAAGGAAACCCACGACGAACGCTCGGGCCTGCTCACCCCCGAGGCGTTCGGCGAGATGGCGGGACGGCGGGCCCGCTCCCTGGCCGAGGCCGGACGCGATGTTGGCGTCACGTGGCTCGACTTGAAGGGCTTCGAGGCCCTGCGGGAACGCATGACCGAGGCCGATGCCAATGGCCTGATGCGCTCGGTCGGCGACTCCTTGCGCGCCGCAGCAGTGGACAGCGAGGGCGCCACCCAGATCTCGGAAAGCCGCTACGGCCTGCTGCACGACAAGGGCCTCGACATCGCCGCCTTGGAAGAACGCCTGCGGACCTTGGCGTCGCGCCACGATCCCGAGGGACGAGGAATCGACGTCGAATCGGCCTCGGTTGATCTCGACCAGACCGGCGCCCTCAGCGAAGAGGATCTGGTGCGGGGTCTGGTTTACGCCATGAACCACCTCCAGGAACAAAATGGCGCCGGGGCCTCGCTGCGTGACCTGCCCTCCAACCTCACCGAGTTGGTTGCCAAGGCCACCGATCAGGTCAACGATTTCCGCCGCATGGTTGCCGAGAGAAAATTCTTCGTGGCCTTGCAACCCATCATCGGGACGACCAGCGGGATCATCCATCATTACGAGGCCCTGGTCCGCTTTGACCCGGCGGCGCCCGATGCCTCGCCCTTCCGTCTGATCACCTTTGCCGAGGAGACGGGCCTGATCCACGAATTCGATCTGGCCATGGCCTATAAAGTCATCGAGTGGCTGGCCGAGCACGGCAACGAAACCGAGGGCGCCCATATCGCCGTCAACGTGTCGGGCTACTCGATCGGCGTGGATTCCTATGTCCAGGGCTTGTTCGAGATGCTCCAGGCCCATCCCTGGACGCGAGGCCGCTTGTTGTTCGAGATCACCGAATCGTCGCGCATGACCGACCTCAAGGGCGCCAATCAGTTCATCCAGGCCCTGCGGGCCATGCGCTATCAGGTGTGTCTCGATGATTTTGGCGCCGGCGCCGCCAGCTTCCAGTACTTGAGCGCCCTTGACGTCGATGTGGTGAAAATTGATGGCTCGGCCGTGCGCAATGCCATGAACGGCACCAAGGGCAAAGCCTTCCTCAGCGCCTTGACCGAGCTGTGCCGACGCCTCAGTGTGCGCACCATCGCCGAAATGATCGACAGCCCCCAGTCCCTTCAGTTTGTCCGGGCGTGTGGTTGCGATTACGTTCAGGGCTTCCTCTTCGGCCGGCCCTCCCCCACACTCAAGACGTTCTCGCCGCTGCCGGGAGCCGAGCTGTTCCCCAAGCAGGAACGGCGGCGACCGGTGGAGGCTTTTACCCCCTTCTTCCCCTCGTCCTGACGCCCCTTTTTGGAGTTCGTCATGCCCGATCTTCCCTGGGGACCCGCTGGACGGCGCGGTCCCTTTGTCATGGCGCTGCTGCTGGGCCTGGGGCCCGGCGTGGCGCTGGCTGCCCCGCCGTCCTTGCACCTGCCCGTGGACTGCGTGGTGGGCGAGACCTGCCATATCGTCAACAGCGTGGACGACGACCCCGGCCCCGGGGCCCGCGATCATCGGTGTGGTCCCGTGGCCACGAATGGGCATAAGGGCACCGACATCGGTCTGGGCTCCGTGGCGCCGGGACGGCTGGGCGTGGTGGTCGCCGCTGCTGCGGGCCTTGTGGTCGCTGCACGCGATGGCATGGACGATATCAGCGTCCTGACCCCGGGGGCTCCCTCGGTCAAGGACCGGGAATGCGGCAATGCCGTGGTTCTCGACCATGGGGACGGCTGGACCTCGATCTATTGCCATATGGCCAAGGGCTCGATCCAGGTCCAGGCCGGGCAGTCGGTTCCCGAGGGTGCCGCCTTGGGACTCATCGGTCTGTCCGGTGAAACCGAACACCCCCATCTGCACTTTGAGGTCCGCCATCACCAGGAGGTCATCGACCCCTTCACCGGACATCCCGCCGCCGCGGGATGTGCCGTCGCGCCCGCGCCCTTGTGGCAAGCCCCCCTGCCCTACGAACCCACCATTGCCTATAACCTGGGCTTCGCCGGCGAACAGCCCGAGCGGGTGGGCGTGCGCGCCGGCCGGTTTGCCGACAATACCGTGTCGGCCACGGCCCCGATCCTGGTGCTGTACGTGGACTTGATCGCCGTGCAAAAAAACGACCGGGTGACCCTGGCCATCACCGACCCGGCGGGTCAGCCCTTTGTCACCTCGGTGGTGCCGTTTGATCAGCAGGGCTGGGCCCAGTGGTTTGGCTTGGCCGGGCAAAAGCGCGGCCCCGCCCCCTGGCCGAGCGGCGTTTATACCGGCACGCTTACCGTCGAGCGCCCCGGCCAGGGCATCATTGCGTCGCGCAGCGTACAAGGGACCGTCCGGTGAGACTTTGCCTGGGGGTGCTGGCCTTGATGCTGGCCTGCGGTGCGGCCCGCGCCGCTGATCTTGAAGTGGTTTTAACCGGCGTGCACCCGGGGCCCGGCCCCTTGAAGGTTGGCCTGTTCCGGGGCCCGGAGAACTTCGCCGAACCGGCAGGCAGCGTGGGCGGTCTGTCCCTGACCGCAAACGGCCCCACCGTGCGCGGTGTCTTGCACGATGTGCCCCCGGGCTGGGTGGCGGTGCTGATCCACCACGACGAAAACCAAAACGGCGAAATGGATCGCCTGTTCGGGCTGGTCCCGTTGGAAGGCTATGGCTTCAGCGGCAAGGACGTACCCCGGCCGACCTGGGACAGCGCCCGGTTTCTCCTGCCCAAGGAAGGGGGCGTTGTGACGGTCAAGATGCGCTACCCCACCTCGGCGCCGCCGTGAGCAGGAACGAGGGGTCTGGGGAGGCTCGCCTCCCCAGCCTTCCTCCGTTACAAGCGTTTCTTGACATAAGACCCAGGCGCGTCCTCCAGCCCCGCCCCCGGATCGCGCGCCGGCACGGCGGAGCCAGCGTGCTTGGCCAGCCAAGCCCGCCAGTCGGGCCACCACGAGCCCTCGTTTTCCTTGGCTCCAGCCAACCACGTGTCGGGATCGCGGACCTTGCGCGTGTTGGTCCAGTGGCCATACTTGGGCCGCCCCGGGGGATTGATGACCCCGGCGATATGACCGCTACCGGCCAGCACAAAGCGCACCGGCCCGCTATAGAGGGCCGTGGCCTTGAAGGTGCTTTTCCAGGGCGCGATGTGGTCCTCGCGGGTGGACAGGAGATAGGCCGGGGTTCGGATCCGCCGCAAATCAATGGGGGTTCCCAACAAGGTGAGGGCGCCCGGCTGGACCAGTTCGTTGCGTTCGTACATCCGGCGCAAGTAATACGTATGCATCATGGCGGGCATGCGGGTTGAATCGGCGTTCCAATACAACAAATCAAAAGCGGGCGGATCCTTACCCAGCAGATAGTTATTGATGTGGAATGACCAAATCAGCTCATTGTCCCGCAGCAGGTTGAAGGCATTGGCCATGTAACGGCCATCCAGGGTCCCGTTGCGCTCCATCACCGCGTCGAGCTTGTCGAGAAGGTGAGGCTCGATGAACACCCCCAGTTCGCCGGGCTCGGAAAAATCGACCATGGTGGTCAAGAAGGTGACGGCCTTCACCCGCTCGTCGCCCCGCGCCGCCAAATAGGCCAAGGTCGCCGCGCACAACGTGCCGCCGATGCAATAGCCCATCAAGGTCAGGTCCCGTTCCCCGGTGAGGGACGCGATGGCCTCCATGGCGGCCAGCGGCCCCTCGTTCATGTAGTCGCCAAAATCCTTATGCCCCAGTTCTGGCCCCGGATTGACCCAGGAGACGACAAACACGGTCAACCCCTGCTCCACCATGTAGCGGATGAAGGAGTTTTTCGGGGTGAGGTCCATGATGTAAAACTTGTTGATCCAGGGTGGCACCACCAGCAGCGGCCGCTGGGCCACGGTCTCGGTGGTGGGGCTGTACTGAATCAACTGGATCAGGTCGTTTTGATAGACCACCTTGCCCGGGGTCACGGCCAGGGTCCGCCCCACCTCGAAGGCCGCCTCGTCGGTCATCGCCACGCGCACACTGCCCCCGCCGCCGCGCTCCAGATCGCGCAGCAGGTTTTCCATGCCTTGGACCAGCGATCGGCCGTTGCTTTCCAAGAAGGCACGGCGCGCCTCGGGATTGGTGGCAAGGTAGTTGGTGGGAGCCAGGGCATCGAGCACGAGGCGGGTGTAGAATTCCATGCGCTGGCGGGAGCGCTCGTCCACGCCCTCCACCTTGCGCACTGCCGCGAGCACGGCCCGCGCTGTCATCAGGTAGCTTTGCTTGAGGTGGTCGAAGAGGGGATCGTCGCGCCACACCTCGTCCTTGAAGCGACGGTCGCTGGCTTCGGGGGTGACGACCGGGAGCGCCTCGCTGCCGCGCAGCCGCGCCGCCGAGCGCTCGCACAAGGTCACATAGTCCCGCCACAAGGTCGCCTGGGCGTCCAGGAAAGGGGTGGGGTTGTCCATCACCCGACGTGCCAGATCCTGAAAGCTCTCGGCCATGGCGTCGCGGTCGGGAACCTGGATTTCGGGCTGGGCCAGGGGGACCTGGAGGCTGGCGGCCCACATTTTTTGACTTTTTTCCGCCCAGTCCAACCACGTTTGCCAAAGGTCAACAAAAGTGGTGTCGGGACGAGGGGGGGGCTTGTCGGGTGGCACGGGGGGCATGGACGTCTCCTCGGCAGGCTTTTTTGGTGCGCGTCAAACGCGACAGGCCAGCTTAGGAGACCCTCAGCCCTCCGTCCAGACGACGCGGTTGCGCCCCTGATGTTTGGCCTGATACAACCCCGCATCGGCCACCGCCACGGCTTGCCGGGGGCTCCCCTCCAAACTGGGGACAACCGTGTACCCTCCCAGGCTGATGGTGAGTACCGGGGCGACCCCCGAGCGTCGGTGGGTCACGCCTTGCGCCGCCACCCGCGCGCGCATGGTCTCGGCAATGGCCCGTCCAGCGTCGGACGGGGTCTCGGGCAACAAGACAATAAACTCCTCGCCGCCGTAGCGCGCGATCAGATCGTGGGGGCGATGAACGCAGCCCGCCAAGGCCTGCCCGACGATACGCAAGGCCTCGTCGCCGGCCCCGTGCCCATAGTGGTCGTTATATTCCTTAAAAAAATCCACGTCGGCGAAAATCAGGGACACCGGCTGGGCACGCCGCAAGGAACGCCGCCATTCCCCCTCCACGGTGTGATCAAAGCAACGACGGTTGGCAAGGCGGGTCAAGGGATCCAGATAGGCCGACTCTTCCAGAACCTTGCGCCGGTGCGCGAGGTCCAGGTGATTGCGCACCCGCGCCCGCACCACGGCGGGATGAAAGGGTTTGCTCACATAGTCGGTAGCCCCCAGGGTGAGCCCCTTTTCCTCGTGCTCCTCGTCGTTCAATCCTGTCACGAACACCACGGGAATCTCCCGCGTGCGCCCATCCTCCTTGAGCCGGCGCAACACCTCGTAGCCATCCAGCCCCGGCATCATCACGTCGAGCAAAATCAGGTCGGGGGTCTGCGGATCGCCCAGACGCGCCAAGGCTTGCTCCCCATCGCGCGCGAGAAGAATATCATAGTCTTCGCTCAACAAATCGGCGAGCACCATCCGGTTGGTCCGTTCATCGTCCACGATCAGGATCCTCTGGCGTGTCGCAAGGCAGCTTTCCATGGCGACCTCCTTCCTCCTCCAACGGCGGCGCTTCTCCTTAAACCCTTTTGGGTGTATCAGATATACTCCATGTGGACAAGGGACCCAACCGAGAGGGGACATTATCTTTCACAGCGTTAGCCGCTTGATTACGATGGCTCTGGGTAGGCGCCAGAGCCCTCCCCCCGAGCCCCCAAGCGCCGCCCAGACCCGCACAACGCCTTGGGCCCTTTGGATTTCCTTGATTTTTTTAGGGAGAGGCGTCGAGGGGCTGGCCCCATCGCCCCAATCTAGCGCCAGCCCCGCGCTCAGGCGGCACGGGGGCGGGCCTCGGTGATCGCGGCCTCCAGAGCCTCGCGGATCTGGGCCAGTTTGGTTTTATGGACCACCTTCATGCCAAACACATCCTTGACATAAAACACGTCCACCACCCGCTCGCCGTAGGTGCTGATGCGGGCCGACGAAATCTGGATGCCAACCCGAGTCAGGGCCTGGGTGACGGCGTGCAAAAACCCCGGACGGTCGCGCCCGTTGACCTCGATCACGGTGTGGGTCTTGGAGGCTTGGTTATCAATCAAAACCCGGGGCGGCACGGTCAGGGCGTGAGCGCGCTCGGGCAACCGGGGCGCCTGCTCCTGGAGGGCACGGGCCAGGGCTATCGTCCCGGTCAGAACCCCGCGCACCGTGCGCGCCAGCCGCTCGATGCGCTCGGGCTCGGCAATCGGCCGGCCGTCAAGGGTCTGAATGGTGAAGGTATCAAGCGCCATGCCATCGACCATGGTGGTGATGCGCGCATCCATGATGGTGACGCCGGCCAGGGCCATGGCGCCGGCAATCTTGGAGAACAGGCCCGGGTGGTCGTCGGTGTAGATGATCACATCGGACACCGAGCGGTGGCTGTCGGGAATCACCTCAACCGCCACCGCCTCGCCGGCCGCCCGAGCGCGCTCAATGACGCGGGCGTGGCGAATGTGGGTGAGGCCGTCGAAGGTCAGCCAGTAGGCGGGATAATGGCGTTCGAGATACGCGGCCCGCTCGGCCTCGGGCCAATCGGTCAGAGCGAGCGACAGTTGCTCACGGCGATCAGCAACGCGCTTGTCGCGGGCCTCGGCCTGGAAGCCGCCGGTCAACAGGTCCTCGGAGCGCATGTAAAGCTCGCGCAGCAAGGAAGACTTCCAGTTGTTCCAGACCGCCGGGCCAACGGCCAGAATATCAACGGTGGTCAGGGCCAGCAGCAGGCGCAACCGCTCCACCGACTGCACGACATCGGTGAAATCGAGAATGGTCTTGAGGTCATCGACATCGCGCTTAAAGGCGGTGCGCGACATCAGGAGATGATGGCGTACCAGCCAGGAGACGGTTTCCGTTTCCTCGTCGCTGAGGCCGAGCCGGGGCCCCAGCCGTAGGGCGATCTCGGCGCCCAGTTCCGAGTGATCCCCGCCCCGCCCCTTGGCGATATCGTGCAACAACACCGCCACATACAGCGCCCGGCGCGACAAGACCTTGCGCAGTTCGCGGGCCGCCGAGGGCATGAGGTCGCGAATGCTCCCGTCTTCCAGGCGATGCAAGAGGCCGATGGCCCGGATGGTGTGCTCGTCGGTGGTGTACACATGGTACATGTCAAACTGCATCTGGGCGGTCACCCGGGCAAAATCGGGCAAGAAACGCCCGAGGAAGCCGGCTTCGCTCATCTGCCGCAACGAAATTTCCGGGTCGCGCTTGGAACAAAGGATGTCAAGGAACAAAGTATTGGCCGCCGGATCGCTGC
The DNA here is from genome assembly GCF_000284415.1 of Pararhodospirillum photometricum DSM 122. Classification (NCBI taxonomy): domain Bacteria; kingdom Pseudomonadati; phylum Pseudomonadota; class Alphaproteobacteria; order Rhodospirillales; family Rhodospirillaceae; genus Pararhodospirillum; species Pararhodospirillum photometricum. The sequence continues at coordinate 146,139 of NC_017059.1, forward strand.
GCAAGCCCTTGACCAGGGGTAAGGACTCGGTCACCAGCCGCAAGGTATCGGGATGAATGTCCATGCCCTGCTCATGCGCCACCTTGAACAAGCGCATGAGAGCCAGCGGTTCCTTCTGGAAGGCATCGGGACCCACGGCGGCGATGCGCCCGCTGTCGATGCGAAAGCCGTTGAGGTGGCGCTTGCGGGCCAGCAGGGAGGTCATGGACAGACCGGGCCGGCGCTTTTGCTGGTTCTCCAACACAGCACAGAAGATGCGCGTGAGATCGCCCACCGTCTTGGCCATCAAGAAATAGTGCTTCATGAAGCGCTCGACGCCCCGCACGCCATTGCGATCGGCATAGCCCATGCGCTGGGCGATCTCGGGCTGGATGTCGAAGGTCAGGCGCTCTTCCGGGCGGTTGGTCAGGTAGTGCAGGTGACAGCGCACGGTCCACAAAAAGTTACGCGCGCGCATGAACTTGCTGGCCGCCTCCGAGGTCAGCACCCCACGCGCCACCAGTTCCGACATTTCGCTCACGCCATAAATAAAGCGGGCGATCCACAACAAGGTGTGCAAGTCGCGCAGGCCGCCCTTGCCGTCCTTGATGTTGGGCTCCAGGACGTAACGGCTGTCCCCCATGCGGGCGTGGCGCTCGTCGCGCTCGGCCAGCTTGGCCTCAATAAAGTCAGCCCCGGACCCGGCCACCACGCTGGTTTGAAACTTGTCGCGCAGGCCCAAGGGAAGCTCGCGGTTGCCCCACAAGAAACGGGTCTCGAGCAAGGCGGTGCAAATGGTCGTATCGGCCCGGGCCTGCCGAATACACTCGTCTACCGAACGGGTGGCATGGCCCACCTTGAGCCCCAAGTCCCACAACACATACAACATGAACTCGACGACTTGCTCATGCAGCGGCGTGGACTTGTAGGGCAGCAAGAACAGCAAATCGATGTCGGACTGGGGCGACATCTCGCCGCGCCCATAACCGCCCACCGCCAGCACACTCATCTGCTCGCCAGCCGTGCGATTGGCGCGCGGGTAGATGTAGGTCGTGGCAAAGTCGAACAACAGCCGGATGATCTGATCCATCAGATAGCTGTTTTCGGCGAACGCGGCCGCGCCCGTGCCTTTTTCCTTGAGGAAGCGCCGCCGCACCTCGGCCCGGCCATCGGCCAACGCCTTACGCAGCAAAGACATCAGGCGATTGCGACGGTCCCGGTTGTCGGGCACGGCCGCCGCCATGTCTTCCAAGATGATGGTCAGCGCCTTGCGGTCGATCAGGGCGCGGGGTTGGCGAATGCGGGTGCGTGGCATGAGGCCCCTTTGGTCCCGAAGGCACCAAGTTTTGTCCTAAGTCACCCATTTTATACCGCCTCCGTCCGTCCTTGTCCCGGAGGAAGGAAGGAGGGGTCTGGGGGCTTGGATTAGGCAATCTCCTGAAAATCATCGAAATCACGGTCGATCACGTGGTTGTTTTTGAGCAAGCTATTGATAACCTTGAAAGAGACGCGAAAGTACTCGGCGATTTCTTGTTGACGTTCTTCGGAAAAATCATTGCTGGCCATGTCCGTGACGGCTTCAATTGGGGCCAGGAACTCCGCTGCAAAGGCGCGCTGGGCCTTTTGCCGGTAGCTGCGCGCGGCGGTGGCTGGGAACAGAGCCCCACGAGGCCGCATGAGGCGATCGCCGATCAAACGGGCCAGTTCGAAGCGGCGGTTATCGGTGCGTTTGCCGCTCAAGACGGCCAGGGCCTGCCCGCCCTCATCGACCAAGGCAAAGGACAACGGGCCGCGGACCTGCTTCTCCTTCAGGATGGCTGAAGACGTTCCAGCAAGATCTGCCAGGGCTTGATCGCTGATCTGCCGGTTGGCGAAGGACGCGCGGACCTGCCGAGCCACGCGGACCCCAATCTCATGGGCCGGCACCATTCCCCAGCGCAAATCATCGGCAAGGGCCGTCTCCGGGCACGCCGCCATGGCTTGTCCGTCATTCTTGGCCATCTCTCGCAGATCAGCGGCCGCCATCATGCGGGAGACGTCCGATGAGTTGTGGGCAGCCAGGGAGGCTAGTTCGCCCATCGCTTCCTCTCCCAGAAGACGGGCCTCGGCAAGCCGAGCCTGGAGCATGGCCTCGTCCGCCTCGCCGGGATCGAAGCCCAGCCGAGCTTCCAGTTCCCGATAGCGCCTGAGCTCGGGGTCGGCTCGCTCGGCTTGCAGATCATCCCAGAGGGCATGGAGATTGCTTGCTCGGATCTGCGCAGCCTCCAGCCGGGAGAGGACATCACCAGCGAACCGCTCCATCGCCTCCTCGAGATCCGTCCAGGCTGCCAGAACCGGTCGCGCACCGAAATAACGAAACACCGCCTGATTGTTTCCCGATCGCTGGGAATCAAGGACGACCCGAAACCCATCAGAATAAATGGTCAGATTGGGCCAAACGTACCCTTCGCCGATGGTGCTGAGGCAGTGCGCGAAGCGCCAGGACCGGGAGGGCCTCGACGGAGGCGGCTCGCCCTTGAGACGCCACCAGTTCCAGACAAGCCATTCGGCCAAAGGGTATGCCGAGACAAGCGGCCCCTCCCGCGACCCATCGAGATAGGCATCAAATCCCTCGGTCAAGGATCGACCATGGGCCATGATCTTGAGCAAACCAAACGTGGCGCGTTCCTCCGCTGCCCCTTCGGTGAGGCGCTCCGGCTCCACGTGAAAGTCGAGGGAGGTCATGGCCGCTTATTCCATTCGCTCAGAACCAAGTCGCGCATGTCGGGCTCGTTCTCTTCACTGAGACGATAGCCATGATAGGTCTTTTCGTCCTCACCCACCTTCGCTTCATACGGCTCATTGTGAGCATCCACGGCCCAAACATATTTGGGGAAGCCTCCGGTCTCGAAAGCGCTGACCAAACCGCGCCGGATCCCTTCTTTCAGCAGGCCTTGGGCTTCTCGCAACAACACGGATCGGAGATCATCGCAGACACTCTTGTTCGGTCGTGGATTGACCGCCGGCTTCAATTTATAATCGCCGGGCCGCCTCTTATGCAGTGCACTCCCGCCATAGCGAGCCTCACCCAAAACGCGGCGAAGTTCGTCAGAGGATACAGCACCCTCGGAGACAATCCGGCGCTTGGGGTTGTTGCCCTGCCGTTTCACCATTCCACACTTCTTAACGACAATCTCCGCTAAAAAGGATAGCACCCAGTCGCATTCATCGGCAATTTTTAAAGCAACGAGGGGTCCGGGGAGGCCGCGCCTCCCCGGCCTTCCTCTTTACCCTGCCCCCTCGCCCCCCGCCCCGCCTGAGGCGCCGGCAGCTCAACCCGCACCAAGAGCCCGCCCCCGTCCGCTTCCTCCAACACGATGCGCCCGGCATGTGCCTCGACCACAGCGGCGACCATGGTCAGGCCCAGGCCATTGCCTGGGGTGGCGCGGGCTTCGTCGAGGCGCGCGAAGCGCTCGAACACCCGCTGGCGCTCGGCGGCCGGAATGCCGGGCCCCTGGTCTTCCAGGCACACCTCCACGCGGCCACGCTCGGACCGCAGGCTCAAACGCACCCGCCCGCCTTCCGGCGAATACTTGACCGCGTTGTCACACAGGTTGGCAAATGCCTGAAACAGCAAGTCGCGATCGCCATCCACCACGGCCGGGCCGCTTAGGGTCGTCTCGAGGCTCACGGTACGCTCGGCGGCCACCGCCTCGTACAGTTCGGCCACGTCGGCCAGCAGCGGCACCAGATCGACGGGCGCAAACGTCATGCGCCGCCCGCCGCTCTCGACCTGGGCGATGCGCAGCAGGGCATTGAAGGTGGCGAGCAGACCATCGACCTCGGCCAGCGCGGCCCCCAGGCCGTCGCGATCGGTGGCGGCCTGGGCGTGGTCGCGCAGGCTCTCCAGGCGGTTACGCAAACGGGCAAGCGGCGTGCGCAGGTCATGGGCGATGGTGTCGGACACATGACGGACCCCGGCCATCAGGGTTTCGATGCGGGCCAGCATGGCGTTGAGGTTGGCGGCCAGTTGGTCGAAGTCGTCGCCGTGGGCGCCGCGCCCGGCCGGCACCCGGCGCGACAGATCCCCAGCCATGATGTCGCGACTGGTGCGGTTGATGGCCTCCAGCCGCCGCGAGACCCGCCGGCTCATGGCCACGCCACCGATCAAGCCCAGGGCCACCATGCCCAAGAGGCCGGCGCGCAGCACCCGCCGCAACCGTTCGCGCAAGAAGGCGACCGACTCCAGGTCACGGCCGACCACCAAAACGGTGTGCCCCGGCAGCGGGAGCACGGCCAGACGGACCGCCGTTTTCAGGTCGTCCGGTCCGGGGTCGGCCCAGGGCGGCATCAAGCCCCGGTGAAACCCGCCGGGCAGAGCGGTCAAGGGGGGCGGTGGACCGTCCGGGCCGTGCCACCAGGGCGGCCCCCCGCCACCGCCAGGCCCGGGTCCCAAACCGGGGCCGTGCGGGCCGGGGGTGTCGTCGTGGGGATCCCAGCGGCCGCGAGGCTCCGGGGGGCGATCGTCCCGAGGGGGGCCGCCGTTATCGTGGAGATGGTCGCGGACCCCGGGGACCGCCCCGAGGGACGGGCGCAACATCTCGGCCACCGGGACCACCGTCAAGGCGCTGCGCGGCAAGGTGGCCCACCCCACGTCCGGCAGGCCCTCCTCGTTCTTGCGCGAGCGATAGGCGGTATCTGCCCAGACGTCGGCACCAGTGTTGCCGCTGTCGAGCACCTCGCGGAAGCGGCGGCTGTCGTGCTCGGCGGCCGAGGACACCGCCCAGCGCCGGATGAAGCCGTGGCGCCGGTCGGTCGAGATGTGGTTCTTGTAACCGAATATCGGGATGGCGATCTCGACGCCCTTGGCGCCTTCCGCCTTCGGCGTCTTCGCTCTGGCCCTTTTCAGGGTCCAGCGAGCATCCCTGTCCTTCTGGGCCAGCTTGTGCGGGGTCTCTTCCCAGCCGTCAGGGATGCGCCCTTCGCGGATCGCCTGCTTCTCGTCGTCGTCGTTGCGCTGACGCGGCGCCGCCACAATGGTGGCGTCGATGATCTGCCCCGACATCGCCAGATAGCCGCCTTCCTTCAGCTTGGCGTCGAACACCGCGAACAGCTTCTCGATCGCGTTGGCCTCGGTCAGCGTCTCGCGGAACAGCCAGATCGTCTTGGCGTCCGGCGCCTTGTCCGCCAGCCCTAGGCCGAGAAAGCGTTTGAACGTCAGGCGGTCGTTGATCATGAACTCCGCCTGATCGTCGGACAGGTTGTACAGCGCCTGAAGCACCAGGATCTTAAACATCAAAACCGCGTCATGGGGCGGACGGCCGCCCCGGGCTCGGTCGCTGCGGTTCAACGCCTTGTCCAGCCGGTAGCGGAACGCCTCGAAGCTCACCACCCTCAGCAGCTTCTCCAGCGGGTCGCCCGCCTTCGACAACTCCGCATACCGCTCTTCAAGATCGAAGAACCCAGGCTGCCGACCCATCGTTCCCTCCAACACGGCCTGGGGCTTATTGAATCAGCAGACACCGCTCAGAGCCAGGGTTTTTCGAGGTGTCCTCTCGTGACCATGGAAAACTTGGAGGTCCTATCAGATGAGCGGCTTCTCCAAGGCCAGTGACGCGATAGTCGTGGCAATTGAAATGGGCGCAGTGCGGCATTAGAGGGCTATAGCGTAGACGTAGTGCTCATCATCGTCGGGCGCGGCCCGCCATTTCCCTGATAAAGACTGGCAGCTTTAACTCCGGCGGCGCGTTCACCTTGCGCTCGACTGTTGGGTTTATGCTGGTTTCTATTCTGCCCCTTCAGATTGTGTCTCAGTGAGTGGTAGGCCAACGGTTTCGCCGTTTGATCTCCGGCAAGGGGGGGCGGTTTGGTCAGGGTGGCTCGCTCTTTTCCAGCAGCCTGCGAAGGCTCATCATTGTCATCGGTCTGATTCTTGGTTCGGTTGATGGTCGCAACCAAACCCGACCAAAGATCGACGATAATCGTCCGCCGCGCGCGGGATAATCTATTGCACCGCTCCTCGGGGCATGATCCGGGTTGATTGGTTGGCGCGCAGCAATCCGGGAGACGTGAAGCTTGTCGGGGCTGGTGTTTCTGAAATGCGGATCAACCATGGCCCCGGGTACCGGGTCTATTTCATGCAACATGGCCCTGTCTTGGGGGTCCTTCTCTGTGGTGGCGACAAATCGTCGCAGCCGAAAGACATCGAACAGGCACAACGCCTCGCGGCCCGTTGGAAGGATCTCGGTCATGAATGATGTCACCTTTAACCACTATGATTCCGCCAACTATCTCAAGACCGAGGAAGATATCGCCGGATATCTGGAAGCGGTTATGGAAGAAGCCGAGGACGACCCCGTCTGCATCGCTCGCGCCCTTGGGGTTGTGGCGCGCGCCCGAAACATGAGTCAGCTTGCACGCGACGTGGGAATGAGCCGGCAGGGGCTAGACAAGGCTCTGTCGGGAGACAGCAACCCAACTCTCGGAACCGTCCTGAAGGTTGCTCACGCATTGGGTCTGCGCATGGTGTTCGTTCCTCAGGATGCCCACGCAGCAAAATGATCGCCGGGGCCTTTCATCAAGGCCGGAGCGAAGCTTCCTCATCACGTCCCGTAAAAAAGGCCGCCCCGAAAGCCCCCAAGAAGTCGCCTGGGAGGCATGGACTCGCAATTGACCCATCGGATTTAACAATACTCCAGGTGGGCATTCAAAAATTTTCGACCTACAAGTTTTTCGATGTATTTATTGTTATTTTTGCAGAAAGCCCGTTATCTTCTTTCCAATCTGGGCAAGATATTTTTTGCTTTCTCAAAGCGTCCTCCAATATATAAAATCCAAAAGAATGATATATCTTGTGAAATGCGCTACTTGAACTTATGCCGGTTTTTGATTTTATGTATTGGCATGCAATTTTATTTTCTTCTTCAGATTTTGATTTTTCTCCATGTATTGAATATGATATAGAATTCATCATGTGCAGGAATCCAATAACACTATTTAAGAACGCATAGGTACCGTCATATTCTATTTCTGTATTTGCGGATGCAGGCATCGTAATGCCGTCCGGTGTGATTTGAAATTGATTTTCAAAATTTTTTCTGATTTCTTTTATTGCTTCAGTATAGTAATTTGGCTTATGAATGCAGTATGTAACAGCTACGTTTTCTGCGCCGGGAAGTCTTCTTCTGTCTCCAATTGGGTAATTTATACGGTTGATATTGCTATCAATGAATTTTGCCACTAAAAGCTTAGGTCCTCTAGCGCCTTTTTCTGATAGATATTTTATAAAGGGAATTACGTTGTTCGAATTGCATTGATTGCCGCCCTGAAGGTGGTAAATCGCAAGATCCAATGAATCTAAGAATAAGTTGCTGTCAATCTGGATGTTGCTAAGATAGTAAATCGGGTCCTGATACCCTTCTGTTGGGCGCAGAAGCGCCCCGCCATGACCCCAGCCGGCCTCGTCCGTGCCGTGCGCAACGCCGCACCCGGCGAGACCGTGGTTTACATCCGCGCCGACGACCGTCGGGCCTGCCAAGTCGTCAAAGATGTGGCCCTGGGCCTGTCGCGCCTCGGTTTTGTTGCTCTGGTCCAGCGGCGGGTGGGCTGCGGCCTTCAGTATGAGGCGCAGCGCACCTGCACAATCATGAGCAAGAGCGTCGGACCGATCGAGGCGCGAAAGGCGGCGCTCGCTGCGCTCAAGGTGAGCGACGATGGATGAGGCGACACTTATTGCAAAGTGGGCGGCGGTACTTGTCGCTCAGGTCATTTTGATTTTTTCAATATTCCGCGGAGGGGATTTGCAATGAAACACCCCGAAGACGCCCTCCAGATTTCCGTCGTCAACACCCTGCGGCTCTGCCCTGACCTGCGCGTCGTGGCCGTGCCGAACGGCGGGAAGCGCGGCGTGCTCGAAGCGGCGCGCATGAGAAGGGCCGGAGTGCTGGCCGGCGTTTCGGACCTGCTCGTCTTTTGGGCGCCCGGCCGCGTCGCGCTGATCGAACTGAAAGCCCCCGGAAAGGTGACGGGGCAGGCCCGCCCCTTGCGCAGCCTGAGCCCCGCGCAACTCGTTTGGCTCAACTGGTGCCAGGCCTCCGGCTTCCCGGCGACCGTGGCCGACAGCCTGGAGGCGGTGCTGGAGTTTCTGCGGAGGCAAGGGGCGCCGGTGGCGGCTCGGGCGCAGGGGGGATTCGCGACATGAGCACCGCACCCGCCATCATCACCCCGTCCCCCTACCGCCTGSCCCCCGGCCCGGTGGCGGTGCAGTTTTCGGGCGGCCGCACGTCCGGGTACATGCTCCGGCACATCCTGGACGCGCACGGCGGGGCTTTGCCGCCAGACACTCACGTCCTCTTTCAGAACACCGGCCGGGAAATGCCGGAAACTCTTGAATTTGTTGAGGAATGCGGTCGGCGTTGGGGGGTCAAGATCACCTGGGTGGAATACGACACCGAAGAGCGGTTCCGCGTGGTCGGGCCTGGGACCAACCGCCCGGCCAGCACGAACGGCGAGCCGTTTTTGGATCTGATCGCCAAGAGGCAGTATTTACCAAATCGCGTGGCGCGGTTTTGCTCGACCGAGCTAAAGCAGCGACCCGCCAAGGATTGGATGGTCTGGCGGGGCTACGGCCGATGGACCAGCGTCCTGGGGATCAGGGCGGACGAAGCGCGCCGGGTGCGCGCCGACGACGACAGGCAGCCCTGGACTGCCCATTACCCACTGGTAGGCGCCGGCGCGACGCGGCGCGACGTGCTGGCGTGGTGGGGGGGGCAGGCGTTTGGGTTGAGGCTCCCCGACGCCAACGGCAAAACCCCACTCGGAAATTGCGACGGCTGTTTTATGAAGTCCGAGCGCACGTTGGCCGCGCTGTGCCGGGAATACCCCGGGCGAGCGCGGTGGTGGGCGGATATCGAAGCCAGGGTCGGGGCGACTTTTGCGCCCGGTCGGCCGTGGGCTGGGCTGCTCGATTTTGTGTCGCGTCAGGGCGATTTGGCACTAAACGACGAGCGCCTGTTTTGCAGCGCCGACCTTGGGGGTTGTCATGACTGACGTCACCCCCTGCCACAACTGCCCCGTCGCCCGCGCGGCCGACACCTACGCCCGCATCATCGGCGCCTACCACACCGAGCAGGTCAGCCTGCAAGAGGTGGATGCGGCTCGCGATTACCTTGATGCCTTGGTGGCCGATGCGCTCAAGGGAGACGCAACGGACCACCTGCGGGAGCGTGGATGATGGCGCGTCCTTGGACTAACGCCGCCGCTCTTGCCGTTTACCGGGGCTCTGGCCTTGCCGGCCTGCGCGAGGCCGGGGCCATCCACACTCCGGATCCCACGATCCTGGCCGCTTGGCTAGCGCTTGTCCCCGAGGGCGGGTTCGATGTGGCGGTGATCGACCCGCCTTGGCATTTCGACACCCACACCCCAGCCGGGCAGAACAAAAGCCCGTCCAAGCACTACAAGACGATGCGGGCCGACGAAATCCTGTCGCTGCCGGTCCCGCAAATCCTGGCCCGCAATGCTGTCGTTTACCTGTGGACGACAGAGCCCCACGCCGAACTGGCCGACGCCTGCCTTGTCGCCTGGGGCCTTGCGCGCAAGTCGGCGCGCGTCTGGGTCAAGGAAGGGCGCCTCGGCCCCGGGTATTGGGCGCGTGGTCAGCATGAGCGCTTGGTCGAGGCGGTGCAGGACCCCGAGTTGCTGGTGATTGGTGCCCGGGGCATCAAGGTGTGCCCGCCCCCCGGTGCGCGGCCCGGAAGCCTTATTCGAGGGCCCGTGCGAGAGCATTCCCGCAAGCCCGATCAGGCGATCCTCGACATCCTCAAAGCTCACCCAGGCAAAGGGATTTTCGAGGCTTTTGCCCGAACCCCGGTCCCGGGTGTTGTGGGGTGGGGCGATGAGTATGGCCGCTTCCCGACGCTGGAGGTCGCCCAATGACTACACCCTTGACCAACGACCTTGTTGGGGCGATGTTGCTCCTTGGAGCCCCCGAAGCCGTGGAAAGCGACGGGGATGGATGCTCCGGAAAGAGCGGAAACCGCCCCGTAAGCCACGCGGTCTTTTTTGTGCCCGGAGTCTGTCCGGCGCACAGTGCCCCTATGGCGGGGCGCCCCCGGATACAAAACCCGCAAGGGGAAGAAGGGGGGTCCGTCTCTTTCCGGATTTCCAACGCTCCCGCCACCAGGGCGGCCGTGGAAAGCCCCTCTGCTGGCGTTCAGCAACGCCTGAAAGAGGGCTGTGACATGGCTGATTCTCCCAACGCCACCCGTGTGTCCGTGCTTTCCCTTTCCGATATCGACACTTCTGCCGACGAGCCGCGCATCCTCGACCTGAGGGTTGCCGAGCGGCTGGGGTATGAGCGTCCCCGGGTCATTCGCGAACTGATCGAGCGGAACCGCGAAGAGTTGGAGGGCTACGGCGCACTCGCCGTGCGGCACGGCAAGTCACGCGGTCAGGAGTTTGAGGAATACCGGCTTAACGAAGCCCAGGCCCTCCTGGTCTGCATGTTCAGCAAGACCCCTTCGGCGGCGGCGATCCGGCGCGAGGTGATCGAGGTCTTCATGGCGTGGCGGCAAGGTACGTTGGCCACATCGTCCCCCTCGAAGCCTTCCCGCCCCTTGTCCGTCCGCGAAAAGCGGCTCCAGGTCGAGGCATGCCGGAAGACCCTGGGTGCCAGCGCGGCCCAAGCCCTCGCCAAGCGGATCGGGCTTTGGGATGACCTGGGCATCGCCGACCTCGCCGCCTCTGGTCCCGCCCAAGCCGAACTTCCCCTCCCTCCGAACACCCCGGCCCTGACCGGCGCCCAGGTGCGTCCCGGGATGGGGTTGCTGGTGCTGGAAGATGGGGTGGTGATCTTCGATGCCACGGACGACGCGCTTAAGGACGATGACGTCCTGCTGGCCGTGCGCCCCGGCAAGAATGGCTCGTTCACTTCGGTTGATCGGCTCATGGCTCACGCCTGGAGTGGCGCCCGCACCTCGTGCGTTGCCGTGGGCCGGGTGGTGGATGTGCGGAGGCACGCTATCTGATGGCCCGCGCCCCCTCCACCCTCTTCGCCTTCTTCCCCGGGAGCGGGCCAGCAGGTCGGCTTTGCCGGCAGTGCTGCCACTGGGCTCCCGAGGACAAGGCCGGCCCGCTCCGATCTGGGCCGCGCTGCACGAAGGCCATGGCCATGAAGTCTGGCGCGACGGGCGGCTGCCCTGGGGGCACGCCGGCTTGCAAGTACTTTGGTGAGAGGGGGCGCGTCTGATGCAGGAAATGCATTGGTTCAGGTGGCATCACGGCGCCACCTCCGATCCCAAATTCCGGGTCGTCGCCAAGCGGTGCGGACAGCCGGTCCATGTCGTGATCGCCACCTGGGCCTGCATTCTTGAGCACGCATCGGCCGCCGATGAGCGCGGGTCGATCGCCAGCTTCGACGCCGAAGAGGTCGCCGTTACGCTCGACCTTGAAACGGAAACGGTCGTTACATGCGTTACAGCCATGCAAGGCAAGGTCCTGGATGGGGACGCGGTGCGGTCGTGGGAGCGGCGCCAGGGCGGCACCAAAGCGGCCCCGGCCGGATCGACCGAGCGGGTGCGCCGGTACCGGGAGCGGAAGCGCGCTGCGGGTGCAAACCAAGAAAATAAAGAAAAACCAGATACTTACGCAAATGTTACGCCGGACGACGAAACGCGTTACCGGGCAGATGAAACGCCGTGTAACGCGATGGAACGCGATGTAACGCATGTAACGCCTCCTAGAGAAGAGGAGAGAAGAGAAGAGGAGATAAGAGAAGGGTGTAAGCAGCAGCAGGAATCCCACAACACCGCGTGCGCGCGCGAGGCGGCCTCGGGTGCTGCTGCTGCTGGGGCGCCGGCTCCTGGAGACGTCCCCCTGGAGGCCCCGAAGTCCCCGAAGTCCTGGCTCGGCCGCCCCGCCGACGCCGACCGGGCCACACCAGACCCCGCTGAAACCAAGCAAGCCGTCGCCCTGATCAAGGCGGCCCTGAAGGGGCTCGCCGATGGGGGGTGCCCGACAGCCACCCCCCCAGGAGGGGATGAACTTCGGGAGGCGCGCGGCTGGCTCGCGGCCGGAGCTGACCCGGACACGGTTCGGGTCGTCGCCGGTGAGATCGGAGCGCGCCGTGCCGCGAAAGGCAGCGGCCCACCTGTCTCCCTTGCCTATCTAACCCCAAGAATCCTCGAAACTATGCGCCGCCTCCAGGAGCCCAGCCATGAACCACATCGCCCCCGTCAATCACCCGCAGACGCTCGCCAACAGGACCTCATGGCAGCCTACCGCGAATTGGCTGTCGGTCTCTCGGTGGAGGCCGGAGGAGCCGCCGCCTCTGCCGGCCTCTGAGGTCAGGGCGGTGTTGACCGAGGTGAGCGAGTCCCTGGTGCCAGCCGGCAAGGGCGCGGCCATCCTGGAGGCGGCAAAGATCGGGGCGGCCCTAGGAAGCCCGCCCGGGGTGGTCCCCAAGGCCTACGCCGACGCCATGGCGGAGGCTCTGGAGGCGCTCCCTCCTGACCTCCTGGCCCTGGCCGGGAAAAGGGCGCGCACAACACTGCGATTCCCGCCCCGCCCCGCCGAGGTGGTGGCCTTGGTGAGCGACGAGCTTGCCCTACGCCGCCGCGTCAAGGTGCAAGCTGACTACGCCCTGTTCAAAGCCGAGCGCGAGCCGCCTCCTGCGGCTCGACCCAGCCCCGCCAAGGCGCGGTCCGTGGCCGCCCTTGTCGCCGGAGCGGTCAACCGCCCGCCGCGCGAACCCCTGACCGACGACGACCTGCATGCCCAACGCGCTGCTGTCCTGGCCGAGTGCCACGCGGCTGGCCTGACTGCGCGCACCGCTTGAAGGAAACATCATGGACCTGATCGCCCACGGACTGACCCTGGCCCGCGACGCTGGCGTCATCGACCCCACCCCCGAGGCGGCGGTGTGGGAGCTGCTTGTCGAGGCGGCCGATACCCTGCGCCGCCTGCCTGACCAGGAACGCGCGTGGCTGCTGTCGTGTGAGCGCTGCCAGTGGCCCGAGGTCGTGCGAACCCAGGCCGAGCGGTGGGCCAATGCGGTGGCGGCTGGAGGCTGGGAGGGGATGAAGACGCGCCCGGGACCGCCGACACGCGAGGCTATCAGCCGGATGGACGCGCTGTTTGAGGTGGCGAGGTCGATCAAAAAGCCAGCCGATGCACGACGGGCATTCCTGATGGCGGCTGGCGTGCCCGTGTGGGTGATCGCGCGCAAAACCACCGACCGCCGGGACGGCAAGCCCGTCTCTCGTCCAACGATTTATGCCTCCCGAGCGCGGGCATTGGCCGCGTTGGCGGTGACTGTGCAGGCGCGTGGAATGATTTCGAGGGCAGCGTGACGGTTTCTCTTTACGGACTTTACATTTTATGGCCCTATGCCAAGGCAAGATAGCGTTACTGCGTCACCCCGCCGGCCCCGTGGTCGTGCGGGGTTTTCGCGTTCTGGGAGGTTGCCATGGGCGAGTTGATCGACGACGCCGAGCGCCAGCCCTGCGAGGTGTGGACGCGGGTCATGGGTTATCACCGGCCTGTGTCGTCGTTCAACGTCGGGAAGCGTGGGGAGTTTGCGGAGCGCGTCAACTTTTGCGAAAGCGTTGCGTTTTGCAAAGATTTGGTTTTGCCGGGGTCCCTGAGGGGGCGTGACGGGCGGTTGGGCATGGGTCCATCGCGTCTCGGGACCAGCCATAGGTTGTGAAAGCAGGGTAACACATGCGGCGCGTCTCGCAGGCTGAGTTTGCCCGGCTGCACGGGGTGTCCAGAAAGACCGTCACCCTCTGGAAAACGGCGGGATATCTGGCGGTTAGCGAGGGTCAGGTTGACATTGAGGCGTCTGACAAAGCCCTCGCCGAGCGCCGACTGGGGAGGTTCAAGGATGTTACCGCCCCCGTTACCCCTGGTAACGCTTCGCCTCATGTTACCAGGGCGGTCGAGCCTGATCTTGACGACCTGGAGCGGCAGGCCGACGCCTTCATCGAGAGGGTCCTGGCCGGCGACTTTGCGACCCTAGCCGAGGCCGAGCGTGTCAAGGAGAACGCCCTGGCGGTGAAAAACCTCCTGGCTGTCCGGCAACAGGCCGGCGCCTTGGTTGAGGTTGAGGTAGCCGAGCGACTGTTTTTTGAGGCGTCCCGCGCCGCCAGGGATGCTTGGCTCAACTGGCCGTCTCGCGTGGCCCCCCTTGTTGGAGCGTCCCTTGGCGTCGAGGCCGATAAAGTGACCGAGGTCCTGACGGCTCATGTCCACGCCCACCTCAGTGACCTCGGGGAGCCGGAAGCGGACTTCCACCCCGAAGGCTGACCGCCTGACCCTGGCGGCTCGCAAAGGCTGGACGCCTCCTCCGCGGATCAGCGTCCCCGAATGGGCTGACCGATACCGGCGACTGGCAAAGGAGGCGGGTAGCACCTCGGGCCGGTGGCGCACCAGCACCGTGGAAGTGGCGCGAGGGCCAATGCTGGCCGTGACGGAGCCGGGAGTGCATGTCGTTACTGTGATGTGTTGCACCCAGCTCATGAAGACGGCCTTACTTGAGAACACCTTTGGCTACTTTGCTCATTTAGACCCGTGCCCAATTTTACTGGTCCAGCCGAAGGACGAGGCGGCCGAGCAGTTTTCCAAAGAGCGAATCACGCCCATGGTCAAGGCCACGCCCGTCCTTCGGGGGTTGGTGGGCACTGGGAAAACTCGCTCGGCGGAAGAGACGCTGTTGTACAAGGCGTTTCCCGGTGGGTTCCTGGCCCTGGTTGGTGCGGGATCGCCGGACAACCTAGCTCGTCGGCCGGTGCGTGTGACGCTGTTCGACGAGGTGGACAAGTACCCAGTTACTCGGGAGGGCGACCCCATCGCCTTGGGCGAGGAGCGCACGGCCACTTTCGGCGTCAACTGGTTGTCGATCCGGGCTTGCTCTCCCACGGTCGAGGATGAGAGCCGGATTGCGGCAAAATATGCGGAGAGCGACCAGCGCCGGGCCTCGGTGGTCTGCCCTCACTGTGGGCATCGGCAGTTCCTTGATTTTTTTAAACATGTCGAGTGGGAGAAAAGTGAAACCGGCGACCACAGGCCAAAGACAGCCCGGATCTGTTGCGAGGCCTGCGGGTCGGTGTGGTCGGAAGGTGATCGCCTCAATGCCCTGACGACGACCCGCTGGCACCAGACGCGGCCCTTTGAGTGTTGCGGGCACCGGCATAGCCCGCTTGATGACTACGCCTGGGCGTGGCGGGACGGGGGTGCGGACCCCGTAAGCGCTATCTGGGACTGGTGGGAAGGCGATCGGTGGGCTGTCTACCGGGCGCGCTGCCCAATTTGCGGAGCCTGGGGCTTGGACAACGAGCACGCGGGCTTCCAGGCCAGCAAGCTGTACAGCCCCTGGCAGAAGGATCGCCCCCAGGACATCGCGGCCAAGTGGCTTGCGGCGAAGGACAGCGACGAAAAGAAACAGGCGTGGTGGAACACCCAATTGGGGTTGCCCTACCGGCCCAGGGTTGGGCGCGACATCAAGCCCCATGCCCTGATGGAGCGCCGAGAAGTCTGGCCCGGTGATGTGCCGGCAGGCGTGGCGGCGCTGACTGCCGGGGTGGACACGCAAGACAACCGCCTGGAGATCGAAGTCGTCGGCTGGGGGCGGGGGGAAGAGTCGTGGTCTGTCCACTACGAGGTTTTGGAGGGAGACCCGGGGCAGCCCGAAGTCTGGAGCCGCCTTGATGCCCTCCTGTCTCGCACATGGCTGCGAGCGGATGGTCGCCCGTTTGTGATTGCGGCGGCGTGCATCGACTCGGGTGGGCACCACACCCAGGATGTGTATCGCTTTTGCCGGGGCAAGCTGACGCGGCGGATCTGGGCGATCAAGGGCGCGTCGGAGACCAGCGGCCTGCGCTCCCCGGTGTGGCCCACGTCTCGGGTGGCGAAAAAGAGATCGAAAGACAACAAGCCGGTCATCATCGGCACAAACGCAGCCAAAGACCGAATTTCGGACTGCCTGAGCATTGAGGCGCCCGGGCCGGGGTACATGCACTTCCCGGCTGAACGGGACGCCGGGTACTTCACCCAACTGACCAGCGAGCGACTTGCCCTCAAGAGGGACGGGGGGAGGTCGCGCCGGGTGTGGGTGCCGAAGCAGGGCATGGCCCATGAGGCCCTGGACTGCCGAGTCTACGCCTACGCCGCGCTGTGGGGATTGATTATGCAGCACCGCCTGGATCTGGATCGCGAGGCCGTGAAGGTCGGAGCGGTAGACGCTCCTGTCGTGCGCATCGACACGTGGGAGGCGCGGCCTCCCAGACCCTCGGTTTGTTAGGGGGGGAGTATTCGGAAAGTGCGGTTGGAACTCCAATACAGAGCGCGGGAAATCGGACATGGCAGAGCCTCCGATGGCTCGATATTCATTATATGTTCTATTATACACTCACCATAAGCGCCCCGCACATCGTAGCCCCGGAGGCAGGAATAAGCCACCGGCGGCTATTTCCATTCGTAAAGCGGGTTTTCGGCGATCTGGTTATCTGGGGGCTGCTACAGCTGCATCAATGCAAGCACTGGGGGCATGGTACCTGAAGTTCGTCAGCTCTGACACCGCAAAGGCTTCGAGGTACTGCCCAAACGTTAGGTCGTGGAATGCACATTCGGCCAGCTCGGCCGACACCGCCGCCTCGCCAAGGATTTTGATAACCTGTCCCGGATGCCCCTAGCCTTCTTGCGCCTCACCGTAATCCGCCTCATGCTGCTCAGAATCGCAAGGCTGCGGAACTCATAGGGAACTTAGCGGACGGGACTTTTGGAGCGATTAAGCTGAGAAGACAAGGCAATAGGCAATGAGGGCTGAAGGGGCCCGCTTGTGGATATTTTTAATTAGAGAGGAAAAGTTTAAATTTATACTCAAAGCTTTGCCTCGAACAGGTGTTTTTATAATTTTTTTGTTCGCCAAACTGCCTTGGGCGATGTCAAAATATTACAGGGGGTCTATATTGCGGATGTGGCGCGTTAGCAGATATACTGAGGTACGGGGTGACTCAGCGCCGTCCTCGCGGCGCCTAGCCTCCATCGCTTCTGCGCGTCTTTCGGCATCCTCAACCTTTGGAAGCAATGTGGACAGCTCCGGTACTTTGTGAGAGCTGGATTTATACCCAGGACATATGCTTTCGCATTTTTTCTGTATCCCAAATCGATCGTCTCCAGCATCAAAATCTTTAAAGTGTAAAATTAGCCACAACTCAAAGCAAGGATTAGAGTATCCTACATAGATATTATTTTGGGCACACATTTGAAGGGCTTCGCTAATATTTGGGTGTTCGTCTCGGTCAAAAACAACCCAAACCACGTCGGAATCCCCAAACTCTTTTTTATATTTTTTTGTAGAAATATATTTAATTTTCTCCTGGGCATGCCTCGCGATTGTGAGAGGCACCCCAGCCGCAGCTATGCAAATTACCTCTACAGCGACGTCCCCTACGTGGTGAGCGTAGGCCTCAAAATACAGAGGCTCTGTATTTCTTCCTTCAGAAAATATATAGATCTTTCTTTTTTTATTTATTACTCCTACTAAGCGAGTTATTTTTTTCATCAATTAAATCTTCATAAGAATTTTCGTGAGTTTTATTCTTCAATGTTCTTGATGTAGCGCTCAACAAAACTTGAGCTAGGCGGCACCGCTCCATAGCGACCTTGTAGGTATTGTCGCTCAAACCCTTCATCTTTTCTACTGTTAATCTCGACAAGAGAATAATAAGATGATGAACCGCTCCTGTCCTTTTGGGAGAACCAAATCTCGTCGCGGCGTAAGACGTTCGGGTCCAGTAGGTTTGTGTCGTGGGTTGTCGCGATCAACTGGGCATTGCCGCGGTTGTAAGTGTGATCAAGGAATAGCTTAACTATAGATTTGACCGCATGAGTATGTAGACTTGCATCAATTTCATCAACAACCATAATACACCCCTTATCCAGGGAAGAAAAAATATAGTTCATCATGATGAGGAGGCGTCGTGTCCCAGCGCTTTCTGCATCACTAGGAAAATATACAAGATCACCATCGTAATCGACATGACCTAGTTGAATTTCATACTCCCTGTCGTCAACGGCAGGCGCGTCGATCTCTGATTCATCGTTGGCGTATGAAGATACAACCTTTATCACATCTGCTATCATATTCCTTTGTTTCTCAGGAATCTCTGACGTTACTTGCTTGTAATCGCAAATTCCTGTCCCAATTGCCTTTAGAAAAGCAATTGAGCGATGATCGATTTCATTGTCTTTGAATGTTATGTTTAAAAGGCCGGAGTGTACGGTGATGTCGCTAAGGGCAATGATGTTTTTAAAAAACTCAACAACGGGTTTTAGCTCCGGATGATCGACATGAGCAGCGATCGACATGAAAAGAACGTTTGGGCGCAAAAAACTCCCCAGAGTTTTCTTTGAACCTCGCATTAAAGCTCCAAATTCAATAGAACCTTCTCTTCTATCAAATATCTTTCTTCTCCGCTCCTTCGGATACGAAAATAGATATTCTGATATAATTTTGTCGTCATCATAGCTAAATCCGTAATCATATCTAATACCGCCCTCCAAAAAGACAATTTCGAATTCTGTTGGAGCCTGTTTTGCCATTTTATTTAAGTCAAAAGGCTTCCGTCTTAATGATTTTTCCCTTGTTGGATGTACCAAAAAGATCGAGTCCCGCATTCGGACAAGAGCGTCCAGGAGATTGGTCTTCCCAGATGCGTTCGGACCATAGATGATCGCACACGGCAGGACCCCATTTGTTAATCCTGGCGCAGAAACATCTGCCGGTGCGTGTGCTCCTTTTGTGTTGGAGCCAACCATTGAAAGGGTTTGCTTGCCCCATATCGACTTGTAGTTGGAAACACTGAATGTAAGCAGCATACGAAGGCCTTTCCTGCGCAGAAGCGCATTAAGCAGCTCTTTATGCGGATTTTTCGCGAAAAAGCCGTCGAAAATGATATCCTTGTATCTCTTCCTCGTCAACAATTGCAGACCGGTCTGTCGCTCTAAGCGCGTTGACATTCATTTTCCAGATGAATGCGTTGACGAGGCTGAGGATGGGCAAGTGAACCAATACCTTGCGCATGAAGTAGACGCGGTACCGCTGCCAAGTGAACTATTGGCCGGATCGATCAGCCCCTCGCGCAGCCGAGCGCCATCTGCTACAGCCGCGTCGGTGACGAGCGTGTTGCTTTGGCGCGCCGCCGACACCAGCGTCGTGTCTCCGACGGCCGAGACACAGCGCTTCACGCTCACCCCAACCAACGGGGGTTCCAAGGGGGCCCCCGGCCCCCTTGGCCTTTCCCTTCTTCTTCCCCCCTTTCCCGCCCCCCCGGGTCAGCGTGCCACGAGGGCGAAGACGCCCCAGCCCAGGTAGTCCCGGGTATAGGTGGCGTAGCGGATGGGTTCGGCGGTGAGGTGGGTGCGCACGTCGGGGGCAAAGGGGTCGTCGGGATGGGAGTCAAGCCAGCGACGCAGGGTCAGCCATTTGGCGGCTTCGTAGCGATCCCAACCGTCTTGGTCGGCCAGAACCATTTCGACGACGTCGTAGCCCTGATCTTGGAAAGAGGCGAGCAGAGCGGGCAGCGGGAGGAAGTCGGCGATGGCGGAGGCGAGACAGCCCTGGGCGATGTGTTCCGTCGGAGGGAGCTGGCGCCAGTAGGGTTCACCGATGAGGGGAAGACCACCGGGGCGCAGACTCTGGGCCAAAAGCCCCAGGGTCCCGGCGACGCCTCCCCCGATCCAGGTGGCTCCGACACAAGCGGCCAGGGCGACCTTTTCGTCGGAGACGTAACCAGCGGCGTCGCCATGAAGAAACTCGACACGATCGGCGACGCCGAGGTCGAGGGCCCGACGCTTGGCTTGCTCGGTGAAGAGCGGACTCAGGTCGATCCCGGTGCCGACGATACCGTGATCGCGGGCCCAGGTACAGAGCATCTCCCCGGAGCCGCTGCCGAGATCGAGAACCCGGGCGCCGACGTCGAGACGCAAGGCCGCGCCAAGGGTAGCCAGCTTGTCGGGAGTGATGGGGTTGTGAATGCGGTGAGCGCTTTCACTGAGGGTGAAAATCCGCGGGATGTCCACGATCTCAACGATCCTTGTCTCAGGAAAAAACAGTCGAGCCCTGCACCGACAGGACAGGCGATGACACCGCCTTAAGCCAGACTACCCCGCCCCCCCAACCGCTCCACCCCAACCGACCGGGGGTTCCGAACGGGGGCCCCCGGCCCCCCTTGCCTTCCCTTCCCCTTCCCTTCCCCTTCCCTTCCCCTTCCCTTCCCCTTCCCTTCCCCTTCCTCTTCCCCTTCCTCTTCCTCTTCCTCTTCCCCTTACGCCGCTTCGGAAACCCCTTCACTCGCCGCAACAATCGCCACCAAGTCATTCATGATGGTCGTGATGTCGTAGTCTTTCGGCGTGTAAACCTTGGTCACCCCCTCAGCAACCAGGATCTTTTCGTCCTCAGGCGGAATGATCCCGCCAACAATGACGGGAACAGCGTCCAGCCCGGCGGCGCGCATGCGCTGGAGGATGTCGGTCACGAGGGGAACATGGGATCCCGACAGGATGGAAAGACCGACGATGTGGACGCTTTCTTCCAGGGCGGCGTTGACGATCTGGGCCGGGGTCAGGCGGATGCCTTCGTAGACCACTTCCATGCCGGCGTCGCGGGCGCGCACGGCGATTTGTTCGGCGCCGTTGGAGTGGCCATCGAGGCCGGGCTTGCCGACGAGGATCTTGACGCGGCGGCCCAGGCGCTCGGAGAGGGCTTCGACGCGGGTGCGGACTTCGCCGAGACGGGCGGGGACGCTGCCGGCGCGGGCGGCGGTGGAGACGCCGGTGGGGGCGCGGAATTCGCCGAAGACGTCGCGCAGAGTCTGGGACCACTCGCCGGTGGTGACGCCGGCGTGGGCGCAGGCGATGGTGGGTTCCATGATGTTGCTGCCGTCGGCGGCGGCACGGCGCAGGGCGGCGAGGGTCTCGGCGACCTTAGCGGCGTCGCGGCTTTGGCGCCAGGCGACGAGGGAGGCGATCTGGTCGCGTTCCACGGCCGGATCGACGGTCATGATGGCGCCGTCGCCGGCGGTGAGGGGGCTGGGGGCGGCTTCGGTGAACTTGTTGACGCCGACCACGATCTGCTCGCCGCTTTCGATGGCGGCGAGGCGGGCCGAGTAGGGCCGGCCCATCGCCCGGGTCTGGCTGACCCCCCCCGAGTACACCGGCCTGCCCCCCCTGACCTTGGAGACCAGTCGCCCCGACGCCGGAGAGGATGACACCACCCCGCTCCGGGTCGCCAAGGGAACCGTTGTGCTGGCCCTGGTCCATGGCCGGGCCGAGAGCGCCCGCTTGGCCGTGGGCGGCGAGGACCAGGGCATGGAGGTCCTGGATCCCCATTCCCTGCGCGCCAGCATGGTGGTGAAAAGCGATGGCGTGCTGAGTGTGCGGGCGGATGGCCAAACCCTTCTGCACCGCCCGTTGGAGATGCTGCCCGATGATCCCCCCAGCGTGCGCTTTGCCGCAGCGCCGGGAAGCGACCCGCGCGGGCGGTTGGTTCTTGTCCTGGCGGCGCGCGACGACCATGGGGTGGTCAGTCTGGGTGTGGATCTCCGCCCGCTGACGCCGCGGCGCAGTGATCCCGAGGGGGCGCTGACCCAAGATTTTCCTCCCCCCGACGCCCAGACCCGCGACGTGATCAGCCGCGCCGCCCCCGATCTGACCGCCCATCGCTGGGCCGGACGCGAGGTGCGTCTAACACCGTGGGCCGTTGATGCGCTGGGCCAACGGGCCCAGGGGGAATCGGTGAGCGTGACCTTGCCGCGCCGCGTGTTCCGCCACCCGGTCGCCCGGGCCCTGATCAGCGAGCGCGAGCGGTTGACCGAGGACCCCGGGGCCCTGCCCGGCGTGATCAGTCGCCTCGACTCGCTGACCGCCCGACCGGAAGCGTTTGACCACACCTTATCCGTCTATCTGGCCCTGCGCGTGGCGCGCTCGCACCTCGCCGGCCATGGCCGAGGGGCCGATGTCGAACGGGTGCGCGATTTGCTGTGGGACGCCGCCGTGCGGGTGGAAGAGGGCGACGACGCCCGGGTGGTGGCCGATCTCGAAGCCCTGCGCGAACGGGTCCAAGAAGCCCTGAACGGCACCTTGGGCCAAGACGACCTCGACCGCTTGATCCGCGACGCCCGCGAGGCCCTGAACCAAGCCCTGGCCGACCTACAGCGCTCCTTGCAGGCCCTGGACCCCGAGGGCCTCTTGCACCGAGACCTGGGGCAAGACGACGAGGCGATGGATCTCGACCAGCTCCTGCGCGATCTCCAGGACATGAACCGCCTGGGCGCGCGGGACGCCACCCGAACCCTCCTGGAGCACCTGAGCGATGCGTTGGCGGCGCTTCATCCCCAACACCTGACCCCGGAAGCCCTCCAAACCTTGCGCCAGACCCTGGAGCAGACCCGGGCCCTGGACGCCCTGCGCCGCGACCAAGCCGCCTTGCTCGACGAGACCTTCCGGGCCGAGCAAACACACCAGCCTCAGATCGACCCCCCGGGCACCCAAGGCCTCGACGCCCGCCTGGGCGAACTGCGGCGGGGCGATCGTCTGTCCCTCCCGTCGGCCAAAGCGCCCCCCCGGCCCGAGGGTCAAAGCCGCCCCCTGGCCCAGCGCCAACAAGACGTGCAAGGGCGTTTGGAACAGATCCTGCGCGATATCGCGGAAAAAACCGACCACGTGCCGCCCGCCCTGGGGGAGGCGGCCCTGGCCATGGGCGAGGCAGTCGCGCGCCTCAAAGCCGGCGCCCTCGCCGCGGCGCAGGAAGATCAGCGGATCGCCCTGGACCGGTTGAGCGAGGGCCAAGCCCAAGCCCGCAGCCAAATGCGCCGGGCCTTGGGACTGCCCCTGATGCCGCGCATGGGCCAGCGCGGCCCCGGCCTTGACCCACTGGGCCGCGAAACCGGCGGCCTGGGYCCGGGGACCGACACCGTGGGCATGCCCGACCGCTCGGAAGCCCGCCGCGCCCGCGATATCCTCGAAGAACTCCGCCGCCGCGCCAACGACCCCCAGCGCTCGGCCCCGGAAAAAGCCTACATCGACCGGCTCATTCCGCGCTTTTAGAGGGGAGGGTGTTCTTTGGAGGGGCGGCAGCCCCGCGTCACCCCCCCCTCCAAAGAACACCCTCCCCCTACAAGGTCCGAACGAACCCGTTGGGATCGACGTCGGGCAAGGCGGTGGTGGGGGCTTGGACGGGGGTGCCCAGGTACAGGAAGCCGACGATGCGGTCGCCTTCCCCCAGCCCCAACCCCTCGGCGACCGTAGGATCGTCCATCAGCCAGCCCGAGCGCCAGATCCCGCCAAACCCCAGGGCTTGGGCGGCCATCTGCATGGCCATGACGGCGCAGCCGGCGGTCAACTGCTGGTCGAAGGGCGTCACGCCGTCACTGGGACGCGAACGGGCGACGACCACGACGACCAAAGGGGCACGATGGGGCAACCGGGCGGCGCGCTCGACCTTGGCCTCGTCTTGCCCGGCCGCTTGAGCCGCGCGCGCGAACAGAGCCCCCAGACGATCGAGCCCCTCGCCGGAGGCGATCAAGAACTCATAGGGCCGCAAACGCTTGTGGTCGGGAACCCGCAGGGCGGCTTTCAAGAGGGTGGTGAGAGCCGCGCCCTCGGGGGCCGGGGCGGTGAGAGCGGCGCAGGAGCGACGCTCCAGGAGTAAAGTCAGGGCGTCCATTTTGTTTTTCCCAAGGAAACGAGGGGTCTGGGGAGGCCCGCGCCTCCCCAGCCTTAAAACCTTTCCTCACGCCTCCTAGGCATCAGCGACCATCGACCCAACCCCCCAGATGTCCCGGGCATAGGTATGAATCGCCCGATCCGAGGAGAACTTGCCCATGCGGGCTACATTGAGGATGGCCTTGCGGGCCCAGGTCCGCTGGTCCAGGTACAAGGCATCGACGGCGGCCTGGGCCTCGACATAGCTGCGGAAGTCGGCCATGACCAGGAAGGGGTCGCCCTGGTTGAGCACGGCGTTGATCAGCGGATGGTAGCGGTCGGGCTGCTCCATGTTGAAGAAGCCGTCGCGAATCATGTCGATGACCCGGCGCAGTTCCTCGTCGGCGTTGACCCAATCCCACGGATTGTAGCCGTTGGCCTTGGTGTGGGCGACTTCCTCGGCGGTTTGGCCGAAAATGAAGATGTTGTCGCCGCCCACTTCCTCGCGGATTTCGATGTTGGCGCCATCGAGGGTGCCGATGGTCAAGGCGCCGTTGAGGGCAAATTTCATGTTCCCGGTGCCCGAGGCCTCGGTGCCGGCGGTAGAAATCTGCTCCGAGAGGTCGCAGGCCGGGATCAGAATCTCGGCGGTAGACACGTTGTAATTTGGCACAAACACAACCCGCAAACGACCCCGAACCAACGGGTCATGGTTGATGATCTCGGCCACGTCGTTGATGAGGCGGATGATCTTTTTGGCCATGAAGTAGCCGGGCGCCGCCTTACCGCCAAAGATCACCGTGCGCGGCAGCAGGTCGGGGGCGTTGGCCGAACGCAGGCGGTTATAGCGGGCGATAACCTGCAAGATGTTGAGAAGCTGGCGCTTGTACTCGTGGATGCGCTTGATCTGAATGTCGAACAGGGTCTCGGGCGCCACGCACAGGCCGCAGCGCTCTTCGATCAAGGCAGCGGCGCGGACCTTGGCCTGACGCTTGATGGCAAGGAAACGATCCTGGAAGGCGGTGTCGTCGGCCAGGGCCTCCAGGTCGCGCAGGCGGTCGAGATCGCGGATCCACTGGGGCCCGACGGCCTCGCTGACCAAGGCGGCGAGCGGCGGGTTGGACTGCAACAGCCAGCGGCGTTGGGTGATGCCGTTGGTCACATTGACGAACTTGCCCTCATACATCCGGTCGAAATCGGGGAAGACGCGCTCGCGCAGCAGGTGGGTATGCAAGGCGGCCACGCCGTTGACCCGAGCACTGCCAACGACCGCAAGATGGGCCATGCGCACGCGACGGGTGGCGTCATCGATGATGGACATGCGGCGCACTTTGTCGCCATCGCCGGGGTAGGTCCGGCGGACGTCTTGCAGGAAATAGTGGTTGATGCGGTAGATGATCTCCATGTGACGCGGCAGCAGCGTTTCCATGAGATCCAGGGGCCACGTCTCCAGGGCCTCGGGCAGCAAGGTGTGGTTGGTGTAGGCAAAGGAATTGCGGGTGATGTCCCAGGCGTCTTCCCAGTTGAGGCCGCAGTGGTCCATGAGCAGGCGCATCAACTCGGGCACCGCCAGGGCGGGATGGGTGTCGTTGAGCTGGATGGCGGTCTTTTCGGGGAAAAGGCGGGGATTCTTGTGAACCTTGAGGAAGCGCGCCAGGATGTCTTGCAAGGAGGCCGAAACGAAGAAGTATTCCTGCTTCAAGCGCAGTTCCTGCCCCATCAAGGTGGTATCCATGGGATACAGCACCTTCGAGAGGGTTTCGCTGACGGTCTTTTCCTTCACCGCCTCGATATAGTTGCCCTCGTTGAAGTAGCGCAGGTCAAAATCCTGGGTGGAGCGCGCCGACCACAGCCGGAGATTGACGGCGATGCTGCCGCCAAAGCCAGTTTCCTTGAGGTCGTAGGCCTCGGCAATCACGTCGTCGGTATCGACCCAGCGACAGCTTTCGTGGCCTTGCTCGTCGCGGAAGCACACGATGCGCCCGCCAAAGCGTACGGTATAATTGAGGTTATGCCGCACGATTTCCCAAGGTGAGCCATTTTGCAGCCAGCTCTCCGGGTGCTCCACCTGCTGGCCGTTCTCAATGGTCTGGGAGAACATGCCAAACTCGTAGCGGATGCCATAGCCATAGCCGGGGTAGGCATGGGTCGCCATGGAATCGAGRAAACAAGCGGCCAAGCGCCCAAGACCGCCGTTGCCCAGGGCGGCATCGCTCTCTTGCTCGGCCACCACATCGAGATTTTGCCCAAGAGCCGTCAAAGCGGCGCGGACCTGGGGCTCGATGCCAAGGTCGAGCAGATGCTTCATCAGCCGCCGCCCGGTCAGGAACTCCATGGAGAGGTAGTAGACGCGTTTGACGTCTTTCCCGTACTGGCTGCGCGAGGTGTGCATCCCCTGTTCGCTCAGGTGGCCGCGCAACAAGGAGGCCAGGGCCAGGAACCAGTCGTGGGGGCCTGCAGAGTCCGGGTCGAAACCAACAACCCGGACCATGGAGGCGATCAGTCCCCGTTTGATCTGCTGAACATCGGAGAAGTCGATTCCATCGTCGAGATCGTTGAAGCTTGAGTCTGGCGCGTGCATTCCGTACCCCCTTTTCTACCCGTCGTCTTGACTCTTGACCCGCTTTCCCCCGCCCCGGTTACGGCTGGAAGGCGGTTAGGCGTTCGTAAAGACGAACGTACTCTTTCGCAGAACGATTCCAACTAAAATCCCGGGCCATCCCTCGCTTTCGCACAGCCTCCAAGGCGGGCTTGTCGTCATAAAGGGCAAGCGCCCGGCCGATGGCCCATTCCAGGGCGTCAGAGAAGGGATGGTCGAAAACGATGCCGGTCCCCTCGGGGTCATGGTCGATGTGCACCACCGAGTCCGCCAGCCCCCCGGTGCGCCGGACCACGGGAATGGAGCCGTAGCGCAGGGCATAAAGCTGGGTCAGGCCGCAAGGCTCGAAGCGCGAAGGCACGAGCAGAAAATCGCTGGCGGCCTGGATCATATGGGACAAAGCTTCGTCATAGCCCACATGAATAGCCACGTGGCCGGGATGGGCGGCGGCGGCGCGGTTAAGCTCATATTCAAAATGCCGGTCGCCCGAGCCCAGAATGGCCAGAAAGACCCCGCCTTGCACCATGCGGGGAATGGCACTCAAGATGAGATCGATGCCCTTTTGCTCAACCATGCGGCTGACAAGGCCGAACACCGGGCGGCTGGGGTCGGGGTCGAGGCCCATCCGGCGTTGCAGCGCGATCTTGTTGGCGGTCTTGCCCGGATCGGGGTTGGCGGCATCAATCGGGGCGGCAAGACAGGGGTCGTGGACCGGGTCCCAGATCCCGGCATCAATGCCGTTCAAAATCCCCGACACGGCGTCGCCGCGCAGACGCAGCAAGCCATCGAGGCCCATCCCGCCCTCGGGGGAGCGGATTTCATCGGCGTAGGTCGGGCTTACGGTGCTGATGGCCTGGGCATACTGCAAGCCGGCCTTGAGAGCCGAGACCAAGCCGTGATGCTCCACACCGTCGATGCCGCGCATCCAGTGGGGCAGGCCGATCAGATCCAAAATCTCGGTGCCGAACAGGCCCATGTAGTGGAGATTGTGGATGGTGAAGAGCACCGGGGGGTGGCGGGCGCCCCAGGCCTTGAGGTAGGCGGGAACGAAACCGGTTTGCCAGTCATGGCAGTGCAGCACGTCGGGCCGCCACTGCATGAGGCCTCCGGTCCCGCCCATCATGGCCGCGACCTTGGAGAGCAGGGCAAAGCGGCGGAAATTATCGGGCCAGTCGTAGCCCGGATAGATCATGTAGGGGTTGCCCGAGCGCTCGAACATGGGCGGGCAGTCGAGCAGCCACAAGGGGCAGCCGGAATCGGGCATTTCGCCTTCGAGCAGGCGGGCCTCCCCCACCCCCAGGGGGTTGCCCAGCGCCACCGAGCGCCCGCTCAGACGGGCCTTGGCCATGGCGTCAGGGTAGGCGGGCAGCAGAAGGCGCGCGTCAATCCCCTGCGCGCGAAGAGCCACCGGCAAGGCTCCGGCCACATCGCCAAGGCCCCCGGTCTTGACCAACGGAAAGGCTTCCGAGGTCACAAACAAAACGTTCATGCGCGTCCCGATCCCTTTTTCGGAAGGCACGAGTTGGGCCTTCCGCATCCGGCGCCTGTGGTGCCAAGAATCCCGGCCCGAGACAAGCGCCATTCGCCCCGCCCCCCCGGCTGCCCGGCAAAAAACCGGCATCGAGGGGAGGGTTTACGATCTGAGTCGAAACATCTCACTTCGGTGATTTGCGCGTCGCCCTTCTTCCCTGCACCTCTTATAAAGGGGAACCACTCACCGCGCCCTCCCGACGCCACGAAGGAGCCGACCCTATGGATGAGATCACGGATTACCACCTCGACATCAACCGGGCGCTACGCGAGACCCTCGCCCTGGTGCTGGCGGGGGGGCGTGGCTCACGGTTGCATGACCTGACCAATCGCGAGTCCAAGCCGGCCGTGCCGTTCGGCGGGAAGTACCGGATCATTGATTTCCCGCTGTCGAACTGCATGAACTCGGGAATCCGGCGCATGTGCGTGCTGACCCAGTACCGGGCGCACACCTTGATTCACCACATCCAGCGCGGCTGGGGCTTCTTGAAGGCGGAGATCGGCGAGTTCGTCGAGCTGTGGCCGGCGCAGCAGCAGACCATCAAAGAAACCTGGTACCAGGGCACGGCGGACGCGGTGCACCAGAACCTGGAGCTGATCCGGGCCCATGATCCGCGCTATGTCCTGATCCTGGCCGGCGATCACATTTATAAGCAGGACTATTCCAAGCTGATCGCCCAGCACATTGCCTCGGGCGCCGACTGCTCGGTGGCCTGCGTGGACGTGCCACGCGCCGACGCCACGGGCTTTGGCTGCGTTGATGTAGATGCCGACGACATGATCGTCGGCTTCTTGGAAAAGCCCGCCAATCCGCCCAGCATCCCGGGCCACCCCGACCGCACCTTTGCCTCGATGGGCATTTACGTTTTCAACGCGGATTACCTTTACGAGATCTTGCGCATCGACGCCGAGGAAGCTGACAGCCAGCACGACTTCGGGCGCGACATCATCCCGTCGCAAGTGGGCCGGGCCCGCATCAAGGCGCACCGCTTCACCCAGTCTTGTGTGTATTCGGTCGGCCGGCGCGAGCCTTACTGGCGCGACGTGGGCACGCTGGATGCCTATTGGGCGGCCAACATTGATCTGGTCAGCGTGACCCCGGCCCTCGACCTTTATGATACCGACTGGCCGATCTGGACCTATCAGATGCAGCGCCCGCCGGCCAAGTTCGTCTTCGACACCGACGAACGGCGCGGCATGGCGGTGGACAGCATGCTCTCGGCCGGCTGCATCGTGTCGGGCGGCAAGGTCAGCGGCTCCTTGCTGTTCAACGACGTGCGGGTGAATTCCTACAGCGAGGTGATCGACACCGTCGTGTTGCCGATGAGCGACATCGGCCGTCATGCTCGCCTGACCAAGTGCATCGTGGGCACGGGCTGCCGCATTCCCGAGGGCCTCGTGGTCGGCGAGGATCCCGAAGAGGACGCCAAGCGCTTCTTGGTCTCCGAGACCGGGATCACCTTGATCACCCCCGAGCATCTGGCTCGGTTGTAAAACCCCGGGGGATTGGCGCGCGGCAAGCGAACCGACGCGCTGCCCCCGTCCCGTGGTGCCGCTTTCCAGGGCAGACGCCCCACGAGGTGCTTGCCAGCGGCCCGCGCGGATGGCTAGGGTCGAAAGCGGGGCGGCTCCCACCAGGGACAGCGCCCCGCCGCCCGGAGAGCGGTTCCCCGGGACGGCCCACGGGGCTTCCGGCGGCACAGGTCGGATGGCCCGCCGATGCAGCAAGGGGGTTCTCGCCGGATGACCGCCACCGCCGTCGCGTTGCAGGTTGACGACATCCATAAGTCTTTTGGGCGCCTGGAGGTCCTGCGGGGCATTTCCCTTTCGGCCCGCGATGGCGACGTCATCGCCATTTTGGGCTCGTCGGGCTCGGGGAAAAGCACGTTCTTACGCTGCCTTAATCTCCTGGAACACCCCGACCAGGGCGCCATCCGCTTGCGGGGCGAGGCCCTGGACTTGGTGCAAAGCCGCCAAGGCGGTGGCCTGAGTGCCCGCAATGCCCGCCAGCTTGCCGCCTTTCGCGCGCGCATCGGCTTTGTGTTCCAAAGTTTTAATCTGTGGCCCCACCTCACCGTCCTCGACAACGTGATCGAGGCGCCGGTCCACGTGAAGGGCGTCGCCCGGGCCGAGGCCCGCGACAAGGGGCTGGCCTTGCTGGAAAAGGTCGGCATTGCCCACAAGCGCGACAGCTATCCCTCCCACCTGTCGGGCGGGCAGCAGCAGCGCGCGGCCATTGCCCGAGCCCTGGCCATGGATCCCGAAGTCATCTTATTCGACGAGCCGACCAGCGCCCTTGACCCCGAACTGGTCTCCGAGGTGCTGGGCGTGATCCGGGCCTTGGCCGAGGAAGGCCGGACCATGCTCATCGTGACCCACGAGATGGGCTTCGCCCGCGACGTCGCCAGCGAGATCATTTTCCTGCACCAGGGGCGGATCGAGGAGCAGGGCCCCCCCAGCGAGATTTTCCACCACCCCAAAACCGAGCGGGCTCGCCAGTTCCTGGCCAAGCACTTGGTCGGCGGGGCCTGAGACCCAAAGGAGAAGACCGCGATGACCTTGAGAAAAGCCGCCGTTGCCCTGACCACCGCGCTCCTGCTCGGCGCGGGCGCGCTGATGGGGCCGCCGGCCCATGCCGAGACCCTGCGCTTCGCCACCGAGGGCGCCTTCCCGCCGTTCAACGCGGTCGATGACAAAGGCAAGCCCCATGGCTTCGATGTCGATATCGCCAAGGCCCTGTGCGCCGAGATGAAGGCCGAGTGCGAGTTGGTGGTTCAAGACTGGGACGGCCTGATCCCCGGCTTGCTGGCCAAGAAGTTCGATGCCATCATCGCCTCCATGTCGATCACCGAGGAGCGTCAGAAAAGCGTTCTCTTCTCCGATCCCTACTATTTCAATCAGTTCCACTTCGTCGGCCCCAAGGATCGCACTTTTACCCTGACCAAGGACGGCCTCAAGGGCCTGACCGTGGGCGCCCAGCGCGCCACCGTCTCGGCCAAGTGGCTGGAAGAGCACCTGGGCGATGCTGTTTCGGTCAAGCTCTACGACACCGCCGAGGAAGCCTACCTCGACCTGACCTCCGGGCGTCTTGACCTGATGCTCAACGACACCTACCCCACCTACGACTGGCTCAAGTCCCCGGCCGCTACCGGCTATGAGCTGAAGGGCGAGTCGGTGATCAAGGACGACAAGGTCGGTATTGCCCTGCGCCCCGGCGACACCGCCTTGGCCGCGTCTTTGAACAAGGCCCTGGCCGCGATCATCGCCAACGGCACCTATGCCGAGATCAACGCCCGCTACTTCCCCTTCAGCTTGCTGGCGCGCGAGTAGCTCTCCCCCGCCCCGGGGGGCATGCCCCGGAGCCCTCGGGTGGTGCCGGGCGTGGCATCGGGCACAAGAGAAAGAGACGGCTGGGGAGGCTGGCCTCCCCAGACCCCTCGTTCCCTGGGGCTTTGCCTCGCCTGACGGCGCAACGGGATCACATCCATGAACACCTTGACCGGCCTCGCCCTGGCGCCCCTGCTGCCTTCGCCACTGGCGTGGTCCCTGGCCGGCGTGGCCCTGGCGGTGGGGCTGGTTGGTCTCGTGCGTCGCGCGCGTGGCGCCGGCACGCGGCTTGTCGCGCTGGCGGCCCTGGTCCTCGCCCTTCTCAATCCCCAGTGGGTGACGGAAACCCGCAGCCCCCTGCCCGACGTGGCACTGGTGGCGCTGGATGTATCGCCCTCCCAAACCCTCACCGGCCGTGGCCCCGAGGCCGAAGCCGTGGCCGCCCGTGCCCGTCAGGCCCTAGCCCCCCTGCCCGGCCTGGAGACCCGCTTGGTCCGCGTGAGCGAGGGCGGTCCCCTGGGCACCCGCCTGATGAGCGCCGTGGACGAAGCCCTGGCCGACGTGCCGCGCGAGCGGCGGGCCGGCGTTGTTCTCGTGACCGATGGTCAAGTCCACGACGTCCACGGCGCGCCGACACCCGGCGCCCCGGTCCATGTCGTGCTGACCGGTCCCAAGGGCGGGCGCGACCGCTTGCTGATGCTGGCCGAGACCCCGCGCTTTGGACTGGTGGGCAAGCCGCTGCCCGTGACCGTGACGGTCGAGGACCCGGCCCTGGCCCCGGGAACCCCGGTCCCGGTGAGCGTCAGCCATAACGGAGCCCCCGGCGACACCCACTTGGTGCCCGCCAACACGCCAACCCCCCTCTCCCTGGTCCTGGAGACGGCGGGGCCCAATGTGATCGAGCTGTCCACCCCGGTGGTCCCCGGCGAGGTGGCGGCGGTCAACAATAAGATCGCCCTTGGGATCAATGGGGTGCGCGACCGGCTGCGGGTCTTGCTGGTGTCGGGCCAGCCGCACGCCGGCGAGCGGGTGTGGCGCAATCTGCTCAAGGCCGACCCGGCGGTGGATCTTGTCCACTTCACCATCTTGCGCCCGCCGATGAAGGAGGACCTCACCCCCTTGGCCGATCTGGCGCTCATTGCCTTTCCCATTCGCGAGTTGTTCGAGGAAAAGCTGGGCGACTTCGACCTGATCATCTTTGATCGCTTTGTGCGCTGGGGCCTGCTGCCCGACAGCTACCTGGACAACGTGGCGGCCGCCGTTGAACAGGGGGGGCCGTGCTGCTCAGTGTCGGCCCCGAGTACACCCAGCCCGATAGTCTGGCCGCCAGTCCGTTGGCCCGGATCCTGCCGGCCCAGCCCACCGGCCGAGTCCAGAGCCAGCCCTTTTTGCCCACCCTCACCGCCGAAGGCCAGCGCCATCCCGTGACCAGCGCCCTGCCCGGGGCCGACGCGCCTTGGGGCCCCTGGCTGCGCCAAGTGGAAATGTCCCCGCCCAGCGGCCGCGTCCTGATGACCGGCCGCGACGCCCTGCCCTTGCTGGTTCTCTCCCAGGTCAACAAGGGTCGCGTAGCGCTGTTGACCAGCGACACCATCTGGCTGTGGGCCAAGGGTTGGGAGGGCGGCGGGCCGCAAGGCGAGCTTCTGCGCCGCCTCGCCCACTGGCTGATGAAAGAACCCGACCTGGAGGAAGATGCGGTGCGCGCCCGCCTCGACGACGGCCAGCTTCTCCTCACCCGGCGCACCATGGGCAGCCTGCCCACGACCGCGCGGGTCCTCGGCCCCGATGGCCAGGAGCGAACCGTCCCCCTGACCGCCACCGGGCCCGGCAGTGCCGAGGCGCGCGTCTCGGCGCCCTGGCCCGGGGTCTACCGCGTTGAAACCCCGGATGGCGGCCGGGCGCTGGCCGTGGCCGGACAGCCCAATCCCCTGGAGACCACCCGCCTGACCCCGACCGACGCCCTGCTGGCCCCCCTAGCCCGCGACACCGGCGGCAGTGTCACCTGGGCCCAGGAGGGCTTGCCCGCCTTCCACCGGGTGGCCCCGGGACAGCCAGCACGCGGCCCCGGCTGGGTGGGGGTGGTGGCCAATGGCCGCCATGTGGTGTCCGGGGTGACCTTGAGCCCGGTGCTCGACACGCCGCTGGCGCTGGTGTTGATCTTGGGGGGGCTGGCGCTCGCGTGGTTCCGCGAGGGACGGAGCGACTGACCATCGTCTGACCCGATCAAAATAACCGGAACATTCAATTAGCCCTCCTTCCCCTGGAACGTTAGGATCCCCCCCACGAACCAACCACAGGAGGGCTCCATGTTCGTCCCCAACACGACCTTCAAGACCCGCGTGCGCAACGAAGCTCTGGGCGGCCCCAATCCCTTCGAATGGAAGGATCTCACCACCGCCGAGATCTTCTCCAACAAGAAGGTCGTTGTGTTCGCCCTGCCCGGCGCCTTCACCCCGACCTGCTCGACCAGCCATCTGCCCCGCTACGAGGCGCTGCACGACGAGTTCCGCGCCCTGGGTGTTGATCAGGTGATCTGTCTGTCGGTCAACGATGCGTTCGTGATGTACCAGTGGGGCAAGGCCCAGGGCGCCGACAAGGTGTTCCTGCTGCCCGACGGCAACGGCGAGTTCTCGCGCAAGATGGGCATGCTGGTGGACAAGTCCAACCTGGGCTTCGGCATGCGCTCCTGGCGCTATTCGATGTACGTGGTCAACGGCGAGGTCAAGAAGATGTTTGTCGAGCCGGGCCAGGACGACAACTGCCCCACCGACCCCTTTGAGGTCTCGGACGCCGATACCATGTTGAGCTGGCTGAAGGGCCAGCAGTAATCGGAAGAAGCAGGCTGGGGAGGCGGGCCTCCCCAGACCCCTCCGATCCTGGGGCGAAGGGTCAGCGGGACTGTGGGGTCTGGGGAGGCAAGCCTCCCCAGCCTTTTTTTTGCTCTACGGCACGGCCGGCAGATCGACGTGAAACGACGCCCCCTTGCCCACGGTGGACTCCACCCACAGCCGCCCCCCGTGCAAATCGACAATGCGCCGACACAAGGCCAAGCCCACCCCCGACCCCGTGCTGCGGGTCCCGTCCAGCCGATGAAAGAGATCAAACACGCTCTCCCGGGCGGCCGGCGGAATCCCAGGTCCGTTGTCACACACACTCACCCGCCAGATCCCCCGATCGGCTAGGGACGTGACTGTGACACCCACCACCGGCGCGCGCTCGGGATGCCGGTGCTTCAAGGCATTGCTCAACAAGTTCTGAAACAAGCGGGCCAGTTGCCCCTCGTCCCCCTCGACCCGCGCCTCGGTAGCCGGTAACACCACCGTGGCCTGATTTTCCGCCACCACCAGAGCCAGCGGCGCCAGAGCCCGATGCAACACCGCCTCCAAGGCCAAGCCCTGGCGGGTGGCCGGCCGGGTGGTCAGGCGGGCATAGTCGAGAAGGTCGTTGATCATGGTGGACATGCGCGCCGCGCCATCCAGGGCAAAGCCGATATAGGCCGCGGTTTCTCCGTCCAGCTGACTGCCCAGGCGCCGCTCGATCAGTTGCAGGTAGCTGCGCACCATCCGCAAGGGTTCTTGCAGGTCGTGGGAGATGCCATAGGCAAAGCTCTCCAACTCGGCGTTGGAGCGCACCAAAGCGGCGGTGCGCTCGGCCACCCGCTGTTCCAGGGCCGTGTTGACTTCGCTCAAACGGGCGTGACTTTCCTCCAGGGCGCGCAGGTCGTCGTAGGCCCGCAGGGCGGCAATGATGATGGTGAACAGTTTTTGGGCGGTGAGTTCGGTCTTGGCCTTGTAGTCGTTGATGTCGTAGGCGACGATCACATCGCGCTCGGGGGCTTGGCCCGGCTGGCCCGTGCGCAAAATAATGCGCACGCGCCGATTGCCCAGGTCCTCGCGCAGATGGCGCACCAGCCGCAGGCCGGCGTCCTCGGTCTCCATCACCACGTCGAGCAGGACCACCGCCAAGTCGGGATGCTGGGGCAGCAGGTGGCGCACCTCGGCCTCCGAGGTGGCAAACAACAAGCGCAGGCCCCGGTCCTTGAACCGCACCTTGCCGAGAACGGCCCGGGTGATGGCGTGGACTTCGGGATCGTCATCGGCCACCAGAATTTCCCACGGGGCCGCCTCGGTCATAACGACGGGGGGCGGGGCTTCCTCGCTGAACACGAGAAGGTCATCCGAAGGATCAAGGGGGCGCATCGAAGGTCCCTAGGCTGAAAAGAGCGCTCGTGAAGTGTGCACCCGGCCGCTGCCTCTGGCAACGCCTGCCCGAGGTCTCCCGAAAGAAAGGGAGACGCCCTGACAGATTTCGTAGGTTTTTGTCAAAAAAAAGCGGCGGGACGACCAGCGTCCCGCCGTTGGAAAGCTTGACAAGATCCTTACAAGCTTTTGTGGCCAGGGCCGAATTCGGGATAGGCCTCCAGGCCCAACTCGGACTTGTCGAGTCCGATGTTTTCCTCCTCTTCGGAGCAGCGCAGACCAACGGTAAACTTCAAGAGCACCCACACGACAAACGTGGTCACCAGGACAAAAGCACCAATGCTCGCCACCCCCAAAAGCTGGACCAGAAAACTGGTCTTGGGGTTGGACAAGGGCACCGCCAACGTCCCCCAGATGCCACACACGAGATGGACGGGAATGGCCCCGACCACGTCGTCGATACGCAGGCGGTCCAGCAAGGGCACGACCAGCACCACCAGCATGCCGCCCACGGCGCCAATGCCAATGGCCAGCAACGGCGAGGGCATCAAGGGTTCGGCCGTGATCGCCACCAGCCCCGCCAGCGCCCCGTTCAAGGTCATGGTCAGGTCCACCTTGCCGTAAAGAACCTGGGTCATGACAATGGCGGCGACCACGCCGGCCGCAGCGGCGAGGTTGGTGTTGACGTAAATGTTGGCGATGCCGGTAATCGCATCGGGCGAGCCCATCGACAGGTAGGAGCCGCCGTTAAACCCGAACCAGCCTAGCCACAGCATGAACATGCCCAAGGTCGCCAAGGCCAGATTGGCGCCGGGCAGGGGATTGACCCGGCCATCGGCGCTGTACTTGCCGCGACGCGCGCCCAGCACCAAGGCGCCCGTCAGCGCCGCCCAGCCGCCCACCGAGTGCACCAAGGTGGAGCCGGCAAAATCCGAGAAGCCCGCCTGATACAGCCAGCCGTGCCCCCACTGCCACGCCCCTTGAATGGGGTAGATGAGGCCGGTCAAAATCACGCTAAACAGCAAGAAGGGCCACAAGCGCAGGCGCTCGGCCAGGGCCCCCGAGACGATGGAGGCGGCGGTGGCCACAAACACCATCTGGAAGAACCAGTCGCTCATCACCGCATAGCCCTGGGCCACGTCGGGGCTGGGCGAGGGATCGTGCAAGAAAGACAGCGTGCCAATCCAGCCGCCGTCCACGCCCACGTACATCAGGTTATAACCGATCACATAATACATGAGACCGGCCACCGAGTAGGCGATGATGTTTTTCAACATCTGCATGGCGGTGTTCTTGGAGCGCACCAGCCCGCCTTCCAACATGGCGAAGCCGGCACCCATCCACATCACCAAGGCGCCATGGATCAAAAAGGAAAACGAGTTGAGGATATAGGCGACGTCATTCTTGAAGGCGTCGAGCGCCACGCTGGCCTCGGCGGCGGCGGTGGCCTCCAACGTCGAGGGCACTCCCGTGTCGGGGGAAGCCAGCCCGGGATCTTGGGCTAGCGCCGGCAGGGCCACGCCGACCACAAGGACGGCGAGCCCAAGGCCGCGAAGGGGATGCTGGGAAAAACTCATGAGAAGGGGCTCGTTGTCAAAGGGCATCGGTGCCGGTTTCGCCGGTACGAATACGCACGGCCTGTTCCAGCGACGAGACAAAGATCTTGCCATCGCCGATCTTGCCGGTGCCAGCCGCCGTGGTGATGGCTTCGATCGCCCGATCCACCACCTCGTCGCGCACGGCAACCTCGATCTTGACCTTGGGCAGGAAGTTTACCTGATACTCGGCCCCTCGGTAGATTTCTGTCTGGCCCTTCTGCCGCCCGAAGCCCTTGACCTCGGACACGGTCAACCCCTGGACATCCAGGGCGGCCAGAGCCTCGCGGACTTCGTCCAGCTTGAAGGGCTTGATGATCGCCATGATCAGTTTCATGCGTGGCTCCCCCATTGATTCCTGGTTGGAAACGCAGCCTTGCCCCGAAGGGCATGGCCCGACCCTGCCCCCGTGCCAGAACCCAGGGGGTCCAAGGGGCGCCCAACCATATGCCGGTTCACGGGAAAGAGGGAAGAGGGGCCGCCCGGCCGTGACGGCGAAAAAAGGCCGGCCAGGGAGGCGGGGCCTCCCCAGACCCCTCCCTCCCAAAGAGCGGTGTCGCTCTTTTAGCGGAAGATCACAGTCTTGGTGCCATTGATCATGATCCGGCGCTCGACATGCCAACGCACCGCGCGGGCCAGTACCACGGTTTCCAGGTCGCGCCCGGCCGAGACCAGATCGTCAACGCTGTTCTTGTGATCCACCCGCGTCACTTCCTGCTCGATGATCGGCCCTTCATCGAGATCATCGGTCACGTAGTGGGCCGTGGCACCAATGATCTTCACGCCGCGGGCGTGGGCCTGATGATAGGGCTTGGCCCCCTTGAAGCTGGGCAAGAAGGAATGGTGAATGTTGATGCAGCGGCCCGACAGGAGGTGACTGGCCTCCTTGGACAGAATTTGCATGTAGCGCGCCAAGACCACCACATCGGCCCGGGTGTCCTCGATGATCTTGAGGAAGGCCCGCTCCTGGCTCTCCTTGGTGTCGGTCGTCACCGGCAGGTGGTGATACGGGATGCCATGCCACTCGGCGATCTGAGCCATGTCGGGATGGTTCGAGACAATGGCCGGGATGTCCACGTGCAATTGGTTGGAGCGCCAGCGATGCACCAAGTCGTTGAGGCAGTGGCCAAAACGCGACACCGCAATCACCACCCGCGGCCGGTCGCGGGCCGAGATCAATTCCCACTGCATGCCATAGCGCTCGGCCAGCGGCGCGAAGCACTCGCGAAGGGCATTGGCCGAGGGCAGGCCGGGCGTGTCCGCGCGAAACACGGTGCGCATGAAAAAGCGTCCCGTGTCGGGATCGCTGTAATACGCCGCCTCGGTCGTGAAGGCTCCCTGGCTGTAAAGAAACCCGCTGACGGCGGCCGTGATGCCGAATCCGTCGGGACAGGTGATGGTCAGGATCAGGGAGTCACGAGGGTCTCCGGGCGGAAGAGGCTTGGGGCTACGCGACATGGCGGGCCGGTCCTTCTGGTTAGGAAGGTCCGCTGTTTACCCGCTTGATCCTAGTTCGTCCAGGGTGGATACCAAGGTCCCCACCAGGAGACGCCCGGCCGGTCCGCCGCGATCGACGTCGGGGAATGCTCTTCCCCCTTTTTTCAACCAGCGCGAGGAAATCAGGCCATGACGGCTCACCTCATTGATGGCAAGGCCTTCGCGGCCGGCGTGCGCGCCCGGGTCGCCGAGCGAGCCCAGGCCCTCGGCGTAACGCCGGGGCTGGCGGTGGTCCTGGTCGGCGAGGACCCGGCCAGCCAAGTTTATGTGGGATCCAAGGAGCGCGAGGCCCGAGCCGCCGGCTTTCACTCGGTGGTCCATCGCCTGCCGGCCACCACCTCGCAAGCCGAGTTGCTGGCCCTGATCCAGGCCCTCAACGGCGATCCGGCCATCCACGGCATTTTGGTGCAACTGCCGCTGCCGGCTGGCCTCGACGAAGACGCGGTGATCCTGGCCATCGACCCGGCCAAGGACGTGGACGGCTTCCATCCGGTCAACGTCGGCCGCCTCGCCTTGGGCCAGCCCGCCCCGGTACCCTGCACCCCGCGCGGCTGCCTCATGCTCTTGAAGGATCACCTGGGCGACCTGTCGGGACGCGAGGCCCTGGTCATCGGCCGCTCGGCCATTGTCGGTAAGCCCATGGCCATGCTGCTACTGGGCGCCAACGCCACCGTGACCATTGCCCATTCGCGCACCAAGGATCTGCCGGCCGTGTGCCGACGCGCCGACATCGTGGTGGCGGCGGTCGGCCGCCCCCATTTTGTCAAGGCCGACTGGCTCAAGCCGGGCGCCGTGGTCATTGATGTGGGCATCAACCGACTCGACCCCGCCCCCGGCGAAGCCAAGGGCCGGCTGGTCGGCGATGTCGATTTCGAGGCGGCGCGCCGTGTCGCCAGCGCCATCACCCCGGTGCCGGGCGGCGTTGGCCCCATGACCATCGCCTGCCTGCTCGACAACACCTTGGAAGCCTGCCTCGCCGCCCGGGCCTAGCCCCAGGGCCCAAGGGGTCTGGGGAGGTCAGCCTCCCCAGTCTTCGCCCGCCTCACCGGGCCCGATCGCGGGCATCCTCACCAAGACGGTCGGGACACACGATACGGATCTGGTGATAATCAATCTCGATACTGCCGGCGCGGCGCATCGCCTGCAAAATCCGGCTGGCGGTACGCCGCGACACGCCGCTCATGGTGGCCAAATCCTCCTGCGATAGATGGACCACCTCGGGCTCGGGCTGCCCCGTGCTTTGGGCATGCGTGTAGAAATAGAGGAGCATGCGCGCCAGCATGGCCTTGGAGGTCAAGGTGGCGCCATCCAAAACCCGGCGCAGGCTGATGCGCAAATAGAACAACGCCATGCGCGCCAGGAACAAGGCAATCTCCGGGTCCTGGTGCATAAGGCGCTGTAACGGCTGAACGGGAATAAAAAACACCTCGCTGTCCAGCACGGCGGTCGTGGCAATCAAGGTCACACTGTTGTCCACCACCGTGGCCCCGCCCACCCAGGTCCCGGAGAGGCCCATGGACGCCAGCACCTCGGTGCCGTTGGCATCGAGCATGGTCATGCGGAACTGGCCCGACACAATGCAATAAAGCCCGTCGCTCGGCTCGCCGAAATGCAGCAGCACCTTGCCCGCCCGGATCGTCTGAAACCGCCCCAGGGCGAGCACAGCCTTGCGCGAGGGCTCAGGAAGTGTGGCCAGCAGGGGATCGCACTCCAGAACCCTGCTCCCTTCCTCCCACCCCTTCCCCGCCGTCATCCGAACCTCCTTTCGGTAGGGTTCCTTTTTGTAGGGTGCCTCAGCGTGTTGCTGCGTATTGCGCCATCGATCGACATCCCTTGCAAGAATTTAGCGGGACGCCGGCCTCGCCCCCCGGTCCGCCCCCCTCCTCCCGCCGCAGGAAGCGGCCAAGGGGAACACGTGTTTCGTTGTAATTCTACTCGTATTGAGAATATTTCCTGGCGAGCCCGGGGTTTCCCACGTCAACTTCCTTACCTTAGCGATTTATATTTGAGATGAAACCTCCATTGAGCGCATTATCCATGATTGTTTTTTGCGAATTCATACAATCTCAATGGACACTACTCTCTTAAAAAGAGAATAAAACCAATGAAGATACTCGAGAATCGAGCTATACCCGTTGTGTTGGATTCAACACAAGGAGATCCCCCATGAAAGCGCTGGTTCTTGCCGTGGGTTGCTCTGCTCTCGCCCTTTTGACCGGTCTCGGTGTTGCCCAGGCGGCGAGCGGGCAGGTTAAACTCACATCGCTGCCGGCCCAAAATTTCGCCTTCTGCCTCAACAGTTCGGGAACGCTGGTCCTCAGTGATCAGGCCTCGACGGAAGTGGGGGTGATCGTGACCAATGTGGGCAACAGCCTCACGAATACATCGGGCTCCATCGTCGTCGCCGCCAACAACTACTATGGTAAAGGCGCCGGTGGCTCCTGGAAGTCTGGCATGGGCCAATTTACCTTGCCGGGCGGTAACTGTTACAACGTGGCCTCCATGAACAAGACAACCGGTCCCAATGGGTCCACCGTGTGGAAGTGCGCCTCGACCAGCGGCAGCCCGTCGGCGGCGGGGGCGACCATGTCCGGCCTCGTCAGCACCGAAACCCAACTGACCCCGATCTTCACCGGGATGATGATGGCGGGTGTGGCTTCGACCCTGAACGGCGCTCCCAACATCAATTGTAATCCTTGATTGTGTGCCTCCGGGGCCGCCGGCCAGCATGCCACGCTGGCGCTCCCGGGGGCGTCACCCGGCCGGGTTCGGCCCCTTGGCCTCGGGGCCGTCCTCCTGCGCCACGGCCATAAAGGCCCGCACGGTCGGCAAGCGACGGCGCTCGCGCAGACAAACCGCATACAAGGTCATGCGCAGGTCGGCATCGCCAAAGGGCAGCATCACCAAGCGCTCGTCCCCGCCCAGTTCGTTCTCGGCAATCACCCCCAGGCCAAACCCAGCCGCGACGGCCTCGCGGGTGGCCTCGCGGGTGTTGATCTCCATCACCACCTGCACCGTAATCCCCCGTTCGGCCAGCGCCCGCTCGAACACGCGCCGGGTTACTGAGCCTCCGGTTCGCCACACCATGGGCTGATCTTGGATCTCGGCCAGCGCCACCGCACGCCGCCGTGCCCAGGGATGATCACCGTGCTGACCAGCGGATGCGGCGACGCCGTCAGCGGCAAGGCGAGCACCGGTCGATCGTCGCCCAAGCCCTCGGGCAGGAGGCGGAACACCACGAGCGGCGCGCTCCCCTCCATCAGGGGGGCCAGGGCCAGCGGCAAGATTTCTAAGGGGCGTCCACGGTAGTGGTCCTCGCGGGTCAGCAGCAGCAAGGCGCCATCGGGCAGGCGCAGGTAGAAATCCAGACGCTCGGCCGGCAACACGCGGCGCATGATCTCCAACAGCGCCTGTGCAATGTCGGGAAAATCCCGAGTTTGCATCATGGCCGCCGACATGTCGTGCAGAGCCCTGTTGATCGTCATCAACTGTTGAACATCGCTGTTGTCGCGGGCCAGCAGGAACAGGCCGCACTCCAAAGACATCATGCGCTCGATCAGGGGGCCGATCAGGGGTTCGGGTAGAATGGAACCGTGCTGGGGGGCGATGGCCTGCAACGGCAGTTCCCGCACGGCATTCAGGGCGTTTTGCAGCACGTCCCGGCTGGGGATGTAGTGTTCATGGAAAGGCCGCAGGGCCTCGAAATAGCTTTCGTCCCGCGCGACAAGGGAAAAACCCTCGGTGAAACCGCYGAACAGGTCGCTTGACAGCAAGGTGCCGGTGGCCTCGTCAAAAGAAACGAAGGCCCCCGGGAAATGGGCATAGGGGGTAAACACAAAGCGTAGTATCCGACCGCCCAGGTCGAGACGCCAGCCATGGTCATCAACCCGCCAAAACGGCAGAGCCAAACCATAGTGGCGCAACAAGGCCTCGGCCCGCCAATGGGTGACCACCACCGCATCCGGCCGGCACACCAACTGGTCCACCAACGGGAGTGCTCCGGTGATGTCGGGGTCTTGATGGTGGCACACAAAATAGCGGATCCGGTCGAACGGCAGGACCTGCTCGATCTTGCGCAGGGTGTGCCGGAAGGTCAGGGCTGATCCGGGATCGAACAAGACCGACTGGTCGCCATGGTCCAGCAGATACACATGGCACTGAAAAGGATCGCCCGGCAGATAGTGGCCCACCCACCAAAGGCCCGGGGCGATCTCGATGGCATTCCAGGCGTCGTGTTCGGTAATGGCGCTCAGGTCATACATACGATCCTCGTGCGGGGCCGGTCCCCGATCCTCTCCTTTTGGAGAGGAAGCATAGCGGGCTCACGCGGCGTTGGCACAAGGGAAAAGAGGGAAAGCTGGGGGGCGTGGCCTCCCCAGGTCCCTCGGGCCCGCGCGATGGCACAAGGCCCAAGGGGGGGACGGACCTTAGTCCTTGGCGCAGCCGCAGGTGTTCTTGCCCAGGAAGGTGTAGGCGGGGCAGAAGCTGAAAATGGCGGTCAGCAGGGGGATTATCCCAATGTAGCCCCACACGCCGATGGTGCCGGTCACGGCCATCAGGAGCAGGGCAACACCCACAATGGCGCGGATCGGACGATCAATCCCACCGACGTTCTTGGTGTACTTCAGCATGGCTCAACTCTCCTTGGACAAGGGGACCGCCGAGGCGTCGGCGGTGCAAAACGCGCATAGCCCTATAGCCCCAAAAACCGCTGCGTGTCGGTGACAAGATCACCAACGCGAGAGGATTGGAGACGATCCGACCTTAAAACGTTGGCTGTCCGGGGGGAACCGGAAAAAGAGAGGGAAGGCTGGGGAGGCCGGGCCTCCCCAGACCCCTCGTGGTGAGGGAAGCCCCAGGATCGGAGGGGTTTGGGGAGGCCCGCCTCCCCAGCCTTTTAAGGGCGGCGCAAGGTGGCCAGGGCGTCCGGCGACAAAACGGTGACGCAGCCGCGTCCCAGACTCACCCAACCCCGGCGTTCAAAATCCTTGAGTTGCCGGCTCACCACCTCGCGCGCCGTGCCCAGTTCGGTGGCCAGCTCTTGGTGGGTGCCCTGCCAGCGGCCGTCCTGGCTGCGCCCGAGCAGGGTTTGCGCCAAGCGTACATCCACCCGGCCGAACGCCACTTCCTCGATCAGCAGCAGAAGGTCGGTCAGGCGCACGCCATAGGCGGAAAAACAAAGCGCCGGAAGCCCGGCGAGTCGTTGAGGAGGGCCTGAAAGGTCGAAACTCCCAGCGTCGCCGCCTCCACGGCGCTTTCGCACACCCCCTCGGCGCCGTAAGGGGTGCCGGTCATCAGGCAGGCCGTGGTCAAAACGCAGGTCTGGCCCGGCTCAACCCGGTACAAGACGATCTCGCGCCCCGAGTCGGAGGTCTTGTTGACCTTGATCGTCCCGTCCAGCACCAGCACAAAGGCACGGCAGGCATCGCCCTCGCGGAACACCCCGCGTCCGGCCGGCAGGCTGACCCGCTCCAGCCCCCGGATCAGGGGCTCGCGCTCGGACAAGGGCAGGGCGGCCAGCGCGGGAAACGCCGCCAGCA
Source organism: Pararhodospirillum photometricum DSM 122 (assembly GCF_000284415.1). Taxonomy (NCBI): domain Bacteria; kingdom Pseudomonadati; phylum Pseudomonadota; class Alphaproteobacteria; order Rhodospirillales; family Rhodospirillaceae; genus Pararhodospirillum; species Pararhodospirillum photometricum. The sequence continues at coordinate 190,081 of NC_017059.1, forward strand.
CCCTGTCCTGGTCCGCGCGCGCCATCTCAGGCCAAGCCTTCGCGGCCCATGCGCAGGAACTTCTCGCGGCGTCGGGCCCGCAAAATGCCGCCCTCCAGGCCGTTCAACTCGCGCAGGTGGCGCTCGAAGGCGTCGCCGACCTGGGTGAAGGTAGCCTCGCGGTCGCGATGCGCCCCGCCGAGCGGCTCAGGGATCACCTCGTCGATCACCTTGAAATCCAACAGATCCTGGGCCGTCAGGCGCAAAGCCTCGGCCGCCTGCTGCGCCTGATCGCCGCTGCGCCACAAGATCGAGGCGCACCCTTCGGGCGAAATCACCGAATAAATGGAATGCTCCAGCATCATCACCACGTTGCCCGTGGCAATGGCGATGGCGCCCCCCGAGCCCCCTTCGCCGATGACGCAGCTGATCACCGGCACCTTGAGGTTCAAGCCCACCTGGATCGAGCGGGCAATGGCCTCGGCCTGCCCCCGTTCCTCGGCGGCCACGCCGGGATAGGCGCCTGCCGTATCCACGAGCGTCAAGACCGGCAAATTAAAGGTGTCGGCCAGTTCCATCAGGCGCTGCGCTTTGCGATAGCCTTCGGGCATGGCCATGCCGAAGTTGTGGCGCAGGCGGGTTTCCGTGTCGTGGCCCTTCTCCTGACCCAAGATCACCACCGGCTGGCCGCGAAAGCGGGCAAGACCGCCGACAATGGCCCGATCCTCGCCAAACACCCGGTCGCCGGCCAGCGGCGTGACGTCGGTGAACAGGATTTTCAGGTAGTCCAGGGCATGGGGGCGGTCGGGATGGCGGGCGACCTGGGTCTTTTGCCAGGGACTGAGTTTGGCGTAGACGGCCTTGAGTTGCTTCTCAACCTTTTGTTGCAGCCGGGCGACTTCCTCGGCAATATTCATGCCGTCGGCGTCGGAGAGGTGGCGCAACTCCTCGATCTTCCCTTCAAGTTCGGCGATCGGCTTCTCGAAGTCCAGAAAGTGCATGGCGATCCACGTGCGGCTGAAACGGTGGGGCAAGCGCTCTGCGTAGCACAGCAGGGCGGCCAAGCGAAGGCCCCATCGACCGGAAAAGAGAAGGCCGGGGAGGGGAGGGGCCTTCCGGTCCCTCGGATGAGGCGGCGCCCCCCCCGTTTGGCCCGTCTCGCCGTTAGTGTCCGTGGATCTGACGCGCCATGTCCACCAGCACCTCCGCCTGCTTGATCGAGGCAATGTCGATCAGGCGGCCATTCAGGGTCACCGCGCCCTTGCCCTCGGCCTTGGCCTGGGTCATGGCGTCCAAAATCGCCTGGGCCTGCGCCACCTCGGCTTCGGACGGTGTGAACACCTCGTTGGCCAGGGTGGTTTGGCTGGGGTGAATGGCCCACTTGCCCTCGCAGCCCAGTACGGCGGCCCGGCGCGCCTGGGCCTTGTAGCCCTCGCCATCCTTGATGTCGCCAAACGGCCCGTCAATCGCCCGCAGGCCATGGGCCCGCGCCGCCACCACCATCCGGGCAATGGCATAGTGCCACATGTCACCCCAGTGATAGGCCCGGCTGCCATCGGCCAGAACGTCGGTCAGCACGCCGTAGTCGGCGTTGGGGCCGCCAATGGAGGTGGTGCGCGCCTTGGTTGAGGCGGCGTAGTCGGCCACACCAAAATGCAGCGATTCGTTGCGCGGGCTGGCGGCGGCGATGGCGTCGATGTTGGCCATGCCGAGCGCTGTTTCAATGATCAGCTCAAAGCCAATCCGCTTCGACACCCCGGTGGCGGCCTCAACTTGCGTCACCAGCATGTCCACCGCATACACATCGGCGGCGGTGCCGACCTTGGGGATCATGATCAGATCAAGTTTGCCCGGGGCGCCTTCCAGGACCTCGATGATGTCCCGGTACATGTAATGGGTGTCGAGGCCGTTGATGCGCAGCGAAACCGTCTTGCTCGACCAGTCATACTCATTGAGGGCGGTGATGATGTTGCGCCGCGCCGCTTCCTTCTCCGAGGGCGCCACCGCATCTTCCAGGTCCAGGAACACCACGTCGGCGTCGCCAGTCGCGGCCTTTTGCAGGAACTTGGTGTTGGAGCCGGGAACCGCCTGTTCCGATCGGTTAAGGCGCGCTGGCGCCGGCGTGACGAGGGTAAAGCTCATGTCCTGTTCCACCCTTTTTTCGTGTCTGGCCCCTCCTTGGCGGACGGGGGCCTCTCTTGGGACAATGCCGGGGCGCAGGGGCTTTTTGCAAGTGCACAAAAAAGGGAAGGCTGGGGAGGCGAGCCTCCCCAGACCCCTCCATTCCTGGGGAAGTACCTCAATCGTGGTTTTCCCAGGCAATGTGGGGTCTGGGGAGGCCCGCCTCCCCAGCCTTGCTCAAGCAAGGGGATCCCCCTCATGGCTGCGGCGGCGATACCGGTCTTGTGCCACCTCATCAAGGAACAACTGATCCTTGTGCTCGCGTTCCTGGCGCTCCCGGTTTTCCCGGTTTTCCTGGGTCACCTCGATGGTTTTGAGGGTGCGATAAGCCTCAGCCAAGGCTTCGCGCGCTTCCAGGATGTCCTCGTCCAACTGGTGCTCGCGCTCCAGGAGATCATCCTTGCGCCAGCGAAAGTGGCTGACATAGGCGCCAAGGGTCAGGCCAAAGGCCGGGTTCTGCTGGGCAAAACTCACCTCGCGGGCAAACTCGGCGTCAAGGGCCCGCCCCTCCGCCTCCAGAGCCGCCTGGCGCTGCAACAAAACCCCAAGGTCGCGCCGACGCTCGTCCACCTCGAACTTGCGCAACCGGATCAATGTATGAAGATCTTTCCCCATGGCCCCGTCTCACCGCCAGGGTTTAGCGCTGGGGCGCCAGGGCAGCCCGGAGCAACTCGTAGCCCGTGCTCAGATCCGTTCCCTCGCGCTTTCCCTGGGTCAGAAAGGTCTCGAGCGGTTGGTGATGGGCAATGGCCAAGTCCACCAAAGGATCCGACCCCGCCTTATACGCCCCCAGCCGAATCAGCTCGGCCATGTCCTCGTAGGTGGACATCAAGCGTCGCGCCTCGGCGACCAGGGCATTTTCCTCGGGCGTGTTGCAGCCCGGCATGGTTCGCGACACGGAGCGCAAGATATTGATCGCCGGATAGCGGCCGCGCTCGGCAATGGAGCGCTCCAGAACAATGTGACCATCCAAGATGCCGCGCACAGCGTCGGAAATCGGTTCGTTGTGGTCGTCACCCTCCACCAGCACGGTAAACAAGCCGGTGATGGTGCCCGAGCCCTCGCAGCCCGGACCGGCCCGCTCCAGCAACCGGGGCAGCTCGGCAAAGACCGATGGCGTGTAGCCCTTGGAGGCCGGCGGCTCGCCCGCCGACAGGCTGATCTCGCGTTGGGCCATGGCAAAGCGCGTCACGCTGTCCATCAGGCACAGCACGTCAAGGCCAAGGTCGCGGAAATACTCGGCCACGGCCAGGGTCACATAGGCGCACTGCCGGCGCATCAGGGGGCTCTCGTCACTGGTGGCCACCACGGTGACGCTGCGGGCCAGTCCTTCTTCCCCCAAATCGTCCTCAATAAACTCGCGCGCCTCGCGTCCACGCTCGCCGACCAGCCCACAAACGATGACATCGGCGGTGGTGTTGCGCACGAACATCGACAGAATGGAGCTCTTGCCCACGCCGGAGCCGGCAAAGATGCCCATGCGCTGGCCCCGGCAGCAGGTCAGGAAGGTGTTGACCGCCCGCACCCCCAGGTCCAGCTTGCCCCCCACCCGGCGCCGGGAATGGGCGGCGGGGGGCGTATTGCGAATCGGCACCGCCACGTCCCCAGCCGGCAAGGGGCCGCCGCCGTCCACCGGCTCGGCCATGGCGTTGATGACCCGGCCCAGCCATTGGATCGTTGGGCGCAAGGTCGGGCGCTCCTCACCGATCTCGACGCGGCACCCCAGGCCCACCCCATCAAGGCCGCTGAACGGCAGCAGCAAGGCGCGGCCGGTGCGAAAGCCCACCACCTCGCTGGCGACTCGGCGGCCGTCGCGCCCGTGGATCCAGCACCGATCGCCCACCGACAGACTCGTCTGGACGCCGCCGATCTCCACCACCAACCCTTGCACGCCCAAAACCCGGCCATACACGCGGCGGTCGGGAATCTGATTGAGATCGTTGACGATGTTGTTGAACAAGGCGGTGCTCATCGTCGTCCTTTCCTGGTTGCGGCCCCAGTGTGGGCCGCGGGGGTTAACCCCCGATGAAAGGCGGATTCTTCCGGCAAATCGCCCGGAGAGGGGCGTTACAGAAGTTGCGGCGCCACTGTAAGAACAAGGCTCAATCAACAGATAAAAAACAAGCTTTTCCGATTGGCTCTTGCATGATTAGCCGAAACCCCGTACCGTTAAGGAAGCTTAAGACGGGCCCGCGCCCCCGGCGCGTCGGCTCTACTTCCGTGGCGGTGGAGGGAAAGATGCGTGTCCTGGTAGTTGAAGATGACGCCGCGACGGCCAAAAGCATCGAACTCGTGCTCAAACGCGAGGGCTGGGTGGTCGATACAACCGATTCCGGCGAGGACGGTCTGGAGATCGGCAAGATCTACGATTACGATATCATGATCGTTGATCTGATGCTGCCCGACATGGATGGTCTGGACCTCATTCGTCATCTGCGCGCGTCGCGGATCGCCACCCCTGTTCTCATCCTCTCGGGCCTGACCGAAAGCGAACGCAAGGTCAAAGGGCTCGGCGTCGGTGCCGACGACTACCTGACCAAGCCTTTCGACAAGTCGGAACTCGTGGCCCGGCTCCAGGCCATCGTGCGGCGCTCCATGGGCCATGCCCAATCGGTCGTGCGCATCGGTCGCCTGGAGGTCAACCTGGATGCCCGAACCGCCTGCGTCGATCATGAGCCCATCCACCTGACCGGCAAGGAATACGGGATTCTCGAACTGCTGACCCTGCGCAAGGGCTCCACCCTCACCAAGGAGCAGTTCCTCAATCATCTGTATGGCGGGATGGACGAGCCGGAGCTCAAGATCATCGACGTCTTCATTTGTAAGCTGCGCAAAAAGCTCGCCCAGGCCACCGGCGGCGCCAACTACATCGAAACCGTTTGGGGACGCGGTTACGTCCTGCGCGATCCCGACGACCTGTCGGCCCCGCAAGTCGCGCTCGGCTAACCCCCCCTCCTTCCGGTGCCAAAGGGTCTGGGGAGGCTTGCCTCCCCAGCCTTGTCTTTTACCCTCCCTCGCCCAACGACTTCATCTCATGCGGGCGGGCAACAGCATAGACCCCTCGCTGCCCCGGGATCGGCTTAAAAGCCGAGGAGACCCCCAAAACGGTTTCCGCCCCGCCCAGATACAACACACCGTCATCGGTCATCTGCTTTGAAATGGCCTCAAGAACGTGAGCCTTGGTCGGTTGGTCGAAGTAGATCAGCACGTTACGACAGTAGACCACGTCAAACTGGCCAAGTGGTCGCAGATCTTCAAGAAGGTTCCATTCCTTGAACTGGACCATGGCGCGGATGGCGGGATCGATCTCCCACATGTCATCCTTTTTCTTGAAGTACTTCACGAGGAGTTGCATGGGCATGCCCCGCTGTACCTCGAACTGCGAATAAAGCCCGGCCCGAGCCTTGCGCAAGATCTCGGTGGACAAGTCGGTCCCCACGATCTCGTGGCGCCACCCCGCAAGCCGGGCTGATTCCTCCTTGAGGATCATTCCGAGCGAATAAGGTTCCTGTCCACTCGACGCGGCGGCGCACCAAATGCGAAACGATCGACGCGACGCCCGTGTCTTGATCAGGTTGGGTAAAACAACCTGCCGGAACTGGTCGAACGGCTTCGAATCCCGGAAAAAGAAGGATTCGTTGGTGGTCATCGCCTCGGTAATTTCCTTCTCCAGCGCCAAGTCGCGCCGGCGAAGTTGCCCGATGAGGTCGTCGAGGCCTTTGAATCCGCGCTTGCGCGCCAGCGGCATCAGACGACTTTCCAGCAGATAGGACTTGTCGCGGGTCAGGACGAGCCCCGACTTGTCCTTCAGCATCTTTGAGATATAGTCGAAATCTTCCGGTTTCATGCCATCAGCGCTTGTTCGCGGTGCGGAGGAGATAGGCGGCGATTTCGTTTAAGGGAAGAACAGCAGCGCACGATCCAGACTGCGCCGTGGCCCCGGGCATTCCCCAGACGACGCTCGACGCCTCGTCCTGAGCCACCACGGTCCCGCCCGCATCGGCGATGACCACGCTCCCCTTTGATCCGTCGGCCCCCATGCCCGTCAACACCACGGCCAGGGCACGGCGCCCATAGGCCCGGGCCACAGAGCGAAACAAAGGATCGACGGCAGGACGGCAGAAGCTTTCCGGCGGATCCTGGTTGAGGCGCAAGATCCGCTCCGTCCCCCGGGTCTCCACCACCATGTGGTAATCACCCGGAGCAATGTAGATGTGTCCGCCGCGAATTGGCTCGCCGTCCTTCCCCTCTTGGGTTGGCACGCCGGAAATTCGCTCGACATGGCCGGCCAGAATGGTTGTAAACGTGGCCGGCATGTGCTGGGTCACCAAAATGGGCTGCTTCGGCCAGCCGTTTTTGCGCAACTCGCCAAACACTGTGAACAGCGCTTGCGGCCCCCCGGTCGAACTGCCAATGGCAATCACGTCAGGGCGCTCGGAAGAGGGCTGGCGCAAGGTAATGGGCCGCGCCGGCCCCTTCAGCGGATGCAGGGGAACGGCAGCTCGCTCTTGTCCCAGCGCCCGCGCCGTTGGGGCGGCTTGCCCCACTTCGCGGCGGCGGGCGCTGCCCAGGCCTTTCACTTTTCCGATCAACTCGTGGCGAAAAGCTGTGGCCGAGGAGAGTTCCCGCGAGGTCGAGGGCTTTGCCAGATACTCCGAGGCCCCCATTTCCATCGCTTTCAGGCTGACCTCGGCATTCTTCAAGGTCAGGGTCGAGGCCATGATCACCTTGAGGCCCGCGCTCTTGCGCAACAACAGCGGCAGGGCGGTCAGCCCGTCCATAACCGGCATTTCAATGTCCAAGATGGCCACATCAATATCGTGCCGGTCCAGGGCCTGAAGCGCCATCTGTCCGTTGCCGACCGAACACACCACCTGGATGGAGGTGTCCTCTTCCAACATGCGGGTGATCAGCCCCCGCACGACAGCCGAGTCATCGACCACCATCACACGGAGGGGACCGCCTTGCGACGCTCCCGTGGAGGGGGTGTTAACGGGTGAAATCGCCACGCGCTGACGTCCTTCCTGAACTCTTATTCTTCGATCAGTCCAACTTGCTGGAACTTGGCCTGCAAGATTTCACTGTCGAAAGGCTTCATGATGTACTCGTCGGCGCCGGCCTCCATCGCTTCTTGGATGTGGCTGATGTCGTTTTCTGTGGTGCAAAACACCACGATCACGTCCTTTCCTCCCGGCAGCGCGCGCATTTCCCGCATGAATTCCATGCCATTCATCACCGGCATGTTCCAGTCAAGAAGCACGGCTGTCGGCAGTTTCCGTTTGCAAAGCTCCAGGGCAACATGGCCATCCTCGGCCTCCAGTGTTTCAAACTGGAGCTCCTGGAGAATTTTCTTGGCCACCATGCGGATGACTTTGGAGTCGTCGACGATCAGACAGGATTTCATGGGTACCCCTTGTGCCCTTGCCCTTGCCTTGCGTCCTCTTGACCGAGGACTCGTTGTTGCACGAGGACTCGTGGACCCGGAGAGCGCTCCCCAAGAGCGCCCCCCAAACTCCCTGTCGAGTCTTCCACCCTCGTTGTCCCGGAGGTTCCCCTAGCGGGAGAACGACCGGATCAGGCGTCCAGATCAACGGGAACCGGTTCACCGCCCACCAGTTGGGATAGCACCTCCAACAGGCTCTCGCGGTCAAACTTGGCCACGTAGTCGTCAAACCCGGCTTCGCGGCCGCGGATCAGATCCCGTTCTGTCGCATGACTCGACAGGGCGACCAGCGGCACGTCGCCCCAGCGCGGATCGGCCCGCACGGATTCCGCAAACTGGAAGCCGTTCATGCCGGGCATTTCGATGTCGCTGATAATCGCATCGAAGGTCATGCCCCGCTCGCGCAGGGCCAGGGCCTTCTCAGGCCCATCCACCGCCGTCACGTCGTAGCCATGCACCGAGAGCATGGGCGCCATCAGGTTGAGGAAGAAGGCGCTGTCATCAACAATCAGAATACGTCGCACGCCACCCGGCTCGCCATAAGAGTCCACCGGGTTGCCGCCGAACCAGTCGCCAAAGGCCTGGGTCAGATAGTATCCGGTGTCGATGATATCGGTTGCCTTGCCATTGACCACCGCCGTGCCCACCACGCCCCGCAGATCCGCGCGCAGCTCTACTTTGAGGTGGTCTTCGACGATATCAACAATTTCATCAACCACCAATCCCATGGACCGGTCGCGGTCGCTGAACACCAAAATCGGCTGGCGGCCTTCTTCGCGCAAGGTCAAAGCTTCGCCAATGCCGACCAAGGGCATCAATTGACCGCGATATTGCACCACCGGCTTGCCAAAAGACCGTTCAACCTTTTCGACCTCGATCTCCTCCAAGCGCGCCACCAGGGCCAGCGGCACGGCCTTCAGGTCGTTGCTGCCAGCACGGAACACCAGAAGCGAGGTACGATCCTCGGCCGAGCGGCCCACAGCCTGCTGGCTCTCGGTCGCGCCCGTCGTGCCCATGGTGACCTCGCCGGTCGCACTGGCGATGCCATTGGGATCGAGGATCATGATCACGCTGCCATCGCCCAGGATGGTGTTGCCCGAGAACATCGACACGTGGCGCAAAATCGGGGCCACCGGCTTGACCACGATTTCCTCGGTGTCAAACACCCGGTCCACGATGATGCCAAAGGTATACGTGCCCACCTGACTGACCACGATAAAGGTCTCGGAGCGACCTTCCGGGCTGTCCGCGTGCCGCTCCTCCTCGTCTTCGTCAAGGCGCAGCAAGGCAGAGAGCGACACCAGCGGCATCAGGCGGTCGCGCAGGCGCAGCACCGGGGCGCTGTTGATCCGCTCGATGGTGGTATCCGAATCGTTGGTGACCCGAACCAGTTCCAGCACCGAAATCTGCGGAATGGCAAAGCGCTCGCTGGAGGCCTCGACGATCAGGGCCGACACAATGGCCAGGGTCAGCGGAATCTTGATGACAAACGTCGAGCCCCGGCCCGGCCACGTCTTCAGTTCGACCGTGCCCCCGATCTTCTCGATGTTGGTCTTCACCACGTCCATGCCCACGCCCCGGCCCGACACGGCCGTGACCTTGTCGGCGGTCGAGAGACCGGCGCGGAAAATGAACTGCGCCACTTGCTGGTCAGACATGGATTCCAGATCCGCTTCGGTGGCCAACCCATTGGCCAGCGCCTTGGAGCGGATCTTGTCGATATTGAGACCGCGCCCATCGTCGCTGATCTCGATGATGATGTGGCCCCCTTCGTGGTAGGCGTTCAGCTTGATGATGCCGGTTTCCGGCTTGCCCGACGCCAGACGCTCGTCGGGGAACTCCAGGCCGTGGTCGGCCGAGTTGCGCACCATGTGGGTGAGCGGATCCTTGATCAGCTCCAGCACCTGACGGTCCAGCTCTGTGTCGGCACCATACATCTGAAGGTCTATTTTTTTGCGCATTTCAACGGAAAGGTCGCGCACAATCCGCGGCAGCTTGGCCCAGGCATTGCCGATGGGCTGCATGCGGGTCTTCATTACCCCTTCTTGCAGATCGGTGGTGATGTGGGACAGGCGCTGCAAGGGCGCGGCAAATACGGAGTCATCGGTGCCTCGAACCATCTGGAGGAGCTGGTTGCGCGTCAGCACCAGTTCCGAGACCAGGGTCATCAGGTTTTCGAGCAACTCGACGTTGACGCGGATCGACTGCGCCGCGATGGAACTTTCCTTGACCTCGGCACCGCCGCCCATAGCGGGCTGGTCCTCGGCGGCGCGGGCGGGGGGTTTGGGGGCCGGGGCTGGTGCCGGCGGCTTGGCCTGGGGGGCGGGGCTAAGGGCGGTTTTGGCTGGCTCCTCGCCCGAGGCCACGGCCTCTTCGGCGGCGCGTTCACGGGCCAACTCGGCCGCGATTTCGGCATCGCTGGCGGCGCGCTTGCCCTGGGCCACGGCATTTTGCACCTCGGCCAACAGTTCGGCCGCCACCGGGTAGCCCTGCGGGCTTGTGCCCACGCTGCTGGCGGGGGCGCTGGGGGCGGGGCGGGGCGGCGGGGGCGGGGGCGGGGCGGCGGCGGGTTTTTTCCCGTCGGCGAAGGCGTTGAGGACGGTCTTCAGATCCTTGTCATCGCCTTCGGGCTCGGTTTCCGCCGTTTCCAGGTGGGACAGGATTTCCTTGATGCGGTCGATGGTGCGCAAGATCACCGTCACCGCCTCGGGGGTGACATCCAACTCTCCGTCACGGAACTTGCCCAGAACATTTTCGCCCGCGTGGGCCAAGCTCTCAAGGCGCGGCAACCCCAAGAAGCCGCACGTCCCCTTGATGGTATGGACGAGACGGAAAATGTTGGACAGGATGTCCCGATCGTTGGGATTGCGCTCCAGATTGACCAGTTCCACGTCCAGCGTGGCAAGGCTTTCGGAGGTTTCGGTCAGAAACTCACTGAGCAAATCGTCCATCAAGGACCTCCTTGGGATGCCCGGGCGTCTCGCGCTTCCCCGGGGTTTCTCAAGAAAGAAGCCGCCGGCCCGGTATCGGCTCCGGGAGAAGGGAGTGTCACCCCTATATCTCTACCAGTTCACCGCCCTCTATAAAAGGGCCAATCCCCGACGAAAGTGCTTCCTTTGCGAGGACGAGGCCTTTTCTCGGGACATCCTCTCCTTAGGGGGTTGGCATCCCTTGGGGGAGGTCCACAATCAGGGCAGTTCCGGCAGGCGCGACGCGGATCTGGGCGGTGGCGAGCCGAGCCAGGGTTCCGGCCAGCCAGGCCAGACTGGTTCTGGGTTCCAAGGTGTCGGTCGTGCCGGTGAGGGCATCTCGCCATGCCGGGGGCAACACCGTCTCGCCGCCGCTGTCGATGACAAAGCCGGTGTCGCGCTGTTCCAAGGTCAGCACGGGGACCTGGGGCCAGCCATCGGCGGCGGTGAGCAGGGCCAGCACCAGCAAGCGCACGCCCACCGGGCCCGGATCGTGCAAGCCGGGTTGGGTGGCCAATCGGCGCTTGCCCAGGGCCAGCAGGGCGTTGAGGGTCGGGAGGGCCTCGCTCAAGGCGGGCTGGCGGCCGCGAGCAACTCCGGTGGCCATGCGCAAGATTCGCAGGCGCAGGCTGGCGGCGTGGGCACTGTCGGACAGCAAGGCCAGGGCCTCGGCATCCAAAACGCCCTCGTTGGTTTCCTCCGCCAACAATTCCGCCCCCGTGGCCACCGCCCCGATCGGACCGGCCAAGTCATGGCACAGCCGGGTGCAGAGCATCAGGGCTTGGTCAAGCCCGATCAACACGGGCTGGGAAGGATCGGTGTGGGGAGGTGATCGGTTTGGCAAAGGTGGGGAGGTGGGATTAGGCGGGAAATGGTGAGATAAAACGGGACGTTAGACTGAAATGGCCCCGAAGGGCGGTTTGGCACAGATTGATCGGCTCTGATCGTAATTAGCAGGTGATTTGGCACACGAAGCGAGAGGGAATGGCCGAGGGTGGCATGGGTTTTGGCGCAGCCACCCTCGTACCGGCAACGACCTACCTAGTGGCCGCAAGCAGCAATAATGCCAGCGTTTATGGAATTTTGGACGTCGGAGATTTTATTCTCGTAAAACGATACAATAACACCATCTGATACAAATTTATTATAGCCTACGTATGCTCCGTACGAATTTTTTGCATTATATTTTCCACACACAACCTTGCCATCTTCAAATCCAACGATGCTAACATCTTTGAATTTTACACTTTCAGGATCTTTCATGTCTCTTCTAACTCTATCAATAGCGTCAGATATTATTTTTTTATCGCTATTGTTTTTAAGGTATGTACCAACATATGACGACATAGTCCTTACAAGATCAATTGATGACTCTGCAACTTCATCCTTCTGCTGCGCTATATTAGTCTCAGCCAAAGGCTGGACTGGAGCCCGATTCAAATGTGTGCAGGCAGATAGAGTTAAGAGCACTACCAAAACAAACGACGATTTCATGGGGCGCCTCCGCATTCGCGACTTAAAGAAGTGTTGCAGTTCCATGGTAACTTCTAATAAAAATATTAACTATACCATTTGCGATAGATAGCGCAACCAGCCTTAAGCCGAACGTTTGGTTGAGCTATTAGTGTCTACGGCCGGAATCGTGCGCAGGTCGCGCTCAAGGGCCCTCAGGGCCAGCTTGAGGGCTATCGGCCACTCCTCTGGCCCCGACGCCGTTGTCATCACATCGTTGGCGACGCGAGCGGCAAGTCGCCCCAAATCCACAGGGGCGATGCGAGCACCGGCATCTTTATAAGGGCACGCGTCGGCGCACCAGCCGGGCAGGCAAGGCGGGCGCCAATGCTCCCACCGCCGGACGGGGCCGGCCCATTGGCGTGCGTGGCGGGCCGATGAAGCCCGGGGCGCGTCTCAACCTGATTGCCACCTTGCGCACCGCCGCGCCCTGGCAGCGCGTGCGGCGCCAATCGCTGGAAGCGGCGGCCGCGGCGGCGGGACGCACCTTGCCGCCGGTTTTGGTGCGGGCCGAGGACTTCCGCTTTACCCGCTATCGCAAGCGGACCCCGACCGCGACCATCTTTGTCGTCGATGCCTCGGGATCGGCGGCCATGCACCGCTTGGCCGAGGCCAAGGGCGCTGTTGAACTGCTGCTGGCCGATTGCTACGTGCGGCGCGATCAGGTGGCCTTGGTGTCGTTCCGGGGCAAGGGGGCCGAGCTGCTGCTGCCGCCCACCCGCTCCCTGGTCCGGGCCAAGCGGGGGCTGGCCGGCTTGCCGGGCGGCGGCGGAACGCCGCTGGCGGCGGGGATCGAGCTGGCCAAGATGGTCGCCGAGTCGGTGGCGCATCACGGCGAGACCCCGGTCTTGGTGTTCTTGACCGATGGTCGGGCCAATGTGTGCCGCAATGGTCTGGGCGGGCGTGCCCAGGCCCATGAGGAGGCCTTGAAGGAGGCGCGTCAGGTGCGCGCCGCCGGCTTTACCGCCCTCATGATCGACATGGCGCCGCGTCCCGACGAAAAGGCGCGTCAGGTCGCCTTGGAGATGGATGCGCGCTATCTGCCGTTGCCCTACGCCGATGCCGGGACCATATCGGTAGCGGCGCGCAGCGTGGCCGGGGACTCTGGCGGCGGACCACCGCGCCGGGCGGGCAGCGGGAGAAGCTAAATGACAGCAAGACGGCGATTGGACTGGGCTCGGGACGGGCGGGAGTGGCCCCATCGCGCGACGAGTTCGTTCGTCACGGCGGCCGGGCTGCGCTGGCATGTCCAGCGGACCGGCCACGGGCCGTCCTTGCTGCTGCTGCACGGGACCGGGGCCTCGACCCATTCGTGGCGAGACCTCGTGCCCGCCCTCTCGCAGCATTTTTCCCTGGTGATCCCCGACTTGCCGGGGCATGCCTTCACCGATTCCCTGCCGCTGTATCGCCTCAGCCTGCCCGGCATGGCGCAGGCCGTGGCGGGACTGCTGCGCGTGCTTGATGTCTCGCCCGCCCTGATCGTTGGCCACTCGGCCGGAGCGGCGGTGGCCTTGCGCATGGTGCTTGATGGCGCCGTGCGGCCCCAGGGGGTGATCAGCCTCAACGGCGCGCTCAAGCCTTATGGCGGCGCTGCTGGGCAGGTGTTCTCGTCCATGGCCAAGGTGTTGTTCGCCAACCCCTTCGTCCCCTGGATGGCGGCGTGGACGGCGGGCGGGGGGGCGCGGACCGAGCAGGTGATTGAAAACACCGGCTCCTCCCTGACCCCGGAGGGCTTGGCCTATTACAAGCGCTTGTTTCGTGCCCCCAGCCACGTCGGGGGGGCGCTGGGCATGATGGCGGGCTGGGACCTCACCGGCCTCAACCGTGACCTGCCGCGCCTCACCGTTCCCCTGCTGCTGGTCGCCGCCGAGCGCGATCAGGCCGTCGCCCCCGCGCAGGCCGAGCGGGTGGCCAAGCTGGTGTCCGGCGCACGCGCCCTGCTGCTCAAGGGGGTTGGCCACTTGGCGCACGAGGAACGCCCGCAGGAAACGATTGATTTGATCTTGGCCGAAGGTCGCCGCTTGGGGCTTTTGGGCGAAAAAGGGAAGGCTGGGGATCCCTTAATGTGAAGGAGGGGTCTGGGGAGGCCCCGCCTCCCCAGCCTTCCTTTTTTTTGTTCAGTCCGCCCGTGCCCCGTCCTCGCCGTTCAGCGCCGCCCAGATCTGCCGGGCGATCTCGGCATACGCGTGGGCGTGCGGGCCGGTCGGCGCACTGACCCCCACCGGAATCCCGGCATCGGCCCCTTCGCGCACCTGGATGTCAAGGGGCAGGGCGCCTAGAAAGGGCGTGCCCAGGTCGGCCGCCGCGCGCCGGGCGCCGCCGGTGCTGAAGATGTCGTCGCGATGGCCGCAGGCCGGGCACAGGTAGTAGCTCATGTTCTCGATGAACCCGAGCACCCGCACCCCCATTTTCTGGAACATGGCGAGCCCCTTGCGGGCGTCGAGCAGGGCGATGTCTTGGGGGGTAGACACGATGGCCACACCATCCAGGGCGACTTTTTGGCACAAGGTCAGGTGGGCATCGCCGGTGCCGGGCGGCATGTCGATCACCAACACGTCATGCTCGCCCCAGTCTACGTCGCGCAACAGCTGTTCAAGGGCGCCAGCCACCATGGGGCCGCGCCAGACCACCGGATCCTCCTCGGGCACCAGAAAGCCGATGGACATCACGCTGAGGTCATGGGCGACCACCGGCTTGAGCCGCCCGCTCCCGGACGCGGGCCGTGTCCCGGCCACCCCCAGCAGGCGGGGCAGGGAGGGGCCATAGATATCGGCATCCAGCATGGCCACCGACAGCCCCAGGTCGCGCAACGCGATGGCGAGGTTGACGGCGGTGGTGGATTTGCCCACACCGCCCTTGCCCGAGGCGACGCCCACGATCCGGCGGATGCCGGGCAGGGCGATGGGGCCTCGAGGCGTCGTCGGCGCGGGGGCTGCGGGCGGGCGCTGGGCGGTCAGGACGACCCGGGCACGATCCACGCCGGGCACGGCCGCCAGGGCCGCCTCGGCCTCACGGCACAACGGCTCCAGGGAGGGGCCGAGGTCGGGGGGCACGCCCAGCGAGACATTCACCGTCATCTGGCCGTTTTCTGCGCGCCAAGCCAAGCCTTCGACCCAGCCCAGGCTGACCACGTTTTGCCCGGGGGCGCTCGCGGGAGCGACCCGGGCCAGGGCGTCAAGAAGGGCGTCGCGTGACAGCATTTGTTGAAAGCCCCTGTCAGAGAAACGATATGGGGGACAATCGAGGCCCCGGGCGCGGGCGCGTGCTTGGCCTTGTCGTATGGCTGGCCTATAAGCCCCAGGGGCCCTTGGGTCCGTAGGATGCTTTAAACGGGAAAGGAACGCACTTCAATGGGATGGAACCAGCAGGGGGGAGGACCCTGGGGCGGCGGCAGCGGTGGCGGCGGCGGGCCCTGGGGCAGCGGCAACGGCCGCGGCTTTGGCGGCGGCGGGCCCGGCTCCCAGCCTCCCGATCTGGAGGATGTGCTGCGCCGGGGGCAAGATCGCTTGCGCCGCCTTCTTCCAGGCGGTGGCGGCTTGGGGGGCAAGTCCCTGGCCCTGGTTTTGATGCTTGGTCTGGGCCTGTGGCTGCTCACGGGCTTTTACCGGGTCAGCACCGACGAACAGGGCGTGGTTCTGCGCTTTGGCGAGTTCACCCACACCACGCCGCCCGGACTGCACTACCACTTGCCCTATCCCATCGAAACCGTGCTGTTGCCCAAGGTAACGCGGGAAAACCGTGTTGAATTGGGCTTTCGCGGGCAGGGCGACGGCCGGGGGCGCACCGTGCCCCGCGACGTCTTGGAAGAAAGCCTGATGCTCACCGGCGATGAGAACATCATCGACATCGACTTCTCGGTGGTGTGGGTGATCAAGGATGCCGGCGCCTACTTGTTCAACCTGCGCGATCCGGCCGGCGCCGTGGGGTGGGCCGCCGAGAGTGCCATGCGCGAGGTTATCGGCCAGACCCGCATTCAGGTCGCCCTGACCGAGGGCCGCCAGAGTATCGAGGATCGGACCAAGGAACTGCTCCAGGCCCTGCTTGACGAGTACAAGGCCGGCATTCAGGTGCGCCGCGTCCAGTTGCTGAAGGTGGACCCGCCCTCCCAGGTGGTCGATGCCTTCAACGACGTTCAGCGCGCCCGCGCCGACCGCGAGCGCTTGAGCAACGAGGCCGATGCCTATCGCAACGCCATCATCCCCGAGGCCCGGGGCCAGGCCGAGCGTCTGCTCCAGGAGGCGGAAGCCTACAAGGAAGAGATCGTCAACCGCGCCCAGGGTGACGCGTCCCGCTTCACCGCCGTGTATCAGGCCTACAAGGCCGACCGCGAGGTGACGACGCGGCGCTTGTACCTGGAAACCATGGAAGAGGTTCTGGCCGGCGCCAACAAGGTGTTGGTTGATAAGGCCAGCGCCGGGGTCATCCCCTATTTGCCGCTGCCCCAGCTCCAGGCGCAACAAGGCGCCACCAAGGCCCCCGCTCCCGGAGGCAACCGATGAAAAAGTCTCTCCTGATCGCCTTGGCCGTCCTCGCCGGCGTCGTCCTTTTGGGGCTCTACAACGCCTTGTTCGTCGTGGCCCAGTCGCAACAGGCCGTGGTGTTCCAGTTTGGCCAGTTTGTGCGCACCATCCAGACGCCGGGTCTGCACCTCAAGATTCCGGTCATCCAGAACGTGGTGTTCTACGACCGCCGGGTGCTCGAACTGAACCCGCCGGCTGAACAGGTCATTCTGGCCGACCAGAAGCGCTTGGTCGTTGATACCTACCTGCGCTATCGCATCAGCGATCCCTTGCGCTTCTATCAGGCCGTCAACAACGAGTTCCAGGCCGCGTCGCGGCTCTCGGACATCGTGATTTCGGCCCTGCGCCGGGTGCTCGGCAACGCGAGCCTCGCGACCTTGCTTTCGCCCGAACGCGGCCGTCTCATGCAGGAGATGAAGCAGGCCGTGGACCGCGAGGCCAAGGAACTGGGGATCGCCGTCACCGACATGCGCATCCGCCGCGCCGACCTGCCCGAGGAAACCAGCCAGGCCATTTTTGCCCGCATTCGCTCCGAGCGCGAGCGTGAGGCCCGCGAATTTCGGGCCCAGGGTCAGGAAATGGCCCAGCAGATCCGCGCGCGCGCCGATCGCGAAAAGGTCGTCTTGCTGGCCGAGGCGCAGAAGCGGGCCCAGGAACTGCGCGGTGAGGGCGACGCCCAGGCCGTGACCCTCTACGCCGACGCCTTCGGTGCCGACCCGGCCTTCTTCGACTTCTATCGCTCCTTGCAGGCCTACAAGAAGGCCCTGGGGGATGGCTCGACCACCATGGTCTTGTCGCCCGAGGGCGACTTCTTCCGCTTTTTCGGTGCCGGCGCGGAACCGGCGGCACGCGAAGCCCGCTAAAGACCCACGGTCACGCTGGCCCTTCGCGTGAGGTATGCCCCAGGAAAGGGAGGGGTCTGGGGAGGTAAGCCTCCCCAGCCTGTCCTTTTTCCCTCGCCGGCCAGGAGTCCCGTTCTCCCGATTGCCCTGGGCGCTCGTCGTCTTGGACCCGTCCTGACGGGGCTCCCCATTTTCGCCACCATCATCCACAAGTCTTCCTCCCTTGGGTGGACCCCTTGGGGTCGCCGATGCTCACAGCAACGAGGGACGGGGGAAGAAGGAGACCGACCCGTGAGAGTGTTCCTGTTCAATCCGGCCTGGGCCTCGGGCCTGGGGAGGCTGCGTGTCGTTCTGGCGGCGGCGCTGATGGGGGTGGCCTTGCTCGGAACCCCGGGCGGCGCGACGGCGCGCGATGTGCCCGAGAGTTTCGCCGACCTTGCGGAAGCCTTGCAGCCCGCGGTGGTCAACATTTCGACCACCCAGACCATCAACAACCGCGGCCCCGAGATGCCGCAGTTTCCCCCGGGGTCGCCGTTCGAGGACTTTTTCAAGGACTTCTTCGATCGCCACGGCGCGCCGGGCGGCCCGGCCCAGCCCAACGGCAAGGCCAAGCCGCGGCGGGCCACCTCGCTGGGATCGGGTTTTATCATCGACCCCGAGGGCTACATCGTCACCAATAACCACGTGATCAAGGACGCCGACGAGATCACGGTCATTCTTCAAGACAACACCGCCCTGACCGCCAAGGTGGTGGGCTTTGACGAAAAAACCGACGTTGCCCTGCTCAAGGTCGAGACCAAGCAGCCCCTCACGGCCGTGGCCTGGGGCGATGCCGACGCCGCGCGCGTCGGCGACTGGGTGATGGCCATCGGCAATCCCTTTGGCCTCGGCGGCTCGGTGACGGCCGGCATCATCAGCGCCAAGACGCGCGACATCAATGCCGGCCCCTACGACAGCTTCATTCAGACCGATGCCGCCATCAACAAGGGCAACTCGGGCGGACCGCTGTTCAACATCAAGGGCGAAGTGATCTGCATCAACACCGCCATTTTTAGCCCGTCGGGCGGGTCGGTGGGCATCGGCTTTGCCGTGCCGTCGAGCCTCGCCAAGCAGGTGGTTGCCGATCTCAAGCAGTACGGCCGCACCCGGCGCGGCTGGATTGGCGTGCGCATCCAGTCGGTGAGCGACGAAATCGCCGAGGGCCTCAAGCTCGACAAGGCGCGCGGCGCCCTGGTGGCGGCGGTCACCCCGGGCGGGCCGGCGGAAAAGGCCGGTCTTAAGGTGGGCGACGTCATCGTGCGCTTCGATGGCCACGACGTGCCCGACATGCGCGCCTTGCCCCGGCTGGTCGCCGAGACGGACATCGGCAAGCGAGCCGACGTCACTTTGTGGCGCGATGGCAAGGAGAAGGCGGTCAAGATGGAGATCGCCGAACTGGAAAAGGCCGAGGCCGATGGCCTGCTTGCCGATAACGCCCCCCAGCGCGCTGACGACTCGGGAGGCGTCGCCGTCGAGGCCCTGGGATTGTCGGTGGCTCCCCTGGATGACCGAGCCCGCTCCGAATTCGGCTACGAAGCCGACGCCACCGGCGTGGTTATCACTGCCGTGACCGACGACAGCGACGCCATGAAAAAGGGCCTGGAGCCGGGCGCCCTGATCGTCAAGGTCAACCAGACCGAGGTCGCCGGCCCCGATGACGTGGTGCGCGCCGTGGCCGCCGCCCGCAAGGAAGGCCGCAAGACCGCCTTGCTGCTCGTCGATCTGCGCGGCACCCGAACCTTCGTCCCGGTGCGCCTGGGCGGCGGCAAGTAATCAAACAAAACGAGGGGTCTGGGGAGGCCGTGCCTCCCCAGCCTTGAGCAAGGACCGATCCATGAAACCTCACCGCGCGTTCCTCGCCCTAGCCCTTGGCGGCGCCCTGCTGGCCACCGCCTGCGCCCCCGTGGCCGAGACGGCCCCACAGCCGGCCGCGCCGGTCGTGCCCCGGGAGACCTTCCACCGCCTGCCCCCCCTGATTCCGCCGCGTGCCTCCGACGCCACCACCGATCCCCACACCGTGGTGGTCACGCCGATGCAAGCCGAAGGCGCCTTGACCGGTACCGCCTTGCTCTCCTCCCCCGGCGGCGAAAGCGTGTGGTCCACGCCCTACGCTTTTTGGGACGAACCCCTCGGCGCCGCGTCTGACCCGCGATCTCGTGGGCTTCCTGCGCGCTGTCGGGCCGTTTGCCGGGGTTTTGGTCGGCGAGGCCGCCAGCGCACCGGCCGAGACCCTGGTGCTGACCCCGAGGCTGCTGCGCTTCCAGCATTACGTCTCGCCCAGTGCCCCCGGGATCACCGTGAGCCTCGAACTTTCGTTGTACGAGCCGGCCACCGACAACCTAGAACTGTTGGCCTTGTCCAATCGCTCGGAGGTTCGGGGGGAATCCTACCAGGGGTGTTGAACACCCCATGATGCCTTAGCTCCATGAGCAGACGGATTTTTGCGCGTGGTCGTCGTCGTGGTGCTCAAGGGGGCCCTCCCCCCCGTTCCCGTAAGGACTCCATGGCCTTCCCTCTCCCTGTCCGCGTGCGCCCCGGGACGGGGGGAAACGTCGGCTCTTCGGTCAATTAAGGCGCAAGACGGTTTCGGAAACGTGAAAGGATCGAGGGGTTTGGGGAAGCAGCCCCTCCCCCCCTCCCCCCTACACGCCGCCGGCCAACGCCGCCAAGGTCGGCACATCGGTCATGTCGATGCCGATCGGCGTTACCGTGATCGCCCCGCGACACGAGGCCTCCAAATCGGTACCCGCCGCAAAGCGGTCCTCGCTACGCTGGGGACCGATCCAAAGATAGGAGCGGCCCCGGGGATCGAAGCGCTCCTGAATGTCATCGCCGATCTTACGCTTGCCCTGACGGGTCAGTTCAACCCCGGTCACCGCCTCGGGGGCGCAAGCCGGAAAGTTGATGTTAAGCAGAACGTTGCGCCCCCAGGGTCGGGCACAGGCTTGGCGGATGAGAGCGCCAGCCCGGGCTCGCGCCACGGCATAGGGATCGGCCAACGCCCCCTCGATGACCTGAGACAGCGCGATGGCGCGCAAGCCGAGCAACGTGCCCTCCAAGGCAGCGGCCACCGTGCCAGAATAATGGACATCTTCGCCCAGGTTGGCGCCCCGGTTGACGCCCGAGAGCACCAGATCGGGGGCCTTGTCCTTCATCAGATGATTGACCGCCACCAAAACACAGTCGGTGGGAGTGCCACTGACCGCGAAGGTCCGGGCGTCGCGCTGCTGCACCCGCAGGGGCTCGTGCAAGGTCAGGGCATGGGCCGCCCCGCTGCGCTCGCGCTCGGGAGCCACGACCCAGACATCCTCGGACAACGTGCGAGCGACCTCGGCCAGCAGGGCCAAGCCCTCGGCGTCCACGCCGTCGTCGTTGCTGACCAGGATCCGCGCCGCCGACAAGTCGGTAAGAGGGGCGAAAGCCATGGTCAGCTCCCGATCCGTTCCAGACCACCCATATAGGGCCGCAAAACCGGAGGCACGCTCACCGAGCCATCGGCGTTCTGATAGTTTTCGAGCACCGCGACCAAGGTGCGGCCCACGGCCAACCCGGAGCCATTGAGGGTGTGGACAAACCGGGTGCCCTTCTCGCCCTCGACCTTGAAGCGGGCATTCATACGCCGGGCCTGGAAATCGCCGGTGTTGGAGCACGACGAAATCTCGCGATAGCAGCCCTGGGCCGGCAGCCAGACTTCCAGGTCATAGGTCTTGCGCGCCGAAAAGCCGATGTCCCCGGAACACAGGGCCACCACCCGATAGGGCAGACCCAGGCCCTGCAACACCGCCTCGGCGCACCCGGTCATGCGCTCCAGTTCCGCATCCGAGTCCTCGGGCGCGACGATGGAGACCATTTCGACCTTCTCGAACTGGTGCTGGCGGATCATGCCCCGGGTATCGCGCCCGGCGGCCCCGGCCTCGGCGCGGAAGCACTGGGTAAGGGCGGTCATGCGCAGCGGCAAGGCCGACAGCGGCAGGATCTGGCCGTTGACCAGATTGGTCAAGGTGACCTCGGCGGTTGGGATCAGGTAGTAGCCTTGCTCCAGCCGGAACAGATCCTCGGCAAACTTGGGCAGTTGGCCGGTGCCCAGTAGGGCCGGTTCGCGGACCAGGGCCGGGGTCTGAACCTCGGTATAGGCATGCTCGGTGATATGCAGGTCGAGCATGTATTGGGCAAGCGCCCGCTCCAGCCGGGCCAAGGCGCCCTTGAGCACAACAAAGCGTGCCCCGGACAGGCGGGCCGCCGCCTCAAAATCCATGCCGTCGAGCCCTTGGCCCAGGTCCACGTGGTCGCGCACGGCAAAGTCAAAGGCCCGGGGCGTGCCCCAGCGCCGCACCTCGACATTAGCCGTCTCGTCGGACCCGTCGGGCACGGTGTCGTCCACCCGGTTGGGCAAGGTAAGAAGCTGCTGGTCGAGAGCCTCGCCCAGGCGTCGCACCTCGTCCTCGGTCTCGCTCATCCGCGCTTTCAGAGCGGCCACTTCCTGGGTCTCGGCCTCGGCGGTGCCGCCGGCCTTGCGGATGTCGCCGATGGCCCGCGACACTTCGTTGCGCCGCGCCTGCATGTCGTTAAGGGCGGTCTGGGCGGCGCGGCGCTGCTGGTCCAGGGCCAGCAGGGCGTCGGCCACCGGCGCAATGCCCCGCCGGGCGAGAGCGGCATCGAAGGCGGCGGGGGTATCGCGAATGACTTTCAAGTCATGCATGATCAAAAATCCTTGCAGGCAAAACAACGGCGACAGTCATCAAGCGAGGCAGGAAAAAGGCACGGCTGGGGAGGCGGGGCCTCCCCAGGCCCCCTCGTTGCCTCCCCGACACCATCAGGCTTCAGCGCTGGTTCCAGTCGGTTTCATCCACCAACCCGTCCTGGATCCGCAGGGGAACGGCGGGATCGGGGAGCGCCAACCCCGCCGGCGCCGGTGGGGGAGCCTCGGCCCGCACCACAGCCCCGTGGTCGTCCGGGTCCTCGTCGTCCTCGTCCTTGGGCTCGACGAAGCGCGCGGCAATGATGGAAATCTCGTACAAGACCAGCATGGGCAGGGCCAGCATCACCTGGCTCAACACGTCGGGCGGCGTGACCACGGCAGCGGCGATGAACACCAAGATGATGGCATAGCGCCGCCCAGCGGCGAGGGTCTTGGACCGCACCAAGCCGACCCGAGCCATCAGGGTGAGCCCGACCGGCATCTGGAAGCAAAGCCCAAAAGCCAACATGAGCTTCATCACCAGATCCAGGTATTCCCCGACCTTGGCTTCCAGCTCGATGGGCAAGACGGTTTGCTCGCGGGTGGTTTGGAATCCCAACAGAAATTCCCAGGCCATCGGCATGACCAAATAATAAACCATGGCCGCGCCAAGCGCAAACAACAGGGGACTGACCACCAAAAAGGGCAAAAACGCCAACTTTTCGTGACGGTACAAGCCTGGGGCGATGAAGAACCAAACCTGGCTGCCAATCAGGGGAAAAGACAGCACCATGGCCCCGAAAGCCCCGACCTTGACATAGGTAAAGAAGGCCTCGGTCAGCGCGGTGTAAATCATGCGCTTGGAGCCGCCGGTATGCTCCATGATCCGGGCCAGAGGCTGGACCAAGATGTCATAGATATTCTGGGCGACGGCAAAACACACAAAAAACGCCACGATATAGAACAAAACCGACCACAAGAGCCGGGTGCGCAGCTCGATCAAATGATCGAGCAGCGGCATGGTCTTGTCGTTGAGACCATCAAGGTCGTCGTCCTCGGGACGCGAGGGAGTCGCCGCAGCCATGCGTTTCTCGTTTGCATCAAGGGGCGGATCAGGGTGCGGGTCAGGGCGAGCGGGTCTCCCCGCCGGGCACCTTGGTCAAGGACACCCCGGGACTGGCGGCCGCCGGGGCTTCGGACGCGGGCGGCGTGGCAGAGGGCGGCGGACGCAGGAGGTCGGCCGGGCTCTGCCGGAAGGTTTCCGCCAGGGAGCCATCGGGATCAATGGTTTCATCAAGCTTGCGGGTCAGGGCCGCCGGCGACACCGCTCGCATGTGCTCGCGCACCTCGTCGGCCCCGGTTTCGCGCATGATGTCATCCATGTGGCGCTGCATTTCGGCGCCCATGTGGCGCAGCCGCCGAACCCAGCGGCCCAGGGTTCGCAAAACCACGGGGAGGTCCTTGGGCCCGATGATGATCAGGGCCAGGACGGCGATCAACGCCAGCTCCGACCAGCCGATGTCGAACATGGAATGCTGTCCTCAACAAACGGCGGCCCCCAAGGGGGCCACCTTGTTCTGGCGTCTTGGTCAAGACCGCCTGAGCCGGCCGGATTAGGAGCGCGGCGGCTCATCCTTGCGCAAGGACGGCTGGGCGCCGGGGGCCGGATCGGCGGGACGGGTCGCCTCGGCCGAGGTGTCCTCGTCTTGCAAGCCCTTCTTGAAGGCTTTCACACCCTTGGCCACGTCGCCCATCAACCGGGGAATCTTGCCCGCGCCGAACAACAAGAGCACGACGATCAAAACAATGATCCAGTGCCAAATGCTAAAGGTCCCCATGTGTCCTCCCCTTACCGGACCCGTGACGTCAAGCGGGCCCTTTCCGTTCCAGGGGGAGGATCATCGCAGGATTTCCCGCCCCCCGCAACGATTGCCCGATGACAGGCCGATGAACGTTGCCGTTGCGAGCCCAGCCTTCACGCCAGTCCCAACCGCCGCGCGGGATCGGGAAACAGGGAGATCAAGGGGAACAAGGAGCGAGGTACCAGGGAGGAGCGAGGATCCCCAGTCCCAGGCGCCGCCCTCAGGGCCGCGGGATCGACGATCAGGCGGGTGCCCGCGCAGGGCCCCCCGGCCACGAGAGTGGGGTCCGGCGCTCCCCAGGCCTCAATCCGGCCCAGCCGGGTCAGGGCCACCCGATGCGCCTGGGCGGCATCGAGGGCGGCGAGCACGGGAGAGTCGGGGTCAAGAATCGATTTGCCGGCCTCCTGACGCAACAAGGCGAGCAGGTCATCGTTATCGACCCGGGCGCAGATGTCGATGTGAGCCACCCCCAGCCCCAGATCAAACAGCACGCCGCGCCGATCGCCCACGCGCAAGGCCTCGGTATCCAAACCGATCTCGGTCAGGACCCGGCGCTGCGACATCACCCCGGTCTGGACGGACAGGCACAAATCAAGGCGCCGCACCACGCCGGTTTCGGGATCGACCTCGCCCAACGCCTTGATCTTTTTGGCGCCGTGATCAAGCACCACCCGAGCGCCCCCATGGCCCCCAATGGCATCGCCGCCGTACTCCCACAAGCGGGCGGTGACCAAGGTGCCGTCGCCGGGGCAAAAGGTGGCACAGGCACCCGGCACGCCAATCGCCCAGGCCGCCTTGGCGTCGTCGAGCGACCCCAAGATCACCCGATCGAGAAAGGCCCAGGAGTGGCCCAGAACCGGTGCGCCCACGCCCAAGGTTTGGCGTCGCTCGACCAAGGCCTGAAAAACGGCGCGCTTGGCGTCGGAAGAGGACGTGGACCAATCTCGGATTTCGTCCACCGTGCGCGCGCAGCCCAGGCAATGGCTGCCCTCCGGGCTCATTTCGCAAATCCCGACACACGGCGAAGGCATGACGTCCGTCATCGGCAGACCTCCCGACCAGGGTTCAAACAGGTGAGACCCTCAGAGGTTTGGTATGGCACCGGCCGGGGCAATTTGAAAAGAGGCTTGTCCCGCCTCATTGATCAATCTACTATTTCCATAGGCATTAAACCATTCACCCCTGCCCCTTTGATCCTGAAAGACTCGCCTCATGGACATCCGCAACGGTTTTCAAGGCACGATCGGCCATACCCCCTTGATCCGGCTGCCCTGGCCCTCGGCCCAAACGGGGCGCGAGATCCTGGGCAAGGCCGAGTTCCTCAACCCTGGGGGATCGATCAAGGACCGGGCGGCGTTGGCGATGGTCGAGGACGCCCGAGCCCAGGGGCGCTTGAAGCCGGGCGGGGTTTTGGTGGAAGGGACGGCGGGCAACACCGGGATCGGCCTGGCCCTGGTCGGCAACGCCTTGGGATCCCCGGTGGTGATCGTCATGCCCGAGACCCAGAGCCAGGAGAAAAAGGACGCCCTGCGGCTAGCTGGGGCGGACCTGCGCTTGGTGCCGGCGGTGCCCTACAGCAACCCGGGCAACTATGTCCACCAAGCCCGCGCCGTGGCCGAGGCGCTGGGGGGCTTGTGGGTCAACCAGTTCGACAACCTTGCCAACCGCGAGGGACACCGACGCACCACGGGGGCTGAGATCCTGGCCCAAACCGAGGGACAGGTCGCGGCCTTCACCTGCGCGGTCGGGACCGGCGGCACCCTGGCCGGGGTGGCGCTGGCCCTGAAAGCGGCCAACCCGGCCACCCGCATCGTGCTCGCCGACCCCCACGGCTCGGCCTTGTACACCTGGGTCAAGGAAGGTCGGCTGGCCGCTGAGGGCACCTCGATCACCGAGGGCATCGGCCAGGGACGGGTGACGGAAAACCTGAAGGACGCGCCGATTGACGATGCCGTGCGCATCAGCGATGCCGAGGCGCTCTCGGTGCTGTTCAACCTAGCCCGCCATGACGGCCTGATGCTCGGCGGCTCGTCCGGGATCAACGTGGCGGCGGCCATGCGGGTGGCAGCCGACCTGCCCCCCGGGGCGCGGGTGGTCACGGTGCTGGCCGACGGCGCACAGCGCTATCAAAGCAAGCTTTACAACCCGGAATTTTTGCGGTCGCGCCATCTGCCAACACCGCCCTGGCTGGCCTGAGGAAGAGACCGAGGGGTCTGGGGAGGCCGCGCCTGCCCAGTCTTCCCTTTTTCTTGTTGTAATCGTTCTGGCTTGAGAGCTACTAGTTCTCGGGTCCCGCTCGAGAGCGCGAAAGGATCCGCTCATGCCCCAAGCCGTGCCCGCCCTGGTCAGCCCCGCGTGGCTGCATGCCCACCTGAGCGCGCCCGATGTCCGACTCATCGACGCGAGCTGGGCCATGCCCACCAGTGGCCGGATGTGCCGGGCCGAGTACGAGGCGGCACATCTCCCGGGGGCGGTGTTTTTCGATATCGATCAAGTGGCAGCGCCGGCAGCCCCCAAACCGCACACGGCCCCCTCGCCAGAAATCTTCGCCAAGGCCTGCCGCGCGCTGGGCCTGGGCAATGGCCAACATCTGGTGATCTACGACCGCTCGGGTGGTGCCTTGGCGGCGGCGCGGGTGTGGTGGATGTTCCGCCTGTTTGGCCACCACGAAGTGTCGGTGCTCGACGGCGGCCTCGAGGCTTGGCAAGCCCTGGGCCTGCCGGTGGACGACCGCCCGGTCAGCCCGAGCGAACGGCCGTTCACGGCCCGGCTGGACCACACCTTGGTGCGCGACGTGCGGCAGGTGTTGGCGGCCAGCCGAAGCGCCCAGGAACAGATTGTTGATGCCCGCTCACAGGAGCGGTTTCAGGCGCTCGTGCCCGAGCCCTGGAACAGCCCGCGCGGGGGCCACATTCCGGGCAGCCTCAACCTTCCCCACACTCTTTTGATGACGGGTCCCCATGGCGGCTTTGCACCGCCCGAGGTCCTGCGCGCCGTCTTTACCGAGGCGGGTGTGGATCTGACCCGGCCCCTGATCGCCTCGTGCGGCACGGGGGTGACGGCCTGCGTCCTCGCCTTGGGGGCGTGGCTGGTCGGCAAAAAGGACGTGGCGGTGTACGACGGCTCCTGGTTCGAGTGGAGCCGGGATGCCGGGTTGCCCGTTCAGCCCTGACAACGTCTTGCCCCTCCTCCCGTCCCTCCTCGGGGAAGGGGGAGCCGTTGAGGCGATGCTCAGGATGCGGCGCGGTGCCAGGAGTCGGCGGCGCTGCTTTCGTCTTGGACCAACCCCTCGGCGCTGGTGCGGGCGAGCGATCTGTCGGGGAAGCGCCAGACGGTGTGACCATCGCGACTGGACTGGGCCCGACCGCCAAAGCCACGGGCGATTTCCTCGGCCAGCGCGATGACCGCCGGGGCGGCCATGTCGGCCCGCCATGTGGACCCGAAGCGGGTTTCCATGGTCAGGGTAAACAGATTAAACGCGTGATACGACGTGGGCATGATCGGCATGACTGGTATCTCCTCGTGTCGGAACCCGGGGACCAGATCTCCGGACGCTTCCTCGCACACGGTGTCCCCTGCCCTAGCGGCGGCGCGCTGCGACACGCACCGTACACCGCCGCGACCCCCCGCTGGATGGCGGGACCGGCTTGGCGCCGGGGGAGCTATATTGCAGTGCACAATATCCCATCCTCTGGGCTCTGGCTACCGCTTAATTCTACAGTAGCGACTGCTTTTTTAGCGCCGTCCCTGCGCGGGGGGTAGCCCCCTGGCGGGAAAAAGCCCACTCTTCCCCCCGATGCAGTCCTGTCCAAGATCCGAGGCCCCATGAAAAAGGATACCCTCGTCACCCACGCCGGGCGTCACCCGGAGCGTTTTGACGGCATGGTCAACACGCCGGTGTTTCGAGCTTCAACCGTAACGTTTCCGACCGTGGCGGAAATGGGGCGACGACACGCCTCCTGCTACGATCTTCCCTACTATGGTCGCTATGGCACCCCCACCACCCTGGCCCTCGAAGAGGCGGTGGCCGCCGTGGAGGGCGCCCGCTTCGGCGTGGCCGTTCCCTCGGGCATGGGAGCCATCGCGGCCACCCTACTGACGATTTTACGTCCCGGCGATCACCTTTTGATGGTGGACAGCGTCTACGGACCCACGCGAAAGTTCTGCGACTCGGCGCTCACCCGCATGGGGATTGAGACCACCTACTACGACCCCCTGATCGGCGCCGGCATTGCCGCCCTGATGACTCCGGCGACCAAGCTGGTGTTTTGCGAATCGCCGGGGTCCCTGACCTTCGAGGTCCAGGACATCCCGGCGATCGCCGAGGCGGCGCACCGGACCGGAGCCTTGGTGGCCCTTGACAACACCTGGGCCTCGCCCCTGTTCTTCGCCCCCTTCACCAAGGGCGTGGACCTGTCGATCCAGGCCGCGACCAAGTATGTGGTCGGTCACTCCGACGCCTTGCTGGGCACCATTACGCTCAACGACCGCACGCTTTACGAGCGCCTGAAGGAAACCCTGGTGATGTTTGGCTACTCCACCGGATCGGAGGAAGCCTTCCTGGGCATGCGCGGCCTGCGCAGCCTGTCGGCCCGCCTGGAGCGCCATCAGCGCAACGCCCTCGCCGTCGCCCGCTGGCTCCAGGACCAGCCGGAAGTAGCCCGCGTGCTGTACCCGGCCCTGCCCGACGACCCGGGGCATGCCCTGTGGGCTCGTGATTTCACCGGCGCTTCGGGCCTGTTCGGGGTCCTGCTGAACCCGGCCAGCAAGGCGCAGGTGACGGCCATGCTTGATGGCATGACCCACTTCGCCATGGGCTTCTCCTGGGGCGGCTTCGAAAGCCTGATCCTGGCCACCACGGGCAACATTCCACGCAGCGCCCGCCCGTGGACCTGGGAGGGGCCCTCCTTGCGCTTGCATGTGGGACTGGAAGACCCCGAAGACCTGATCGCCGACCTGCGCGCCGGCCTCGACCGCCTGACCCGGGAGCCCGCATGACCGCCCCTGAGATCCCCAAAGACGCCGTCGTGTGGGCCCAGGTGCGCTTCGACGCCAACGGCCTGGTGCCCGCCATCGCCCAGCAGCACGACACGGGCGAGGTGTTGATGATGGCCTGGATGACCCGCGAGACCCTGGCTGAAACCCTGAGCACCGGCCAAGCGTGCTACTGGTCGCGCTCGCGGGGCAAGCCCTGGCGCAAGGGTGAAACTTCGGGCCAGCGCCAGCGCGTGGTGGACGTGCGCTTGGACTGCGACGGCGATACCGTGCTGCTCCTGGTGGACCAAGACGGCGCCGCTTGCCATACCGGCCGGCGCTCGTGTTTCTATCGCGCGGTTGATGCCACGGGGAGCCTGAGCGAGATCATGGCCCCCCTGGTCGATCCCGAACTCCTTTACGGCCCCGGCGGAGGTCATTGATGACTGCCTTTCTTCCCGTCACCGTGCTGACCGGCTTTCTCGGCGCGGGCMAAACGACCTTGCTGAACGGCCTGCTGGCCCACCCCGGCCTGCGCGACACGGCGGTGATCGTCAACGAATTCGGCGAGGTGGGCCTTGACCATCTGCTGGTCCGGCGTGCCTCCGAGGAAATCGTGCTGCTTAACGCCGGCTGCCTGTGCTGCACCGTGCGCGGCGACATGGTAACGGCCCTGCGCGAGTTGTTCTTGAAGCGGGTCAAGGGCGAGGTGCCTGAGTTCCAGCGGCTGGTGATCGAAACCACCGGCCTTGCCGACCCCGCGCCCATCTTGCACACCTTGATGACCGATCCCCTGATCAGCGCGCACTATCGCCTGGACGGGGTCATCACGGTGGTCGATGCCTGTTTGGCCGCGCGGCAGCTTGACCAGCAGCCCGAGGCGGTCAAGCAGGTGGCGGTGGCCGATCGCTTGGTGCTGACCAAGACCGATCTCGTCGATCCCCAGGATCAAGACGCCCTGACCGAACGCCTGCGCGCCCTGAATCCGGCCGCCCCGATTCTGATCGCCCAGCACGGGGCCCTGGACTACGACCTGCTGCTCGACTGCGGCCTGTTCAGCCTGGATGGCAAAACCGCCGATGTGGCGCGCTGGTTGCGCGAGGAAGCCTACGAGGCCGAGCGCGGCGACGACCCCGCCCACCGGCATCACCACCATGGCCATCATCACCATCATGATCACAACCATGACCATGACCATCATCACGATCACCCCCATGATCACCACGAACACGACGAGCATCACAGGCACGATCGCAACCGCCACGACGATCACATCGGTGCCTTTGTCCTGACCTATGACAAACCCCTGCCCTGGGATGCCTTCGTCATGGCCATGGACATGCTCATCGCCAGCAAGGGCGAAGGGCTGTTGCGGGTGAAAGGGATCTTGGACATCCAAGGCCAGGACAAACCGATCGCCGTGCATGGCGTCCAGCATATTTTCCACCCGCCGCTGGCCCTGCCCGCTTGGCCGGAAGGAGAACCAAAGCGCTCGCGTCTGGTCTTCATCACCCGCGACTTGACGCGCGACAGCGTGGCCGGTCTGCTTGCCGCCACCTTCGAAAGCGAAATTCTGAGCTGACGCTTTTCTCCTCAAAAAGGGCAGCGCCCGTGCCGGTTTGGCCCTGGCGCCCCTGAGCAGAACCGTCTACCTTCAATCTTTGGGGGTCGGGAAGTCCCGGCCCCAGCCCACGAGGACAGGGGGCATGATCCGCTATACCCTGGTTTGCACCAATGAGCACGATTTCGAGGTCTGGTTTCGCGACAGCGCAACCTGCGATGCCCAATTGGCGGCCGCCGAGGTCCCTTGCCCGTTTTGTGGCTCCTCCCAGGTCGCCAAGGCACTGATGGCCCCCAGCGTGGTATCAGGCCGGGGCAAGGACGCCCGCCGCGCCGAAACCTTGTCCTTGCTGGGACGCGCCCTCGCGGCGGCAGCGCAAAACGGGGCAGAGGCCACGCCCGCTCCTCCGGCCCCCCTCCCCGCCCCCCCTCCCGCAGCGGTACCAACACCGACACCGGCGGCGACAGCCCCCGTCCTCCCGCCTAGCCCAGTCGCCGAGGCCCTGCGCGAACTCCGCCGCCACGTCGAGGAAACCTGCGAAGATGTCGGCGAGCGGTTCGCCGAAGAAGCCCGCCTCATCCATTACGGCGAAGCCGACGAACGCCCCATCCACGGCAGCGCCACCTTGGAAGACGCCAAGGCCCTCCACGAAGAAGGAATCAACGTCGCCCTCCTCCCCTGGACCCGGCGGGTCGAGAACTAAGACGGGGGTGTTCGCCTCGGGTGATACGGGGCTGCCGCCCCGATCCCCGCCTGGGGCGATGCCCCAGACCCCCTTTTTTCTTCTGTTCATGGCCCTCCCGCCCCCCTCTTTTGAAAAGCGTGCTTTCAAAGAGGGGGGCGGGAGGGCCAATTAATAAGCATAACGCGATAAACGTGGGGGCATTTTCTCTCTTTCGTCGGCGCCGGGCGGCCCCCGGGCTCGGTCAGAGGGGGGTGGGGTCCATGTCGGGGAAGGAAGAGTTTTCTCAAGAGGCGAAGGGACTTTCCGGCTTTCACCCGTTGCCTGGGCCTTGTACCCTCCGCGCCCGAAGGCTTTCCCCTGTTTGACCGACACCGGAGTCAGCGATGAATCTCAAGGATCATATCCGCGAAGTGCCTGATTTTCCCAAGCCGGGAATTCTCTTTTACGATATTTCCACCCTGCTTGCCCATCCCGATGCCTGGCAGGTGGCCATGGGCCGTATCGCCAAGGCCGTCGCGCCCCGCGCGCCCGACGTGCTGGCCGGTATCGAGTCCCGGGGTTTCCTGGTCGCGGCGCCCTTGGCCCTCAAGCTCGGTCTGGGCTTCGTCATGGTGCGTAAAAAGGGCAAGCTGCCCGGCAAGACCGTGCGTCACGAGTATGCCCTGGAATACGGTACCGATACGGTCGAAATCCAGGAAGGAGCGATCGAGCCCGGCCAGCGCGTGGTGATCTTGGATGACCTGCTGGCCACGGGGGGGACCCTCAACGCCGCCGCCGACCTGTTGACCAAGGTCGGCGCCAACGTGGTGGGCGCCGCCTGCTTGATCGAACTGACCTTCCTGAAGGGCCGTGAGCGCACGGCGATCCCGGTGGACAGCCTGATCGCCTACGACTCTTAACGGCATGAGAGGGCTGGGGAGGCGAACCTCCTCAGCCCTCTCTCCTCTCGGATCCCTTGACGACCAAAAGACGGGGCTTTAACGAGCCGCTGTGGTGTCGGCGTCCAAGGCGTAGCCGGCCGCGCGCACCGTGCGGATCAAGTCACCATCGCTCTCGCCATTCAGCGCCTTGCGCAAGCGGCGAATATGAACATCGACGGTGCGGGGCTCGACATAGATATCGGGGCCCCAGACGGCGTTCAGGAGTTCCTCGCGCGAAAATACCGCTCCGGCGTTTTGCATCAAAAACTGCAACAGCCGAAATTCAGTCGGCCCCAGGTGAATGGACCGACCGCCTCG
This sequence comes from Pararhodospirillum photometricum DSM 122, assembly GCF_000284415.1. NCBI lineage: Bacteria > Pseudomonadati > Pseudomonadota > Alphaproteobacteria > Rhodospirillales > Rhodospirillaceae > Pararhodospirillum > Pararhodospirillum photometricum. The sequence goes on from NC_017059.1 coordinate 222,564, forward strand.
GGTGACGCGGTGTGCGCCCAAGTCCATGACCAGATCCGCGTAGATCAGGCTCCCCTTGCTGTTGGTGGGCTGCGAGCGGCGTAACAAGGCCTTCACCCGTGCCAGCAGCTCGGGCATCGAGAACGGCTTGGACATATAGTCATCGGCCCCTGTATTGAGGCCACGAATCCGGTCTGCCTCCTCGCCACGCGCCGTCAGCATCAACACCGGCAGATCGCGGGTCCGAGGCTTGCGGCGCAATTGGCGGCACACCTCAATGCCCGACATCACCGGCAGCATCCAGTCGAGGATCATCATGTCCGGCTGATCCTCGGCGACCATGGTCAAGGCTTCCTCGCCATCCATGGCCTCGACGACGCGATACCCCTCCTTTTCCAGATTGTAGCGCAAGAGGGTCACCAGGGAGGCCTCGTCCTCGACGATCATCACTTGTGGTTTCATGCTCAACTCACGATACCCTAGAGGCGGTCCCCCGTGTCTCCGATCCCTCCCCCCTTGGGGCGGGCCGCGCGCAAGGGAGTGCCGGACACGAGAAAATGGATGTTTTCGGCGACATTGGTGGTGTGGTCGCCAATGCGCTCGATGTTCTTGGCCACAAAAAGAAGGTGTGAGCAGGCTGAGATGTTGCGGGCGTCTTCCATCATACAGCTTACCAGCTCACGGAACAGGGCCGTGTATAGATGGTCCACCTCCTCGTCCCGGGACCAGGCTTCAACGGCTTTATGCAGGTCCTGGGTTCCGTAGGCATCCAAGGTGTCGTTGAGAATGTCGCGCACCAGCCGGGACATGCCGGGGATCGAAGCCACGGGGCGGGCCGGCGGGAGCTGGTTAAGCACCAGAACCCGCTTGCCCACATTCGAGGCATAGTCGCCAATGCGCTCCAGATCCCCCGAGATCTTGAGCGCCCCAATGATGGCCCGCAGATCCGCCGCCATGGGCTGGCGCAAGGCCAGTAAGCGCACGGCATGGTCGTTGATTTCCTGCTCCAGGGCATCAATGCGGGCATCGGCGGCGACCACTTGGCCGGCCAAGTCGCTGTCGCGCCGCACCAGGGCCTGAACGGCGTTGGCCAATTGGGCCTCCGCCAGTCCGCCCATGCGCAGAACGGCCTTCACCAGAGTCTTCAGATCCTCATCAAAGGATCGCACGGTGTGCTCGGCGTTCATTTTTGTCTCCCCGGAGCGGGTAGGACTTAACCGAAGCGGCCGGTAATATAGCCCTGTGTCAGATTATGCTGCGGGTTGGTGAAAATCACCTCTGTATCCCCGCATTCAATCAGGCGCCCGAGATGGAAAAAGGCGGTGCGCTGCGACACCCGCGCCGCCTGCTGCATCGAGTGGGTCACGATGACGATGGTGTAATTGGAGCGCAGTTCGTCGATCAGTTCCTCGACTTTGGCCGTGGCGATGGGGTCGAGGGCCGAGCACGGTTCGTCCATCAAGATCACCTCGGGCGACACGGCAATGGCCCGGGCAATGCACAAGCGTTGTTGCTGGCCACCCGACAGGCCGGTGCCCGGTGATTCCAGGCGGTCCTTCACCTCTTCCCACAGGCCGGCGCGTTCTAGCGACGACTGAACGATTTCGTCCATCTCTGCCTTGGTGCGGGCAATCCCGTGGATGCGCGGGCCATAGGACACGTTTTCGTAGATCGACTTAGGGAAGGGGTTGGGCTTTTGGAACACCATGCCCACCCGGGCCCGCAGTTCCACCACGTCCACCTTCTTGTCGTAGACATCCTCCTGATCGAGGCGGATATCGCCGGAAACCCGACAGATATCAATGGTGTCGTTCATTCTGTTCAAGCAGCGCAAGAAGGTGGACTTGCCACAGCCGGACGGGCCGATGAACGAGGTCACCTCACGCGCCGCGATGTCAAGGCTCACGCTCTTGATGGCGTGCTTTTCGCCATAATACACGTTGGCGTCGGTGACCGAGACCTTGACGTCGCGATCGCTGATGCGGGGCTGGCCAGCGGTACCGGTGAAGACTTCTTTCTGGTCGGTCATGGGGCTTACCACTTCTTTTCAAACTTCTTGCGCAGGATCACCGCGCCGGCATTCATCAGGATCAAGAAGCCCAGCAGCACGATGATCGCCGCCGAGGTTCGTTCAACAAAGGCGCGCTCGGGGCTGTCGGCCCACAGGAAGATCTGCACGGGCAACACGGTGGACGGGGTCAGTGGACTCGTCGGCACATCGGCCACGAACGCCACCATGCCAATCATCAGCAACGGCGCCGTTTCGCCCAAGGCGTGGGCCATACCGATGATCGTGCCCGTCAGCATGCCCGGCATGGCCAGCGGCAGCACGTGGTGAATGATCATTTGCATCTTCGAGGCGCCCACGCCCAGGGCCGCCTCGCGGATCGACGGCGGCACCGACTTGAGGGCGGCGCGGCTGGCAATGATGATGATGGGCAAGGTCATCAAGGTGAGCACCAGACCGCCCACCAGAGGCGCCGAGCGTGGAAGCCCGAACATATTAATGTAAACGGCCAGACCCAACAGACCGAATACAATCGACGGCACGGCCGCGAGGTTGTTGATATTCACCTCGATCAGGTCGGTGAACCAGTTGCGTGGCGCGTATTCTTCCAGGTAGACGGCCGCCGCCACCCCAATGGGAAACGACAGGGTCAGGGTGACCACCAGGGTGTAGAACGACCCCACCAGGGCGCCCCAGATGCCGGCCAACTCGGGCTGGCGGCTGTCGGCGGCGCTGAACAAAGTGGAGTTGAACGCAGAATGGATCAGGCCCCGGCTCTTGAGCCGCTCGAACCATGCGATCTGGTTATCGCTGACCCGGCGGTTGCTCTCCTGAACATCGGTCTTGATCCGGCCCTTGGCCAGCATGTCGATGTCGGCTGACACCGGAATGCGCATGGTGATGCGATCGCCAATCAGGGTCGGGGAGTCGAGGACCATTTCACGCACCCGGTAGGTCGCCCCTTCCGAGATCATGGCCATCAATTCACGCTTTTCCTGACGGCCGGTGACATCGGGGAACAGGTCGCCCATCGCCTGCGTGATCAGCTTGCGATAGTTGGCGTTGGAAATCGCCTGGAAGTCCCGGGTCCCCTGCGGATCAATGTCTTGGGGATAGAGGGTGACCTCCAGTTCCATTTCCGTGGTCCAGAAGGCACTGAAGCCTTCCGAAAAAATGGTCACGAACAAGGTCATCAGCATGACCAGGGCCATCAGGATGGCGCCCAGGCCGCAGGCGCGAAAACGTCTTTCCTGGGCATAGCGCCGGGCCAGTCCTGCCCGGACGATTTCGGTGGTGTTTTGGGCCATCGGTCTTCCTCGTGGTGGCGCTGGACTCGCGTGATCCAGGCGCCCGCAAAGCGTTCGCGGCAACAGCTTGACCTCCTGTGCGCCGGAGGCCGGGGCGGACGGGATCAGTCGTACTGTTCGCGGTACTTGCGCACGACGTGCAAGGCCACAACATTGAGGATCAGGGTGATGAAGAACAGCACGAGGCCTAGGGCAAAGGCCGCCAGGGTCTTGGGACTGTCAAACTCCTGGTCGCCCACCAGCAAGGTCACGATCTGCACCGTCACGGTGGTCACGGCCTCGAAGGGATTGGCGGTCAGGTTGGCGGCTAGGCCAGCGGCCATCACCACAATCATGGTCTCGCCAATGGCCCGCGACGCGGCCAGCAGCACGCCGCCCACAATGCCGGGCAGGGCGGCCGGGATCACCACCCGGCGGATCGTTTCGCTCTTGGTGGCGCCGAGGCCGAGCGACCCCTCGCGCATCGCCTGGGGCACGGCGGAAATCACGTCGTCGGACAGCGACGAGACAAAAGGAATGATCATGATGCCCATGACCACACCGGCGGCCAGGGCGCTTTCGGACGACACCGACAGACCCACGCTCTCACCAAACGAGCGGATGGCCGGCGCCATGGTCAGGGCAGCAAAAAAGCCGTAGACCACGGTGGGGATGCCCGCCAGAATTTCCAGGGCCGGCTTGGCCCAGGCCCGGAACTTGGGCGCGGCGTATTCCGACATGTAAATGGCCGAGAACAGGCCCACCGGTACCGCGACCAGGAGCGAAATGGCGCCAATCACCGCCGTGCCGACAAACAAGGGCACCGCGCCAAACGCCCCCGACGAGCCCACCTGATCGGCGCGCATCGCCATCTGCGGGCTCCACTCAAGGCCGAACAGGAAGTCGGTGACCGGAACCTTGAGGAAAAAGCGGTAGCTCTCGAACACCAGGGACAACACGATGCCGATGGTGGTCAGGATGGCCACCGTCGAGCAGGTGATCATGAAGACCCGCACCACCTTTTCCACCGCGTTGCGCGCGCGCAGCGACGGCGTGATGGCTCGCAGCCCCCAGGCGGCCCCGGCCAGGGCCAACGACACCACTAAAACAGCCATGGACCAATAAGCGATGGTCTCCAGGCTCGCGCGATAGTGGCCGGCCTCGACCACGGCGGGATCACTTGACGAGGAGATGTTGCCGGCGGCCACGTTGGCAATATCGTTCATCAGCAGGCGGACCCGCGCCGGATCCAGGGGCTGGCCCGAGGGATCGTTGACCAACGATGGCGGCAGGGTCGAAAGCACCAGCTCATGAACGACAAGGGGTTCAATCACCAGCCAAAGCACGATCAGGGCCAGGGCGGGCAGGCCGCACCAAAGGGCCACGTACAGGCCATGGTATCCCGGGAGCGAATGCAGCACCACGGGATGGGGTCCCGCCTTGCGCAGTGCCAGCCGGGATCCAAAAACATGGGACATGGTCGCAAGCGCGGCCACGGTCAGGATCAGCAGCAGGGTGTTCATCGCGTCTCACGCCGTCCGAACGGAGAAGGAAAGGGCAACCATGTCACCAAAAACCGCCGCGCGCGGGGCGGCTCGGGGCGGGGGGATGGTTATTGTCTGGCCGCTATTGACCAGAAACAACACCCACCCACAACAGATTTTACACGCCGTTCCCGGAAAAACGCGCCTAACCCGGGGATAAGGACAACACCCTGTTTCCCGGCTTTTTTCCGGGAAACAGGGCCGGTGTTGTCAGAGTTTTAGAGGGCCAGCGGGGCGAGCGCCTGGGCCTTCTTGGCGGTCTCGACGCGCTCGGCGTCGGGCAGCGGGATCAGGCCCTTGTCAGCCAAGTAGCCCTCGGGGCCCCAGGCGGTGTCGCTGGTGAAGGCGCTCACGAATTCCTGAATGCCGGGGATGGTGCCGACGTGGGCCTTCTTCACGTAGAAGTACAGCGAACGCGACACGCCATACTTGCCAGAAGAGATGTTTTCGAAGGTCGGATCAACCGCATCCACCCGCGAGCCCTGGATCTTGTCGGCGTTCTGCTCCAGGAAGGAGTACCCGAAGATGCCCAGAGCCTTGGTGTTGCTCTCCAGCTTCTGAACGATCAGGTTGTCGTTTTCGCCGGCCTCAATGTAGCGGCCGTCTTCGCGCACCGAGGCGAACACCTTCTTGAAGGCGGCTTCGTCGGTCTTCTTCAACTCCTTGCACTCCGGCAAGGTCTCGCAGCCCGCTTCCATCACCAGCTCAACGAAGGCGTCGCGGGTGCCCGAGGTCGGCGGCGGTCCCAGAACCTCGATTTCCACCGCCGGAAGCTTCGGATCGATCTCGCTCCACTTGGTGTAGGGGTTGGCCGTCCACTTGCCGTCCACCGGAACTTCCTTGGCCAACGCCAGGAACAGGGTTTTCTTGTTCACGTCAAAGAGCGGCGCCGTCTTGGCGTTGGCCAGCACGATACCGTCGAAGCCGATCTTGACTTCGGTGATCTCGGTCACACCGTTTTTGGCGCAGGTCTCGACCTCGGAGGTCTTGATGCGTCGCGAGGCATTGGTGATGTCCGGGTGCTCCACGCCCACGCCGGCGCAAAACAGCTTCAGCCCGCCGCCGGTGCCCGTGGATTCAATGACCGGGGTCTTGAAGTTCGTGGTCTTGCCGAAGTTTTCGGCCACCGTCGTCGAGAACGGAAACACCGTGGACGAGCCGACAATGCGGATCTGATCGCGGGCCTCGGCGGCGCCAGCCATGGTGATGGCCGCAACGGCCGCCAGAGCGAGGGTCTTCCTGATCACTTTTGCCTCCAATTGGCCTTTGCCAAATGACCCAGGGGTCACATGACCTTGGGGGGATGCCCGCAAGGGGCTGTGTCCAGCGGGTCTTGGTCCGCCGGGGTGAGGCGGACTGTAGTCAGGATCGGCAACACGTTTGTGACAGGCAGATGAATGTTCTGTGACAACCCGATCTGGGAAGAGGCGCACCGGTGATGTCTAACCCTTTGGATCTCTTCAGTTTCGAGTCGTTCTGAAAGACACCGGGCTCATAAATCAAGGCGGCGGCGAAAGAGTTGTAAGGGAAGTGACACGCCGATGCCGATGGCTCCAAACGTGAACAGCACCCGCACACAGGCTTGGCCGACCTCGGCGACAATCTCGGGGGAGGGGGGCAAGGTGGTCAGGGCGAACAAGCCCAAGATGGCTTGGGCCGCAATGCCGCCGGGCACCAAGGGGATGCAGCCGGCGACGGCCAGGGCGCTTCGCACCATGCCGGTTTGGGCGTGCAGGGCTTGCACCGTGGCGCCCACGGCGAGTGCGGCGGCAAAGGAGGCGGCCTCCAGGGGCCAGCCTTGAAGCAAGCCGAGCGAGCGCACCAACAGCGCCAAGGCACCGATCGCCGCCGCCCAGGGCAAAGCGCGCAGGCTGATGTTAAACAACAGACCAAACCCGGCAGCGCCCACCGCGCCGGCCAGAATCTTCAGCAAGAGTGCGCTCATCGTGGAGTTTTCCKTTGGGGAGCGAGGGGGCTGGCGTTGGGAGCGTGGGGCTGCTGGCCCGGGTCCCGCCTGGGGTGATGTTGCGGCCTCCCGCTTTCTTTGGTTCATCAATAGAAAAAGGAGGGTCTGGCGATGGGCTGCGTCACAGGATCAGGCTCCGGGCACCAAGGGCAAGCCGACCACCAGACTCGCTGTCCACAAGCCGATGCTAAGAAAGATGAGATGGGTGAGTACCGCGACCAGACGGGCCGTGCCCAAGGTGGGGTGGCCCTCCAGGATGTCGCCCAAGGCGTTGAGGGCGGGCACGCCGGGCACCAACAGCAAGGTCGCGGCCACCATGGCGATGCCGACGCTCGTGCTCTCCAGGAGTCGGGCCAAGGCGCCGGCGCCGGCCGCGCTGCCGAAGGCGATGAAGAAGGCAATCAGAAACGTGTTGACCTTGCGGTGATGCAAGCCGACGCGAAGACCTTGGGCGAGGGCGGCCACCGGGGCCACGGCGGCCACGCCCAGGGGATCGGCGCCCAGCAGGTGGGCAAAGGCGGCACATGCGAGTCCGACGGCCGAGGCGGTGAGGAGTCGGGGATGGCGGGGGGTCTCGCGGGCTAGGCGTTCGATCTCGATCTGGACCGTTTCCGGTGGCGCGGGGGCATCCATCACCCGGCGCACGAGGGAGCGCAGGGCGTGCTCCAAGCGATGATTGACCCCGTGGGGACCGACGCCGACCATGCGGGTAATCGAGTTGACGCCATGGCGGACCGTCAGGGTCAAGGAGGCGTAGCCGGCCCGGGCCTCGGCGTCGGCGGCGCCAAGGGCACGGGCGAGGCTGGTGGTCGCCGTATCGACGATGCCCGAGCGCGCGCCACTTTCCATGAGCAACTGGCCCAGGCGCAGAGCCACGAGGCCGATGGCTTCCAAGCGCCGGTGGGCCATCACACCAAGATCGGGAGCCAGCGGGTCGGGCCCCAAGGAAGAGGGCGCGGTGGGGTCAAGGCTGGCGGTCATGTCTTTAGTCTCCTGTCAAAAAGTCCGGCGGCGAGGATGTAAGGCGGTAAGAGCCTCTTGCCAAAGGTCGGCGAGCGGGGTAAAGAGCCGCCCATCACGCACGCGGGGAGTCGCGGCCTCACGGCCGATCCGGTGTCTGGACCTTGTCCGACCAATCCCCCGCGGAGGATAAACCGGAAAACAGGAAAGTTTCGGTCATGGCTCTGCCCACTTTCACGATGCGCCAGCTCATCGAGGCCGGCTGTCACTTTGGCCACAACACGCGCCGCTGGAACCCCAAGATGGCGCCCTACCTGTATGGCCAGCGCGACAACGTTCATATCATTGATTTGCAGCAGACCGTGCCCTTGCTGTACCGCTCGATGCAGGCGGTGCGCGATGTGGCGGCGGCTGGCGGGCGTATTCTTTTCGTCGGCACCAAGCGCCAAGCCCAGGACGTGGTCGCCGAGCACGCCCGGCGCTGCGGCCAGTACTATGTGAACCACCGCTGGCTGGGCGGCATGCTCACCAACTGGAAGACCATCTCCCACTCGATCAAGCGTCTGCGCGATCTGGAAGAGCGCTTCGCCGCGGGTGACCTTCAGGGTCTGACCAAGAAGGAGCAGCTGAATCTTGACCGCGAGCGCGCCAAGCTGGAGCTGGCGCTGGGTGGGATCAAGGACATGGGCGGTCTGCCCGACATGCTGTTCATCATCGACACCGTTAAGGAAAGCTTGGCGGTGAGCGAGGCCAACAAGCTCGGCATGCCGGTGGTCGCGGTGATCGACTCCAACTCCGATCCCGATGGCATCGCCTACCCGATCCCGGGCAACGACGACGCCATCCGCGCCATCCAGACCTACTGCGAGCTGATGAGCGGTGCCATTCTGGACGGCATCCAGGCCCAGCTCGGCGCCCGGGGCTATGACGTGGGCGAGGCCGAGGCCCTGCCCGCCGAAACCCTGGTCGCCGCCGATCAGGGCGCCGAGGACGGCGAGTTCCAGGCCTAAGACGCCTTTTTCTCCCACCGGCCCGAAGGCGAGCCGATTGGGTTAGACATCCTGAACGGGCGGCGCTGCGAGCGCCGCCCTCTTTTTGAGGCGCCGGCCGGAGCCACGGCCCGGACGGCGGCGATGCGCTCCCCGCACGCACAAACGACCATCGTCAAAAAGAGGACTCCCATGGCTGAGATCACTGCCGCCCTGGTCAAGGGCCTGCGCGAAAAGACCGGCGCCGGCATGATGGATTGCAAGAAGGCGCTGGCCGAGACCAACGGCGACATGGAAGCGGCCATCGACTGGCTGCGCAAGAAGGGCTTGGCCGCCGCCGCCAAGAAGGCCGGCCGCACCGCCTCCGAGGGTCTGGTCGGCGTGAAGGTCGAGGGCACCACGGGTGCCGTCGTCGAGATGAATGCCGAGACCGATTTTGTCGCGCGCAACGAAATCTTCCAGGGCTTTGTCGAAACCCTGGCCGGACTCGCCCTTACCACCGGCAGCAACGTCGAGGCCCTGGCCCAGACCAACGTGCCTGGCACCGACCGCACCGTCACCGAGCAGATCACCCACCTGATCGCCACCATCGGCGAAAACATGAACCTGCGCCGTACCGCCGCCTTGACGGTCGAGCAAGGCGTGGTGTCGGCTTACATGCACACCGCCGTGCGTCCGGGCCTGGGCAAGATTGGCGTGCTGGTGGCCCTGTCCTCGGCCGCTGATCCGGCCAAGCTCGATGAGATCGGCCGTCAGATCGCCATGCACGTGGCCGCCGCCAACCCGCAGTATGCTACGGTTGCCGAGGTGGACTCCACCGCCGTCGAGCGTGAGCGCGCCGTGCTGTCCGAGCAGGCCCGCGCCTCCGGCAAGCCCGAGAACATCATCGAAAAGATGGTCGAAGGCCGCCTGCGCAAGTTCTACGAGGAAGTGGTCCTGACCGAGCAGGTCTTCGTCATCGACGGCGAGACCCGCATCTCCCAGGTTCTCGAGAAGGCTGGCAAGGAGCTGGGCGCTCCCGTGACCCTGGCTGGTTTCGTGCGCTACCAGCTGGGCGAGGGGATCGAAAAGGAAGTCACCGACTTCGCGGCGGAAGTGGCGGCGCAGCTCGCGCGTTAAGCGTCGTTTTCCCGTTGTGCGCCTGATGACATGGCCGCCGGACACCGTTCCGGCGGCCGTTGTCAAAAGCGGTGGGGTCAAAACGGGGTTGGCCTGATCCAGCCTCTCCCCTATGATCCGCCCGGCAGCGCGCGGATCACCGGACACGAGATCCTCCGGGGATCCATCCCCGGGCGTCTCTCCCAAGGACCCGCGCGATCGGTGGCCCCGGGCTGGAGCCGACCGCAGAGCGGGCCTTTGCCAAGGATTACAGAAAGGGCCGCGTTGTGGGCACGGAATACTACCGCAGAGTACTGGTGAAGCTGTCCGGCGAGGGCCTGCTGGGCGATCGCGAGTTCGGCCTGGACCTGGAGATGGTCGAGCGAGTGGCCGAGGAAATCCGCGAGGTTCACGCGCGGGGCATTCAGGTGTGCCTAGTGGTGGGCGGCGGCAACATTTTTCGGGGCGTTTCCACCGCGGCCAAGGGCATGGACCGCACCAGCGCCGACTACATGGGCATGCTGGCCACGGTCATGAACGCCCTGGCTATCCAGAATGCTCTGGAGAAGAAAGGCGTGCAGACCCGGGTGCAGTCGGCCATTCCCATGTCCATGGTGTGCGAGCCCTACATCCGTCGGCGCGCCATTCGTCATATGGAAAAGGGCCGGGTGGTGATCTTCGCCGCCGGCACCGGCAATCCCTTCTTCACCACCGACACCGCCGCTGCCTTGCGGGCCGTCGAGATGAACTGTGATGCGCTTTTGAAGGCGACCCAGGTGGATGGCGTTTACAGCGCCGATCCCAACAAGGATCCTACCGCCCAGCGCTTCGAGAGCCTGACCTTCACCGAGGTCCTGACCCGGGACCTGCGGGTGATGGATACTTCCGCCATTGCCTTGGCGCGAGACAATAACATTCCGATTGTCGTTTTCTCGCTGCACAGTCCGGGGGCCCTGGGCGAAGTGCTGTCGCGGCGGGGTCGCTTTACCGAAATCCTTTGTGATCGTGATCAGGAGTGAGTGCCGTGTCCGCTGATGCTGCCCAACCCGCTTCCCTCAAGGCCGATCTGAAGCACCGCATGGAGGGGGCTCTCGACGTTTTGAAGAAGGAATTCGCGGGTTTGCGCACCGGGCGCGCCTCGACCAGCCTGCTTGACCCGGTGATGGTTGAGGCCTATGGCCAAGCCACCCCCCTCAATCAGGTGGCTGCGGTCAGTGTGCCCGAGCCCCGCCTGATCACCGTTCAGGTCTGGGACCGCACCATGGTCAAGGCCGTGGACAAGGCCATTCGCGACGCTGGCCTCGGGCTTAATCCCGCGACCGATGGTCAAACCATCCGGGTGCCGATTCCGCCCCTCAACGAGGAGCGCCGCGTCGAACTGAGCAAGATCGCCGGCAAGTACGCCGAGCAGGCCCGCGTGGCCGTGCGCAACGTGCGCCGCGATGGCATGGACCATCTCAAGAAGATGGAAAAAGACAACGTGATCAGCCAAGATGAGCATAAGAAGCTCTCGGGCGAGATCCAGACCATGACCGACGATGCTATCAAGCGCCTTGATGAAGCCTTGGCAGCGAAGGAACAGGAGATCATGCAGGTCTGATGACAATGGATCCCCTCCTTGCTCCCACCGATGGGACGGCTTCCCCTTTTCATGTCGCCATCATCATGGATGGCAACGGTCGGTGGGCCCGTGCCCGGGGGTTGCCTCGGACCGCGGGCCATCGCCAGGGAGCCGAGGCGGTGCGCTCGGTTGTGGAGGCATCGCCCGGCTTGGGTGTCACCCATCTGACGCTCTTCGGCTTTTCCTCGGAAAACTGGAAGCGGCCGCAAGGTGAGGTGGGGGATCTCCTAGGCCTGTTGCGGCTCTATCTGAACAACGAAGTTCGCAATCTTGAGAAGAATAATGTGAGATTGCGGATTATCGGGCGGCGCGATCGCTTTTCCCCTGATCTTCAAGCCTTGCTGGGGGATGCCGAAGCCCGGACCAGCGCCAATACCGGTCTGCACCTGACCTTGGCCCTCAATTATGGGGCGCGCCAGGAAATGGTGGACACGGTTCGCACCCTGGCCCGTGCCGTGGCGCAAGGGCGTCTTGATCCCGAGGCCATCGACGAAGCCACGGTTTCGGGCGCCTTGCTGACCCACGACCTGCCTGACCCCGATGTCTTGATCCGCACCAGCGGCGAGCAGCGGGTGAGCAACTTTTTGCTTTGGCAAATGGCCTATGCCGAGTTGATTTTCTCGCCCGTGCTCTGGCCTGATTTCAACGGCAAGGAACTCGCCGCCGCGGTTGAAGATTTCCAAAACCGCGAGCGGCGTTTTGGCGGGCTGTGAGCCCGCTCGTTTCGGGCGCGTCGGTGCGCGGCGCGCGAGCCTTATCCCAAGGGAGTCCCGCGTGCTCAAGACCCGTGTGCTGTCCGCGCTTGCCCTAGCGCCCCCCTTTCTTCTGGCGGCCTATGCGGGGTCGCCGTGGTTTGGCTTTTTAGGGGCGCTGGGCGGCGCCTTGATGGGCTGGGAATGGGCGCGGTTGTGCCATGGGCGCTTCGGCCCGTCGGGCTGGGTGATGGCCGTCGCCCTCGCTTTGGTGGGCCTGCTGGCCAGCGAGGCACCGGGGGCAGCGATCGGACTTTTGGCCGTGGCGGCTGCCGTGATCGCGTGGCTCGATCGCACCGCCGGGACCGTGCGCGCTTGGACCCTAACCGGCCTTGTGTATCTGGGGGTGACCTTGCTCTCGCTGGTGTGGCTGCGCGCCGCTAGGCGGCTGGGAAACCCTGTTTTGGCTGTCTGGCCGTGGTTTGGGCCACCGACAAGCGGCGCCTATGCCGCCGGGCGTACCCTGGGCGGCCCCCTTCTTGCGCCCGCCATCAGCCCGCGCAAGACGTGGTCGGGCTTGCTGGGCGGCGTGGCCTCGGCGTTTTTGGCCGGGGGTGTGTTGTTGTTCGTGACCGGTATCGACGCGCCCCTGTGGGTGCTGGTGCTGGGGCCCGGGCTGGCGGTGATCTCCCAGGCCGGTGACCTCTTCGAGTCCTTTGTGAAGCGTCGCTTCAACGTCAAGGACTCCAGCCAGATCATTCCCGGACATGGCGGCGTGCTCGACCGGATGGATGGCCTGCTGGCGGCGGCTCCGCTGGTGGCCTTGATCGTGGCGTTGTTGGAGGGGGGAGTAACCCTATGGCAGTAAACGAGGCGGCGACCGGCGCACCCAGGCGTCTCACGATTCTGGGATCGACCGGGTCCATCGGCAAGAGCACCATCGACCTCGTGTCGCGCAACCGGGACCGCTATCGGGTGGTGGCGCTCACCGCCAATGCCAATGCCGAGGCCCTGGCGGCTCAGGCCCGCGACCTGGGCGCCGAGGTGGCCGTGGTGGCCGATCCCAAGGCGTATGGGGCGCTGAAGGCCGCCTTGGCCGGCAGTGGTATCGAGGCTGCTGCCGGACCCGAGGCGGTGGTTGAAGCGGCCGCACGCCCAGCCGACTGGACCATGGCCGCCATCGTTGGCGCTGCCGGTCTGGCGCCCACCCTGGCCGCCGTCGCTCAAGGACGCACCGTGGCCCTGGCTAACAAAGAGTGTTTGGTGTGTGCGGGCGACCTGTTCATGCGCGAGGTCAAGCGCCATGGCACCACCTTGCTGCCGGTAGATTCGGAACACAACGCCATCTTCCAGGTCTTTGATTTTGATCGGCCTGAGCGCATTGATCATCTGATCTTGACCGCGTCGGGCGGGCCGTTCCGTGACTGGTCGCGCGAGGCCATGGCCCTGGCGACCCCGGAGCAGGCTGTCGCCCATCCCAACTGGTCGATGGGCGCCAAGATCAGTGTCGATTCCGCGTCTATGTTTAACAAAGGCCTGGAATTCATTGAGGCGTATCATCTTTTTGGCCTGCCGGGCGATCGGATCCGCATTCTTGTCCATCCACAATCGGTGATTCACTCGGCGGTGGCCTACGTGGACGGCTCGGTACTGGCTCAGTTGGGCTCGCCCGACATGCGCACACCCATTGCGTTTTGCCTTGCATGGCCCGACCGGATGAACGCCCCGGTGCCGCGCCTGGATCTGGCCGCCCAGGCTCGGTTGGATTTCCGCGATCCCGATCCTGAGCGCTTCCCGGCGCTGCGCATCGTGCGCGAGGCCCTGGCGCGCGGCGGGGTCGCGCCGACGGCCATGAATGCGGCCAACGAGGTGGCCGTGGCGGCCTTCCTGGGGCGGCAAATCGGCTTCCTCGATATTCCGGCGGTGGTGGAGACTACCATGAACGCGGTCATGGCCGGGCCCTTGGGCAACCAAGCGGTGTCGGCGCTTGAGGCCGTTCTTGCGGTCGATGCCGAGGCTCGACGTCTGGCGGCGGGGCATGCCGAGCGTCTGGCGGCTGCCTAAAAACCTTCTTACATGAGGGAGGGGTCCCCAGCCCGGGGGCTCCTCTTTTTGTCCGCCTGTTCTGGCGCGCCCCCCGGGGGGGCTGAAACGAGAGCCATGCCCGAAATTTTCCACACTGTCCTTGCGTTTCTTCTCGTCCTCACCGTCGTGGTGTTCGTGCATGAGCTGGGACACTTTCTGGTCGCGCGCTGGAACGGTGTGCGGGTGGAGGTTTTTTCCATCGGCATGGGGCCAGAGCTGCTGGGGTACACCGACCGGCACGGGACGCGCTGGCGCTTGAGTTTGCTGCCTGTGGGGGGGTATGTCCGCTTTTTTGGCGATGCGGACGAAAGTAGCGGCAGCGCCGAGGTCGATCTAGAGGCCATGACGCCTGAGGAAAAGGCGGTGTGCTTTCATCACAAGCGGGTCGGGCAGCGCGCGGCCATTGTGGCGGCGGGGCCGCTTGCCAACTTTGCTTTTGCCATTTTGGTCTTTGCCGGCCTCTTCATGATTCATGGCCAGACGCGCTCGGTTCCGGTGATTGATGCGGTGTTGGCAGGGAGCGCGGCTGAGGCGGCTGGTCTCAAGGTCGGCGATCGCATCGTTGCCCTGAACGGCAAGACCGTGGAGCGGTTCCAAGACGTGCAGCGCCGGGTCGCCCTGTCCGATGGGAAAGTCATGCAGGTGGGCTTGGTGCGCGATGGCCAGCCCCTGCGGGTCGAGGTTCAGCCCCGTTTCGTGGACAACGACGACGGCCTGGGCAACACGGTCAAAATGGCGCAGTTGGGGATCCAGATTAAACTCTCCCCCGGTGACGTGCACCGTCTGGGTCCGGTGCAAGCCCTGGAGCAGGGAGTCGCCCAGACGTGGACCCTCTCCGCCGACACCTTGACCTATGTCGGACAGATGATCAGCGGCTTTCGCTCCGCCAGCGAGCTGGGAGGGCCGATTCGGATTGCCTTGTTCTCAGGACAGGCCGCCGAGCGTGGTGTCGCCGATCTGATCGTCTTTATTGCCTTGCTCTCCGCCAACCTCGGTCTCATCAATCTTTTTCCCATTCCCATGCTCGACGGCGGACACCTGATGTTTTACACCATAGAGGCCTTACGGGGGCGTCCCCTGACCGAGCGGATTCAAGAAATGGGGCTTAAGGTCGGGTTGGCGCTGGTCGTGGCCCTCATGCTCTTTGCCACCTGGAATGACTTGGGGCTGAAGGGCTTGTGGGGGTAAGGTCCGTTTGTTTCGCGTAAGCCGGCCCGGGGAAACGTGCGGGAGGCCGAAAAACAGATCATGGGGGACGCCGTGACAAGAATCACCGGGTGGTTGGGAGTCCTTGCGCTGGGCGGAGCGGTGGCCCTGGGGCCCGAGGCGGCGCTGGCGCAGACAAGAGCCGCCGCGCCCACGGGCGGTGTCAGCGGTGTCGTCGTGCAGCGTATTGTGATTGAAGGCACGCAGCGCATCGAATCCGAAACGGTGCGCACCTATCTCAGCCTCCATGAGGGCGAGCCTTACGACCCGGCCAAGGCGGACCGCTCCTTGAAGGAGTTGTTCGAAACCGGTCTGTTCTCTGATGTGACCATGAATCAGGACGCCGGCGTTTTGACGGTCAAGGTGGTGGAAAATCCTATCATTAACCGGATCGCCTTCGAGGGGAACCGGCGGATCGAACAAGACGCCCTGGAAAAAGAAATCCAGTTGCGCCCGCGCGTTGTTTATACCCGGGTGAAGGTCCAGGAAGACGTTCAGCGTATTCTTGAGCTTTACCGCCGCTCCGGCCGCTATGCCGTGTCGGTCGAGCCGAAGATCATCCAGCAAGAGCAAAACCGGGTTGACCTCGTCTTCGAGATTAACGAAGGCCCTTCCACCACGGTGAAGCGCATTGCCTTTATCGGGAACCAGAAGTACAGCGACGCTGACCTGCGCGAGGTGGTCGAGACTTCCGAGTCTGCGTGGTATCGCTTCTTGTCCTCGACCGACTCCTATGATCCCGACCGCCTGAATTATGACCGCGAGTTGCTGCGCCGCTATTACCTGAAGCATGGTTATGCCGACTTTGAGGTCAAGTCGGCCGTGGCCGAGTTGTCGCCGGACAAGGAGAGCTTCTTTCTGACCTTTACCGTGTCGGAAGGCGAGCGCTACCGCTTTGGTCAGATCAATGTCGAGACCACCTTGGAAGCCCTGAACCCCGAGGTCCTGCGCGCCGAACTCGATCTCAAGGCCGGAGATTGGTACAACGCCGACAAGGTGGAAAAGACCGTTCAAAAACTCACCGATAAGGTGGGAACCCTGGGCTACGCGTTCGTTGATGTCCGCCCCCGCGTGGAACGCGATCCCGAGGCTCGGACCATCGGCATGACGTTCCAGATCGACGAGGGCCCGCGGGTATTTGTCGAGCGGATCGACATCAACGGCAATATGCGCACCCACGACGAAGTGATCCGACGCGAGGTGTCCTTGGCCGAAGGAGACGCCTTCAATACGGCCAAGCTGCGGCGCTCGCGCCAAAACATCCAAGATCTCGGGTATTTCGAGAAGGTGGATGTCACCAACGAGCCGTCGCCCACCGCGGCGGATCGAACCGTGGTCAAAATCAACGTGGCGGAAAAATCCACGGGCGAAGTCTCCTTTGGCGTGGGCTGGTCCAGCTCGGTTGGCGCCTTGGTCGAAGTGGGCGTGCGTGAGCGCAACTTCCTGGGACGAGGCCAGGATCTGAAGGCCTCCGTCTCCTGGGCCCAGCGTCGCAGCCAGGTGGATATCAGCTTTACCGAGCCTTACTTCCTGGACCGGCGCCTCAAGGCGGGGGTCGATGTGTATGCTTTGGAGCGCGATCTGACGGACGAAAGTTCCTACGATTATCGCTCCATCGGCACGGCATTGCGACTGGGGTATAACTACAACGAGAGCTGGTCTCACTCCTTCCGCTATAACGCCGAGTATACGGACATCATCGACGTCGATGATGATGCGTCCGTCTATATTCGCAACCAGCCCGACAACACGGTGGTCTCCCTGGTCGGACACACGCTGACCTACGACAAGCGTGATAGCAAGCTGAACCCCAAGGACGGCTACTTCGTTTCGTTGGGCAACGATATCGCCGGTTTGGGGGGCACGGAATATTTCGTGCGCTCCGACCTCAAGGCAGGGTACTACGCGCCACTTGGCGACTGGCTCGACTGGAATCCGGCGTGGTCCCTCTCGGTGCGCGGGCAGGCCGGGTATATTGTTGGGTTAGGTAAGGATGTTAACATCAACCAGCGCTACAATCTGGGCGGATCCAATCTGCGTGGCTTTGCCGCGGCCGGCGCCAGTCCTCGCGATAGCAGCACCGACGATGCCCTCGGCGGCAACTGGGTCAGTACCGGCACGGTCGAGATCGGCGTGCCCCTGGGGCTACCCGATGATCTTGGGTTGTCGGGGCGTCTGTTTTCTGATTTCGGCATGATTGGCCGACCGGATGATTTCGACTCTTCGTTGATTGATGCCTCAACGTCGCCCCGCCTGTCCTTTGGCGGCGGCGTGACGTGGGTCTCGCCCGTGGGCCCCATCGCCATCGATGTGGGTTTCCCCGTGGTCAAAAAGTCGTTTGATGAAACCGAACTGCTTCGGATTTCCTTTGGATCGAGGTTCTGACGATGGGATCCCTGAAAGGCGCGCGGCGGCTGGCTTGCGCGGCTCTGTTGTTTGTTTCCCTCCCGATGGGCGCCGCCCTGGCCGAGGACTTTCCCAACTCCACGGTCGGCGTGATCGACGTGCAGAAAATTCTCGCCGACTCGGCCGCGGCTAAGCAGGCTCGTGCCGAGCGCGACAAGTATCTGGCCACCTATCAGGCCCAGGCGCAGAAAGAGGAAAAGGCACTCCATGACGCCCAGGCCGCTTTGGCGCGGGAAACCGACCAGGGCAGCGAGTCCTTCAAGAAAAAGCGCCAGGACTTTGAAAAGAAAGTCGGCGCCTTCCAGGTCCGCTTCACCACCTTGCGCCAGAATCTCGACCGCGCCATGGCCCAGTCCCTGGGCGAGATCCAGGACATGGTCATTCGCGTGTCGGATCAGGTAGCGAGCGAACGCAGCGTCAATCTGGTCCTCTACAAGACCCAGGTGTTGTTGTTCGATCCCCGCATGAACATGACCGACGAGGTCCTGAAGCGGGTGGATACCAACCTGCCCAAGGTGACCTTCCCCAACCCGGAGCAACTGCCGGCCCCGTCCCAGGACGGCAAATAAGCTTTCCCGCTCGTTCGGGGCCCGGAAGACCTGAAGACTGATCCACAGACGGTTGACGTCGCAGGGCGGATCCGTAACAAAGGCGGCGCACACCCTGCGCATGGCAGGGGGCGTCGCCTCCCGGCTTCCGGGGCCTCTCCCTCTGACATGGCAGACCGGACGCGATCGGGGCGCGAACCCGCTGATGAGGACCCTAACGGATGACAGAAGTGGCGCAGGCTGACGCACAGGACGTTGGATCCGGCGAGACAACCATTGATATCGGTCGGATCATGGACATGATCCCCCACCGCTATCCCTTCTTGCTGGTTGACCGGGTGATCAACGTGGTGCACGGCACCAGCGGAACCGGTATTAAAAACGTCAGCATCAACGAGCCGTTCTTTCAGGGGCACTTCCCCGGCCGACCGGTCATGCCCGGGGTTCTCATCGTTGAGGCCATGGCCCAGACCGCCGGCGTGCTGGTGGTTGATGCCTTGGGGGTCTCGGCTCAGGGCAAGCTCGTCTATTTCATGATCGTCGAGAATGCCCGCTTCCGTCGCCCGGTCGTTCCGGGGGATCAGCTCCATCTCAACGTGACCAAAATTCGTAATCGGGGCGCTGTCTGGAAGTTCCAGGGCGAGGCCTGCGTCAACGACGTGATCGTAGCCGAGGCGACCTTCGCCGCCATGATCGCCGACGAGGAGAGGTAGGCTCCAGCCTGCGTCGCCTTTTTTGAGTCAGCTCGTTTTTGGTCATAAGGACTTCGCATGCCCAGCGTTCACGCCACCGCCGTGGTCGATCCCCGCGCCACCCTCGCCGAGTCGGTCACCATCGGGCCGTTTTGCACCGTCGGTCCCGATGTCGTCTTGGGCGAGGGCGTGACCTTGGTGAGCCATGTGGCGGTCAGTGGACGCACCCGGATCGGTGCCGGGACCACCGTGTTTCCCTTTGCCAGTCTTGGCAGCCCGCCGCAGGATCTCAAATACCGGGGCGAGCCTTCAACCTTGGAGATTGGCGAGCGGAACGTCATCCGTGAGCACGTCACCATGAACCCCGGGACCGAGGGCGGGGGAATGATCACCCGTGTCGGCAACGGGGGCCTGTTCATGGTCGGCGTGCACGTGGCCCATGATTGCCACATTGGTGATGAGGTGATTATCGCCAACAATGTGCTGTTGGGCGGTCACGTGCACATTGGTGATTGGGCTGTGTTGGGGGGCGGCGCCGCTGTTCACCAGTTCGTGCGCATCGGCAAGCTGGCCATGGTTGGTGGTGTCACCGGGGTGGAGGCGGATGTTATCCCCTTTGGCTCGGTGATCGGCAACCGTGCTCATCTCGCCGGTCTTAATATCGTCGGGCTGCGGCGCCGGGGCTATGCCCGCGACGAGATGCATGCCTTGCGGGGGGCGGCCAAGCTGCTGTTTTCCGGGAGCGCCGTGGCCGAACAGCTTCCCTTGGTGGCCCAGCAGTATCCTGACTCGGCGATCGTGGCCGAGGTGCTGGCGTTCGTGCAGGCCGACTCCTCGCGCGGGCTGTGCCGCCCCGAGGATCCCGACCTCGCATGACTGCGGGGCCGCCTCTTGCCATCATTGCCGGTGGCGGCGACCTGCCGCATCGCGTGATGCGGGCCTGCCAAGCCCAGGGACGCCCGTTCCTGGTGGTCGGCCTGGAAGGTCAAGCCGATCCGGCCCAGTGGCCCGCCGAAATTCCCCAAGTGTGGACCCGGCTGGGACGGGCCGGCGAGGCGGCGGAGCGTCTTCTGGCGCGGGAGATTCATCATCTGTGTATGGCTGGCTGGGTGCGTCGCCCGAGTCTGACCTCCTTGATGTCCTTGTGGCCCGATTGGCGGACCGCCGCCTTTCTGGCCCGGGTCGGAGCCCAGGCTCTGGGTGACGATTCCCTGTTGCGAGCCATCGTGCGTGAGTTGGAGCACCACGGCTTTGTCGTGGAGGCACCGCACAGTGTCATTGGCGGCGAGGTGGCCGGGGCCGGCGTTTTGGGGTGCATTGAACCCGATGAACAGGGCTGGCGCGACCTGCGCCATGCCTTTCGCTTGGCCCGCGCCATCGGCGCCATGGACGTGGGGCAGGGGGCGGTGGTCCAACAGGGGCTGACCTTGGCTCTGGAGGCCATCGAGGGCACCGATGCCATGTTGGAGCGCTGCGCCGGTCTGGCCCGTGAAGGGGGGGGCGGCGTCTTGGTCAAGGCCTGCAAGCCGCAACAAGACCGTCGCGTGGATCTGCCGGCCGTGGGGCCCCGGACCCTCGACAACGCGCGGGCGGCCGGATTGCGGGGCGTCGGCGTCGAGGCCGGGGCTACCTTGCTGATTGATCCCGAGGCGGTCCGTGCCCGGGCCGATGCCCTGGGCCTGTTCCTGGTTGGCCTCACTCCCGCCGATGTGGAGATGCTCCCATGACCGCTCCCCTGATTTACCTCATCGCCGGCGAGCCCTCCGGCGATCAGTTGGGGGCCCATTTGATGCGCGCCCTCAAGACCGAAACCCAAGGGGAGGTCCGCTTCGCCGGCATTGGCGGCGAGCAAATGGCCGCCGAGGGCCTGGATAGCCTGATCCCCATGGGGGAATTGGCGATCATGGGCTTTCTCGAGGTCTTGCCGGCCACTGTCCGCCTGATGCGGCGCCTCAAGGAAACCGTGGCCGACATCAAGGCCCAGGCGCCGGCGGCGGTGGTGACCATCGACTCCTGGGGCTTTACCGGCCGGGTGCAGGCGGCCCTGCGCGACCAGGGCGTGGCCACGCAGCGGATCCATTACGTGGCCCCCATGGTCTGGATCTGGAAGGCCGGGCGCGCCAAGGCAGTGGCGACGCGGGTCGAGCACCTGTTGTGCTTGTGGCCGTTCGAGCCAGCCTTGTTCACCCCCCACGGCGGGCAGGCCTCCCATGTGGGTCATGCGGTGATTGAGGCCGGTCTGGACCGGGGCGATGCGTCGGCGTTTCGTCGGCGCCATGGCTTGGCCGAGGACGCTCCGATCTTGCTGGTGCTGCCCGGCAGCCGCAAAGGCGAGTTGCGCCGGTTGGTTCCGGTATTTGCCGAGGTGGTGCGGGCCCTGGCGCCGGGACGGCCCGACTTGCAGGTGGTGATCCCGACCTTGGCCCATCTGCGCGCCAAGTTGGAGGCCGAGACCCGCGACTGGCCGGTGCCGGTGTGCGTGGTGGGCGGGGAGGAAAAGGCCGATGCCTTTGCTGCCGCCCGCGCCGCCTTGGCCGCCTCGGGCACCATCAGCCTGGAACTGGCCTTAGCCGGAGTGCCCCACCTCGTGGCCTACAAGGTCAATCCCGCCTCGGCCTTCCTGTTCCGCCGGGTTTTGCTGCCCGGGCGGCGTTTTGTGAACATGATCAATATTCTGCTCGACCGCTTGGTGGTGCCTGAGCTGCTCCAAGAAGCGTGTACGGCCAAGAGGTTAGAGAAAACACTGCAAGGCCTGATGGATGATGAAACCGTCCGCGCTCAACAACGCGCCGGGCTGAAAGAGGCGGTGGCCTTGCTGCACGGCGGCGACGACAAACCCTCGGTCATCGCGGCCCGCCAGATTCTTGCAAAGATATGAGGGGTCTGGGGAGGCGAGCCTCCCCAGCCTTCCCTTAAAAAAAGGCTGGGGAGGCGCGGCCTCCCCAGACCCCTCGGGTTATTTGGCCCAGTCGTAAAGGGCCGGGCGCTCGGGCTGGGTGGTGATGGTCTGCGTCGCGCTGCCCGGGGCGGCTTGCAGGGCCCAGGACACTTCCAAGATATGCAGGCCCAGCGAAGCCGGGACCCGGTTAGGGCCGCCGCGCACCGCGTCCACCAGGGCCGAGATGCCACGCGCGAAGTCGAAGCGCGGGCCGCCGCCCTTCAAGCGCACCATGGTCGAGGGCTTGGCCGAGATCAGGCGCGGGCCGAGGCCGATGCCCGGGGCCCAGCCCTGGACCAGCCCTTCCACCTTGCGCAAGAGGCCGCGCGCGCCCGAGCAGCCCGCCGGGCTCAAGCTGGCCTGGGCCGGGAAATCCCACACGTCGGCCAAGCTGGCCGAGCCCTCGGTGCCGACAAGGCGCAAGGAGCGGTTGACCGGGCCGGTGGTGGCCGTGGTCAGGCGGGCGACGACGCCGTCGTCGAACTCCAGCAGGCCGAAGGACAGGTCCGGGGCGGCCTGGGCGTCGGCGCGGTGGGTGGCCAGCGCGGTGACGCGGCGCACGGGGCCGAACAAGGTCACCAGCGGGGCGATTTGGGTGCCGGCGTTTTCCAAACCGCGCCCCCTCCCACCACCCACCAAGGAGGGAATCCCCCATGTCTCAAGACCCCATCGTGATCGTTTCCGCCCGTCGCACGCCCATGGGGGCGTTCCAGGGTCTTTTGTCGGGTCTACGGGCCCCGGCGCTGGGGGGGCGTGGCGATCAAGGCGGTGCTAGACGCCGCACCCGGCGCCGCCGCCCAGGTGGACAGTGTGCTGATGGGCTGTGTTCTGCCGGCCGGCCTGGGGGCAGGCGCCGGCCCGTCAGGCGGCCCATGCGGCGGGGCTGCCGTGGTCGGTGCCCTGCACCACCATCAACAAGATGTGCGGCTCGGCCATGGAGGCGACCATTCTTGCCGTCAATGCCCTCCAAGCCGGGGTGGCTCGGGTGGTGGTGGCCGGCGGCATGGAGAGCATGTCCAATGCGCCCTACCTCCTGGACCGGGCGCGCAGCGGCTATCGCCTGGGCCACGGCACGGTCAGTGACCACATGTTTCTGGATGGCCTGGAAGATGCCTACGACCGCGGCCGCCTGATGGGCACCTTTGCCGAGGACACCGCCCAGGCCTATGGCTTCGACCGCGCCCAGCAAGACGCCTGGGCCGTGCGCTCTTTGACCCGGGCCCAGGCTGCCCAGGCCGCCGACGCTTTCGCCCCCGAAATCGTCGCGGTGTCGGTGCCGGCCAAGGGTGGCGCGGTGAGCGTGAGCCAGGACGAAATGCCGGCCAAGGCCGATCCGGCGCGCATTCCCACCCTCAAGCCGGCGTTTCGCGCTGATGGCACGGTGACGGCGGCCAACAGTTCCTCGATTTCCGATGGCGCCGCCGCCTTGCTGCTAACGCGAGCCTCGGTAGCCCAGGCCGAGGGCTGGCCGATCCAGGCGATCGTGCACGGCCATGCCGCCTTTGCCCAAGAGCCCCAGTGGTTCACCACCGCCCCGGCCGGGGCCTGCCGTCGCCTTTTGGACAGGACGGGATGGACCACGAACGCGGTCGAGGCCTGGGAAATCAACGAAGCCTTCGCCGTTGTCACCCTGGCGGCCCTGAGGGATCTGGACCTGGATCCCGAACGGGTCAACAGTCTGGGCGGCGCGTGTGCGCTGGGCCATCCGATCGGCGCCTCGGGCGTGCGCATCGTGGTGACCTTGCTCAACGCGCTCGCCCGCCAGGGAACGCGGCGGGGGGTGGCGAGCCTGTGCATTGGCGGCGGCGAGGCCACTGCCTTGGCCGTGGAGCGCGTCTAACCCCCTAGGCCCCCCTGGCGGTCCCCCAACGCAAGAACCTTGAGGAGGATTCGATGCCCACCGTTCTCATCACCGGCGCCAACCGGGGCCTCGGCCTGGAATTCGCGCGGCAGTACAAGGCCGCCGGCTGGGATGTCATTGCCACCTGCCGTGATCCCATCGGCGCCGACGCCCTGGGGGCGCTGGGCGTCGAGGAACTGGCCCTGGATGTCGCCGAACCGGGCGCCATTCCGGTGTTTGCTTCGCGCCTGGAGGGCCGTCCCCTCGACCTTCTGGTGTGCAATGCCGGCGTCTACGGCGGGGCGCAAGCCTTGACCGAGGTGGATATCGCGGCCTGGGAGCACACCTTCCGGGTCAATACCATCGCGCCCCTCAAACTGACCGAGGCCTTGTTGCCCAACCTGCGCCTGGCGCCGGGGGCCAAGGCCGTTTACGTCTCCTCGCTCATGGCCTCGATGACCGAGAACACCTCGGGCGGCGAGTATATTTACCGCTCGTCCAAGGCCGCCTTGAATGCCGTGGTCAAGAGCCTGAGCCTCGACCTGCGCGCCGATGGCATCACCGTTGCCGCCCTGCACCCGGGTTGGGTGCGCACCGACATGGGCGGCCCCAACGGCATGATCGACGCCCCGGAGTCCGTCACCGGCCTGCGCCGGGTGATCGACGGCCTGACCCCGGCCGACAGCGGACGCTTCCTTGCCTATACCGGCGCCAACGTTCCTTGGTGAGGCCATGCCCGAGCCCCTGACCTTCTACTTCGACTTCACCAGCCCCTATAGCTGGATCGCCGCCGAGCGCCTGACCCAGATCGCCCAGCGTCACACCCGCGAGGTGCGCGGCCGGGCCATTCTGGTGGGGCCGCTCATGCAAGAAAGCGGCAACCGACCGTTGGCCGAGCAGCCGCTCAAGGGCGCCTACTTCCGCCGCGACGTTGAGCGCTGTTTTCGCCTGTATGGCCTCACCGGCCGCTTGCCCGATGTCTTTCCGCTCAACACGGCGGCGGCGGCCCGGGGCTTTCACCTGATCCGCGACCAGAGCCGCGAGGCGGCCCGCTTGTATGCCCTGGCCGTATTTCGCGCCTACTTCCAAGACCAGCGCGATATCGGCGCGGCCGAGGTCGTGGCCGACATCGCGGCCGGGCTGGGCCATGAGCGGGCGGCGTTTTTGGCGGCGATCACCAGCGCGCCTTGGAAGCAGCGGCTGTTCGAGGAGGTCGAGCGGGCCCGCAAGGATGGGGTGTGTGGGGTCCCCTATGTGCTCGTTGATGGCGAGCCGTTTTGGGGGGCTGATCGGTTGGACATGATCGACGGGTGGTTGACGCGAGGGGGGTGGTAAAA
This sequence comes from Pararhodospirillum photometricum DSM 122, assembly GCF_000284415.1. Taxonomy (NCBI): domain Bacteria; kingdom Pseudomonadati; phylum Pseudomonadota; class Alphaproteobacteria; order Rhodospirillales; family Rhodospirillaceae; genus Pararhodospirillum; species Pararhodospirillum photometricum. The sequence continues at coordinate 247,759 of NC_017059.1, forward strand.
AACAAAAAAGGAAGGCTGGGGAGGCGGGCCTCCCCAGACCCCTCCGATCTGAAATAAAAATAAACGGCCCGTGTGATGACAAAAAGAAAAAATAGTTTATAGGGGAGGTCTGTCTGGTGAGTGTGATCAAGAGTGCCCTCAACACGAGGTCCAGTGACTTCAAGACGAATGCTGCCCACATGGACACTCTAGTGACCGAGTTGCGCCGGTCCATGGGGGTGGTTAAGGCCGGCGGCGGGCCGCGCGCGTGTGAGCGCCATGTCGGCCGGGGCAAGTTGCTGCCACGCGAGCGCGTGCGCACCTTGCTTGATGTTGGCTCGCCCTTTCTCGAACTCAGCCCCTTTGCCGCCTGGGAGGTCTACGACGACCCGGTGCCGGGCGCGGGCATCATCACCGGCATCGGCCGCATCGAGGGCACCGAGTGCGTCATCGTCGCCAATGACGCCACGGTCAAGGGTGGCTCCTACTACCCCCTCACGGTCAAAAAGCACCTGCGCGCCCAAGAAATCGCCCGCGAGAACGCCCTGCCTTGCGTTTATCTCGTGGAATCCGGCGGTGCCTTTCTGCCGCGCCAGGATGACGTCTTTCCCGACCGCGATCATTTCGGTCGGATCTTCTACAACCAGGCCACCCTCAGCGCCGCCGGCATCCCGCAGATTGCCGTGGTGCTGGGCAGTTGCACCGCCGGCGGCGCCTATGTGCCAGCCATGGCCGATGAGAGCATCATCGTGCGCGGCCAGGGCACCATCTTCCTGGGCGGCCCGCCCCTGGTGAAAGCGGCGACCGGCGAGGTGGTGAGTGCCGAGGACCTGGGCGGCGCCGATGTCCATTGCCGCATCTCCGGCGTGACCGACCACTATGCCCAAGACGACCGCCATGCCCTGGCCCTGGCGCGCCGAGTAGTCGCCGGGCTCAACCGGGTCAAGCGGGTGGACCTGGATGTCCGCAGCCCCGAAGAGCCGCTGTACGACCCCAGCGAGATCTACGGCATTTTGCCCGCCGACCCGCGCAAGCCCTATGACGTGCGCGAGATCATTGCGCGCATTGTCGATGGCTCGCGCCTCGACGAGTTCCGCGCCCTCTATGGCCCCACCTTGGTGTGCGGCTTTGCCCGCCTGTTCGGCTATCCCGTCGGCATCGTGGCCAACAACGGCATCTTGTTCTCGGAGAGCGCGCAAAAGGGCGCCCACTTTGTCCAGTTGTGCGCCCAGCGCGGCATTCCCCTGATCTTCTTGCAAAACATCAGCGGCTTCATGGTCGGGCGCAAGTACGAGGCCCAGGGCATCGCCAAGGACGGCGCCAAGATGGTCACTGCCGTTGCCTGCGCCCCGGTGCCCCGCCTGACCATGATCATCGGCGGCTCCTATGGCGCCGGCAACTATGCCATGTGCGGCCGCGCCTATAACCCGCGTTTCCTGTGGACGTGGCCCAACAGCCGCATTTCCGTGATGGGCGGCGAGCAGGCGGCCAACGTGTTGGCCCAGGTGCGCCGCGACGCCCTGGAGGCCGCGGGCACCGCGTGGTCGGCCGAGGACGAGGACGCCTTCAAGGCCCCGATCCGCGCTCAATACGAAACCCAAGGCAACCCCTACTATGCCAGCGCCCGGCTGTGGGACGACGGCATCATTGATCCCGCCGAGGCCCGCATGACCCTGGGTCTCTCCCTGTCCGCTGCCCTCAACGCGCCAATCCCCAAGGCGTCGTTCGGCATCTTCCGCATGTAGGGAGGGAGGGATCTTGACAGTTGTTCTAGAACATCTTGACGAACGCGGCATCGTCCGCCTCACCCTCAACCGGCCCGAGGTGCGCAACGCCTTCGACGAGCACGTCATCGCCGCCCTCGACGCCGCCGTCACCCGCTGGGGCGCCGATCCCACCACCCGGGTCATTGTCCTGGCCGGGGCCGGCCCCGCCTTTTGCGCGGGCGCCGACCTTACCTGGATGCAGCGCATGGCCGCCTACAGCCCCGAGGAAAACGTCGCCGACGCCTTGGCCCTGGCCCGCCTGATGCGCACCCTCGACCGCTGCCCCCGCCCGACCGTGGCCTTGGTCCACGGGCCGGTGTTTGGCGGTGGGGTCGGACTGGTGGCGGCCTGCGACATCGCGCTCGCCCGCGAGGATGCCCTGTTCAGCCTCTCCGAGGTCCGCCTGGGCCTCGTGCCCGGGGCGATCTCGCCCTATGTGGCGCGCGCCATCGGCCTTCGGGCCTGCCGCCGCCTGTTTTTGACCGGCGAGCGCTTCGATGCCTCCCGCGCCCTCGCCCTGGGTCTGGTCAGCGCCGTGGTGCCCGACCTGGACAGCGCGGCCGCCGACCTGATCGCCGCGTTGCTCCAAGGCAGCCCCGAGGCCCAAGCCGCCTCCAAGGCCCTGCTCCACACCCTGGAAGGCCGCCGCCCGGGCGACGACGCTTTGATGCTGGAGACCGCCCAACGCATCGCCGACGCCCGCGCCAGCACCGACGGCCGCGAGGGTGTCAGCGCCTTCCTGGCCAAACGCCCCCCGGCCTGGCGCCCCTAGGCCTTTTTTTCGTGACGAGGGGTCTGGGGAGGCGAGCCTCCCCAGCCTTGGCCTTCTTAAGGCTGGGGAGGCTCGCCTCCCCAAACCCCTCATGCCGTTAAGGGACTCAGAAAAAAAATCCCCAGGGAGGGACTATGTTCGAGAAAATCCTGATCGCCAATCGCGGGGAAATCGCCTGCCGCATCGCCCGTACCGCCAAGCGCCTGGGCATCAAGACCGTGGCCGTGTTCTCGGACGCCGACGCCAACGCCCGCCACGTCCGGCTGTGCGACGAGGCCGTGCGCCTGGGCCCAGCCCCGGCCGCCGAAAGCTATCTGGTGCAAGAGCGCCTGATCCAAGCCGCCCGCCTGACCGGCGCCCAGGCCGTGCACCCGGGTTATGGCTTTTTGTCGGAAAACGCGACCTTTGCCCGGGCCTGCGCCGAGGCTGGCTTGGTGTTCATCGGTCCCAGCGTCACCGCCATTGAAGTGATGGGCTCCAAGGCCGCCTCCAAGCGCCTGATGGCCGAGGCCGGTGTGCCCTTGGTCCCCCGGCTTCCACGAGGCCGAGGCCGACGACAATGCCCTGGCCGAGGCCGCCACCCGCCTGGGCTTTCCCGTGCTGATCAAGGCCAGCGCCGGCGGCGGCGGCAAAGGCATGCGGGTGGTCACAGCGGCCGAGGACTTCGCCCCGGCCCTGGCCGCCGCCCGCCGCGAGGCCAAGGCGGCGTTTGGCGACGATGCCGTGCTGCTGGAAAAATATCTGGCGCGACCGCGTCACGTCGAGGTCCAGGTGTTCGGCGATACCCATGGCGGAATCGTCTCCCTGTTCGACCGCGATTGCTCGGTGCAGCGCCGCCACCAAAAGGTCATCGAGGAAGCGCCGGCCCCCGGCCTTGCCCCTGATCTGCGCGCCCGCATGGCCAGCGCCGCCCGCGCCGCCGCCCAGGCCATCGGCTATTACGGCGCGGGCACGGTGGAGTTTCTGGTCGAGGGCGACGCTTTCTATTTCATCGAAATGAACACCCGCCTTCAGGTCGAGCACCCGGTGACCGAAATGATCACCGGCCTTGATCTGGTGGAATGGCAACTGCGCGTCGCCGCCGGCCTGCCCCTGCCCCTGACCCAGGAGCGGATCTCGGCCCAGGGCCACGCCTTCGAGGCCCGGATCTGCGCCGAGGACCCGGCCCGCGGCTTCGCGCCCGCCACCGGTCGCCTGCGGGTGGTCCGCCCGCCCGCCGCCAGCCCGCATGTGCGGCTCGATAGCGGCATCGAGGAAGGCGACATCATCGGCATCCATTACGACCCGCTGCTGGCCAAGTTGATCGTTTGGGATGTGGACCGCACGGCGGCCCTGGGACGGCTCAAGGGCGCCTTGGCCGCCTTGCGCGTGGCTGGGGTGGCCACCAACCTGGAATTCCTGGGGGCGGTGGCGGCCCACCCGGCCTTTGCCGCCGCCGACCTTTCGACCGGCTTTATCGAGACTCACGCCGGCGCCCTGTTCCCCGAGCCCCGGCCGCTGGAGGCCGACACCCTGGTCCTGGCCGCCTTGTTCCTGGTCCTGACCGAGCAGAACCAAGCCGCCCGGCGCCGCGCCGCCTCGGGCGATCCGACCTCGCCCTGGCACCGGGCCGATGGCTGGCGCATCAATGACCGCGACGCCCACGCCCTCGACCTGCGCGACGGCAGCACTCCGGTGCGGGTGGGCGTTCACTATCGGCGCGATGGCGGCTTTACCTTCACCTTGCCCGAGGGTCGGGCGCACGCGGCGTCCGGCGTGCTCACCGCCCCCGGGGATCTCGCCGCCGACGCCGCGACCGGCGATCTGGTCGCCGAAATCGACGGCCTCGCCCGACGCGCCACCGTGGTTCGCCTCGGCGATGATCTGGTGATTCTGGCCGATGGCCGCCAGCACGTGGTCGGCCTGCCCGGCCCCACCCACGACGCCGATGCCGATGTGGGCGGCTCGCTGGTCGCCCCCATGCCGGGACGGGTGGTCCAGGTCCTGGTCGGCGTCGGTGACAGCGTCGAACGCGGCCAGCCCTTGATGGTCCTCGAAGCCATGAAAATGGAAACCACCATCGCCGCCCCCCAGGCCGGCACCGTCGCCGAAGTCCTGTTTGGCGTGGGCGACGCCGTGGACGATGGCGCCCGCCTGCTGGTGCTGGAGGAGGCCCGATGACCGCCTCCCCCCCCGACCGCGTGCGCATCGTCGAGGTCGGCCCGCGCGACGGCCTGCAAAACGAGCCCACCCCCGTGCCGGTGGCCGAACGCATCGCCCTGATCGACGCCCTAAGCGCCGCCGGCCTGCCGGAAATCGAGGTGGGCAGCTTTGTCTCGCCGCGCTGGGTGCCGCAAATGGCCGGGACCGATGCCGTCCTGGCCGGTCTTACCCGCCACCCCGGCACCCGCTACACCGTCTTGGTGCCCAACCTCAAGGGCCTGGAGGCGGCGCAAGCGGCCCAGGGCGTCCACGACATCGCCCTGTTCGCGGCGGCCTCCGAGAGCTTTTCCCAGCGCAACATCAACTGTTCCATCGCCGAGAGCCTGGAGCGCTTGGGCGAGGTCGCCAGCGCCGCCCGCGCCCTGGGCTGGCGAATCCGGGGCTATGTCTCATGCGTCCTGGGCTGCCCCTACGAGGGCGCCGTGCCGGTGGCCCAGGTGGTGCGCGTCGCCGAGGCCCTGCACGCCCTGGGTGCCAGCGAGATCTCGCTGGGCGACACCATCGGCGTTGGCACCCCGGGTCAGGCCCGCGCCCTGATCGACACCCTCGCCGCCTCGCTGCCCGTCACCAGCCTTGCCGCCCACTTTCACGATACCTATGGCCAAGCGCTGGCCAATCTTCTGGCAGTGTTGGATCGGGGCGTGCGGGTGGTTGATAGCGCGGTCGCTGGCCTCGGCGGCTGCCCTTACGCCAAGGGGGCCTCGGGCAACGTTGCTACCGAGGACGTGCTTTATATGCTGGACGGCCTGGGGCTGGCGACCGGTGTCGATCTTGAAGCGGTGGCGCGGGCTGGCACCCGTTTGTGCGCGGTGCTAGGGCGGCCGACGGCGTCCAAGGTGGCGCGGGCCCGGTTTGGGTAGGGATCAAGGCGAACGGGGGCCGGGGGGCCCCCTTGGACCCCCTGGCCTCGGGGTTATTGACACGCCACGGGGGCTTGTGTGTCCCCCGGAGGCATGGGATACCAGGGGAGGCGTTCGTTTCGGGGACGAGGAGCTGACTTCCACCCGGTTTCTACCGTTGTGCTTGGCGCGATAGAGGGCTTCATCGGCGCGGATCAGCATGTCCTCGGCGGTTTCCTGGCGGGAGGCATCCCAGCAGGCGACACCGATGCTGACGGTCACGACAAACTCGGCACCGTTGACCTTCATGGGGGTCGCGGCCAGGGTCCGGCGCAGGCGCTCGGCGATCCGGGTCGCTTCCAAAACCGAGGTCCGGGGCAGCAGCACCGAGAACTCCTCGCCGCCCAGCCGCCCGACGTGGTCCGTCGTGCGCAACAGGGTTTGGGTCATCGCGGCAAACCGACACAAGGCCACGTCGCCCCCCTGATGGCCGTAGTGGTCGTTGACCTGTTTGAAGTGATCCAGGTCCAGCGCCAGCAAACAAAAGTCCTCGCGATAACGGGACGCACGCTGGACTTCGGCCTGGAGCAAGATAAGGAAATAACGGCGGTTCGCGCATCCGGTCAGGACATCGGTTGAGGCCTGCTGCGCCAGATGACGGGCATGACGCCGACTTTCGAGGACATACAGCACACAGGCCGCCCCGAACAGAAGGAGAAAAAACCCGGCCACGCTGGACAAAACGAACCACCGCTGCTGATCGTCGCGCAGGGAAGCCACGGAGGTGAGTTCCCGCAAGACATGGACCGTCACCAGATCGCCATCGCGCTCGGCATGGATCCAAGGGAGGTCGCTCCCCAAACGCCGATAGGCCCCATCCTCGCCCTCCTTGGGCGAGCGCTGGAGATCGACGGCAACAAAGGTTTCTTGCTGATAACGACCGCGCCGTTCGTCAGCAGAGAGCGCTTCCACCGTCGCTCCGGGCACGACTTTCATGCGCAGGTCGGGATCATGGGCGTAAATGATGACGCCATGGATGTCGGTCAGAAAGGTATCCGGGCCAAAACGCTCGGCAAGATCGGCCAAATTGACCCGTGCCCCAATAGCCCCCAAAAAATGTCCACCCAGCATCACCGGAGATGTAAAGAAAAACCCGGGAATTTTCCCGATTTTTCCCAGAGCGAACTGTTGCCCATCTTGCCCCATCCGGGCCTGTTTGAAATAAGCGCGATCGCTATAATTTGCGCCCGTATAATCCACACCAGCCACCGGGGCCGCGATCGCGATGGTATCGCCCGCCGCGTTCATCACCCAAAGGCCCCGCGCCGTGATGTCACGACGACCGATCAGGGCCCGAAGTTGGGCCGCCAACTGGGCGAGGCCCGGGTCGGCCCGCCACAGCCGGTTGCGGTCCTCGGGCGCGAGCGGCGACGGTAAGACATCGGGCCCAAAGTCGGCCAGCCGCGCCAGCACCGTTTCCTTGCTGGCCAGGATCATGGGAATGGTCCGAACGTGCGCGAAACTCACGCGACACTGGGCGGCGAGAATCTCGGCATCATAGGCCGCCTCCTGGCTCTCGCGCGCGATCAGGTCACGGAGGCGCTCCTGGGCGCGGGTCTGGGTAAGCCACCACGCTTCCCCGACCCAGGCCGCCACCAGAAGGATCAGGCCCGCTCCGAGCACCGGCCCCCACGGGCGAGAGATCCGAGGCTTTTTCACAGCAACAGACGGTTCCCCTCCCGGATCACTCGGGTCGGTTCGAGGGACTTCCTCACCCATGGCCCCTCCTCGTGCGACGAACGACCGGCAACGCCCCACTATACGACTTCAGCGAGAAGTATACCTCTTCGTTTCTTCATCGAAAAGAGCTGTCACGGACCGAAAGATCCCCTGAGTGAGAAGACGGGGGGCTCTCGGCAGGAGGGGACGGGCGCCCGCTCCATGCCCTTTGTCACACAGCCTTCCCAGCCCTCGCGTTCCAGCGGTAGCATAGGGCTCACGAAGGTAAAGGACACATCATGCTTCCCCCCGTTCGGACCTGGGCGGCCGAGGCTCGGGCCACGCTGGCCTTGGGCGCGCCCCTTGTTTTAACCAATGTGGCCCAGGTGGCCATTGGCACCACCGATACCTTACTGCTAGGCCGCTTGGGGCCGGATGCGCTGGCCGCCGGCACCTTGGGCCTCAACCTGTTTTGGGCCGTGTTCGTTCTTGGCGTTGGCTTGGTCACGGCCACCCAGCCTTTGCTGGCCCAGACCCTGGGCGCCAAGCGCCACTCGGTGCGCGCGGTGCGTCGGATCACACGGCAGGGCCTTTGGCTTAGTTTGGGCGTTGCCCTCGTCGCCGGGATTTTTCTGTGGCACAGCGGGCTGATTTTGCGCGCGCTGGGCCAAGATCCGGTGTTGAGCGAGGGCGCCCAAACCTATTTGCGGGCCATGCTGTTCGGGCTGTTCCCGGCGCTGGCCTTTCAGACCCTGCGCTGCTTCTTCGCCGCCTTGGAGCGTCCGCGCGTCCCCTTGGGGGTGACGGCCGTTGCCGTGGTCCTCAATGCGATCTTGGGCTGGGCGTTGATTTTCGGCCATCTGGGGGCCCCGGCTCTCGGCCTGACCGGGGCCGGGCTGGCGGCGGCGCTCGCCAACGCCTTTTTGTTCCTGGCCCTGCTCGGCTATGCCCTCGTGGACCGGCACTTGCGCCGCTATGCCCTGATCGGCCGCTTCTGGCGGATCGACCGAAAGAATAGCCGCGAGTTGCTGCGCATCGGGATCCCCATGGCCCTCACCATGGGCTTCGAGGTCACGGGCATCAACGCGGCGGCCTTTCTCTGCGGCCTGATCGGAGCCCAGGCCATTGCCGCCCACGCCATCACCCTTCAGGTGGCGGCCATCACCTTCATGGTGCCCATGGGGCTGGCCCAGGCGGCGACGGTGCGGGTGGGTTTGGCCATCGGCGCGGGGGATGCGGCAGGGGCCGGGCGGTCGGGCTGGGTGGCGCTGGGCCTGGGCGTTGCCTTCATGACCCTGACGGCGGTCTTGTTGCTGCTGTTCCCGAGCGTTATCGCCGGGCTGTTCTTGGACCAAAACGACCCCGCCGCCCAGGCCGTGCTGCCCTTGGCCACCACCTTGTTGATGATCGCCGGCGCTTTCCAGATTGCCGATGGCGCCCAGGTGGTCAGCGCTGGGGCCTTGCGCGGCCTCCCAGGCGGGGTTCGGGGCGGCAGCCCCGATTACCCCGAAGCGAAGCACCCCTCCCCGAAAGGATCCCCGATGGACAGGTTTGACCGTCTTATTTTGGAAGCTCTGCAAGAGGATGCGCGTCTGCCGATGCCGGCGCTGGCCGAGCGGATTGGGTTATCGGCGCCGGCGTGTTATCGCCGGGTGCGGCAGTTGCGAGAGTCGGGAGCGATTGAGCGGGAGATGGCGGTGGTGGCGCCGCGCACCCAGGGCTGGCCGTTATCGATGCTGGTGCTGGTGACGCTGGAGCGTGATCGGGGGCCGATCATTGACGAGACGCTGCGGCGGCTGCGCTTGGCGCCCGAGGTGATTGATGCGTGGTATGTAACCGGCGACCATGATTTGGTGCTGCGGGTCGTAGCGCGCGACATGGAGCGCTATGAGGCGTTTACGCGCGAGGTGCTGCATGCAGACGAACACGTGCGCAGTTTCACCACGCTGGTGGTGATGCGCCATGCCAAGCGGCTGGCGCCGATTCCGTGGGCGGGAGACTAGAAGGCTGGGGAGGCGCGGGCCTCCCCAGCCCCCTCGTTGGCTTAGTTGAGGCGGCCGGGCAGGTCCTTGATGGTGTCCTGGATCAGGCTATTGCGCTCCTTGTCGCCGAGGGCTTCGCCCATGACGCGACCGGCGGCGGCAATGGCAACATCGGCGGCGGTGTTGCGGACTTGGGCCAGGGCCTGGGCTTCGGCCTGGGCGATGCGCTCCATGGCCTGCTGTTCGCGGCGCTTGATGGAGGCGTCCAGGTCGGCTTCGGCCTTGGCGCGCAGGCGCTTGGCCTCTTCCTGGGCGTGGCGGACGATGTCCTCGGCCTCTTTCAGGGCGTCACGCTGGCGGCGCTGGTAGTCGGCCAGCATGGCCTGGGCGTCTTCGCGCAGGCGCCGGGCGTCGTCGATGCGGGCCTTGATCTCGGCGGCGCGGGCATCCAGGATGCCGAGCACCTTGCGCCGGGCCTTGAGGAAGACAAAGCCGACAACAATCACGAACGCGACGGCAACCCAGAAGGCCGGATCGGCAAATCCGGTGGGATGGGCGCCGTGGGCGGCCTCGTGCCCGGTCTCGGCGGCGAGAGCGGCGGAGATCATCGGCCTTGCTCCTTGAGGACGGTGGCGACGGCGCCGTCAACCCGCTTGGCTTCCACGCTAAGGCCAGCCAGACGCGACACGATGCCCTGGGCAACGCTGCTGGCGACCTCGCGGACATTGGCCAGCGCGTTATCCCGCGCCTTGGCAATGCGGGATTCGCCGTCCTTGATCTGGCTGGCGAGACGGGCGTTGACCTCGGTGGTCCGGGCGGTGGCCTCCTGGGTGGCGGCCTCGGTCACGGTGCGAATGGCGTCCTGGGCGTTGGCGCGGGCCTCAGCCAGGGCGGTTTCGTAGGAAGCGATGGCGGCCTCGGTCTGGCTCTTGAGACGCTCGGCCTGTTCCAGGTCGTCGTCGATCATCTTCTGGCGCTGATCCAGCGTCTCGGCCAGACGGGGGATCGCCAGCCGGGACATCACCACGTACAGAAGGACGATGGTGACCGCCAGCCAGAGAAACTGAGACGGAAACGTCGAAAAATCAAATTGAGGCATGCTCGGAGGCTCCCGCGGCGGGCAAGGCGGCGTGAAGGGATCGATCGGAGCCTGACGCTCCGGCGCCCAGGCGGACACCCAGGCCAGAGAGCGGTGGCCCAGCGCGCGACGAACCGCGCGCCCCGCCGGCGGTCCCGGGACCTCGAAGACCGCCGCCCCAAAAAGGCGGCGATCGGAAAGGTCCAGGAGATCCGCCGTCGCGGCCGTGCGCTTTACGCGGCGAACAGAACGATCAGCGCCACCACCAGGGCGAACAGCGCAATCGCTTCCGTCACCGCAAAGCCGATCCAGCCATACAGCTCGACGCTGGACTTGGCGGCCGGGTTGCGGCCAACGGTGGCGATCAGGTTCGCCCAGATGTTGCCCACGCCGATACCAGACCCGATCATGCCAATGGCGGCCAGACCAGCGCCGATCAGCTTCGCGGCTTCAGGTTCCATGGAACTTCCCTTTCAAGTAAATGAGGCAGTTGGACCGGTGGAGAGAGCCTCTCCGACGCCGGACTTAGTGCATGTTGATGGCGTCGTTGAGGTAGATGCAGGTCAGGATCGTAAAGACATAGGCCTGCAACGCGGCAATGAAGAACTCAAGCACCGTGATGCCCAAGACCACCGCGAAAGGCACCAAGCCTCCGACAATCCCCAGGGCCACCACAAAACCAGCGAGAACCTTCAGCATGATGTGGCCGACGGTCATGTTGGCAAAAAGTCGGACCGAGAGGCTGAAGGGACGCGACAGGTAGGAAATCAGCTCGATCGGGATCAGGATCGGTGCGGTGGCCAGGGGCGCCCCGTGCGGGAAAAACATCCGCAGATAATGGGTCCCGTGCCGGGCAAACCCGATAATGGTCACAACGACGAAGACCGCGATCGCCAGCCCGGCCGTGACCGCGATGTGGCTGGTGAAGGTAAAGGAGTACGGCAACATACCGATCATGTTGCCCAGAAACACGAACACAAACAGCGTGAAGATATAGGGGAAATACTTCATCCCCTCCTTGCCCACATTGTCGCGGATCATGTTCGCGATAAATTCGTACATCAGTTCGGCGACGCTCTGGAGGCGACCCGGAACGACGGTGCGTCGCGCGGTGGCAAACCAGAAAAAGGCACCGGACAGGGCGACCGCCGCCACCATCATCAAGGACGAATTGGTGAAGGAGAGGTCGAGGCCCGCCACATGGATGGGCACCAGGGGTTTGATGGCGAACTGTTCAACCGGACTGGCCACGGCTCTTGTTCCCTTCCTTTGTTTCCTTGCGCGCGATCGCGGCGCCCAGGCCGACGGCGTCGTCGAGCCCCTTGACCACACGATACGCATTCGAGACGCCGGCCGCGCCTCCCAGCAACAGGCACACCACCAAGCCGATCGGCGCGGATCCGATCCAGGTGTCAAGCCCGTAGCCCAGCGCCCCGCCAACAGCCACCGTGGTGACCAGTTCGATGCTGATGCGCATGCCAATGCCCAGACCCGACGCCCGACCCGCGGGCCCCCCCGGACCCTGGTCGCCGGCCTCTTTCCCGTGGCGCACGGCTTCTCGCTCTCGAGCCTGTGACAGGCGCGCAGCGATCTCGTCCGGGCCCGGTACGTCCGGTTCATTCATGCGGTAGACATCCCCCCAAGCCACAGCGGCCCGGCCCGGCCCCGGTCTCCCGATCCGTTCCATGGCGCGCCCGCTTCCCGGTGGCGATCCGTCGGAAAAGCCCGGGCAAAATACGGAGGGTGCAAGGGGGTGTCAAGTCGCTGCGGCGGCGGCGGCGCTCCCTCAGGCCCGAAAAGCGGCTAGCTCGGCTCCTCGCCAAAGCGCAGCAAGCAGCCATCAGGATCGACAACCTGGAACTCCTGCCCCCCCCAGGGGGTGGTTTCCAGGGCCCGGACCCGGGTTGACGGCGGATTGGCCCGCACCGCGCGCCACAGCCCCTCGATTCCTTGCACCGAAATATAAAGAGCCAGCCGGGTTCGGGTCAGACGCTGCGCCGCCGGGCTCTCGGCGCGGGTAAAATGCACCGACTGGCCGTCATAGGCCACCACCCCGTAGCTCTCGTCCTCCTCGACAAAAATCCGCTCAAAGCCGAGATGGCGCACATAGAACCGCACGCTCGCCGCCACGTCGTGCACGGCCAGAATAGGGCTGATCGACAGGACTCGGGGTTTGGACGCCACGACCACCTCTTCTTGGGTTCGGCGAGAATGACGTAAAGGGGAACACACCCCCCCGACTCCGTCAACCTCGGGCCCTCGCGGACTGCCGCCGACACCTGGACAGGCTCTCGCTCGACGCGCATGATTATGCGACGCCGTGATCAACGGCCTGACCCACAAGGGGGGAGTCGCGCCACCATGTCCGCCGCCCGTTCCGCCATCTTGGCCCTGGCCGTTCTCGGGGGAGGTATCGCCCCCGCCTTGGCCCACTTCCAAGAACTGATTCCCGACCGCGCCGTGATCGAGGGCAGCGCGCCGGGACCGGTGACCTTGGACCTGACCTTCACTCACCCCATGGCCCATGGCCCGGTCATGCCCATGGGCCAGCCGGCCCGGGTGGGCGTGCGGGTGGGAGACACCACGCAAGACTTGAAGGCCGCCTTGAGCGAGCGCCAAAGTGACGGTCAGCAGGCCTACCGCCTGACCCACACCCCGCGCACCCCCGGCGACTACATTTATTTTGTCGAGCCCGCCCCCTATTGGGAGCCAGCCGAGGAAAAGATGATCGTCCACTACACCAAGGTGGTGGTCGATGCCTTTGGGGCCGACGAGGGATGGGACACCCTGGTCGGCTTCCCCGTGGAAATCCGCCCCCTAACCCGCCCTTACGGCCTTTATGCCGGGCAGGTGTTCACCGGTGTTGTCCTGCACAACGGCCAGCCGGTGCCCCACGCCCCGGTCGAGATCGAGTACCGCAGCGAGGGCAAGATCAAGCCCCCGGCCGAGATCTTCACCACCCAGGTCGTCCATGCCGACGCCAACGGCACCTTTAGCGTCGGCCTGCCGCGCGCCGGCTGGTGGGGCCTCGCCGCGTTGATTGACGGCCCCACCCCAATGAAAAACCCCCGACGGCAAGGACGTCCCCGTCGAATTGGGCGCCCTCCTGTGGGTCAACACCCAGGACATGCCCCGCTAAAAGAAGGGGCCTGGGGAGGCCTGCCTCCCCAGCCTTCCCTTTTTCCCGTCCCCTTGCCCCCTTCGAGGAGCCCCCTGATGCACCTTGCCGACGGCATTCTCCCCTTAAGCGTGGCCTTACCCGCAGCAGGCCTAGCGGGGGCCGGGGTCGTGCGCGGTCTGGTCGCCCTCACGCCCGAACGCCTGCCCGCCTGCGCCTTGCTGGGCGCCGTGTTTTTCGTCGCCAGCCTGATCCACGTTCCCATCGGCCCCTCTAGCGCCCACCTGATCCTAACCGGCCTCCTGGGCATGGTCCTGGGCTGGGCTGCCTTCCCGGTGGTGCTGGTCGGCCTGATCTTGCAAGCGGTGTTCTTTGGCTTTGGCGGGGTCCTGGCCCTGGGCGTCAACACCTTGAGCATGGCCGTGCCGGCCGTTCTCATGGGCGGGCTGTGGCGAGTTTTGGGGCCCTGGGCCCAGACCCACGGCCTGAGCGCCGGACTGGGCGGCCTATGCGGAGCCGGCGCCCTTTTGCTGTCCGCCCTCCTGGTGGCCGGCGCCTTGAGCTTGGCCGGCGAGGCTTTTTGGCCGGCGGCAACCCTGGTCTTGGTTGGCAACGCCCCGGTCCTGGTCGTGGAAGCTTTGGTCAGCGCCGCGGCGGTCGCCCTGGTAGGGCGCGTTCGGCCCGACCTTTTGCACCTTCAAGGAGCCACACCATGACCGTCGCACGTTTTGCCGGGCTGGTCCTGCTCGTCGTCGTTGCCCTGGCGCCCTTTCCGGCCGGGGCTCACGCCCTTAAGCTGTTTGTCACCGTCGAGGGTCAAACCCTGGTGGGGCAGGCGTACTTCGGCCAGGGACGGGTCCCGGCCGGCGCATGGGTCCGGGTCACGGATCCCAACGGCGCCTTGCTGGCTGAAACCCAAACCGACGCTGATGGCGCGTTTCGCGTGGCGGTCCAGGGGGCGGTTGATCATGTCGTGGTGGTCAACGCGGGTGATGGCCATGCCCGCACGGTGACCATTCCAGCAACCGACCTTGCTGGAACCGCGCCATCGCCCTCCCCTCCTTCTGCTCCCTCCCCTTCTACTCCCTCCCTTTTTATTCTGGGAATACTTAAAAAGTATTGGGTGAAAAAGGGGGGAGAGAGCGTTTTTGGCGGGTATTTCTCGAGTTCACGACGATCGAAAGGTGGTGGATGTCGGGGAGGGACTCGGGGGAGGCGGGGGCAAAAGGCAGAACGGTGTGTCCCAAGGCCTGGGCAGAGTGGGAGACATTGGTCAGCGTTTCATCACCTTTCAAACGCACGGCCAGAACATCGCCCGGGTCGAGGGCATCAAGCCGGAGCCTGATCTTGACGAAGGTCATGGGGCATACTTCAGAGCTGACGTCAATAAAGGCAGTGTAGGGGGTCTCGGCGCTGTCCATTGGAAAGTTTCCTTTTTTGCTGTGTTGAAGAGGCTTCCGTTTTCGGACACACTGAAGTATGGTTCGATGAGTCCCGAGTACACTGAAAGGCCGGTTGATGACATCTCCTCTGAGTGATAAAGAAATCATCGAGCTTACCTCCCGGATCGTGGCCTCGCACGTTGGCAACAATTCGGTGCCGGTTTCCGATCTGCCGGACCTGATCGGGAACGTTCATCGCGCGTTGACCAATCTTGCCGGTCCGCCGCCCGAAGTTGAGGAAAAGCCGCAGCCCGCTGTGCCGATCAAGAAATCGGTGACGCCGGACTACATTATCTGTCTTGAAGATGGCAAGAAGCTGAAGATGTTGAAGCGCCATCTGAAGACGGCTTACGACATGACGCCCGAGGAATACCGGGAAAAGTGGGGACTACCGGCCGACTATCCTATGGTGGCCCCCAATTACGCGAACCACCGCAGCTCGCTTGCCAAAAAGATCGGCCTGGGAACCCGCGCCCGCCGAGGGGAAGCCGAGGTCTAGTCACAGACCCGGTCTTTGTGACACGATCAGGGTTGACGCACCATCGGGGCTGCCCCAGCGCGAAGACGCGGGGCAGCCGTTGGTCTTGGCGGCGCGGGCCGAACGTGTCGGGGATCGCCCCCAACCGCAGTGCGCAGACGGGCTCCTGAGACGGGGCTGCTCATTCTCTGGTGAAAAGGCATCGCGCATGTGTGTCGCGATGCCTTTTCAACACGCCGCCCCGCCACTAGGATGGGCCGAACGACGAACCGAGGGACGGGCCGCATGATGTCGAGCATAGAAAAGCGCTGCCTGGAAAAAGGGATGAAGATGACCGAACAGCGTCGCGTGATCGCGCGGGTGCTGTCGGAGGCGGTCGATCATCCCGATGTCGAGGAGGTGTACCGCCGCGCCACCGAGATCGACCCCCGGATCTCGATCGCCACGGTGTATCGGACCGTCCGGCTGTTTGAAGAGGCGGGGATCTTGGAGCGCCATGATTTCCGCGACGGCCGGGCCCGCTACGAGGAAGTTTCCGATGAGCATCACGACCATCTCATCGATATCAACTCCAGTGCGGTCATCGAGTTCCACAGCGACGAAATCGAACGGATCCAGCGGGAGATTGCCCGGCGGCTGGGGTACCGCCTGATCGGGCACCGGTTGGAGCTGTACGGCGTGCCCTTGGATGACCAAGCTTAGGCTCGGTCTGGCAGCCGTCTTGACGCGGGTGTGGTTTTAAGAAGTGGGTGTGGGATGGGTGTTCTGGGGGATCTGCGCGCCGGGTCGCTGGAAGTGACGCTGGCGCAGACCGAAGAGGATGTGCAAGCGGCCCTCTCCTTGCGCTATCGGGTCTTCTACGAGGAGATGGGGGCACGGCCAACGCCGGAAATGGCGGCGCGCAAACAGGATTTTGATGCCTACGACGAGATTGCCGACCACCTTCTGGTCATCGATCACGCGCAAGGAACGGGGCCGGAGCGGGTGGTGGGCTGCTATCGCCTGATGCGCCGGGAGCACGCCGCCTATATCGGGCGGTTTTACAGCGCCGATGAATATGACCTGACGCCCATCTTGGCGATGGACGGTAATGTTATGGAACTGGGCCGCTCGTGCGTTGATGCGTCGCACCGCAACCGCTCCAGTATGCAGATGCTCTGGCGGGGGATTGCCGCCTATGCGCACCGGCACGAGATTGACCTGATGTTTGGCTGTGCCAGCCTGCATGGGACGGATCCGGCGGTGTTGGCGGCGCAACTGTCGTATCTGTACCACTATCATCTGGCGTCGCTGTCCTTGCGGCCGCGAGCGGTTCCCGAGCGCTACTGCCCGATGAACCTCATTGCCGCCGAGGCCCTGGATGCCCGCCGCACGATGTCGCTACTGCCGCCCCTGATTAAAGGCTACCTGCGTTTGGGCGGGTTTTTTGGCGACGGGGCGGTGATTGATCATCAGTTCAACACGACCGATGTTTGCGTTATTGTCAAAACGGACCTGATCACCGACAAATACAACAAACACTACGATCGCACGGCCCGCGATCTGGACCTGTAGGGAAAGCCCGATGTTCTCCTACGTTTCCGCTACCGCTCGCTTGGTGTTGTTTGTCGCTTGGACCCTAATCACTCTTGGGCCCTACGCGGCGCTGATGATCGCCCGCTGGCGGTATCGGGAGGTCGGGCGTTTTTACTGGCGGGTGGTCGCGCGGATTATCCGCCTGCGGGTCAACGCGGTGGGCGCCCTGGCGGCCGAGCGCCCCTTGATGGTGGTGTCCAACCATGCGTCGTATCTCGACATTGTAGTGCTGGGCAGTCTGATCCCCGGGGTGTTCGTCGCCAAGTCTGAGGTTGGGTCGTGGCCGGGCTTCGGGCTGTTGGCGAAGGTGGCGCGCACCGTGCTGATTGACCGGCGCCGCGCCGCCACCGGCGAAGCTCGCAGCGAAATTCGGCGCCGCCTCGCCGAGGGCGAAGCGCTCATTCTTTTCCCCGAGGGCACCAGCAACGACGGCAACCGGGTCTATCCCTTCAAGAGCGCCCTGTTTTCGGTGGCCGAGGAGGCGGTGGTTCTGGAGGGGGAAAGCAGCCCCCGGCCGGTGACGGTGCAGCCGGTGTCCTTGGCCTATACCCGGGTGGATGGGCTGCCCATGGGGCGGGCATGGCGGCCCTTGTATGCGTGGTATGGGGCCATGGATCTGGCGCCGCATCTTTTTCAGGTTCTGGCGTTTGGCGTGGGCACGGTCGAGGTGGTTTTCCATGATCCGGTGCGCGCCGACGCGTTTGCCTCGCGCAAGGCTCTGTCCACCCACTGCGAGGCCCTGGTGGTGGCCGGGGTTCGCCAAGCCCTGCGTGGCCGGGCAGAGGCTTGACAGCGGGCGGGTGGGTGGTAGCCTCCTCACACGTGATCACAGGAGCGGTGGTAGCCGC
Organism: Pararhodospirillum photometricum DSM 122; assembly: GCF_000284415.1. NCBI lineage: Bacteria > Pseudomonadati > Pseudomonadota > Alphaproteobacteria > Rhodospirillales > Rhodospirillaceae > Pararhodospirillum > Pararhodospirillum photometricum. Next base: position 265,557 of record NC_017059.1, read on the forward strand.
ACGACAGTGGGACAGAGAAAACTTTTTTATAAAATCCTACGGGTGCCAGATGAACGTCTACGACGCCGGCCGCATGGTCGATGTCCTGGCGCCTCTGGGGCTATGATCTCATCGCCCGCCCCGAGGGCGCCGATCTGGTCATTCTCAATACCTGCCATATCCGGGAAAAGGCGGCGGAAAAGGTCTTCTCCGACCTGGGCCGCTTGCGGCCGCTGAAAGCGGCGCGGGCCGAGGAGGGCGGGCGCATGGTTGTTGCCGTGGCCGGCTGCGTGGCCCAGGCCGAGGGCGAGGCCCTGATGACCCGCATGTCCCTGGTGGATGTGGTGGTCGGGCCCCAGGCCTATCATCGCCTGCCCGAGCTGATCGCCCGGGTCGAGCGGGCCGCCGGGCGGGCCATCGACACCTCGTTTCCCCCTGAACCGAAGTTTGATGCCCTGCCCCAACCCACCGCCGATGGTCCCAGCGCCTTTTTGTCGGTGCAGGAGGGCTGCGACAAGTTTTGTGCGTACTGCGTGGTGCCCTATACCCGAGGCGCCGAGTACTCGCGGCCGGCGTCAGCGGTGCTGACGGAGGCACGTTCCCTGGTGGCCAGCGGCGCGCGCGAGATCACGGTGCTGGGGCAGAACGTCAATGCCTACCACGGGGAGGGTCCCGACGGCCGGCCGTGGTCCTTGGCCCGGCTGCTTGACGCTTTGGCCGAGATCCCGGGGCTGGCCCGTCTGCGCTACACCACCAGCCATCCGCGTGATGTGAGCGACGATCTGATCGCCGCGCATCGTGACAATCCGGTGCTGATGCCGTTTGTGCATCTGCCGGTTCAGTCGGGGTCGGACCGGGTGCTGCAAGCCATGAACCGGGGGCATGACCGCAAGACCTACCTGGGCTTGATCGAGCGCTTCAAGGCGGTGCGGCCCGATCTGGCGATTGCGTCGGATTTCATTGTGGGCCACCCCGGCGAGACCGAGGCCGACCTTCTCGACACCTTGTCCTTGATCGATGCGGTGGGCTTTGTGCACTCCTATGCCTTCAAGTTCAGCGCGCGTCCGGGCACACCGGCGGCGGCCCTGCCGGGGCAACTGGCCGACGAGGAAAAGTCGGCCCGTCTGGCCCGGGTGCAAGAGCGCCTGAGCGTGCACCAAGCGGCGGCGTTGCAGGCCTGCGTTGGCCAGAGCGTGGAGGTTTTGGTGGATCGTCGCGGGCGCCATCCCGGCCAGTTGATCGGGCGCACCCCGATGATGCAGCCGGTCCACGTCACCCATCCGGGGCTGGAGATTGGCGACTTGGTGCGGGTGCGTTTGGTGTCGGCGGGACCGCTCAGTCTGGCTGGCGAGGTCGAGGATCCCGTCTTGGCGCGGAGGCGGGCGTGAGCGCCGGCACCACCCAGGTCTCGCGGGTCTTTGCCGACAATGCGGCCTTGCAGGCGGTGATCGGTGTGGGCAACGAAAACCTGGATCGCCTGGAGCAGGTTCTGGGGATCACGGTGGCCGGGCGTGGCAACCAACTGACGGTGAGTGGGCCGTCGGATCGGGTGCAAACCGCCCTGGAGGTTTTGGACGCCCTGTATGCCCAGGCCGGGCGCGGTAGTGCGTTGGGCCCGGCCGAGGTTGATGCGGCGGTGCGGCTGGCGGGCGAGGCGGTGGTGCCGGTGGCCAGCGTGCGCACCCGCAAGACCGAGATCAAGGCGCGCTCGCCCAATCAGGCCCGCTACCTTGAAGCCATGCTCACCCATGATCTGGTGTTTGGTCTGGGGCCGGCGGGCACGGGCAAAACTTATCTGGCGGTGGCCATGGCGGTGTCGCTGTTTGTGCAGCGGCGGGTCGAGCGCATTATTTTGTCGCGACCGGCCGTTGAGGCCGGAGAGCGGATTGGCTTTTTGCCCGGCGACATGCGCGACAAGGTCGATCCCTACCTGCGCCCGATGTACGACGCGCTCCATGCCATGCTGCCCGGCGACGAAGTGGCGCGGCGTTTGGAAAGTGGTGACTTTGAAGTGGCGCCGCTGGCGTTCATGCGCGGGCGCACCTTGGCCAACGCCTTTGTCATTCTTGACGAAGCCCAGAACACCACGCCGACCCAGATGAAAATGTTTCTCACCCGCCTGGGGGAGAACGGCCGCATGGTGATCACCGGCGACGCGACCCAGGTGGACCTGCCGCTGGGCGCCAAGTCCGGCTTGCGCGATGCCCTGGAGGTGCTGGATGGCGAGCCGGGGATTGGCAAGGTGGTGTTTACCGACCAGGACGTGGTGCGCCATGACTTGGTGACCCGCATCGTGCGCGCGTATGACCGCCGCGACGGCTCTTTGGAGATCCGCCATGCCCGCTGACGCCGCCCCTGCCCTTTTCGATCTGGAGGTGGGCACGCCGGCCTACCCCGCCACGGCTTCGCTTCAGGTGGAGGACTCAGCCTGGGGTGAGGCCGTTCCCGACGTGCCGGTCCTGCTGACGCGGGCGATCCGCGCGGCTCTCCTCGGGGGAGATCCAGCGGGCCTGGACTTGGCCGAGGGCACGCCCTTGGACCTGAGCGTGGTTCTTTGCGATGATGCCCGGATCCAGGCGCTGAACCGGGAGTGGCGTGACAAGGATGCGCCAACGAATGTCTTGTCGTTTGCGGCGCTGGATGCCGAGGAGCCCTTGCCGCCGCCCGGCGCGGTGGTGTTGCTGGGGGACGTTGTGATCGCCCGCGAGACCGTGCTGCGCGAGGCCTTGGACCAAGGCATCCCCGTGGCCGATCATGTCTTTCATCTGGCGGTGCACGGTGTGCTGCATCTGCTGGGCTATGATCATCAAGAAGACGAGGAGGCAGTCGAGATGGAAGGCCTGGAAACGGCCATTCTGGCGGAGCATGGCATCCAAGACCCCCACGCCGCCCTGGACGGCGTTGGGTCATGAGCCCGTCCGCCTCGTCGTCGCCGGCCGACGACCCGCCGTCTCCCAGCGCTCCTTCCCGTCGGTCTGACGCTGGAGGAGCGGGACGCGACGCAGAGGAACGTTCCAACGGGGGCTTAAGCGGCTTTTTGCGCGGGGTTTTTCGCTCCCGAGGAGCCGAGGGCAGCGTTCAGGAGACCMTGGAGGCGTTGGCCGAGGCCCGGGACGATGGCGGCCAGCCGCTGTCCGACCATGAGCGCCTCTTGTTTGCGAACATTTTGCGGTTGGGTGATGTCACGGTCGAAGACATCATGGTGCCGCGGGCCGACATCATCAGTCTGGACGTGGCGACCCCGCTGGAGGAAGCCCTGGCGCTGTTCGCCGAGAGTGGTCACTCCCGATTGCCGGTTTTTCGGGACACCTTGGACAATGTGTTGGGAATGATCCATATCAAGGATCTGGTCCGCCCCCCGGCCCAGTTGCCTCAGTGCCTGGAGGGAGTCGCTCGGGAACTGCTGTATGTGTCGCCTAGTGCCCGCGTCCTGGACCTGATGCTGGAGATGCGCCAGCGCCGAACCCACATGGCCTTGATTGTGGATGAGTACGGCGGTATTGACGGTCTGGTGACGATCGAGGACCTGATCGAGCAGATTGTCGGCGATATCGAGGACGAATACGACGAGGACGAAACCCCTGATCTGGTGATGCTGGACGACGGTGCGATTGAGGCCGACGCCCGCTTGGATCTGGAGGATTTCGAGGCGCGCTTCGGGGTCCACTTTACCGACGAAGAGCGCGAGGAGATCGACACCTTGGGCGGCCTTGTGTTTCGTCTGGCTGGCCGGGTACCGACGCGAGGCGAGATCATTGTGCGCGAGGGCGGACCGGAGTTCGAGATTATCGACGCCGACCCGCGACGGATCCGACGCCTGCGCCTGCGCCACCTGCCCCGCCCCGACGAGCCCTAACCCCCGCCCCGCTCACCAAGGGCCCGAGGGGTCTGGGGAGGCCCTCGCCTCCCCAGCCTTCCCTTCCTGATCCTTCCCCCCCCCCTCCCCCATGACGGACCTCCCATGTTGACCCTCGCCCATCGCGTTCGCGCCTTGCGGGGCTGGCGGGCCCACGCCCTCGCCGTGGGGCTGGGCCTGCTGTCGGCCTTGGCCCTGCCGCCCGTGCACGGGCTCCCCGCCCTCATCGTGGCGCTACCGCTCCTCGTCTGGCGCCTCGACGCCACCCGCTCGCCCTGGCGCGCGGCCGGCCTGGGCTGGCTGTTTGGTCTTGGCCATTTTGCCGGCATGACCCACTGGGTCTCGGCCGCTCTTCTGGTGGATGCGGCGCGCACGGGCTGGATGGTGCCGTTTGCCGTGCTGGGAATGGCGGCGGGCTTGGCGGTGTTTCCGGCCCTGGCTCTGGGGCTGGCGCGGCTGGCGTGGCGCCCGGGCGTCGGACGGGTTTTGGTGCTGGCCGGGGCGTGGACGGCCGCAGAGGCGTTGCGCGGCTGGATCCTGACCGGGTTTCCGTGGGCGCCGATCGGCATGGTGTGGATGCCCTTGGACGCGATGATCCAGGTGAGCGCCTTTGTCGGGGTGACCGGCCTGAGCCTGCTGACCATGGTCCTTTTGGCGCTGCCGGCGCTGGCCGGCGATCCGGGGCCCCGGCCCTATCGCTATGGCGCGGTGGCGGCGGCGGTGCTGCTGTTTGCCGCCCTGATGGGCGCGGGACAGGCACGGCTGGAGGCCTATGCGGACGAAGACGGCACCTGGGCCGAGGATGGCACCTGGCGGCTGGTCGGGGGGGACGGCACCGACGAGGGGATGTTCCGGGCGCGTTTGGTGCAGCCGGCCATACCGCAAGCGCTGAAGTGGGACGCGGCCCGGATGGTGGATAATGTCCGGCACTACGTGAACCTGTCGGCGCGTCCTGGTCTGGAGGCCGTTGACGCGGTGATTTGGGGGGAAACGGCGGTTCCGTTTGCGCTCAATCTTGATGACGGGGCGCGCCGCGCGGTTCAGCCGGCCATTCCAGGCGGAGGAGTCTTGATTGCCGGGTCAGTGCGACGCACGCCGGCCGAGGCGCCCCTTCAGATCTGGAACAGCTTGTTTGCTCTAGATGACCAGGGGCGGATCATGGGGGTGTACGACAAGGCGCATTTGGTGCCGTTTGGTGAGTACATGCCGGCGGGGGACATTTTGCCCCTGAAGAAACTCACGGTAGGGAGCACCGACTTCACCCCGGGACCGGGGCCGCGCACCTTGGACGTGGGGCGGCTGCCGCCGTTTTCACCTCTGATATGTTACGAGGTTATCTTTCCTGGTCGGGTTGTGGCTCCCGGAACCCCCCGACCGGAGTGGATGCTCAACCTGACCAATGATGGATGGTATGGCCATTCCGCTGGGCCCTACCAACACTTTCAGATCGCCCGGCTCCGCGCCCTTGAAGAGGGCTTGAGTCTGGTGCGGGTGGCCAACACAGGCATCTCTGGGGTTGTGTCCCCCCTGGGGCGGGTCTCGCCGGTCTTGGGCTTGGATGTCGAGGGGATCCTTGATCTTTCGGTTCCGCCGCCGCTGTCGCAGGTGCCCCTGTATGGCCGCCTGGGCGAAGGATTTCCTGTGGGGCTTGCGTTGTTTTGCGCCGCTCTTGGAATTGTCCTTGGTCGCGAAAAGAGGGCCAAGTCCCCGGTTTCGCTTGACTAAAATTAAGGAGAATGGTAAGCCTTCAACTGGTGGTTCAGTTTCGACCCGAGACTGAAATAAAGAGCCCGGCGCCGGAGGGTGACGGGGAGCGGGGGCTAGCCTCCGCGCCCGGTTTCATCATGTCTCGGGGGTGGGTATCACGCCAAAGCAGCGAGGACCGAGCAATGAGCGCGATCATGCAGCCCGAAGACGAAGAAACGGGCCTGAGACGGTCTTCCAGAGGGCGGACTCCCTCCGGGCGACCCAATCCCGTGGATGTGCATGTAGGGGGGCGGGTGAGACTGCGCCGCACCCTTTTGGGGATGAGTCAGGAAAAGCTGGGAGAGGCCCTAGGGCTGACCTTCCAGCAGGTCCAGAAGTACGAGCGCGGCGCCAACCGGATTGGGGCCAGCCGGCTTTGGGATCTCAGCCGAGTGCTTGACGTGCCCATGTCCTACTTTYTCGAGGACATGGACGACGACACGGTCCAGCACAGCCCCATGAACATCGCCCAAGTGCCCAGCGAACCACTGGTGCACGAGGCGGACCCGATGACCCGGCGCGAGACGCTGGAGTTGGTGCGGGCGTATTACCGCATCACCGATCCGGCGGTGCGCAAGCGGGTGTTCGAGCTGACCAAGACGCTGGCCAATGCCGACGCCGGGGTAAGCGATGGTGTGATTGAAACTGGGGACGACGAGGACGACGCCCTGGGCGGGGCCGCCGCCGAATAAGCCCCGACATCGGGGCCTTGTGGCGGCTCTTGCGTCGTGACGGGCTCTCATGTCACAAGAGCCCCTTGCGCCGCGCCGCGAGGCTTTAAACCGGCCCCGGGAACTTCCGTTATCGCTATTCGGCGTTGGAGGAGAGAAAGCGTGTCCCAGTCTGACTACCTTTTTACCAGCGAATCCGTGTCCGAAGGCCACCCGGACAAGGTGTGCGACCGCATTTCCGATGCGATTGTCGATGCCTTTCTGGCCGAGGACCCGTTGGCCCGTGTGGCCCTGGAGACGCTGGCGACGACCAACTTCGTCGTGTTGGCCGGTGAAGTGCGTGGTCCCGACAGCCTGACCCATGAGCGCCTGAAAGAGATCGCCCGCACCGCCATTCGAGAGATCGGTTACGAGCAGCGCGGCTTCCACTGGAAGGATGCCGAGATCATTTCGCACGTCCACTCCCAGTCGGCGGATATCGCCCAAGGCGTGGATGCGGCCGATAACAAGGACGAAGGCGCGGGCGACCAGGGCATCATGTTCGGGTATGCCTGCACCGAGACCGAGCATCTGATGCCGGCCCCGATTGCCTACGCCCACGCGATCTTGAAGTCGATGGCCGAGGCCCGCCACGCCGGCGAGAGCGCCTTTGGGCCGGACTCCAAGAGCCAGATCACCCTGCGCTACGTGGACGGCAAGCCGGTGGGGGCTACCAGTGTGGTGGTGTCCACCCAGCATGCCGAGGCTCTGAGCCAGGCCGAGGTCCGGGAGCTGGTGCGCCCGCACGTTCTGAAGGTTCTGCCCGAGGGCTGGATGTGCCCCGAGGACGAGTTCTACGTGAACCCGACCGGGCGCTTCGTGATCGGCGGCCCGGATGGCGACTGTGGCCTGACCGGCCGCAAGATCATTGTGGACACCTACGGCGGCGCCGCGCCGCACGGCGGTGGGGCGTTCTCGGGCAAGGATCCGACCAAGGTGGACCGTTCGGCCGCCTACGCCGCGCGCTATGTGGCCAAGAACATCGTGGCCGCCGGCTTGGCCGACAAGTGCGTGATCCAGGTGTCGTATGCCATCGGCGTGTCCAAGCCGCTGTCGATTTACGTCAACACCCACGGCACCGGCCGGGTGGATGAAACCCGTCTGGCCAAGGTGGTGGGTGAGGTCGTTGACCTGTCGCCGCGTGGCATTCGCGAACACCTTCAGCTGTCGCGTCCGATCTATGCCCGGACGTCGTCTTATGGCCACTTTGGGCGTGCGCCGGAAGCCGATGGTGGCTTCTCGTGGGAGCGCCTGGATCTGGTCGATGCGCTGAAGAAGGCCTTCGGTGCCTGAGAGGCCGGAAACCCCCCGGACGTCATCCGGGGACGATGAACGGTTCTACGGCCGGCGCAAGGGCAAGCCCCTGCGCGCCGGTCGGCAGAAACTCTTCGACACGCTGCTGCCGGCCTTGACCGTGCCCTTGGCGGGGCTGGCCGAGGGCGAGACCCTGGATCCCCAGACGCTGTTTTCGCCGCCGCGGCAAGCGCTGTGGCTGGAGATCGGCTTTGGGGGTGGGGAGCATTTGGTGGCCCAGGCCGAGGCGCATCCCGAGGTTGGGGTGATCGGGGCCGAGGTGTTCGAGTACGGGGTGGGCAAGGCCCTGTCCCTGATCGACGCGGCGGGGGTCCGCAATATCCGGGTGTGGCCCGAGGACGTGCGAGCCTTGCTCACGCGGTTGCCGGAGGCCTGCTTGGACCGGTTGTTCGTGCTGTTTCCCGACCCTTGGCCCAAAACGCGCCACGCCCGCCGGCGGATGATTCAGCCGGCCCGTCTGGACCTGTTTGCCGCTCTTTTGAAGGACGGCGGCGAGTTGCGGGTGGCGAGTGACGACGCGGGCTATGTGCGTTGGACCCTTCAGCACGCGACGGCGCACCCGTTGTTTCGCTGGACGGCCACCGGCCCCGGGGACTGGCGGGACCCGCCGGCTGACTGGGTGCAAACGCGCTACGAGGCCAAGGCCCTGGCCGCCGGGCGCCGGCCGGCTTATCTGGTGTTCCAGCGATTGCCCCGCCCGACCCCATAAGGAGTCGAGGGGTCTGGGGAGGCCGCGCCTCCCCAGCCTTTCTTTTTCCGCTTTCCCGACGCCCAGTCCCGGGGGAAAGAACTCCTTGAGCCCTGGGGAAAAGTGCTCTATAAAAAGCGTGACATCTTCTTGACACGGCCGGCAGGCTGGCAGGGGGTGGGCCGGTGGCCCACCTTTTTTGTTTTAGGCGGTCCCGTGGACGAACAGGTCGGACCGATCCACTAGGGAGACACGACGATCGTGATGGGGCATCTGAATAAGCTGCTGGCCCCCACGCCGAGGCTTTGGGCTATGATTTGGTCCGGGTATCGCTGTTGGGCAGTGGCCGGCCGACYTTGCAGGTGATGGCCGAGCGTCTGGACGAAACCCGNTGACGGTGTCGGATTCGGCGAGGCCTTTGGTCGCGGGCGCTGTCGGCGGTTCTGGACGTGGAGGCAAGCCGGGGGGGATATGCCCCCCACGACCACACCTCGGCCGCGACGCGGCCGTCCCGCCACCCCTGCAGGGGCGGGAAAGTTGTAAGGTACCGTGGACGTGGAGGACGCCCCCCGTCCAGGAGACGGCAAGCGACGACTAACTCAGTCGCGCCCCTTCGGGGGCGCCTCCCCCTCTTTCCTCGTCCTCACCGCCGAGGCGGCGGTGAGGCTCGCTGCCCTCGCAAGGTACCGGGAGTCCCAGGTTGTGGTGTAGGGGCCTACGCCAGCCCCCCTTGGGGGGCGACTCTCTTCATAAGGTCGCAACCGTCCCAGGGCGGTTGCGACCTTATGTGTCAGGGCCCGGGCCACAACGTGTGCCAAATCGCGCGCCGATTTGTGCCAAATCGCGCGCCGGGCTACAATCGGACGATGTCACGCACTCTACTCCTGTCACCCCCTCGCCGAGAGCAGGGGTCCATCTTCAGCATTATCGGGGTCGAGGCCGGGGGGCAAGGTCATCGTGGGGGGCACACAGGGCAATCGAGTGAAGGAAAGCTGAAAACCGCGGATGTGCTCCAGGACAGGAGGGGCCTGGGGAGGCCTCGCCTCCCCAGCCTTCCCGATTGTCTTGACAAGGCTCCTCTCCTTCACCGGAGGGCCCAAGGAGGAGGGGGTGGTCGCAACGCCCATTGTCGGCCATAGTTAGGGGTGTCAGTCAGCAGGAGGTCCTCATGCTTTCCGTTTCTCTGTTGGCTCGTTTTCCGGCGTGCATGGCTCTGGGGCTTTGGGGCGGCTTGCTGCCGGGACTGGGGCTGGCGCAGGGAGTGGATAGCTGCAAAACGGCCCATCTGGCCTGTGTCAACGCTTGCCAAAGCCTGGAAAAGGATGAGGCAGCCCGTACCGGCTGCTCGGCTCGCTGCGCCGCCGACCGGGGGGTGTGCGAGGCCGAGCGCGGTTTGCTGGGCCTTTCGGATCAGGCGCAGCGGTTGCGCGGGTTTTTGGACGGCCTGACTGGCGACTCGGCGTTGTCCTTGTCCCCTCAGCAGTGCGATTTGGCGCAACGGGCCTGCGAGCACCTTTGTCGCGAGCGGCACGACGGCAACCAAGCAGCCCAGGCCGGATGCGAAAGCCGCTGCGCCGCCGAGGTCGTGGTCTGCCGCGCCCAGGCCGATTTGCGCGGGGCCGCCCCCCATCTCAAGGAAAATGTCGAGCGCTGGAATCGCTTCATGGAGGGCTTCAAGGATCGCAAGGGTTCGGTGGTGCCCCCGCCGGCCGACGCTCCCTACGACCTCCCCGAGGATTCGGTGCCGTCTCGGCCTTTGAAGCCGGGGGAAGTGGCTTTGTGAGGCCGTACAGGGGAGGGGAGCTTCAGGAAAGCAGAAAAGGCTGGGGAGGCGCGGCCTCCCCAGACCCCTCGGTCGTTTTTTTTTAGCGCTTCAGGCGGCGCATGCGTTCGACAAAGCGACGGGCCCAGCCGTCGCGGGTTTCTTGCGGGGCTCGGGTCAGGGCGAGGGCGCCGGCCGGAACGTCGCTTGTAATGGTTGAGCCTGCGCCCACCATGGCTCCGTCGCCCACGCTGACGGGCGCCACCAGGGCCGAGTTGGAGCCGATGAAGGCGTCGGCGCCGATGTCGGTGTGATGCTTGAAGAAGCCATCGTAATTGCAGGTGATGGTTCCGGCGCCGATGTTGGCCCGCGAGCCGATGCGGGCATCGCCAATGTAGGTCAAGTGATTGACCTTGGCCCCGGTCTCGACCGTCGCGTTTTTGATTTCAACAAAGTTGCCGATATGCGCGTTCTCGGCGATTCGTGCCCCAGGGCGCAGTCGAGCATAGGGTCCGATCAAGGCTCCGGTCGCCACGGTGCACGCTTCCAGGTGACAAAATCCTTTGATCTCGACCCCGGAGGCCACGGTCACGCCGGGGCCGAAGGTCACAAACGGCCCGACCGTCACGTCCTCGCCCAGCCGGGTGTCCCAACTGAAAAACACCGTCTCGGGCGCGCTCAAGGTCACGCCAGCGCTCATGGCGGCCCGGCGCAGGCGCTCTTGCACCACCCGTTCGGCTGTCGCCAGATCCTCGCGGCTGTTGACCCCCAGCAGGTCCTCGGCCGCACTTTCCACCACGTGGCAACGCCGCCCCGCCGCCCGGGCCAGGGCCACGACATCGGTGAGATAGTATTCCCCTTTGGCATTGGCATTGCCCACCTGAGCCAGCAACTCGAACGCAACCCGGCCCTCCAGCGCCATGACACCGGAGTTGCACAATCTCAGGGCCCGTTGCTCCGAGGTGGCGTCCTTTTCCTCCACAATGCCTTCCAACCCCTCGGGGCCGACCAGCAAGCGTCCATAGCCTGTGGGATCCTCCGGGCGAAAGCCCAGCACCACCACCGCCGGCGCCTCGGGGCCGGTCTGGGCGGCGACGAGACGCTCCAAGGTGGCCGAGGGCACCAGGGGGGTGTCGCCGTACAGCACCAAAACGGTTCCCGTGAACCCGGCCAGTGCGTCGCGCGCCTGGAGCACGGCGTGGGCGGTGCCCAGCCGCTCGGTCTGCTCCACCGTGGGGTGGGGGGCCACCGCCTGCGCGACCGCCTCCATGCCGGGGCCAATCACCACCACGGTGCGCGCCGGGGCCAGCGGCGCCAGGGCATCAAGGACATGCCCAACCAGGGGGCGGCCGGCCAGCGGATGAAGAACCTTGGGCAGGGACGAACGCATGCGGGTGCCCTGACCGGCGGCGAGGACGACGGCGGCAGTCTGACTCATGGGAGCGAGGGTCCTGAACAGGGGGAAGAGGACGCGGCCGAGGGTGCCACAGGGCTGGACGCGAGACAAAATGAACGATTAAACTGAACCAAGGTCAAGCCAAGCCGCTTTCCGGCGACCACGGTTTTTCGTATCGCCCCAGGCCCCCTTTTTCGGAAGGAGGGGTCTGGGGAGGCTCGCCTCCCCAGCCTTGCTTTTTCCGCTGTCCCCCCCGTCCCCGGATCACGTGAGGCTTTCTTTGCGCCCGCTAACGCTCAGTGACGAGGCCCGGTTTCGGGCCGTGATTTTTGATCTGGATGGCACCCTTTTGCACAGTGTGCCCAGCTTGACCAGGGTTCTGAACGCTCTCTTCGCCGAGGAGGGCTTGGCGCCGCTCGACGAGGCTCAGGTGTGCGCCATGGTGGGCGAGGGCGCTGGCTTGTTGGTCGCCCGGGCCTATGGCGCGCGCGCCGTGGGATCCGGCACCCCCGAGGACCCCGGGCATTCGGGGCGGGTCGCGCGCTTCATGGCGTGCTATGGAGCCGATCCGGTGTCCGGGGCCACCTTGTATCCCGGGGCGGCCGAGACCTTGCAGCACATGGCCGGCCGGGGCGTTCGCCTTGGCCTGTGCACCAACAAGCCCGAAGGGCCCACCCGAGCTTTGCTGGAGGCGTTTGCGCTGGCCCCTCTGCTGGGCGCCGTCATTGCGGGGGATACCTTGCCCTGGCGCAAGCCCGATCCCCGGCCCTTGCTGGCGACTCTCGAGCGTCTGGATGTTCCCCCGGGCGAGGTCTTGTTCGTGGGGGATAGCGCCATCGACGTGGCGTGCGCCCGCAACGCCGGGGTGCCCGTGGTCGTGCTGGCCCATGGCTACCGCCAAGGTCCGGTCGAGGCCCTGGGAGCCGACCGGGCCTTCCAGGGATTTGACGACTTGATGCCCTGGCTGGCCAAAGTGGCGCCCGGCGACCGAGCCTGAGGCAGGCTGAGTGAGGGGTCTGGGGAGGCTCGCCTCCCCGGCCTTTTCTTACCCCAACCGGCTCCTCAACGCATCGCGCTCTTCAGAATATCCATCAAATCCAAGGTCACGGAGCGGATGGCCGCCGAGGTCTCATACAACTGCTCCCACACGCGGCCTTGCGCCTCTTCTCCCTCCAGATCCAGCGGCCCCTCGCTGTGCAGGCGCAGGTCCAGGAGGTCGGTCAGCAAGGCCTGATCCATTTTGCGCTCCAGCGCCAAACGGGCGTTGCTGGCGGCCTCGGTCAAGCTCAAGGCCGCATAGTCGGCCAGGGTCTTTTGCACCTTGCCCAACCGCCCGGCCGGGTCAAAGCTCAGGCCCTGGCTAAAGGCGGCCGCCAGTCGCAAGGCCAGCGGAGGCACCCCCGGCCCCAGGGCATGGGTCCCGGTCAGGGGATCGGGCTCCGGCACGCTGCGGGCAAGCCGGGAAGGATCGGCCGCCAGCACAGGCGCCAAGGTCAACCGGGCGCTGGTGCCCGCCAGCGAGGGAGCCACCCCAAGAACGGCCATGACCGTTGTCTTGCCCTTTTTGGGGACCGGGCTGGTGATCAGCAGCCCGGGGGCACGGGCCCGCAGGCGCAGCCGGTTGCCCGCCCCCTCGCGGACAACCACCGCCTCGACCACTGCGGCCACGGCGTCCTCGGTGTTCAAGGCGTTGGCAATGTCGCGCAAAGTCCACTGCGGGCGGAGACGGACGTTCCGGGGCGGTGGCGGGTCGGGATCGGTGGCCAAGGTGAAGGTCAAGGTGCCGGCCAGCGGCAAGGCCCATCCCGCAGGCAGCAACGTGCTGTCCATCAGCTCTTCCGTGACCGGGGCGTCGAACAAGAGGCCAAGGCCAAAGAGCTGGGCCAGTCCGGGGGACAGTCGGTCCACGCCATGGGGAGGCCAGCCCGTGTGGAGTTGACCGTCATCGTTGATCCCCAGGACCCCCCCGTCGTCGCGCCATGTCAGGGTCAGGTCCGGCGCGTGCAGGTCGATGACCAGCCGTTCGTCCTCCAAGGAAACACGGGCGGCACTCAGGCCTTGACCATGCAGCCAGTCCTCCAAAGCCCCCAGGACATCGGCCAGCGGACGGGCCGTGTCTCCCAGGATTTGCGACAGGAGGATCTTGGCGCGCTCGCGCCCGTCGGCCCCGCACAAGATCACGGCGCTGTCGCCGGCCAGAAGGGCCAAGCGCTGGCGGTGGGGGGCGACGAAACGGGCACTCCCTCGCACCACCGGGGTGGGGATCGGGAAGCTGACGCCTAGGGCGTGAATGGGGTTGAGCACCCCCATCAAGCGCGCCGCCAGGGCATCAAGCTCGGCCTGAACGTCGGGCAGAACTCGGTCGCGCAGGTCCATAAGGGCCCCGAGGCGGCCCCCTTGGACCTGGGCGGTGATGTCGATCACGCCGGCCAGAAGGGCGCCGGCCCCTCCATCGCGCCACGTCTCATGGACCGGGGCGTCGCCGAGGGGGAGATAGGACAAGGCCACCGGCGAGACGTCGAGGAGGAGGGTGGACGGCCTCGTTTTCTGGGGCGGCGTGCACAGAGCCAGGACGCCGCTCGACCGCTCGAAGGCGCCGACTTCCATCAGGTCGTTAATCTGTCGCAACAAGGCCTCGCGCTGGGCCCGCCGGGGCCGAGCGTCGGTCGCGTCCATCACTGCAATGCGATCATTCAGGGCGCTCATGGCCCCGATGTGGGCGTTCAATGCGGCCACCCCCTCGGCCAGGGCCTCATCCACATCGTGGCGCACCTGGGCCAAACGCTCCGCCAGGGCGTTGAACGCCTGTGCCAAGCCCTGGGCTGTAGCCACGACCGGTTCGGCCGGCGCTTCCGGGGTCGTGGCAAAGGCCAGGGCTTCTTCGCCCAGGGCTTTGACCCGGCGGGGGAGGCCCTCGGGGTCCACCGGGGTGCCCAGGGCCTCGGCGAGAGCTTCGTAGTATTGGGCGTGGGCCTCGTCGTGGGCTAGGCGGGACGTTTCAGCGCGAAATCCGCGTGCCAGATGCTCGCGAACCACCCGGGGCGCCGCCAGCGGCCGACGCGTTCCCGGCTCGGGAGGGCGCGGGGGGGCCGGGGCCGGCGTTGCTCCCGTTCGGACCAGCGCGGTGGTCAGGGCCTCCAGGCTCTTGCGGGCGTTTTGCAGGCCCGAGACGGCACTGCCGAAGGTGGAGCCAATCTTCACGCGCGACGGTCTCCTGTCGTTTCCTGTCTCGGGCGGTCGTCGTTCCCGGGGGGGGCGGACGGACCGCAGAACATCGAGAAGGCGGGGGAGGCGCTCCTCCCCCGGCCCCTCATCCCTTGAGGGACAAAGAAGCAGAGATCTGGAGGCCTAGCTTCCCGGCGGGCTAAAGAAGCTCGTTGACCGAAACGGAGGTCTGGCGTCCCGAGGCCGCCGGACCATTCACCATACCCTCGGCCGAGTAGGCCGGGGCATTGTCGCGTTGCTGATCGCGTACCGCTTCCGCCACGCTCCGCAAGAGGTGGTTGCTGGCTTCAATGTTTGCCTTCAGGCGGCGGGCGTTTTCCCGGGCCAAGCCGTCTAGCGTTTCCCCCAGAGTGCGCAACACGCCGCGTTGCTCGTTATTCAACTCCAAAAGAACTCTGGGACTATTTTTGATGCCATCCATCAGCTCTTGATAGCGGCGCGTGCGCGCTATTTTGGTCTCGGTCAGGCTTTGGACTGTCGTAAAATCATGGTTCGCCAACGCCTTATTTTCCGTCACCAAAATCTCGACAAGCTGCTGCATGGCCGCGTGCAGGCCCAGCACCTTGGAATCGACCTGTCCAGGCAGGGCGGCGGCGGCTTGGCGCAGCACCGGGGCTTCGCCATCGTCCTCGGGCTTGCCCGGCCCTCCCGAGCGGGAAGGGCGCGGACGAGCCGGCGCTTCCGTCGCCGCGCCGCGCACCAGACGTCCCATGCGTCCCAACATGCCGCCAGGGGCTGGGTCCGCCGCAGCCGGGGGAGGGGGCGCCACCGGCGCGGAGCGGCCGGAGAACGAAGAGGCCCGTCCCGCCGGGGGAGGGGGCTCTGACGGCGCGGCAGGAGGGGTCGGGCCGGTCCCAGCGGACGCTTCCGCCGGGGGGGCGAGGGCGGTCCGACTGGCAAAGGGCGACGCCCGCCCCGTGGTCGGCGTCGTCGGCGGCGAGGGGGCCGCAGAAGGCGCCGGAGCCACCGGCCCGGGGGAGGAGGCCCGGGCGGCAAACGACGACGTCCGCCCTGTCGGCGCCGACGCCGCCGCCGTTCGTTCTGCCGCGGCAGGGGGGGCACTCACAGGGGGGTCAGCCTGGGGCCTTGCCCCCGCCCGGGCAAAAGGGGAAGCCCGGCGCGTGCCGCTTTCCTTGGACTCCATCGCCTCAAGCCTCCTGGTTTTTCAACATGACTTTCATCACGGCATCGGTGATGCCCAGACCGCCCTTGCGTTCGAGCATTTTGCCGTATTCATCGACAAGAAGGGAGCGCCAGACCGATTCAGCATGGCCTCCGCCAAACGGCGCCTCGGTGCCCAGGTTGGCGAACATGGGCTGCAACATTTGGCTGATGAAAAACGATTCGAAATTCTCAGCCGAGCGCCGGGCCGCCTCGACCCGGGCTTCCTCGCTCAAGGAAGAGGGCAAGCGCCCCGGGGTATACACCGCGCCCGCCCCACTCCCCGCCCCAGTCCCAGTCCCCGCCCCAGTCTCCGGCGTGGTGTCGCCGGCTCCTCCCAGCAGGGTCTCGAAGGACGATCCAGGGGTGTCAGAGGAACTGGCCTCGGTCTTCTGGCGGGCGAGGCGCTGGGTGATGCTCTTTTCCAGAGCGGCCATCTGGGGGCCAAACGTGCTTGGGGTGGTCATCACAGCACCTCGATTTCGGCCTGGAGCGCTCCCGAGGCCTTGATAGCCTGCAAGATGGAAATCATGTCCCGGGGCCCGACGCCCAGCGCGTTCAGATTGTTGACCAAGTCTTGCAAGCTCACCCCGCTGTTGACCACGGCCAGCTTGTTGTCTTTGCCCTCATCGACCTGAATGTCGGTGCGGGGGACCACAGCGGTTTGCCCGGCATCGCTGAACGGGGCGTTGGGCTGGGACACCTGCGGCGTTTCCGTGACCCGGATGGTCAGGCCGCCCTGGGCGATGGCCACCGTGTTAATGCGCACATTCTCGCCAATGACAATGGTGCCGGTGGATTCGTCGATCACCACCCGGGCCATCACGTCGGGATTGACTTGAAGCTGCTCAATATCGGTGAGCAGACCCACCACGTTGCCCTGGTAGCGTCCCATGACCTTGACCTGAACCGAGCCAGGATCGAGGGGGCGGGCGTATTCCGCACCCAGGTAGGCATTGATGGCCTGGGCAATGCGCCGGGCCGTCGTAAAGTCGGGGTTGCGCAGGGAAACCTTCACGGTTTCCATGTGGCTCATGTCGAAGGGCACTTCCTGCTCGACGATGGCCCCGTTGGGAATGCGGCCGCTGGTCGGCACCCCCTTGGTCACGCTTTGGGCTTGGCCCCGGGCCGAGAAGCCTCCGACCTGGACTTGGCCCTGGGCGACGGCATAGACCTCGCCATCGGCGCCGATCAGCGGCGTCACCAAAAGCGCGCCGCCCATCAGGCTCTCGGCATCGCCCAACGAACTGATGGTTACATCAACCCGGGTGCCTTGGCGGGCAAACGGCGGCAAGGTTCCGGTTACCATGACCGCCGCCACGTTTTCCGGGTCCAGGTCCCCTTCGCGGGTATTCACCCCCAGGCGCTCCAGCATGCCGATCAGGGATTCTTTGGTGAAGGTTGCGTTTTTGAGGTCGTCGCCGGTGCCTTTGAGGCCGACCACCAAGCCATAGCCCACCAAGATGTTTTCGCGCACCCCCTCGAAGTCGGCGATATCCTTGATGCGCGAGGCTGCCCCTGCGGGGGCCGACGCGCCCAGCAGCACCCCCAGAGCGGCGATTCCCGCCAGCACCAAGGTTCTCAGGGACGACGTCAGCGGGCGGGTCCGTTCCCGGGCGGGGACGGCCGGTGCGATGAAACGCACAGACTTCCGTTCGGGCAAGATCACCATGATCACTCTCCGTTGGCGTCGCGCTCTGTCGTGGCGGTCCTCCGAGGGCGCGATCACGGAGGGGCAGGGCCCATCAGGCCTCTCCCTTAATATATGCGAACTGCATGCCAAAAAAAACGTTACCGTGAGCCGTCAGGGAGGAAGGCGCGCGAAGAACGGCCGAGGAAGCGAGGTCTCGCCCAGCCCCTGGGGAAAGAGGCGGCAAGGAGACGGCTCGAAAGAGAGACGGCGATCCCGGCGGTCCCATGGGGGCCGGGCGACCACAGGTGCCTAGGCAAAGTCTGCCGAGACCGGGCAAGGGATTCAGTCTTCTCTTGAAGCCGATGGATCGCTACCATCGACTCGGTCGGTTCTGGTGTTTCTTCACCCCCCTCGGAGCGTGTCATGCGCATTGGTGACCTTCGCCCGGGCGAGAGCCTGCGGCTTCGCCGTACCGAAAAAGCCACCAAAACGGAAAAGGGCGGCTTCGGCCGGGCCCTGACCTCCGTCTTGAGCCCGGGGGAAGCCGCCTCGGTCGAGGCCTCCTCCCCCTTGGGCGGCGTCGAAGGCCTGCTCGCCTTGCAGGAAGTGGACGGCCTTGTCCTTGATCCCGAGGCCCAACGCCGCGCCTTGACCCAGTGGGGGCACGACATCCTGGAAAGTCTGGAGGCCCTGCATCTCGGCCTGTTGGGCGGCACGATTCCCCGCGAGGATCTCGAAACCCTGGCCGCCCTTGCCCGCACCGAGCGGATCTCGGGCGATGATCCGGCATTGGATGACCTGCTCGACCAGATCGAGCTGCGTGCCGAAGTCGAACTTGCTAAACTAAGCCAAGACGACGCCCCGGCCCCAGGATCGGATCCCAGGCCGCGCACGACGCGCTAAAAACCCATCCCAGCGCACTCCTTTGACCGGAAAAACCCGGGGCATCCGTGCTAACAGATTGGAAAACCTCAGACTTGACCATGCGAAGAGCCTTGCGGCCCGGGGCTCCAGCCCCTATATTCCGCCCGCGTCCGGCTTTTCTGGTCTCGCTTGGGCCGGGCGACTAATCATTGACCATAGCCTGGGGTGTCTGGGATGGCCGTTCCTCTTCCGCCGGACTATCATCCGACCGACGACGAGCCGTTCATGAATGACCGGCAACGCGCCTACTTTCGCGCGAAGCTGCTCGCGTGGAAGGAAGACTTGCTGCGCGAGTCCGAGGAAACCCTGGAAAGTCTGCAAGACGGCGGCATTCAGGAACCAGACATCGCTGACCGCGCGACCACAGAGACAAATAGAGCCTTGGAGTTGCGAACCCGCGACCGGGCCCGTAAACTCATCTCCAAGATTGATGCCGCCCTGGGGCGGCTCGACGACGGCAGCTACGGCTATTGTCTGGAAACGGGAGAGCCCATCGGGTTGCGCCGCCTGGAAGCCCGCCCCATTGCCACCTTGTCCCTGGAAGCCCAGGAACGTCACGAACGTCGCGAACGCACCCACCGTCAGGACTGAGGGAAGGACGCGGGGCCTTGTCGCTGGGGGGCCGCCTGGAGGCGGCCGCTCCAGTCCCCCTATCCCTGGGGCAGATCGCGCCCGTCGAGCAAGGCCTGCGAGACTTGCCGATTCGTCTCGATCAGGATCTCCAAGGCATCGGGCGCGATGCCTTCGCGCTTTTCGAACGTCTTTTGCGCCACAAAATGCCAGAGTTGGCTTAGATGGGCCCGCAGGCCGGTGGGCAAGACGGCACTTTCGTGTTCCATCAGGGTGCGAATCCGAACCCACAAGCTCAGGTTATGGTCAAGCGCGCCTTCAAGGTCGTCGCTTTCTTCACTGTCGGCCAGCCGTTGGGCGGCCGCCGCAAGGGCGTGCCCTTCTTCGGCCAAAAGCTCATGCCATCCCAGCGCCGCCACGATCCCCAGACCTCAGAACGGGAAAAGAATGTCGTAGATCTGCTGGCCATAGCGGGGCTCGACCATGTCGGACACCGTGCCCCGGCCGCCATAGGAAATCCGGGCCTCGGCAATCTGGTGCCAATAGATCGTGTTATCCGAGCGGATGTCTTCGGGGCGAATCACCCCCGTGACGTTGAGTTCGCGTAACTCGCCATTGACCCGAACCTCCTGCTTGCCCGTGAGGACCAGATTGCCATTAGGCAAAACCTGAGTAATCACCGCAGCAAGGCGCATGCGCACCGTTTCCGAGCGCGAGACCGCGCCCTTGCCTGAGTGGTCGGAGCCACTGCCAAAACTGGTCAGGTTGGCCGGGTCCACCGCGTTGGGAAACAGCTTGGAGAGCTTGCCTTCGTAGCCCAGGAAGTTGGTGAGGTCGGCGCTTTCCGAGTTGTCGCGGGTGCGGGAAATGTCGCTCGACAAGGTCGCCTGCTCGTCGGCGATGTCCACGATCACCGTCAGGATATCGCCCACCTCGCCGGCGCGCTGGTCCTTAAAAAACGCCCGCGAGCCCGGCCGCCACAAACTGTTAGGGCTCGGTTGCGCCATCACCGGGTTGGGCATGGGCATGCTGACCGGCTTGTAGTCCGCGCGCAGCGTCGGGTTATCCACGTCGGTCATCCGCGGGGAATCGCCGATCTCCGAAAGGCGCTTGATGGTGTTGCAGCCCGCGACGCCGGCCAAGGCGGCGGCAATCACGACGGCCCGCGCGACCGTGGGGAGGAGGGGGGCGCTGGACATGGAAGGGCGTCCTTTCAACGACGATCAACGGCTGGCGGTTTGCGGCCGGCTGCCGGAAGCGGGGGAGACCACCACCAGATCAGGCCCGGCCACGGTGGCCATCACGACCTGGTTTGAGGCCAAATTGGTCACACGGATGGCTTCGCCCTGGCTGCCCCCTTCCATGGTGCGGCCTCGGGCGGTAAGGACCATGCCGGGGACGCGTAGTTCCATGGTGACGAGGGCCCCTTTGCGCACGATCTGGGGGCGGGAGACATCGACGCGGCGTAACGGATGGCCTTCGCGCGGCGCGCCTTGCACCTCCATGCCAACGACATCCATCGGATCGGTCAAGACATCGGCGGGCAAGCCATCGGCCCGCACGCGCTGCATGACCACGTCCTCGGTGCGGATGCGCTCGCCCCGGCCAATCCGCCGAATGAGCACCGGCACTTCCCGGGTTTCCAGAAAGCGTCCGGCAATTTGAACGCGCTGGGCATCCGGCGCGCCGGCCGGCGCCTCCAAAACGGCGGTGAAGCGCCGGGTTTGGGGGTCATAGGTTTCTTCCAGCACCCGCAAGGTCGGCGGCTCGCCCGGGGGCACGGACAGCGAGGTGCGGGCGTTGGTGATCTCCATCGACATGCTGTCCGACGCCCCCAAATTGACCAGGACGGGGCGAAGGGCCTGTTCAATCAGATCCTGCGCGACGGTGACCCCGGGGCGGGTCACCACCGCCTGATCCAGCGGGCTGCGCGGCGTCCAGGCTACGCCATAGGTGCGCGCCGCCTGGGACAGCCATTGAGCGTCCAGGGTCGAGGAGCGGCCCGGGCGCGGCGCCCTAGCCACGGCCACGTCGGCCTTCTCCCCCACTCCGGTGAAAAGATCGCCCAGCGTGACAAACGGACCCTCCACATCGACCGCGCGGCGCAAGGCAATCGTCTCGGCCAACATGGGGATCATGGCATCGTCCGCCGGGGTGCCATAGGGCGAAGCGGTTCGCTCCTTGCCCTCCGGCGAGGGCGGCGCATGGACCGCCGCAGCCGGGGCCTCCGCAGCGAAAGACGGAAAAGCCACACCGCCCAGCGCGACAAGCAGCAGGCCGGCCTCCCAACGACGCCGGGAAGCCCCCACACGGCAGGACGTAAAGGGCAACATGGCCAGGGTCTCCTTTCGTGGGAGGACCAGCTTACTTCATCCGGCCCAGGGTAGACAGCATTTCATCGCAGGTGCTGATCACCTTGGAGTTCATTTCATAGGCCCGCTGGGCGCTGATGAGATCGGTGATTTCGGTCACGACATCGACGTTGGACGTCTCCAAGAAGCCCTGCAAGACGGTGCCGTGGCCGTTGGTGCCCGGATTGCCGGTGGTGGCGGCGCCCGAGGCCGCAGTTTCCTTGAACAGGTTATCGCCAATCGCCTCCAGGCCGGCTTCGTTGGCGAARATCGCGGTTTGAATCTGGCCGGCGGCCGTCATGGTCGTGGTGCCATCTTGCTTGTAGGAGACTTGGCCTTGGGCCGAGACGGAAATCTCCACGGCGTCGGCCGGAATGGCCGCCAAGCCCGACACCTTGTAGCCGTCGTGGGTGACGATTTCGCCGGTGGGAGAAAGCTGAAAGGAACCATCGCGGGTATAGCCGGTCTCGCCGGTGGGCAACTCGATCTGGAAGTAGCCATTGCCCTGAAGCGCCAGATCCAGCTCGTTTTGGGTGTTGGTCAGGCTGCCTTGCTCGGTAATCCGGTAAACAGCGGCGGTCTTCACACCCAGGCCCAGCTGAACGCCGGTGGGCACCACCGTGCCGGTATCGGAGGAGTCGGCCCCAACGCGGCGCATGTTTTGGTAGAGCAGGTCGTGGAATTCGGCGCGGCGGCGGGTATACGCCGTGGTGTTCATGTTGGCG
Source organism: Pararhodospirillum photometricum DSM 122 (assembly GCF_000284415.1). Classification (NCBI taxonomy): domain Bacteria; kingdom Pseudomonadati; phylum Pseudomonadota; class Alphaproteobacteria; order Rhodospirillales; family Rhodospirillaceae; genus Pararhodospirillum; species Pararhodospirillum photometricum. Next base: position 287,597 of record NC_017059.1, read on the forward strand.
ATGTTATGGGAAATGACCTCGACGTTGGTCTGCTGGGCCAACATGCCGGTCGCGCCGATGTTCAGGGATCGCATGGCTTTTCTCTTCCTTCTTGCGCGTCGGGGAGACCCATCAGGCCTTGGCGCCGGACAAAACTTCGTAGGCGTTGGTCTGACGCTCGTTTTCCTGCTCCAGGAGGCGGGTCGTGGCGTCGTAGGCCCGCTGGACATCAATCATCTTCGTAAGTTCCAACATTGGGTTAACGTTGGAGCCTTCCACCATCCCCTGGCGAACATCGGGCCGCTCCACGGGGCGGGGGTCTTGGCCCGAGGGGTCGAACAACCCCCCCGCGACCCGCGTCATGGCCTGCTCGTTGTCGAAGGTGACCAGGCGAATTTTGCCGACCTGGCCGTTTTCGGTGGACACCGTGCCGTCGCGGGCAATGGTGATGGTGTTTTCCGTAGGGGCGACGATCAGCGGCTGGCCGTTGGCCATCAAGAGCGGCTGACCCTGGGGCGTCACCACCATCCCGTCCTTGTCCAAGGTGAACTGGCCGGTACGGGTGTAGAGCGGGCCGGAGCTGTCCTCGATTTCGAAATAACCGGGGCCATTGATGGCGATGTCGAGCGCGTTGTCGGTCTGGCGCAGGGGACCAGGCGTCATGTCGCGGAAGGACCCGAAATCCTGCGTATAGGCCAGCTTTTCTGGAAAACGGAATTCGCTATCGCGCGTTGCCATGAGATACTGGGAAAACAGGGTCTGTTCGCTTTGGAACCCATCGGTGTTCATGTTGGCCAAGTTGTTGGCCACCGTGTCCAGCTTTCGCCACAAGGCCATTTGACGCGAAAGCGCGATGTAGGACGTGTTTTCCATCGAAGCGTTTCCATCGTTCCCGAAAGGCGGGGAGGGGACCGATTTCAGTGTAGCACACAGTGTGCCACAGCGGAAATATACGTTCTTTTCAAACGAATGCCGCTTTCCGGGGGGAGCAGGACGGGCCGGGGCGGCAAAAGAGTCCAGGCAAGAGGGTGCCTGTCCCTCGCGGTGCTGGCAAGTTGTTTCATGACTTCTTAAGGAAGCTTCCTGTAGAGTATAATCGGGTTTGAAGGGCTCGGCGGGCGTCGGGTCAAGCCAGGAGGAGGGCCAGGGAGCCATGGCCGAAGACGATCTTGAAGAGGATATGGATGAAGGCGAAGGTAAGGGGTCTGGTGGCGGCAAGGGAGGCGGCAAGAAGAAACTTCTGCTCATCGTCTTGCTCCCCCTCTTGCTGGTGATCGGCGGCGTGGCCGGCGCCTACTTCGCCGGCTTGCTTGATCCCTTGCTGGGTGGTGGTGACAGCGCGAGCGCAGAAAGTCCCGAGGGGCACACCCCGGCCGCGGCGCCGGCCGAAGGAGCTCCAGGGGGCGCTGCGGGCGCCGGTCAGGCGTCGGCCTCCATGGCCGGCGGGCCCGTGTTCTTCGATCTTGACCAGATCGTGGTGGACCTCAACTCCTCGGGGCGCCGGCGGTCCTATCTTCAGATGCGCCTCAGTCTGCAACTGTCCCGGCGCGAGGACGTGCCGGTGATCGAGGCGATGATGCCGCGCATTCTGGATGACTTCGTGACCTTCTTGCGGGAGCTGCGTCTGGAGGATCTTCAGGGAACCGCTGGCATGTACCGGATCCAGGAGGAACTCCTGATCCGCGTCAATAATGCCGCCGCCCCGGCCCGGGTGCAGGATGTGCTCTTCAAGGAAATGCTGATTCAGTAAGGGGCCCGCCCCTCGCCCCGAAAGGCAAAGGAAGCCGACGCCATGGTGCCCGCGAGCGAAGAACCCAAAAAGGAAGTCACGCCCGAAGACGAACAGGCCATGATGGCGGAATGGGAAGCCATGATGGGCAAGGACGGCGACGCCGGCGCGGACGGGGCCTCCGAATGGGAGTCCATGCTGGCCCAGGAGGGCTCCGCCCAGCCCCGCATGCCCGGCGAGCCCACACGTGTGTTGAACCAGGAGGAAATCGACAGCCTTCTGGGCTTTCAGGAAAGCGACGATCGCGATAACGACAAATCGGGCATCCAGGCCATCATTTCCACGGCCCTGGTGTCTTACGAACGCCTCCCCATGCTGGAGGTGGTGTTCGACCGGCTCGTGCGCATGATGTCCACCTCCTTGCGTAACTTCACCAGCGACAACGTCGAGGTTTCGCTGGACAACATCCAGTCCTACCGGTTCGGAGACTACCTGAATTCCATTCCCCTGCCAGCCATGCTCTCGGTGTTCAAGGCCGAGGAGTGGGACAACTATGGTCTGCTGACCATTGACTCCTCCATGATTTATTCCATTGTGGACGTGTTGCTGGGCGGGCGGCGTGGCACAGCCGCCATGCGTATTGAAGGGCGGCCCTACACTACCATCGAGCGCAATCTCGTGGAGCGGCTGGTCCACGTGGTGCTGGCCGATCTTTCAGCGGCCTTCGATCCGCTGTCGCCCGTAACCTTCCGCTTCGATCGGCTGGAAACCAACCCCCGGTTTGCCACCATCTCGCGTCCTTCCAATGCCGCCATCGTCGCCAAACTTCGCATCGACATGGAAGATCGCGGCGGGCGTCTTGACATGCTGATTCCCTACGCCACCTTGGAACCAGTGCGCGAGCTGCTGCTCCAGATGTTCATGGGTGAAAAGTTTGGCCGTGACAGCATCTGGGAAACTCACTTGGCCGAGGAAATGTGGTCCACTGAGGTGGAAATGGAAGCGATCCTCGACGAGATCAATATGCCTCTCAACCGCATCTTGAATCTCAGGGTCGGGTCGCAGATCATGTTCAATGCGACGCCCGATTCCACGGTTCAATTGCGGTGTGGCGATGTGCCCATGTTTGACGGCAAGATGGGGCGCAAAGGCCAGAACATCGCGATCCGTGTCGATAACAAACATCAGCGAGCCAAGTCGTGAGCCATGACACTCCAGCTTTTCCTTGATGCCGTCATCACCGTTCTGCTCGCGGTGTTCATCGGCTATGCCATTTTGCTCTCGCGACAGCTAAAGGATCTCCGGCGCAATCGCGACGAAATGGCCCGCATCATCACCACGTTCAACGAAGCGACCGCCCGGGCGGAGGCTGGGATCCCCCGTCTGCGCAAAACGGCCGAGGAGGCGGGGCGTACCTTGGAGGAGAGCGTGGCCAAAGCCCGTGCCCTGCGTGACGATCTGGCCTATATGGTTGAGCGGGCTGACGGCATGGCGGCGCGCCTTGAATCTTCGGTGCGCTCGGCGCGGGGTGGCGAGGGCAAGGCCCCCGCTTCGGCTGCGTCGCTTTCGACGCCGCGCCCCGAGCCGCGGCTCGATGCCCGAAACGATCTCCGCCCCGAGCCGCGATCTGACCTTCGGGCTACAGATCGACTTGACCTTTTGGCTGGGGGGGAGCATGACGATCGTCTAGCTCAGGCGCGGCCGCGGGTGCGGCCTGTGCGCCCCGATCCCCGTCTTCAGGCCTTGGCCGGTGGACCCGATGGGGCAGGCCACGAGGAGGGGCCCGAGAGTGGGCTTGGGGAGGATGAGCGCTCCGAAGCCGAGCGCGAGCTTCTGCGCGCCTTGAGAGCGGTGCGCTGAGGATCCGTGAGACACCGCCTGTCGAAGGGGGTGGAAAAGGAGGTCTGCCATGCGTGCGATGCCCAGGGTTCGTCTGCTCCCCATTTTGATTTTCCTTGCCGTGCTGATGCTTTCGGTGCGGCTGGGGGCCGTGTGGGATGGCGTCGAACGTCTGCGCACGGTCGAGGTTGGCCAGTCGAGCGCTCTGGCTCAGGCGGCAACGACGCCGGCCGCCACGCCGGCCACGCCTGCGCCGTCTGCGGCACCGTCTTCTGCGGCGCCGTCGGCTCCGGCCGCGTCGGGTTCCTCAGCCCCGGCGATGCAAACGGCAGCCGTTCCGCCGGCCAGCCCCCAGGACCACCCGGTCCTCTCGGCTCGGGATAATCCATCGGCCTTTACCCAGTCCGAGATCGATCTCTTGCAGCGCTTGTCAGAACGGCGCGCGCAGCTGGAAGGCCAGGCTCATGAACTCGATCAGCGCGAGGCCATGCTGCGGGCTGCCGAGGGTCGTATCGATCGTAAGATCGCCGAAATGAAATCCCTGGAGTCGTCCATTCAGACGCTCTTGCGCGAGAAGGACGCCCAGGAGCAAGCCCGCATCGACATGCTGGTCAATATCTACAAAACCATGAAGCCAAAAGACGCGGCGGCCATTTTTGATAATATGGATCTCCCGTTGATCGTCGATATCTTCATGCTGATGAAGGAACGTAGTTCCGCCTCCATCCTTGCCGCCATGAATCCTGCCAAGGCACGGGAAGTGACCTCGGAACTGGCGCGCAAGCGCATGCCGCAGGAAGGCCTTGCGCCGTCGCAAGGATAAGAAGAAGGGCTCGCCGGGTGAAAGTCCTTTCCACTCCCTGTGTCTGGCTCTATTATTTGGGCTACCTAGGGAGGGGCGATCCCGGCGCCCAGACCACAGGACTTCCGTCGAGAGGGATCCTTATCCCCCCTCTCCAGTTTCTAAAGGTGCCCGGAAACCGAACGTTAGGGGTGACGCATGGCCGTTGACATGAATATGAAGATCCTGATCGTCGATGACTATAAGACGATGCTGCGCATTATTCGTAATCTCCTGCGCCAGCTCGGCTTCAATAACATCGACGAGGCCATGGACGGGAGCGCCGCGTTGCAGATGCTGCGCGCCAATGGCGACTACGGACTCGTCATCTCGGACTGGAACATGGAACCCATGACCGGGCTCCAGTTGTTGCGAGAAGTACGGGCCGATGCCAAGCTCAAGGCCTTGCCATTTATCATGGTCACCGCCGAGTCCAAGTCGGAGAACGTGATCGCCGCCAAGGAAGCCGGTGTGTCTAACTACATCGTGAAGCCGTTCAACGCCGAGACCTTGAAAGCAAAAATGCAAAGCGTGATCGGCGAGTTCTGACCTGCGGTCCGACCCCATGGGTCGGATCATTTTTACGATGCCGCTCGTGGCGTCACGAGCCGGAGAAACAGGCATGACATCCACGACATCAATGGGGGCGCCGCCCCTGTTGGGCGGTTTGCGTCTTGTCGATGAAATCCGCGCGCTGGCCGATTACATCGACACCGCCCGGCGCGATCTGGTGGCCTTGCGGCCCCAGGATATCCAGGAGCGGTTTATTCCTACCGCCGCCGACGAACTCGACGCCATCGTTCAGGCGACCGAGTCCGCCACCGAAGACATCATGGACGCCGTCGAGAGCCTGGAGGAGGTGACGGGCCGCTTGGATCCCGAGGACGCCGACGCCTTGCGCGCCGCTACCACCCGGATCTATGAGGCCTGCGCTTTCCAGGATATCACAGGGCAGCGGATCACCAAGGTGGTCCGGACACTCAAGGCCATTGAGGAACGGGTGTCAGCCATGCTGACGGCCTTTTCCGTCGATCCCTTGCAGATGGCGGCGGCGCCTCCCGTGGCGGTGGATTCGGGGGAGGCCGGGGTGGCGGCTATCGGCGATCGCCCTGAAGACATGGCCCTTCTGAATGGACCCCAGCGGGAAGGGGCCGCTATGGGGCAAGACGATATCGACGCTTTGTTGAACGGGTCTTAAGAGGCGGCCGCCTCGGCGCTCTCAGGGAAAGAGCGGTACCGTTTTTCGCGACAAGTTTCCCGCATTCCCCGGGGCTGGTGTCTGGGCCTTCGGGGGGCGAGGTCGCCCCTGGGAGGACGCCAGAGTCGGTTGGTCAATCGCGAGAACGGCTCGCTCCAGAGCTTGTCAGGGACCAGCGCCATGGATGTCGAGTTGATCGAAATTCAGGATTTTCTGGCCCGCTTTCCTCCGTTTGACCTCCTTCCCGCCGACGTGACCGCCGACCTAGCCCGCAGTATCGAGATTCGATATGCCCGCAAGGGAACGGTGTTGCTTGCCCCCGGGGATCAGGCACGCTTTCTGTGTTTAGTCCGTGCCGGCGCGGTGGAGACCCGCGATGCTGAGGGCGAGCTTCTTGCCCGGCTGGGCGAGGGCGAGTGCTTTGGCGTGCGCTCCTTGTTGCGGGGCGGTACGGCCTATCTGCACACGACGGCCCTGGAGGATACTCTTCTCTATCAACTGCCGGCCGTGAGCTTCGAGGCGTTGCGCCGGAGCCACCGGCATGTCGAGTACTATTTTGGCGCGCAGGCCGGAGGGAGCCTCGCCCAGGCCCAGGAAATTGGCCGGGTTGAGGGGGATGTCTTGGGTGTGCCCGTGGCAACCTTGCTGGGGCGACCGGACACCTCGAAGAACCGAGTTTTTGGACGGTTTGGATAGGAAAACGGGGCGCCCGAGCTGAGACTGGGGGCTATTTCGGTCTGAATTCCGTGGTATTTGGGCCGTTACGGCCCCCTCTTCGGCCTTTCGGCCGTCATGCGGGCGCAGTTCTCCCGTCCCACCAGACTAGGCGGCGCATGTTGTAGACGAGATTGGCCATGCCGATCTTGGTTTTGGCCCTGGCGATGCCGATGGTGCGGACGAAGAGGGCCATCGGCCCTTTCTGGCACGCGAAGACATGCTCGACGGCCGAGCGCACCTTGGAGCGGGCGGCGTTGGCCTTAGCGTGGGCCTGTGACAGTGGTTTGCCCGGTGCCCGGCGAAAATGGACCTTCGAGCGCAGGCCCCGTTTCGCCATGAACTCCTCGTTCTTGCGCGAGCGATAGGCGGTATCTGCTCAGGCGTTTCAATCAGCGCCCGAAACGCCCGCAAAAACTCCGCCCCCACCGCCCCATCAACAGCGCGATGATCAACCGACAAGGTGCAACTCATCACGGTGGCCACCGCCAACGCCCCGTCCTTGACCACCGGCCGCGCCTCGGCCGCCCCTACCGCCAGCAAGCAGGCCTGGGGCGGGTTGATAATGGCCGCGAAGTGGCTGATGCCGTACATCCCCAAGTTGGAAATCGAAAAACCACCGCCCTGATACTCCTCGGGCCGCAACTGCCCCTCGCGGGCGCGGGCGGCGAAATCGCGCATCTCGGCGGCGATGGTGGAGAGCCCCTTGTGGTCGGCGTGGCGAACCACCGGCGTAATCAGGCCGCCCGGGGTGGCGACCGCAACGGCGATGTCCACGTCCTGCCAAAACAAGATGGCGTCCTCGCGCCAACTGGCATTGGCGGCCGGCACCCGGCGCAGGGCCTGGGCCACCGCCTTGATGATCATGTCGTTGACCGAGATCTTGCCGTCTAGGCCCAGCGCCCCGGCCTGGGCGTTGAGCCGCTGGCGCAGGCCCAGCAGCGCATCAACCTCGCAGTCCACCGTCAGGTAGAAATGGGGCACGGTCTGCTTGGACTCGGTCAGGCGCCGAGCGATGACCCGGCGCATGGTGGTGTGGGGCTCGGCCCGATGCGGCGGCAAAGGGCCCCCAGCGGCCGCAGCCGGCAGCGGCGCCGCGGCCGCTGGCATGACCGGCGGCAGCAGCGAGACCACCGGCTCGGCCGGTCGCGGGGCGGCCAGGGCGTGTTCTACGTCGCGGCGGATGATCCGGCCATGGGGACCGCTCCCCGTCACCGCGCGCAGATCCAAATGAGACTCGGCCGCAAGGCGCCGGGCCAAGGGGCTGGCCACAATCCGCCCGCTTGGCGGCGGGGGCGGCGGCTCCTCCAAGACCTTGGGAGGCGGTGCGGGGCTGGCGGGCGGGGCGGCCTCGCGATCCAGAACGGCCGGATCCTCGCCCTCCTCTAACAACCAAGCGATGGTCTGGTTGACCGCAATGCCCGGGGTGCCGGCCGGCACCAGGATGCGGGCCAGAACGCCCTCATCCACCGCCTCGACCTCCATGGTGGCCTTGTCGGTTTCGATTTCCAGCAAGACATCGCCGCTTGCCACGCGGTCGCCCTCTTGCTTGAGCCAGCGGGCCAGGGTGCCTTCCGTCATGGTGGGCGACAAGGCAGGCATGAGGATCGGCACAGGCATCGGGTCTACTCCCCCTTCCGACGAACCAGCTTCCGGGACGGAACACCTCCCGCCCCCTTTCTGAGGGGTCTGGGGAGGCCCGCCTCCCCCAACCTTCCTCTCCTAAAACGGCCCTTCCGGCCGCCCCGCCGACGCCGGACAAATGGCCCGCACCGCCGCTAGGATTTTCTCCGGGGTCGGCAAAGCCAGCCGCTCCAAGTTGGCGGCATAGGGCATGGGCACATCCTCGCCAGTGACCCGCACCACCGGGGCATCGAGCCAGTCAAACGCCTGCTCCATCAAGACGGCAGCAATCTCGGCGCCAACACCAGCATACGGCCAGCCCTCTTCCACACTGATACAGCGATTGGTCTTACGCACCGAAGCCACAAGGGTGGCGGTATCCAGGGGCCGCAAGGTGCGCAGATTGATCACCTCGACCGAGATCCCGGCCTCGGCCGCTAGCCGCGCCGCCTCCAGCGCCAGCCCGACCATGCGCGAAAAGGCAACCACGGTCACATCCGTACCGGCCCGCTCGACGTGAGCCTGCCCCAAGGGCAACACCAAATCGGGATCCTCCGGCAGATCGAACTCCTGCCCATAGAGGATCTCGTTTTCCAGGAAGACGACGGGGTTAGGATCGCGGATGGCCGCCTTGAGGAGCCCCTTGGCATCGGTGGCATTCCAGGGCGCCACCACCTTGAGGCCGGGGCAGTGGGCATACCACGAGGCGAAGCACTGGCTATGCTGGGCCGCCACCCGCGCCGCCGCCCCGTTGGGCCCGCGAAACACGATGGGACAGCCCAACTGGCCGCCCGACATGTAGAGGGTCTTGGCGGCCGAGTTGATGATCTGGTCGATGGCCTGCATGGAAAAATTGAAGGTCATGAACTCGACCACCGGCCGCAGCCCGGCAAACGCAGCGCCTACCGCAAGGCCGGTAAAGCCCATCTCGGTGATCGGGGTGTCGATGACCCGCTTGGGGCCAAAGGCATCAAGAAGGCCCTGGCTGACCTTATAGGCGCCTTGGTACTGGCCGACCTCCTCGCCCAGCAAAAAAACCGACTCGTCGCGGCGCATTTCCTCGGCCAAGGCATCGCGCAGGGCCTCGCGCACACTCTGGCGCGTCAACGCCCCCCGGGAGCCGGACGGCGACGGGGCGTGAAGGGAGGGAGGGGTCATGATGGGGGACACTCCAGGATCAGGCCTCGACCAGCACGTCGGTATACAGCTCGGCCGGGTCGGGTTCGGGGCTGGACTGGGCAAAGGCGGCGGCCTCGCCCACCACGGCCTTGACGACGCGGTCCATCTCCTTCAGCCCCGCCTCGTCGATCAGCCCCTCGGCCAGCAGGCGGGCGCGCAGGGCATCGAGCGGGTCATGTTCGCTGCGCACCTTCTCGACCTCTTCCTTGCTGCGGTATTTGGCCGGATCGGACATGGAGTGGCCGCGATAGCGGTAGGTTTTCATTTCCAGCAACACGGGCCCCTCGCCAGCCCGGGCGCGCGCCACCGCCTCGGCCGCGCCGTCGCGCACCGCCAGGACATCCATGCCGTCCAGGGACAGGCCGGGAATGCCAAAGGACTCGCCGCGCCGCGCCAGATCACGCATGGCGCTGGCCCGCTCCACCGAGGTTCCCATGCCATAGCGATTGTTTTCAATCACATAGACCACGGGCAGCGCCCACAGGGCCGCCATGTTGAAGCTCTCGTACACCTGCCCCTGGTTGGCCGCGCCATCGCCCAGATAGCAAAAACACACGCCGCCATCGCTCCGGTATTTGTGGGCAAAGGCCAGCCCGGTTCCCAACGGCACTTGCGCGGCCACGATGCCATGCCCGCCATAAAAGCCGCGCGGCTTGCTGAACATGTGCATGGAGCCGCCTTTGCCGCGCGAATAACCGCCGGCGCGGCCGGTCAACTCGGCCATCACCCCGGCCGGATCCATGCCGGTGGCCAGCATGTGCCCATGATCGCGATAGCTGGTCAGCACCGAATCCCCCGGCCGGGCCAGCGACTGCAAGCCAACCACCACGGCTTCCTGGCCGATATAGAGATGGCAAAAACCGCCGATCAGGCCCATGCCATAGAGCTGACCCGCCTTCTCCTCGAAGCGGCGGATGAGGAGCATGTCGCGATAGAGGGCCGTGAGGTCCACGCTTGGTTCGGATCCTTGGGGGACGCTCTCGGCCATGGTGTCTCACTCCTTCGTCGAATGGCGCCCAGAGGGCTGTGCCTTTTGGAAGGTAGGACACCGCTTGTCAGGATCAAGAGAAAGTTTTGGCTAATTGCCTGTCCCGCAACGCACAAAAGCGTCCCCTTGCCCCCACCTCGCAGATAGAACTCTTCTCTAGAATTATTTTTTACTCTTCCCCCAATGCGCCAATCCCCCCCCTCAAACCCCGGACCCGTCCGCAGGACGCAAGAGACCAAGGGGTCTGGGGGGCCTGCGCCTTCCCTCCCTCTCCTTTCCCCCCGAAGCCCGGATGGTTTTGCCCATTGAACAGGCCCTCACAGCACACTAGCCTAGACGCTGTCCTCGGCCGCACGGAGCCCCCGCCATGACCGAGCCCGCCGCCACTGTTCTCTCTGCCCCCGGCCTACGGCGTTGGGGGCTGCGGGCCAAAACCATTGCCCTGGTTCTTGGGGCCACCGGTCTTTGCGGCGTCTTCGCCCTCGTGGTCAGCCACTTTGTCATCCAGGACATCCGCACCGACCTCGGGGTGGCCCTGGCGAGAGAAAATGCGTTTTTGACGCAGCAACGCGCCCAAGCCACCGTTGGCCTGGAACTGGCCTTGTCGCGCCGGCTGGCCGAGAGTTTGGTGCTGCGGGCTTGGTTGAGCGACGAGGAAAACCCCGACCATCGCGCCCGTTTTTTCGAGGAAGGCGAGAACTTCCGCCGGGCCTTCGCCTCCAAAAGCTACTTTGTGGCTTCGGAGACGAGCCGGCGCTTTTACTATAGCGATCCCGACCACGCGCCGACGCCCGCCATCGGCTATACCCTGCAGCGGGAGGCGCCGACCAACGCGTGGTATTTTGCGACCCTGGCCCAGCCCGATGGCCTGTGGATCAACGTTGATCACGACAAAACTTTCGACGTAACCAATGTCTGGATCAATGTGATGGTACGCGATGCCCAGGGCCGGCCCCTGGGGGTGGTGGGCACGGGAATCAGCCTGGGCCGGTTTGTCGAGCAGGTCCTGGGGACCTCGCACCTAAGCGTCACCACCATGATTGTGGACACCCAAGGGGCCGTGGTGGCTCACCCCGACCCCAGCCGCATGGAGTTCGACCTCGCGGGCAAGGCTCGGGCCGAGAAAACTGTGTTTTCCCTGTTTGCTTCGTCTCAAGATCGCGAGCAACTCAAGGCCCTGATGACCGCCGCCCATGCCAAGCCGGACAGCGTGTTCACGGCGGTGCTGGGCGGAGAGACGCTCTCGCGCATGGTGGCGGTGGCGGCGGTGCCCTCCTTGGACTGGCTCATCCTGGCGTCGGTGGATCCTCAGCACCGCCCGGTTCTGACCCCACGCCGCTTGCTGATTATCGGATCCCTGGCGGGGGTTTTGCTTTTGTCCCTGGCGTTGGCCACGGGCCTGGGCTTCGACCGACTGGTGCTGCGGCCCCTGGCCGACCTCAGCCGTTCCTTACGTCGGGTGGGCACGGGCGAGTATGACCTTCCGCCCCTGTCGTCCCGCCAAGACGAATTGGGGGAACTGACCCGAGCCTTTGACGGGATGGCGCGGCAGGTCCGGGCCCACTCCGACCACCTGGAGCACTTGGTCAGCGAGCGCACCCATGAACTGATGGCAGTCCATGCCCGTCTGAGCGATACGCATCGCCTGCTCACCGACAGCGTGCGCTACGCCAGCTTGATTCAACGGGCGATCTTGCCCGATCGCCTGCTCGAAGAAAACTGCCCCGGCTCTTACTTTGTCTTGTGGCGACCACGGGATGTGGTGGGCGGCGATTTTTACGTCTATCGCGCCAACCAGCGAGGCTGTCTGTTCGGCGTCGTGGATTGTGCGGGGCACGGGGTTCCCGGGGCGTGCATGACCATGATTGCCCATGCGGCTTTGGAAGTGGCCCTGCGTGACGGCCCCCCGGACGATCCCGCCGGACTGCTCGCGCGTACCGACGCGGTGGCGCGCTCCATGCTCCCCGCCAGCGAACGCGACGCCCGGGTGGCGACCAGCATCGACATGGGTCTGGTCTTCGTGGCGCTGGACACGCAAACCCTGACCTTTGCCGGGGCCCACCTGTCCTTGTTGTGGAGCCATGGGGGAGAAAGTGGAGAAATCCCGGGCGACCGCCGGGGCCTCAACGACCGCAAGCCGGGCCACTATACCAACACGACCTTACCGCTGGTCCACGGACGCACCTACTATCTGGTGACCGATGGCCTGCTGGACCAAGCGGGCGGTGCGCACGGGTTCGGGTTTGGCCCGAGCCGCTTTCGCGCGTGGATGAACACCCATGCCGACTTGGCGCTTGACCTCCAAAAAGCGAGCCTGGAACAAACCCTGGATGCCTATCGCGGCGACCAGGGACAACGTGACGATATCACCGTTTTGGCGTTTCGCTTTGAGTCGAGCGCCTGACGGTTTTCCCAGGAGCGGAGAATCCCCTGATGATCGACCAGCCCCCCTTGCGGGACCCCACCCTCGCCCTGGCGCCGGATATTTACGCCCTGCGCGAAATCTTCAACCGCGAACGCATCATGCTGTGTTTTAACGGGCCGGTCACCGCCGCGTTGATCGAAGAGATCGGGGCGGCCTTGCGCCGGCACATGGAAGGACTGGCCGAATCAAGCTCGGCGGTTTCCGATGTCTTTTCCGTCTATATTGAAATGACCCAAAATATCCGCCGCTACGTGCAAGACCATCCCGATCTGGCGCTGGAAACGGCGAGCTTGTTTGTCTCGCGCGATGATACCGGACACTATGTCATCAGCGCTGGCAACGTGGTTGCCCTCCCTGATGGCGAAGCCCTTGTCCAGCGTATCAACGCGCTGGCCCCCCTGACCAAGGAAGAGCTGAAGCGCTCCTTCAAAGCCCAGTTGCGCCAGCCCCGGGAGACTCTCAACGGAAGTGCTGGCCTTGGCCTGATCGACATGGCCCGCAAGGCAACCCAGCCTTTGCTCGCTGCGTTGCGGCCGTTGGAAAAGGACCGGTCCTTTTTTCCCTGCGTGTTGTCCTGTAGGGTGTCCCTTGGGGGGAGGCGAGCCCCTCTTTTTCTGGTACAAGGTCATTCATGGAAACACTTGAGATCGCCCAAACCAAAGCCAGCCCCTTGATCCGGGCCGACTGGGAGACCGGGACCATCACCATGTGCGGTGATTCCTATCCCGAAAATTCTTTTGAATTTTTTCAACCTCTTATCGACTGGGTCGAGGCCTTTTTGGCCCACGACTCCCGTCCGTTGCTCCTGGAGCTGGAGCTTCTCTACCTCAACACCAGCTCGATCAGGACCTTGATGGACATCCTTGACCAGTTGGAGGAGGCGTCGCGTCAGGGGCGCTTGGTGCGAGCCCGCTGGCTTTATGACGCCGCCAACGAACGGGTCGGCGAGTTGGCCCAGGAGTTCAAGGAAGATTGCACCTTCCCCTTTGATATTGTGACCAAGGCCGAGGCATCGTGAAAGAGGCCCTGGATCTGCGCGTGACCACAGCCTTGGCGGCGGCTCACCCCGACCCGGAGGATCTGCGCGGCTTGCTGCAAGAGCTTTTTGACCGTTACCAGACACAACAACGCCTTCTTGACCGCCTCACCCATATATCGGACCGCTACCAAAACGCAGAACGCGACCGTGGCCAGACCTACGCCGAAAACTACCAGCGCAAGGTGCGCCAAATTGAAAAAATTGTGCGCATCAGCGACCATTATCAGGCGATGCTCAGGTCCTTGAACGAGCATCTCCACACGATCTCCACCCATGACGAACTGACCGGCCTGCCCAATCGCCGCTACATGCGCGACCGTCTGGCACAGGAGATGGCCTATGCCGAGCGCCATCAAAGCGTGTTCAGCCTCGCCCTGGCCGACATTGATCGGTTTAAGACTATCAACGACACCTGGGGGCATTCGATGGGCGACCAAGTGCTCGCTCATACCGCGGCGCTGCTTCAGTCGGAAATTCGGGAGTATGACGTATGCTCGCGCTGGGGCGGGGAGGAGTTCTTGCTGCTGTTTCCCTCGTGCCCGCTCGCCGAGGCGCTACTCCTGGCCGAGCGGTTGCGCGAGAGCGTTGCGGTCCCCGCGACCCCAAGCGACCTCCCCGGGGTGACGGTAAGCGTGGGCCTGACGGAAGTTCGACCCGGCGACAGCCTGGATGATGCCCTCAAACGGGCCGATACGGCCCTGTACAAGGCCAAAGACCAAGGGCGCAACCGGGTGATCACGCTCTCGGGCAGGGGGCTTGCCTAAAAATAGGGAAGGCTGGGGAGGCGGGCCGTCCCCACGACCCGGGGGGCGGGAGGGCCAATTAATAAAAAGAAAGCGGAGGTCTGGAGGCGTCAGCCTCCAGGCGGGGTCCGGGGCGGCAGCCCCGCATCACCGAAGCAGGCCCCCCCGCCCTTACGGCCGTACCGCGAACAGCAGGTAGTTCATGCTGACATCGGTGGTTTTGCTCCATTCCCCGGAGAGGGGATTGAAGGTCATGCCGGCGAGGTCACGGGTTTCGACGCCGGCGCGGCGCAGGCCATCGGAGAACTCGCTAGGTTTCAGGAACTTGCGCCAGTCGTGGGTTCCGCGCGGCAGCCAGCGCAGAACGTATTCGGCGCCGAACTTGGCGAGGGCCAGGGCCTTGACGGTGCGGTTCAAGGTGGCGCCGACCAGGGCACCGCCGGGGCGCAGCAAGGCACCGACCGACTGGAAGAACAGGTCAAGGTCGGCGACGTGTTCGACCACTTCCATGATCAAGACGGCATCGAAGGTAGCGCCCTCGGCCGCCAGATCTTCCGGGGTGGCGACGCGGTAGGTCACGGGCACGCCGGAGCGCTGGGCGTGGTTGCTGGCCGTGCCGACATTGCGCTCGGCGGCGTCGATGCCGACCACCTCGAATCCGAGGCGGGCCAGGGGCTCGCACAGCAGGCCGCCGCCGCAGCCCACATCAAGCAGGCGCAAGCCCTCGAAGGGACGCTCGACGTCGAGGGATCGGCCGAAGTGCTGGGCCATGTGATCGCGGATGAAGGCGATGCGCACGGGATTGAACTTGTGCAACGGCTTGAACTTGCCTTCGGGATCCCACCAGGCGTCGGCCATGGCGCTGAACTTGGCCAGTTCCGCCGGCAAGGCGGTGCTGGGACTCGTGGTCGTCATCGGGGTCTCTCCCATTGCCGTTGACCGGGCCTCGCCGCCTGGAGAGGTCCGCCTTAAGCCAGTGATACGGCCGCCCTGCCCGGCTGGACCGCCCCGGCCCGGCCTTTGTGCGGCCCCGAAGGATGGGGGGCCGTATCCCCGCTTGCGGGGGGCGACGCGCTGCTTTACTACACGGCGCGGAACCGGGGAGCAACCGGACGCGACACGCTCACCAAACCCACGCTCACCAAACACCGTATCCCCAACCATCGGGACCGAGAATAAGGAAGGCGCTACGCCATGGCGCGCATCGTCATGAAATTCGGCGGAACGTCGGTCGGCGACATCGACCGCATCCGCAACGTCGCCCGGCGCGTCAAGGCCGAGGTGGACGCCGGCAACGAGGTGGCCGTGGTGGTCTCGGCCATGTCGGGCGAAACCAACCGCCTCGTCGGCTTTTGCGACGCTATCGCCGAACTGTACGATACCCGCGAATACGACGCCGTGGTCTCCACCGGCGAGCAGGTGACCGTGGGCCTCCTGGCCATGGCGCTGCAAACCCTGGGGGTGGACGCGCGCTCGTGGACGGGGTGGCAGATCCCCATTCACACCGACGACGCCCACGGCAAGGCGCGGATCCTTTCCATCGACACCTCGGTGGTGAGCCAGCGCCTCGCCCAAGGTCAGGTGGCGGTGGTGGCGGGCTTTCAGGGCTTGGGGACCGACAACCGCATCACCACCTTGGGCCGGGGCGGCTCGGACACCTCGGCGGTGGCGCTGGCCGCCGCCCTGAAGGCCGATCGCTGCGACATCTACACCGACGTGGATGGGGTTTATACCACCGATCCGCGCATCGTGGCCAAGGCGCGCAAGCTCCATCGCATCACCTACGAGGAAATGCTGGAACAGGCCTCCCTGGGCGCCAAGGTCTTGCAGACCCGCTCGGTCGAGATGGCCATGAAGCATCGGGTGCGGGTCCAGGTGCTCTCGAGTTTTAAGGATCTTCCGGGAACCTTGGTGTGTGACGAGGACGAAATCGTGGAAAAAGAACTGGTGAGCGGCATTGCCTACAGCCGCGACGAGGCCAAGGTCACCCTGATGGCGGTCGCCGATCGCCCGGGCATCGCGGCCCGGATCTTCGGCCCCCTGGCCGAGGGCAACATCAACGTCGATATGATCGTTCAGAACATCTCGGCCGACGGTCAGTCCACCGACGTGACCTTCACGCTGCCGCGCGGCGACCTTGCCCGGGCTCTCAAATTGCTTGAAGATCATCGCGAGTCCATCAACTATCAGAAGGTGATCGCCGACAAGGCGGTGGTGAAGGTGTCGGTGATCGGCGTGGGCATGCGCAGCCATGCCGGTGTCGCTCAGACCATGTTCGCCGCCTTGTCGGAGAAGGGCATCAACATTCAGGTGATCTCGACCAGCGAGATCAAGGTCTCGGTCCTGATCGCCGAGGAATACATGGAACTGGCGGTGCGGGCGCTCCATACCGCCTATGGTCTGGACGCGGCCTGAAACCGCGACGTCAGAGCGGAGACTCCCCATGAAGGACGCCACCGAACAGCTCCCCGACGAGGGGTTGGCCCAGGCTTGGGCGCGTACACGTCTTAACGAGTTGTGGGCGCGCGGGCGCGCCTTCCTGGGGACCGAGGTCGCCGTCTTGGGTGGCGCCATGTCGTGGATCTCGGAACGCCATCTGGTCGCGGCTCTGAGCCAAGCCGGTGGCTTTGGCGTGCTGGCCGCCGGCTCCATGCCGCCGGCCCTCCTCGACGCCGAGATCAAGGCGACCCGCGCCCTCCTTGAGGAAGGCGGCGGCCAGAAGCCGTTCGGGGTGAACCTGATCACCATGCACCCCGAGCTTGATACCTTGATCGATGTCTGCCTCGCCAATCAGGTGTCGCACGTTGTCCTGGCCGGAGGCCTGCCCTCAGCGGCGGCGATCCGGCGGGTCAAGGAGGGCGGTGCGCGCTGCGTGTGCTTTGCCCCGGCCCTGGCGCTGGCGCGCAAGCTGGTGCGCTCGGGCGCCGATGCCCTGGTGATCGAGGGCACGGAAGCCGGCGGCCACATCGGCCCCGTCTCCACCACCGTGCTGGCCCAGGAGATCCTGCCCGAGGTCCATGATGTGCCGGTGTTCGTGGCCGGCGGCATTGGGCGGGGCGAGTCTATTGTGTCCTTCCTGGAGATGGGCGCGGCCGGGGTCCAGTTGGGCACCCGCTTTGTTTGCGCCACCGAGTGCATTGCGCATCCCAACTTCAAAAAGGTCTTTCTGCGCGCCAGCGCCCGCGATGCCCAGCCCACCCCCCAGGTGGACCCGCGCTTCCCGGTGATTCCGGTGCGCGCCTTGGTCAACAAGGGAACGCAGGCCTTCGTCGAGATGCAGCGCCAGGTGGTGAACCGCTTCCAGGCGGGCGAAATCGACCAAAAGACTGGTCAACTCGAGATCGAACACTTCTGGGCCGGTGCCTTGCGCCGTGCCGTGATTGAGGGCGACATCGAGACCGGATCCCTCATGGCCGGCCAAAGCGTGGGACTTGTCACCCGCGAACAGCCGGTCGCCGACATCATCGAGGAACTGTGCGAACAGGCGGTGAACACCTTGGCCCGGCGCGTCCCCCCGCCGCTTTCCTTCTAATCACCCCCGAGAGGGGAGCTTGACGCCATGACGCTGCGCGATCCGAACGCGCGCCGTTTGCTGGGGCGCCTGCGCGACGTCATGGCCGGCGGCGGCAGTGCCCAAGACCGCCTGGACCGGGTGACCATCCTTATCGCCGAGGCGATGGGGACGGACGTTTGCTCGTGCTATGTCCAGCGGGCCGGCGAGGTTCTGGAGCTTTTTGCCACCTGCGGCCTAACCCAGACCGCGGTTCACCATACCCGCTTGCGGGTGGGCGAGGGCCTGATCGGCGAGATCGCCGCGCTGGCCCGCCCCTTGCGCGTGGCCGATGCCTGGGCGCACCCGGCCTTTGCCTACCGCCCGGAAACGGGAGAGGAGGTCTTCAAATCCCTGATGGGCGTGCCCTTGGTGCGCGGCGGACGGGTCATTGGCGTGCTGGCGGTCCAGAACCGGGAAACCCGCGACTACCAGGACATCGAACAAGAGGCGCTGGAAACCGTTGCCATGGTCCTGGCCGAGCTTTTGGCCGGCTCGGGGCTGATCCCGCGCGACGAGGTGGGGCCGGCCGTGGGCAACGCCGTGCTGCCGCTGCGCCTTGAAGGCACCATTTTGAATCCCGGCATCGGCCTGGGCACCGCCGTCTATCACCAGCCCGAGGTCCATGTCACCAAGCTGCTGGGCGACGACCCGGAGAGCGAACTGGCGCGCCTGCGCGCCGCCATGACCGAAATGCGCGAGAGCCTGGACAGCATGCTGGCGGCCAGCGCCAAAGGACCCAGCGAAGCCCGGGAACTCCTGGAAACCTTCCGCATGTTCGCCGACGATGCGGGATGGATCAGCCGGATTTCCGAGCATGTCCGCGCCGGCCTCTCGGCCGAGGCTGCCGTGCGCAAGGTGGACGACGAGATGCGCCTGCGGCTGTCGCAGGTCTCGGACCCCTATATCCGCGAACGCCTGCACGACCTGGAGGACTTGGCGAATCGCCTGTTGCGCCACCTGACCGGCGAGCGCGGCACGGCGGCCAAAAGCGACCTGCCCGAGCACGTGATCCTGATTTGCCGCACCTTGGGCCCGGCTGAACTCCTGGACTACGATCCCGCGCGGCTACGCGGCGTGATCTTGGAGGAAGGCAGCCCGGCCATGCACGCGGTGATCGTGGCCAAGGCCCTGGATATCCCGGTCATTGGCCGCCTGCCCGGGGTGTTCCAGCGCATCGCGCCCTTGGATCCGGTGGTGGTCGATGCCGAGCATGGGCAGGTGTTCGTGCGCCCGGGCGAGGACGTGCGCGAGGCGGTGCTCTCGGGCGTGCTCGAACGTAACCAGCGCCGCGAGTTGTATCACCGCCTGCGCGACCTGCCGGCCGAGACCCGCGACGGCCAGCGCATCTCGCTGCGCATCAACGCCGGCTTGATGATGGACATGGAGAACCTAGCCGAAACCGGCGCCGACGGGGTGGGCTTGTACCGCACCGAGATCCCGTTCATGGCGAGACCCAGCCTCCCCTCGGTCGAGAGCCAAACCCACCTGTATCGCCGGGTCCTGGAACTGGCCGGCGACAAGCCCGTGGTCTTTCGCACCCTTGATGTCGGCGGCGACAAGCTGCTGCCTTATTGGCAGAGCCAGCCCGAGGACAACCCGGCGCTGGGCTGGCGCTCGGCTCGCATCACCCTCGACCGCCCGGCCATCTTGCGTCAGCAGTTGCGCTCTTTGTTGCGGGCCTCGGCGGGACGCGAGTTGCGGGTGATGTTCCCCATGATCGCCACCGTGGGCGAGTTCCGGCTGGCGCGGCACATCCTCGACCTGGAACTGGCGCGCGAGGCCGCCCACGGAACCCCGGCCCCCGAGCGCCTGCTGGTCGGCACCATGCTGGAGGTCCCGTCGCTGGTCTGGCAATTGCCGGCCCTGGTCCGCGAGCGCCTCGACTTTGTGTCGATCGGCTCCAACGACCTGCTTCAGTTCACCTTTGCGGCCGACCGGGGCAATCCCCGGGTGGCCGGACGCTACGACCCCTTGTCGCCGCCGGTGTTGTCCATGCTGCGCCGGGTGGTGGAGATCTGCGATGACGCTCAGGTTCCCTTGTCCCTGTGTGGGGAGATGGCCTCGCGGCCGCTGGATGCCGCCGTTTTGATCGCGCTGGGGTTCAGAACCTTGTCGGTCTCGGCGCCCAGTGTGGGCCGGGTCAAACAGGCGCTGCGCTCGGTGGATCTGGGGGTGTTGCGGCCGTATGTTCTCTCACTTTTAGACCTGCCGCACACCTCGGTGCGCGATCGTCTCAATAACTTTGGCCGGGATATTCGGCTGGCGCTCGACTGACGGGACGTGTTCGGCCCTGGATGTTTTTGCAAGAGAAAGGCTGGGGAGGCTGGGCTTCCCCAGACCCCTCGATTCCTGAGGGAAAAAATCCTTTTGCCTGCTGCACCTTAAGAGCTATCTCTATCGTAAAAATCACTTTTTACTAATTCCTTTTCCTTTTTACGTTCTCTTCTCTCACTCCCATAACATTCATCAGTTACTCTTCCCGTTTTACAGGGGTCTATTCAATTTGGCGCGGGAGTGATAGAATATTTCTTGTAATGATGGTGTAAAAATTCATCACTGCCGTGCAGGGAGGGACCGGAATGGCTCTGAGCAATGTGAAACGTCTTCAGGCCATGCGCATTGACGAGGAAACACGAACCCTCTTGCGCGAGCTTCGGCCGCTCGTCGAACCCCATATTGAAGGAATCATCGACACCGCGTTCGATGAAATCATGCGACACGAGGAAGTACGCCAAGCTTACCGTGACGTGAACATCGCCGAGGCCAAAAAGAAACAGATCAATCATTGGATCAATGTCATTTTTGGCGCCAAGTTTACCGATGATGATTTTAACGACTCGATCGAGATGGGACGAGCCCGACAGCGAATGGGGCTTGACCTGATGTGGTATTTTGTTTTTTGGGGATTTGTTCTTTCCGAACTGAACCGGCGAATTCTCCCCCAGTATCGCAAAAACCCGGAACGTCAGGCCAAGGTGGCAGCCACCATGACCCGGGTTGTGATGTTCGACCTGGAAGTCTTCAACGCAGTCTATATTGACTCCGCCAATTCGGCAGCCGCCGCCCATCTCAGCCGGGAAGCCCAGGGCTTTGAAGCGCAGGTCTCCGGGGTGGTTCGCCGGCTCAGTGACTCGGTTCAGGATCTGCAACACACCGCCCAAACCCTGAAGGACGCCGCCCAGGAAAATGTGGGCCGCTCCATCGACGCCTTGGGCGCCGTGGACGAGGCCGGCAACAGCGCCCAAACTGTCGCCGCCGCCACCGAGGAACTCGCGGCCTCGATCCAGGAAATCGGCCGGCAGGTCGCCCAATCCACCGACATGACCCAAGACGCGGTCGGCGAAGCTGAACGGGCCAACACCATGGTCCTCGGTCTCGTGGACACCGCCAACCGCATTGGGGCGGTCTTGAAGCTGATCAACAGCATTGCCAGCCAAACCAACCTGCTCGCCCTCAACGCCACCATTGAGGCCGCCCGGGCCGGCGAAGCGGGCAAGGGCTTTGCCGTGGTCGCCGGAGAGGTCAAAAACCTCGCCAACCAAACCGCCAAAGCCACCGATGAAATCTCCAGCCAGATCGCGGCGGTCCAAACCGCCACCCGAGACGCGGTCGCGGCAATTCAAGGCATCGGGGCGACCATCCAGCGCGTTAGCAGCATCGCCACGACCATTGCCGGGGCCGTTGAGGAACAGCGCGCGGCGACCCAGGAGATTGCGCGAACCGTGCAAAGCGTCGCCCATAGCACCACCAACGCAACCAACAGCATGAAAGCGGTCTCCCGACTGACGGAAAACACCGAGGGAGCGGCCGACGCGGTGAAGAACAAAATTGATGGCGTCACCAACGACACAACCACCCTCAGAAACGAAATCGAGCGCTTCTTGAGCACGATTCGCCGCTAACAGGCTGGGGAAAAGCTCAATCCTTCGGACGGTCCCCAGGAAACCAGGGGCCTGGGGGGCCGAGCCTCTCCAAGCTTCTCTTTTCCTTGCTAGGCCGACGAGAAAACAGCGCTCAAAACCCCTAAAACGACTTCTACGAGACTATTGCACCCGACAAAATCCCCTCGTAAGATCCCGATACTTTTAAGGATAAGCTCTGGTCGCGACATGGGGTCCGCTTGGCGACGGTTGTGCTCGCCCCGACCAGCTTGCCCCCTGAACGGCAGCCCGGCGTTACCGGCCTTGGCGTGACAGCCAAGGCGCTGCTCGCTTGGAGCGCGACCGCCGAACCAACGAAGCATCGGGATCAGCAGAGGGATGTCGCGTGATGGGGTTCTTGGATAAGATCACGATCAAGACCAAGTTTACAATTATTCTTGTTCTATCGGTATTCTCGCTCCTCATTACCGGGGCCACCAGCGCCTCTCTCCTGCGCGATCAGATGGTCGAGGAACGCATCGATAAGGTCAAAGATGTGGTGGCCACGATGATCAGTCAGGCGGAACGCCTGGACGCCGAGGTCGCCCAGGGCCAGCGCACGCGTCAGGACGCCCAGACCCTGGTGCTCGACACCCTAAACCGCGCGAAGTACGACGACGGAACGGGGTAGTGTGATCGACCCATGAGCGACACGGGCGTGTGGCTGGCCAATGCCGTAGCCCCCGAGAAGGTTGGGAGCAGCGTGGCAAGCCTGCGGGATGCAACGGGCCAGCCCTTGGGGGAAAAGCTGCTGGCCCTGGGCCGGCTGGGGGAAGGGACGCTGGCGTACACCTATCACAAGCCGGGATCAGACACCCCGCAGCCAAAAATCAGTTACGTTCAACGCTTTGCTCCCTGGGGGATAATTTTTATATCGGGCGTCTATCGGGACGATCTGGACCAGTCATTTTTCAAGATTCTGGGCATTATGTCAGCCCTGTCATTTGGCGTTATTCTCATGACAGGCTCTCTTCTTCTTATCCTTAGCCGAGGCATCACGCGCCCTCTTGAGTCCTTGAAAGAAAAGATGGTACGCCTTGCGCATAATGAGTGGTCTGTCACCTTGGAAGAAGCGGAGCGCCGCGACGAAATCGGCGCTATGGGACGCGCGCTCCAAGTGTTTCGCGACATGGGCATGGAACGCGAACGCCTCGCCGCCGCCGAGGCCGAGGCCTGCGCCACCCGGGAAGCCCGGGCCCGCACTTTGGAATCCCTGGCCACCGACTTTGATCGCTCGGTTTCGGTGGTCCTGACCACCGTCTCTTCGGCCGCCGGGCAACTGGAGTTTACCGCCCAGGGCATGTCGGCCAACGCCGACCAGACCAACAAACAGGCGTCCACGGTGTGCGGGGCCATCGACTGCGCGGCGAGCAGCGTGCAGACCGCAGCCACCGCCGCCGAAGAGCTAGCCACGTCGATTCAGGAAATCAGCCGTCAAATCGAACTCTCGACCCGCCTTGCCCAAGGGGCCAGCGCCGAAGCCAACCGCACCAACCAGACGGTGAAAGGATTGGCCGAAAGCTCGGGACGCATCAGCGAGGTGATCCGGCTGATCAACGATATCGCCTCCCAAACCAACCTGCTCGCCCTCAACGCCACCATCGAGGCGGCTCGGGCCGGGGACGCAGGCAAGGGCTTTGCCGTGGTGGCTGGCGAGGTCAAGACGCTGGCCAGTCAGACCGGACGGGCCACCGAGGAAATCAGCACACAGATCACGGCGGTCCAGAAGGCCTCGGAGGAGGCGGTCATGGCGATCGCCGATATTGTTGGCCGGATTGAGGACATCAACGAAATCGCCGCCGCCATTGCCGCCGCCATGGAACAGCATTCCGCCGCCACCGCCGAAATCGCCCGGAACGTGCAGCAAGCGGCGTCGGTCACGGGTGTTGTCACCGACAATATCGGCGATGTCAGTCAGGCCGCCGGTGAAACCGGACAAGCCGCCAACGAAGTTTTGCAAGCCGCCCGCCAACTGACCGGACAGGCCCACGACCTCAAAAGCGTGGTGGACCACTTCCTGACCCGGGTCCGCGCCTAAAAAGAAAGGAGGGGTCTGGGGAGGCCCGCCTCCCCAGCCTTTTCTTTTTAAAGCCTCGGCACCCCCGAAGTCGTGGAGTGCTCGAAGTGCAGAGCCTCCCCTGGACGGCAGTCGGCAAACGCATTGTGCGCAGCAGTTGCAGCCTCGGCAAAGCCCATCAAGATCAGCTTGCGCTTGCCGGGATAGGTCGCCACGTCGCCGATGGCATAGACCCCGGGCAAGCGGGTCTGACAGGTTTCCTGCGTCACCGGCACGGCAAAGCGCTCGATGCCCAGCCCCCACTCGGCCATGGCCCCAAGATCGGTGGCCAGCCCAAAGAAGGCGAGGAGCACCTGAGCCTCCAGCCGCTTTTCCTGGTCGTCGAGGTCGGCAACCACCACCGCCTCCAGCCGGCCCTCGGCGCCTTCCAGGGCCTTGAGCTGATAGGGAATGACGAGGTCAAGACGCCCTTCGGCGGCCAGGGCCTCCAGCCGGGCGGCGCTTTCCGGGGCACAGCGGAACTTGGGCCGACGATGCACGACCATGACGCGCTCGGCCACTTCGCTCAACGACAAGGCCCAGTCCACGGCCGAATCGCCGCCCCCGGCGATGACCACGCGCTGCCCCCGGAACGCCTCGCGCCGCGACACCGAGTAAAACACGCTGGTGCCCTCAAACGCCTCAAGGTGAGCCAGCGGTGGCCGGTTGGGGCCAAACGCCCCGGCGCCGGCGGCCACGATCACCGCCGCCGCCTCCAGCACCAAGCCCTTGTTGGTGGTGACCCGCCACAGGGCCGGCGTCCCTTCCAGGCGCTCCAGACCGGTCACAAGCTGGGAGAAGTGATAGGTGGGGGCAAAGGGCTGGGCCTGATCCAGCAAGCGCTCGATCAACTCCCCTGCCGGGATCGCCGCAAAGCCGGGAATGTCGTAAATCGGCTTTTCTGGATACAGCGCCGTCAACTGGCCACCGGGGCCGTCCAAGGCATCGACCACATGGCAGCGCAGCCGCAGCATGCCGCACTGAAACACGGCCGAGAGCCCCACCGGGCCCGCGCCGATCACCACCACGTCGGTACGCAAGGGGGAGGAGGTCATGGAAGGGCTTCCCTTTTGAGAATAAAGCGCTGGTGTACGAAAGCCCGCCGCCCGGCGCAAGCGCGCTGCCGGGGCCGAAAAGGAAGTCTGGGGAGGCTCGCCTCCCCAGACCCCACATTGACGCTGGTGCTCCGAGCGAGGCCATGCCCCAGGATCGGAGGGGTCTGGGGAGGCGAGCCTCCCCAGACTTCCCTCTTTCATACGTCCCCTGCTTGCCAGACGGCAGCGGCCCGGATACTCTGGTGCGATCATGAGTCACTTCACCTTGAGCCTTCCCCTGAAGGACGCCGATGCCACCGTTCGCCTGGGCGCCGTTCTGGCGGGGCTGGCGCGAGCCGGCGATGTTCTGGCACTCTGGGGCGACCTGGGCGCCGGCAAATCCACCCTGGCGCGCGGCGCGGTGCGGGCCTTGACCCGGCCGGACGAAGACGTGCCCAGCCCGACCTTTACCTTGGTGCAAACCTACGAGCCCAGCGATCCCGAACGGCCGCCGATCTGGCACTTCGACCTCTACCGCCTGGACGACCCGGAAGATGCCCTGGCCCTCGCCATCGACGATGCCTTTGCCGATGCCTTCAGTCTGATCGAATGGCCTGAACGGCTGGGGACATGGCTGCCTGCCCGTCGCCTGGATATCCGGCTCACGCCAGAGGGCAACGAGCGTCTGGCGGCGTTGGAGTTTGGCGATGACTGGGCCCGGCGTCTGATGCCGGCTTTTACGGATTTCTTCTGACATGACGTTGTGTTCCGACCGGGCGGCCGCCCGCCAGACCCTGTTGACCCGGGCCGGCTGGGGGGATGCCTTGGCGCGTCCGCTGGCCGGAGACGCCAGCTTCCGCCGCTACGAGCGCCTAACCCTGGCCTCGGGCGACACGGCGGTGTTGATGGATGCGCCACCGCCCCACGAGGACACCCGGCCCTTCGTGTCCGTGGCCGAGCATTTGACCGCCCTGGGCTACTCGGCACCGCGCATTTTGGCTGCTGATATCGAGACCGGCTTTTTGCTGCTGGAGGACCTGGGCGACGCCACCTACACGCGGCTGCTGGCGGCCGGCGCGCCGGAAGAGCCCTTGTATACCCTGGCCGTGGACACCCTGGCCGACCTCCACGCCCGCTTCGATACCCCTGCGTCAGGGCTCGCCCCTTACGACGCGTCCCGCCTGCGGGCCGAGGCACGGCTGTTCGTCGAGTGGACCTTGCCCGCCCTCGGCCGGCCGGTCTCGCCCGCGGCCAGCGCGGCCTTCGATGCCCTGTGGCCCGATCTTGCCACCGTGGCCCGCGCGGTGCCGGCAACCTTGGTGCTGCGCGATTTTCACGTGGACAACCTGCTGCGTCTGGAGCGTCCGGGCGTGCGGGCCTGTGGGCTGTTGGACTTTCAAGACGCCTTGTGGGGGCCGGTGACCTACGATCTCATGAGCCTTCTGGAGGATGCCCGTCGCGACATCGCCCCGGATCTCCTTCAAAAGCTACGGGCGCGTTATCTGGCGGCCCATCCCGAGTTGGACCCGCAGGCCTTCTTGGCCAGTTGGGCGGTGTTGGCGGCGCAGCGCCATTTGAAAGTCCTTGGTATTTTCACCCGCCTTGACCGGCGCGATGGCAAACCCACCTATTTGAGTCACATGCCGCGCTTGTGGCGCCTGCTCGACGCAGCCCTGGCGCATCCCGTCCTGGCCCCTCTGGCGTCCTGGCTGGAGCGGCATGGGGCCCCGGCGGGAGAGCGCGACGTGGCCCCCCAGTCCCCCCATCCGGCCGCTTGAGGATGTTTGCATGAGCGTTGTTCCCTCTGCTGCCCCGTTGTCGCGCGCCATGGTTCTTGCTGCCGGATTGGGGTCGCGCCTGCGTCCGTTGACCGATAGCGTGCCCAAGCCCCTGGTGCGGGTCCAGGGCAAGCCACTCATCGACTGGGCCCTGGATCGCCTGCATGAAGCGGGCGTGGAAGATGTGGTTGTCAACCTCCACCACCTCCCTGACCTGCTGCGCTGCCATCTTTCGCGCCGCCAAAGCCCGCGCATCGTCTTTTCCGACGAAACCGACCAGCGCCTGGAAACCGGCGGCGGCGTGCGCCGCGCCCTGCCCTTGCTGGGCGACCAGCCGTTTTTCGTGGTCAACAGTGACGTGATCTGGCTCAACGGCGCCCAGCCGACCTTGCGCCTGCTGGCCGAGGCCTGGAACCCCGAGACCATGGATGCCTTGTTGCTGCTCCATCCCCAGGCCAGCGCCCATGGCTACGAGGGCCAGGGCGATTTTACCATGGACCCCGTGGGCCGGCTTGAACGCCGCCAGCCCGGCCTCCTGGCTCCTTTTATCTTTGCCGGCGTGCAGATCTTGCATCCAAGGCTGTTCGAGAATGCCCCCGAGGGAGCCTTCTCCCTCAACGTCTTGTATGATCGGGCCTTGTCGGAGGGCCGGCTGGGCGCCATTGCCCACGATGGCAAATGGTTCCACGTCGGCACCCCGCAGGCGTTGAAGGACACCGACCAGATGCTGGCGGCCTGCGCGGCGGCGTTGACCCCGCACTGATCGGCAGCCCTGCGGCCCGACCAGTGGCGTCCCTGCTCTCACCTCAGGAACGCCCCCCATGCCGGTCGCCTCGATCCCCGCCAGCCAGCCTTTTCTCGATACCCTTGCCGCCGGGCTGGCGGCCCTGGGCGAGCAGGACGCGGATCCCCTGGCCCTTCCCCGGGTGACCGTGCTGTTGCCCACCCGACGCTCGTGTCGCGCCTTGCGGGAGGCTTTGCTCAGGGCGCGGGCCGGGCGGGCGGCCTTGTTGCCGCGCATTGTCCCCTTGGGCGACCTGGACGAGGAGGACGGCCCCGGCCTGGACACGCTGGCCCTGCCGTCGCCCCTGCCCGCCCTGACCCGGCAACTGATGCTAACACGCCTGATTCTGGCGCGCGGCGAGGACATGACGCCGGCCCAGGCAACGCGCCTTGCCGTGGATCTGGCCCGGCTTTTGGATCAGGCCCACACCGAGGAAATCGACATCGCCGCCATCGCTGCCCTCCCGGTCAAGGAGGAACTGGCCCACCATTGGCAGGTGACGCTCGATTTCCTGGGCCTGCTGATCGATGTCTGGCCCCCGCTGCTGCAAGAGTGGGGCGCCGTGGATCCCGCCTTGCATCGTTCGCTGGGGCTCAAGGCCCAGGCCCAGGCGTGGCGCGAGCGGCCGCCGGCCGGGCGGATCATCGCGGCGGGATCCACGGGCTCGATCCCGGCGGCGGCCGACGTGCTTAAGGTGGTGGCCGATCTGCCGCACGGGCTGGTCATCCTGCCGGGGCTCGACACCAGCCTGGACGACGCCAGTTGGGAGGCCCTGGAGGACACCCATCCCCAGGCGGCCCTCAAGCGCCTTTTGGACCGCTTCGGCCTGACCCGCGCCCAGGTCGGGTCGTGTGAGGCGTTTCTCCCACCCCTCGTCCCCCCCACCCCCCTGTCGCCGGCCCAAGACGCGCGGGCGCGGTTGGTAACGCTGGCCCTGCGCCCGGCCGCCACCACCGAAGCGTGGCGACATCTGGGCGAGAGCGGGGACACGCTGTGTTCTTGTCGGTGCTGGCCCTTGACGCCACCGAGCCACGGGCGCGCTTTTTCCTGGGCTTGGAGCGCTTGCAGATGGGCGACGCCAAGGGCGCCCTGGCCATCTGGCGTCATCTGAAAGCCGACACCCCGGCCGATGCGCCCTGGGCGGCCATGCTCGACGAACAGATCAGTGTGGTGGCCAAAAACGCCGGGGTTGACGTGGAAACCATCGCGCCGCAGTCAGCGCTGGCCTTCCCGGCCGAGAGCTGGACCCCGGCCAAGGACGCGCCGGCCGCGATGCCGGCCCCGGCGATGGCCAGCCCGGAAGCGGGCGGCCTGGGGAGCCTGCGCACCGACATCGGCGAAACCGAGCGCGCCTCGATCGAAGCGATGGTGGGGGGGCTCAAGAAAAAGCTGGAGACCAGCCCCGACGACTTCGACACCTGGATGATGCTGGCCCGCAGCCAGCGCGTCTTGCAAAAGCACGCCGACGCCGTCGAGTCCTATGGCAAGGCCCTCGGCCTGCGCCCGGGGGACATGGAAGCGCGACGTGGCATGGCGTTTGCGCTGATTGCCGAGTCCCAGGCTAAGGGCGAGAGCGAGCCGCCGGAAGCGCTGTACATGGTCATGGCGTCGATTTTGCGCGACAGCCCCGAGGACCAGGAGGCGTTGTTCTTTGTTGGTCTCCAGGCGGCCAACAAGGGCGATGGCGCCAAGGCCCGCGAGTTGTGGTCGCGGTTGCTGTTGCAGTTGCCCAAGGAGTCCTCGCTGGCCGGACAGATCCGGGCTCGGATGGAGGCGTTGCCGAAGTAAGGGCTGCGAGAGAGGAAAAGGCTGGGGAGGCGAGGCCTCCCCAGACCCCTCCCTTCCTTTTAGGCGGACTCGCGCATGATGAGTTTGGTTTCCAGCAAGGTAAGGGGGGCGGGAGGCCGCGGGGATAGCGAGCGCTGGCTGTCGCCAATGGCTTCAAGCAGCAGATCCAGGCAACTGCGCGCCAGTTGAGAGTAGTCCTGGGCCACCGTGGTGAGCGGCGGACAGGTGTAGCGGCTCAAGGGGTGGTCGTCGTGGGCCGCCACCCGCACGTCGTCTTCGGGCCGCCGCCCAATGCGCAAGCCCCGTTGGAACGCCGCCGCCATCACACCAAAGGCCAAGCGATCGTTGGCACACAAAATGGTGCGGGTAGGAAAGCCGCCGGCGTCCAGTTGGCGGCAGGTTTCCTCAAAGCCCACCTGCTCGAAATCCCAGGCGTGGGAGGCAACCGGAATCACCCGGGGCTCCTGGCCCAGCCGGCGCATGGCCATCACGTAGGCCTCGCGGCGCCCGGCGGCGTTGGAATTGAGCGGCGGCATTTCCAGGAAGCAGGGCTGTTCGCCGGTTCGGCAGAGGTACTCCACCATCAGGGAAATGCTTTGGATGTTGTCGGTGCCCACGAAGGGCAAGGCATCGCCGATCCGGGAATCGAGAAAGACCAAGGGCATGGTCCGGCCCAGGCTTTCGATCTGAGCCCGATCCGAGGCTTGACCCAGGGGAGCGATGATGGCGCCTGAGAGTTTGAGGGACAGCGCCGTCTCGATGGCCTTGGCTTCCAGGGTTTGCTCGCCGTGCGAACTGAGGACGATAGCCCAATACCCTTCCCGCAAGCTCAAGATCTCGATCTGGCGCACAATCTCGGCATAGAACGGATCAGTAATGCTGGGGACAATAATGCCGATATTTTTCGACTTTTGCCGGTTCATATTCACGGCAAACATGTTGGGGCGGTAGTCGAATTCACTCAGCGCCCGCTCAATCTTTTCTCGGGTCGAATGCCGGACCGAGGCTGGATCGTTAAAATACTTGGAGAGGGTTGGGCGAGAGATGCCCGTCGCCAGGGCGAAGTCCTCCATGTTACGGATTTTTTTGTTGGTCATGGCAGAGGTCCCGAAAGATTCGATGGAATCACGGGGCGGATGTTAACATGCCTGTTAAGAAAAAAGCGTGCTCAATTTTTCCGGGCGTATACTTTTCTACAAGGGGCGCGACCCCTGCCCCAGGAATCAAGGGGTCCAAGAAGGCCCCGCCTCCCTAGGCTTTCTCTTTCTTTCCCCTGAAAGCCCCACCGCCCGGTCAGGACGCAAAGCACTCGGTATTCCGGCCGGCCGCCTTGGCCGCATACAAGGCGCGATCGGCGGCGCGGCGCAGGTCGGCGGCCGAGAGGCCGTCCTTGGGATAAAGGGCAACGCCCAGGCTGGCCGAAACCCGGGCCTCCCCCTCGCTCAGAAAAAACGGTTGATCCACAGCCAAGCGGACCCGTCGGGCCACCTCATCAACCCGATCAAAGCGATCAAGATCGGTCAGGATCACGGCAAACTCGTCGCCCCCCAGACGCGCCACGGTGTCGGTCCCGCGCACGCAGCCGACCATGCGCCGAGCGGCCTCGGAGAGCAAGGTATCGCCCGCGGCGTGCCCCAGGGTATCGTTGACGGCCTTGAAGTGATCGAGATCGACATAGATCAAGGCGAACTGCCGGCCGTGACGCTGGGCCGAGGCCAAGGTGACATCAAGGCGGTCATCGAACAATCGGCGATTGGGCAGGTCGGTCAGGGCGTCGTAGGTGGCCTGATGCAAGATGACTTCCTCGGCGGCCTTGCGCCGGGTGATGTCCGTGAAGGTGGCGACGTAGCCCCCGTGGTTCTCCTCGTCTTGGGGCAAGGCGACGATGTGCAGCCACTCGACGAAGATATCGCCGTTCTTGCGCCGGTTCCAGACCTCGCCCTCCCAGCGGCCCGTCTCCCGAAGGGTGGCCCACATCTGGTCGAAAAAGCCCTTGTCGTGCCGGCCCGAGCGTAAAAACAGGGGATCGCGGCCGATCACCTCTTCGGCGCTATAGCCGGTGATGGCGGTGAAGGCAGGGTTGACTCGCACGATGCGATTGTCCACCCCCGTGACAATAATACCCTCGGCGGTATGATCGAACACCGCGCCGGCGATCTGGAGATCGCGCTCGGCCACCAGCTTTTCCGTCACATCGCGGAAGCTGACCACGACCTGGACCGGTCCCTCGCCGCCCCAGGGCCGCACCACCACACTGACATCAACAGAGCGCCGCGTCACACCGTCGCGGTGCAGCAAATGACAGCGATAGGAGATGGGGACAACCTCGCCTCGCAACCGGCGTTCGTGCAACGTCGCCATCCAGCCCCGGTCCTCGGGCGCAATCAGGCCAAAGGGCGGCAGCTCCACCAGTTGGTGCTGGGAGTAGCCGGAAATTTTGCACAAGCGCCCGTTGGCCAGAACGATCTTGCCTTCCTGGACCATCATGATGCCGTCTTGGCTGCTCTCCAGGACAGCCCGGACCCGCGCTTCGCTTTCTTCAACCTCGCGCCGTACGGCCTGAACCTTAGCCACCTCCTCGAGAAGGGCGGCGTTGACGGCGGAAAGCTGCTCGGTACGGGCAGCGATCAGATGATCTTGCAGACGGTAGGCTTCGGTCAGACGCTCCAGGGCACGCCGCTCGTGCCAAGCAACCACCACGCGCCGCCCCTGGATCACCGCCAGTCCGGCCAGGGTCACAATCCCGAAAGTTCCCCCCCCCAACACNCNCGCGCGCGTCGTCGTCGTCGTCGTCGTCGTCGTCGGCCCGTCCAACAAAATGGTCGAGCCGACCACACGGTCGAGAAAGTCACGGTCGTGGCTGACGAGCAAAACCGTCCCCTCGAAGTCAGCCAGCAGGTCCTGGAGCAAATCCAGGGTCTCGACATCAAGATCGTTGGTCGGTTCGTCGAGGATCAGCAGGTTGGATTCTCGGGCCAGGGCTTTGGCCAGCAGCAAGCGATTGCGCTCGCCCCCCGACAAGGCGCCAACGGGGCTTTGGGCCTGCCGGTCCTCGAACAGGAAATCCCGCAAATAGCTGTGAACGTGGCGGGGCTTGCCGAGCACCGAGACCATGTCGCCGCCCATGTCGCACAAGGTGTCCTTGAGCGTGCGGGTGGGATCAAGGGTGGAGCGGTTTTGGTCGAGGTAGGTGGTGGAGAGATTGGTCCCCAGCCGCACCGTGCCGGCATCGGGCGCCAGGGCGCCGGTCAGGATCTTGAGCAAGGTGGACTTGCCCGCACCGTTGGGCCCGACCAGCCCCACCCGGTCGCCGCGCAGGATGCGGGTGGTAAAGCCATTGAGCACCACCCGCTCGCCAAAGCGCTTGCTGACCCCCTCGGCCTCAATGACCAGCCGGCCAGAAACGGTCCCGGTCGCCGCCTTGAGCTTGACCTGACCGGTGACGGCCACCTGATCGGCCCTCTCCTCGCGCAAGGTATACAGGCGGGCTAGGCGCCCTTGGTTGCGCTTGCGCCGCGCCGAGATGCCCTCACGCGACCAGCGGGTTTCCTCGGCGATCAGGCGGTCCATTTTGTGGGCGGCCTGGGCCTCGGTTTCCAGCACGTCGTCGCGCCAGCCCTCGAAGGCGCTGAACCCCTGGTCGAGCCGGCGTACCACGCCCCGGTCCAGCCACAAGGTGGCGGTGGTCAGGCGTGAGAGGAGGGCGCGGTCGTGGGAGATCAGCACCAGGGCGCCCCGATAGGCGGCAAGCCGCTCTTCCAGCCACGCGATGGCCGGGATGTCGAGATGGTTGGTGGGCTCGTCGAGCAGCAGGACCTCGGGCTCGCCGACCAGGGCGCGGGCCAGGGCCGCCCGGCGCACTTCGCCGCCCGACAAGCCCACCAGCGACCGCTCGGGATCGAGCTGCAAGGCCTCCAACACGATATCGGCGCGGTGCACTTCGGTGCGCTCGCCCCCGGGCAGGCCCTGGGCCACGGCGTCGCGCACGCTGGCGAAGGGGCCCAGATCAGGCTCTTGCGGCAGATAGGCCGTGGTGATGCCGGGTTGGATGAAGACCTGTCCGCCATCGGCCATGACCTCGCCGGCCATGACCTTGAGCAGGGTGGATTTGCCGCTGCCGTTGCGTCCAACGAGCGAGAGGCGGGCGAGCGGTTCCACATCGACGTCCACTCCCCGAAACAGGGGACGGCCGCCGAAGCCCAGAACGACATCGCGCAGGGAAAGAAGCGGTGGTGCCATGGCCGCAGACTACCGGCCCCTCTGCCTGCTCGCAAGGGCCGCTGCGGGCGGGAAAAGAGAAGGCCGGGGAGGCGGGCCTCCCCGGACCCCTCTTTCCTTGATGTCCCAGGGACGAAGGGGGCTGGGGAGGTCCGCCTCCCCGGCCTTCTGTGATAAGACTGGACCCCATGCTCCTCGTTCGTCCCAGGCCGCTGCCATGTCTGCTCTTCGCTTCTTGTTGCTGGTCCTTGGACTGGTCGCCGGCACCGCCCAGGCGCAAGCCCCGGCCCCGGTGTTTCGCGATTGTCCGGTGTGCCCGGAGATGATCTCCGTTCCGGCCGGCACCTTCGTGATGGGCGAGGACGGCCCGCGCCCGGAGACCCGCCCGGCCCACCCGGTGACCCTGGATCGCCCCTTTGCCCTGGGCCGCACCGAAGTGACCTTCGACCAGTGGCAGGCCTGCGTGGCCGCCGGCGCCTGCCCCGGCGGCCAGGACGACCACGGCTGGGGGCGCGGATCGCGGCCCATGATCAACGTGACCCACGCCGATGCCCAAGCCTATGCCCGCTGGCTCAGTGCCCTCACCGGCCACGTTTACCGCCTGCCCTTGGAAGCCGAATGGGAATACGCGGCCCGGGCCGGAACCACGACGCCCTGGTGGTTTGGCGACACCCTGAGCCCGGGATGGGTCAACTGCCTGCACTGCGTCACCGAGCCCTGGAAGGACCATGCCAGCGCCCCGGTCGCCAGTTACCCGGCCAACCCTTGGGGGTTTTTTGACATGCACGGCAATGTTTGGGAGTGGGTCGCCGACTGCTGGACCCCGGACCATCAAACGCCGGCGGGGCCGGGTCCTTGCCGTGACGGCACCATCCGCGGGGGGGCGTGGTATCACATCAAGGCTGTGTCGCAGTCGGCGTCGCGTGCCCGAAATCCGCTCCCCGTTTGGAGCTATATTGTTGGATTTCGCGTTTTAAGAGAAATTCCTTGACCAAGAGTAGTCTTCCTGCCACATTCATTTTTCGCTAAAATGCTTGGACCACGACCATAGCGATATACCACGAGCCGTCCCCGCTTCCCACCTTGTCCCAGGCATCCGTGTAGACGCCCAAGACGGCTCCGGGAGGTTGCCATGCCCCTTCGCCTGCAAATTATTGTTTCTTCTGTTCTGGTTGTTCTAACTGGGTTGTCTTTACTTGTTTTTTCCTCCTTAGCGTTTCAGGCCGATTTTGCCCGCAGCCTTGCCCTGGCCCGGCTGGAACAAGAGGCCCTGGCCGACACTCGCTTGGCCGGCCGCACGGTCAACCGGGCAATTGCTGTGGTTGAGGTTCTGGCGGCCACCATGAACCACTGGATCGAGGACGGCAGCTTTGAGCGCGCCCGCATGGCAAGCGTGGTGCGCGAAGCCACAAGCACGGATGAGACATTTTTTGGCGGCTCGGTTGTCATGGCAGCCGATGGCCTCGCCGATCCCGATGCCTTGCATCAAGGCAAGGACTTTTCCGACGCCACGGGACGGTTTGTCCCCTACTTCTACCGCTCGACCAGCGGCGAGATCGTCTACGAGCCGGTGGTGGTCCCGACAGACGGCACGGCCGATGCGTGGTTTGCCCTGCCCCAGCGCGAGCGCCGGCTGGTGGTCACGGCGCCGTTTCCCTATACCTTGTCCAGTGGTCAAACCATTTTGATGGCCACCGTCGCAGCCCCGATCAAAGGCAAGGGCGGACAGCCCACGGGGGTGACGACCATTGACCTGAGCCTCGCCGGCCTTCAACACGAACTGGCGGCCGTTCGGCCCTATGGCGTGGGCTGGGCCGGCCTTGTTGCGAGCGACGGTGCCTGGGTAGCGCATCCTGAGGTCAGCCTTCTTGGGACCCCGGTCAAGGATACGGACCTCCAGGCCCTGATCCGACAAAGCGCCGATGGCCACCCCCAGGCCTGGACCGGCCACGATAGCACCACGAACGAGACGGTGATCCGCGTTGCGGTCCCGGTCAAGTTCTCGGGAGCGCAGGAAAGCTGGACCTTGGTGTTGAGTGTGCCCGAAGCCGCCGTGATGGCGGAAGCGCGGGCCATGCGCACCACGCTGTTGTTGATTGGCCTGGGCGCCCTGATCTTGACGGTGGGCACGCTGGCTTTTGTGTCCAACACTGTTGTTCGCCCGTTGATCACGATTACCGCCACCTTGCGCCGCCTTGCCGACGGGGACACCTCGATCAACATTGGCGCCGAGCTCCGGCGAACCGACGAAGTGGGCGCCATGGCCCGCGCGGTGGCCACGTTCCGCGAGGCCGTCGTCGCCCGGCAAGACCTGGAACAGCAAAGCCAGCGCGACCACGAAGAGGCCGAAAAACGCCGACAACGGGGAATCCTGGAGATTGCCGGACGCTTTGAGAAAGAGATTGATTCGGCGGTGCGCACCTTGCGCCAGAGCCTCTCTCGCATTGAAAACGTCTCGGAGAACGTGCGCGCCGGCGCCCAAGACTCGGCCGAGCGCTCCGACGAAGCCCGCCGGACCACCGAAACCGTGGCCACCAATGTGGAGACGGTGGCGGCGGCCATGGAGCAACTGGCCGCCTCGGTCGGCGAAATCAGCGTGCAGATGCACCGGGCCCAACAGGCGGCCCAGGTCGGCGGCGAGCAGGCCCAAGGCGCGGTCGAGCGGGTTCAGGGCCTCGTGGACGCAGCCACCCAGGTCGGCGACGTGGTCACCCTGATCACCGACATTGCCAACAGCACCAATCTGTTGGCCTTGAACGCGACCATCGAGGCCGCTCGGGCTGGCGACGCCGGCAAAGGCTTTGCCGTAGTGGCCCACGAAGTCAAAAGCCTCGCCACCCAGACGGCCCAGGCCACCGACCGCATTGCCCGGCAGATCGCCTTGATCCAAAGCAGCACGGCCCGCGCCGCCCAGGATATCGAGGGGGTGGCCGACCACATCCGCACCCTGACCGACATTGCCACCTCGGTGGCCGGTGCGGTCGAGGAGCAAAACGCCGCCACCGCCGAAATCAACCGGGCCCTGGCCGATGTCTCGCAAGGCACGGGCGCCCTGGCCGAGATGATCACCAGCGTCTCCCATGGGGCGCAGCGCGACGGCGAGGCCATCGGCACCCTGACGCGGGACCTGAAGGTGATTCAGGATGCGGCGGTGGATGTGGAAAAGACCGTGGAGGGCTTTGCCCGCTCGTTGCGGTCCTGAGCCGGAAGGGGAAGGCTGGGGAGGCTTGCCTCCCCAGACCCCTCGTTTTTTAGGGATCGGCCCGGGCGGTCAGGCGCTCCTGGCGCCATTGCAGCCAGCCGGCAACGGCGATGCCCAGGGTGGCCAAGAGGACCACCAAGGTGGCGAGGGCGTTGATCTCGGGACTGACGCCAAGCCGCACCGATGAGAACACCACCATCGGCAAGGTCGAGGACGACGGGCCGGAAACGAAGCTGGCGATCACCAAGTCGTCCAAGGACAAGGTGAAGGACAGCAGCCAGCCCGCCATGAGGGCCGGGGCGATCACCGGGATGGTGATGAGGAAGAACACCTTCAGCGGCCGCGCCCCCAGATCCATGGCCGCCTCTTCGATGGAGCGATCCATGCCCTGAAGACGGGCTTGCATCACCACCGCAACGTAGGCGGTGGAGAAGGTGATGTGGGCGATGGTGATGGTGGTCACCCCCCGCCCCTCGGGCCACCCCAACAGGTGCTCCATGGACACGAACAGCAACAAGGACGCAAGGCCGGTGATCACCTCGGGCATGACCAGGGGGGCCGAGAGCATGCCCGAAAACAAGGTGCGGCCGCGAAACCGGCCAAAGCGCACCATGACCAGGGCGGCCAGGGTGCCAAGCGCGGTGGCGACCGAGGCGGTGGTCACGGCGATACGCAGCGAGATCCAGGCCGCACCCAGCAACTGGTCATTTTGCAGCAGGGCACCGTACCATTTGGTTGAAAACCCAGCCCACACCGTGACCAGCCGCCCACCGTTGAACGAGTAGATGATCAAAAGCAGAATCGGCACATAGAGAAAGGCAAAACCGAACGCCAGCACCGAGAAGAGAAAGCCATTGCGCCGCCAGCTCATGACTTTTCCTCCGCGTCAGCCGCCGCCTCGCGCGCTTGCAGATATTGGAAGATCATGATGGGAGCAACCAGCATGATCAGCATGACAACGGCCACGGCCGACGCCACAGGCCAGTCCCGGTTCAAGAAGAACTCGTTCCACAACACCCGGCCAATCATGAAAGTATCGGCGCCGCCGAGCAGCTCGGGAATGACGAACTCGCCCACGGCCGGAATAAACACCAGCATACACCCAGCAATGATGCCCGGCGCGGACAACGGCAAGGTGACCTTGACAAAGGCCTGCCACGGCCGGCACCCCAAATCGTAGGCCGCTTCGAGCAAGCTGGGATCGAGCTTCTCCAAGGTGGAGTACAAGGGCAAGATCATGAACGGCAGGTAGGAGTAGACGATGCCAATGAACACCCCCCAGTCGCTGCCGGCAATCAGCAAGGGTTGGTCGATGAGGCCCAGGGCCATCAAGGCTTGGTTGACGAGGCCGTTGCCCTTGAGCAACCCCACCCAGGCATAGACCCGGATCAGAAAAGAGGTCCAAAACGGCAAGATCACCAAGAACAGCAAAAACGTCCGTGGCCCCTTGGGAGCCCGGGCGATGGCGTAGGCCATGGGATAGGCAATCAACAAGGTGATCAGAGTCGAGATACTGGCGATACGGATGGAGTTGAGAAAGGCGATCAGGTACTGGCGATCCTCCAGCAGACTCATATAGTTGGAGATGGCCAGCGTGATCGTGACATAGGCCTGATCGGTGTAGGTGATCAGGTCGGTAAACGGCGGAATGCCCAAACGATACTCGGCAAACGAGATTTTGAGCACCAGGGCAAAGGGCAGCAAGAAGAACAGCAGCAGCCACCCAAAGGGCACGGCCAGGATCAGGCGGCGCCCGCCTTGATGCAAGCGCTCGTCCACAATCCAGCGGGCCCGGCGCAGCAGGTCGAGGGCCCGGGCGTTCACGACGTCACCACCACCGGGCTGCGCTCGGTCCAGGACACGAACACCCGATCCTCCCAGGCGATGGTCCATTCCACATCGCGAGCGTGGTTGGCGACCGTGCTGCGCACCCGCTTGCCGCTTTCGAGTTGCACGATGTAAGTCGAGGTGGAGCCAAGATACACGATGTCGCGCACGACCCCCTCGGCCCAGTTGGAGGGGCCAGTGGGCTTTTCGGTCGAGAGCGTTACCTTTTCGGGGCGGAGGGCCGCCCACACGGTGGAGCCTTCGCGACCGCTGATGCCGTGGCCGACAAAGATGGGCACGGGCAGGTCGGGGCAGGCAATCGCCACGTGGTCGGGCTCGTCATCAACCAAAATGCCTTCGAAGATATTCACGTCGCCGAAAAACTCGGCCACGAACAAGGTGTTGGGATACTCGTACATGGCCTGGGGCGCGTCGATCTGGACGATCGAGCCCTGGTTCATGATCGCCACCCGATCGGCCATGGTCATGGCCTCTTCCTGGTCGTGGGTCACCACCACAAAGGTGATGCCGGTGCGCTCTTGGATGTTGACCAAGTCGAGCTGGGTGCGTTCGCGCAGCTTTTTGTCAAGCGCCGACAAGGGTTCGTCCAACAGCAAGACGCGCGGGTGTCGGGCCAAGGCCCGCGCCAGGGCCACGCGCTGACGCTGCCCGCCGGAAAGCTGGTTGGGCTTGCGCTTGGCAAAGCGCTCCAGTTCGACCAGGGCCAGCATCTCCTTGACCCGGTCCTCGCGCTGCTTGCGCGCCATGCCATCTTGGCGCAGGCCAAAGGCGATGTTTTGCTCCACCGTCATGTGGGGGAACAGGGCATAGGACTGGAACATCATGTTGACCGGGCGGTCGTAGGGCGGTACCCCGGTCATGTCCTTGCCGTCGATGAGCAAGCGGCCGCTGGTGGGTTGCTCGAATCCGGCCATCATGCGCAACAAGGTCGTCTTGCCGCACCCAGAGCCCCCAAGCAGACACAAAAATTCGCCCTCGAAGACATCAAGCGACACCCCGTCCACGGCGGTGAAATCGCCGAATTTCTTGACGACGTTCTCAATTTCAACGATGGGCGGCCCCAGTTTCTTGGTGCAGCCGGGGAGATCGGGCGGGGATTTGACCGCTTTGGCGCCCGGTGGTTTCGTGTTCTCCGGCATCGGGCCGGTTCTCCTGCTGGCATGAAGGCCGGCGAGGCGCGTCCCCGTCCTGCCGGCTGCTTATTGCATCAAATTTTCCGAGGGGTCCGGGGAGGCAAGCCCCCCCGGCCTTTTTCTGAACCGTCCGTCCTGGAGCCTCTGCCCAGAGGCCGGGCCGTTTTAGATCCCGGTCTTGATCTTGTTCCAAGCGCGAGTGCGGATGCGCTCCAGCTTGGGATCCACGGCGGTCTGGACGAACAGCTTGTCCATGACGGCCTGGGGCGGATAGATCTCGGGGTTGTTGCGCACGGCCTCGTCGATGAGCGGGAGCGACGCCTTGCTGCCGTTCGGGTACATCACGAAATTGCTGATGGCGGCGGTAATTTCTGGCTTCAAGATAAAGTTGATGAAGGCGTGAGCGTTCTCGGGGTGCGKGGCATCAGCGGGAATGACCATGCTGTCAAACCACATCAAGGTGCCTTCCTTGGGAATCACGTACTTGATGTGAACCCCATTCTTGGCTTCCTCGGCGCGATTTTTGGCCTGCATCAGGTCGCCCGAGTAGCCAAACGCCATACAGATGTCGCCGTTGGCCAGGGCGTTGATCATCTCGGAGGAATGGAACTTCTGAATGTAGGGCCGAACCTTGAGCCACAACTCGGTGGCCTTTTCGATATCGGCCGGGTCTTTGCTGTCCGGGGGCAGGCCCAGATAGTTGCGCGCGACCGCAAACACCTCGGAGGCAGAGTCGAGGACGTAGATGCCGCACTTGGCGATCTTGGAAGCGTACTCGGGCTTGAAGAGCAGATCGAGGGAATCGAGCGGTACGTCCGGTCCCAGGACCTCGCGCAGCTTGGCTTCGTTGATCCCCAGACCGTTGGTGCCCCACATATACACGACCGCATGGGCGTTGCCCGGGTCGTTGTGGGCCACGCGTTCCATGATGGCGGGATCAAGATTGCCGTAGTTGGGGATCTTGCTCTTGTCGAGGGGGCGGACAATCTTGCCCTTGACGAAGCGCTCCATGAAGTCGCCGGTCGGC
Organism: Pararhodospirillum photometricum DSM 122; assembly: GCF_000284415.1. Lineage (NCBI taxonomy): Bacteria > Pseudomonadati > Pseudomonadota > Alphaproteobacteria > Rhodospirillales > Rhodospirillaceae > Pararhodospirillum > Pararhodospirillum photometricum. The sequence continues at coordinate 328,235 of NC_017059.1, forward strand.
ATCACCACGTCATAGCCCGACGACCCGGCCATCAGCTTGGATTCCAGGATCTCGTTGCTATCGTAAACGTCGTAATTGACTTTGATGCCGGTTTCTTGCTGGAACTTTTCCAGCGTGTCCTCGGCGATATAGTCCGACCAGTTGTAGACGTTGAGGACTTTTTCCTCTGCCGCCGCCGCCTGGCCCGCGACCAGGGCGACCAGGGAGGCGCCGGCGAGGGCGCGCAGGAGTTTGGACGCCATCAGGACCTTCTCCTTCATGACACGAGAATGATCTTACCGCCTTGAGCACCCCTCCTCCGGAAAGGCGGTGGCCCGACCGGATCCGAGGGGCGGGGGGCCAACCACGGCTTGAGGCAACTGATAGTCAAAGCGCGCCCCTTGGCAACAGATAATCGCGTTGCAGCCGAGGCAGCCCCTTCCTTGTTCCCCCTCCCCGTCAGCCGATGCCCCTGTCCGGCCAAGGGACATGACGGCCTCACCGCCCTGTGGTAAATAAAAGTCCCTGTTCCCAGTGTCGCCATGGAAAAAGGCTTCCCATGACTCGAACCCCCCATTGCTGGTACACGGACACCGCCGATCTTCCCGAACTTCACGCTCCCCTGAATGGGGACGCGAGTGCCGACGTCTGCGTCGTGGGCGCCGGCATCACCGGCCTTGCCGCCGCCCTGACCCTCGCCCAGCGCGGCTTGTCGGTTCGGGTCCTGGAAGCCCGCACCATCGGTTTTGGCGCCTCGGGCCGCAACGGAGGGCACCTGATCGCCGGCTATGCCGGGACCCCCATGACCGGGGTCGAGGGCCTGGATCCGGCCACCAAGGGCCTGATGATGGCTCTGGGAACCGAGGCCCTGGCCACCACCCAAGCCCTGATCTCGGCCAACGGCATTGCCTGCGATCTCAGCCTGACCGGCACCTTGCGCGTCGCCGCCAAACCGCGCCACGTGGCCGCCTTGCAGGCCCTCGGCCGGCAGTGGGACGAGGCGGGTGTCTCGTTGGAGTACCTGGACCGCTCGGGACTGGAGAACGCCCTGAAGTCGCGGGCCTTCGCCGCCGGGGTGCGCGATCCGCGTGGCGGACACCTGCACCCCTTGAAGTACACCTTGGGCCTAGCCCAGGCCGCCGAGCAGGCTGGGGTCGTCTTCCACGAGAACACCCCTTATCTCGGCCACAGCCGCAAGAAAGACGATCTGGTCATCGTGCGCACCCCCCGGGCCGCCTTGTCCGTGCGCTGGCTGATCCTGGCCGGCGATGCCTTCTTGTGGGAGCGCCAGCAGGCCCCGGGCCACACCACCTTGCCCGTGAACACCTTCATGATCGCCACCGAGCCCCTTGAGGCCGACAAGGCCCAAAGCCTGATCCCCGGCAACGAGGCCGTGCGCGATACCGCCGTGGCGCCCCATCACTTCCGGCGCACCCCGGATCACCGCTTGCTGTTGGGTGGGATCGTGACCGCAGCAACCATTGACCCCTTCAATATGGGCTACCCTCTGCGCGCCAAGCTCGACGAGATCTTCCCCGGCCTGCCCAAGGACCTGCGCGTGACCCATGCCTGGGGCGGGCCGGTGTCGGTGACACGCAACCGCCTGCCCCACTTTGGCCGCCTGGAGCGCAACGTGTTGTTTGCCCAGGGCTTTTCAGGGCAGGGCTTGGCGCTGGCCGGTCAGGCGGGTGTCATGATGGCCGGTGTCGTCGGCCAGACCGAGGAGCGCTTCGACGCGGTGGCCCGTTTGCCGCACAAGACCTTCCCGGCCTCGCGCCACCTGCGCGTGCCCACCACCTTGGCTGCCATGGCGCGCCTGTGGTTCGAGGAAACCAAGGCGGATTACGAGTATAAGCGGGCCCAGCGCAAGGGTTAGAAAACAGGGGAGAGAAAAAAACACGGCTGGGGAGGCGCAGCCTCCCCAGACCCCTCTCTTCCTGGGCAGGGCAGGAGCCCCGATCCCTCAAACGCCAGCCAAAACAAAACCGCCGCCAGGATCACCCGGGCGGCGGCTTCAGGGCCGGTCTGTTCGACGGCGCTTTTTACTTCAGGGTATGAAGATAGGCGATGACATTGGCAGCGTCTTCGTCCTTCTCCAGACGGAAGATCATCTTGGAGTTGGCCTTGGGATCGCCGGACTTCGCCTGAACGTAGCCCTTCGGATCCAGCAGGTAGGACTTCAGAGCGGCATCATCCCAGGCATGACCCTTCTGCCCCATGGTCACATAGCCCGGGGAATAGGAATACCCGGCGAACGTGCCGGTGGTGCGGCCGAACACGCCAAACAGCGGCGGGCCGACCTTAATCGGGCCCCCCTTGTTCAGGTCGTGGCAAGCCGTGCACTTGGCTTTAGCGATTTTCTCGCCGGCGGCGGCGTCGCCAGCAGCGAAGGCCGTGCCATTGGCCAGGGCCATGGCGATCACGACGCCAGCGGCCAGAATACCTTTGTTCATCGTCTACTCCTCTCCACTACGCCTGTGCTACGGGTCGCGACCGGGCGCGGGCGCCTGCCATAGACAAACCCTGCCCATCGGACCGGGGGCACGCCCCCGTGAACAGAGCCGAGTCATACAGGAGATGACGGTTCGAAGAAAGCCCCTTGAGACGTTTTACTGAGGGAACCGGCACTCAAGAAGGGGAACACTTTAAAAAGGAAACCACACCTCCATGGCATCCCCAAGGCGCCTTAGGGGCAAGATGAAGGCACCAGCCCCCCTTAGCCCCAGGCGCGGGAAGCGCAACACACCGCCTCCCGGATCGCCCTTCCCCAGTCTTCTTTCTTGCCTTCGCCGCCCCGGAGCCCCGTTCCCCCGATGGCCCCGGCAAACCTGACTAAAGACGTTGACGGAAGCTCTCCTCCTTGGCAAAATCGGTTAGGGTTTGGTTGCCGATGAAACCGGGACCAAGCTCGGGGTTCGACCAAATTGGTGAACCGAAAGGCGTTTTTCTCGTAAGACGCGGGTCAACTTGGTGGCCGCACTCACAACGAGATCAACACAAGGGGTTCAAAGGCCTGGACACTGTGCCCTCTCTTCTTGGCGCCGCCTTTGCCCCGTCGCACTTTCGACACCTTTTGCCGTCTCAATGGACCCGTGGGTGCAACCTGTCCGGAGCCTGCGGTCCCCCGGGGGCCGAGCTCACGGGATGGCCCGACGCGAAAGGAGTGGCTGCCATCATGACCCAGAACCGCCATGTACTGCCTGCCCTGGCCGACGAAGGGGGTCTGTCGCGCTACCTCACCGAAATCAAGCGCTACCCCATGCTGGAGGCCGAGGAAGAATACGCGCTGGCCAAGCGCTTGCAGGATGACGGAGACCGCGACGCGGCACACCGCCTCGTCACCAGCCACCTGCGCCTCGTCGCGAAAATCGCCATGGGCTATCGCCACTACGGACTGCCGGTCTCGGACCTCGTGGCCGAGGGCAACATCGGCCTGATCAAGGCCGTCAAGAAATTCGAACCCGATCGCGGCTTCCGCTTGGCCACCTATGCCATGTGGTGGATCAAGGCCAGCATCAACGAATACATCCTCAACAGTTGGTCGCTGGTGAAGGTCGGCACCGTGGCGGCCCAGAAAAAACTCTTCTTCAACCTCCGTCGATTGAAGGCCAAGCTCGGCGTCTACGAAGAAGGCGATCTGCCCCCGGAAGCCGTCACCAAAATCGCCGAGACCCTCAAGGTCAGCGAAAAGGATGTGGTGATGATGAACCGGCGCTTGGCCGGCCCGGATTCGTCGCTCAACGTCCCGGTGGGCGAGGATCAGACCCTCGATCGCATTGATCTGCTCGTCGATGACAGCGAAAACCAAGAAGAGCGCTTGGCGGCGCGGGAAGAGCAGCAGGTCGGCCGCGCCTTGTTGCGCGACGCCCTCGCCACCCTCACCGACCGCGAACGCCACATCATCACCGCGCGACGCCTGCGAGCCGAGCCGGTGACCCTGGAGGAACTGGGCGGAGAATATGGGGTGAGCCGCGAGCGGGTCCGCCAGATTGAAAACCGGGCTTTTGAAAAGCTTCAGTCCTCGGTGCGCAAGGCGGCCCGCGCCCTCAACGAGCGTGACCCCCGCACCGCTCCGGTCTAACCCCCGGCCAGCGCATTTGACAACGATGAAGTCTGGGGAGGCTTGCCTCCCCAGCCCCCTCCTCTCCTCAGAAAGTCCCTGGCGTTTTAAGGCGCGGCCAGGGTGCCGGCCGGAATGGTCACGCTCTTGCCCCGGGTGGCCGAGCCGAGTTCCGCCGCCAGCGGCGCCGCCACGAGCAGCAGGCGATCCCCATCGGCCAAATTCTCAACCTTGGCCGTCGCCCAGCCCAGCCACAGCCGCCTCCCATTGACCCGATCGGACAAGCCCAAATCCACGCGAATGTCGGGGCCGGCCACGGCGGGGACCGGGGCCTCGCGCACGCCGCCCAAGACGCTGGCTTGGGTATTGGAAAAGACCCGCAGGCCGACCGCGACGGCATCCTCGCCGCCGCGTCCGGTGCCGGCTTGGCCGCGCAGCAGCACCGGGGCCGTATCGGCCGGAGGACGCCCCGGGGCGTTCGCCGCGCTGGTATCGATATCAAGGACCAAGGGAGCGTCGGCGCCGCCAAGACGCACCCCCCGGGCCTTCAGCGCCTTTTCAACCCAGACCTTGAGACGCTGGTTGGCCGGCGCATCATCGAACACCCGCACCATGACCGGACGGTCCAAGCTCACCGAGCCCAGGGGCATGGCGTGGACGGTAACCACGGCGGGGCTGGGCAGCACCACGCCGGGGTCACTCTCTGCCCGGGCCGGCGCCGAGAGTCCCACGATCAGGGCCAGGGCAAACGCGGCAGGAAGACGACCTCTCGAGAACATCGGGATCTCCGTGGGCTGGACGCATGTCAGCGGATGCCAAGAATCAGGCGGACGTTTTCCGTGGTGATGGTGCGGATGATCACGACAAACCGCTCCAGCAAGCTGCGGATCAAGGGGTCCGTGCTATTGAGATAGCGCGCGAACTCGCTCTTGGGAATACGGATCAGCAGGGTTTCCTCGACGGCACGGGCGGTCGCGCTCCGAGGCATGTTATCGATCAGAGCCATTTCGCCAACGATCCCGCCCTCGCCTTCGGTGGTGATGACGACCTCGGCGCTGCCCAGGCGGCGCGAGACCTCGACGAGGCCCCGTTGCACATAGTAGGCGCAGTCTCCCTCTTCTCCTTCCGTAAACAAGAGAGCCCCGGGGGACAGGGAGAGGGTCAGGGACGTATCGACGGCAAAGTCGGTCATTGCAGGAATCCCTCCAGGGAAGGCCGGGCCCAGTGTACCCCCGACCGCGCCCGACGCGAACCCCTCGCGACGCTCCCGGACCTCAGGAAGGAAGGGTCTGGGGAGGCCGCCGCCTGCGCCCCCTGCTTCTCTTCTTGTTTGCCCTGTCCCTTGCATCCTTAGTCATTGTCGGCCAAGGTTTGCTCAAGAATCACGCGGACGTCCGGGCAACCGCGCCCGTTGGACGACACTTTGCAAAAGAGGCACGGCGGCGGCCATGGTGACCGACTCGCTCGACGGTATTGCGCTTCTCGAAGAACTCGATCCCTCGCAGCGTCAGGAACTGGCGCGCCTGTGCCGCTGGCGGCGGTATGCCGCCGGGGAACAGATCATTGACCGGCAAAGCGAAACCCGCGACGTCTTTTTCGTGGTGCGCGGGCAGGCCCGGGTGGTCATCTACTCGGCGTCGGGACGCGAGGTGTCCCTCGACGACATCACCGAAGGCGGCTTTTTTGGGGAACTGGCCGCCCTGGATGGCGCACCGCGCTCGGCGAGCGTCATGGCGGTGTCGGAATGTCTGGTAGCGACCATGTCGCCTGAGCTGTTTTTGAAGATCATCCGCGAGCAAGGAAGCGTGGCGATGCAACTGCTGTGGCGCTTGGCGGCCATGGTCCGAGCCTCGACCGAGCGCATTGTGGATCTCTCGACGCTGGGCGCCAATAACCGGGTCCAAGCCGAAATCCTGCGCCGCGCCCTGGAAGCACGCACCGATCCCGAAGGCCGGCCCGTCATTCAGCCGATTCCCGTCCATGGCGAGGTGGCGAGCCGCGTCAGCACCACCCGCGAAACGGTGGCCCGGGTCCTGAGCGATCTGGCTCGGCGTGGCATTGTGCGACGCGAACGCGACGCCTTGCTGGTGCTGGACCTGGGCCGTCTTGAGGTCATGGTCTCGGACATGGCCGGATAAAGCGGAACGACGTTATGCGCGCAATTTTAAATTTTTTGTCCGCGATGTGATTGCCGTCACAGGGGCTTCCCTGCTCAGGGTGTAGGGTCGTTTTTGCCTGGAGCCCCGCACCGGTTGTATCCCAACCAGGGGAGCCCAGGGTATCGGTATCCTCTTTTCCTCAAGAGCGCACCTTGGCGGTGTCTGAAGGGACACCGCCCTTTTTTTAGCTTTTTTTCTGCCGCCGCTCGCCACGCTGCAAAATGAAAATGCCGGCCATGACCACGGCAAAGCCGGCCTGCTGCGCCAGCGACAAGGTTTCGTCCAGCAGCAGCCAGGCGAGCGCCAAGGTGATGGCTGGCCCCAACAGACTCAACAGGCCCGCCCGTTCGGCCCCCCACCGGCGGATGCCCTCGAACAAAAAGAAAAAGGGGATCACCGTACAAAGCACGGCGATCACGACGGCCCACCCCCACGCCACCGGATCGAGAGTCCAGCCGCCACCGAGGAAAGGCGCCACGGGCACGATGCACACCATCACCGCCGTGTTGGCCAACGCGGTGAAGCGCGCCGAGCCAATGCGCTGGGTCAAGGCCTGGGTGCGGTTGAGAAACAGGGCATAAGTCACGGCCGAGCCCAGAGCCAGGACCACCCCCTCCCAGCGCACGCCGGCCCCTTGTCCTGGCACCACCACCAGCAGCAGGCCGATGTAGGTGATGGCAAACGCCAGCAAACGGGAGCGTCGCGGCCACGTGCGCCGCTCCACCGCCTGGAACACCAGAATAAACGCGGGGTAGGTGAACAAGATGACCCGGGAAATGCCGGCATCAATGAAGGTCAGGGCGGAAAAATCGCACACCGTGGCCGCAAGAAACAACAAGCCAGCCCCGGCACAGGCCCCAATCTCGCGCCACCCCAACGGCGGCTGGGGCCGCCCATGATTGACCAGCCGCTCCCCCAGCCAGAACAACGGCACCGACAGGACAAAGCGCAGGACAAGCAGCATGCCCACGCCCATGCCCGCCCCATAGGCAAACTTGGCGGCAATGCCCTTGAACGACAAGGCAACGGTCGCCACCAGCACCATCCAGGGCGCCCAGTCCACGGCCCCCAGCGAATGCGACGGGTTTTTCATCGGTCAAACGCTCCCAACAACGGAAGCGCCAGCTTAAAACATGCGACGCCGCCTCGCCTTGCAAAACGTCCCGGTCAGGCGCAGCAACGGCACTTTCCACTCCCCAAGGAATCGAGGGGTCTGGGGAGGCCAGCCTCCCCAGCCTTCCCGTTCCCTTAAACCAACAACGCCCGCAGCCGCTGGGCCACAGCCTCCGCCGTAAAGCCAAAGTGCTTGAACAGCACCGGCGCCGGCGCCGACTCGCCAAACGTCGTCATACCGACCACATCGCCTTCCAGGCCGACCACCTTCCACCACGGGTCGGTGTGCCCGGCCTCGACGGCCAGACGCGGCAGCCCGCGCGGCAACACCGCATCACGCTCGGCAGCCGGCTGAGCCAAGAACAATCCCAGGTTAGGCACCGAGACCACCCGAACCTTAATCCCCTCGGCATCCAGCAGGGCCTGGGCAGCAAGCGCCAGCCCGACCTCGGAGCCCGAGGCCAAAATCACGGCCTGGGCGCCCTCGCGATCAGTGAGAACGTAGCCGCCCCGAGCCACGGCCGCCTTCTGGGCCGGCGTGCGGGTCTGGGCCGGCAGGTTCTGACGCGAGAGCAGCAAGGCCGAGGGACCGTCGGCCTTCTTGAGGGCGCAGATCCAGGCCGTCGCCGTTTCAAAGCCGTCGCACGGACGCCAGACATCAAGGTTGGGGATCAGGCGCAAGGCCGCGGCGTGCTCGACCGGCTGATGAGTCGGGCCATCCTCGCCCAAACCGATGGAGTCGTGGGTCAACACATGGATGACCCGCCGCTTCATCAGCGCGGCCATACGGATGGCGTTGCGCTCATAATCCGAGAACACCAGGAAGGTCCCGGCGAAGGGAATGAAGCCGCCATGCAAGGTCATGCCATTGAAAATGGCGGCCAGACCGAACTCACGCACGCCAGCCGACAAATAGCGCCCGGCCGGGCCATCGTTGATGCGCGCCACCTGGGGCCAATCGGTCAGGTTGGAACCGGTGAGGTCGGCCGAGCCGCCCAGCATTTCGGGCACCACCGGGGCCAGACGGCCGATGACCATCTGGCTGGCCTTGCGGCTGGCGATGTCGCCGGCTTGATCCAGAGCGTCGAGCGTCGCCTGGGCCAAGGCGTCGAAGTCGGCTGGCAGCGCGCCGGACAAGCGGCGCTCCAGTTCGGCCGCCAACTCGGGATAGGCGCTGCGGTAGGCGGCGAACGCCTCTTGCCACGCGCTTTCGGCGGCGGCGCCGGAGGTGCGGGCGTCGAAGACGGCGCGGGCGGCGTCGGGCACGCTGAAGGGGGCGTGCGGCCAGTCCAGGGCCACGCGCATGGCAGCGATCTCGGCATCGCCCAGCGGGGCGCCGTGCACGTCGTGGGTCCCGGCCTTATTGGGGCTGCCCTGGCCGATGACGGTCTTGCAGCAAATCAGGGTCGGGCGCTGGGTCTCGGCCCGGGCGTCGGCCAGAGCACGGCCCAGGGCCTCGACATCGTGACCGTCCACCGCCTCGATCACCTGCCAGCCGTAGGCGCGGAAGCGGCCTGGGGTGTCGTCGCTGAACCAGCCCTCAACGTGCCCATCAATGGAGATGCCGTTGTCGTCGTAAAGGCAAATCAGCTTGCCCAGACCCAAGGTGCCGGCCAGCGAACAAACCTCGTGGCTGATGCCTTCCATGAGACAGCCATCGCCCAGCAACACATAGGTGTGGTGGTCGATCACCGCATGGCCGGGGCGGTTGAAGGTTTCGGCCAGCAGGCGCTCGGCCAGGGCCATGCCCACCGCATTGGCCACTCCTTGGCCGAGCGGACCGGTGGTGGTCTCGACACCCGGGGTCACGTCCACCTCGGGGTGCCCCGGGGTGCGGCTGTGCAGTTGGCGGAACTGGCCCAGATCCTCGGCGCTGAGGTCATAGCCGGCCAGATGCAGCACAGCATAAAGCAGCATGGAACCGTGCCCGTTGGACACCACCACGCGGTCGCGGTTGGCCCAGGCCGGGTTGGCGGGGTTGTGGCGCACGAAGCCGCCGTCCGCCCGCCACAGGGCGACGGCGATCTCGGCCATGCCCATGGGCATGCCGGGATGGCCCGACTTCGCCTTCTGGACCGCGTCGGCGGCCACCATGCGAAGGGCGGTGGCCGCCTGGCCAACGGAGGGAACGACGGTCATGGACTCTTCTCCTTGAAGGGGGAACCGGCGGGGGAGCAGCGGAGGAAAAAAGGGAGGCGTCACCCTCTCAGCGGGTACGCCGATCCATCAGGCGCCAGATGAACGGGGTGAAGATCAACTGCATGGCCAGTTCCATCTTGCCGCCGGGCACCACGATGGTGTTGGGGCGCGACATGAAGCTGTCGTGCAACATCGTCAGCAGGTAGGGGAAGTCAATTCCCTTGGGGTCGCGAAAGCGGATCACCACGAAGCTCTCATCCGGCGACGGCACATGGCGGGCAATGAACGGGTTGGACGTGTCAACGGTGGGCACCCGCTGGAAATTGACATCCGTGCGCGTGTATTGCGGACAGATGTAATGCACGTAATCATGCATCCGGCGCAAGATGGTATCGGTCACCGCCTCGGTGGAATAGCCCCGGGCCCCCTTGTCACGGTGGAGTTTCTGGATCCACTCCAAATTAATCACCGGCACGACACCAATCTTGAGGTCGGCATGCTGGGCGACATCGACCTCGTCGGTCACGATCGCCCCGTGCAGCCCTTCGTAATAGAGGACGTCACTTTCCGGCAAATCCTCCCAGGGGGTGAAGGTGCCGGGCTCCTGGCCATAGGGCGCCGCCTCGTCCTCGTTGTGGAGGTACACGCGCCGCCGGCCCTTGCCGCTCTCGCCGTAGGTCTTGAACAGAGCTTCCAGGTCGGTGAACAGGTTGGCGTCGGGGCCGAAGTGGCTGAAGTGCGGGTTGCCGTCGTCGAGCGCTTCCTTCATGGCCACCTTCATGGCCTTGCGCTCGTAGCGGTGAAAACTGTCGCCCTCGACAATGGCGGCCTGAATGCCTTCGCGCCGGAAAATCTGGTCAAAGGTGCGCGTGACCGACGTCGTGCCCGCGCCGGAAGACCCGGTGATGGCGATAATGGGATGCTTGGCCGACATACTCGTTTCCCCTCCACTTTCTCTTTAGGGACTTGGCTTGGCAACGCGGGCTGCCGCCCCTCACGGCATGAGGGGTCTGGGGAGGCCAGCCTCCCCAGCCTTCCCTTTATTAGTCGCGAAATAACCCACGACGCTGGAATAACGGCGTTTCAATAGCCTTCAGCGTGTGCTCCTGGTGCAAAGCCTCGACCCGATCCACCTCTTCACGCGAGCCAAAGATCAGGGGCACGCGCTGATGCAACTCGGTCGCAGTCAGGTCAAGAACGTTCTCGGTGCCGGTGATACAACGCCCACCCGCTTGGTCCATGATCATGGCAATGGGCGCCCCCTCGTACAGCAAGCGCAACCGGCCCGGGCGCACCGGGGTTTTGGTGTCGCGCGGGTACAGATAGATGCCACCGCGCAGCAAGATGCGGTGACAATCGGCGACCAGGGCGGCGATCCAGCGCATGTTATAGTCCTTGCCGCGCGGCCCGGTGGCGCCGGCCAGCAACTCGTTGACATAGGCGTGGATGGGCGGCTCCCAGAAGCGGCGATTAGAGGCGTTGATCGCGAACTCGGCGGTCACCGGGGCGACCCGCAAATGGGGATGGGTCAACACGAAGTCGCCCAACAAGGGATCTAGGGTGAACCCGTGCACCCCCTTGCCCACGGTGAGAACAAACATGGTCGCCGGTCCATAGAGGGCATACCCGGCCACCACCTGATCGCGCCCCGAACACAAGAAGTCCAGGGTCTCGGGCTCGCGGCCCTGGCCGCTGTAGGGCACAATGGAAAAGATGCTGCCCACGGTGCCGTTGGTGTCGATGTTGGAGGATCCATCCAGGGGGTCGAACACCAGCAAGAAGGGGCCTCGGGCCCGCCCGTTGGTCAGGCGATGGATCTCTTCCATCTCCTCGCTGGCCAAGGCGCTGGCGTGGCCGGTGCGCTCGGTGGCGCGCAGGAAGGCTTCGTTGGACAAGAGATCAAGACGGGCCTGGGTCTCGCCCTGAACATTGATGTCGCCGTTATAGCCGTGGATCCCGGCCAGTTGGCCCATGGCGATGAGCTTGGCAATGGTTTTGCAGGCCTGGGCCACGTCGAGGATCAATCCCACCAGGGCCGGCGCCTCGCCGGAAAGCCCTTCCTCGACCAGGAATTGAGCCAACGTCGTGCGATCAATGGCGAGCATTCTTGGATCCCTTGGATCAGGAGGAAAAAAAGCCCCGGACCGGGGGGAGAGGAACGCGGCCCGGGGCAGGGAGACGACGCCTGGACATCAGGCGCCGCGCTGTCTGGCACCCTCTTCGGCTCGCTCCCGGATCGCCCGGATGGCGCCGGCCCGATCAGCTGCGCCAAACACCGCCGAGCCCGCCACCAAAATGTCGGCCCCGGCCGCGCCCAACTCGAAGGCGTTGTCGGGTTTGACGCCGCCATCAACCTCGATCTCAATGGGCAACCCACTGGAGTCAATCAAGGCACGCAAAGCCCGGATCTTGGGCAAGGCCGAGGGAATAAAGGCCTGACCACCAAAGCCGGGGTTGACCGACATGATCAGCACCAGATCCAGATCCCCCAGCACATGGTCGAGCACTGACAGAGGGGTGGCCGGGTTCAAGACTAAGCCGGCCTTGCAGCCCTTGGCCTTGATTAACTGGATCGAGCGATGGACATGGTCGCTGGCTTCGGGATGAAACGTGATGAGCGACGCCCCGGCCTGAGCAAAGGACTCGATCAGGGCATCCACCGGCCGCACCATGAGGTGAACGTCGATCGGCACCATCGCATGCGGCTTGAGGGCCGCGCACACCAGGGGACCCACGGTCAGGTTGGGCACATAGTGGTTGTCCATGACATCAAAGTGCAGCAGATCCGCGCCGCCATCGGTCACCGAACGGGCCTCCTGGGCCAGAAAGGCGAAATCCGCCGACAACAAGCTGGGCGCGATGCGCACGGGACGAGACATGCCTTCGGTCTCCTTTGTGGGGCCTTGAGAGCGGCGCCGGGGCAGGGAAGCCATGGTCGCCGTGTGGGCTTATAAACGCAACAAAGTTATGATTGCATGATCCATAAGCACATTTTATGATAGACCCCTCCTCACCCAACACTCTTCCGCCCTCCCCCCGACCAGACCTGTTGCCTCCCCCTGCTTTCCCTTCCTGATCCCCAAAAGAAAAAGGGGGCTGGAGCGGGGCCCGGGGGTGGGAGCCCCGCGTCCCCCAGTGGGAGTAGACCCCATGCGCCACGCCACCTTGCGCCAAATGCAGATTTTCGAGGCCGTGGCCCGCTCCTTAAGCTTCTCCGACGCCGCCCGCTCCATGGGCCTGACCCAGCCGGCGGTCTCGCTGCAAATCAAACAACTGGAAGGCCTAAGCGAGCTCAAATTGTTCGAGCAGGTGGGACGCACCCTGGGGCTCACCCCGGCCGGCGAGGTGCTGCTGGACCATGTGCGCACCATTTTGGGGGCGGTGCGCGATGCCGAGGAGGCCATGGACGCCCTCAAAGGGGCGCGTGCTGGCCTCTTGCGCATTGGGGTGGTGAGCATGGCAAAATATTTTGCGCCGGCCGTGCTCTCGGCCTTCACCGCCAGCCATCCCGGGGTTGATCTCGCCCTTACGGTCGCCAATCGAGAGCAGATCCTCGACCTGATGGCCGAAAACAGCCTGGATGTTTTTCTGATGGGCCGCCCGCCGGTCGAGCCTCCCGTGGAAGCCCTGGCCTTCGCCACCAATCCCATGGTGATGGTAGCGCCCCCGAACCACCCCCTTTTGGAACGTCGGCTTTGTCTGGGGGATCTGGCCCAAGAGACGTTTTTGCTGCGCGAACCCGGCTCCGGGACCCGCATGCTTCTAGAAAAGCTCCTCAGCGACGCCGGCCTGACGCCCCGGCGCAGCTATGAAATGTCGAGCAACGAGACGATCAAGCAGGCGGTGATGGCCGGCATGGGGGTCAGCCTTCTGTCGCGCCACACCATGGGCCTGGAGTTGTCGGTAGGCCGGCTGCGCGAACTGACGGTCGAGGGCCTGCCCATCGAACGCCATTGGTACGTGGTCACCCGCCGGGGGAAGCGCCTGCTGCCGGTGGCCGAAGCCTTGGTTCGCTTCCTGCGCGACGAGGGCGCGGCACTGATCGAGCGGGCCACGTTCGGCGCCTGAGGGGGGCGAAAAAGAAGGCTGGGGAGGCGGGGCTTCCCCAGCCCCCTCCAATCCCCGATGCGTGCGCCACCCTTGCGCCGTGTGCTTGGCCTGACTACCCTTCCCTCTCGTTCGGTTTCACGTCCGCAAGAGAGGTCCCCCATGCTGTTTCCGCCTGCCCCCTTGCGCTCACGCCTCCTGATGGGAGGGTGTCTGGGGCTGAGTTTGCTGGTGGCGGGGGGCTGTGCCCGCGACTCCGCGGTCAAGCCGATCACCGATCTATCGCTGGCCTGCGCCACCACGCCGTGCACCTGCACCTCGACGACGGGGGGCTTCTTTACCAACGAACGCACCCAGCCCCCAGAGTGGACCGCCGATGGCCGGGCCACCTGCCCGGCGGGCTTTGCCTTGCGCCGCACGGTAAAATAAGCGCTCTTCGCGGGCACGCCTGCCCCGTTCCGGGGACGGGCGGCAGCCTTGCGTTTAGAGCACGTGCACAAAGTGATGGTAATCTGTACCTTTGCTCTTGAGGAGATCCTCAACGAGACGAAGGGCGGCAGCCATTCCGTCACGCGGTGAGGCATGGCGTTTTTCTTCGGCCAGGAGCACCGCATAAAGCTCACGGACCGCTGGAAGCGCCTCGCGCTTGGGAGAACGCCGGCTGGAATGGTACCCAATAATGCGGCCCGACGCATCGAAGGTGGGTGTCACATGGGCAAAAACCCAATAGTGGTCCCCGTTGCGGGCCTGATTGACGACGTAGGCAAAAATCTCATGGCCCGCGCCGATCACGTCCCACAGAAGTTTGAACACGCAGGCCGGCATCTCAGGGTGGCGAATCAAGTTATGGGGCTGTCCCACCAACTCCCATTCCCGATAGCCCGAGATTCGCTGAAACACCCCGTTGGCATAGGTAATGATGCCCTTGGTGTCGGTTTTGGAGACAATGATTTCGTCATCGCCGAAGGTGCGCTCGACACCCGTCGGCCGTACCGTTGGCCGTGCCATTCCCTGCTCCCCCAATGGCGCCGTCTCGGCACGGATCCACTGAGCCGATCCCCCGCTTCATTTCCGGCTCGGCGTGTCTTCGTCCGCGTTCTCCGATACAGCCCAACGTCCGTTTGGCCCTGAAGAGAAAGTTTACACGAGGCCGGCGCCGGGCGGAACTCCGTTCCTGAGGACCCGCACAAAATCAGAGGCCTCTTCTCCCAGGCAGAGACGAAGAGCACTGTGACTGGCTCCGATTGACCGCACAGCGCTCTCGGCGCAGGCCCTGCCCCCCCAACTCCAGGCCCCACGCCATCACCCCTGCCCCTCTTACAGGCAGGAGGCCTCTGATTGAGGGTCGGCCTCCCCCTGTGCCGAGCCCCCAAGGAGGCTCGGGGCTAGGCGGCTCAGGTCTTGGACCCGCGCAAGGCGGCGATCTTGTCCTTAAGAACCTTGTTGAGCCCATCCATCGAGCCGGTATTCTTCAACACCGCCAGATACTCACCCCGGAAGGTCTGGGCCATGCTGACGCCTTCGACCTTGAGGTCGATCACGCCCAGGCGGTTGCCCTGCTCGGGATTCTCGCGCAGAACCCAGATCACCAGCATGGCCTTGTCGCCTTCATTGCCAATGCTGGTTGTCACCTCATGGAGTTTGCCGCCGCGGGCATCCTGGCTTTGAACGTTGGTCACCGCGATGCGCTGGCCGCCGTATTCGTCAAAGCGGGTCCCCCAACTGATCACGTTCATGTCGCGAAACAGTTTTTGAAACTCGGTCCGCTGGGCCTCGCTGGCTTCCTTCCAGGCGCCGCCCACCACGAAGCGGGCGATAAACGGCATATCAAACGCCTCATCCAGCAAGGTCTCGAACCGCTTGATCCGCTCTTGCGAATCGATGTTCGCCTTCAGGATGTCCTCAATGGCGAAACGGCTCAATTCCTGCACAAAGGCGCCGGGCTCGCGGGGCAAATCCAGCGCCGAGGCGTGTGCCGCGCCCCCCACCAGCAAAAAGAGAGCGAATACGGGCGCCAGGGCGCGTCGAAACATGGTCCACAGTCCTTATGGCTTCGGGAAAAGGCTCCCTCCCCCGCCTGCGGTTGGGCGTTTTGCAAAAGTCCCGCCCACAGCGGTCCAGGGAGGATCGGAGTGGACGATGTTTTACCATGCCCCCTCCCAAAACACCACCCCAGGGCCACGCCCCCTTCGGGAAGGAGGGGACTGGGAAGGCCCACCTCCCCAGCCTGCCCCTTTTCGTGCATCACCAGCCGAATGCCCCAAGCCCTCCTGTTTTGCCTTGCTATGCCACTGATATAAAGATATGTTTATATAAACATATTCGCACGATGGAGGACGCCGAGAGTGGAAGCGGTATTGACAGGCCTGCGCGCAGCGGCAGAAGCAACGCGACTGCGCCTCCTGGCCCTGTGTGCCCACGGCGACCTCAGTGTCTCGGACATGGTACGCATCCTGGGCATCAGTCAGCCCCGGGTTTCGCGCCACTTGAAGGTCATGTGCGAGGCCGGCCTCCTGGAGCGCCTGCCCGAAGGAGCCTGGGTGTTTTATCGCCTCGCCCCCACGGGTCCCGGCGCGGCCCTGGCCCGGGCGATCGTCGGCCTCCTGCCCGCCCCCAACGACACCACCGCCACCCTGGCCCTCGACCGCAGCCGCCTGGAAGCCCTGCGCGCCGAACGGGCCGAGGCCGCCGCCGCCTACTTCACCACCAACGCCCAGCGCTGGGATGAGTTGCGCCGCCTGACCGGCGCCGAGGAGCCGGTGGAGGAGGCCATCGTGGCCCGCCTCGCCGGCCGCCCCCTGCACGACGTGCTCGACATCGGCACCGGCACCGGCCGCCTGCTGGAGCGCCTCGCGCCGCTGGCGAGCCAAGTCACGGGCCTTGACCAGTCCCGGGCGATGCTGGCGCTGGCCCGCGCCAACCTGGATCGGGCCGGGGTGCGCAATGCTTCGGTGCGCCAGGGCGACCTGTATGCCCTGCCCTTCCCCGACGCTTCCTTTGATGCTGTGACCTTGCATCAGGTCTTGCACTACGTCGAAACCCCGGCGCGGGCCTTGGCCGAGGCGGCCCGGGTGTTGCGGCCGGGCGGGCGGCTGATTATCGCCGACCTTGCGCCCCACGACCGCGAGGACCTGCGCGAGCGGCACAATCACCTTCGGCTGGGCTTCCCGACGGCTGAGATCAGCCAGGGCGTGCTGGGGGCTGGGTTGTGTCCGGGCGAGGTGGTGGATTTGCCGGGGCCTGAGCTTTCGGTGCGGTTGTGGGTGGCGGATCGGCCTTAAAGGAGGAAGGGAAGGCTGGGGAGGCGGGGCCTCCCCAGACCCCTCCATTCCTTGGGGGCGATGAAGACCTGACAGTGTGTTTTGCGCTATGATTTTTTGTTTTCTTTGGCCTGGGAGATCCTGACCCGTGAATGCCAAGCTCCAGCCCGTGATCGGCGCCGCGTTGCCCGCGCATGATCTTTCCGTCTCGTTTGAGTTCTTTCCGCCCAAGACGGAGGCGATGCAGGCCCAGTTGTGGGATTGCATTCAGCGCCTGGAGCCCCTGGCCCCGGCTTTTGTCTCCGTGACCTATGGCGCCGGCGGCTCGACGCGTGAGCGCACCCATGAGACCGTGGCGCGCATCCGCCAGGAAACCCGCCTGGAGCCGGCGGCGCATCTGACGTGTGTCGCCGCCTCGCGCGACGAGGTCGATGCGGTGGCTCGGGCCTACTGGGAGTCCGGGGTGCGCCACATCGTGGCCCTGCGCGGCGACCCGCCCGAAGCCGGCACCCGCTACGCCCCCCATCCCGAGGGCTATGCCTTTGCCCTGGATCTGGTCCAGGGCCTGCGCCGGGTCGCCGATTTCGAGATCAGCGTGGCCGCCTATCCCGAGGGCCATCCCGAGGCCCCCAGCCTGGAAGCGGACATCGACACCCTCAAGCGCAAGATCGACGCCGGGGCGACCCGCGCCATCACCCAGTTCTTCTTCGACGTGGATGCCTACCGCCGCTTCATGGACCGGGTGGCGGCGGCCAACATCACCGTGCCCATCGTGCCCGGCATCTTGCCGGTGGTCGGCTTTGCCACGGCCAAGCGCTTTGCCGGGGCCTGCGGGGCCAGCGTGCCGGCCTGGATGGATGAGCTGTTCGACGGCCTCGACAACGACCCGGAAACCCGCAAACTCATCGCCGCCGCCCTGGCCGTGGAACAATGCCGCTTGCTGATGGCCGATGGCGTGCGCGACTTCCACTTCTATACCCTCAACCGGCCGGATCTGGTCCAAGCCATCTGCCACGCCCTTGGGGTGCGTCCCCAAGCCGCCCACGGGAGCCACGGAGCATGAGCCGTTTTCTCGACGCCCTGCGCGAGCGTGTCTTGTTGTGCGATGGCGGCATGGGCAGCCTCGTCCAGGCCATGGATCTCTCGGTCGAGAAGGACTTCCTCGGCCGCGAGAACTGCACCGAGGCCCTGACCCTGGCCCGGCCCGACGTGGTGCGCGGCCTGCACGCCCGCTACTTCGAGGCCGGCGCCGACTGCGTGGAGACCAACACCTTCGGCGGCTCGATCCTGACCCTCGCCGAGTTCGACCTCCAAGACCGCACCCGCGAGATCAATCGGCGCAGCGTTGAACTAGCGCGCGAGGCAGCCGAGGGCTTCAGCGATGGCCGCGAGCGCTTTGTCCTGGGCTCGGTCGGTCCCGGAACCCGCCTGCCCAGCCTGGGCCATGTGGACTACGACACCCTCAAGGACAGCCTGACCGAGCAGTGCCTGGGCCTGATCGAAGGCGGCGCCGATGCCATCTTGATCGAGACCTGCCAGGACCCCCTCCAGTTCAAGGCCGCGATCAACGCCGCCAAGAAAGCCCGGATCCACCACGGCACCGACACGCCGATCTTGCTCCAGGTCACGGTCGAGACCACCGGCACCTTGCTGGTCGGCGCCGACATCGCGGCGGCCGCCACCGTGGCCCATGCCCTAGGGGTGGACAGCCTGGGCCTCAACTGCGCCACCGGCCCGCGCGAAATGAGCGAGCACGTGCGCTGGCTGGCCGAGAACTGGCCGGGCTTCATCTCCTTGCAGCCCAACGCCGGCCTGCCCGAACTGGTGGACGGCAAGGCCCACTACCCCCTGACCCCGGCCGAACTGGCCGACTGGCACAAGCGCTTCATCTTGGAGGACGGGGTCAATCTGGTCGGCGGCTGCTGCGGCACCACGCCCCCCCACATCCAGGCCGTGGACGCCATGCTGCGCACCTTGGCCCAGGAAACCGGTCGCCCCGACCGCCCGGCCCCGGTGCGCCGCACCGTCCATTGGGTGCCGTCGGTGGCCTCGCTGTATGGCGCGGTGCCGCTGCGCCAGGAAAACGCCTTCCTGTCGATCGGCGAGCGCTGCAACGCCAACGGCTCGAAAAAGTTCCGCACCTTGCAAGACGCCGAGGACTGGGACGGCATCGTCGGCATGGCCCGCGAGCAGGGCCGCGAGGGCAGCCACACCCTGGACGTCTGTACCGCCTTTGTCGGGCGCAACGAAACCCGCGACATGACCGAGGTGATCACCCGCCTGCGCGGCAGTGTGCACATGCCCCTGGTCATCGATTCCACCGAAACCAAGGTGCTGGCCGCCGCCCTCAAGCTCTATGGCGGCAAGGCGATCCTCAACAGCATCAACTTCGAGGACGGCGAGGAAACCGCCGCCCAGCGCCTGGAGTTGGCCCGCGAGTTCGGTGCCGCCGTCATCGCCCTGACCATCGACGAAGAGGGCATGGCCAAGGACGCCGACAGTAAGCTGCGCATTGCCCGGCGGCTTTACGAGTTTGCCGTCACCGAGCACGGCCTCGCCCCCGAGGACCTGCTGTTTGACCCCCTGACCTTCACCATCTGCACCGGCAACGAGGATGACCGCCGCCTGGGCCTGGAAACCCTGAACGCCATTCGCCAGATCCGCGAGCAAATGCCGGGCTGCCAGATCATTCTCGGCCTCTCCAATATCTCGTTTGGCCTCAAGCCGGCGGCGCGCTGCGTGCTCAACTCGGTGTTCTTGGATGAGGCGGTCAAGGCCGGCATGACCGGGGCCATTGTCCACGTCTCCAAGATTCTGCCGCTGCACAAGATCCCGGAGGCCGAGGTTCAGGCCGCCCTCAACCTCATCCACGACCGACGCGAGGCCGGCGACCCGCTGCATGCCTTCATCCGCCTGTTTGAAGACCGGGTGGAAGCCAAGGCCGAGGCCCGCGCCGACGCCCCGGTGGACGAGCGCCTGCGCCAACGCATCATCGACGGCGACCGCCTGGGCCTCGAGGCCGACCTGGAGGAAGCCCGCGCCCTGATGCCGCCCCTCGAGATCATCAACACCATCTTGCTCGACGGCATGCGCGTGGTGGGCGAACTGTTCGGCGCCGGCAAAATGCAGTTGCCCTTCGTCTTGCAGTCGGCCGAAACCATGAAGGCCGCCGTCTCCCACCTCGAACCCCACATGGAAAAGATCGAGGGCCAGGAACGGGGCATCATGGTGCTGGCCACCGTCAAGGGCGACGTCCACGATATCGGCAAGAACCTCGTGGACATCATCTTGTCGAACAACGGCTACAAGGTGGTCAACATCGGCATCAAGCAGCCGCTGCCCGCCATCCTTGATGCCGCGCGCACCCACAAGGCCGACGCCATCGGGCTGTCGGGCCTGCTGGTCAAATCCACGGTGATTATGAAGGACAACCTGGAGGAGATGGCGCGCGACGGCTGGGACGTGCCGGTGGTCCTGGGCGGCGCCGCCCTCACCCGCGCCTTTGTCGAAGAGGACTGCGTGCGCGCCTACGGCAATCACGGCCGGGTCGCCTACGCCCGCGATGCCTTCGACGGCCTCGACCTCATGGCCAAGGTCATGGAGGGTAGCTTCGATCGCCACCTCGCCGCCATCCAGGAAAAGCGCCAGGCCAAGCCCAGCCGCCGCGCCCGCGAGGCCGCCGAGGCCCTGGACGCCGTCGCCCTGGCCGCCGCCAACGACCTCACCGCCGATCAGGCCCAGGCCGCCAAGCCCCGCCGCCTCGACCGCCCGGTGGACGCCGAGGAAATCTCGCTGCGCCGCGCCGAACTGGCCCGCCAGACCGAGATCCACACCCCGCCGTTCTGGGGAGCGCGCCTCGTTGAGGGGATCTCGCTCAAGACCTTGGTGCCGTTTATCAACGAAGCCACCTTGTTCCAGTTCCAATGGGGCTTCCGCAAGGGCTCGCGCACCCGCGACGAGTGGAAAGTGTGGGCCGAAACCGAGCTGCGCCCGATCCTCTTCGACATGCTCCAGCGCTGCGCCCAGGACGCCATCTTGGAACCCAAGGCGGTCTACGGCTTCTGGAAAGCCGCCAGCGACGGTGACGCCATCGTCCTTTACGACGAAGACGGCCGCCGCGAAGTCGCCCGCTTCGCCCTGCCCCGTCAGGCCAAGGCCGGCGGTCTGTGCTTGGCCGACTTCGTGCGCGATGTCTCGGCCGGCCCCCAAGACCGCGATGTCGTCGCCCTCCAGGCCGTCACTGTCGGCGCCCGCGCCAGCGATGTGGCCCGCGCTTGGTTCGCCGAAAACAAGTACAAGGATTACCTCTACCTGCACGGCGTTTCGGTCGAGGTGGCCGAGGCCCTGGCCGAGTACATGCACAAACGCATCCGGGCCGAACTGGGCTTCGGCGCCGAGGACGCCCGCGACACCGAGGAATTGTTCAAGCAAGCCTATCGCGGCTCACGCTACTCCTTCGGCTATCCCGCCTGCCCCCACCTGGAAGACCAGCGCCACTTGCTGGATCTTCTGGGCGCCGAGCGCATCGGTCTCGATCTCTCCGAGGAGTTCGAGCTGGTGCCCGAGCAATCCACCTCGGCCCTGGTGCTTTTCCATCCCCAAGCCAAGTATTTTCGGGTTTAAAAAGGGGGAGTGAAGGAAAGGCCGGGGAGGCTCGCCTCCCCAGACCCCTCCTTAACCATTTGCCCCTAAAGGAATGAGGGGTCTGGGGGGGGTCGCCTCCCCAGCCTTCCCTTTTCAACCAGAGGTTCCCATGCGCCGCGTTGCCCTCGCCCTCACCGCGTCCCTTTTCCTCCTCCCGGACGTCGCCGCTGCCGCCGATCTCCAAGGCGTCGCCTCGGTCATCGACGGCGACACCCTCGACCTCCACGGCCAACGCATCCGCATGCACGGCCTCGACGCCCCCGAAAGCAGCCAAAGCTGCCAAAAAGCCGACGGCTCCTCCTATCGCTGCGGCCAACTCTCCGCCCGCGCCCTCGCCGACAAAATCGGCCGCCAGACCGTCCGCTGCGAACAAAAAGACAAAGACCGCTACGGCCGCATCGTCGGCACCTGCTTCCTCGGCTCCGAAAACCTCAACGAATGGCTGGTCCGCCAGGGCCTCGCCGTCGCCTACCGCGAATACTCCAAAGCCTACGTCCCCGCCGAAATCGCCGCCCGCGAGGAAAAGCTTGGCATTTGGCAAGGTTCCTTCCAGATGCCCGCCGAGTACCGCAAAGAGAAGAAAGGGGGAGGAAAGAGTGAAGAAGATGAGATTCTGGAGTTGATCAAAAAATTAATCTACTTATTCTGGAAATAACGGAGCAGAAGAGGGCTAAACAGGCATTTCCGACCCTCCCCATCCCCTATTAAATCCAGACAATCACGCTATGGACCGAAACGCGTCTTACGAAAGAGAAAGGGCATCAAGCAGGCGATCGGAGAGGGTCCCAGTGACCGGCAAACCGCGCCGGGCTTCAAAGTGGGCAATGGCTTCTTTGGTTTTTGGCCCCAACCGTCCATCAATGGGGCCGACATAATCGCCTTGAGCATAGAGAGCGAGTTGGACTTTTCGCACCACTTCGTTGAAAGCGACGGTGT
Organism: Pararhodospirillum photometricum DSM 122; assembly: GCF_000284415.1. Lineage (NCBI taxonomy): Bacteria > Pseudomonadati > Pseudomonadota > Alphaproteobacteria > Rhodospirillales > Rhodospirillaceae > Pararhodospirillum > Pararhodospirillum photometricum. The sequence continues at coordinate 350,572 of NC_017059.1, forward strand.
TACCGCGCAGCCGTTCCACTTTAGGATTGGGCTGGGGGACCAAGGGCGCGGGGGCCGTCGGCGGTGGCGTATAGGACGGGGTATAGGAAGAGGAAGGGGCTCTCCAATAAGATCCCCCAGATGAAGACCGATGGCTGCTGTGCGACCGATGGCTGCTATGGGAGCGGTGACCAACCAAGGTGAAACCGCGTTGGGGGGCAAAGCGCTGGACCAAGGTTCCCACCGGCTCTGGCTCCAAACCGGGACTCACAGTCGCCGGGGCAGGCGTGAGAGCCGGGGTCCGAAAGCCGGCAGCCAGCAGAGAGGGCATCAGAAAGGCGGTAAAACTCATGAGGGAAACCCTCCGGGGGGGGGATTGGAGGCAAAGAAGCCGCTGCACCCGGGGCGCTCGGAGCAAGCCTCGCACTCGGGTCCATACGCACGCTTCCAGTCGGAAATCGAAGCCACCGCCAACGGACGCCAAGCCTCAGGAACGAGGCAGCGGGGAAAGTTGTAGAGGGAGATGGGCAGGCCGGCTGTCTGAGCGATGCTCAAAGCAGGCCCCAGGGTGTCGAAGGCATCCTCAGGGGCAACTGCCAGACTCTCCCAAAAGCGCCGAGCAAGGCCCTGGGCCTCCATATGCATAAGGGCCCACGTCTCGACCCAAGGTAGATGCCGGGCTACAAAATCGGCCAAGCGCGGGAGCCTAACCAGCGTTGGCGCCGCAAGCACCGTGCGCAGTTCGACGGCCGCACCTGTTTGCGCCAAGAAATCCAGGGACTCCAAAAGGCGATCCCAAGCCCCAGCTTTGCGCACCATGGCGTCGTGGCTGGCTGCATCAGGGCCACACAGGGGCACGCCCCACAGCACCCAGCCCGCCAGAGCCCGCAAGGTGGGGACATCGGCAGCGGTCACCCCCTGAGCGTTGGTGAGAAGGTGAAATCCGAGGTCAGGCCGCTCGGCATGACAGTCCAATACCCAAGAAAAAAGCGAATCCTTGAGCAGCAAGGGCTCACCGCCGGTCAACCCAATGACCGCACCAGCCGGAGCCAAGCGCACTGCTGTCCGATAGAGATCCCAAAAGGCGTGATGACGCGGGCGCGGCGGCTGGGCGCAAAACAAACACGCCTGATCGCACGCTTCGGTCAGCAACAGCGTGTTATCCCGTCCTGGCCCCGGACGAATAAGGCGAAACACCCGGCCTCGCTCCGGTGCAACCAGGAGAACGGTTTCGTCGAGGTCAGCCCAAGGATCCGCCATGATACAGGTAAAGGCCCCGCGCCGGCTCCTCACCCAAACCACCCCGTCCTGATCTTGGTCAAATTCGGCCTCATCCTCGCCAGAGGCCCCGCCTCGGTGAAGGCGCACGACGAAAGGCGAACGGCACGGCGGAGCGCTCACCAAGCGTCCGTCAAGCGGCGTCATAACGAAACGGCCCAAAAAAGGGAAGGGTCTCGGGAACCCCGGTCAGATGAAACGCAAGAAAAGATAATCTATTCGGATCACCACCTAGAAGTGTTGAAAAAATAAAATCAAAAACAGCTCGATGATACCGACAGAAATGACTCCCTCGTTTGGGAAGATCGCTGCGACCATGCCAGGAGACATCATCCACTCCATCAATCCCGCACCATGGCAAATGAACACAGTGCAGACAGTCTTCATGGACATCGGCCATCTGGCTCCAGGTCAAGGCGTTGACACGCTCACCATCAAGCCCCTTGCGGAGATTCCCGAGACTGAGATCAGCCACCCCCTGGCGGGCCAGCATGCGGGCCTCGTCGCTGGGATAAAAGGTTCCGTCGTAATCAACCAAAAGAGTGTCGCGGGCAGCAGGATTAGGACTGCGCAAATCCACATGCGCGGTATGATTGGGTGAAAAAATCCGCCGCAAGGCCGTTTCCAAACCAAACTCGCGCAATGGCGGATGGCCCTCCTGCAAGGCGGCTTGCAAAATCTCGACACCTTTCGCCCATAGGGCCGGCCCATCATCCGCCGTGGGAGTCAGCAAGGATCGGGCGAACCCTTGATAATTAACGGGACGTAAAAACAATCCCGGATAGCCATACCGACGATAGACCTCAATAATATCGGCCAGACGTGACACATCCTCGGGAAGAATCGTTGGAAGAGCGGCGACTTTATCGGGGCCAAACTGCTCAAGAAGATCCTCAAAAGCCCGAAAAAAAGCCTGCGTCCGCGCCCGAGTCCGGGTTCGGTTTTTTTTGCTGTAGATCGGGTGGGCCATCCAGTGAGGTGCTGAGACTGACATCCGCAGCAGCCAGAAGCGGGCGCACCACGTCCGCCCCCCGAGCCAAGTTGCTACAGAGCACGAAATGGGTTTCGCGGAACCGACGTCGGGCGTGGGCGATCACCGCCTCCACCAGGTCCAGCCGCAAGGTCGGCTCCCCCCCTTGAAACTCAATCAGCATCCGGTCGCCGGGGAGGCTGTCGAGAAAGGCCAGAAAGCGCGCCAGTGTGTCGCTCGACCAGTCGGCCTCGCTTGCGGACAGCGGGGCCCGGCTGGCCTGACAATAGCAACAATCCAAGTCACACCGGAGGGTGGGAACGACCACCACATATGACAAGGTACGGGAAACATGCTTTTTGCGAGCTAGACGGCGCCGTTGACTATTCCAGTAAAAATCACCCACTTCGTCAAAAGCAAAGCCGCGTTCTTTTAAAAAAAGTTGATCGGGCTCCCCCAGGTCCTGGCGAACGATACGATCTAAAAAATCAGACGAAGAACTGAAAAAATCACCCGCATCATTACTAAATAGTATTTCATCATGAAATGGCTGAAAACGATAAGAAAAAAGCGATGTCAACGCACCAATCCCTCATAAAGACAGCAGCGGATCGGCAACGTTTCTTGATATATACGCTCTCGATACAATTGATAGCGCACCTCCGCTGCGCAAGTTTCCAGCCCCTCCGGCGCCTCTAGTACAAGACTGTTTTCGTCTCTGAAAATCTTTAGGGAGGGATACAAATAGCCCAGGCGTACCAAGGCAGGCTCGACGAACGAGGAAAATCCCTCAGGCACATCAATGGCAACCCGCTCCATTACCCCCCCTGCCCTCTAACCTATTCCTTGGGACAAGGTATCAAAGATGGAATATATCATTCCACTATCTTTTTACGATACTACTCCCGCCACAAGATCTCCCAGAACCACGAAAAACCCTCCCCTGGACCGGATAAGCGGAGGAGGCACGCCGCTTAGGCGTGGAAGTGGTCTAACAAGATCAACGCGCCCGTTGAAATGGGTTGAAATGGGGGCCGTAGCGCAATTCAAACAATAGCTCCGCGTATTGCGATCAGCTTGTGGGCCGGTAGGTTATCCATCTCCACGACGTCACCGGGCACCAGGACGCGCTCGACATAGGTCAGGAACGCCGCGCCGATCATGGCGCCGCCAAGGGCCATGGGAGCGGCCACACCCAACAGCAAGATCGTTGGTCTCGAGCAGAGGACACAAATACTATGTCTATTCAACGGACTGTGTGACGTCCGCCAGCATCCATAAATTTTTCAGGCTAACTTTCGAATTGGTCGGCCGCAACCTCGGCGATGACGAATCGGTACCCATAATGTGGATAGGATTCCCAGTCAGAGCAAGGAGTATAATCGTTCAGTACGACGGTAGCCGGGCTGCTCATATAGCTACCACCTTTACCGGCATAGTGCGTGTCACGTTCATTGTCTGCTACGATCTCTGAAGTTATCTCGACCATATTCCCTGACATATTGAAGCACCCATAAGGACTTCTTCCTTCTGGATAATCATCAACTGGTACAACATTACAATAATCGCTATTTTTTCCCCAATTGCACTTGTCTGGATCCCAATCTTCTCCCCAAGGATACAGGCGGCCATCGGCTCCACGGGCTGCCTTCTCCCATTGCTTTTGGGAGGGGAGTCGAAAACCTGCCCACTCGGCAAAGGCTAGGCCTATGTTTATTGGTACAAATTGCGCGGGGTAATTGCCCGCACCGTCCCTGACTTTCTTGGTTATTTCCAGCGGGTTAAAAAATAGAGATTTATTCTGCCACGCCAAGTTATCTTCAAGAAAGAGAATCATATTATTATAACTGAGCACAAACCGCGCAATCCAAAATGTTTTTAGATATTCATTCGTTTTATACCGACCGTATTGAAAAACACCATCCTCAATCTTCACAAAATCCAAGCCTGTTTTCTTACACTTTACCGAAGAAATCCATTTAAATGATTTAATTAGCTTATCAAATGCTAGGAGGTAAGAACTTTTGCAATACCAACTCCGAAAATCAACGTACTTCTTCTCGGTCAGAAACCAGGGCATTTCCGCGTCATCGATCTTGATTGGAATGACCCGAACCTGACTACTCTTCAGTTGAGTGTACATCATCGACCGAAGCTCTTCGTCGACCCACGGCGAGGTGATCGAGTTTGCCGATACAACAGCGAAAAGATAGTCGCAGGATGCTAGACCTTCCCCAATTTTGCCGAAGAGCGAGTCGCCCGGCTTGATCTCGACCTCGTCGAGCCACGGGGCAATGCCGAGTGAGTCAAGGCTCTTAGCGAGACGTCTTACGAACTCTTTGTCTTCAGAACAATGGCACAGAAACACCCTCTTCGCGTTCACGACACCCTCCAACCAGCCTTCCCTTTTCCTCACATCATCAGCCGCTCAAACGCCCGGGCCACCGCCTCCCACGACCGGCGCCGCTCGGGCCGCGCCGCCTCCTCGGCCTGGACCCGCCACATCCCTTCGTGGCTGAGAAGCTGGATGGCCACATTGGCCAGGGCCTCGTCGTCGGGCACCAGATAGCCGGTCTGACCATTCACCAGCCGCTCCCCCGCCGCGCCGCGCATCCGGGCCACCGCCGGCAGGCCGCAGGCCTGGGAGTCTGCCAGGGTCCAGCCCACCATGTCCTGGGCATGGCCGGGATAGAGGTGAACCCGCGCCTCCCGATACACCCGGGCCATGCCCGCCGCCGGCAACGGCGCCCGCACCTCGACGCCCCGCGCCGCCAGGGCCAGGGCGCTGTCGGCCACGGTCCTCAAGGCCGGGGGCAGCGGCAGGGCGGCGGTGAGGCCGCGATACAGCACGGACGAGTAAATGTGCAGCCGCGCCGTCGGAACCGCCGGATGGATCATCAGGCGCCAGAGGTCTAAAAGCTCGGCCAGCCCGTGGGCCGGATGGGTGGTGACCACAGCAACCGGGGGATCGGCGGGCACCCCGGCGGGATCGGGGTGAAACACCGCCTCGACCCCGGGCACGATCACCGTGGCGCCGCCCACTGGCAAGGCGTTGTAACTGGCGAGGCTGGGCACGACCAGGGCCGGGCGCAGCACCTGAAGCACCCCGCGCGCGCTGGCCGTGCCCAGATAGGCCGGGGCGGCCAGGGCCCACAACACCCGGGCCCCGGCCTCGGCGGCCCCGGCCAGCAAGGCGGGATCGCGCACGGCGATCAGGGCATCGGTCGCGGCCAGGGGCGGCTCGCTGGCCCAGTCCTCGGGCAAGGGCCGCCAATGCACGCCGTCGATCACCTGTTCCCCGGGGCAGCGGTTGAGCACCGTCACCTCGTGGCCCAGCCCGCTGAAGGCGCGGGCCAAGGCAATCACGGCACGTTCCACGCCGCCCAGCGCCTGGGTCTCGGCGGTGGTGCCGTCGTAGCTGATCCCGTCGTCAAAAATGGCGATGCGCATGGACTTCCCCTCATCGCGGGCCCGATGCTTGTTCTTAGCCCGGGCCGACCCGCTTGCCAATCGGCCCGCGCCTTCCCACTTGCTCAAAACAGGGGCAATCTGCCGTGAGGGAAGCATGAACGACAGCGAGGCGGTTTTTTGTCCGATGCCGGAGCGCGCGGTGCTGCGGGTGGCCGGGGCCGAGGCCCGGGTGTTTTTGCAAGGCCTGGTCAGCGCCGATGTCACCCGCCTAACCCCGGGGGCCAGCCTGTGGGGCGCGTTTCTCACCCCCCAGGGCCGCTATCTCCATGATTTCTTTCTGGTGGCCGCCGGTGAGGACGTGTTGCTGGAGACCGAGGCGGCCCGCCTGCCCGATCTGGCCCAGCGCCTGAGCCGCTATCGCCTGCGCCGCGCCGTGACCTTGGACCCCCTGGACTGGCGGGTCGGGGTCGTCGTGGGCTGCCCGTCGTTTGCCGCGCTTGATCTCCAGGCCCTGCCCGGTCTGACCCGCCCCCTGCCGGCCGGGGGCCGCGCCTTTGTCGATCCCCGGCTGGCCGCCGCTGGGGTCCGGCTACTGCTGGCCCCGGGAGACGCGCCCCCCCCCGGCCTTGGCACCGGCACGGCCGCCGATTGGCACGCCCAGCGCCTGAGCCTGGGTCTGCCCGATGGCGCCGCCGACTTGGAAGTGGAAAAGGCGCTGTTGCTGGAAAACGGCTTCGAGGAATTGGGGGGGGTGTCGTTCACCAAGGGCTGTTATCTGGGCCAGGAGATGACGGCGCGGACCCATTATCGAGGGCTCATCCGTCGCCGGCTTGTGCCTGTTGTGGTCGAGGGGCCGCTGCCGGCGCCGGGAACGCTGGTGCAAGACGAGGCGGGCGAGGAGGTGGGGGTGGTGCGCTCGGGGCAGGGGGAGGTGGCGCTGGCTTTTTTGCGCTTGGAGGCCTTGGAGCGTCCGTTGTGGGCTGGTGTGGCTCGGGTAACGCCGCGCGTTCCGGCGTGGATGAAAAGCGAGTAAGAAAGGCTGGGGAGGCGAGCCTCCCCAGACCCCTCATCTTTTTTGGAGGTCCGAGGGGTCTGGCGGGGCTTGGCCTCCCCAGCCTTCCCCTTCTTCCTCACGGCCTCCCGCCAAACCATAGCGCAACATCTTGCCACGCAGCCCAACACGCGACAGGCCGAGGTCGCGCGCCACCCGGCTGATGTTGCCGTTGTGGCGTTCCAGGGCCTCGTCGATGATCTCCGCCTCAAAGCGCTCCACCCGGGTGCGCAAGGTGCCCGTGGTCCCGACGACAGGCGTCGGGTCGGGATCGCCGGCCAAGGCCAAGGTGGGGGAAAACAGGCTGGGGTCAAGCCAGGGACTCTCGGCCAGGGCCACCATGCGCTGGATCTCGTTATAGAGTTCGCGCACGTTACCGGGCCAGTCGTGACGAGCCAAACGAGCCAGAGCCTCGGGGGTGAGGCCGGCCACCGGCTTGTTGAGGGCGCTGGAGGCGTGGCGGGCAAAGGCCTCGGCCAGCAAGGGCAAGTCGCCCGGGCGGTGACGCAGGGCCGGCAGGTGGATGGGAAAGCCGGCCAGACGATAATAGAGATCGCGGCGGAAGCGGCGATCGCGCACTTCCTCTTCCAGATCGCGATTGGTGGCGGTCAGAACCCGGACATTGACCTTGCGGGTCACGCTGGCGCCGAGCGGCCGGATCTCGCCCTCCTGGAGCACGCGCAGCAGTTTGACTTGAAAAGCCGGCGAGGTTTCGCCGATTTCGTCGAGAAAGATGGTGCCGCCGTTGGCCTGCTCAAACAGGCCGATGCGGTCCTCGTGGGCCCCGGTGAACGCCCCCTTGCGGCAGCCAAACAGCTCGCTTTCCAGCAAGGGATCGGGCAGGGCGCCGCAGTTTTCCACCACAAAGGCCCCGCCCGCCCGCGGCGAGGCGTCATGGATGGCGCGGGCCAGAAGTTCCTTGCCGGTGCCGCTTTCGCCGGTCAGCAGCACCGGGATATCGAACACCGCGATCTTGTGCGCAACAGCGATCACCTCGGTCAAGGGACTGTCCGGGGCGTGCAACAAACGCGCGAAGCCCGGGCCGGGCGAGGCGGACGACATCAAGGGGCGCGGCGGCTGGGCGGTCAAAAGAGGATCCTTCCCGGTCAGGCATCTCCTTGTTTAACAGATGCGGGGCAATTGGTCTCCAGACAACCAGTCCACCAGCCGCTGGCCACCGAAAGGGGTGATCAGGCGGACGAAGCGATGAGGATCGGCGACCACCCGGCCGATGATCCGGGCCTCGCGGCCCTTGGGGTGGGCGGTAAGGGCAGCCATCAGGGCCGGGGCATCGGCCTCGGCGCACAGCGCCAGCAGGCGGCCCTCGCAGGCCAGGGTCAGGGGGTCGAGGCCCAGCAGCTCGCACACCCCGGCCACCCCGGGCGCCACCGGGATTGCCTCTTGCTCCAGCACCATGCCGGCCCCGGACTGGTCGGCGATTTCGTTCAAGGTCGCCGCCACACCGCCCCGGGTCGGGTCGCGCAGCACGTGGATGTCGGGCACGGCGGCAACCAGAGCGGCCACAAGGTCGTGAAGGGACTGGCTGTCACTGACCACCGGGGTCTCGAAGGACAGGCCCTCGCGCTGGCTGAGAATGGCCACCCCGTGGGCGCCGATCGGGCCCGAGACCACCACCACATCGCCGGGCTGGGCGCGGTCGCCGCGAATGTCGAGGTCCTCGGCCACCACGCCAACCCCGGTGGTGGTGATGAACACCCCGTCGCCGTGGCCGCGCTCGACCACCTTGGTGTCGCCGGTGACGATGGGCACCCCGGCCTCGCGCGCTGCCTCGGCCATGCTGGCGACGATGCGGGCCAGGTCGGCGAGGGGAAAGCCCTCCTCCAGAATGAAGGCCGCCGACAAGGCGATCGGCACGGCACCGGCCATGGCCACGTCGTTCAAGGTGCCATGCACCGACAGGCTGCCGATATYCCCCCCGGGAAAGAACAGGGGCGAGACCACGTGCGCATCGGTGCTCACCACCACCCGCCCGGCCGGCCGGGCAAGAACCGCGTGGTCGTTGCCGGCATCAAGGGCCGGGTTGGTGAAGGCGGCGCGAAACAAGGTCTCGACCAGATGGACCATGGTGCGCCCGCCGCCGCCGTGGCCGCGTTCAACGACCCCGTGCACCAGATCGAGCGGCGGCCCCAGGGGGGCACGGCGGGCAGGCGGAAGGGCAGCGCTCATGCGGGGGCTCCAAAGGCGGGAAGGTCGCGGAAACGGCCGTGGGTCCAATGGGCAGCACACGCCCCCTCGGTCGAGACCATGCAGGCCCCTTGCGGGGTGTCCGGGGTGCACAGCCGGCCAAACAGCGGGCACTGCCCGGGACGGCGCCGCCCGCGCACGATGTCGGCGCACGCACAGCCCGGCGGGTCCGGGGCCACGGGGTCGGGGAGGTCGAAGCACGCCTCGGCATCAAACGCCGCCCAGTCCGGCGCCAGCCTGAGCGCCGAGTGAGGCACGGCGCCAAAGCCCCGCCAGTCGAAGGTCTCGCGCCGGCAGAACACCTGGGCCAGGGCCTCGCGCGCCTTGGGATTGCCGGCCTCGGCTACCACCCGGGGACAGGCGTTATCCACCGCCACCTCCCCGGCGTTGAGCCGCTCGATCAGGCGATCGATGGCCAGCAGCATGTCCACCGGCTCGAAGCCGGCGATGGTGATGGGCACGCCGCGTCCGGCCGGCGCGTCCTCGGCAAAAGGCCGAAAGGCCTGGGCGCCGATGACGGTCGCGACGTGGGCCGGGCCCAAAATGCCATCGGGCCGGGCGCCGCCGTCGTCGGCCAAGATGGCGCCCAGCGCCGCCGGGGTCAAAACGTGGTTGCACAGCACCCGAAGATTGGCGAGCCCCTGGGTCCGTGCCGCCTGGAGCATCAAGGCCGTGGCTGGCGCCGTGGTCTCGAAGCCGATGGCCATGAAGATCACCACCCGCTCGGGATGGGCGCGGGCCAAGCTCAACACATCCAACGGCGAGGCGACCATGCGCACATCCGCCCCCTCAGCGCGGGCCCGCATCAGGGTCAGACCCCGCACCCCCGGCACCCGCATCAAGTCGGCATAGGTCGCCAGGATCACCCCGGGCAGGCGAGCGGCATGCAGCGCCTGCTCAAGGCGCGCCACCGGCAGCACGCACACCGGGCAGCCCGGACCGTGGATCAGCTCAATGGCCGGCGGCAGCAGGTCGGGCAGGCCGTGGTGGGCGATGGCGTGGGTGTGGCCGCCACAAAACTCCATCAGCCGGTAGGTTCGGCCGGGCTGGACGCGCCGGGCCAGGGTTTGGGCCAGGGCACGGACGCGCGGCGCCTCGCGGAAGGCATCAACCGGGGACAAACTCATGCCGACACCTGCACGGCGTCGATCAGGTCCAAGGTCCGCTGGGCCTCGGCGGCGTCCAGGCGGGCTAGGGCATAGCCGACGTGCACCAAGACATGATCGCCCTCGGCCACCGCGTCCACCAACTCCAGGGAAACGATCCGCGAGGCGCCGCCGATGTCCACCCGGGCTTGGTGGTCGGGCAGCAGGGCAAGAACACGGGCGGGGGTGGCGAGGCACATGGTGGGGGTCTTTCGGTTGGTGGAGACCGGTGATGTTCGAGGCTCTTGAGGGCTGCCGCCCTCAAACTCCCGCCTGGAGGCGAAGCCTCCAGACCCCCTTTTTTTGGGGAAATAAAAAAAGGGGGTCTGGGGCATCGCCCCAGGCGGGGCCCGGGGCGGCAGCCCCGCGTTACCAAAACGAGCGGCAGCCCCGCGTTACCCCCGCATCAAGCTCTGCGCCGCGACCCACGCCTGCCCCCAAGGCCAAGCCACCATCGCCGGGCGAGACCTGCCGGTGGGTCAGCACGGTGAGACCGGCCCGGCGCAGGCGTTGGACCAAGGTGCTGCTCAAGGCCCGGTTCAAGAAGCAGCCGCCCGACAGGCCCACGGTGCGCAAGCCGGTGCGGTCGCTGGCCCACACCGCCCAGTCGGCGAGGGCGGCGGCCAGGGTGCCGTGGAACAGGTCGGCCCCGCGTGCCGCGTCGCGTTCGTCGGCCAGGGCGTTCATGACGGCCATCAGGTCCAAGGTGCCATCGGGATGAACCCCCCAGCCGCCATCCATGACGCTAGGCCGGGTGACCAGGGCCTCCAGGGCCATGGGGGCCTGGCCCTCGAAGGTGGCGACCGGGTGCAGGCCGAGGAGGGCGGCGGCGGCATCGAACAAACGGCCGGCGCTGGAGGTCAGCGGGGCGCCGATGCCCTTGTCGAGCAAGGTGCCGATCTGGGCGGCGGCGGGATAGTCCCAGCGGCTGGCGATCTCGGCGCCACGTCCCAGGCGGTGCAAGACGGCGGCGGCCATGCGCCAGGGCTGGCGGGCGGCAATATCGCCACCGGGCTGGGCCAACGGCGCCAGACCGCCAAGGCGCGTAAAGGCCGGGCCGTCCACGCTGAGGAGTTCGCCGCCCCAGGCCGCCCGCTCGGGCCCCAGGCCGAAGCCATCCAGGGCGAGGCCGAGCAGGGGTTGGGCATGGCCGTTTTCCACCGCCACCGAAGCGACGTGGGCGTGGTGGTGCTGCACGGCCAGGGTCGGCAGGTCCAAGGTGAAGGCAAGGCGGGTCGAGGGAAAGTCAGGGTGCAGATCGTGGGCGACCAAGCGAGGCCGCACGTTGGCTTCGTCGAGGAGGGCGACCAGGGTGTCGCGGTAGCGGATCAGGGTCTCGGGATCGCCCAGGTCCTCGGCCAGGGGACCCAGGGAGGCCTGGAGGCCGCGCATCACGCACGGCACCACTTTAAGGGCCGCCCCCAGCCCCAGCACGTCGGGCACGGCCAGGGGCAGGCCGAGGCGGGCACTGACCACAGACGGGCCGAGCGGCGGCAGGGTCGGCGGGGAGGGCAGGGGATTCACGGTCAGCGGCATGCGTCAGCCTCCCTCGGCGAACAGACTTGCGCGCTGGGTGAGAAGCCACGTGATCCAGGCCTCCAGCCCGTCCCCGCTCTCGACGGAGATCCCGAGCGAAGGAAGCCCGGGCCTGACCCGGCGCGCGAAATTTACACAGAGAGATTGGTTAAAACGGACATACGGCGCAAGGTCTGTTTTTGTCACGCCGAGCAGATCGGCCGTGGCGAAGATGTCGGGGTACTTGAGGGGCTTGTCCTCCCCTTCGGTCACCGAGAGCAGCACCACCCGCTTGGCCTCGCCCAGGTCGAAAGCCGCCGGGCACACCAGATTGCCGACGTTCTCGATGAACACCAGGGCTCCCTCCGGTGGATCCAGGCGCTCCAGGGCGTGGCCCACGGTGTGGGCGTCGAGGTGACAGCCCTTGCCGGTGTTGATTTGCAGGGCCGGGGCGCCGGTGGCGCGGATGCGGTCGGCATCCACCGAGGTTTGCTGGTCGCCCTCGATCACCACGCAGGGCACCCCGCCCTCGGGCAAGGCCATCAGGCGGGTGACGGTTTCCACCAGCAAGGTGGTCTTGCCCGAGCCGGGGCTGGACAGCAGGTTGATCGCCAGCAGCTTACGCCGGGCCAGCCAAGCCCGGTTGGCCTCGGCGAAACGCTGGTTTTCCGCCAGCAGGTCGCGCTCCACGGTGATGCGCCGCGCCGCGTGCGGGTCGGCGGGGTGATGATCGTGATGGTGATGATGGTCATGATCATGAGGGTGGTCATGGTCGTGCCCGTGCCCGTGCCCGTGCCCGTGCCCGTGATCGTGCCCGTGATCGTGATCGTGAGAGGAAGCCTGAGAGGCCTCGGGCGTCACCACGCGGGCCCCGCCTTGATCGCATCCGCACACCGTGCACATCACACCACCTCCAGATCTTTGACACTCAGGTCGTCGCCGCCGGTGACCTGAAGCTGATAGCTTCCGCACCGGGGGCAAGGGTCGCCGCGCTTGGCGAGCGGCACGGATTGGTCACAGCCCAGGCACCACGCGGTCCCGGGAACGGCCAGAAAGGACAGGTGCGCGCCCTCGGCCCGGGTGCCGCGCGCGCTGGCCGTGAAGCCGAAGATCAGGGCCTCGGCATCGACATGAGACAATTGCCCCAACGCGATGCGGACCTCGCGCACCCGGGTAAAGCCATGGGTCAGGGCCTCGCGCTCGATCAGGTCGATCAGGCTTTGGGCCAGGGCCAGCTCATGCATGCGGGCTTTCCTCGACAGCGAAGGAGAGGGAACAAGAAACGCAAGGGTCGAGGACCGCCAGCCACCACGGAGCTAGGACCGCCGCGTCGTCGCGCCCGGTCAGGGCCTGGACCAAGATGCCCTGGGGGTGAAAGGTCCAGTCGGTGGGGGTCAGCAGGTGCAGGCTGTGGATAAGGCCATGGTGGGCTTCCACTGCGTACATCAGGCGGCCGCGCGGCGCGTCTACCTCGCCCAGGCCGACACCGTTCGCTTCGGCACGCAAAGGGGAGAGGGGCTGGGGGAGCGCTAGGGCGGGCAAGCGCAGGGCCACGTCGAGCAGGCGGGCGGCCAGCCGGGTGGCGATGCCGTCGCTCCAGGCGTGGCGGCAGGCTTGGATCGAGGGGATGGCCGGCGTGGCGGGTCAGGGCGCTGGTTTCTCGGGGGGAGGGCCACGCGGGGGTGCGGGGGAAGTCGGGGTCGGTGCGCAGGCGCTGGGCTAGGGCGGTGCGGTCGATGTCGTCGAGGGCGGGGGCGGCGGGGGGAGCGGGGCGGCAGAGGGCGGGGCGGGTCAGGGCGGCGGCCAGCAAGCGGGCGGGCAGCACCGTGTTGCGCTGGGCCCAGGCGGCCAGGGCTTCGGCTTCGGTGAGGGCGGCGAAGGCCTCGGGGGACAGGTCGCCCAACAGGGGGAGTGCTGCCGCGTCGAGGGTGGCGCGGTCCGGGGTGTGGCCGGCCAGGACCTCCTGGACCAGGGCGCGAAGTTGCCGGGCTCCGGGGATGTCGGGGGGCGCCGGCAGCAGGGCCGCTCCCTCAACCAGCAGCCGCACCGCCAGTTCGCCCAGGCCCTCGGCCACCACCACCCCGGGCAGGACGGCCTCGGGACGCGGGGGGGTGAGGGCGCGGCGGAAGGCCTCGCGGTGGGCCTGACCACACAAGGCGAACAGCCGGGGCAGCAGGGCCTCGACCTCGGCGACCGGCCGCCCCGCCACCACCGGCCCCAGGCGCACGACAGGGCGAGGCGTCAGGACGACCCCGGCGCCGTCGAGACACAGGCGAAAACCGTCCTCGCGGGCTGAGGTCATGAAAGGGCGGCGTCCATCAGGGTCTCCAAGCGCTGGGCGGCGTCGGCGCGATCCTCGGGGTAGGCGCGGAAAGCTTCGGGCACGTCGCCAACCTCCAGGGTGTGAAGAAACAACCGGCCATCCAGGTGGTAATGCTCGCGCTGCCACACGTGGCGCCGGGCCGTGGACACGAGGCGCGACGGCAAGCTGCCCCGGACCTGAAGGGTGAGCCGTCCCGGCCCCAACGCCTCGGCCAGCGCCGCCAGATCGCCTTGGCCCAAGGGCTGGCGCGACAGCACCACCGTATGGGGCGCCTCGCCCACCGCCTGGGCCCCCAGCCGTTCCTGCGCGGCGGCCAATTCGCTCACCACGGCCCGCGCCATCCCGGCGTCCCCGGGGGGCAGGGGCAGGGCAGAGCCGTCCTGACCTTCGCGCCGTACCACGCCCGGGCAGTCACCGACCTCCAGCACCGGGCGCCCCTCCTCTTCCAGGCGCCAGACTCCGGGCAGAATCGATTCTTGGAGGCGGGTGACAACCCGGCCCGCGTCGTCGCTCACGGTACCGGCAATGTCCCCGGCCCCCAGGATCTCGCCCAGCAGGGCGTGGGCCGGAGGGTCGAGGGCCGCAAGATCAAGGCGCAGCGGCACATCGGCACGCAAGGCCGCGCCGACCTGGGCCAGCACGGCGCGCACGCTGTCGCGAGGCGCGACCGGAGGCGGCTCGGGCGGCAACAGGCCGGGCGGCAGCGTGGGCTCCCGGTTGACCAGATCGGCAAACAGGTGATCGACGTTCTCGCCACGCATCACGGCCTCCAGGGCTTCCAAGGCGTCGGCGACTTGGCGCGCCTCCTCGTCACTGAGCAGGCTGCGCGCCGCGCCGGCGAAGGACAGCACCCACTGGCCGGCCGTAACCGGCGCCACGAGCCGAAGGTCGAGGCGCTGCACGCTGCCGCCGCGCTCGCGGGCAAGGCCGAACGCCCCGTCCTCTTCCAACTGCTCCACCCGCAGGGGGACGCCTAGGCACATTTACAAACCCTCCCCGTTCCCCCAGGCCCCGCTCCCCCCGCCCAGAGGCGCGCGCTCAAACGGCGTGCGCTCCAAGCTGGGGTCGAGCAAGGCACTGTGGGGCAAAGGCTGGGCCCGGCGCCGGCAGGGAAACCCCCACGCCGCCAGCAAGGCCACCGCCTCGTCCAGGGCCGGCTCCAAGCAGGCGGCGACGCTGGGGCGCAAGGGGCCGCCCCAGTCGTCGAGGTGCTCGGCCTGGACCCCGATCAGGGCCATGGCCTCGGGCACCGAGCCCAACAGGTCGGCCGCCGCCAGCACGTCTTGGAAGCCGGTTTGATGCAGGCTCATCTTGCGACAGCCCATGAAGCGCGGCACCGCGTCGCCGTGAACAACGCGCAAGGTCCCGGGCGGCTGGTCATAGTCGATGGCATCGAACACGATCAGCCGCCGAGCGGTGGTCACGTACTGCACCAGATAGAGCCCCTGGGTGCCGCCATCCATCAGGCGCACCCCGGGAGCCATCTCGTAGAGACAGGCCAAACGCTCGACGCAGCGCACGCCGAAGCCCTCGTCGGCCCACAGCAGGTTGCCAATACCCAGCACCAAGACCTCGCACGGCCCCTCGGCGTCCAGGGCTGTCCCAGCGGGAGAGATCACGGCAGGTCATCCTTGAACATGCGCCGACCACTGATCATCGTGGACAGCATGGATTGGCGGCTCATGATGTCCTCACGCAAAGCCGCATAGATATGGGCAATCGAATAGACGATGAATAACCACATCCCCATGCGATGAATCATGTGGACATCCTGAGAGTTGGGAAAAATCAGGAAAACCCACTGGAACACAGCCGCCTGCCAACTCTCATTGCCGGTGCCCTGACTATAAAGAGCAAACCCGGTAAAGATCATGAACAGGCTGAGAAGGGTGGTCAGGAAGAACATGATGATGTGAGCCATGGGGTTGTGGCCCATGTACTTTTTCGGATACTTCCGCAAAAACAGATACCACTCCAACTCAATCCGAACCTCAACCCAAAAGCTCTTTTGCCACACGGGAAGAACGAAGATCTGCCGGGCATACTTATTCCCAACAAAAGCCCAGTAGACCCGGAAGAAGAAAAAGATGGCAAAGACATACGCTGCCGAGAAGTGGATGGCCCGAATAAAGCCAAAGACAAAGCTGTCGCTGGCCTCGCCATGCAAGCTGATCGGCGGATTGCCCATGACATACCCGGTCAAGGCCAAAATAACCACACAAGCCGCGTTGACCCAATGCCAGAGCCGCACCGGCGCTTCATAAATATACACCGAGGCATTGCGGCGAACCCCCGCCATCAGGTCCGGGGTCGCCTCATTGGTCTCCAAACTCATGACGCCCTCCTGCCAAAAAAGTCCCGAGGGGTCTGGGGAGGCCCGCCTCCCCAGCCTTCTTTTTGGGTCTGCCTCGGGCTAGCGCACCGTCACCGAGGTCAACGGCTCGCCGTTCGGGCTCATGACGTGAGTCGAGCAGGCGAGGCAGGGGTCGAAGCTGTGCAAGGTCCGCAAGATCTCCAGCGGCTTCTCAGGATCGGCCAGCGGGGTATTCAGCAAGGAAGCTTCGAACGCACCGATCTTGCCCGCCGGATCGCGCGGTGAGCCGTTCCAGGTGGTCGGCACCACGCACTGATAGTTCTCGATCTTGCCGTCTTTGATGTGGACCCAATGCCCCAGGGCCCCGCGCGGCGCCTCGGTAAAGCCCACGCCGCGCACGTCCTTGGGCCACGTCTTGGGATCCCACGACGCGGTGTTGGCCGTGTTGGTGTCGCCGGCCTTGAGGGTGGCGATCAGGTGGTTGAACGACTCCTTCAACTTGTGCGCGGCCCACTGGCATTCGAGCCCGCGCGCCGCCGTGCGGCCCAGGGTGGAGAACAGGGCCGTGATCGGCACATCGAGCAGGCGCAGCAAGGCGTCGGTCGGTTCCTTGAACTCGGGCTTGCCCTGGGCGTAGCCGAGGACATAGCGGGCCAGCGGCCCCACCTCCATGGCGTGGCCCTTCCAGCGCGGCGCCTTGAGGTAGCTGTACTTGGCGCCTTCATCGAGGGTCTCGATGCGGCTGCCGCTTTCACCGCCTTGGGGCCCAGCACGAAGTTGGGATCGGTCACGCCGTCCCAGGGGTGCAGGCCCTGGGTCTCGTCGGGATAGCGGTACCAGGAGTGGGCGACGTATTCCTGGATCTGGCTGGGGTCGGTGAGATCGACCTCGTGGATGCGGGTCAGGTCGCCGTTGATGATGGCGCCGCGCGGCATCATCAGGCTCTCGGCCGAGTAATCGTTGGCCCGCGACGGCAGGTCGCCATACGACAGCAAGCACTGGGAGCTAAGTCCGCCGCCGTGGAGCCAGTCCTTATAAAAGCCGGCCACCGCCACCAGATCGGGGATATAGACCTGCTCGATAAAGGTCACGCTCTGGTCGATGATCGACTTGACCAGTTCCAGGCGCTCCATGTTGATGGCGCCGACCGCCCCGGTGCCATCCAGGTTGATCGGGCAGGGCACGCCGCCGACCAGCCAGTTGGGATGGGGGTTCTTGCCGCCGAACACGGCGTGGATCTTGACGATCTCCTTTTGGAAATCGAGCGCTTCCAGGTAATGCGCCACCGCCATCAAGTTAGCCTCGGGCGGCAGGCGGTAGGCGGGATGGCCCCAGTAGCCGTTTTTGAACGGCCCCAACTGGCCGCTCTCGACAAACTTGGTCAGCCGCGCCTTGAGGTCGGCAAAGTACCCGGGCGAGGACTTGGGCCAGGGCGACAGGCTGCGGGCCAGGGCGCTGGTCGCCGCCGGATCCGCCGACAGGGCCGAGACCACATCCACCCAATCCAGGGCATGCAGGTGGTAGAAGTGCACCAAGTGGTCATGCACCTGGAGGGCCAGTTGCATGATGTTGCGGATGGTGTTGGCGTTTTCCGGGATCTTGATGCCCAGCGCGTTTTCAACGGCGCGCACGCTGGTCAGGGCATGGGTGCCGGTACACACGCCGCAAATGCGCTGGGTAAAGGCCCAGGCATCGCGCGGGTCGCGGCCCTTCAAGATCAGTTCGATCCCGCGCCACATGGTGCCGGTGGACACGGCGTTGCGGATCACGTTGTCGGCATCAACGTTGACTTCCACACGCAAGTGACCCTCGATCCGGGTCACGGGATCGACGACAACGCGCCGTCCCTGGGCATCAAGCGCGAAGCCATTCGGCGTCATCACGGACATTGTTCCCTTACTCCCCCCGGGATCGCTTTAGCTCTTGTTGTCGTTTTCTTCGCGCAGGCGCTTGACGCCGGTCAGCGCGGCATGGATCGCCAGACCCGCCGACACGGCACTGACCGTGGCCACGCCGACCTCATCCGCCGTCACCTCGACGCCAAACGGCATGACCGGGGTGATGCGGTCGTAGAACGAGCCCTTGTCCCAGAAGTTGTCCTCGGAACAGCCCAGGCAGCCGTGGCCCGACTGGATGGGGAAACTGGTGCCCTCGTTCCAGCGGGTAGTGGAACAGGCGTTGTAGGTCGTGGGACCCTTGCACCCCATTTTATAAAGGCAATAGCCCTGGCGGGCGCCGGCATCGTCCCAGGCCTCGACAAACTGGCCGGCGTCGTAGTGGGGCCGGCGATAGCATTTGTCGTGGATGCGGTTGGAATAGAACATCTTGGGCCGGCCCAGCAGGTCGAGCTGGGGCAGGCGCTCGAAGGTGGTGATGAAGGCCAGCAAGGCGGTCATCACCTCGGCGATCGGCGGGCAGCCCGGCACCTTGATGATCGGCTTGCCGGAAATCACCTTGTCGATGGACACCGCCTGGGTCGGGTTGGGCTTGGCCGCCTGGACGCAGCCCCACGACGCGCACGAGCCCCAGGCAACCACCGCCATGGCGCCCTCGGCCATCTCCTTCAGGGTTTCGACAAACGGCCGCCCCCCGGGGAAGCAATACAGGCCGTCGTTGGCCAGGGGGGGATTGCCTTCCACCGCCAGAATGTAGCGCCCGGCGTATTTCTCGCGGGTTTCCGTCAAAATCGCCTCGGCCTGATGCCCGGCCGCCGCCATGATGGTGTCGTCGTAGTCGAGCGAGATCATGGAGAGCACCACATCCTTGGCCAGCGGGTGGCTGGAGCGGATGAAGCTCTCGGTGCAGCACGTACACTCCAGGCCGTGCAGCCAGATGACTGGCACGCGCGGCTTGGTTTCCAAGGCGTTGGCGATCGAGCTTGCCCCGGCGGCGTCCAGGCCCAGGCTTGCGGCCGTCAGGGCACAGAACTGCATAAAACTGCGCCGGGAAATCCCCTGGCGCCGGATGACCTCGTAAAAGGTCTCGATCGGTTCCGTCACGATTCCCCCCTCTCGCGCCCCGAGGCGCGGCTCAAAGCCCCTTGCGCTGCAAGGAGCGGTCTCCTGGTGTCCTTGGGTGGGGCTTGGGGCCCTCTTGCTCCCTGGGCTGCTTTTCGGGTGATGGGCACCGCAAAGGAAACAGCCGTGGGGTGACCCCTAGCAACCCTCGGGCCACCAGGAGTGAGAATAAAGCAAGAGGTCAAGCCTCTGACATATCAGCCAAAAGGCTGAAGAGCCGGGCCGTCCGAAGGGGGAGGGGGCGTTAAGAGGCTTTCCAGGTATGGAAAGCAGGTTTCCGGGGAAACCATGAGGCGCCTCACGAAGGGGCGCCTGGAAAAGGATGGGAAAGAAAGGCAGGCTGGGGAGGCGCGGCCTCCCCAGACCCCTCAGAACAGGGGAGATCTGGAGGCGCCAGCCCTTTTAGCGGCGGACAGCCACGACCTTCTGGTAGAGACCGCCAAAGAAGGTTTCCTTGGTCCAGGTGAAGGCATCGCGCTCTTCGGCGAAGTCGCTGATCTCCACATCCCACAGGCCCATGGCATAGGGCTCCAGGGTCTTGAACACGCCGATCATGATGGGCTTGAGCGGGTGCCAAGCGGCCGGTTTGTGATAATCGACGAACACCGCCTTGCCACCCGGTCGCACGGCCGCCAACAAGGAGTCCACCACGCGCTTCTTCCAGTCGTCGGGCACTTCGTGCAGCAGGAAGAAGCAGCACACGCCATCGAAATCACGGCCCACCGGATCAGCGGCATTGGCGCACACCAGCCGCGCCTGGGACAGACCGGCCAGCTTGGGGCGGGTGTGGGCAATCTGGACCGGGGCGATATCGCGCACTTCCAGATAGCCTTTGGGGCCAACAACATTAGCAAGATTGCGCGAGAACGGGCCATAAACACAGGCCGGCAGCAACACTTCCTGACCGGCCGAGAATTCCTTATAGGCCTGATCCATCAAGCGGTCGGCGTTGCCCCACAAGATCACCGAAACCACCAAATGACGGTCGAGCAAGCGCATGTGACGGGGGTTCAGGTAGGCCCAGGTATAGACCCGGCGGAGATACTCCGGCAAAAGGGCCTCGTCCTCGGAGGCCTCGACGCCTTTGGACATGGGGGAAACAAAGGCGTCTACTTCCTCGCCCAACGGGCTGAGGGCTCTTTCGGGCCTGTTCATGCGCTGCGCTCTCCAGGGGTTTGTGGCGGACGGAACGGCTGGGGCCGGGCGACGGCACCGCCCGGGAGCCATCGCGACAATGCCTTCAAGGGTGCTCCCGCCCATACGGGACACCGGAGCGTAAAGGAGCGCAAGGACGGCCGTGTGTCAAGGGCGGGTGAGCCCCGGGCGGGCAAGGCGGCCATGCCGTGGGTACACAGCCCGCGCCCGACGCTCGAAGGCCTCGACCAAAGTGCGAGCGGCCTCGCGCGAAAGACGCCCGACCAAGAGATCAAGGGCCGGGGAGGTCATTTCCAACGTCATGTCAAGCCGGGTCAGGCAGCCCTGGGGCCGGGGCGTGAATTGCCACGTCAGCACCAAGGTGCGCACCCCGCCCCCCGTGGCCGTGACATGAATCCGCTCGGGCCGGCGCAGGTGCGTCTCGGAGGCAAACGTCAGGTGCACCGGCCCCAGCCCCATACTCTGGGTCGTGTGGTAGAGCGTGGGCGTGGTGTGCGTGACCCGGGCCGCCGTCCACCAGGGCACGAACTCGGGATAGCGCTCCACATCAGCCACGAGGTCGAACATCTGGTCGGCGCTAAACGGCACGGGGCGCTCGGCATGATAACGGGCCATTCCGGCTGATCCCCGGCTTATCCGTTGAGCCCCAGGCGCTGGGCGGCGATGACCGCCCCGGTGCGGTTGGAGACCCCAAGCGCCTTCAAAATGGCGGTCACATGCAACTTGACCGTTCCTTCCGACAAGGTCAGGACCCGAGCGATCTCCTTGTTGGATTTGCCCTGGCCGATGAGGGCAAGGACCTCGCGCTGGCGCGGGGTCAGCGGCGAGACGACCGGATCGGGCTCGGGGTCGGGCTGGCCGCGCGCGGGCAGGGTTTCCAGCAGGGCCGGCGGCAGGTACATGCCCCCCGAGAGCACCAGATTCAAGGCCCCCAGGATCACCTTGCTGCTCGCGGCCTTGCTGATGAAGCCGACCGCTCCCAGGTGAACGGCCTGCAACACCAAATCGCGCTCCTCGTTGGCCGAGAGCACCACCAAGGGGGTGTCGGGGGCCACGGCTCGCAAGGCCGACAGCCCGTCGGTCCAGGGCAGACCGGGCATGACGAGATCAAGGAGCATGAGGTCGAACGGGACCTCCCCGGCTTCCTCGGCACGGGTCAGGGCCTCGTCGAACGAGCGCGCCTCAACCACGTCCAAAGAGGGGTCGAGCTCGCCTAAAATCAGGCGCAAGCCGTCCCGGAACAACTCGTGGTCATCGGCGATCAACAGTTTCACGCATCCTCTCCGTCGCTCAGGCAACGGGCAAAGTATGCCAGATGTGTTGAAGGCCACAAATAAGAGAAACGTGCTTTCCCAGGGCAATCGGGTGAACGGGGCCTCGGCCGGCGAAGGAGAGGAGAGAAGAGACACGCTGGGAGACGCCGCCCCCCCCATTCCTTGGGGGAGATCAAGGGCGCAGGGTTACCGTTGCCACGGCCAAGCGGTCGGGAGAGAGCTTCGCCTCTTTCTTTAAGGCGGCGATCAATCCGCTAATTGCATCAATATCGCGTGTCGCATGCCCGGGGGGCAAATGAACCACCGCCGCGCTGGCCCCCAGAAGGGGCATCTGGCGCTCGATGCCGTGGCGGTCGCGGGCGATGATATGGCCCTGAAGTCGGGTCGCCTCGTCATAGAAGCTGGCCACGTCGCTTTCAAACTTGGCGGTCAGCGCCCGCACATGCGCCTCGGCCGCGCTTTCTTCCAGGCCCCGAAAGGCCGCGAAAAAGTCGTCGCCGCCGATATGGCCCATAAACATGCCTTCGGTATCGAGCCGCGTGCGCATCAAATCGGCAAACAGCAAGATCGCCCGGTCGCCCTGGCGAAAGCCGTATTTGTCGTTGAACGGTTTGAAGTTGTCGAAATCAATGTACGCCAGGGACAAGGACGTGTCGGTCTCGGCCAGCGCCTCGCCCAAAAAGGTGTTGATGGCGGCATTGCCGGCCAACCGGGTGAGGGGGTTTTGGTCGCGGGCCGCCGCTAAGTTCTTTTCATTGATAATGCGCAGCAAGGACGAGGCGGTCAAAAAGCCCCGGTAGCGCCCGTCCTCGGTAATGATCAGGCCCTCGGTCCGGCTGTTGGCCGAAAACGCCTCCAGAATCTTCTCGGCCCGGGTGGTAATGTCCACCGTGGGACAGCGGGTGATAAAGTCCTGCAAGCCCAGCCCCAGGGACTTGTTGTTGATCAACTCCTTGCCATACAAGGAATAGGTATAGTCCTTGAGATCGACCTCACGCACGATCCCCAAGGGATCGCCGGTTGCATCCACCACCGGGAAGAACGTCCGGCTTTTTTCCTGACGAAAACGCTCGAACACCACGGCCATCGGCGAGGGGCAAACCAAGGGGGCCAGGGTGGAAATCTGGGCGGCCACCAGATGCTGGTCGCCCCCCAGGCGACGCTGCTCGGCGGCGTTGATCTCCAGCACCAAGGGATAATAGCCCTGTAGGCGCGTGGAATCGGTCTCGGGGCACGCCAGCAAACAGCCCTGGGCCTGATCGCACCCCGCATCCCGCGCCCCGTGGAAATCCTCCAGGGTTTCCACTCCCTTGGCCACGATCTGGATGCCCATCAGCCGACAGACGTTGGCCATGTTCGACAAAAACAGCTTGCGCGCCTGATCGTGGGCGGTGCCCTGGACAAAAAAACGGTCGATCTTGACCAAATCGGGCTTCACCGAGCGCAGCAGGGGCAGGCTGGCGAACCCCACCCCGAAGTCGTCGAGCGCCACCTTGCCCACGCGCGGGCGCAAGCGGTGAATCAGGGCGCCCACCCGGTCCAAGGTGGCCTCGACCGCGCCGTAATCGGGCATGGGCAGACGTTCGCTGATTTCCAGCGCCAAGCTCACGGCGGGCAGGCCATGGCGCTGACGCAAGGTATCGAGTGCGCTGGCCAGGGCGTCGGCTTGCGGCAATAAGCGGGGATCGAGATTAAGATAGAGCCGGGCATCGCCGCGCTGATCCGGGGTCAGGGTGCCAAAGCGGGCCATTGCCACGTCCCAGGCGTGCAGTTCCAACTCGCGCGGCAGGGCGGGCGACCCCTCCAAAACGGCGATCCGCCACGCCTCGTCAAACAATTCGCGGGCATCGGCAAAGCCCTCGGCGCCGCGGATCAGGGCCTCGAAGCCCACCGCCCGGCCACTCGACAGACTGACCACAGGTTGCAAGGCGATGTCGAGACTGTCGAGCAAAGCCGACCAGTCGCGCCGCCCTGGGGGTGGGGTCGGCGTTTCCAAACAGGCGGGCGGTGTTGGACCCGGCCGGGGCGGCGACAGCAAGGGGCCAAACCACCCCGTGCGTCCGCTCCCTGTCTTGACCGGATCCCCCCGGCGCCCCAGGGGGTCTTGTTTTGTCTCGTTCATGTCCGACCGCTTCCTGGACCCCGGGTGTCCCTGCTGTCGTTACACACGACCTTCAAGACAAGGTCAAGAGATACCCCAATCCGTTACAAAACATTCATCCCGGCCATCCGGCCTATCCAAAAAGCGATAACGTCGCTTTTTATTAGAATTATTCCCCACCTCCCCCCTCTTAAAACAGAAAAACATACCCCCTTTCCTCTCCATCCCCCCCACGTTCTTTTTATCCCCCTAAAGGAACGAGGGGTCTGAGGAGGCCCCGCCTCCCCAGCCTTCCTTTCTTCTCACCCCGAGCGCGCCGACGTTTGCGCCCCCCGCGTCAACCGCAAAACCAAACGCTCCATCACCGGCGTCTCCAAGACCCCGGCCGACTTCAACGCCCCCTCGGTCTCCAACAACAAGTCCAAGGCCTGCGCCAGCCGAACCGCCGGCCAGCGGCTGGCCTGGGTGCGAAAGCGGGCCGCCTGACTGAAAATCACCGGCGGCTTCAAGGTCGGCATCACCTGATCCAAGGAACGGCCCTCGGCCACCTGCCCGGCCACAAAATGCAGCCGGGTGAAATGCCGCATCACACTGCGCACAATGGCCACGGCGTTGGTCCCCTCGCGGCGCAGGCGCTCCAAGGTGCGCAGGGCCCGCGCCGCATCCCCTTCGGCAATGGCATGGGCCAAGTCGTCCAACTCCAGGCGGGCGGTATCGCCCACGCAGGCCTGGGCGTCTTCCAGACTCACCCGCCCGGCGGCCCCACAATAGGTGATCAGCTTGTCAATCTCGGAGCGGGTCAGGGCCCGGTCGCCGCCCAGATGGTCGGAGAGAAACTCGACAACATCGGGCCCCGCCGCCAGCTTGGCCCCGGCCAGCATGTCGCGCACCAGGGTTTCCAGGCCGCGGCCCTCGTCGGCATAACAGGGGAGGGCGGCGGCCATCGGGCTGCCCTCGACCAGCAGCCGCAACGACGAGCGCGGCCCCAGCGCCCCGCCTTGCACCAAGATCAGCGCCTCGCCCACCGGATGCTCGAAAAACGGCTTGAGCCGCGCCGTGTGGCTGTCGCCCACATCGCGCAGCCGCACCACCCGCCGCCCCCCGACCATGGACAAGGCCGCCGCCTCGTCGGCCAGCCGGGCGGGATCGCGCACCAGATCGTCGCCGCCCAGCTCGCACACCCGAAAAGGATCGCCAGGATCGTCCACCACGGTGCGCAGCAACTGGTCGAGCCGCTCGCGCACCAGCCCTTCATCCGGGCCATAGACCAAAACAACCCGGATCTGGGGATCGGGATTTTTCAAAAAGGCCTGAACGGCGGCCCCGGTCAGTTTCATGGGAGCCTCCCGGGATCAGCGCGAGGCGAAGTATCCCGCCAAGCGCCGCTGGATCTGATCGGCCAAGCCGTCCGCCACCCGCCGCTCCATGTCGCGCTCCACCATGCGGTCGGCATAGGCGGAGTCCAAGCGGTCCTGGTTGGCCCAGGCGGTTTCCGAGCCGCTGATGAGGGGTTTGGGCGGCGCGGCCCCCTCCTGATTCAGGGCCTGCAAACTGAACGTCGCCGTCCCCGACAAGGTTTCATGGGTGATGCGGTTGGCCAGGGTGGTTGCCGCCCCGGCAATGCTGCGTGACACCGTCAAGGTCAGGGCAAAGGCCGGGCGCGAGGGTTCCCCCAGGCGATTGACCAGGGCATTGCGCACGGCCTGGGCCAAACGGGCATCCCCCTCGGCCCCATAAGTCGCGCGGTGCACATAGACCAAGCCGAGCAGGGCCGGGGTCGAGGCGGTGCCCCCGGCCCCCGGCCGCTCGGCCAGCATGGAGCGAAAGCCGCAGCTCGCCACCCCCAAAGGCGCCAAAGCCCCCAAAACGAGAACACGGCGACGGGTTATGGATCGACCCACGGCTTTCTCCCCAGATCAGACGATGATGTTGACAATGCGGTTGGGCACCAAGATGACCTTGCGCACCGGCTTGTCGGCAATCTGGACAACCACCGTGGGCAGAGCCCGGGCCGCCGCCTCGGCCACCTCCTGCGAGGCGTCCAGCGGCAACTCAACGGTGCCACGCATCTTGCCGTTGACCTGCACCGCCACCTTGACCACGTCGTCCACCAAGAAGGCCTCGGACCACACGGGCCACGGGGTCTCGGCCAGCATGGTGGCATGCCCCAAGGTCCGCCACAGCGCCTCGCACACGTGCGGGATCATGGGCGCCGCCAAACGCAGCACGGTCTCCAGGGCAAAGCGGTAGACTGGCCCGGCCCCCTCGGCAGCCGGATCAAGGGCCGCCACGGCGTTGGTCAGCTCGCGCACCCGCGCCACCGCGTTGTTAAAGCGGAACTTCTCCAGGTCGTCGGTCACCCCGGCCATGGTCCGGTGGGTCTGACGGCGCAGGGCCTCGGCCGCCGGGCCCAGGGTGGCCGGCAGGTCGGCCCCGACCGGCCCCGGATCCAACGGCGGCTGGCTGGCCAGACGGACCAAGCGCGCCAGATAGCGCGAGGCCCCGTCAATACCGGCCGACGACCAGTCCATATCGCGCTCGGGCGGGCAGTCCGAGAGCATGAACAGGCGGGCGGCATCGGCCCCGTGGCTATCCAAAATGACGGTCGGGTCCACGGTGTTGAGCTTGGACTTCGACATCTTTTCCGAGCGGCCCACCGTCACCGGGGCGGTGTCGCTGGCCCGGACCACCAAGCCATCGGCGGTGCGGGTCACGTCCTCGGGCGACAGCCACGTGCCATCGGCCGCGCGGTAGGTCTCGTGGCAGATCATGCCCTGGGTGAACAAGCCGGCAAACGGCTCGGACAATCCCAGATACCCGCACTCCCGCAAGGCGCGCGTGAAAAAGCGCGAGTACAACAGGTGCAGCACCGCATGCTCAACGCCGCCCACGTACTGGTCCACCGGCAGCCAGTAATCGACCGCCGCCCGGTCGAAGGCCACGGTGTCGCTGTGGGGCGAGCAGAAGCGGGCGAAATACCACGAGCTTTCAAAGAACGTGTCGAAGGTGTCGGTCTCGCGCCGGGCCGGGCGGCCGCACACCGGGCAGTCCACATGCTTCCAGGTCGGGTGATGGTCGAGCGGGTTGCCCGGCTTGTCGAAGGTGACATCGTCGGGCAGCAGCACCGGCAACTGATCTTCCGGCACCGGCACAATGCCGCAGCTCTCGCAGTGGATCATCGGGATGGGGCAGCCCCAGTAGCGCTGGCGCGACACGCCCCAGTCGCGCAGGCGGAACTGCACCACGCCCTCGCCCTGGCCCATCTCCTCGATACGCCGGATCGCCGCCGCCTTGGCCTCGGCCACGCCCAGGCCATTGAGGAAGCCCGAGCGGATCGCCACGCCATCGCCGCTAAACGCGGTCAGGCTGGCGTCTTGCTCGGCGGCAAAGGCCTCGGGGTCGGCATCGCGCGGCGCCACCACGGTGGTCACCGCCAAGCCATACTTGCGGGCAAAGTCCATGTCGCGCTGGTCGTGGGCCGGGCAGCCAAAAATCGCCCCGGTGCCGTAGTCCATCAGCACGAAATTAGCGACGTACACCGGCAAGGTCACGTCGTCCAAGAACGGATGACGCACCCGCAGACCGGTATCGAAGCCCTTCTTCTCCGCCGTTTCAATGTCGGCCTCGCTGGTGCCCATGCGGGCACACTCGGCCAAGAAGTCGGCTAAAGCCGGGGTCGCCGCCGCCAGCTCGATCGCCAGCGGATGGTTGGCCGACACAGCGCAGAACGACGCCCCAAACAAGGTATCGGGCCGGGTGGTAAACACCTCGATCCCGTCCTCGCGCCCCACCAGGGCAAAGCGCACCCGCGCCCCTTCCGAGCGGCCGATCCAGTTGGTTTGCATCAACCGGACTTTTTCGGGCCAGCGGTCCAACGTGGTGATGGCGTCGAGCAGCTCCTGGGCATAGGCGGTGATGCGCAAGAACCATTGGGAAAGCTTGCGCCGCTCCACCGGAGCCCCCGAGCGCCAGCCCTTGCCGTCAATCACCTGCTCGTTGGCCAGAACCGTGTGTTCCACCGGGTCCCAGTTGACCCAGGACTCCTTGCGATAGGCGAGGCCCGCCTTCACGAAGTCCAAGAACATCTTCTGTTCGTGCTTGTAATAGCCGGGCTCGCAGGTGCTGATCTCGCGCTCCCAGTCGATGGACAGGCCCATCGGCCGGAACTGTTCGCGCATCACCTCGATGTTGCGCCGGGTCCACTCGCCCGGATGCACACCGCGCTGGATGGCCGCGTTCTCGGCCGGCAGGCCAAAGGCATCCCACCCCATGGGATGGAGCACGTTAAACCCCTGCGCCCGCTTGAAGCGCGCCACCACGTCGCCCAGCGTGTAGTTGCGCACGTGCCCCATGTGGATGCGCCCGGAGGGATAGGGGAACATCTCCAGCACATAGTACTTGGGACGCTCAGGGTCCACGGTGGCCCTGAAACAGCCGGCCTCGGCCCAGGCACTCTGCCAATAGGCTTCGGTTTCCTTAAAGGAGGAGCGGTCCTCGGACGCCATGCGAAGGGGTGCCTTCCTGACTCAACGGGGGGAAAAAGCATGGAGCAGCGGCCGCCCCGGTTCGACCGCCGCCCGGGATTATTTCTCCAGCACCGAAAGGCGCAACTGACGCGCCCGGGTGAGGATGGCATTCTCCAGATCGGTGGCCACGCTGGGGCTCACCGCCGCGTCAACCCAGTTGCCTCGCGGGTCACGCTGCTGGCGAAACACCGAGACTTTCACGCCGTCGGCGCGCAGGCCCTTGGCCAGGATATACACGTTGGCCTTGAAGCGCTCGGTGGTCGTCTCGGGCGGGGAATACCAGTCCGAGAGAATGACCCCGCCAAACGGATCGGCCGAGGTCAGGGGCATGAAGGCGATGGTGTCGAGCGAGGCCCGCCACAAAAAGCTGTTGACGCCGACCCCAGTGGACCCGGTGTCTTCCTTGCCCTCCTTGCCGCCAAACAGATTGAGCCCGCCGGGCCCGAAAATCGTGCTGCGTTCCGGCGGATTGGCAGGGTCCACCATCACGCGCTGGCCCGTCGAGGGATCGCGCTCGGGGTAAACCGCCTTGGAGTTCTCGCAAGCCACAAGGGCCAGCATGAGGGCGCCCGCTAGGCCCGCATTTGTCGCCCGATGCAGGAAACGCGGGACAGGGCCGAACTTCGGGTGAGCCATGGATGAGCCTATCTGTGGAAAACGCGCGGACAAAGACCCGGTATGGGAGGCCGATCCTAGCCGGGGCTGTCAAGTTTTTCCATATTCTCCTCAGGGGGGAGGGGAAGGGGAAAAGGAAGGGGAAGGGAAGGCGGGGAGGCGGGGCCTCCCCGGACCCCTCGGTTTTTTGTCCAGCTTTCTAGGGCGGCGAGGCCTGACCAGGGGCGGGGGGGGAGGCGGGCGGCCGTGGTCGGGGTGATGCCGCCCAGGGCCAGGACGGGAACTTGGCTGGTTCGTGCCAGCAAGGTGGCCCGCAGGGGGCCTAAGGCCGGGGCTCCGGGGTGGCTGCGGGTGGGAAAGACCGGGGAGAGCAGCACAAACGTCAGGCGCAGCGCCCGCGCCCGGGCCAGGGCTCGCCCATCATGGGCCGCCATCGACAGCGAGCGCCCCGCCGCCGCGCGCCGCCACAGCAAAACCCCGGCCATCAGGCCCCGGCAAGCCCGGCCCTGCGGCAGGTGGATCCCCGCCAGATCCCGGGGCAGGGGGGGCAGGCGGGGCGCTGCCAGGGCGAGTATCACGCCAATGCGCCGCCGCCTCGCCGCCGCCACCACCGCCCCGGCGCGCGTCGGATCGCCATAGGCCCGCAGCACCACCCGCGCCCCTCGGGGCAGGGCCGGCAGCACCGGCCGGGGGTCGGGCAGGCGTCGCTCGTCGGTGACCAGCACCGCCGCCGGCGCCTTCGGCCGCCCCGCCCGCCGATGCACGCGCTCGGCCCGGCACGAGAGACTTGCCGTCATGCTCCGTTCCTCCTACTCCCAAGGGGTGTCGCTGGTTTCTTCCCCCGCTTCATCGCTCAAGGACGCCATGACCGACCCCTCCTTGTCATCGCCTTTCGACGTGCCGGCCGCGCTCGCCGCCGCCCGCGCCACCCTGGCCCACACCTGTGCCGATGCCGGCCGCAATCCCGCCGACGTCACCTTGGTGGCCGTCAGCAAGACCCATCCCGCCGAGGCGATCCTCCCCGCCCTCACCGCCGGCCAGCGCGTGTTCGGCGAAAACCGGGTTCAGGAAGCCCAGGGCAAATGGCCCGCCCTGCGCGAGCAGTTTCCCGACATCACACTGCGGCTCATCGGCCCCTTGCAGACCAACAAGGTTCGCGAGGCCGTCGCCCTGTTCGATGCCATCGACAGCGTAGACCGCCCCAAGCTCGCCCAAGCCCTGGCCGAGGAAATGGCCCGCCAGAACAAAAAAATCCCGGTGCTGATCCAGGTCAATACCGGCGAAGAACCGCAAAAAGCCGGCGTTTTCCCCCGCGAGGCCGACGCCTTCGTGCGCCAATGTCGGGAAGACTGGGGCCTCGACGTTCAGGGGCTCATGGGCATCCCCCCCGTCGACGAAGAACCGGCCCCCCATTTCGCTCTTCTGCGCGAAATCGCCCGCCGCCACGCCCTGCCCATCCTCAGCATGGGCATGAGCGCCGACTACCCCACCGCCCTCACCTTCGGCGCCACCCACATCCGCCTGGGCTCCGCCCTGTTCGGGTCCAGGACTCCGTAAGGGGGAAGGGGGGGGCCTGCCGCTCCACTGGCTCCGTCGGGCTGCCGCCCGAACCCGCCCGGGGCGATGCCCCGGCCCCCTTTTTTTTCATTTTTACGCAAAAACACCGGTTGGATATGACCGGTCTCGTAAAACACGGATACCATCTATATGATTAAATAATAATACGCAACATAGTCTATTGTTTCATATTTGGAAACAGGGATAACTGTGGAGGAAGAGGGCAGTCTGCCAAACCCACAACTTTTATATTTTCTTTTTTTGCAAAATACGCTAAGTTTTTGTCGTCACTATAAATTGTATGAGCCCGAACAACTTTGGATATAGCAATAATCTGCCTATCATATTTAATTTTGGCCCAAGTTTCGTTGCTTCCTGATTTTTTATCTCCAATATCTAACGCTCTTCTTGTCATCTCAGCTAATTCAATCGCTGCAATCACATCAAATGGCTGAATAATAAATATAGAAGATTTTTGAATTCTTGAAATATACTCTGGGCTTGCCTGTTTCGCCCGAATCAGGACCTCACTTAAAACGGGCGTTGGAATGACAATTTTGGTTTTCTCTTTCTCAAGCTCTTGTATCAGATAACAGATTCGCTCCCAAGGACGATCAATCTCAGCATGGGAGACGGGATCTCGTGGTACCCCAGTTTTTGAGACGAAAAAAAATAGAAGGATATTAGAATCCATAACAACCATTAGTGAATCTCTCCGATCTCGGTACGGAGGTGATACAAAAGGCCCCACGGATCCTCTACCTCGCCCCACTCATGACCTTGGATCTCATGTAGATCTTCAATAACGGAGGAGAGAGGGGCGCTGTCGAGTGGTTCAAAATATTCTATGTGAAAATCTTTAAGTTCCCACACCCCCATATCCGTCCGATACCATTTTCCTTTCCCAAAAACACGAACTTCACCGGCATAAATGTATTTCGCTATATTCTTTGCCAAAGACTTTACCAGATTACACCTATATATACCACCTTCTCCATCTCTAAGATGAACAAGAGGATATTCACCGACACCACCAACTCTAACCACTTCACCAACAAGACTTCCAGACTGGCCAACCGTAGGATAATCAAATTCACCTACAATATCTCGACCTTTAAATACAATAATTTCAACACCTTGCCCTTCGATAAGCCGAGCACTGCCATTATCTTCTTTTAACTTCTTGTTTATTTTATTAATCGCTTTTAATGCGTCAGCAGGGCCTTCGCCGCGATCCGCCAACACTAAGCGATCTCTCACATTGGGAATGGCTTCGGGCTCAACCGTGGCCACCAATCGGGTGCTCCCATGATCGACACGTACAAAATGGACAGAGCTTTCTTCCCCAAGCAATTGGGCGAGGTCAATGAGGTACTCGGCAAGCCGGGCCATGGGAACGGTTTCGGGGGTAAACGCATCAATCAAAAATGTATACTCATTTTGCGTTTCCATGACACATCTTGACCTCTTATTTTCCGGGTGACTCACTCGGAATTTATTCCCCCACAAAGAGCACCTGCCGCTATTCTAGCTTAGACATATACCAAAAAAATTCCGCCCTATCCACCTCGGATCCTGGATAACAGGACAGGATAAAAACACACCCCGTCAAGCCAAGTCGACCACCTTCCACGACCTGGACACCTCCGGAAACTGGCGTCTGGTTCTGGTTCGTGATTCCATAGGCGATCGGCTATTGGGGGGCGGCAATGGCGGTTCAGATTGGGTTCTGGGATGTCGAGCGTCGTCTGGCGGAACTTTCGGCGGAGGGCGATCCGCTGGAGACGCTGTCGAAGACGGTGGATTTCGAACTGTTCCGGCCGGTTCTGGAGCGTGCGGTCCGGCGACGGAGTGCGCCCTCGAAGGGCGGTCGGCCCGGCTTCGACGCGGTTTTGAAATTCAAGATGCTGGTTTTGCAGTCGCTGCACGGTCTGGCGCTGGGTCGGACGACGTACCTGGTGCGCGACCGGCTGAGTTGGATGCGGTTCTGCGGCCTGGGGCCGGGCGATGCGGTGCCGGATGCCAACACTCTTTGGGATTTCCGCGAAGCGCTGATCACGGCCGGTGCGTTTGACGATCTGTTCCAGCGGCTCGACCGGGCGATCAGCGAGGCGGGCTATCTGCCGATGTCGGGGCAGATCGTCGACGCGACGCTGGTGTCGGCGCCGCGCCAACGCAATACCGAGACCGAGAAACAGACGATTAAGGAGGGCAAGGTTCCCGAGGACTGGCGAGACAAGCCGGCCAAGCTGCGGCAGAAGGATCGCGATGCCCGCTGGACGGTGAAGTTTTCCAAAGGAAAGGTCAGAGAGGACGGCACGCCCCAGGGCGACATCGCCATTCCCCATTTCGGCTACAAGAACCACGTCTCGATCGACCGCAAGCACGGGATCATCCGCCGTGCGCTCGTCACCGACGCGGCCGCCGCCGATGGCGCCCGGCTGCGCGAGGGGCTGATCGATCCGGCCAATACCGCCTCCGACGTGTGGGCCGACAGCGCTTACCGCTCCGAGGCCAACGAGGCGTTCCTTGCCGAAGCCGGCAAGGTCAGCCGCATCCACCGCAAGAAGCCCAAGGGCAAACCGATGCCTCGGGCGACCGCCAGAGCCAACGCGGTGAAATCCAGGATCCGTTCCCGGGTCGAGCATGTCTTCGCCGAGATGAAGGGCCGGATGGGCCTGGTCATCCGCACCATCGGCCTCGCCCGCGCCAGGGCAACGATCACGCTCGCCAATATGGCCTACAACATGAAGCGCTGGTCCTGGCTCGACCGTCAGGCTGAACGCGCCTGATCGGCGCCCGACCGGGGGCCCTCCCAGGGGGGGATGCCGCCGATCCTGGGGGATCCTCACCCGCTTCATACCATCCGACCCGGAAAATCAGTGATCGCAGCGCCGATCACAACGCGCTCGAGCGGCCAGCGACATGCGGTACCGTTCAAGGCCGGTTTCCGGAGGTGTCCACGTGGTGTCTCTCCCATCCCTGGAGTGACTCACATTTCCACCCCGACCGCAACAGTCTCCGACCAGCCCCGTGAGCAGTTACAATTCGGTCGCCCCATGACCTTTGCAAGTTGCCGACCGCTAGACATTCCGCGCGCTCAGAAAGATCTGGGCTATTCACCAGGAAAAATCAGCCGTGGTTCTCCAAATCGGCAATTCGCCCTAATATCCGATCTACTATCATTTGGCGTGTTGAATCTTGCCCAACGCGTCTGGACTCTAATTGGTTACGCCAGTTGTTTACGAATTGACCACAGCGTCGGTAACTCAGCTTGCCGCGATACCGCTGCAGACCTTCAAAAACGATATCCAAGAGGGTCTCTTCGTCCCGGCTGACGGCAAGCTGGGAGATGGCCTCAAGTACCGCTATACCTCGGTCATTCGGTAAGTTTGTATACATAAAGTATTCATCTAAAAGTTTCCCTGCCTCTCTCGCTAAAGCGCTCATCTCGTCACCGCCCACAAGTGCTGCGACTGGCTTCCCCACGTTCACTGCGCACTTCATGTATTCCGATATCCTCAGCAAAAGTTGCGGGATATGCGCAGGTATGTATTCCGGCCCAAAATTTCGGTTAGTCTGCATCGCAGATAGCTGACTGCGCCGAATATCAATAACATTGCGATATTCATCAAGGGCTTGGATCGGATCAATGATCTCGCGTGCGCGCGGAATATTGTCGAGTGCAATGGTGCGCCACCGACGCCAGCCGACGAGTTCATCAATCGGGTCAAGGTCTACGGCATCGGCTTTGCGGCCTATCGAAGCCGAGGCGAGCTCTGAATAGTGCTGGCATGTCTTGAAATGATCGATTGCTCTCAATGCCAACGCTTTCTTAACCTCGGGTCTTCCTGCCGCTGTAGCACGATTTCGCAAGATGAGCCCCTGATAGTCGACCGCAGTTGCACAAGCTACCAATGTGAGCGCCCGTTCGACATCTCGAGTAGATGAGCCGGTTGCGAGAGATTGTCGACCCTGTTGGTGCAATCGCTCGAAAATATCGAACGAAGCAGGGTGGATTGAAGCGTTTATCCCAAGTAACTCAACTGTAATTTGGTTGAGAGCGTCGCTTTGCTCAATCCTATACTGTCTTTGCCCTTCTATAATTGATGCGAAATTTACGCCATGAAACATACACGAGGAACCATCGGCGCCCCCGAAAAACACGATCTTATCCTGATTGAAACCTAAACTCTCAAGATAATAATGCTCCAAAGAAACCCAAGCACCCACGACATTTGTTGCAATATCCTCGACGAGGTTATCGACGTCACCTCTCGGTACATTTCTCGAACTCCACTCTTTCTGCAATTCCCAAACTAAACGCTCACGAATTTGTCTCTTGAGATCCCGTCCTACCAACGGATCAGCACCGACAGCGACATCGTCCATGTCAGTCGGAATGGACACGTTCAAACGTTTCAACTCAGCTTCAAGCAACCCCGCTAAATCGCCTTTGACTATCCGGTTTTCAAAATGCCGTCTGGCGAACGGTGAAAGATCAGTACCGTCGCCTTTCCACGACGTCCACGCGAATTTGTTGACGGTTCCAGGGTTTGTCGCAATGATGTCCTCCAGGAGCAAATTGAAATCATACTCGTCAGCACCGCTGTAGCCGAATGTGGTTAGGCTCTCCGCTGAAGAAATGGTGTTTTCGATAAACTGTGAAAAATCCAGAGGAAAGGCACGAGCGAGACCTCGCGCGAAGACTGTACTGGGATCCGCATATCCTCCCGAAAAGCGGCTCATTGTCCCGCGCTCGGGAGCGTTTTCTGAGACCGCGATCGCGTGATTGGCACGCGACATGTTATCTGTATCGCCGACTGTTCCATGCAATGGGATGATCGAGTTTTCGAGTCCCGCGATCTTGGAAGTTTCCGTCCTAAAGCATTCAACCTGAGATAGAGTGACAACACTATATGGGACATCTGCAATATCGTGCGCCTTCATGAGGCCGATGTCGAAATTTGTCGTCATGATGGGCCCCAGCAGATCCGGCGCGTACTTCCGAGCCAGAGCGATCAAGAGATAAAGTCTTGTCGTCTGGTAGGCCGGCCCACGCGCAGTCCTTTTCAGCGTGCCAAGGTCGAACGCAGATTGAAGAATTTTGTCGACGGGAAAGCAATCGCCAAGTCTATACGAAAATAGGGAAAACAGTGCTTCAAGGGTCATGTAGGGGCGCTCAAGAAGTGCAAGTATCTGTGCGCGCAATCCAACAGCATTCTTAGGTCTGGCATAAGTCAACGCAGCGTCAATAACCCAGGTCTTCAGCTCATACGCGGTTGGCAGGGGGTGAGATGCGCCTGCCCCAAGAATGAGAACCGAACGCGCCGACGGTTCCAAGTGTAACGGACTAGACATGTCGCCTCTCAGTGAGTAAAAAAACGGAAGTGGAAGACAGATATACCATCTAACAGAGCGCCATTGTTGATTTCGAAGCTGTTGTCTCGCCACAGATTTATAAATAAGTTTGAGACGTTTTACTATAAAGGCTTATTCCTTTGAGTCCGGGACCGCATCATGTGGTGACAGGCGGCTCAAAATGGCGCAGAACATACAGTAAACACGCGCTGTTTCGGGAGCTCAGCCATGACCAAGTTTCCCCGATCTCTCCTCGAATTCCAGCGCCAGTTTTCGGACGAATCCGCCTGCGCGGCGTATCTCGCGAATCTTTGCCGATCGCGCTTCTCCTCCAAACAAAAAAGGCTCCCCTTACGGAGAGCCCCAAAGTTCTGAGGGGTCTGGGGAGGCGAGCCTCCCCAGCCTTATTGTTTGCCCTTACACTTCAAACTCAAGAATCTTCTGATCCACGGCGAGGCTATCGCCGGGGCGGGCGTGGATGCGGGCGACGATGCCGTCGCGTTCGGCTTTGAGGATGTTTTCCATCTTCATGGCTTCGACGACGGCGAGGGTCTCGCCGGCCTTGATTTCCGAGCCTTCCTCGACGGCGAGCGACACCAGGAGGCCGGGCATCGGCGAGAGCAGGTAGCGCGAGAGGTCGGGCGGGACCTTATGCAGCATCAAGGAGGCGTACTGAGCAGCTTCGCCGGTCAACACCAGGGCGGTTTCCTGGCTGCCGCCTTGGGCCAAGTGGTAGGACACGCCCCGACGCTCGATCTGAACCACGATGGCGCGGTCATCGAGCTTGGCGCGGAACAGGGGCTGGCCGAAGGTCCACTGGTGGATCAGGGTATGGATCTTGCCGTCCCATTCCACCTCGTGGCCGCCGGTGATCGGGCGAACCTTGACGGGGTGGTTGGTGTCGCCAAGACGCACCACCCACTCGTCGCGCACCTTCTTGCCGTGACCGACCATTTGGCCGCTGATCTTGGCATTCCGCTCGGTGCTCATGCGGTGGACGGCGGCGGCGACGGTGACCAGGACGGTGGGATCGTCGGGCGGCAGGTCGGCGGCATGGAAGCCGTTGGCGTATTCCTCGGCGATGAAGTTGGTGGTCAGCCGTCCTTCAACGAAGCGGTCGCGCGACAGCAGCGAGGCGAGGAAGGGGATGTTGTGCGAGATGCCGCGGATGTAGAACCCATCCAGGGCTTGGCGCATACGCTGGGTGGCTTCCAGACGATCCTTGCCGTAGGTGATCAGCTTGGCGACCATCGGGTCGTAGAACATGCTGATCTCGCCGCCTTCCTGAACGCCGGTATCGACGCGAACCTGCCCTTCGACTTCCAGGGGCGGGATGTAGCGCACCAGACGACCGGTGGAGGGCAGGAAGTTGCGGAACGGATCTTCGGCGTAGATCCGGCATTCCATGGCCCAGCCGTTGAGCTTGATGTCGTCTTGCCGCAAGGTCAGCTTTTCGCCGGCGGCAATGCGGATCATCCACTCGACGAGGTCGAGGCCGGTGACCATTTCGGTGACCGGGTGTTCCACCTGGAGACGGGTGTTCATTTCCAGGAAGTAGAAGTTGCGGTTGGCATCGACGATGAACTCGACGGTGCCGGCCGACTTGTAGTCCACGGCGCGGGCCAGGGCGACGGCCTGCTCGCCCATGGCCTTGCGGACCTCGGGGGTGATGAAGGGCGAGGGGGCCTCTTCGATGACCTTTTGGTGGCGCCGCTGGATCGAGCACTCGCGCTCGCCGACATACAAGAAGGTCTCGCCGTCGGCCAGCACCTGGATTTCGATGTGGCGCGGCTGCTCGACGTACTTTTCAACAAAGACGCGGTCGTCG
This sequence comes from Pararhodospirillum photometricum DSM 122, assembly GCF_000284415.1. NCBI lineage: Bacteria > Pseudomonadati > Pseudomonadota > Alphaproteobacteria > Rhodospirillales > Rhodospirillaceae > Pararhodospirillum > Pararhodospirillum photometricum. Next base: position 388,197 of record NC_017059.1, read on the forward strand.
GCGAAGCTGGAGCGGGCTTCGTTGGCGGCCGAGAGGAAGCCTTCGCGGGCCTCCTCATCGGAGCGGGCGATACGCATGCCCTTGCCGCCGCCGCCGGCCGAGGCCTTGATCATCACCGGGTAGCCGATGGAGCGGGCGATGGCGACCGCTTCCTCGGCGTTGGCGATGATGCCCATGTGGCCGGGGACGGTGCTGACCCCGGCGGCGGCCGCCAGCTTCTTGGACTCGATCTTGTCGCCCATGGCCTCGATGGCCCGCGCGTCCGGTCCGATGAAGGCGATGCCGGCGGCGGCGAGCGCCGCTTGGAACGCCTTGTTTTCCGACAGGAAGCCGTAGCCCGGATGGACGGCCTGGGCGCCGGTGTCGCGGCAGGCCTGAACCAAGCGGTCGATGACCAGATAGCTCTGGGCCGAGGCCGACGGGCCGATATGGACGCGCTCGTCGGCCATATCCACGTGCAAGGCATCGCGGTCGGCGTCCGAGAACACGGCCACGGTCTTGATGCCCATCCGGCGGGCGGTTTTGATAACGCGACAGGCAATTTCGCCGCGATTGGCGATCAGGATCTTCTCAAACATCGGGTGCCCCGGTTGGCTGGCGGTGCGGTCTCAGGCGAATGGTCGGAGAACCCGCCCTTAGAGGGGGATGTTGCCGTGCTTGCGCCAGGGGTTCTGGATATCCTTGTTACGCAGCATGGCCAGCGACCGGCAAATACGCTTGCGCGTGCCGTAGGGCATGATCACCTCGTCGATGAAGCCGCGCGAGCCGGCCACGAACGGGTTGGCGAACAGTTGGCGGTACTCCTCGGTGCGCTGCGCGATCTTTTCGGCATCGCCCATGTCCTGGCGGAAGATGATTTCCACCGCGCCCTTGGGGCCCATCACCGCGATTTCGGCCGACGGCCACGCGTAGTTGACGTCGCCGCGCAGGTGCTTGGAGCTCATCACGTCGTAGGCGCCGCCGTAGGCCTTGCGGGTGATGACCGTGACCTTGGGCACCGTCGCCTCGGCGTAGGCGTAGAGCAGCTTGGCGCCGTGCTTGATGATGCCGCCGTATTCCTGCGCCGTACCCGGCAGGAAGCCCGGGACATCGACGAAGGTCACGATGGGAATATTGAAGGCGTCGCAGAAGCGCACGAAACGCGCCCCTTTGCGGGCGCTGTCGATGTCGAGACAGCCGGCCAGAACCATCGGCTGGTTGGCGACGAAGCCGACCGTCGAACCTTCCATGCGGCCAAAGCCGGTGATCAGGTTGCCGGCGTAGTTGGGCGCGACCTCGAAGAAGTCGCCCTCGTCCACCACCTTCTCGAGCAGCTCCTTCATGTCGTAGGGCTTGTTCGGGTTATTGGGGATGAGGGAGTCCAGCGAGTAGTCCAGGCGGTCCCAGGGATCGTTGGTGGGACGCACCGGCGGCTTCTCCTTGTTGGAGGCCGGCAGGAAGTCGATGAAGCGCCGCAGTTGCAACAGGGCGTGGACATCATTTTCAAAGGCGAGGTCGGCCACGCCGGACTTCGAGGTATGGGTGATGGCGCCGCCCAGTTCCTCGGCCGTTACCTGCTCGTGGGTCACCGTTTTGACCACATCGGGCCCGGTGACGAACATGTAAGAGCTGTCCTCGACCATGAAAATAAAGTCGGTCATGGCCGGCGAATACACCGCGCCGCCGGCGCACGGGCCCATGATCATGGAGATCTGCGGGATCACGCCCGAGGCCATCACGTTGCGCTGGAACACCTCGGCATAGCCGGCGAGGCTGTCCACGCCTTCTTGAATGCGCGCGCCGCCAGAATCGTTGAGCCCGATCACGGGGGCGCCGACCGCCATCGCCTTGTCCATGATCTTGCAGATCTTGGCGGCGTGGGTCTCGGACAAGGAACCGCCCAGAACGGTGAAGTCCTGGCTAAACAAAAACACCAAGCGACCATTGACGGTGCCGTGGCCCACGACCACGCCGTCGCCGGGAACCCGGTTTTTGTCCATGCCGAATTCGTTACAGCGGTGTTCAACGAAGGTATCCCACTCCTCGAAGGAGCCGGGGTCAAGCAACAGGTCGATGCGTTCGCGGGCGGTCAACTTGCCCTTGGCGTGCTGCGCCTCGATCCGGCGCGGACCTCCACCCAGGCGCGCGGCCGTGCGCTTGGCATCGAGCTGACGAATGATGTCGTGCATTCAACGGTTCCTGTACGGACTGGCGGCGAGGGCGCGGAGTATATCCTTGCCTAAAAAGCGAGGCTAGCTTTTCTTTTGTTGCGTGGAAGGCGTTAAATGGAGCCGAAATACCGCCCAATCCCCGCCTTTCGGCCCACGCGGCGGCGGCACCGACCGGCCGACCGGTGCTTTAGCCGCCCCCTCGTAAAAGTTGTTGGACTGGGTGAGCACGATAATCAAAGAGCTTGTCCGCCCGGTCGTTGGGGTTTTTGGTTCGACTAAAAACTAATTCCCAGGGAAGGCGTTCTTCCTGTGGGTATTTCAGCGGTGAAGAATGGATTTGCTCTTTGTGACAGGATCGGCAGGCCTGGCTCCTCCTTCAAAAGGCGCGCTCCGTGCCCGATTTGACTTCTCTTTATAAGAGTATAAGGGAGCCTATTACCGACTTCCCGCACCGGTCCTTCCGGGCGAAAAACACCCCGATTTATCGTTAAAGACGTTTTTCCTCAAGAAAACGACCCGCCTCCAGGGGGCAGGGGGCGGGTCGATCTGCGTTTTTTACTTGGGTAACTTGCGTTCAGCGCAGGAGAGCCCGTAGCCGATACAGGGTGTCCAGGGCCTCGCGCGGGCTCAGATCGTCGGGCGAGAGGGATCGCAGAGCGTCTTCGACCGGCGAGGGGGGCACTGGGGGAGGGGGCGCGCTCGCAGGCACCGAGCGGGGACGGGCGGCGGCGAACAAGGGCAGGTCCTCGACCAGCCGAGCCGGCGAGGGCGTGGTATCGCCGCGTTCCAAGGTGGCCAACACCTCCTCGGCCCGGGCCAGCACGGCATCGGGCAAGCCGGCCAGTCTGGCGACATGGATGCCATAGGAGCGATCCGCCGCCCCCGGCCCGACTTCGTGCAAGAACACCACCTCGCCCTTCCACTCCCTGACCCGCAGGGTATGACAGGACAACTGGTCCAGGCGTTTGGCGAGCACGGTCAGTTCGTGGTAATGGGTGGCGAACAAGGCCCGGCAGCGGGTGGTATCGTGCAGGGATTCCACGGTGGCCCAGGCGATGGAGAGGCCATCGTAGGTCGCGGTGCCCCGGCCGATCTCGTCGAGAATAACCAAGGAGCGCTCGGTCGCCTGATGCAAGATGGCGGCGGTTTCCACCATCTCGACCATGAAGGTGGAGCGCCCGCGCGCCAGATCATCGGCCGCCCCCACCCGCGAGAACAGGCGATCGACTACCCCCAGATGCGCCTGATCGGCGGGCACAAACGAGCCCATTTGCGCCATCAAGACGATCAGGGCGTTTTGCCGCAGGAACGTCGATTTACCGGCCATGTTGGGACCGGTGAGCAGCCACAGGCGTTGCCCGGGGCCCAGGTCGCAGGCATTGCCGACAAACGCCCCCTCGCCCGAAGCCTTGAGCGCCGCTTCCACCACCGGGTGGCGGGCGTTGACCAGGGAAAAGGCCAGTGAGCGATCGAGCACCGGCCGGCAATAACGCTCGGTTTCGGCCAGTTCGGCCAGGGCCAGCAGCACATCGAGTTGCGCCAAGCCGTCGGCGGCCGCCGCGATCCCTTCGGCCTCGGCCAGCACCGCGTCGCGCAACTCGGCAAACAGGTCCTGTTCCAGGGCCAAGGCGCGCTCGGCGGCGCCACGGATGCGGTCCTCCAGGTCGGCGAGATCCACGGTGGTGAAGCGAACCTGGCTGGCCAGGGTTTGCCGGTGCATGAAGGGATTGGTCTGTCCCTCGGCCCCGCGCGCCCCCATCAGGCGGTCGGCCCGCCCGGCCGGCACCTCAATAAAGTAGCCCAGCACATTATTGTGCTTGATCTTGAGGGTGTTGATCCCGGTCTCCTCGACGTAGCGGGCCTGAAGCGCGGCAATCAGACGGCGGCTTTCGTCGCGCAGGGCCCGGGCCTCGTCGAGACCGGCGTGAAACCCGGGATGGATAAAGCCGCCATCACGCGCCAGCACCGGCAGGTCGTCGGCCAGGGCCCGGCCCAGAAGATCGACCAAGGCATCGTGCTGCCCCAGGGCGGCCAGGGCGCTACTCACGTCCGACGGTAGGGCATGCAGGCCGCCCCCCAACGCGCCAATGCCCAGCCGCAGGGCCGGGACCCGCGCCAAACCATCGCGCACGGCGGCCAGATCGCGCGGCCCGCCCCGGCCCAGCGACAGCCGCGACAAGGCCCGGGCAATATCGGGACAGCCGGTCAGCAGACCGCGCAACTCGGTGCGGGCCTCGGTTGCGCCCACGAACAAGGCCACCCCGTCGAGGCGCTGGTTCAGGACCTCGGGATCGGTCAACGGCGCGGCCAGACGCTCGGCCAGCAAACGGGCCCCGGGACCGGTCACGGTGCGGTCAAGGGTGGCGAGCAGGCTGCCCTTGCGCCCGCCGGTCAAGGTCTCGAAAAGCTCCAGATTGCGCCGGGTCGCGGGATCAATCGCCATGACCGCGCTTTCGTCGAGCCGACGCGGCGGCGACAGCCGGGGCAAGCGCCCGGCCTGGGTCAAGGTGACGTAATCAATCACCGCGCCGAGCGCCGCGATCTCGGCCCGGCCAAAATCACCAAAGGCATCCAGGGCGCCCACGGCAAAGACCTCGTGCAGGCGCTTGCGGGCGTTTTCACTGTCAAAGCGGCTGGCGGGCAGGGGGCTCACCACCGGCTTGACCGACACCAGCGCCTCGGCAAAAGCCGGATCCGCGCTCAGGGTGTCGGGCAAGATCAGCTCGCCCGGGGCCAAGCGGGCCAGGGCCGGGCCCAAGGTGGCCACGTCCAGGGCCTGGGCCCCCAGGGCGCCGGTTGACACATCGACCCAGGCCAGCCCCAAGGTCTCGCGCTGACGGACCAAGGCCGCCAGATAATTGGGCCGGCGGGCGTCAAGCAAGGTGTCCTCGGTCAAGGTGCCCGGGGTCACGGTGCGCACCACGGCGCGGGCCACCACCGCCTTGGCGCCGCGCTGACGCCGGGCTTCGGCCGGGTCCTCGATCTGCTCGCAGATGACCACCTTGTGCCCGGCCCGGATCAGGCGCGCGAGATAGCTTTCGTGGGAATGCACCGGCACGCCGCACATGGGGATGTCGGCGCCTTGATGCTTGCCCCGCTTGGTCAGGGCAATATCGAGGGTGCGCGACGCCGCCACCGCGTCGTCAAAGAACATCTCGTAAAAATCGCCCATGCGGTAGAATAACAGGCCGTCCGGGTTCTGGGCCTTCAAGCTCAGATACTGCCCCATCATGGGCGTGACATCGCCGATCTCGGCGGTCTCGGGCTCGGGAGCGGAGGTCATGGCTTGATCCTGATGAGACGGTGAACAATCCTGGCCCCGCGAAAAAAGCCCGTGGCGTCGTAGCGGGCAAGAGGAAAAGAGAAGGCTGGGGAGGCGGGCCTCCCCAGACCCCTCCGATCCTGGGGCATTCCTCGACGCGAAGGGCCCGCCGGACCGTGGGGTCTGGGGAGGCCCGCCTCCCCAGCCTTCTCTCTTTCCCAATCCCCCGACCGCGTTCGGTCAAGCGACGCACGCGAGGCTAGGCTTTTGCGCTGGGCTCGGGCACAATAATGGGTGTGGGGAGGTGGATGGCTTTTCAACCTTTTGGTACGTGATGGCGGTTTTTCGCCGGCCGTGACCAAGGGCCTTGGTGATCCCGTCCCGCCCCTCTCCCGACGTCCGGTCCGCGTTCCTCTCCTCCTTGGTGGTTTCCTGGGAGTGTGGGGACGCCGCCTTCCCCCGAGCGGCGAGGGCCGTTTCCCTTCTGTCCACTCAGGATCAAGGCCTCCATGGTCAACGACAGCAAACGCAATCTGGAGCGCGAGGCGCTTTTGTTCCATTCCACCGGGCGTCCGGGGAAGATTGAGATTCATCCAACCAAGCCGCTGGCCACGCAGCGCGACCTTTCGCTGGCCTATTCGCCGGGCGTGGCCGCGCCGTGCCTGGAGATCGCGCGCGACCCCAGCACGGCCTACGACTACACGGCCAAGGGTAATCTGGTGGCGGTGATCTCCAATGGCACGGCGGTGCTGGGCCTGGGGGATCTGGGGGCGCTGGCCGGCAAGCCGGTGATGGAAGGCAAGGCGGTTTTGTTTAAGGCCTTTGCCGATGTCGATGGCATTGATCTGGAGGTGGACACCCGCGACGTCGAGGAGTTCATCAACTGCGTGCGCTATCTCGGACCCAGCTTCGGCGGCATCAACCTGGAAGACATCAAGGCACCCGAGTGCTTCATCATTGAAAGCCGGCTGCGCGAGTTGATGGACATTCCGGTGTTCCACGACGACCAGCACGGCACGGCGATCATTGCCACGGCCGGATTCTTGAATGCGCTGGACCTGACCGGGCGCAAGATCAGCGACGTGCGGCTGGTGGTGAACGGGGCCGGGGCGGCGGCCATTGCCTGCGTCGAGTTGGTCAAGGCGGTCGGTCTGCCGCACGAAAACGTCATTTTGTGTGATTCCAAGGGAGTGGTTCATCGCGGCCGCACCGATTTGAACCAGTGGAAGTCGGCCCACGCCCAGGACACGCCGCTGCGTACCTTGGAGGAGGCCCTGGCCGGGGCGGATGCGTTCTTTGGCCTGTCGGTCAAGGGAGCGGTGACGCCGGCCATGGTCGCGGTCATGGCGCCGCGCCCGATCATTTTTGCCATGGCCAACCCGGATCCCGAGATCACGCCCGAGGACGTGCGCTCGGTACGCCAAGATGCCATCATGGCCACCGGTCGCTCGGACTATCCCAACCAGATCAACAACGTTCTGGGCTTCCCCTACATCTTCCGGGGCGCGCTTGATGTGCGGGCCCGCACCATCAACGACGAGATGAAGATCGCGGCGGCCAAGGCCATCGCCGCGCTGGCCCGCGAGGACGTACCCGACGAGGTGGCGGCGGCCTATGCCGGACGGCGGCTGCGCTATGGGCCGGACTACATCATCCCGGTGCCCTTTGACCCCCGGCTGATTGCCGCCATTCCGCCGGCGGTGGCGGAAGCGGCGATGCGCTCGGGCGTGGCGCGCCGGCCGATCATCGACATGGAAAGCTACCGCCGCGAGCTGTCGGCCCGTCTGGATCCGACGGCGGCCAGCCTTCAGGCCCTGGCCGCCGAGGTACAGACCCGGCCGCAGCGGGTGGTGTTCGCCGAGGGCGAGGAAGAAAAGATGATCCGCGCCGCCCTGGCGTTTCGCAACGCCGGCTATGGCACGCCGATCCTCATTGGGCGCGAGGAGCGCATTCGCGAGACCATCACCAGCCTGGGCCTGGGCACCACCCTCGACGGTTTGGAGATCCAAAACGCCAAGCTGTCCTACCACACCAAGCACTATACCGATTTTATGTATCGCCGGTTGCAGCGACGCGGCAGCCTGTACCGCGACGTCCAGCGCATGGTCAACCAAGACCGCAACGTGTTCGCGGCCTGCATGGTGGCGCTGGAGGATGCGGATGCCATGGTCACCGGGACCACGCGCCACTTCCATTCCTGCTTGAACGACGTGTTGCGGGTGGTGGATCCAACCCCCAACGAGTTGGTGTTCTCGGTGACGCTGATGATCGCGCGCGGGCGCACCGTGTTCATTGCCGACACCAACGTGCACGAGGCGCCGACCGCCGAGGAACTGGCCGACATCGCCACCCAGGCGGCGGCGCTGGCCCGGCGCATGGGCCACGAGCCCCGGGTGGCCCTGCTGTCGTACTCGACCTTTGGGGCGCCGGTGGGCCGCACCCCCGATCGCTCGCGCCAAGCGGTGGCGATTTTGGAGGAGCGCCGGGTGACCTTTGAGTTCGAGGGCGAAATTGGCGCCCACGTCGCGCTCGATCCTGAACTTTTGTCTTTGTATCCATTCTGTCGCTTGTCGGGACCGGCGAATGTGCTGATCATGCCCGGTCTGCACTCGGCCAACATCTCGTCCAAGCTGTTGCAAAAGATGGGCGGGGCCACGGCCATTGGACCGATCCTGATGGGGCTGTCGCGGCCCTGCCAGATCGTGCCCATGGATGCCACCGTGTCGGACATCTTGCACATGGCCACGGTGGCCGCCGCCGAGGCGGGACGCTAAGACCCCGGGGAGGAGGGCTTCCCGGGATCCTTTGACCCAAGGGAGAACGGGAATGGAGCGCCAGACACCAGGAGTCGGCCGCTTGATGCGGGCGGGGGCGATGATCTCCGTACCGGCGGCGGCCACGGTGTTGGGGCTTGCGGTTTTTGGCTGGGTCTCGGTGGGAGCGGCCGTGGGGTCGGTCTTGCTGATCTGGTTTTTGACCGCCCTCCTTCTGCGCTTTGCCTTTCGCGACCTGCTGGCGGTGGCGCGCCATTTGCGCGGGCTGGCCGGCCACTTGGGGGAAGACCCTGCGCCCGAACCGGCAGCCCGGCTGGACATTGCGCAAAGCCTGCTCAACGCCGGGCGGCATCTGGACCGCTCGTGGCGACGGCGCGAGTTGGCCTTGCGCGAGCAACTGACCTCCAACGAACGCCTGCTCGACACCTTGCCCGATCCCTTGCTGATGCTCGGCGCCGATGCCCTGATCACCCGGGCCAACGGAGCGGCGCGCGCCTTGTTTTCCCGGGTGCTGACGGGCCAAGAGATCACCACGGTTCTGCGCGACCCCGGGGTGCTCGACGCCATCGAGGGGGTGCTGGAAAAAGCGCCCTCGCGCCAAGTCACCTGGGTGATGCCGGGGCCGGTCGAACGCGAGTTCGAGGTCCGGGCGACCCGCCTGCCGGCGCGGGGGGTCGATGGCTCGCTGGTGATGGTGACCTTGCATGACATCACCGCCTTGCGCCGGCTGGAGCAGATGCGCGCCGATTTTGTGGCCAACGCCAGCCATGAACTGCGCACGCCGCTGTCCAGCCTGATCGGGTTCACCGAAACCCTGGCCACCAGCGCCCGCGAGGACAGTGCGGCGCGCGAGCAGTTCTTGGCGATCATGCTGGAACAGGGCCGACGCATGCAGCGGTTGATCGAAGACCTGCTGTCCTTGTCGCGCATCGAGATGGAGGAGCACACGCCCCCCTCGGACCCGATCAACCTGAGGGAGGTGATTGGCGGTGTGGCGCGCTTTTTGGAGATCCGCGCCCGCGAGAAAAACATGGACATTCGCCTGGAGGGAGAAGACGCCCCGGTCGTGGTGATCGGTGATGGCGACCAACTCACCCAGATTTTTCAAAACCTGCTCGACAACGCCCTGAAATACGGACGCCCCAGCACGCCGGTGGTGGTGCGCTGGACGCAGGTGGAGCGGGGTCCGGCCGCCATGCCCGCCGCCGTGCGCGCGCCGTGCCTGCGGGTCAGTGTCATCGACCAGGGCGAGGGCATCGCCAAGGAGCATCTGCCGCGCCTGACCGAGCGCTTTTACCGGGTGGACAAAGCCCGCTCGCGCGCCATGGGCGGCACCGGCTTGGGCCTTGCTATTGTCAAGCACGTGGTCGTGCGCCATCGGGGCGCCATGACCTTGGAAAGCGAAATTGGCAAGGGAACCACGATCAACTTGTTTTTACCGCTCTATGAGCCGACCCTCGGGTGACGGTGAGACAAGACGAGCTGGAGAGGCCGCACCCGCCAAGGGCGCTCGCCTTTTGCGTCGGGGCCGGGAGAGTGATAAAAAGGGAGAAACCCCAGGGTTCTTCTGTTGAACTGGACGCCTCCCATGACCGTCTCGAAAGATGCCCACATTGTCACCTCGTATGACGAGGCCTTGCGAGATCTGGATGCTCGCATCGACCGCATGGGGGCGCTGGCCATTGCCCAGACCCGGGACACCATCGCCTTGGTGGTTCAGCGCGACCCGACCATGGCCACGCGCATCTTGGAACACGAAAACGAGATGAACGAGCTGGAATACCGGGTCAACGAACAGGTGGTGCGGGTGCTGGCTTTGCGTCAGCCCGTGGCCGACGACCTGCGCGCCGTCGTCACCTGCTTGAAAGTCGCGGGCATGCTGGAGCGCATCGGCGACTACACCGCCAACGCCGCCCGCCGGGCGCCGGTGTTGACCCAACTCGCCAACTTTCCGGTGCGCGGCCCCGTCTCGCGCATGGGCGATCTGGTGATCGGCATGCTCGACGACGCCTTGCGCGCCTTCCGCGAGCCCGACGACGCCCTGGCCAGCCTGGTTCGCGAGCGCGACGAGGAAGTGGACGCGCTGCACGCCAGCCTGTTTCGCGAACTGCTCACCTATATGATGGAAGATCCCCGGACCATCACCGCTTGCACCCATCTGATGTTCGTCTCCAAAAACCTGGAGCGCATCGGCGATCAGGCGACCAACATCGCCGAGGCCGCCCACTACCGCGCCACCGGCACCATGATTTCCGGGGATCGGCCCAAGGGCGACGACACCTTCCGCACCGATCCGGTTTGACCCACCCAACAGCCCCAGGATTGGCGGGGTCTGGGGAGGCCCCGCCTCCCCAGCCTTCTCTTTTGGTCTTTGCATGAGGGTGGTTGTGCCCTGGGGACCTTTTCGTTACGGTGAGCCGGTCTAGCCGGTCCTGGATCGTTGAGGGATGGCCTCGCCGGGCAAGGACATTCCCGTCGGACATCAAAGCCGGGACAGGCGCCGTTGACGCGGTTCTCCTGGGACGAGGACACCTTTGGAACCTTCCATCACCGACAAGTCGAGATCCGATCGTGGCGGAAGCTCCGGGCACGTGGGCGCCTTGCTGCGGCAAACGCGCGAACGGCTGGGCGAGCCTCTGGATCGCGTGGCCGAGGCCCTGCGCATCCGCCGGGCCTATCTCGAGGCTATCGAGGCCGGGCACTACGACTCCCTACCGGGAGGGGCTTATGCCATCGGCTTCGTTCGGGCGTATGCCGATCACCTTGGGTTGCACCCCGAGGAAGTCGTGCGTCGCTACAAAGACGAAAGCCAGAGCCCGGCCCCCTCGACCAATCTGGAATTCCCCATGCCGGTGGGCGAAGGCGGGGTCCCCGCCGGGGCTCTCGTCGGCCTCGCCCTGGTCTTGGCGGCGTGTGCCTATGGCGCTTGGTACTGGGTGTCATCCCTGGATCGGCCGGTCGCCGAACTGATCCCCGACATTCCCGAGCACTTGGCTGCCCTGGTCGGGCCCGCTCCCGCCCCCAACCCGTCGCGCCGGAAGCGTCGCCCGCGTCTTCCCCGCTCCCCCCTTCGCCCTCGCCTTCCCCCTTACCCTCCCAGGACCCGGCCCAGACCGCGCCGGGCCCCGACGCCGAGGATCCCTCGGAGGCGTCCCCCGATCCGATGGAAGCCTCTCCCCCCATCGACGCAGGGGCCGCGCCTGCCCTGGGAGCCCCTGAGGATCCAAGTGAAGCGCCGCCGCCGATTGTGACCATGGCCCCCCTGCGGACCCCCCTTCCGACTGCCGGGCCCGCGTCCCCATCGCCTGCGCCTGCCTTCTCCGCGCCTGTTGCATCTCCGGCCTCGCCGACGACGCCTCCTCAACAGGCGCCGTCGCGCCCTCATGCCTCTTCCTCTGCGCCCCCGGCTGGGACGAAGACGGCGGCCCCCACGGTTGCGCCGTCCCAAACGACCTCCACCGTCGCACCGTCGCAGACGACCTCCGCGGTCGCACCGTCCCAGACGGCCTCCGCGGTCGCACCGTCTCCGACGGCCTCCACGGTCGCACCGTCTCCGACGGCCTCCACGGTCGCGCCGTCTCCGACGACCTCCACGGTCGCGCCGTCTCCGACGACCTCCACGGTCGCGCCGTCTCCGACGACCTCCACCGTCGCGCCGTCTCCGACGGCGACACCAACGCCCAAAACGACAATACCGCCGCAGGCTCCCCCGGCCCCAACACCAGCCCCCCCCGGGATTCCGGCGGCCCCCCTGCTGACCACCCCGCCAGCCCCTGCCGAACCGGGACCGTCGTCCGCGCCGGTCCCCGCCGCCTCCCTCCCGGAGGCCGAGGTCGGACAACCGGCCCCCGAGCCGGTGCGCGCCATGGGTCACTCGGCGCGGGTTGTCCTGCGCGCCGCCAGCGACTCCTGGATCATGCTGCGCAAGGACGGAAAACTGGTCGTGCGACGCCTGTTGCGCAAAGATGATGTGTACGCCATTCCCGAAAGCGAGGGCCTGACCCTCTCGGTCAGCAATGCCGGAGCGCTGGAGGTTTATGTGGATGGGGCACGGGCCCCCAGCCTGAGTACCGGGGGGACGATCCGGCTCGATCCGAACCGGTTGAAGTCGGGTCGCTGAAGGTTTTATCTAGGCGACAGGAACGGCGGGCCGGTCCCGGCGTTCCTGTCGCCTGCGTCCGTTCTCCGTTGCCCGAAAGGCGTGTCTCCATGTCCGAACGTTCCTACCGTGTCATCAAGCGCCGGGTCTCACGCCAGATCCGGGTGGGCTCCGTGCTGGTGGGCGGCGACGCCCCGATCAGCGTGCAGACCATGACCAACACGCTGACCACGGACATCAAGGGTACGGTGGCCCAGATCCGCCGCGCCGAAGAGGCCGGCGCCGACATGGTGCGGGTGTCGTGCCCCGACGCCGACAGTACCGCCGCCCTGCGCGAGATCGTTAAGCAGGTGTCGGTGCCGATCATCGCCGACATTCATTTCCATTACATGCGCGGCATCGAGGCCGCCGAGGCCGGCGCCGCCTGCTTGCGCATCAATCCCGGCAACATCGGCTCGGTCGAGCGGGTGCGCGAGGTGGTGAAGGCGGCGCGCGACCATGGGTGCTCCATGCGCATTGGCGTCAACGCCGCTTCACTCGATCAGAAGTTGCTGGAGAAATACGGCGAACCCTGCCCCGACGCCATGGTCGAAAGCGCCCTGGAGCATGCCCGCTTGCTAGAAGACGAGGACTTCCGCGAGTTCAAGATCAGCGTGAAGGCCTCCGACACCTTCCTGGCGGTGGCGTCCTATCGGGCCTTGGCGGCGGCCTGCGATTATCCCTTGCACCTGGGCATCACCGAAGCCGGCGGCCTGCGCGGCGGCACGGTCAAGTCGGCGATCGGCATCGGCGCCTTGTTGTGGGAGGGCATTGGCGACACCGTGCGCGTGTCGTTGTCGGCGCTGCCGGAGGAAGAGGTCAAGGTCGGCTTCGAGATCTTGAAGACCTTGGACCTGCGCCATCGCGGGGTGCGCATCGTCTCGTGCCCGTCGTGTGCCCGCCAGGGCTTCGACGTGGTCAAGACGGTGGAACTGCTGGAGGAGCGGCTTTCGCACATTCAAGAGCCCGTGACCTTGTCGATCATGGGCTGCGTGGTCAACGGCCCCGGCGAAGCGCGTGAGACCCAGATCGGGTTGACTGGCGGCGGGACCCTGGCCAACGTCAACGCCAAAAATCAGGTCTATCTCTGCGGCGAGCGGGCCCACACCATTGGCAATGAAGAGATGATTGATCACCTCGTGGCGCTCGTGGAAAAAAAGGCGGCAGAGATGGCCGCCGAGAAGGCGGCGCGGGCTGCTCAATAAGAAGGAAAGGCTGGGGAGGCAGGCCTCCCCAGACCCCTCGGTCCTTGATGACCCCTTGACAACGGGGGAGGGGGGCCGACTTCACGCACTGTAAGATCCCCCATTAGTCGGAAGGTTATTTGATCCGTGATCCTGGGACGCGCCAATCCTGTTTATGTCGCGCTTGACACCACCGATGTCGGCGAAGCAACCGCTCTGGCCGCTCGTTTGCATGACGATGTGGGCGGTCTGAAAGTGGGGCTAGAGTTTTTCGCCCGCAACGGTCACAAAGGCGTGCGCGAGGTCAATAAGGCCGGCGACCTTCCCTTGTTTCTCGATCTCAAGTTTCACGACATCCCGAACACGGTCGCTGGTGCCGTGCGCTCGGTCATGCCGCTGGCCCCGGCCTTGTTGAATGTTCATGCCCTGGGCGGTCGCGCCATGATGCGAGCGGCCCAGGCCAGTGCGCAAGACGAGGCGGCGCGCCTGGGCATCACGCCGCCCCGGCTGCTGGCGGTCACCGTGCTGACCAGCATGAACGACGCCGACATCACCGAGGCCGGGATCACCGGGCCGGTCTCCGATCAGGTGCGGCGCTTGGCGGCCCTCACCGCCGAGGCGGGCTTGGACGGCGTGGTGTGCTCGGCGCAGGAGGCAGCGGTCCTGCGGGCCGATCTGGGCCCCGACTTTTTGCTGGTCACGCCGGGCGTGCGTCCCCACTGGGCGGCCGCCGATGACCAAAAGCGGGTGACCACCCCGCGCGAGGCCCTGGCCGCCGGGGCCTCGGTCTTGGTGATTGGCCGGCCCATCACCGCCTCGCCCGATCCGCGCGCGGCGGCCCGGCGCATTCAAGACGATCTGGCCGAAGGAGCCGTTGTATGACCACGCCTGCCATCAAGATCTGTGGCCTGACCGAGGAAGACGGGGTGGATGCCGCCGTTGAAGCCGGGGTGGACATGATCGGCTTCGTCTTTTTTCCCCCCTCGCCGCGCGCTGTCACCCCGGAGCGCGCCGCCGAGCTTCTCGACGCCATTCCCTATCCCGACGAGGGCGGCCCTTTGCGGGTCGGGCTGTTTGTCGATCCCGACGACGAGACCGTCAATGCGGTGATGAACGCGGTGCGCCTCGACTTGATCCAGCTCCATGGCCAGGAAACCCCGGAGCGGGTCGAAGCCCTGCGCCTGGAGTTTGGCATTGAGGTCATGAAGGCCCTGCCAGTGGGCAGCGCCGAAGACCTAGCCGCCGCCCAGGCCTATGCCGGGGTGGCCGACCGCCTGTTGCTTGATGCCAAGCCGCCCGCCGGGGCCGATCGGCCGGGCGGCAACGCCCAGGCCTTTGACTGGAGCTTGCTGGAGGGCTGGGAGGCGCCGCTGCCTTGGGTGCTGGCCGGAGGCCTGACGCCGGAAACGGTAGCGGAGGCGATTAAGCAGACCAAGGCGCCGGCGGTGGATGTGTCGAGTGGGGTGGAAAGCGCGCCGGGGATCAAGGATCCCGAGCATATCCGGCGGTTTGTCGCCGCCGTGCGGGGGACATAGGGAATGAGCGCCTTTAAGGAACACCCGTTGCGCGATGTGCTGGCCAACGAGCTGCACACCCGCGCCGCCGATGAAATCACAGCACCGGCCCAGATTTCCCAGTTTGCGGTCCTGACCGGCGAGGACAATAACCGCGCCATTGAGCATTTGGCCGAACTCTGCGCTCGCATGGGAGCCTCGGCCCCCACAACGGGCGCCAATCATTTCACCACCGACCTAGGGGGGTTGGTGGTGCGGTTCGAGCGGCATACCGAGTTTTGCTCCTATGCCTTCGTCCGACGCGGCCGCACCGGTGACATGCCTTTTGAGCGTCCGCCGCTCACGGCGGTTCCTGACGACTGGCTGGCAACCCTGCCCGGAGAGGTCCTCGCCGGGGTGCACATCGTCTTGGAAGCGCAGGATGAACCCGAGCATTCCCCGGAAGAACTGAGCCTGCGTCATTTTTCCGGCAATGTCTTGATCGCTGCCGCCGTCGGCGGAGGCGCGGCCAAGGCCTATTCCGACCTGCGCTTGGATGCCGACCGCTTTATTCGCTTTTTGGTGCGAGATGTGAATCTGCTGCCGTCCCATGCCGGCCGCACGGTGCAGCGCCTTATTGAAATGAACACCTATCGCGCCTTGGCCTTGCTGGCCCTGCCCCAAGCGCGTGAGGCCAGCCCGGTGTTGCGCGAAATCGACCTGGCCCTGGCCGACATTGCCCAACGCATGGCCGATCCCACCAACTTGGAAAAGGATGCGGATCTACTGCGGGAGTTATCGAGCCTGACCGCCCGGGTCGAGGCCATTGCCACCACCAACTCCTACCGCTTTGCCGCCTCGCGGGCTTATTATCAACTGGTGGTGCGACGGCTGGAAGATCTGCGCCAAGGACGCCTGGGCGAGCGACTGACCTTCTCCGCGTTCATGGATCGCCGCCTGACCCCGGCCATGACCACCTGCAAGTCGGTCGCCGACCGCACAGAGGCCCTGTCCACCCGAGGCTCGCGGGTGGTTAGTTTGCTGCGCACCCGGGTCGAGGTCGATCTTCAGGCCCAGAATCAGCGACTGCTGGAAAGCATGGATCATCGCGCCCGCTTGCAGTTGCGCTTGCAGCAGGCCGTCGAAGGGCTCTCGGTGGTGGCCATTGGCTATTACATGGTGGGGCTGGTCGGCTATCTGGCCAAGGGACTGAAAGGGGCCGGGGTTCTTGAGGTCAGCGATACCGTGGTCACCGGCTTGGCCGTGCCGGTGGTGCTCCTGGTGGTGTATCTTGGGCTCAAGCGCGCCAAGAAGGCCATGGGCTTGGAGGAAGGCGAGTAGGCGCTTTAGAAAAAAGGAAGGCTGGGGAGGCGGGGCCTCTCCAGACCCCTCGTTCCTCGCTTTTTTCTTGTCGCGTTGTCCTGTTCCCCCTTACACCAAGGTCGTGACCGGACCTTCTCGCGCGAGGGTTCGGCGTGCGTGATCGCGATTCTGGATGGACCCACCATGAGCACCACGTCGGAAATCCGTCGGACTTTCCTGGAATTTTTCGTTCGCAATGGTCACCAGGAGGTTGCCAGCAGCCCTCTTGTGCCGCTGAACGATCCGACCTTGATGTTCACCAACGCTGGCATGGTGCAGTTCAAGAACGTCTTCACCGGCAGCGAAACACGCCCCTATTCCCGGGCCACCACCTCGCAAAAATGCGTGCGGGCCGGCGGCAAGCACAACGACCTGGATAACGTGGGCTATACCGCGCGGCATCACACCTTTTTTGAGATGCTCGGCAACTTTTCGTTTGGGGATTACTTCAAGGAACAGGCCATCGAGTATGCCTGGACCCTGATCACCCGCGACTATGGCCTGCCCAAGGACCGCCTGCTGGTTACCGTGCACTCCAGCGACGAGGAAGCGGCGGCGCTGTGGCGCAAGATCAGCGGCTTTTCCGATTCCCGCATCTTGCGCATCCCGACCAGCGACAATTTCTGGTCCATGGGCGACACCGGCCCCTGCGGCCCCTGCTCGGAAATCTTTTTCGACCACGGCGATCACATTCCGGGCGGCCCGCCGGGCAGCCCCGAGGCCGATGGCGACCGCTTTATCGAGATCTGGAATCTCGTGTTCATGCAGTTCGAGCAGCGCGGCCCCGGCGATCGCATTGATCTGCCCCGCCCCTCGGTGGACACCGGCATGGGCCTGGAGCGCATTGCCGCCGTGCTCCAGGGCAAGCACGACAACTATGACATCGACCTGATGCGCGGGTTGATCGAAGCCGTGGCCCACGCCGCCGGCACCGATCCCGACGGCCCGGCCAAGGTCTCGCACCGCGTGATCGCCGACCACCTGCGCGCCTCGTGCTTCCTGATTGCCGATGGCGTGTTGCCGGCTAACGAGGGCCGAGGCTACGTGCTGCGCCGGATCATGCGCCGCGCCATGCGTCACGCCCACCTGATGGGCTGCACCGAGCCCTTGATGTGGCGGCTCGTCCCGGCCCTGGTGCGGGCCATGGGCGATCAGTTCGCCGAACTGGACCGCGCCCAGGCCCTGATGACCGAAACCTTGCGCCTGGAGGAAACCCGCTTCAAGCGCATGCTCGATCGCGGCCTCAAGCTGCTGGCCGACGAAACCGGCGCCCTGGCCGAGGGCGATTGCCTGTCGGGCGACGTGGCGTTTCGCCTGTACGATACCTATGGCTTCCCGCTTGATCTCACCCAAGATGCCTTGCGCGCCCGGGGCATTGGCGTGGATGTCGAGGGCTTCTCGACCGCCATGGAGCGCCAGAAGGCCGAGGCCCGCAAGTCGTGGACCGGCTCGGGCGAGCAGGCCACCGAAGCGGTGTGGTTTGACGTGCGCGAGCGGATCGGCGCCACCGAGTTCCTGGGCTACACCGGCACCAGCGCCGAGGGCATGATTGCCGCGCTCATCGTCGATGGCGCCGTGGTCGAGACGGCCCAGCCCGGGGTCGAGGTCGCCCTGGTCGCCAACCAGACCCCCTTCTATGGCGAGTCCGGCGGTCAGGTTGGCGATACCGGCCTGATCCGCGTGCCGGGCGGCGGCGCCGTTGTGGTTCGCGACACCTTGAAGAAGGTGGGCGCGCTGCATGTTCACTTGGGCCAAGTGATCGAGGGACCGGTGGCCGTGGGCCAGACGGCGCGCTTTGAAGTGGATGTCGAGCGGCGCAATGCCGTGCGCGGCCACCACTCGGCCACCCACCTGTTGCACGAGGCCTTGCGCCGCCGCCTGGGCGAGCATGTGACCCAGAAGGGCTCGATGGTCTCGGACGAGCGGCTGCGCTTTGACATCAGCCACCCCACGCCGTTGTCCGACGACGACGTGGCCGTGGTAGAAGCCGAGGTCAACCGCGAGATCCGCGCCAACGCCCCTGTCATCACCCGCCTGATGGATCCCGAGGCCGCCATGGCGGCCGGTGCCATGGCCCTGTTCGGCGAAAAGTATGGCGAGGAAGTGCGCGTGGTCTCGATGGGCACCACGCCCGACGGTGCCCCGCGGGCCTTCTCGGTTGAGCTGTGCGGCGGCACCCATGTGTCGCGCACCGGCGATATCGGCTTGTTCAAGATCGTCACCGAAAGCGCCGTGGCCTCGGGCGTGCGCCGCATTGAAGCGGTGACCGGCGCCGCCGCCTTGGCTTGGGTGGCCGAACGCGAGCGGTTGCTGGCCGAGGTGTCGGGGCTGTTGCGCGTGGGACCGACCGATGTCCCGGCCCGCGTCCAGGCCCTGCTGGACGACCGGCGCAAGCTGGAACGCGAGTTGGCCGATACCCGGCGCAAGCTGGCGACCGGGGGCGGCGCCTCCGAGGGGCCCAAGGTGGTCAACGGCGTGCCCTTCATTGGCCGGGTGCTTGAGGGCGTGCCGGGCAAGGACCTGAAGGGCATGGTCGATGAGTTGAAGACCCAGGCCGGTTCGGCGGTGGTGGCCCTGCTTTCGGTGGCCGACGGCAAGGTGTCGCTCGTGGTCGGCGTGACCAAGGACTTGGAAGGCCGGGCTGATGCCGTGGCACTGGTCAAGGCGGGCGCCGCCGTGGTCGGTGGCAAGGGCGGCGGCGGCCGGCCGGACATGGCTCAGGCGGGCGGTCCCGAGGCTGATAAGGCTCAGGACGCTTTGGCGGCGATTGAGGCGGCGCTGGGATAAAAGAAAGGAAGGCTGGGGAGGCTGGCCTCCCCAGACCCCTCACGGCGCGGCGGCGTCGGGTGTGCGGGGGGGCGGCGGATTGATCATTGGCGGATCATACGGCGGGTGTGGGGGCTGGGGCAATCGGGGGAAGAAAAAGGGAAGGCTGGGGAGGCGGGCCTCCCCAGACCCCTCCATTCCTTGGGGCAGGCGGACGACGATCCCCTCTTGCTCTGGCAAGACGGGCGGGGCAGGATCGCGGCCATGTTCAGTCTCTTCGCCACCTCTGGGGGGCTTCTGTCCCACGCCGGGATCGATCCCCTGTTCTTGCTGGTCCTGGCCCTGGGGCTTGATGCCTATCTGGGTGAGATGGGCCCCTTGTTTCGTCTGATCCCCCATCCGGTGGTGGTCATGGGCGAAGCCATTGCCGTGTTCGATCGCCGGCTCAACCGGCCCGATCGCTCGGAAGCGGCGCGGCGGGGGCGAGGCATCTTTACCGTCGTGGTTTTGGTGGGGGCGTGCGTTGCGCTAGGGATCGCCCTTCAGGCCGTCTCGGTGTTTGTGCCCCTGGGCTGGATGCTGGAGTTGGGGCTGGTGGCGGTCCTGCTTGCCCAAAAAAGCCTCCATGATCATGTGGCCGCCGTGGCCCACGCCCTGGAAACCCAGGGGCTGGCCGAGGGGCGGCGCGCCGTTTCCCTGCTGGTTGGGCGTGATCCGGCCAGTCTTGACGACGCCGGAGTGGCCCGAGCCGCCATCGAGAGCTTGGCCGAAAACTTTTGTGATGGCGTGGTTGCGCCGGTCTTCTGGTATGTGCTGTTCGGCCTGCCCGGGCTGTTGGCCTTCAAGATGATCAGCACCCTGGACAGCATGATCGGCTATCGCACCGCGACCTACCGGGCCTTTGGCTGGGCCGGGGCCCGGCTGGACGACGTGGCCAACTTCCTGCCGGCCCGTCTGTCGGGGCCGTTGCTGGCCTTGGGGGCCCTGGGGGGGCGCGGCGTTTCGGCGCGGGCCGGGCTGCGCGTCATGGGACGCGACCACGGACGCCACCGCTCGCCCAATGCCGGCTGGCCCGAGGCCACCATGGCCGGTGTGCTGGGCCTTCGCCTCTCGGGACCGCGCCAGTATCCCGGTCAGCCGCCGCGTGAAGAGCCTTGGATTGGCGAGGGCCGCACCACCGCCAGCGCCCGCGATATCCGTCGCGCGCTCGTCGTCTACCGCCGCGCCTGCTTGGTGCAAGCGGGATTTGTGCTGGTGCTGGCGCTGTTCTAGCTTCGGACCCCTTTTCCTTTTTCATGAGGAAGGAGGGGTCTGGGGAGGCAAGCCTCCCCAGCCTTTCTTTTAAAATGCAACGCATCCATCTCTTCGTTGGTTTCGTACCTTGTTCACCAGGGCTCGAGACCGCGTCGGAGAGGGTTTCTTTATGCACTTTTCTTGGAGAAGGATCGCCTTCTAAAAGAGAATTGAGACAAAAGGGACGTGTTACCCCTCCAAAAACGCGGTATAATAGAAAAGCATCTCGCTCGAATAGACAAAAAAGGAGGGAGGACGCCGATGAAAGGGTCGATACCGTTGGGGCTTCGGCTGGTGTTGCCGGTTTTGGTGATGGGGGTCGGGCTGATGGTTCTCGCCGGGGCCGCCCTTGTGGTGCAGCACGAAACGATGATGCGCGAACGCCGGGCCTTGGTGCAGGAGCACGTTGCGGCGGCCATCAGCCAGTTGGAGTTTTTCCAACAACGAGTGGGGCGCGGCGAGATAAGCGCTGAGACTGCCCAGCGAGAAGCCACCGCGTTGGTACGGTCCGTTGCGTTTGGCGAGAACAACTATGTTTTTGTCCTGGATACCAAGGGCACGGTCTTGATCAATCGGGGGGCCCTTAAGACGGAAGGTAAAACCCTCTGGGATATCAAGGATGCCAAGGGATTTTATTGGGTCCAGGCCATGGTGGAGCGGAGCCGCCATCCCGAGGGGGGGTACATTGACTATCTTTGGCCGCACGCCGGCCAGGACAAACCGGTGCCCAAGCTGGCGTATGTCAAGGATTTTCCGGCCTGGGGGTGGGTGGTCGGCACGGGTGTGTACATGGACGATGTGAATGATCTTTTCATGGATCAGGCGACGTCTTTGCTCGCTTTGTTTGGGGTCTTGCTGGCCGTGGCTGGCGGCTTGTCGTGGGCCGGGCTGCGCGCCGTGTCCTTGCCGCTCAGAGGCATGCGCGAGGCCATGATGCGCTTGTCGCAAGGCGATCTAGCGGTTGCGGTGAGCGGGACCACCCGAGGCGATGCCTTGGGGGACATGGCCCGCGCTCTGGAGGTTTTTCGCGATACCGCCCAGACCTCCCGGCGCTTGGAGGACGAAGCCCGGGGCGCCGAGCAGCGGCGTCTTGAAGACCAGCGGCGCGAGCGCGTCGCCCTGGCGGACTCCTTCGAGGCCCAGGTTGGCGAGATCCTGGCCGGGCTCGCGGTGGCCGCCGAGGAACTCGATCGCACCGCCCAGGCGATGAGCGATACCGCCCGGGTGTCCTTGGATCGGACCGCCGAGGTCAGTCACGCCCTGCGCGACACCACGTCCAACGTCCAATCCGTCGCCAGTGCCGCCGAGGAGATGTCGGCCTCGGTGCGCGAGATCTCGGGGCAGGTCAACCGCTCAACCGCCGTGGTCGGCGAGGCGGTGGATCTGGCGCGCACCACCAACGACAGCATGCGCGCCCTCTCGGAGGCGGCGGAGCGCATCGGCCAAGTCGTGACGCTGATCACCGATGTTGCGAGCCAGACCAACCTGCTGGCCCTCAACGCCACCATCGAGGCCGCGCGGGCCGGCGAGGCGGGCAAGGGATTTGCCGTGGTAGCAGGCGAGGTCAAGACCCTGGCCAATCAAACCAGCAAGGCCACGGAGGAAATCGCCCGCCAGATCAGTGACGTTCAGGCCCGGACCAGCCAAAGTGCCGGGGCGATTGCGCGCATTGTTCAATCCATTGGGCACGTCAACGAGATTTCCGCGTCGATTGCCGCGGCTATTGAGGAGCAGGACGCGGCGACCCAAGAGATTTCCCGCTCTATTCAGCAGGCGTCGCTGGGAACGGCCCAGGTGTCCCAGAGCGCGGAAGGCGTGCACGCCGCCGCCGATGTGACCGGCAGCTCGGCGAAGGACGTGCGGGCCGCCGCCGGCCTTCTGGCCCACAAGGCGAGCGATCTGCGCGAGCGGGTGGCGCTGTTCTTAGACCGATTGCGCGACGAGTAATCGGGAGCGCAAGAAGGGCTGGGGAGGGGGGCTCCCCAGGTTTCGCGGGCTTGTTATTATTTCGGGAGCGATTTCTCTTTAAAGCGGCTATATGCCACTAAAAAGCGGTGTATTGCCGCAGTATCCTTGCGGTTGATTCAGGTATTGACGACGGCTTCCTCGCCGAAAGTTTCGACTAATGCCTTTTTAACAGGCAGGTAGTTTTTCGGTGATCACGAAGAGAGCGTGGTGTTTGTATCGGGAGAAAGGATCTTGTATGATGAGGGGTAATAGATTGATCTTGTTTTAAAGGGCGAGGAAACACCGATGAAAGCCACGCTCCCTCTCGGGGTCCGCATCAGTTTGCCCGTTGTGGTCATGACCTTGGGGCTGCTGGCTATTGCCGGAACAGCGCTGGTGATGCAGCGCTCGACCATGATGGAGGAGCGGCGGACGCTCTTGCAGGAGCATGTCGCCTCGGCGATCAGCTTGTTGGAGGGGGTGCAGGCGCGTGTTTCCCGGGGCGAGGTTTCCTTGGCCCAGGCCCAGGAAGAAGCCCGAACCCTGATCCGTTCCCTCAGTTTCGGCGACAACAACTACATTTTCGTGACCGATCGTCACAATACCGTGATCGTCAATCGGGGCGCCCTTAAGCTGGAAGGCAAGGATGTTTCCGGTCTCAAGGACGTAAACGGCGTTTATTTTATTCGCCAATTAAACGAGGCGACTCTCAAGGGAGAGGATCCCTTTTTATCCTATCACTGGCCCCACGCCGGCCAGGAAAAGCCAGCCCCCAAGCTGGCCTTTGCCGCGCGCTTCCAGCCCTGGGACTGGCTGGTGGGCACCGGCGTCTATATGGACGATGTGGATGCCTTGTTTTTGCGTCAGGTCCTGACCCTGGGCCTCGCCGCTGGCCTGATTTTGGCCCTGGCGTCGGGCGTCGCCGTCTCCGTCATGCGCGGCGTCACCAAGCCCCTCGCCGCGATCAAAGCCGCCATGGTGCGCTTGTCCGAGGGGGATCTGAATGTTTCCGTGACCGGCAGCGAGCGGGGCGATGAAATCGGCGCCATGGCCCAGGCTTTGGCGGTGTTTCGCGACACCGCCCGCACCTCCCGCCGGCTGGAGGAAGACGCCCGGGCCGCCGACCATCGTCTCGTGGAGGAGCGGCGTCAGGCCCGCGTTGCCCTCGCCGAGGCGTTTGAAGCCCAGGTTGGCGAAATCCTTAACGGTCTGGCCGTTGCCGCTGAAGAACTCGACCAGACCGCCCGGGCCATGGGCGATACCGCCCGCGTGTCCCTGGAGCGCTCGGTCGAGGTCAGCCGGTCGTTGCGTGATACCAACGGCAATGTCCAGTCGGTGGCGAGCGCCGCCGAGGAAATGAGCGCCTCCATCGGCGAGATCTCCTCGCAAGTCACCCGCTCCACCTCGGTGGTCGGGGAGGCGGTGGACTTGGCACGGGTTACCAACGAGTCCGTGCGGGCCCTCTCGGAGGCCGCCGAGCGCATCGGCCAAGTCGTCACCCTTATTACCGATGTCGCCAGCCAGACCAACCTGCTGGCGCTCAACGCCACTATAGAGGCGGCGCGGGCCGGCGATGCCGGCAAGGGCTTTGCCGTCGTGGCCGGCGAGGTCAAGACCCTGGCCAACCAAACCAGCCGGGCCACCGAGGAAATTGCTCGGCAGATCAACGATGTTCAAGCGCGAACCACGGCCAGTGTCACGGCGATTGAGCAGATTACCCGCTCCATTACCCAGGTGAACGAGATCTCAGCCACCATCGCCGCCGCCATTGAGGAACAAGGCGCCGCGACCCACGAAATTTCGCGGGCTATCCAGCAGGCCTCCCTCGGCGCCTCCCAGGTCAGTGAGAATGCCGATGGCGTCCATCAGGCGGCCGACATGACTGGGATGTCGGCCCGTGACGTGGGCGCCGCCGCCTCGATCTTGGCGCACAAGGTGGGAGATCTGCGCCTGCGGGTCAGCGACTTTCTAGTTCGCCTACGCGAAGGCTAACCCCAGGAACGGTGGGGTCTGGGGAGGCCCCGCCTCCCTAGCCTTCTCTTGCTATCAAGCGGTCGGCGTGTCGGCGCCGATCAACTGGCCGACAAACCCCTCCGTCTCGCCCTCCAGGCGGACGATCTCCTGCTCTTCCAAAAAGCGCTCCTCGTTGCGCGTCAACGGGTCGGCCAGCACGGCAGCGTGCGGCCCGGCAGAGCGCTTCATGATCTGGCGGGCATAGGTGCGGCTCATCTGATCGTCGAAGCGACAGCCCAGGAACAAGAACCCGCGCCCGCAACGGCGCTCCTGCACGACCGGCGGGATGGGCGTCTGGATGTCGATCTCGGTCAAGGCTTCGACATAATCGCTGTCACTGACCAGCACGTTGCCTAAGGGCCACATCGAGCCGTAGGGCTTGTACAAGACGGTGGCCCAGGTCTGCGCCTGGGCATCCGGGACCCGGGTGCCGTCGGCGCTGACGCTGGCGAAGAAGTCCTCGGCCCCCACCGCTTGGCGATTGGCGCCTTGAACCTGTCCCCAGTCGGTGCGCCCCGCCGCCGCCAAGGCGCGCGACAGCGAGGTCTCATACCACGCATCGACGAGCAGCGGCACGGCCGGCAGTCCGGCCAGCCATTGGGCCAGGGGGCTGAGGGGAAGCTCCGGGGCAAAAATCTGGGCCAACGCCCGATCAAGAGTGACGCGATGGCGGCGCGTTTCAATAAACTGGGCCGAGGACCACAGGTTAGCGCGAATGCGGCCCGGGACCGGGACCTTGGCGTTGAGCGCGGCCGCCAGGGCGACCGGTGTGGTGGGGATCAGGGGCGCCAGCACCCCCGGCCCCAGATAGGGGATCGCCCGCCCGGCCCGAATTGCCTGGGCCCAAAAGGCAGCGTGCGCTCCAAGATCCGCAGCCGGGGGAAGGGTCATGCTCAGTCCTCCCCGCCCGAGGTTTTGCGGGCATCCACGGTGATGGGCAGGGGGGTCTCGGGGTCATTGTCGGGCATCTGGAAGGTCCAGCCGTTGGCAAGACGGATCCATCCGCCCCACAAGGTGGGGTGTTCCATGGCGACGACTTTTTCCTCCAGGTCCTTTTTCGGCACATAGGCCTCGAAGGCGTCGCCTTTTTTGCGGATGGTAATCTTCATGCCTTGTCCTCCACGAGTTCCAGTTCTTTCAGGCGCA
This sequence comes from Pararhodospirillum photometricum DSM 122, assembly GCF_000284415.1. NCBI lineage: Bacteria > Pseudomonadati > Pseudomonadota > Alphaproteobacteria > Rhodospirillales > Rhodospirillaceae > Pararhodospirillum > Pararhodospirillum photometricum. The sequence continues at coordinate 413,725 of NC_017059.1, forward strand.
TCCCGACGAGGCGCCCACTGTCAATAAAGTCCACGCCATAAATATAATAACGGTTCAAGAAAGTTCCAATGGATCGGATATAGCCGACCTCTCCTTTTTTAATAAGGATTTCGCCAACTTCGGCGCCGGGGAAGGTTCCGTCGTTTTTAATATATTTCTTCGAGCGCACCTTCATGCCGTAATCGAATTCGGGGTCGTCGTCGAGTTCATACTCGTCGGTCCAGGTGGCGGCGGGGGGGCATCGGTCATCATGGGGGATCAGTCCGAACGAAGGGGGAGAGGATCGCGGCGCCGGGCGGAGGCTTCAGGCCATGGGGTCGGCGGGCGCGGGCGGTTTCGCGGATCAGGTCGTCGGGGTCGTCCTCCAGCAGATCAAGGTGGGGAAGATCAATGCGCTCGGCCACGGTGTGGCGCACGCGCACGTCGGGATCGCGGGCCAGCGGCGCCAGTTGCTCGGGATCCAGGCGCTGGGCCACGTCGAGACGCACCTCGGGGCACTCGTCCCAAATCATGGTCCGCAACCAGTCATTGCCGATGCGTCGGGCCACCACGCGGCGGACCTCGGGGTCGGCGTCGTGGACCATGAGCACCAGCATACCAGGCGTGATGCGTCGGGCCACGGTGGCACGCACCGCCGGGTCGGTATCGTTCATCAAGGGCACAAGGTCGCCATCTTGCAAGCGACCGGCGACGCCAATGCGCACCCGAGGATCGGGATCATCGCGCAGCTTGAGAACTTGGGCGCGTGGCAGGCGTTGGGTGATGGCCCAGCGCACGTCGGGGTCGGGATCGGTGAGCAAGGGGGGCAGGCGGAACACCGTGGCCCGGCGCACCGCCTGCACCCGGACAAGAAACCAAGGGTGCGAGAGGTAGTCATCGGAAAGGTCCGGGTTGCGGGCAAAGAAGGCCTGCACCAGCACGGCCCGCCGATCCTGGACGCAAGCGGCCCGGGGATCACACCGCTTCGTGCTTAGGCGGTCCCGGTGGGGACAGGCCTCGCAGTCCACGCACTCCCCGCGCCAGTCCCGGCGTTGGTCGGGGTCATCGTCGGCCATCGACTGCATTTCCCCCTCCCTGGTGGGCCCCCTCCGATGGACCCTGCTGTTGACCTCTTGTTTGGTCTTGTCGTCAATTGCACCGGGACCGGCCGGTCTCCCCCAAGCGCCAACCGGTCCCGGGCCCCCGCGTTCCGGCTCAGACCGGGACGCAGGCGTCGGCCGGGCAGACCGCCACGCATTTCTGAGGCGACTCCCCGTCGCACTCGGAGCACAGCGCTGCCTTGATCACATAAGCGTCACCCTTCATGCTGATGGCGCCGTTGGGGCACTCGAACTCGCACGCGCCGCAGCTCGTGCAGGAATTGGTATTGATCTTCAAAGCCATCAGTCTGCTCCTTTTTGAGACGGGCTCGTGCTGGGGCCCGCTGGAAAAGCGACGCCCTCACGCCGTCGCCTGTCGCACCCCGCCCGCGGGGGCGGCGAGCCCGCCGTGCCAGCCGGCATACCAGCGGCCGATGGCGGGTTCGATATAGTCCAGGGCCTCGGCCTCGCTGATCACGAGGCCGGCCTCTTCCAGACGGCGGCGGGGACCATCGCCAATCTTGGCGGTCAGAACCGCCTGGACACCGTCGAGGGCGGCCAGGATCTCGGGCATGGCGCCCTCGCGGCTGAAGCCGCCCAGGCAATAGCGGTCGGGCAGGCGCCGCAGGCCAACAAAGCGCACCCCGGCGGCATCGACCTCGTAGATCTGGAACTCGGTGACCTTACCAAAGTGGGCATTGATGCGCCCGCCGCCCCGGGTGGTTACGGCGACCAGACAGGCCGGGACATCGGGCTCGGCCTGGGCGAGGTCGGCCGCAGCTTGTTCGACGGCGGCGCGGCGATCGGCGCGCTCCTGCTCGACGAAGGCGCGGTAGTCCTCGCGGCGCGTGGTCTCGACGTGGAGTGTCTCAGGAACCTTGTCCATGGTAAATTCTTGCCCCCGGTCCTCGCCCAGCAGGCCGACGGCATCGGCGCGGCACTGCCGGCAGTGCTTCATGAGTCCTGCGCCGCCGCCCAGGCGGTCTTGCAGGGCCTTGACCTCGGCCGGGGTCGGGCCGCGCTGGCCGGACAGGCCAAAGGCCGTGCCGTGGGCCGGGTCGCTGATTAGGGGCATGATGTTGTGGAGAAAACCGCCCTTCTCGCGCACCACGCGGTTGACCTCGGGGAGGTGCTCGTCGTTGATCCCCGGCACCATCACCGAGTTGATCTTGACCAGGATACCGCGTGACACCAATCCTTCAAGGCCTTCAAGCTGCCGCTCCAGCAAAAGGGCGGCGGCGTCGCGGCCGGTGTAGCGCTTGCCCCGGAACGCCACCCAGGCATAGAGCCCGGCGCCGATGTCGGGATCGACCGCGTTCAAGGTGATGGTGACGTGGTCGATGTTGAGGCGCGACAAGGCGTCCAGATGGTCGGGCAGGGCGAGGCCGTTGGTCGAAAGACAGAACTTGAGGTCGGGCAGCACCGCGTTGACCCGCTCGAAGGTCTCGAAGGTCTTGCGCCAGTCGGCCAGGGAGTCGCCGGGGCCAGCGATGCCCAGGACCGAGAGCTGGGGCACGGCGTTAGCCACCGCGACCACCTTGCGCACCGCCTCTTCGGGGCTCAGGCGCTCGGAGACCACGCCGGGGCGGCTTTCGTTGGCACAGTCGAACTTGCGGTTACAGTAGTTACACTGGATGTTGCAGGCCGGAGCGACGGCAACGTGCATGCGGGCGAAGAAGTGGTGTGCCTCTTCCGAATAGCAGGGGTGGTCCTTGATCTTGTTCCAGACATCGGCCGGCACGTCGGCGGGTCCGGCCGAGGCCCCGCAGGAGCCGCTTGCACACCCGCCGGTCTTGTCGGTGGTCGGCTGGGTGGAGGACAGACCCGCAATGCAGTCCAAGGCTATGACCTGTCGCGATCCCATTGTGTCCTCCCTGCCAGACGCCCCGCACCGGCGGGGCTGTCGTGCTGGAGAGTATGCAAGGGGGGTGCCAAGTGCGGGAAGACGTCGGGGCTGCCGCCCCGAACCCCGCCTGGAGGCTAACGCCTCCAGACCTCCCCTTTTTTTATGGATTCATTTCCACGATGATCTAAGCAAATTTATTAATTGCCCCGAATAAAATAGCAAAAAATTCCCCACCATTTCTCCAAATGTTTTTTGATAGCGGTCATTTTTTCTCTAAGGGAATAGGGTCAAGGGACTTGGTTCCTTGCGGGGCGCGGGGGCAGAGCCCCGCATTTTTTTGTTTTTTTATCCCACCACCTCCCGCCCCGCCCCCCACCGCCCTGTCGGGTGTCGCACAATTGTCGGGATGGCGACAAGTGCGGGACCCCGGTTTTTTACCGGTCGCGCCCCCAGCCCGGGCGAGCCAAAACCCGGGCCTCGGCCTCGGTCGCCACCACCGGCACGGCGGGACGCGGCGGCCGACGCTGCAACCCGACGCTGCCCGCCGAGGGCCTGCCCGTGCGCGTCAAGATCCGCAACGCCGCCCCCCCCGGTGGCGGCCCGTGTCACCCCCGGGCCGTCCCCCGCCACCGCTTGGGTGAGCGTGGCGGAACCGGTCTACGGCGTCGCCCCGGGACAGGCCGCCGTGTTCTACGGCCTGGAGACCGAGGCGACCCGCCTGCTGGGCGGCGGCTGGATCCGGCCCTCCCCCTCCTCCCCTTAAGGAAACGAGGGGTCTGGGGAGGCCGCGCCTCCCCAGCCTTGTCTTTTTCCTGAAAGGCAGGGGAGGCGCGGCCTCCCCAGACCCCTCTCATATTTTTGTTGACGCAGGGCCGCTTCTTCTCTAAACACACGGCTCTCGCGGCGGCGGAGTAGCTCAGCAGGTTAGAGCAGCGGAATCATAATCCGCGTGTCGGGGGTTCGAATCCCTCCTCCGCTACCATTTTTGTTCGTGTCACGCCCTTCTGGCGGAGTAGCTCAGCAGGTTAGAGCAGCGGAATCATAATCCGCGTGTCGGGGGTTCGAATCCCTCCTCCGCTACCAAACAAACCCCGTTGGCCCGGCCAGCGGGGTTTTTGCTGTCAGCCCAGCCGGGCCAGCGCCCAGGCCGCCGCGTCGCGCACCAGGGCGTCGGGGTGGTCGGCCAAAGCGGCCACCGCCGGGCGCAACCCCGGATCAGCGCTGTTGCCCGCCGCCATCAGGACATTGCGCAAAAACCGCGCATGCCCGAGACGGCGCATCCCCGAGCCCCGGAAAAAAGCGCGAAACCCGGCGTCATCCAGGGCCAAAAGGGCGGCCAGCGGTGGGGCACACAGGTCGGGCCGGGCGGTGAGGGCCGGTTCTGTCGTGGGCGGGGCAAAGCGGTTCCAGGGACACACCACCAAGCAGGCATCGCAGCCATAAATCCGGTTGCCCAGCGCTGGTCGCAGCGCCTCGGGCAGCGGGCCCGGGGTTTCCAGGGTCAGGCAGGCCAGACACCGCCTTGCATCCATGCGTCCCGGCGCCGTCAGGGCTCCCGTGGGGCAGGCGTCCAGGCAGCGCCGACAGGTACCGCAGCGATCGGCCATCGGGGGATCCGGGTCCAGGGCAAGGGTGGTGAACACCTCGGCCAGGACCAGCCACGTGCCGTGCACCGGATGAATCAACACCGTGTTCTTGCCCACCCACCCCAGCCCCGCCGCCCGAGCCAAGGGCTTCTCCATGACCGGCGCCGTATCGACAAACACTTTCACCGCCCCGCCCAGTTTGGCCCCCATCCACTGCGCCAGCAACTTGGCCCGTCCCTTGGCCACATCGTGGTAGTCGCGGTGGCGGGCGTGGACGCTGAGAGAGGCGTGCGAGGGGGAGGGGGCATCGTGTCGGGGATCGCGGGCCGGGGCGTAAGACAAGCCCAGCGTCACCACGGACACCGCCTCGGGCCAAAGGACCCGGGGGTCGCCCCGTCGCTCCGCCGTTTCGGCCATCCAGGCCATCGGGCCGTGCCGCCCCTCGGCCAAATAGGCCAGCAAATCCTCGCGCACGCCGGGCGCCAGGGTCGCGCGGGTGAGGGCGACGGCGGAAAACCCCAGCGCCAAGGCCCGCGCGCGGATGGCCTCAGACGGGCTCAAGATCCCCCAGCGCCCGCGTGGCATGGAAGTCGTCGAGACACGCCGAAAGCCGGCCAGCCCCGATGGCCGTTCGCAGATCCGCCATCAGATCTTGATAAACCTGGATGTTATGCCACGTCAGCAGCATGGCCCCCAGGATTTCCTCGGCGTGGATCAGGTGGTGCAGATAGGCCCGGCTGAAGCGCCGGCAGGCCGGACAGCCACAGGCCTCGTCAAGCGGGCGCGGGTCGTCGCGGTGCCGGGCATTGCGCATGTTGAGATCGCCCCGGCGGGTAAAGGCCTTGCCGGTGCGTCCCGAGCGGGTCGGCATCACGCAATCGAACATATCAATGCCCCGCGCCACCGCTGCCACAATGTCCTCGGGGCGGCCCACGCCCATCAGATAGCGAGGGCGGTCGGCCGGCAGATGGGGCACCGTGCCGTCAAGCGCGGCCAGCATCGCCTCAAACGGTTCGCCCACCGCCAAGCCGCCCACCGCATACCCCTCAAAGCCGATCTCCTTCAACGCCGCCGCGCTTTCCTCGCGCAGGTCGGGGTGGATCCCGCCTTGGTTGATGCCGAACAAGGCATAGCCCGGCCGCTCGCGAAACGCCCGGCGCGAGCGCTCGGCCCAGCGCATGGAGCGGCGCATGCTCTGGGCCACGTCCGCCTTCTCGGCCGGAAACGGTGGGCATTCGTCAAAGGCCATGGTGATGGTGGCGTCCAGAAGGTCCTGGATCTCCATCGAGCGTTCGGGGGTGAGCAAATGGCGGCTGCCGTCGATGTGCGACTGGAAGGTCACGCCCTCTTCGGTGAGGGTACGCAGCTTGGCCAGACTCATCACCTGATAGCCGCCCGAGTCGGTCAGGATCGGCCCGTCCCAGCCCATGAACCGGTGCAGGCCGCCTAAGCGCGCCACGCGTTCGGCCGTGGGCCGGAGCATCAAATGATAGGTGTTGCCCAACACGATACGGGCGCCCGTCGAGGCCACCGCCTCGGGCGTCATGGCCTTGACCGTGCCGGCCGTGCCCACCGGCATGAACACCGGGGTCTCAACCGGCCCATGGGCTGTTTCCAGCCGCCCCAAACGCGCCGCCCCATCGGTGGCAGCCACGGTAAACGAAAACATGCGCAAACAACTCCGCGAAAGCTCCCCCAGCGGGGACCAGCCCTCAAGCTACACCGGAACACCCCCGTTCGCGACGGTGATGTGCCCCAGCGCGGGAGGGGTCTGGGGAGGCCGCCCCGCCTCCCCAGCCTGCCCTTTGGCGGCGTCAGCGCAGATAGTCGGTCAGGGACAAATTGGTGACCTTCGACAAAGCGGCATAGGATGCTTTGAGAATGACCTCGATCTGCGACGCATTGGCGGTCGCCTCGGCCACATCGACCGCGCGCACGCTGTCCAGGGCGCTTTCGGCATAGAGCTGAAAGTCGGTCTGGGCGTCAATCACCGAGTCCAGGCTGTCGCTCTGATCGGACAGGGTTTCTTGCAGTTTGCCCAACTGGGTCAACGCGCTGTCAAAGGTATCAAAAATATTCTGCAAGGTTTCCGTGTCCGGTGTCGAGGTCATGCTCGACAGGCTGCGCAAGGCGGTAATCGTCGTTTGAAACGCTGTGGCGTCGGCCCGCACGCCATAGGTCAAGGGGGTGGACCCGTCCACCATCAGGGCCCAGTCGGTTCCCGAGCCCTGGTAGTAGGCGCTGCCGGTCGCGCCGCCCAGGCTCATGTCAACCGGTTTGCTCTGGCCGCCGCTGCCTCCAAACACCGAGTAGCCGCCCATGGTGACGTTGAGAAGGGTCTGCACGTCCACCAGCCAGTTATCGGCATCCCTGACCAGATTGGAGACATCGGAGACAGTGCCGGAAATCGCCGCGGTAATCTCCACCTTGGCCTTGGACACGATCTCGGCAATGGAGGTGATGGAAGAGTAGGCAATCTCGACCATCGACGAGGCCTTTTTGGCCTTGGTTGCCAAGTTTTCCGAGGCCTTCAGGTCACTTTGCAAGCTGACCACCGCCCCCGCCTGTCCCGACAGCCCCGCCAAACTCTCGCTTTTCAGCTCCGAGGACTGCTGATTCAGCGCTTTGGCATAGTCAGACTGAACGTTAAGGGTTTGGGCCAGCAGAACAGAGTTCATCGAGTTCGTTGAAACACGCATGGTMCCCTCCCTTACTTCATCATGCTCAAAAGACTATCGAACATATCTTGGGCTGTCGTCATGATCTGGGCAATAGCTTTGTAGGACTGCTCCAGGCTGACCAGCTTGGTCTGCTCTTCCTCGGTGTTCACCCCATAGGCATTGTCAAAGGTGGTCGCCAGGGAATCGCGGGTCGCGGCCGAAAGAGAGGCTGCTTCCTGGGTCGCCTCGGTCCGGTCCGCCAGATCATCAAGCAACGCCGCAATGCGGCCAACGGCCGACTTGCTCGCCGCCGGCAAGGTCCCTGCCGCCGAAAAACTGATGTCGTCGTCAAGGGCGCCCCAGATTTTTTGCAAACCCGAGGTGTCCCCGGTAATCAACGTCTTTTCGCCCACGGTGGTCGAAGCCGGCAAGGCCGTCGGGAAGGTCGTTTCGTCCACCAAGACCTTCATGTCGGCGGCGTTGGTGCCCGACACCAAGGTATTGATCCCCAGGGCATGGGCAAAGCCCTTGGTGCCCACCGTGCCGTCACCGCTCAACACCACGCCCCCGGACGAGGCGCTCAATACCAAGTGGCCCGTGGTGGCATCCTCGGTCGCCGTGATGTTGGAGCCGGCCAACGCGGTGTTGAGGTCGGCCGCCGAGGTGATGGTGGAAAGATTCACCGACACGCTGGTCAAGACGTTGCCCTCGGTGGTGCCGCTTTGCGACACGGTCATGAACGTGATCGTGCCCGTTCCCGGAAGACCAGCCGAGGCAATCGTGTTGGCCGAGGTCAGGGTGGACGGCGGCGGCGAGGCCGACGCCAAGCTGGCCTTGGCATTGATCGTATCGGCCAGCGTCGTGGCCAGATTATCCAGGCCCGCCTGGATGTCAGGCAAGGTCTCCTGGCGCAACGAAATCAAGCTGCCCAGCGTGCCTCCCTTGAGGTTGCTGGTGATATCTTTCCCATTGAGCGTGATCGAGGTGTTGGTACCGCCGGTCGTGTATTCCAAGGTCATGGCGGAACTGGTCAGCAATTGCTGGCCGTTGGAGGCGTAAACCCGGATCTCGCCGGTGTTGGTCGAGAACGCGGTGATATCCACCAAGGCGCTCAGATCTTTCAGCAACGTGCGCTGGGTGTCGATCAGGTCCGCGGCCGACTTCCCCGAAGCCGTGGTCAGGGTGATCTTGTCGTTGAGCTTGTCCAGGTTCTGGAGAATGTCGTTAATCTGCTCAATGCTCTCGCCGATCGCATCATCGGCCGAATTGCTGGCCGCGCGCACCGCGTTGGAGGAATCGCGCAAGGTTGTGGTCCAGGTCTCCAGGGATTCCGTCGTGGAGAGCAAGGCGTCGGCCCCGGCCCCGTCGTAGACCGCCGTGTTGATGGCGTCCATCAAGGCGGTCATGCTGCTTTCCAGGGCCGAGCCGTCCTTGGTCGTCCCCAGCGAGGTCAGCACCGTTTGCAGGTAATTCGCCTTGGTTTCCTCGGCCGCGGTCGCCGAGGTCGCCTTGCGGATCTTGGCAGACAGCGCCTCGTTGATCGTGTTGCCAATGCCCACCACCGTGACGCCCGCCCCACGCCCCTGCGCCATCAGGGTCGCGGTCGAAACCGTCTTGACGGTATAGCCTTCGGTTTTGGCATTGGTCAGGTTGTTGGTCGTGACCGCGATTTGGGTTTGTGTTGTCAGTAGCCCCGTGCGCGCGGTGTGGATCATCGTTGATATGGACATGGTCCCGCCTCCTGGCTTCCCCGTTGCCGGCCCCGGACAGTCCCCTGTCTTCCGCGACCATCCGATCTGACCCTTCCTGGAACGGCGGAAGGGGGTTGGGTCTTCTGACCCGAGAAAAACACGTCAACGCCGGTCAACGACGCCCGGCCTCTAAAGACCCTCAGGGTCGCGCCTCCCGCCGCGCCGGTCGCTCGGAGAGCGGTGCGGCCTCGTGCTCGTGCGCGGCGATGGCCTGCATCACCAGCGTCACCCGGCGATGGGTGACGCCCTGGCGAGCATGCAGCCTGTTTTGGTTGTCTTTCATCAACGATACCAGAGTTCGGGTGCGCTCTTCCAGGGCCTGGGCGTCTAAGTGACCGGCGGCATGCAGGGCCAGAAGATGCGGCACCACCGCCTCGGTCAGCCGGGCATACTCCTGGGCCAGCGCCTCGCGCTCGTGCACCCGATCCAGCGGCAACGGTCCGGGCGTGGTGGCCAGCCAGTCACGTTCCCATTCCGCCAAGGCCAGGAGCCGAGCCAAAACCGCCTGATACGCGTCAAGCAAGGCGAGAACCGCACCGTGCGGGGCAAGGACGGACATGACCAGCCTCCTCTCATCGCTTCCGGGACAACCGCAGCGCGGCCGCGTTGGCGTAGGCCGACATGGGCGAGCGGGTGCGCCGAACCTGCGCCAGTTTGTCCCCCACCTCGCCCTTTAGCCGTGCCAACTCCTGCCGGGCGTCCACCAAAGCCGCCATCGCCAAAACCCGGGCCCGCTCGTCGGAGCCGGGCCCCACGGCCTCGGCCAGTCGTTCGGCCCGGACCATCTGGTCCAGGGCCGTCTCGAGCGCTTGGGCAAGAGCCGGGTCGGCCAGAGCGGTGGAGGAGCGCCGGGCCATGGCTTACTTCTTCGCCTGGATGAGGTCTTGGAACATGTCCTGGGCCGCCTCCAGAATTTGCGTCGCCGCGCTGTAGGCCTGCTGCGAGGTGATCAGCTTGCTGAACTCGGTGGCGGTATCGGTGTTGGAGCTTTCCAGGGCGCCAGAGGACAGGCTTCCCGTTGCCGCCGACCCCGGCGTGTTCAGGGTCTCGGCCCCCGACAAGGTGGTGGGGGTGTAGACGTTGCCCGACGCCGCCTCCAACCCGTCGGGGTTGGTGAAGGTCGCCAGCATGATCTGGTAGATCGGCTTGGACACGCCGTTGTCGTAGTTGACATAAACCAACCCGGTCTCGGACACCGAGGCGCTATAGAACGCGCCCGGCTTCACGCCGTCTTGGGTGATTTTGTCGATTGAGATGTCCGCCGAGCCATCGGTGGAGGCGTATTGGCTGAGGATGTTCGCCGAGCCGATTTCGCCCGTGACGTAGGTGATGGAGCTGGCCGTCGTGCCGTTGTTCCAGGTGATCCCGATCGGATCAAGGCTGTTGGTGGAGGTCCCGGTCGGGCTCGTCGAATCAATCGTGGTGCCGTTTTTGGTGACGCTGGTCAGGTAGCCGTCGCCGTCGAAGGTTACTTGCCACGTCGCATCGGTGATCGTGCCCGGCTGTGCCGCCGGATTGCCTTCGTCGGCCAAGGTAGCCACCACGTTCCACGTGTTGTCAGCGCTTGTGGACTTGGTATAGGTGAACAGCATGGTGTGGGCGTTGCCCTGGCTGTCGAAAATTTCGACATTGGACTGCACCGAAGCACCATCAATAGCGTCCGAGGGCAGGTTGGCTTCCACGGTCACCTTGGAGGTCGGCACTGGTGCGAGGTTGGACGAGTTGATGTTGACCGCCTCAAGATTGTACTTGGTCTTGGGGATGGTCACCTTGCCATCGCGATTGGTGGGATAGCCCTGGAGATAAAAGCCATTGTCGTTCACCAAGAACCCGTTGGCATCGGTCGAAAAGTTGCCAACACGCGTGTAGGCGAAATCACTGCTGCCCGAATCCCGCGCCACAATGAAAAAGCCCGAGCCGTCGATGGCCAAGTCGGTTTCATTCTCGGTGCCCACCAGTACGCCTTGCTGGGAAATGTTCTGCGACGGGTTAGCGATCACGCCCGCCCCGGTGAAATTGAGCTGTGAACTCGTTCCGGTGACCAGCGTCTTGAAATTGGCATCGGTGGTCTTGAACCCCACCGTTTCGCTGTTGGCAAGGTTGTTCGAGATCGTAGACACGGCCGACGACTGGGACCGCAAGGCGGACACCGCCGTGTACATCGAACTGCTGAGACTACCCATGATTTAACTCCCTGGCGTCAGGCGTCAGTGTCAACGGCGCGAGCCGTAATGATCGTGGAAAGCGCGACGGTGGCGCCATTTTTCAAAACAAGCTGGGGCGTGCCGGTGGACCAATCGACTTGGCTTGCGATGCTGGTCGATTGCAGCGTCACCTTGCTGGTGTCGCCGCTGGCGTCGGTGGAAACCACCACGAGTTTGTATTTCGTCCCTTCGACCGGGCTGCCGCCCGCCGTCGTTGAGCCATCCCAGGTGAAGGTATGGTTCCCAGAATCCAGGTCATCCTCGGTCGCTTTGTAAACCGTTAGACCATCCTCGTTCTGAACCTCAAAGGACACCGACGTCGAATCCTCGGGAATTTCCATGCCCCAAGAGAGGGACGAGCCATTATACTCTTGTGACGACGCATCGTAAGTTACTTGCTTGCCCAAGAAAGACAAGGCGACCTGCGAGGACTCGTTGCTTGTGGAAAGCACAAGATTTTCGAGGTATTGGTTGGTCAGAATGGATTGTTCGACCTCACTGAAGCTAACCATCTGCTGGGTGAGCTGGTCGGTATCGGTCGGGTCAAGCGGGTTTTGATTTTTGAGCTGGGCCGTTAGGAGCTTGATGAACATGTCATAGTTGTCGCCCAACTCGGTGACCGAGGACGCCGTCTGGGTGGACAGGCCGTTGTAGGTCGAGGCGCTGGTGGTGGAGGAAGTCGAGGCGGTGCTCATGTCAGATGCCTTTCCCGGCCGGTGTCCCCAGGAGCAGCCTCGGGGTGGGGCCGCCTGACGTCTGCCCAAAAAACGCGTCAAACACTTCGATACTGGCGCAGCGCAAACCAAAAAAAAATTTGCGTCGGACGCGCCAGGAAATCCGACGCTGGGCCGTTCCATTGTTGATCGGCGCGGGACAGCAGCGTCCAGGCAGCGTCCAGGCCGGCTCAACAGCGGTGCGAGAAGCGCGCCACGAAGGGATGAGAAAGGACTCGTATTATGCCCGTCATTACGACGAACACCTCGGCCAACTCGGCCCTGCGCTACCTGAACATCAACTCCTCCAACCAGACCTCCGCGCTGAACCGCATCGCCAGCGGTTCGAAGATCACGAGCGCTGCCGACGATGCGGCCGGTCTGGCGGTGTCGATGAAGCTGAAGAATGACGTTTCGGTTCTCGGCCAGGCGCAGACCAACGCGTCGCATGCGACGGCTCTGTTGGAAACGGCCGATGGCGCCCTCTCCCAGGTTGGCGACATTCTGGAGCGCATGAAGGTCCTGGCGACCTCCTCGATCTCCGGCGCCGTGGAATCCGAACGCAGCAACATCAATCTGGAATATCAAAAGCTTATCAACGAACTCGGGGACATCGCGACCAACACCGAGTTCAATGGCACCACCTTGCTTGACGGCACCTATGCTGGCTCCAGCGTTGAGGCCGAGCTGGCTGGCACGGCGACCATGACCTATGCCGGTATCGGCAGCGCCATGACCACCGGTGACACCATCGCCTTCACCTACGACGGCAAGACTCTGACCGCCACGCTGTCCAATGGCTATCAGAGCGTTCAGGGCGACTTTGACACCGCTCTGAAGCAGGCGGGCTATACCGCGGGCGCCCTCAAGGTGACCTTGGAAGTCGGCACGGGCAACGTGACCCTGACCGACACCTCGATGAATGACCTGCTGACCTCGACTGGCGCCGTGTTCACCGATCAGGACGGCACCTCCGCCACCGTCGCCGGCGCGCATACCGACTTCTCCACCGCCGGCTCCGCCATGCAGACCTTCGACGGCGTCGTTGCGGGCCTGGGCGACAACTCGGTGCTGACGGCTGGCGATCAGCTGTCGTTCACCGTCAATGGCAAGGTGGTGACGGCGACGGTCTCCAACGCTTACAACTTCGCTGACACCACGACGTCCAGCCCGACCGATCTGCAGGCCGACATCAACGCCGCCATGATCGCGGCGGGCTTTGCGGAAGACGACGTGGTGCCCACCAGTGGCAAGTACCATGTCGATATCGACATTGATACGGCCGGTGCCCTGTACGTCGCCGTCGATACCAACGCCTCGGGCATCACCTCCTTCGGGGGCGCCGAGTTCTTCGACAAGGACGGCAGCGGCGATACCTTCGACGCCAAGACCCTGGACTTCATGGTGGGTGTGTCGGGCAACGACGTGATCAGCATCCAGCTGGCCGACGTCCGCACGACCAGCCTGGGCTCCACCGCCGGCACGGCCATCTCGGGCACGTCGGTCGATTCCGTGGCGAACGCGACGGCGGCTCTGGACGTCATCGACGCCGCCGTTACGGAAGTGGCCAATGCTCGCGCCGAACTGGGCGCCCAGATGTCGCGCTTCGACTATCGCAGCGACACCTTGGCGATCAGCAAGGAAAACCTGGACGCGGCTCAGTCGGCGATTACCGATGCCGACGTAGCCGAAGAGCAGGCCAATCTGTCGTCGGCGAAGGTCCTGACCAACGCGGCCATCGCGGCTCTGTCGGCTGCGAACCAGATGCCGCAGCAGTTGGAGAAGCTCTTCAACTAAGGGCGTTTTGCGACAGGATGGGCGAGGCGGCTTCGGCCGCCTCCCCTCTTCTTGCCGCGGCTTAGGGAGTACTCCACGGCATCATCAAGGAGCAGGGCCATGTCATCCGTTTCGTCCTTATCGTCGGTGTCCTCGACATCGAGTGTGGTCACCGGGTCTTCCGGCTCCACGTATGTTTCTGGACTTTCTGGACTGGATACCACGGCCCTGATCAAAGCGGCTGTCGAGGCGAAAATGCAAAAAGCATATCGCCTCGATGACCAAATGAAAGTTCTGACGAACAAGTCAGATGCCTATACTCAGTTGAATACTTTGATGACGTCCGTGTCAACGGCCATCAAGGATATGGCGAGTTCGTCAACAACGTCTTCCTTTGACTCGCGCGCTGCCTATTTAACCTCTTCAGATGTCTCTACGCCGGCTAATTTTATGTCGGCGACCGCTACGTCGTCGGCCTCTCTCGGTATTTATTCCGTGGGCGTTGAGCAACTGGCGAAGTCGCACAAGGTGCAATCGGACGGTCAGACCTCTTCCGCGGCCCTGGGGTATGCGGGCTCCTTCAAAATTGGAGTGTCCGGGGGAACGCAAGAAGAAATCACCGTGTCGGCCACGATGACGATCTCCGATCTCGCCTCGGCCATCAATGCGAAGAGCAGTTCCACCGGCGTGGTGGCCACGTTGGTGAAGGTGGACGATACCCATCAGAGGTTGGTGCTTTCGACCACCGAGACAGGTAAGTCCATCGTGACGACCGATGTGTCAGGCAATACCCTGGATGGTCTTGGCATCACCAACGGAGATGGGACCACCTTTAAGGCGGCCAATGTTCTGCAAACAGCGCAGAACGCTATTGTTTACGTGGATGGCATCAAGGTCGAAAGTTCCTCGAATACCATTAGCAATGTGATGCCAGGGGTTTCCTTCACCTTGTACTCGGAAACGGGCGGCACCTTTGCCGGAGGTAATCTGAACACGATTAATGTGGAAGTCGGCCAAGATCTGTCGCAGGTGAAGGGCGACATTGAGGATTTTGTCGAGGCCTATAACGCTCTGCGCGACTTCATTATTACCAACCAGCAATTCACGGCCGGTATCGGGGCCGCGGAAGACGCGGTGCTTTTTGGCGATAGCGTGCTGAAGGGCGTGAAAGGCGTGCTGTCATCGCTGTTGACTCATAGTATTATCGATGAAGATGGCAAAAAGTTTACGTTGTTCGGCAATGGGACGAATGGCGGTATCGGTTTGTCAATGGATGAAAACAATAAGCTGGTCATTGACGAGACGACGCTGAACGAGGCGTTGCTTCAAAAAATCGACCTCATCCAGAATTTCTTTGAAACGCAGGTGGACACCTCGTCAACCGACGTCCGTGTTCCCTATCGTGCCGAAGGTATGGCCCAGGGAACCTATACCGTCAGTGTCGTTTCGAATGGGACCTCGATCACCTCGGCAAAGCTGTTTGGCCCAGGGCTGGATGCGGCGGGGGTGGATTTGACGGTCAATGGCTCGACCCTCTATGCCCCGAAGTCATCGAGCCTTTACGGTTTGTACATTGCCTATGACGATACCAAGAACACCGAGACCAACACGTTTACCATTACGAATGGTTTCGCTGATAATCTGTTGAGTGGGTTTGATACGTACACGAATGCGAGCGACGGCATTCTCACGGAGACGATTTCCAATCTGTCGGACCAGATTGATGAAAAGCAAGAAAAGCGTGATAAGGTTGCTACCGACTCGACGAAGTATGAAAGTACGCTGATCAACTATTATGCAAGGCTGGAAAAGAAAATTGCCGAGGCCGACGTCAAGTTGCAGTATCTGGAGGCGTTGTTCTTCAGTGATGACGACAGTTAAGACGAGCCGATCGGTCCCTTTTTCTGCCGAGGCCTGAAAAGGCTGGTGTGCTGATCATCCAAGAAGGGAAGAGCATACATGACCAACGTTGCCAAGGCTCTTCAGGCCTATGGGGTTGCCCGTCGAGCCCAGCCCCCGCTTAAGGTCCTGGTGGAAGTGTATGACGCCGTCCTCACCCAGGTGGCCCGGGCGAAGGTGGCCCGGGTGGAAAACCGCCGGGAAGACGAATTTAAATGCCTGAGTAAGGCGACCAACATCCTGACAGAGATGGATGCCAACCTCAATCGGCGGGATCCTGACGCCTTGGCGATGACCGAGACCTTGAGCCGCTACTACCAGACGGTGATCGTTCAGGCCCATACCGCGTTTCGTACCAAGGGTGATGCCGGCCTTGATCGCTATTCCAGCGTTCATCGTCAGGTTTTGGTCATGCGGGATGCGTGGGCTAATCTCGCAGGAGAACCTCCCCTGACCGCGCAGGAGCCGCACCAAGAGGCGGTCGCCGGGTAAAATCTACCGAGTGACCGTGGTAGGGGGCACTGCTACACTTCCCTGAAGCCTTGGACCTCGCCCCCGCGGGGTCCTGACTGGTCCCTGAACTCAAAAAGGGTCTTGTCATGACAGCTTCAGGGAATGTGACAATGCCAGCAGGGATGCCTGCCTCGGAAGAGGGGCCCGAGTCCCAGTCCGATGAAGCGCTCATGGCTTCTGTGCGCGATGGAGATCGAGAGGCCTTCCGGCTTCTCGTCACCCGTCACATTGATCGTATTGTGGGCCTTGCTCGCCGGGTCGTCGGCTCGGGCGAGGCCGAGGATATCGCCCAGGATATTTTCCTGAAGCTGTGGATCCGCCGTGACCAGTGGACCCCTGGGGCTGGTGCCTTTCGCACGTGGCTCTATCGCGTCGCCCTCAACCGGTGCATTGATTATACCCGAAAGCACACGACCGTTTCGTTGGACGAAACGGCGGAGATGAGCGATCCCGCCCGCTCGCCCCTGGAGGCCTATGGGGCCTCGGAGGCGGCCGGTCGCTTGCGCGACGCCGTGCTCCAGTTGCCAGAGCGCCAGCGTATCGCCATCACGCTTTATTACAATGAAGACCTTACGGCGGCCCAAGTCGCCACGGTCATGGATCTCAATCTTAATGCCGTGGAGTCGCTTTTGAAGCGCGGTCGTCGGCGCTTGCGGGAAATTCTGGAGTAGGGAAAGACGGGAGCGGATCGCTTCGCGACACCTTGGGGATCCGCCCCCTCCCCGTTCTGCGCCGGGCTGTCTTTAGAACAGATCTTCAAGAAGATCCGTGCCGCCACACCAAACCAATGCCGTTACACGGCGATAAAGACCACCACCAAGGATGCCAGGAAAATTCCCGCGGCAAGCAGCGGGGGCGCGAAGGCCGGTTCGGCAACGCCGGGGATGGCGGGGCGCACGCCGGTGACCAGGGGGTGGATCAGGTCGTCCTTTTTGACAAACTTATAGAACAGGGCCGCGCCAATATGGCCAAGCGCCCCCAGCAGCAGCAGATAGAAGACGTTATGGTGCAAGAAGGTCATCAGACCCTGCCACCACTCGGGGGACGCTTCAAAGAAGGGGCCACCCTTCGTGGCGTAGGTGTTGTCTTCGGTGAACAGTCCGGTGAACCCGAGGAAGAGAATCAAGGCGAGCAAGCCCAGCATCATGTAGGCGCCGGCCGGGTTGTGGCCGATCCCTTGCCAATGGCCGCCGCTCTTCACCGTGTCGATATAGGCCTTAACGTCCTTGGGGCCCTTAAGGAAGCTCGAGAAGCGGGAGGTTTCGCTTCCCACGACCCCCCAGATGATTCGGGCGATCACCAGCGCAACCGTGACCTTGCCCAGGAACATATGAACCGAGACCTGCTCCATCAGGTCGCCGGAGATGTACAGAAGGAGCAAAAGCACAACCAAGCTCCAGTGGAACACCCGGGTCGGGAGGTCCCAGATCCGTAAGGTGGCCGGGGTGGGCGAGGTTTCTTCAGTCATCGATGGTCTCCAGCCTGAAAGGGATGGCGATGAACGGGGCTTTACGCCCTCGGGGAAAAGGTGCCTTATCGTGAGCCGCGTTGGTCTCGGCGGATGCCGAGGTTCGGCCGACGCGGCCGGCACGACTGTGCGGCCCCAACGACGCGGACGCAACCCTTGGCGCGCGGGAAGCGTCGGTCAACCTTCGATGTTTCATCTGCGACGGACCGCTTGCTCATGACCGCCGCCCCTTCGGCCTTGTTTTCCGCGGGTCTGGTCCCGTTTGTGGTTTCCCTGGCGTTTGCCCTGGGAGGGGTTGGCTATGTCCGCTTGGCCCGCCCCCAGCAAGCCCCCCGGATCCCCTGGCCTGGGGCGGGCGTGGCGATGGGGGTACTCTGCGGGTGGGGCCTTCTCGAGGCGGGCCGGGCGGACGGGCTGTCCAGTGGGGACTGGGCGGTGTGGGCCGGGGTGGTGGCGGCGCTTAGTGGGCTGTGGGCGGATCCCCTGCCAGCGCCAACACCGGCACGCTCGCGCAAAGGCAAGGCGGCGACGTCCGACCCCGTCCACCCAGGCCGCTGGGTGCCAGGGGTGGTGGCGTTTTTTCTGGCGCTTGGACTGGCTGGCGGGCCAGGAGACGCGTTTTTCCCCCGGTCGGTTTCGACGCGCGTTATCCTGGCAGGGACAGGGGCTTTTACGTGGCTGGGGGTGTCTTGGTGGTTGCATCGGGCCGAGAGGGTTGGGCGGGCGCCTGTTTTAGGCTATCCAGGGGCCGCTTTGGGCGTGGCGCTGGTGGCTTGGATTGTGGATCGCGCCGACGTGGCCTTGCCCGCCCTGGCCCTGACGGTGGCCATGCTGGGCTGCTTGGGCGTCCACGCCGTGAGTCGATCGCCGATAGGGCCCGGTGTGCGCGTGGCAGGGCTCGGCGTGTTGATGCCTCTGGCCATAACGTTGGTTCTTGAAGATCCCGACGCCCTGGTGGGGGTTGTGGTGGCGGGTTTGGCCTTGATGGCGGACGCTCCAGCCCCGGTGAGGCCAAACGCGGCGGGAGGAGCGGTGGTGTTGCGGTGGTTGGCAGCGGCGGGAACCGGGCTGGGGCCGGTTCCGGTGGCCGGGGCTTTGGCGGTGGTTTCCGCCGGGATGCCGCCGGGGTGAGGGGATCCTTTGTCCCGGGGGTGGGATCGCTTATACTCCACCCGGTTTGTTTTGGGTCGAAGCAGCGGAGCTGTGCCGTGAACAAGCGCACCCTTCTTGTCGTCGGGATCGTTGGGGGAGTGATCCTGCTCGTGATCTGGGGGGCCGTGATGATGTCGCGGACAAGCGGGTCGACTACCGGTGCCGAGCCGCCCCAAGCGACGACATCCCAGGTCACCCCCACCACGTCAGGGGCGATCAAGGAAGGGGCCTTGCCGTCTCAGGGGCCGCTTCCTCCCGCGTCTTCCGCCGCGACGACCCCAGAGGCGCCCGTGCGTTTTGATGTGGTTCGGGTGGAAAAAGGCGGCGATATCGTTGCCGCTGGCAAGGCCACGCCCGGGGCAACGGTGGCGGTGAAAAGTGGCAGCCGCACGGTCGGACAAGTCACGGCGGATAGCCGCGGCGAGTGGGTTTTGGCGCCCGACACGCCGCTGGATCCCGGTCAACACCTCTTGACCTTGGAAGCACGGCCAGTCGAGGGAGCACCAGTTCAGGGGCAGGAGAGTGTGGCGGTGGTGGTGCCCTCGGCGGCAGGGCCCGAGACGGAGGCCTCCGTTCCCTTGGTGGTGGCCTTGCCAGAAAGGGGGAGCGCCCTGTCTGCCCGCATTCTCCAAGGCTTTGGCGAGAGCCGGGCAGCCCCGGAGTTGTCGATCGAGACGGTGGATTACGACAGCGAGGGACGGCTGGTGGTGGGCGGGACGGCGGCACCCAACGACATCGTGCGGGTCTATCTTGACACCGCCGTGGTCGGGGAGCAGGAGACCAGGGCGGACAACCGCTGGCACGTCGTGGGTCAAAACCCCTTGAAGCCGGGCACCTACAGCCTGCGCGCCGATCGCTTGACGCCGGATGGCACCGTGACCGGGCGGGTGGAAATCCCCTTTCAGCGGCCAGAAACCTTGCCGACGCCGGAGCCCGGGGGGGCGCTGCTTGTGGTGCAACCCGGGAATAATCTCTGGCGCTTGGCGCGGTCGGTTTACGGCGAGGGATGGCGCTATACGGTTATTTTTCAGGCGAATCGCGAGCACATCCGCGATCCTGACCTCATTTATCCCGGCCAGGTGTTTACCGTTCCCCGGCCGGAGCCTGTTCGCGAGCCCGAGGGAGTCTCGCGATCACCCCGGTGATGGAGGGCTCGACCATGCGGAGCCGTCCGGTCTGTCACCGTTTTTTTGTTCCTGTGGAGGGAAAGATGCGTCGCATCGATATCGATTGGAAGACCTACCTGAATCCTCCGTTCCATCCCGATGGGTGGAAGTTTGTGGCGATCGCCGGCGCGGTGTCGCTGGTTTTGTGGACGCTGGCGTTTTGGCTGGCGCTGCTGGGCTTTGCGCTGACCGCGGCGGTTTTGTACTTCTTTCGCAATCCCAAGCGCTTCGTGCCGGAGCGGTCGGGGCTGGTGGTCTCGCCGGCCAGTGGTTTGGTGCAGGCGATCGACGAAGTGGATCCGCCGGCCGAGTTGGCGCTCGATCCGCCGGGCAAGCGCCAGCGCGTGAGCGTTTTCTTGTCGGTGTTTGACGTCCACGTCAATCGCGCCCCCATTGGCGGGACGGTAACGAAGGTGTTGCACAAGGCCGGCAAGACCCTGAACGCCAGCCTGGATAAGGCCAGCGAGGAAAACGAGCGCAACAGCGTCGTGGTCAAGATGCAAGACGGTCGTCAGATCGCCTTCACCCAGATCGCCGGGCAGATTGCGCGCCGGATCCGCTGCGACGTGACCGAGGGCCAGACCGTTCTGACCGGCGACGTGGTTGGTCTGATCCGGTTTGGTAGCAAGGTTGATATCTACCTGCCGCCGGGCGTGGCTCCGCTGGTGGCGCCGGGTCAGACGATGGTCTCCGGCGAGACCGTTCTGGCCGACCTGTCGTCGTCCGAGACGACGCGCACGGCTGTCGCGCGCTAACGGGAACGCATCCATGGTTCGACACCCCCGCGCCAAGCTGCACCGGCGGCGCACTCCCCGGCTTCAGGGCCTGTCTTTTAACAAGATCATCCCCAATGTGATGACCTTGTTGGCTCTGTGCGCCGGTCTCACGTCCTTGCGCTATGGCCTGCACGGCGAGTTTGAGAAGGCCGTTGTGGCGATCATTCTGGCCGCCATTCTGGATGGCCTGGATGGTCGGGTTGCGCGTTTGCTCAATGGCACCAGTCGCTTCGGCGCTGAACTGGACAGTCTTTCCGACTTTGTCTGTTTTGGTGTGGCGCCGGCGCTTCTGCTCTATCTGTGGTCGATGGGCATGGCCGGAGGTGTCGGCTGGGCTTTGGTCCTGCTTTATGTCGTGTCCTGTGCCCTGCGCTTGGCCCGCTTTAATACCCAGTTGATGGGCGAGCGGGATTTGCCGGCGTGGGCTTATAATTACTTTACCGGTGTGCCCGCGCCGGCAGCGGCTGGCTTGGTCATGCTGCCCATGATGTTGTCGTTTGCCACCGAGACGCCCGAGGTCTTCAGCCATCCGGCCTTGGTTGGGCTGGTGCTGGCGGGTGTGGCGGCCTTGATGGTGAGCCGCCTGCCGACCTTTAGCCTGAAGAAGGTGAAGGTGCCCCACAAGGCGGTGATGCCGTTGTTGGTGGGGATTGGCATTTTGGCGGGGTTGCTGGTGACGAACCCCTGGCTGACCCTTGGGGGCGTTGGGGTGATTTACCTCGCGCTGATTCCCATCTCGTTCCACACCTTCCGCCGGTTGCAGCGCGAGGCGCAGCATATGGCGGGGGGCGAGGATCAGGGGAAGACCGAGCCGGTCGAGGGAGCGTAACCCCAAGCCCACGCCCCCGGGATCGAGGGGTCTGGGGAGGCCTGCCTCCCCGGCCTTGGTTTTCCGTGATTTAAGGCTGGGGAGGCTTGCCTCCCCAGACCCCTCGATTTTTTGGCTTGCGCTGCTGAGGGGCACTCTCTATAACCCGGCCTCCCGATGCGGTTGACCGCCCGGGTCGCTTCGTTGGCTTCAGCCGGTGTGGCGGCCCTGAAAAAAAGCGGTTGACACGGTGGGGCGGTGCTAGTAAAAACCGCCGCCTTGGTGACGACGAACGAAGCATCTGACGATGTGACGGTAGTCGAAGCTAAGTGGTTAGTCAATATTGCCGGTTCGCCGGTGTGCTGTTTGACATTGTAAAAGAAAACGCGATCGAAAGAGATGGGCGGGCGGCTCTCGGGGAACCGGGGCTGTCGGAAGAGAGATCTTCCTCAACCGCTCATCTTGAGTAAGACGAAAAGAATATCGACTCGTTCGATACCTTTGAAGTTCTTATGGCCAAGTATAAGTGATTGAGAAAAGGCTCGGCTTTCGAGGTTAACTTGAGAGTTTGATCCTGGCTCAGGACGAACGCTGGCGGCAGGCCTAACACATGCAAGTCGAACGCATCCTTCGGGATGAGTGGCGCACGGGTGAGTAACACGTGGGAACGTACCTTGGAGTACGGAATAATCCTTGGAAACGAGGACTAATACCGTGTCCCTAGTACGAGAGGACCGGGATGGACATCCCTCTGGTGTACCAGTTGTCACGCCCGTGGCATCGCTGGGTAGCTAAGGATGGACAGGATAACCGCTGAAAGCATCTAAGCGGGAAGCCTCCCTCGAAACCAGGTTTCCCTATCAGGACCGTGGTAGACCACCACGTTGATAGGCCGGGTGTGGAAGCGCAGTAATGCGTGAAGCTAACCGGTACTAATCGTCCGATCGGCTTGATAAACGCGCAGAGGCCAGGCCGGCCCTAGCGCTTGTAAATTCCCATAACGACATCATCAGACGGCTTCGATGGCTTGGTGGTCATGGCGAACAGGAAACACCCGATCCCATCCCGAACTCGGCCGTGAAACTGTTCAGCGCCAATGGTACTGCGTCTTAAGGCGTGGGAGAGTCGGTCGCCGCCAGGCCTTCAAAGCCGTCTGTCAAAAAACCCTCTTTACACTGTCAAATAGCCTTATCGCGGGGTGGAGCAGCCCGGTAGCTCGTCAGGCTCATAACCTGAAGGTCGTAGGTTCAAATCCTGCCCCCGCAACCAAAAATTTCAAAGAAATCAAGGCGTTAGTTGAAAGGCTAACGCCTTTTTCGCGTTCCGTCCCCGGCACAGGTAACGCATAGGTAACGGACGAAAGCGTATGTGGGGCGGGAATCCCTCCCGCCGCCTTCGCTTGAACCCGTCCCCTCTCCGCTGCCAAGGTCGCCCGATTTCCGAATTTCGAGCGGGACGGAACCCCATGGCTGGCAAGACCTCTCTTTCTCCGGAATCCCTGATCGCTCTGGGGTCGGGCGTACTCGCCCGATTGATCCTGGAGGAGGCGGAAGGCAGCCCGGCTTTCCGCAAGCGGCTCAAGGCCGCCCCGGCCGGAGCCAAAGGGCCTGCGGCCGTTTCGGATATCAATGATTGGGACGGATTCGATTCCCATGATGCCTATCGGTTCGCGTTGCGTCAGTCCCATGGTCGGAAGACCCTGGGCCCACGTCGCCGCCCAAGGCGCAGGCTGAGCGAGGATGTCGGGGTATTCTCGCGGTAGTGTGATTGTCATCACAACTAAAAGAATTAAAAATGTATAAGATGTATCTTCATGTGGGATATTGACGAGGCGTTGCCATGTCGCATCGGGGGCGGGATCGTCTGGTTGTGGCGGCTATCCTCGGGATGGTCACTGCCTGCGCGACTCCGCCGCCCCCCGTACCGGACCCGACTCCCGAGCCTGTTGTCCCATCGCCGATTCTTCCGCCACCCCCTCGTCCAACTCCGCCGCCAAAGCGTCCCGCAGGTCCGTCGCTTCCGGATTTGCGGATGGAGCAGTTCAAAACCCTCACGCCCGACGATGTGGTGGGGTTGCTCGGGTCTCCGTCCGCTGTGACATTGCGGGGCATGGCGACGATCTGGGAATATCGCGGCAAGGCATGCACTTTCTATATCTCATTCTATCCTGAGATCCCGGGAGACAAACTCCGGGTTCTGGGCGTCGAGATCGACGGGGGCATCGCCGAAACACTTTGCCTCAACCGCTTGCGTGAAAGCGGACGGCCCCATGGCCGGTGACTCTCGTCCCCTCATCGCCCTGGTCGACGACGATGGGCTGTTCCGCGAATCGCTCACCGCCAATTTGATCAGTGCCGGCTTTACCGTGCAGGAATGGGGAGATGGCGAGGCATTCCTCGCCGCCCTTGGCTGCCAGGAAAAGCCTGATCTGGTCCTGCTCGACTGGAAGATGCCCGGCCTCAACGGGATCGAGGTGCAGGGTCGGCTCCGGACTCTTCGCCCCGAACTGCCGGTGATCTTCCTGACTATGCTGGGGGAGCAGGTCTTCGAGGAAGCTGCGCTCTTGGGCGGTGCTGCGGATTTCGTCGAGAAGTCGCGTGGTTTCACCATCCTCCAGCGGCGAATCCGGATCATTTTGGGGCGGGTGCCCGTGACGGAGGTGGCCAGTGCCGACGACCGGATCGTGATCGGGGAGTTGATTCTCGATAGTGAAAGCCGCCGGGCAATTTGGCGCGGGCGACAGGTCGATCTCACCGTCACCGAATTCGCGATGGTCCAGGCCTTGGCCGGCAAGGCTGGACGCGATGTCGGTTTTCGACAGCTATACGATGCCGGTCGAGGCAAGGGGTTTCATGCCGGCGCCGGACTCGATGGCTACCGCGTCAACGTGCGGGCCGCCATCAAGCGCATCCGGGGCAAGTTCAGAGATCTCGATCCGAGTTTCGACCAGATCACCGCCTATCCCGGCTTTGGCTATTGCTGGCGGGTGGACCATGGGTAAGGAACTTGTCCGCTGCTTTCGCTCCTTCGCGGTCAAGCTGATCGCGGCGCTCGTGATCTTTTCCATCGTTCCAGTCCTGCTGGTCCAACGGTTTGACGCCGCCGAGCGTGAGCAGGGCGCGCTGTTGCGGCATCTGGCGCAGGAACAAGGGCGGCTGGCTGGAGAAGCGCTGTTTCCGTTGCTCGATATCCTGACCCCGCGCAGCACCGCCCGGATCGACTCGACAGCGCGCCGACTGGCCGAAGGGGGGCTGTCGATCAGGGTGCTGTTCCGCTCGGCCATTGGTTCCAGTTCTTTTCTCCTGGTTGCTTCGGCTCCCGAGATGGAGATCGGGCGAGGACGCAGCACGATGGACCGTCTGCTCTCCAGTGGCGTGCTGGCGTCACTCGATGCCAGTTGTGCTGGCGGTCGGCCGCTGATTCTGCGCCTGCCTGGTGCCGATGGCGAAGTCTTGACCTATCTCGCCCCCTATCCACGTCCCGCCGGATGTTGGGTGGTGATCGCCGCGCAGCCGTCCGGTCCGCTCGCCGAGCGACTGCTCGGGCGACCTTACTGGCGAGTTCCCGAGATCCAGGCCGCCGCGTTGATCTATGCGGTGATGGCGCTGCTGGTGCTGTCGATCTTCACCGACGCCTGGACCAATCTGCGCCGGTTTCGTGCGGTCGCCCGTGCCGTGGTCGCCGGAGAAAACCGTGGCAGTTTCGCCGCCGCCAACCGGGTCCCCGATTTGGCTGATGTGGCGCGGGAGTTCGACATCATGGTGACGACGCTACGGCGCTCCGAAGCACTGATCCGTCAGGCGGCGGAAGAAAAGCGCCCATGCCCTGAAAGCACCGCTGGCGGTGATTTCTCAGGCGATCGAACCGTTGCGTCGGGAACTGCCGGGAGACTCCACCGGCCTACAGCGCAGTGTCGAGCTGATTTCCCTCTCGGTTGAACGACTCGATGCCCTGGTTTCAACCGCGCGACGGATCGACGAGACCATCGCCAGTCTGGTCGATTGCCCCCGCCACCGGGTCGATCTGTCGGCGCTGCTTTCGACCCTGGGGCAGGGCTTTGCTCGTTTCGCCGAGGAGCGCGACCTGCGTCTTGACCTCCGAATCGTCTCTGGATTGATGGTGATCGGCGGCACGGAGCAGTTCGAAATCATCGCCGAGAACCTGATCGACAATGCCTTCGATTTTTCCCCACCAGGGGGGACGGTGACGTTGGAAGTCCGGCGGGCCGGTACGATGGCCGAGATGGCCGTGTCCGATCAGGGAACCGGAATTGCCGAGGCCGACTTGGACACGATCTTCGAGCGTTATGTATCTGGCCGGGACGGTGGCAAGGAGCATGACGGTCTCGGCCTGTGGATCGTCCGCCGCAACGCCGAGGCCATGGGCGGCCGGGTCTGGGCTGCCAATCGACCCGACGGTGGACTGATCGTCACGGTGGCCCTGCCCCTGGCAGGGTGAGCCGGTCCCCGGTTTGTCACTGCCTTCTCACCCGCTGGCCCCTGCAGACAAGGTATTTCTATCGATGTTGGGACCCGGTCTTGCCGCGTGATGGCGCGATCAGCTCCCCAGATCTTCCGATGATCGAGAGCCAAGACGATTGCGCGGCGGCGCGCAACCGACCGGGGGGACTCCGTCATGACCGAAGAGGACGTCGAGACTGTCGGGTGGGATTGGCGTGACCGGAGCAATTACCGTGACCTGCTTCACCTGGATCGGGCGGGGTGGGCCTGGAAATGGCTGCGGCGCAATCCCGATTACATTGCCCAAACTGCTCAAATCCAAAGGCAATTTTCTGCCCCCGGGGTGCTGACGTCGTCCGACGACGCCGATGCCTCGGATTGGGGGCTGCATTTTTGCCGAGGCGGCCAGCATTCCCTGCGCCGATGCGCGGATATTCTGGCGGGCCGACTGGGATTCCTCGGTGGTCCTGGTCGAGGCGCGGCCCGTTTCGCCCGGGGATACCGAGGCCTTCGATCTGCAACGCTTCGCCGCCTGGGCCACCGTGCTCCGCTTGGCCGATGGACGAGAATTTCTTCTCCTCAGCGATGGCGTTCGTCACCTCCAGCTCGAACTGGTCGACGGCACGCTGCTGACCGGGCCGGTGCGCCTACATTACGCCCTGTCCGGGATCACCCAGATCGACGTGAAGACGCTGACCTTGCGCCGTCTGGTGATGCTGTGCCGCCGGGGCAGGTTTCCGCTCGGGTTGTTTCCGCCGGAGCCGCGCGCCCGCCGCTGGGCTCTGGCGTTGCAGGCCTACGACGGCCTGGCGGCCGGCGCCAGCCATCGCGAGATCGCCGTGGCCCTGTTTGGCGAAACCATCGTGCGGGAGGACTGGAACGGCCGGTCGCAGTATCTGCGGCTGCGGGTGCGGCGGTTGATCCAGGTCGCGACCGCTCTGGTCCAGGGCGGCTACCGCGACCTGCTGGGATAAGCTGGGACGGGGCCACGGAAGCTGGAGGGGGACGAGAGGGAGAGGCGGGAGTGGGGAACCTGCGACGGGTGCCGTGGTGGAGAGAGAGGCTTTCCACCGGTCCGTCGAGGAGAACCGTGATGGCGTCTGATCGGAACAGCCTCTATGCCGAGATCACCAACCGGATCATCGCCGAGCTCGAAGCCGGTCGGCTGCCCTGGGTCCAGCCCTGGGGTCGCGCCGACGGCCCAGGCGATCTCGGCCTGCCCCGCAATGCCGCGACCGGCCGGCGCTATTCGGGGATCAACGTGCTGATTCTGTGGGGGGCGGTGTTCCGCCACGGCTTCTCCGGCCAGGGCTGGCTGACCTTCCGTCAGGCACTGGCCCTCGGTGGCGCGGTGCGCAAGGGCGAGCACGGCACCACCGTGGTCTATGCCGATCGCTTCGTTCCCGACGAGGCGCGCCGCCGGGCTCGTGAAACCGGCGAGGACGCCCAGTCGATCCCGTTTCTCAAGCGCTTCACCGTCTTCAACACCGATCAGTGCGATGGATTGCCAGAGGCCTTGGTGACCGTCCCACCGCCGATCCCAGACGGACTGATCCTGCCCCGGGCTGAGGAACTGATCCGGGCCAGCGGCGCCACACTGCGTCTCGGCGGCGACAAGGCCTTCTACAGTCCGGGGCTCGATTACATCCAGGTGCCCCGGCCCGAGGCCTATTTCGAGCCGATCAACTGGCACCGCACCGCGTTGCACGAGCTCGGCCACTGGACCGGGCATCCCTCCCGGCTCAACCGCAATCTGTCCGGCTCCTATGGTTCCAAGCTGTATGGCCAGGAGGAACTGGTGGCGGAAATGACCAGCGCCTTCACCTGCGCCAGCCTCGGCATCGTCCCCACCGTCCGCCATGCCGATTACATCGGCTCCTGGCTCGAGGTGCTGCGCGACGACGACCGGGCGATCATCCGCGCCGCCAGCGCCGCCTCGAAAGCTGCCGATTATCTGCTCGGTTTCCTGCCGGAGACCGAGGGCGACCATGGTCAGGAGGCGGCGTGATGGGCCCGCTGGTGCGGCGCGGCGTGATCGGCATCGCCCTGATCTTCGCGGCGTTGGCCGTCACCCCGGGGATCAAGCCCAATCTGTCCGGTCCGGCCCGGGTGATCGACGGCAACACCATCGTTGTCGCCGGCCAGACTCTGCGGCTTTACGGCCTCGATGCTCCCGACCTCGGCCAGACCTGCCGGAGCAAGGAAAACCGCGACTGGCCGTGCGGTCGCGCCGCCGCCGCCGCGTTGCGCCAGTACATCGGCGAGTGGCCCGTCGGCTGCCTGACCCGCACTCGGGATGCGGCGGATCGGCTGATCTCGACCTGCCGGGTCGGCGGCACTGATCTCAACGCTTGGCTGGTCGAGCAGGGCTGGGCGTTGGCCTGCAAGGGCTGCTTCGGCGGCTTTCCCCTCGAGCAGGGTCGGGCTCGTCTCGCCCGCCGGGGACTCTGGTCCGGCAGGTTCGAGGCGCCTGAAGACTGGCGGTGGACGCACTGACCCCAGGGAGAGGAAAAGGAGGGCAGGGGATTCGTGACGGGTTCGGAAGGCCGAGAGAGTCTCCCGGCCGGCCCGTCGCGGAGACCCGACATGGCAAACCTTGCGAGAATCACCCTCAGCACGTCCCGGGACATTCCCTTCAACAAGCTGGTGCTGTCCCAGGCCAACGTCCGCCGGATCAAGGCAGGCGTTTCGATCGAGCAGTTGGCGGAAGACATCGCCCGCCGCACCCTGCTGCAGAGCCTGACCGTCCGGCCGATCCTTGACGGCGACGGCACCGAGACCGGCCTCTATGATGTGCCGGTCGGCGGCCGCTGCTACCGCGCCCTCGAACTGCTGGTGAAGAAGAAGCGGCTGGCCCGCACCGCCCTGGTGCCCTGCGTCATCCGCACCGACGGTCTGGCGGCGGAGGATTCCCTGGCCGAGAACGTCCAGCGCGCCCCGCTCCATCCGCTCGACCAGTTTCGCGCCTTCCAGACCCTGCGCGAGGCCGGCCTCGGCGACGAGGACATTGCCGCCCGCTTCTTCATCACCCTGGTGGTGGTGAAGCAGCGTCTGCGGCTGGTCGCGGTGTCGCCCAAGCTGCTCGACCTCTATGCCGAGGATCAGATCACCCTCGACCAAGTGATGGTGTTTTCCGTCACCACCGACCACGCCCGCCAGGAGCAGGTGTGGGACAGTCTGGTCCGCACCTATAACCGCGAGCCCTATTATATCCGCAAGCTGCTGACCGAGGGGGCGGTGCGGGCCGCCGACAAGCGGGCCCGGTTCGTCGGCATCGAGGCCTACGAGGCCGCCGGTGGGGTGGTGCAGCACGATCTGTTCCAGAACGACGATGGCGGCTGGCTGCAGGACCCGGCCCTGCTCGACCGGCTGGTGGTGGAGAAACTCGCCGCCGAAGCCGAAAGGGTGCGGGCGGAAGGGTGGAAATGGATCGAGGTTGCCCCGGAATTCCCCTACGGCCATGCCAACAAGCTGCGTCCCCTCAATGGCGATCCGCTCCCCCTGACCGAGGCGGAACAGGCCGATCTTGATTCCCTTCAGGCGGAATACAGCCGTCTGGTCGAAACCTATGCCGGGGCCGACGAGGTGCCCGACGAGGTCGATCTGCGCTTGAGTGAGATCGGCACCGCCCTGGCGGCGTTCGAGAACTGGCCGCTGTCGTTCGATCCGGCCGAGATCGTTCGGGCCGGGGTGTTCGTCAGCATCGACGGCGACGGCAATTCGCGGGTCGATCGCGGCTATGTCCGGCCCGAGGACGAGCCGGTGGCCGAGCCCGTGCCCGATGCCGAGGGAAGCGTTTCGGTCCAGGCCGGTACGATTCCTTTGGCGGTCGGCGCTACGAGCGTGACCGCCGATCCGTCCGAGGAAGAAGACGGCCTCAAGCCGCTGCCGGATCGTCTGATCACCGAACTGACTGCGCATCGGACCCTGGCGTTGCGCGACGCCCTCGGCCGTGCCCCGGATGTCGCTTTCCAGGCGGTTCTGCATATGCTGTTCCTGCAGGCCTTCTATCGCAGCGGCGCCGATTCCTCACTCGAAATCACCGGCCACAGTGCCGCCTTCACCGTCCAGTCGCCCGGTCTGGCCGATACCGCCTCGGCCAAGGCGATCGACGCCCGCCACCAGAATTGGCTCGGGCAGTTGCCGGCCGATCTCGCCGATCTGTGGGACACGCTGACCGGGTTCGACGGTGACAGCCAGGGGGCGTTGTTCGCTCATTGCGCCGCGCTGACCGTCAACGCGGTGCGCGAGCCGTTGACCCGGCGTGGTCGTCCCTCGACCATGCCGACCGTCTCGCCCGGGCGGTGGAACTCGACATGGCGGCGGTGGGCTGGGTGCCTACCGTCGACACCTATCTCGTCCGGGTCACCAAAGCCCGGATCCTTGACGCGGTGCGCGAGGCCAAGGGCGCGGAGACCGCCCAGTTGATTGATCATCTCCGGAAGCCGGACATGGCCCGCGAGGCCGAGCGCCTGCTGGTCGGCACCGGCTGGTTGCCGGAAATTCTGCGGGCTCCGGAGCCCGGCCCCGAGCCGGAGAGTCTCCCTGGCGATTTGGCCCAGGTCGCCGCCTGATCCTCCTTTGCGGAAGCCCGGCCAGCGTGCCGGGCTTCTGTTCTGTCAGCGGGGAGGTGCGTCATGTCGGTGTCTGATCTGGCCCGCCGTCTCGCCGAACGGGCCGAGGCGGTATGCCGTGTTTATCTGTCCCGGGGCCGTCGTCAGGGGGCATGGTGGTGTGTCGGCGACGTCTTCAACCATCCGGGCCGCAGCCTTTATGTCCGTCTGACCGGCGATCGCGCCGGCAAATGGACCGATTCCGCCACCGCTCAACACGGCGACCTGCTCGATCTGCTCGCCCTCAACCGGGGCCTTGATCCCGCATCGGCCCGCGACGAGGCCCGCGCTTTTCTCGCCCTGCCGCAGGATGGTCCGCGTTATCAGTCGGCAGCCTCCGCATCAAAAGCTCGGAGTTGCCGTTGACCGCACGCAGCGCCGCCGGGACATCCAGGACTCGGCTCAACGCCTCGGGCAGCGCAAAGACCGTTGCCGCCCCCATGGGCGGCACGGTCCGCTGCGCCAGCCTGTCCAGCCCCCCCAACCACTGATCCAGCACGCTCAACAGCCGCTCGGGGTCAAGCGGCTTGGTCAGGTGATCGTTCATCCCGGCTTCCAGGCTGCGCTGGCGGTCATCGGCCATGGCGTGGGCGGTCATGGCGATGACGGGCAAGGTGGTGAGCTTGAGATCGGTCCTGAGGCGCCGGGTGGCTTCCAAGCCATCCATCCCGGGCATCTGAACATCCATGAGCACCAGATCGAAGACCTCGCGCTCGAGACAAGCCAGGGCCTCCTGCCCATTGGCGGCACTGCTGACCGTGATTCCGACGCGCTCCAGCAACTCGCGGGCTACCTGTTGATTGATAGAGTTATCTTCAACAACCAAAACGCGGGCTCCAGCCACCCGCGCTCCCTCGCCAGTGTCGGGCTCGGGGCTGGCCCGCCCCAAGGCCCGCAGGACGGCCCCCTTGAGCCGGGCCCCAAGAACGGGCTTTTCCAGCACTTCCCCCCTATCGCGCGCAAACCGGCGTTTGGCCGGCAGGCCACCGTAGGCGGTCACGACAATCAGGGGCAAGGGCGGCCCCTCTGCGGTATCCAGGCGGGCACAGACCTCGTCGCCATCAAGATCGGGCATGCGCCAGTCAAGGACCAGAAGATCCAGGGGCGGGGCAGTCCCCGCCTGGGCCCGGGCAACACGCTCCAACACCGCCTGCCCCTTGTCCACGGCCTCGACCGTTATCCCCAGGCGTGAGAGGGCCAAAACCAAAACAGCACGGGCAGCGGCGTTGTCGTCAGCGACCAGAGCCCGCACAGAAGACAGATCGTCCTTGGGAATCTCTTTAAAGGGAGCTGGGCGAAAGCGGGCCGAGAGGCAGAAGGTACTCCCAGCGCCTAGCTCGCTGCTAACCTCGATGTCCCCCTCCATCAGGTGGGCCAACTGGCGCGAAATGGCGAGCCCCAGGCCGGTGCCGCCGAAACGCCGGGTGATTGACCCATCAGCCTGGGTGAAGGACTGGAAAAGACGCCCCATGTGCTTGGGGGTCATGCCGATGCCGGTATCCGAGACGCTAAAGCAGATGTCGAGGGTCTCCTCCTGGCCGCCAGAGCGTATCATCTCTTTGCCGCCAGAACGGTTGACCAGCAGTCCGATCCGGCCCTTGTCGGTGAATTTGACGGCATTACTCAACAAATTAATGAGGATTTGGCCAAGCCTCAAAGGATCTCCGATGAGAATATCCGGCAAATCAGGATCAAGTTCCAAATCAAATACCAGATCTTTTTCCCTGAGCCGCGGCATGATGACCGTGGCTGCATTCTCGATCACCTCAAACAGACTGAAGCGGGTGGCCTCAAGGGCCATCTTGCCCGTCTCGATCTTGGAGAGGTCGAGAATATCGTTAAGAAGGCCCAACAGATTGCCGGCCGACGTGTGAATCTTTTCCAGATAGTCGCGTTGCCTTGGGGACAAGTCGGTTTGCAAGGCGAGATGGCTGAGGCCAATCACCGCATTCATAGGAGTGCGGATCTCATGGCTCATGTTGGCCAGAAAACGGCTTTTGACATCGTTCGCCGCCTCAGCGGCATCGCGGGCTTCGCGCAGGGCCTGCTCGGCTTGCTTGCGCTCCGTAATGTCCTGAAACACTGTCACCGACCCCACGATGCGGTCATCAAGGGTCAGCGGCACTGACACGATAGCAACGGGAAACGTCGTGCCATCGCGCCGACGGAAGCTCTCGGACTCTGAGCGATAGATCGCCCCGGCGGTGACGGCACGATGGGGCGGACAGTCAAGCAGGCTGCCTCCCCCTTGCCCGTCATGGGGAGCATGGGCCACGTCATGAATGACCCGCCCCATCAAGGCCTCCCGCGGCCAGCCCAGCAAGCGCTCGGCCTCGGGGTTGACAAACGTCACCCGCCCCACGCCATCCAGGGAGTACACCCCATCGCCCATCGCATCGGTGAGACCGCGCAGAAAGCGGGCCGTTTCCCGATGTTTTTCTTCCATGCGCTTGCGCGCCGTGATGTCGGTGCGAATGGCGACATAGCGAAAAGGCTTTCCTGTTTCATCCAAGAAAGGGACGATGGTCGCCGCCGACCAGTAATAGCCCCCCCCTCGGGTGGCGTTCTTGATCTCGCCGTGCCAGACCTTACCGCTGCTGATGGTCTCCCACAGCCCCCGGAAAAAACCTAGTTCGTGTTCCCCCGATTTGACCATGCGGTGGGTCTTGCCAAGGATGGCCTCGCGGGGATAGCCCGAGATCGTACAAAAGGCATCGTTGGCATACGTAATGGTCCCCTCGGTGTCGGTGGCGGTGACAATCGCGTGCTGGTCCAGGGCGAAAATCTGGAACTCCAGATCGCGGGTCAGATCCTTAAGTCGCCGATTAGCCCGCCGAACCGAGCGCAAGATCCACATCCCCGAAACCACGACGAACAGCATGGTGGCGGCCGAGAGTCCCAGATGTAACGTCACGTATTGCCGCTCACGATCATTGATGTCGGCCTCCAGCGTCCCCAGCTCGCGCTGGCTTTGATGAAACAAGCGATTGGCCGCCTCGGTCAGGCTGGAAAACAGGGGAGGCGCCCGCCAGAGGGTTTCGGTAATGCGCCGATTGAGCGCTTCGGGTATCGTCCCGGCCTCGTCAAGACGCTCGCGATCCGAGAGTAAGGCCGCCACCGCGTTGACCAGCCGCTCCACGGAATCAAGCCCGGGGCGGATGTCGGCAATTTCCGGCAGGTGGTAGCGGGGGCGGTCATCGGACTGATAGGTAATGCGCCGCTCCATCACCTCGTTGTTTTCCATGGCCAACAGGGTCACACGCACCACGGTGCCACCGTTTTGGAGAACCGCCAGTTCCTCGTCGAGATGGGCCAAGGTGTCATGGATCCCGTTCAACACATCCTGGCGCTCGCGCCCCGTGGGGGTGGCCACCAAACGATAGGTAAGGGATTCCAGGCGCGAGATATCGCTGATGATCATTTCACTGATCACCGCGCGACGCCGTTCGTTCTCGGTTCGCTCACTCAACTCCTGGATCAGGGCGTTGAAACCGAGATAGAGTCCGCCCAGCACCACCAGGCCCAGCGCGTAAATGATCACCAGGGTCGAAACATGCCAGGAGGAAATCCCCTCTGAGGCACTTCTCGACGTGGGGCCGGGATCACGGGGGCTGGGGTCGCGCATGCCGACGCTCCGGGGATGAGACCATCCCTCCCAGTATCCCCCATTTGCCGTGGGCGCACCATCTTTTCAATTCTTCAAAAGAAGCCCCCCCTCGCCAAAGGCCCACCCTCCGCGAGAAGGACACGCGTCTTTCAGACGGGGGCCACAAAAGCCCGACTATTTCCATCTTCTTTTGCTCTTTCCAGCCCCCGTAAAAGTTCCTATATAAGGGGATACAAGCTCTCTCGGATCCAAAAAAGAATAGAGAGCCTCGGCAACAGGCAAAATCAGGCACTAGCGCAGGTTGAAACCAACCAACCTTCATGGTCATGGAAATAACGAACCAAAATAAGGACGTTTGCCATGCCCGCCCCCCTAAGCAAATCCGCAACAACGGTGATGGAAGATCTTTTTTCCCGCCGCGATGTCCTGGTCTACGGCTCGGCAACCCTGGGAACCCTGGGAGCCGCCCTGGCCGCATGGCCACTCATCGATTCCATGAATCCGGCCGCCGACGTCTTGGCCCTGTCCACCACCGAAGTGGATCTGACCGGCATTGCAGTGGGCCAAGCCATTACCGTGACTTGGCAGGGCAAGCCGGTGTTCATTCGTCATCGCACCGAGGCCGAAATCGCGGCGGCCCAGGCCGTGGATCCGACCACCTTGCGCGACCCGCAAAGCGATGCCGAGCGCGTCCAGCAGCCCGCATGGCTGGTGGCGGTGGGAATCTGCACTCATTTGGGATGTATTCCGTTGGGTCAAAAGGCCGGGGATCCCCGCGGAGAGTTTGACGGGTGGTTCTGTCCCTGCCACGGCTCCCACTACGACACGGCCGGCCGCGCCCGCAAGGGACCGGCCCCGCTCAACCTTGCCATCCCGCCCTATGCCTTCTTGGACGATGCCCGAATTCGTATCGGCTGACACGAGATCTCTGCGGGCTGACGCCCAACGAACCGGCTGGGGAGGCAAAGACCTCCCCAGCCCCCTTTAAGGCCATTGGGACGCGACCGGCGCAGGCAGGCTACGACCGCTCGATAATAACGGGCGCGGAAAACAAGTAGCCCTGACGGTGGACGGTCTTGATGGCGGAGCGGGTACTGGTGGCCTCCTCGACTTTGCGACGCAAGCGGCGGATCAGGGCTTCCAAACTGCGATTGCCCGCATCGGTGTTTTGGTAGCGCATGGCCGCCAACAGCATCGTTCGCGAGACGGTTTTGCCCGGAGCGCTCAACAAGACCTCCAAGAAGCGGACTTCCGTCGAGGTCAGGGAGATGGCCTCCCCTTGAGGGGGGACCAAAATCCAACGGGTCAGGTCGAAAACCCAAGGGGGACTGCCATCCCCGGGCTCACCGTCCTCGTCGAGAACACCCAGACGTCGGGCCAAGGTCCGAACGGCTGCCATCAGTTCGCGCCCGTCCACCGGCTTGACGAAATAAAGATCGGCCCCGCTGGAAAACCCCCGGATTCGGTCCTCGGTCGAGGATCGCCCACTGAGGTGGATGACGCCCAGGCGGGGGTGGGCCCGCAAGGTCTCGGTCAGCAAGAAGCCATCCTGGTCCGGCAAAC
This sequence comes from Pararhodospirillum photometricum DSM 122, assembly GCF_000284415.1. Lineage (NCBI taxonomy): Bacteria > Pseudomonadati > Pseudomonadota > Alphaproteobacteria > Rhodospirillales > Rhodospirillaceae > Pararhodospirillum > Pararhodospirillum photometricum. The sequence continues at coordinate 449,365 of NC_017059.1, forward strand.
CGATGTCGATAATGGCGATATCGTAAGGATGATGATCAAGACACTCGAGAAAATCCCGGGCAGTCCCCACACCCTCGGCCTCCAGGCCGTGAAGGCGCAGGTACTCCACGACACTGTCGCGTACGTCCGCGTCATCCTCGACCATCAGGATTTTAATCATGACTCCTGCATTCCTTCTGGTTGCCCCATGGGTCTGGCCTCCAGGAGTGGCAAGCAAACCAGCACCCGCGTGCCCTGCGCCGGTTGACTTTGCAGATCGATGGTCCCGGCGTGGTGCTCGATCATTTCCCGGGCCAGAAACAGCCCCATGCCGGTTCCGGGAATGGCCTGCGTCCCGGGCGCGCGATACGTCGGTTGGAACACCCGAGACACGGCGTCAGGCGCAATCCCCATGCCGTGATCGACAACCTGCACCATAACACTTCGCCGATCCGAAGTACGCTCAAGAACGACCTGGACCACGGATTGCGCCGCGGAGTATTTCAAGGCATTTTCGATAATATTGACAAATGCGGTCACCATGGCAGGCCGCTCCCCGGCGATCAGCGCATCGTCGCTCTGATCCTCCACCACAACAACACGCTCGGGACTGACAAGGCGAGCCAGGGTTACGGCCTCTTCCACCACCTGCCTCAGAACCAGGGGAGTGACACGCGCTCGCCCACCCCAAAAAATAGAGTCCGGTTCAAGAAGATCCGCCAACCGGTTGACAGCCCGATGTAGTCGCCCCAGGGGTCGGGGAAGCTCCCGCGCGATCAAATGCAGTTCCAAAAGATCAATGGTGCTGCGCAAAATGGCAAGCGGTGCTCGAACCTCATGAAAGAAACTCTCTTGAGCTGATATCCTGATACGATCCTCGGCTAGGCAGCGCAGGACAAAAAAAACACACCCCATCAAGGCGGCCCCCAGCCCCCAGTCCGCCCAAGGCCCTCGGCTCTGCGGGTCCAGCGCCCCAAGCACGGCACTCGCCCCCATCCCCAAAAGCCCGAGATACCCTCCCAGGGTCAACCATCGCGTGAGCCGAGGGACTCCCCTCCCGGACGACCCAAGGCAAAGACCGAGAGACAGAACGACCAGGGCCACAAAAAGGGAGCCCTCCCCCAAAGACGGGGGAAGCGCCGGGGCGACCAGCACGACGCCCCCCCCTGCCAATCCCACCAAAGCAAGGGTCCCCGCCACCAGCCAGCGCCCGGACGAGCCGCCTGCACGTCCCAGGAAACCCGTGGCAGCCAAAGCGCCAGAGCCGCCCACGGCCGCCCCAATGAAGGCCACGTCAGCGCCCTGCGACGCCGGATCCCCCCCCAGACACAGCCCGCCAACCACAGCCACGACGAACCACCCGGCCCGGGTGTCGCCCAGTCGGCCAGCCAGCAGAACTAACCCCAAGAGGCTCAAGCCCAGGAGACCCCACAAGAGGCCGGGCACGACGATGCCCCCCCCTCTTGCACGAGAGGGGAGAGCCCCCCTCCCTCCGACGCACTCCAGGCTTTGGAACCGCTGGAAGGACTCGGCACAACAGACAAGAAAAAGCAACAACCAAGAGACACAACGACCCGAATTATGCTATCGCCCCTCAACATGATCCTCACTTCCGTGAGCGCTTCCCGCCGCCCACGGACACACTACTGGATCCGCTGGGGATGTACAAATGCACCACTCACTTTTATCCCCTCTGCGTAGAGCATGGCTTCTTGCGAGGATTTTTCTGATTTATTCTGACAGTTCATCTGTTTTGGTTGCCAAAGCAGCTTCGGCTGCTTCGACCTCCCCCCCAGAAGCCGCCTTCAGACAGCCCCAGGGTAAAAGTGGCCACGCGACGCTTTTTTTAGGCGGGCCCCTTGCACAAGGACGCGGCAGTCTGACATAAGGGGATGCCTTTTGTTGACCTTAACGTAAACAGAACCCATGGACAAACCCCAGGACGCCTATAGCATCGCCGATCTGGCTCGCGAGTTTTCGGTAACACCGCGCGCGATCCGCTTTTACGAGGACAAAGGCCTGATCGCCCCGGCCCGCGAGGGCTTGCGCCGGATCTACTCTGCGCGCGACCGGGTTCGTCTCAAGCTGATCCTGCGCGGCAAGCGCCTGGGGTTCACCTTGCGCGAAATCCAGGAAATCATTGATCTCTACGATGCGGAACCCACGGGCGAAGCCCAGTTGCGCCGGCTGATCGAAAGCTGCCAGCGTTCCCGAGCCGCCCTGCGCCAGCAAATGGATGACATCCGCATCACCCTCGAAGAGCTTGATGCGGTGGAAAGTCAATGCAGCCAGCTTCTGCACAGCCAGACCGAGGGCGAGCAGGTCCCCCCTCCATGACCGCCGCCCCTCCCCTCTTTGAGGTTGATCCGTGCTTCTTGGGGCGCCTTGCCGTTTTGGCCAACGAACAAGGACGCCCCATTGATCCCCGCGTGGTGGGAACGCGCCATGGCCTGCGCGGCGAGCCGGTACCCTTGGCCACCGTGACGGCCGTCGGGCGGGATGCCGGGTTTGGGATTAGCCCGTGTCGCCTGAGCTGGGACGCCCTGGGCTGCGTGCCCTTACCCGCCTTGATGGTCTTTCGCGACCGCTCCACGGCTATTTTGGACGCCGTGCTCGGCGATCCCCCGCACTCCGTGTTGATCCGTGAAGACGGACCCGATGCCCCCCCCTTAAGCCTCGATCACGACGATCTCGCGCCCCTGTGGGGCGGGGAGATTCTCCTGCTGGAGACCCTCGGGGCCATCGGGTGAATGAGGGTGGGATTTCGGGGACGCCAACAAAAAAAACCTGGGGAGGCGCAGCCTCCCCAGGCCCCTCTGTCTCTTGGAACCGGGGCGATGCCTCAAGAAAGGAATATGTTTTGATGGACGTCTTTGCGGGTCTGTCTCCAGAGCCGGTCTGGCGCCACTTTGCTCAGGTATGCGCCATCCCCCACCCCAGCCACCACGAAGATGCCCTGCGCCAGCACGTTAAGGCCTGGGCCGGGACACGCGGGATTGGCGTGGCCGAGGATAAGGCGGGCAACCTCCTCCTGACCAAGCCGGCCAGCCCGTCGCGCTCGGATCGACCCGGCGTGATCCTTCAGGCCCACCTCGACATGGTCGGCGAGGCGGTGGCCGGATCCTCCCACGACTTCACCCGCGATCCCATCCGTCCCCAGGTGGATCAAGGCTGGGTTCTGGCCCCCGGCACCACCCTGGGCGCCGATAACGGCATCGGGATCGCCTTGGCCCTGGCCGCCCTAGAAGACGACACGCTGGTCCACCCGCCGCTGGAAGTCCTCCTGACCACCGACGAGGAATGCGGCATGGGGGGGGCGCGCGCCTTGGCGCCGGGCTGGCTCCGGGGCCGGGTTCTGCTCAACCTCGATACGGAAGCGGTGGGGGGAGTTCTTTGTCGGCTGTGCCGGCGGCTGCGACGTCGCGGTCAGCGGCGAGCTTCCCACCGGACCGGGCCCGGTGGGAAGCTCGCCGCGGAACGAGGGTCTGGGAGGCCCGCCTCCCCAGCCTGCCCTTCTCTCACGCCTCTATCGGAATGACCCGCACTTTCTCAAGAGTCACAAGCCCCCCCTGCCCCTGCATCAAGGCCTTGACGGTCGGCAAAAACGCATCGAGGCGCTCTTCGTCATCCACGATTTCAACCACCATCGGCAAATCATCCGACAGCCGCAGAATCTTGGTGGTGTGCAATTGGCTGGAGCGGCCATAGCCCAGGGGGCCACGCAGCACGGTCGCCCCGGCGAGGCCGAAGGCGCGGGCCTCCAGGACCAGGGTTTCGTATAAGGGGTGGGCGCCGTGGCGCTTGGCCTCGCCCACAAAAATTCGCAGCAAGGTTGCGTCTTCCCTCATGGCCAGAGCCCTCGCAGCACGCTGCCAGACGCCGTGAGCAACTGGGCCCCCAGGTGCCCTAGCCAGACGCCAAGCAGACACAAGACCACCGATCCCACAACATTAAGCCCGGCCCACAGCCATTGGCCGTCCTGGGCCAGGGCCAGGGTTTGCAAGCTGAACGACGAAAAGGTGGTGAAGCCGCCGCAGACCCCGGTCATGAAAAACTGCCGGATCTCGCCGGGGACCAACCAGCGTCCTTCGGGGGCGGTGAGGGTGGCGAACAGGCCGATGACAAACGAGCCCAGGATGTTGACCGCCAGGGTGCCCCAAGGAAAGGTCTGGCCGGTTTGTGCCGCGACCCAGCCCGACATCCAATAGCGCAGCACGCCGCCCAGGGCGCTGCCCACGGCGATGAGCGCGAACGTCATGCGTTTGGCTCCGTCAAAAACAAAAAAAGGAAGTCTGGGGAGGCGAGGCCTCCCCAGACCCCTCGGGCCGTTATTTATTCAGCGGCCTGGGCGGTGGGCAGCGACCACACGTCGGGGGCGGCGTCGAGGCGAGCCAGCAAGGCGGTGCGCTGGTCGAGCAGGGCCTGGGGGGCGTGTTCGCCGAACTGGGCGAAGTGGGCCTCCTGGGTCTCGGCTTCCACCCGGGCCACGTCCTTGTGGACGGCCATGATCTGGTAGAACTTCGCCTTGTCGAAATCGACGAGGCCATCCCAGCGCAGATCCTGGACATCGGGCACGAAGCCAATCGGGCTTTCCACGGCGCTGCCGGTGTTATCGCAGCGGGCCAGGATCCACTCCAGGGCGCGCATGTTGTCACCGTAGCCCGGCCAGATGAACTTGCCGTTTTCGTCGCGACGGAACCAGTTCACCCGGAAGATCTTGGGCAGCTTGTCGCCCTCGATCTTGGTGCCCATGGTGAGCCAATGGGTCCAGTAGTCGGCCATGTTGTAGCCGCAGAAGGGCAGCATGGCCATGGGATCGCGGCGGATGCCCTTCTGGCCATCGGCGGCGGCGGTGGCCTCCGAGCCCATGGTGGCGGCAAGGTAAACGCCGTGGGTCCAGTCGAAGCTCTGGAACACCAGCGGGAAGTTGTTGGACACGCGCCCGCCGAAGATGAACGCGCTGATCGGCACGCCGGCCGGGTTTTCCCAATCGGGATCAATGGAGGGGGTCTGATTGGCCGGGGCGGTGAAGCGGGCATTGGGGTGCGCCGCCGGACGACCGCAGTCGGGGGTCCAGTCCTGACCCTTCCAGTCGATCAGGTGAGCCGGGGTATCCCGGGTCATGCCTTCCCACCACACGTCGCCATCGTCGGTCAGGGCGACGTTGGTGAAGATGGTGTTCTTGGAGCAAGCGATCATGGCGTTGGGGTTGGTGTGCTCGCCGGTGCCCGGCGCCACGCCAAAGTAGCCCGCCTCGGGGTTGATGGCGCGCAAGGTGCCATCGGGGCCCGGCTTGATCCAGGCGATGTCGTCGCCGATGGTAGTGACTTCCCAGCCCTCATAGGCGGCCGGGGGGATCAGCATGGCGAAGTTGGTCTTGCCGCAGGCGCTGGGGAAGGCGCCAGCCACGTAGCGCTTCTTGCCGTCGGGGCTCTTGACGCCCAAAATCAGCATGTGCTCGGCCAGCCAGCCCTCTTCGCGGGCCATCACCGAGGCGATGCGCAGCGCCAAGCACTTCTTGCCAAGCAGGGCATTGCCGCCGTAGCCCGAGCCAAAGGACATGATCTCGCGGGTTTCGGGGAAGTGCACGATGTAGCGGTTGGCCGGATTGCAGGGCCAAGCCACATCCTTTTCGCCCGCCGCCAGCGGCTTGCCCACCGAGTGCAAGCAAGGCACGAAATCGCCATCGCCCAGCACATCCAGGACCTTGGAGCCCATCCGGGTCATGATGCGCATGTTGACGGCGACGTAGGGGCTGTCGGTCAGCTCGACGCCGATATGGGCGATCGGGCTGCCCAGCGGGCCCATCGAGAACGGAATGACGTAAAGGGTGCGCCCCTTCATGCAGCCGGCATACAGCGTTTTAAGGGTGGCGCGCATGGCGTCGGGGTCGGTCCAGTTGTTGGTCGGACCGGCCTCGTCCTTAGTTCGCGAACAGATGAAGGTGCGGTCCTCGACACGCGCCACGTCCGCCGGATCCGATCGGCAGAGATAGCTGTTGGCCCGCTTCGCCGGGTTCAGTCGGATGAAGGTACCGGACTCGACCATCTCCTGGCACAGGCGGTCGTATTCTTCCTGGGAGCCGTCGCACCAATAGACCCGATCGGGCTCACAGAGCTTGGTCACCTCTTCGACCCACGCGAGGAGCTTTTGGTTGCGGGTGGGGCTCATACTCATGGCGTCCTCCGGTTGGAATGATTTTCAGGAACGTAAAGGGTTCCTGCAAAACCGGCAACAGGCGTTGCGGCGGTCATGGCGCGTGTCACACCGTTGAAAGGGAACCGACGCCGGGACATCCCGGACAGGGCGGATCGGAGGACCTCCCACCACGGGGGCGGAGTCAAGGGAGGACGGGAGGCTGCGGTCACTTCGGTTCCTCATGGGGCCTTTTCACTATACGGGGCCGAACGCCGGGGGGGAAGAATTTGTGTCGAAACTATTCACTTTATCGACTCGTTCTCGCTTCTCGGAAAGATGGTCCCAGAATACCGCTTATCGAGCGCGCTGGAAGGCCGGAGTGCCTGCCCTCTCCCCCCTGAAAGCCCAAAGGAGGGGCGCCGCCGCAACGCCACACCTCGAACGGGAATAAGTCTTTTAAAAGACCACAACCATGCTACTTTCCTCACCCGAAGGGCGATGTGCCGCAACTGGGTTGAAGGGGGTACCATGGGCATCAGAAGCGTCTTGGGACTGTGCTTGGGCGGGCTCGCCCTTCTCCTTGTGATCAGCAACGCCATCAACCTGAGCCGGGAATGGTCGGAACGACGCACCGCCGATCTGTCCGGGCGCCTTTTGCAGGTCTATGCCGCGACCAGCCGGGTCATGGAGGTTTATGGGCAGGAGCGGGGCAGCACGGGCATCCCGCTGGGAGCGGATTCTTCAATCTCCCCGGACCAACGCGCTGCCCTCGACAAGGTCCGGGCCAGCACGGACGAGCGCCTCGCCGCCGTGGCGGCCAGCCTGACGGCGATCGACCGGCCGACCTATACCCAAGCTCTTGACGCGGTACGCCAGCGGCTGCGGGAGGTGCGGGCCCAGGCCGACCAAGCCATGGCCCAGCCTCGCGCCAGCCGCCCGGGAACAGCGGAACGGGGGTATCTGGAGGCCATGTTCCAGATTGCCTCGACCACAACCGACCTCGCGCAAGACGTTCGCGCCGAGTTGAGCACCTTCACCCCGCCACTGGCTCCCTTGGTGGCGCTGGTGGCTCAGGTGATGGAACTGCGCGATATCGGCGGCCGTCAGTCGAGCTTGCTGTTGTCCGGGGTAATGGCGCAAAAGCCCTATGCGCCCGACACGGTGATGACGCTGGAGCGCTTGCAAGGACAAATCGGGCAAATCATCAAGGAGCTTGAAGAGGGCGCGCACGCCAGCGGGTCGGCCTCCCTGACCGAAAACGTGGCCGTCATGAAGCGCACCTACCTGGACGGCATGACCGCGTTTCGCGACCGCCTGATGGCCGCGTCCGCCCAGGGAGGGGCCTATGACCTCGACGGCACACGCTACCGCGCGACCACCAAGCCCTTGCTGGGCGCGATCATCACCCTGCGCGATCAAATCCTGGAGGACGCCGAGGCCCGCATGGCCCTCCTGGATGCACAGGCCGTTCGGGGCATGGTCGGAGCCCTCGGCCTGAGCGCAGCCGCGCTCGTCTTGTTCGCCGCGGCGGTGATCGTCCTCCAGCGCCGGATCGTCTTGCCCCTGACCGGCCTGACCCGGGTCCTGGTCACGATTGCCGGAGGCGAACGCGATCAAACGATCGCCTGGACCACGCGGGGCGACGAAATCGGGGCCATGGCCCGCGCCGTGGTGGTGCTTCAGGACACCTCACGCGAAGCAGATCGCCTTGCGCAAGAACAACAAAAAGAACAAGTTAAGCGCGACCATCTTCACGCCCAAACCAACGCCCGTCTCAACGCCTTTGTTTCCCGGATGGGGGACATCGCCCGAACGTTTGCCCGCGCGGTGGATGACCTCGGCCGTAGCGCCGACACCTTGCGCTGCACCGCCTTGGCCACCACGGACCAATCCCAGGCCACGGCCCACGCGGCCACCCAGATGGACGCGAACATCCAAACCGTCGCCGCGGCATCGGGGCAGTTGATGACGTCGATCACCGACATTGCCCGCCGGGTGGACGAAACCACCGCCACCTCACGCGCCGCTGTGCACGAAACCGAGGCCACCACCGCCGTGATCGCCGGGCTCGCCGACGCCGCGCGCCAGATTGGCGACGTGGTGTCGCTGATCACCTCCGTGGCCGCCCAAACCAACCTGCTGGCTTTGAACGCCACCATCGAGGCGGCCCGGGCCGGTGATGCCGGCAAGGGCTTCGCCGTGGTGGCCGGCGAGGTCAAAATCCTGGCCGGGCAGACCGCCCGCGCCACCGAGGAAATCCAGGCCAAGGTCGCCCACATCCAAGGCGAAACCGGAAAAGCGGTGGAAGCCATCGCGGGGATCCGCGCCACGGTGGGCGCCATCAGCGAGGCCGCCGCCGGCATCGCCGCCGCCATGACGCAGCAAGGCAGCGCCACCCGCGACATTACCCGCAACATTCACGAGGCGGCCCAAGGCGTGGGAGACGTGTCGGCCAGTGTCCGGCAGGTCTCCCAAGCCGCCTCGCAAACCACGGCGGCGGCCGATGGCCTGGGGGGCGTGTCCGAGACCATCGTGCGGGAATCCGAGGCCCTCAGGACAACCGTGGACTCCTTGGTCTCCGATCTTCATCGGGCGAACGCCTGAGACGTCACCCCGGGCCATAACACCTCTTCGCTGCCCCAATAAAAGAAGGAGAGGCGAAATGCCTCTCCTCGCCCTTTCCGCCCACACACCGGTGTTTTTTCTACCTAAAATTAAATCTTCTTCAACTCGGGCAAGGAGAGCCACGAAAGAAAACAACTTTTAGGACTTTCAGATGACTGAGATATCGACTCAAAGGATGTATTAATGCATTTATTCTATTTAAAACAAATGACCTTTTTGTCATACTCTCTTCTGACACCAGACAAGGAACCATCAGAGGGGAAGTATGATGGGAATCCGAGCGCTTTTAACCCTGTGTATGGGCGGGGTCGCCTTTTTGCTGCTGATCAGCAGCGCCGTGAACATGGAGCGCGAATGGACGCGCCTTTCCTCAATCACCGCTTCTGAACATCTGGTCGCCGCCTACGGTGCCGCCGGGCGTACCTTGGAATACGTGGGGCAGGAACGCGGGACGACCTCGCTCCCCCTCGCCGCTGACACGGCAGCCGATGACACCCGTCGCACCCCGGTGCGCGAGGCCCGAGCCAAGCTCGACACCCGGCTCCAGGAAACCCAGGCCGCCCTCGAGGTGGTGAACAACAAGGCCTTCACCGACGCCTTCAGCGCCCTGAGCCATCGCCTGACCCAGGCCAGGACCCTCGCCGATCAGGCCATGGCGCAGGACAAGGCCCAACGCGATCCCGGTGCCCAGAAAAAATACCAAGAAGAAATGTTCGCCATCGCCACGGCGACCACCGATCTGGCCCAGGACGTGCGCGTCGCCATCAGCGCCCACACGCCCCAAATCGCCCCTTACGCCACCGCCATCGCCCTCGCCATTGAACTGCGCGATCTTGGGGGCCGGCAGTCCAACATGCTGCTCAACACGGTGATGACGCAAAAGCCCATGACCTCGGAGACAGAACGACAGGTTCTGACCTTCCAGGGACAAGTCAAGCAACTGCTGACCGAAATTGAAGAGGTGGCGCGCGGCCTCAACAATCCGGTTCTGACGGGGGCCCTCGCCTCGTTGCAGCGCGATTACGTCGATGCTTTCGCCCGCTTCAAGGACAAGATCCTCGACGCCTCGGATAAAGGCGGCACCTACGGCCTGGATGGCCCCACCTACCGCGCCACCACCCAACCCATGCTGGCGGCTATTGTCAACGTGCGCGACACGGCCCTTTCGGTGGCCCAGGACAAGATCCACGACCTCGCCCACGACGCCAGACGCAATCTTTGGTTGGCCATCGCCTTCGCCTGCGCCGCCATTCTCTTGACCGGGGGGGCCAGCGTGATCATTCAACGCCGGGTCATCTCGCCGCTGCAAGGCCTGACCCAGGCGATTAACGCCATCGCCAATGGTCGGCGCGACCTTGACATCGTCTGGACCCAGCGCCCCGACGAGATCGGCACCATGGCCCGGGCCGTGGTGGTGCTTCAAGACACCTCGCGCGACGCCGACCGCCTGGGCCAGTTCCAGCGCGACGAACAAATCCAGCGCGAACGCCGCCACGAAGACACCAACGCCCTGATCCAGGGCTTCGTGGATCACATGGCCGAAATCGCCCGCGGCTTCGCCGTCTCGGTGGAGGCCCTGCGCGCGAGCGGCGCCACCTTGCGCGATGCCGCCAGCCAGACCCGGGGCCAGTCCGAGGCCACCGCCTTGGCCTCGGAGCAGGTGGACGGCAACATCCAGACCGTGGCCGCCGCCTCGGAACAACTCTCGGCCTCCATCGCCGAGATCGCCCGGCGCGTGAGCGAAACCTCCAACACCTCCCAAGCCGCGGTCCAGGAAACCGAAACCACCACCAGCGTGATCGCCGGCCTGGCCGAGGCCGCGCGCCAGATTGGCGATGTGGTGGCCCTGATCAACTCCATTGCCTCGCAAACCAATCTTCTGGCCCTCAACGCCACCATCGAGGCAGCGCGGGCCGGCGAAGCGGGCAAGGGGTTTGCCGTCGTGGCCGGCGAGGTCAAAAGTCTGGCCGGACAAACAGCCCGCGCCACCGACGAAATCCAGCTCAAGGTGGCCCACATCCAGGCCGAAACCGGCAAGGCCGTCGAGGCCATTGCCGGCATCAAGGCAACCGTGGGCGCCATCAGCACCGCCGCCAGCAGCATCGCCGCCGCTGTGGAGCAGCAAGGCGCCGCCACCGCCGAGATCGCCCGCAACATCCAACAGGCCGCCTCGGGGGTGGGCGAAGTCTCGACCAACGCCCAAAACGTCTCCGAGGCCGCGGTCCAGACCACCAGCGCCGCCCAGGACCTGGGCCAAGTCAGCGAAACCATTGTTCACGAGTCCGACCTGCTCAAACGCACAGTCGAAACCTTCGTCAGCGACCTGCACCGCCTGACGGCCTGACATCCCGGCCCAGGAAAGCCCCCGAAACCGAGGGGTCTGGGGAGGCCGCGCCTCCCCAGCCTGCCTTCCCTTCCTCACCCGCCGGGACGCCCCCGTTCAATTGCCTCGGGATCGGCACGCTCACCTCTTTTCCAAACGGGCAGGGATGGTTAGGCTGATGCAGTTTCTCCATCCATCGCGGAGCCCGTCATGTTCGTTCGTGCCATCGTTCTCGCCGCAGGGCTGGCTGTGGTCCCGCTTTGGGGGGCTGGAGCCCAGGAGCCTTCCCCGATCACCGTCGAGGGGGCGTGGGCCCGCGCCTCGGCGTCGGTGGCCCGGGTGGCCGGTGCCTTCATGACATTTCACAACCAAGGCCCCGCTGATCGCCTGATCAAGGCCGAAGCCGATATTTCCCAGCGCGTCGAACTCCACACCCAGTCGTTCAAGAACGGCATGGCCACCATGCGCTCCCTGCCCGGCCTTGACATCGCGGCCAAGGCCGACACGGTCTTGGAACCCGGGGGCCTACACATCATGTTCATTGACCTCAAGGCGCCCTTGAAGGAAGGAGACCGCTTCCCTCTGGCGCTGACGTTTGAGCGCGCCGGCACGATCCAGGTGGAGGTCGCCGTCAAGGCCGCTGGCTCCATGAGCGGCATGGACGGCATGGGCGGCATGGGCGGCATGGGCGCGCAGGGAGAAAAACCGTGACCCGTCGCATCGCCCTGGTGGATGACGACCGCAATATCCTGACCTCGGTCTCCCTGACCCTGGAAGCCGAGGGCTTTCACGTCACCACCTACAACGACGGCGCCGAAGCCTTGCGTGGCCTGACCGCCGAGCCGGTGGACCTCGCGGTCCTCGATGTCAAAATGCCGCGCATGGATGGCATGGAGCTTTTGCAAAAGTTGCGCGAACGCACCACCATGCCCATCATCTTCCTCACCTCGAAAGATGACGAGGTGGACGAGCTGATGGGCTTGCGCCTGGGCGCCGACGACTACATCAAAAAACCCTTCTCCCAGCGCCTTCTGATCGAGCGCATCCGCACCCTCTTGCGCCGCCTTGACCTGCGCGCCGGATCAGCGGGGCCCGACCTGTCCAAAAGCGCCCTGGTGCGCGGCGACCTCACCTTGGATCCCGATCGCCACCTGTGCGCTTGGAAGGGACAGGCCGTCGATCTCACCGTCACCGAGTTCTTGATCCTCCAGGCCCTGGCCCAGCGCCCGGGCCATGTCAAAAGCCGCGACCAATTGATCGACGCCGCCTATGGCGAAAACATTTATGTCGATGACCGCACCATCGACAGCCACATCAAACGGCTGCGCAAAAAGTTCCGCGATGTTGACCGCTCCTTCTCGGAAATCGAGACCTTGTACGGCGTCGGCTACCGCTACAAGGACCCCGTCCCGCTGCGTCCCCCGGGAGAAGGAGCCCCCTCCGCCTAGAGGCGGCTCCTTGCCCCTCCCCTAAGGAGGGGTTTGGGGAGGCCCGCCTCCCCAGCCTTCTCTCTTCAAGGAACCTTCATGTCCGTCGCCGATGACGATGATCCCCCCAGCGGGCCCGAGCCCCGGCGTCCGGGGCCGCAGGGACGCCGCGGCCTGTTTCGCTCCGGGCTCACCCGGCGGATCCTGGCCGTCAACCTCATTGCCCCCATTTTCCTGGCGGTTGGCTTTCTTTACCTCGACGTCTACAAGAAAGCCCTGACTGCCTCGACCTTTCAGGCCCTGCGCACGGAAGCGGATCTGATCGCCGCGGCCATCGCCGAGGGCGCGGTCAATCTTGATGTCAACGTCGATGGCCGGGTGGTCCGCGCGACCCACGGCATCAACCCCGACACCGCGCGGCAGATGGTCCGCCGCCTCGCCAATCTGGCCAACGTGCGCGCCCGCCTGTTTGGCACCAATGGCACCTTGCTCGCCGACAGTCAGCGTCTGGTGGGCTATGGCGGCGTGGTCCAGGTCGTCGATCTGCCGCCACCGCCCCGGCCCGACCAGACCGTCCCCAGCGTGGCCCGGCGCCTCTACGACGCCTTGCTGCCCTCGGCCGCCGAGAGCAGCGGCCTCATGACCGACGTCGAGCACCCCCACCCGACCATCAGCGACTATCCCGAGGTTGCCGATGCCCTGACCCTGGGCGAAAACAGCCAAGCGATGCGCGTGCGCCCCGAGCACGGCATTGTCCTCTCGGTCGCCGTGCCGGTGCAGTACTACAAGCAAGTGGTCGGCGCGGTGATGGTCTCGCGCAGCGGCGATGACATCATCGAAAGCCTGTTCGAGATGCGCCTCGCGGTGATGGAGATTTTCACCTTCACCCTGTCGCTCACCATCTCGATGTCCCTCTACCTGGCCGGTACCATCGCCCGGCCGCTGGTCCGCCTCGCCGCCGCCGCCGACCGGGTGCGCCGGGGCAAGGGAGGGCGCGAAACCGGCATCCCCGACTATTCAGCCCGCAGCGACGAACTGGGCGATCTCTCGGAGGCCCTGCGCGCCATGACCGAGGCCCTATGGGCCCGCATGGACGCCATCGAGGGCTTTGCCGCCGATGTCTCCCACGAGATCAAGAACCCCCTGACCTCCTTGCGCAGCGCCGTCGAGACCGCGGCGCGCCTCGACGACCCCGTAAAGCAAAAACGCCTGATGGCGGTCATCGTGGATGACGTCCAGCGCCTAGATCGCCTGATCACCGACATCAGCGACGCCTCGCGCCTGGATGCCGAGCTGTCGCGGGCCGAAAAAGACCCCGTGGCCCTGCGGCCCATACTAGAAACCCTCGCCGAAATCCACGAGTCCGAGGCGCGCGAGCGCAAGGTGGCCCTGGTCGTGGACGGGAATGCCACCGAGCCGCTGGTCGTGCTGGGCATGGAGGGGCGTTTGGTGCAGGTGTTTCGCAACCTGATCGTCAATGCCCTGTCGTTCTCTCCCGAAGGCGGGACCCTGCGCCTCAAGGGCCGCCGGGTACGCGACCGATTGATCGTGACGGTGGACGATGACGGCCCCGGCATTCCGCCGGGCTCGGAGGAGGYCATCTTCAAGCGCTTCTATTCCGAACGCCCCAGCGCCGAGAAGTTTGGCACCCACTCGGGCCTGGGCCTCGCCATCAGCCGCCAGATCATCGACACCCACGGCGGCACCATCCGCGCCAGCAACCGGCTGGATCGCCAGGGGAACGTCCTGGGGGCGCGCTTTGTTGTGGATCTGCCGGCCGCTTGACAGGGGAAGAGAAGGCTGGGGAGGCGGGCCTCCCCAGACCCCACCGTTCCGAGATCATGGCGTGCTGTTGGGGACGAACACCACGGGCTTGAGAGAGCGGTCGTGGACGGTGAGTTGGAACACGTCGGGGCGGGCGTAGTGGCCCACCACATCCATGTCGAACTGTGCTTCCACGATGTGGGCGAGATCGACCTCGGCAGTCAGAACGGTTTCCCCAGGCGCGGCAGGGCCGGCCAAAACGGTGCCCAGGGGTCCCACGATGACGCTCCCGCCCTTGATAACCTGCTCGGGCGTGTCGTGGGGCGGACTGTAGGCATAGTCCTCGGGCAGAGCCGAGCGGTCCAGGGACTGGACGGCGGACAGCACAAAACAGCGACCCTCGGCGGCAATGTGGCGCATGGTGGCCAGCCACGTGTCGCGGTCATCAACCGTGGGGGCGCAATAAAGCTGGACGCCCCGGGCGTAGTAGGCAAGCCGCAGTTGCGGCATGTAGTTTTCCCAGCAAATGGCCGAGGCGATCTTGCCCAGCGGGGTGTCGATGACACTCACGTCGGAGCCATCGCCACAGCCCCACACCAAGCGCTCGACGGCGGTGGGCATCAGCTTGCGATGGCGGCCGATCAGCATGCCCTCGGGGGAATAGGTCAGGGTCGAGCAATACAAGGTGCCCCCCTCACGCTCGATCACCCCAACCACCAAATGCACGCCATGGCGCTCGGCAATGCCGGACAGCACCGCGCCATCGGGCCCGGCCACCTCGACGGCGCTTTCGTGGTAGCGGCGGTACTGCTGGCGACCCTCAGGCAGCCGGAAGCCAAGCCGGGCGCCGAAGTCGAGCCCCTTGGGATAGCCCGAGACAAACGCCTCGGGAAACACCACCAACCGGGCGCCCCGCTCGGCGGCCTGCCCGGTGAAGGCATCCACCTTGTCGAGGCAGGCAGCCTTGTCGAACAACACCGAGCCCGCCTGAACCACGGCGACGGTAAATGCGCTCATGCCTCGTCTCCCAGCTTTTGGCACAAACCGAAAAAAGCGCCGCCAGCGTCGCGCACGATGGCCATGCGCATGTCGCCGACCACAAAGGACTCGCGCACCACCGTGCCGCCCTGGGCCACAAGGCGCGCCAAGCTGGCGTCTACATCCTGGTCGGCGATATAGGCGAACCAATGGGCGGGAACGCCGGCGAACCGCTCCGGGGTCATCTGGAACAGACCGGCAGCGGGCTGGCCGTTGTTCCAGGCGATCCAATAGCCGTCATCGCGGCCCGAGGCGTCGTAGGTCCAGCCATAGAGCGTCGCGTAAAACGCCTTGGCGGCGTCGATATCCCAGGTCAGGAGTTCGTTCCAGCAGAAGTGTCCGTGATCCATCGGCACGCCTTTTCTGTTATCGCACCAACTCGGTCATGGCGACATCCAGGCCGGTCAGGGTCAGGGGGTACATGCGCTGCCCCATCAGGCGATGGACCAGGGCGGTCGAGGCGGTGCTTCCCCAAAACCGCTCCGGCACCGGATTGAGCCATACCGCCCGGGGCCACTGCTCCAACAGACGGGCGACCCACACCTGCCCGGGCTCCGCGTTCATATGCTCGACCGAGCCCCCGATCCGGGTCAGTTCGCTGGGACTCATGGCCGCGTCGCCGACCAGGATCAGCCGGTAGTCCCGGGGATAGGTATTGAGCAACAGAGCGGTCGGGGTTCTTTCCGCATGGCGCCGGGCATTGGACCGCCAGAGGGATTCGTACACACAATTGTGGAAATAAAACGTCTCCAAATGCTTGAACTCGGCCCGCGCCGCACGAAACAGGCTCTCGCACACCCCCACATGGTCGTCCATGGAGCCGCCACTATCGAGCAACAACAACACCTTCACCGCGTTGTGACGCTCCGGCACCATTTTCACATCCAGCAGCCCACCTTGGTGAGCGGTGGCGTGAATGGTGCCCTCCAGGTCCAGTTCGGTGGCGGCGCCGGTGCGGGCAAAGGTCCGCAACCGCCGCAAGGCCAGCTTGAAGGCGCGCGGCCCCAACTCGGTATCGCCATCCAGATCGCGGAACTCCCGCCGATCCCAGACCTTGAGCGCCCGCCGATGACGCGAGCGATCCTGGCCAATGCGCACTCCCTCGGGATTGTAGCCATCGGCGCCAAACGGCGAGGTGCCCTGAGTGCCAATCCACTTGCCCCCCCCAGCGTGGCGCTTCTTTTGCTCCTCCAAGCGTTGACGCAAGGTCTCCATCAGGGCCTCGAAGCCGCCCAGCGCCGCCACCTGAGCCTTTTCCTCGGGCGTCAGGAAACGCTCGCCCAGGGAGCGCAACCAATCCTCGGGCAAAGCGCGCGCCTCAGGACCGACGGCCAGCGCCTCCCCAAGGGTCTCCAAGCCCCTGAACACTTGGCCAAACACCTGATCAAACCGGTCGAAATGCCGCTCGTCCTTGATCAAGGTAGCACGAGCCAGATGGTAAAAATCATCAACCCGGCCAAACGCCAGCCGAGCATCGAGCGCGTCGAGCAGCATCAAATACTCGGTCAGACTGACCGGCAGTCGGGCTTCCCGCAACGTAAGAAACAAACGTAAAAACATGGGCCAGCCCTCCCCCGATGAGGGGTCTGGGGAGGCCAGCCTCCCCAGCCTTTCTCTCAACTTTTCCTAGCGCCCCTCACGCCGCGCCAGAAAAGCCAGCCGCTCGACCAAGTGAACATCTTGCTCCGTCTTGAGCAACGCCCCCACCAACGGCGGCACCAACGACCGCCCCTCGCGCCCGCGCAGGGCCTCCGGCGCAATGTCATCGCTTGCCAGCAACGTTAGCCAGTCCAGGAGTTCCGAGGTGCTGGGCCGTTTGCGCAACCCCGGAACCTCGCGCAGTTGAAAGAACACGGCCAGCGCTTCCTCGACCAGCCGATGCGACAAACCGGGATGATGCACCCCCACGATGGCGCGCAGGGTCTCCTCGTCGGGAAAGCGGATGTAGTGGAAAAAGCAGCGGCGCAGGAACGCGTCCGGCAGTTCCTTCTCGTTGTTCGAGGTGATGATCACCACCGGCCGGCGCTGGGCCTTGATCCGCTCGCCGGTCTCATGGACATCGAACTCCATGCGGTCGAGTTCCAGCAATAAATCGTTGGGAAACTCGATATCGGCCTTGTCGATTTCGTCGATGAGCAGCACCGCCCCGTCCGGCCGCTCGAAGGCCTGCCACAGCGGCCCCTTGCGCAGGTAATGCCGGATGTCCTGAACGCGGGGATCGCCCAACTGGGAATCGCGCAGGCGGGCCACGGCATCGTAGTCATACAGGCCATGCTGGGCCTTGGTGGTCGATTTGATCGACCACGTGAGCAGCGGCATGCCCAAGGCCTGGGCCACCTCCTCGGCCAGAACGGTCTTGCCGGTGCCGGGCTCTCCCTTGACGAGCAAGGGGCGGGCCAGGGTGATCGCGGCATTGACCGCCACGCGCAGGTCATCGGTGGCGATATAGCGATCGGTGCCGGTGAAGGTCATGGGCGGGCCTCCAGGAGGGATCGTCGATGCCCTTGAGGGTCGCAACGATCGGGGGCCGCGTCAATGAGGCAGGAGACCAGGATAAAAGGGAAGGTTGGGGAGGCGCGGCCTCCCCAAACCCCTCGGTTGGTTAGCCGTGCTTCTTCAGGGCGTCCAGCAGGGCATCGCCCATGCCAGAGGTGCCGACCAGGGTCTTGCCGGGCTGCATGATGTCGCCGGTGCGAATACCCGCCGCCAGCACGTCGCGCACCGCCTGATCGACCAGATCCGCCTCGGCCGCCAGATCAAAGCTGTAACGCAGCATCATCGAGAAGCTGAGGATGGTCGCCAGCGGGTTGGCCTTGTTCTGGCCGGCAATGTCAGGCGCCGAGCCATGGACCGGCTCGTACATCGCCTTGCGCCGGCCCTGGGCATCCGCCTCGCCCAACGACGCCGAGGGCAGCATGCCCAAGGAGCCGGTCAGCATCGCCGCGCAGTCGGACAGCAGGTCACCGAACAGGTTGTCGGTCACAATCACGTCGAACTGCTTGGGCTGGCGGACCAACTGCATGGCGCAGTTGTCGGCGTACATGTGCGACAGGGCCACGTCGGGGAACTCGCTGGTCCCGATCTTGGTCACTTCCTCGCGCCACAACAGGCCCGATTCCATCACGTTGGCCTTTTCCACGCTGCACAGGCGCTTGTCGCGCTTGCGGGCAAGGTCAAAGGCCACGCGGGCCACCCGGACGATCTCGTGGGTGTCGTACACCTGGGTGTTGACGCCGCGCCGCTCGCCGTTGGGCAGGTCGCTGATGCCACGCGGCTGGCCGAAATACACGCCGCCGGTCAGCTCGCGCACGATCAGGATGTCGAGACCGGCCACCAGCTCGGTCTTGAGCGACGACGCCTCGGCCAGGGCATCAAACACCAGAGCCGGACGCAGGTTGGCGAACAGCTCCATGTCCTTGCGCAGGCGCAGAAGGCCGCGCTCGGGCTTCACGGCAAAGTCCAGCGAATCCCACTTCGGCCCGCCCACGGCGCCCAGCAGCACCGCATCGGCCTCCAGGGCCAGCTTCATGGTGTCGTCATGCAGCGGCGTGCCATACGCATCATAGGCCACGCCGCCGACCAAACCGTCCTCCACCTCAAACGTGGCCCGGCCACTCGCCGCCAGCCAGTCCATCACCCGACGAACCTGGGCCATCACCTCGGGGCCAATCCCATCACCGGGCAGGAAAAGAAGCTTCTTCGCCGACATCATCGTCTCCGAAAAACAATAAGGGGTCGTTCGCGTTAAGGCTGGGTGCTTGCTTCGGGCGATACGGGGCTGCCGCCCCGAACCCCGCCTGGGGCGATGCCCCAGACCCCCTTTTTTCTTCTGTCTATGGCCCTCCCTTCCTCCCCCCCTTTTTTGAAAAAGCGCGCTTTTCAAAAGGAAGCCTCCCTCGAAACCAGGTTTCCCTA
Source organism: Pararhodospirillum photometricum DSM 122 (assembly GCF_000284415.1). Lineage (NCBI taxonomy): Bacteria > Pseudomonadati > Pseudomonadota > Alphaproteobacteria > Rhodospirillales > Rhodospirillaceae > Pararhodospirillum > Pararhodospirillum photometricum. The sequence goes on from NC_017059.1 coordinate 468,574, forward strand.
TCAGGACCGTGGTAGACCACCACGTTGATAGGCCGGGTGTGGAAGCGCAGTAATGCGTGAAGCTAACCGGTACTAATCGTCCGATCGGCTTGATAAACGCGCAGAGGCCAGGCCGGCCCTAGCGCTTGTAAATTCCCATAACGACATCATCAGACGGCTTCGATGGCTTGGTGGTCATGGCGAACAGGAAACACCCGATCCCATCCCGAACTCGGCCGTGAAACTGTTCAGCGCCAATGGTACTGCGTCTTAAGGCGTGGGAGAGTCGGTCGCCGCCAGGCCTTCAAAGCCGTCTGTCAAAAAACCCTCTTTACACTGTCAAATAGCCTTATCGCGGGGTGGAGCAGCCCGGTAGCTCGTCAGGCTCATAACCTGAAGGTCGTCAGTTCAAATCTGGCCCCCGCAACCAAAATTCATGAAAAAAGGCGTTAGCTCAAGGGCTAACGCCTTTTTTGCGTCCCAGACTCGGCACAGTTAACACATAGGTAACAGGCGAAGGCGCTTCTGCGTCCATCAGAAGGAGAGTAGAGCAGGGTGATTTTTTTAGCGACGGATTTCGGACTGACCGGTCCGTATCTTGGGCAGGTCAGGGCCGTTCTTGCCCAGCGGTGTCCCGAGCAGGCGGTTATTGATCTGTTTGCCGATCTGCCGGTGTTTCAGCCCGCCCTGTCGGCCCCTTTGTTGGCGGCCTATACCCGCGACCTGCCGTCTGGAAGCTTGGTTTTGGGGGTTGTCGATCCCGACGTGGGGGGAGAGCGCGACGGCGTGATCTTGCAGGCGGACGGTCTGTGGTTCGTGGGGCCCGACAACGGTTTGTTTTCCCTTGTGGCGCGCTGGGCGAGGGAGCGGGCGGCGTGGCGCTTGTCGGTGCCGCCGGGAGCCAGTGCCTCCTTTCATGGCCGCGATGTTTTTGCCCCGGCTGCGGCGATTTTGGCCCGGGGAGGCTTGCCCGAGGGCACTACGGTGTTAGATCCTGGGCGACTCGACCGCCCGGATTTTCCCAACGACCTTCCCCGGATCATATACCTGGACACCTATGGAAACGCCCTCACCGGGATTCGGGCGAGTTCCCTGGGGCCCCATGATACGCTCGCCCTAGAGTCGAGTGTTCTTCCTCGTGCGCGGACTTTTTGCGATCTCGACAAGGGGGAACCGTTTTGTTATCGTAACGCTAATGGGTTGATGGAAATCGCGGTGAACCAGGGGCGGGCCGACCAAAAGCTTGCTCTTCACCTGGGAACCCCCGTGCGTGTGATCGCCGCCACAGCCGGTGTATCGGTTCGGGGGTAGAATCCGGTATTCGACGTGGAGACAAAACGGTACACTGGCCTTAGTGTTATTCTGACCGGAACTGGTTGTATGTTAAGGGCAGTCGGGGCGTGATGAAGGCATCGATCAAGTTTTGGGGTGTCCGAGGCAGCATTGCCTGTCCGTCTCCCCAGCATGTCATTTATGGTGGGAATACCAGTTGCGTTGAAGTTGTTGTGGGAGATCATCACGTTATCCTGGATGCGGGAACGGGCATTCGTAATCTTGGTGCGTGCCCCAGTAACCGTGGGGTAGATCACTTTACATTGCTGATGACCCACACCCATTGGGATCACATCTTCGGGTTCCCTTTTTTTGCCCCGGCCTATAACCCGAAGGTTCGTCTTGATGTCTTTGCCGGGCATTTGTCAAGTAATGGAGGCATCCGGCATCTTTTAGCCAGCCAGATGTCCGATCCGATGTTTCCGGTGCCCCTCGAAAACCTCCAGTCGCAGAAGACCTTTACCGATTTCGAGGCCGGCGAAACCTTTGTGCTCGACAAAAGCGGTATCAAGATCCGGACCGCTCCCCTTAATCATCCCAATGGGGCAACAGGATACCGCCTGGAAGCGCAGGGGCAAGCCGTATGCTACGTGACCGATACGGAGCATATCCCGGGGCGGCCTGATGAAAATATCTTAAGGTTGATAGAGGGGGCGGATTACGTCATTTATGATAGTACTTACACCGAGGAGGAACTCCCCAACCGGGTTGGCTGGGGACATTCCACCTGGGAAGAGGGGGTGCGGCTGTGTCAACGGGCGGGGGCCAAAAACTTGGTGCTTTTCCATCATGATCCCGACCACGACGATGCGTTCATGGCCGATTTGGAAGTGAAAACCAAGCAGGTCTGGGAGGGGTGCCTCATCGCTCGCGACGGCCTGGAGATTGACCTTGATCCGGCCTCCTCGTGCTGAAGCCCGAGGCTGGGCCGTCGCCCCAGGAACCATCGCGGTTCCCTTGGGGCAGGCGGCCCTTTGTTACTGGTCTTGGCGACGCTGCTGCCGTTCAGCGTCGGCGATCAGGTCCTTGAGCCGGGTCCACTCCGGGGTGCCCGGACGCAACCGGCCTTCAGCGCGTTTGGCGTGGGCCAGGGCCTCGCGCGGGTCATTGCCTGCTAGTGCCATTTCGGCGAGATAATACGCGGCCAAGCCTTCATCCCCCAGGCGACCCTCGGCGTTGGCAAGCTGGCGCCAAGCGAAGGGATTGGTGGGATCCAGGGCTACCGCTGCCTTCAAGGCCTTGCGCGCTTCCATGAGCGTGGTGGGCTCGCCGATTTCGTTGCCGACATGGCCCAACGACACCAAAATCAAGGGTTCGGTCGGAGCTAGTCGAGCCGCTTCGGCGTATGAAGTCCGGGCCTCGGCCAAGCGCTGGTGCTCGAACAGCATCTGGCCGCGCAGTTCCTGGAGGTAGGGGTCGGTGGGGGCCTCGGCGATCAGGCCATCCATCAAGGGGAGGGCGCGACTGAGATCGGCGCTACGATAATAGGCGATGGCCTGGGCATAGCGTCCGGCGACCGAGCGATCAGAGGCCGGATAGGTGGCCAGAGTGGTTGACGGGGGCCGCAGGAAGGCAAACAGCTTGGCCTTGAGGCGGGCAAAGGCGGCGACATCGGCCGGGGCGGGGGCCTTGCCCGTTTGGCCGGAATGGGCCACATGGGCGCGCAAGGTTTCCATGCGGTCGCGGGTCAGGGGGTGGGTCCGGGTGTAGGCATCCTGATTGTTTGACATCAGGGCTTCCTGGCCGCTCAACACATCAAAGAAGCGGAGCATCCCCTCGGCCGACTGCCCCGTGGCATCCAGGGCCTTCAAGGCAAAGGCGTCGGCGGCGTTCTCCTGGGTGCGGGTGTACGACAAGAAGTCCCGCTGGGCCATCTGGGCCGCGCCCAGGGCGACCGCACCGCCGAGGTCGCCCCGTCCGGCCGCGGCGCCGAGAGCCGCACCGGCCAGCATGCCAACAAAACTAGACAAGGTTGATTGCGCCACCTGATCTCGCAGTCGTAGCATATGACCGCCGACGACGTGGCCGATTTCGTGGGCGATCACGCCCTTGAGTTCATCAGGACCCTTGGCGCGCAAGATCAGGCCCGAATTGATGAAGATGCGTGATTCCGTGGTGGCGAAGGCATTCACTTCGCCATCATTGAGAACGCGCAAGGTGACAGAGCGTTCACCCAAACCGGCCGTGCGCAGAAGTGGCGCGGCGAACTGGGCAATGATACGTTCCGTTTCCGCGTCGCGGATCAGGGACAGGCTTCGGGCCCGAGCCGGATCCGGCAGCAAGGCCATAAGGCCGACGAGAACCGAGACAACCACAAGCGTGCGCATGGGGGACACCGTGACGGTCAGAAGGACAGGCTGGGGCAAGGGTAAGGACCGGGGGGGGAAGCGTCAATCCATGGCCCTGATGGCGGCTCTGCTTCTCGGACTGACGACGGCCTGCGCCGATGACCGCCCCCCCGGCGTAATCGGCCATATCGAGGGGTTCGCCGGCGTGGTGGTGGCCGACGAGCCCCAGGCGGTCCTGGTCGCGCGTGATGTGCTTTCTGCGGGCGGTTTGGCCGGCGATGCCGCCGTCGCCCTGGGGTTCACCTTGGCGGTCACCTTGCCCTCCTCGGCTGGCCTTGGGGGGGGCGGTCTGTGCGTCGCTTATAATGGCGAGACCAACAAGATCGAGACCCTCGATTTCCGCCCCGGGGTGGGGGGGGCAGTCCGGCGGGAGCCATGGCGGTTCCTGCCCTGGCACGGGGATTGTTCGCCTTGCATGCCCGCCTTGGCTCCTGGCGCTGGGAGTCGCTGCTGACCCCCGCCGAGAGCTTGGCCCGCTTCGGTTTTCCCGTCTCGAGGGCTTTGCACCAACGGTTGATCGATTTGCCTCCCACTTTTACCCCACGGGCCGAGGGGCTGTCGCCTTTTCTGGCCGAGGGGCAGATCCTGGTCTTGCACGACCTAGCCGCAACCTTGGGTCGCTTGCGCCAGCGCGGGGCCGGGGTCATGCACGATGGCCCGCTGGCCCGGGAAATCGTGGCCGGTGCTCGGGCACAGGGGCTGATCCTTGACCAGGAGGCTCTGCGCGCCCAGGTCCCCCAGTGGGTCGCCAGCGAAACCAGCCGTCACGGCTATGAGACCGTGGCCCGGGCCACGCAGGAGGGCAGCCTCATCCCTGGCGCTGGCAGCCCGGGGGCGACCGGTTTTGTTGTGGCCGATCCCAAGGGCAATGCGGTCTCGTGTGTTCTGACCATGGGGCGTCCCTTTGGGACGGGCCGGATGCTGGGCGATCAGGGGTTTCTCGCGGCCTCGTCCGAGCTTGGGGGAGGGGAGCCCTTGGCCGCGCTGTTGGTGATCAATACCAATTCCAAAGAGTTTCATGCCGGCATCGCCGGGGCTGGGGCCCAGGCTCCCGCCGGAGTGTCGGCCGCCGCGCAGGGGCTTCTTGACCGCAAGGAGGCGCCAGACGCGGCCCTTGCCCACGCGGTTAAGGCTGGCCCGGCCCATGTTAATGTGGCGTCTTGTCCCGAGGGGATTCCTCCCCATCCCCAGTCGTGCCAGATCGGGGTTGATCCTCGGGGGGCGGGCTACGGGTTGCGTTCGGGGACCTGAAGACTCCAGATCCTTGCCGGGGGTGCTTCTGAAGGGACGCGGGGTTTCCGCCAGATCGGGTGACGCGGGGCCCCGCCGAGCAGACCCCCTTTGTTTCTTAGAGGGGCTGGCGTCGGTCTGCCGATTGGGCCAGCCCTCTTCCAGGATGTGAGACCATGGTTTTAAAAGTGGCCCATCGTGGGCAAATCCCTCCGTTCATTGTCATGGACGTAATGCGCGCCGCCGCCAAGCGCGAGGCCGAGGGCGCTTCCGTGCTGCATCTGGAGGTCGGTCAGCCTTCGACCGGTTTGCCCGAGGGCGTGCGGGCCGAATTGGCGCGCCGGATCATGGACGATACCCTGGGCTATACCGTTGCCCTGGGGCTTGACGGCTTGCGCAGCGCAATCGCCCGCTTTTATCGCGAGACCCAAAACGCCGACGTAGACCCGGCGCGGATCGCCATCACCACCGGCTCCTCGGCCGGCTTTGTCCTGGCCTTTCTCGCCGCCTTCGAGGCGGGGGATCGGGTGGGGCTTGCCATGCCCGGCTATCCCGCCTATCGCCATATTCTGACCGCCTTGGGTTGCGAACCGGTCCTGATCCCCGTGGGCCCCGAAACCCGTTACCAGCCCACAGTCGAGGTTCTTGATCGCCTGGACAAGCCTCTGGACGGGCTGATCGTCGCCAGCCCGGCCAATCCCACGGGGACCGTCATCCCGCCTGAGGATCTCCAGGCCCTGGTCACAGCCTGCGGCGAGCGCGGCATTCGTCTGATTTCCGATGAAATTTACCACGGCATCACCTACGGCCCCGCCGCTGTCAGCACGGTCGGCATGGCCGAGCATCCCGTGGTGGTCAACAGCTTCTCCAAATACTTCTGCATGACCGGCTGGCGTTTAGGCTGGCTGGTTTTGCCACCCGAGTTGGTCCGCCCGGTCGAGTGCTTGGCCCAAAATCTGTTTATCAGTCCCCCCGCCTTGTCCCAGCATGCCGGGATCATCGCCCTCGATCATCGGGAAGCTTTTGAGGGTAATATCCAGCGCTATGCCCGCAATCGCCGCATTTTGCTCGATGGCCTGCCCGCCGCCGGCCTGACCCGCTTTGCGCCGGCGGATGGGGCGTTTTATCTGTATGCCGACGTCGGCCATCTGACCAACAACAGCCTCGATTTTTGCGCCCGGGTTTTGAACGAAACGGGGATTGCTATCACACCGGGTCTCGACTTCGATGACACCGACGGCGCACGCTGGGTTCGCTTTAGCTTCTGTGGATCGACCGAGACGGTGGCAACAGCGGTTGAGCGCTTGACGCCTTGGCTCGAAGGAAGGAAATCCTCAGGTCGCGCTGGCCTTTGACAGGCTCTGGGGGCGGGTGGGGAGGCGCGGGCCTCCCCCCGTCCTCGTTGTAGGGGCCGAAAAAGTCTGAGATAATCAGCCCAAAATCATAGCTTATAAATCAATAGGTTAGAAGGCGCGGTTTCAAAAATGTTTGAGAGGAGATGCGCTAAAGGGCCAAAATGCGCCCCATCCTCTCATTCCGCAATGACGGAACGGAACAGCGTTGCAACGCTGTTTAATCAATGGGTTAACGGTGATTACGGTAGAGAAAACGCACCCCTCCTTCCCCTCAAAGGTCGGACGTTTTGCGTCCGACCTTTGGGGCGTTCGCATCACCACAAGGGAAGGAGCATCGGTACTCCGGTGTCCCACGTCCATGCGTCGTGCCCTTCCCGCGACGTGCGCTGTCATGGTCAATCTTTGCCCAGAGACCATCGATTGAGCTTGGGGATAAAATCGGCTGGCTTCAGTGCGTCGATTGCATCACGTACCATCTCCATAGCCTCACCTGTTGATACATCTTTGGCGATAGACAGGCCGTGGATTTCATTCTCGTAATATTGAATCGCTCTCGGAAATATAAGTCCCCACCAAAGGCACGTATTGTATTTGTCGCCAATCATAAATTGCTCTCTGCATTTCTCATAGAAATACAAGGCAATACCATACGCATGCTCGTTGCAAACGCTGTGTGTTGCTATTCCTCTTCCGGCAGACTCTCCATATACAACATAATCCAAGGAAGAAAAGAATTTTTGTGACGCTAATAAACACTGGTCTAATGGAACTGAATTTCTCTTCCTCCACGAGGCTACCGTTGTCTTTGATACTCCAATAGCCTTACCAAGCTCTAAATCCGTTTTTGTCCCTGTTACCTCCTTCATTCTGTCAATTATTTCCGATGCCGCTGGCTGGCTAAAGTCGGGGGAAAAAAATGGCATAAAGCAATCCTCCGTCTTGACTAGATGGCTAAACGCAATCATCATCTGGCGTGGGTTCATTCGGGACCGCGAGGATAGCATGGCACCAAGACGGATTAAACATCTTCCAGAAGGCGTATTGCATACTTTGGTTCGCGCCCGGTTCATCATGATGGGAACCACCCTTAGTCGTTGGTGCAACGACAATGGAATCTGTCGCCCGTATGCGGATAAGTGTCTGAAGGGACAACGTAAAGGGGATAAAGCCCAGGCTCTAGTTAGTAAAATTCTCTCCTGTGCTGGCATTACCGAATGATCAGCGCAACACCTATCCTATTGGGAACGCTTTGCGGACTTCCGTTCGACGGAAAAACGCTGCCAGAATCCAGCCGGAATGTGAGAGAGCGCTTTAACAAGTCATCTACCCCCGTAGTTCAAACTCCGACGAACGGTGGCTTAGCTCTAGCGGTTCGGTGGGAAGACCTTCCGGAAGAAACACAGATTGCCTACCTTCAGCGGGTCCATGGGGTCACCCCGGAAGACAAGCCGGATCAGGCGCTTTGGGCCGAGTACTGCCGGAAATCCCCCCTGCTTCGGAAAAAAGCCGAGGATTACCACGCGGCCCTTCTTCTGTTCGAAAATAAGATTGCCCTTGGGATGCGCATACAAAAGGCAATTGCCGCCGTGTGCGAGGAAACCGGCCTCAGTAGGGCGACAATTGAACGGATCAGAGCAAAGACCCGCGACAATATACCCGTCAACTGGCTTCCCATACTATCAGGCGACTATGACGATTGCGGGCGTCCCCGAACTAGTATTTCTGATGAAGCGTGGTCCTATTTTTTATCTATTTTAAAGGAAGGAAGCGCGCGCCTCCCTCTGACGAAGGCATACCGCGAGACGGCAGAAGCCGCAAAAACGTTCGGTTGGGACTGGCCCAGCTACAGCACCATCCGCAATCGTTGGGAGGAAATGCCCGCCGGAGAAAAGGCCCTCATCAAGAGTGGTGCCCTGGCCCTGGATAAGACGCTACCTCCGATGACGAGGTCTATTGCCCACCTTCAGGCTATGCAAATTGTCAATCTGGATGGTCGCAAGGCGGATTTCTTCGTCAAATGGCAAGACGGAACCATAGGTAGGCCAATCGTCATTGCCATCCAGGATGTCTATAGCCGCCTTATTCTAGGCTATCGCTTCTCCAAGACGGAGGACGCGGACACCACTAAAACCGTGATCCTTGATGTTATTGACCGATACGGCCTTTTCGATGAACTGCGCACGGACAACGGCCGCGCCTTCGCGAGCAAAAAAGTGTCCGGCGGTGCCGCTCATCGGTTCCGGGGCAAGGTGAAGCCGGAAGAAGAAGCCGGAGAGGAGTTGGGTATCCTCACCTTGATTGGCGTGAAGGTGGGTTTTGCTAAGCCCCGTCATGGGCAATCCAAGCCCATTGAGCGCGGTTTTCGAGACATGGCAGAGCAGATCGACACCCTTCCCGAACTCAAGGGCGCCTACTGCGGCCACAAGCCGGACGCCAAGCCGGAAGACTTTACCGGAACACCCGTCGATATCGCGGTTGCCCTCGACGTTTACGAACGCGAAATCAGGAAGCACAACGAACAGCCAAAGCGAAGAACAGAAGCGTGCAAGGGTAAACTCTCGTTTTCACAAGCATTTTCCGAAAGCTACAAACAGCGTCCGGCGCGTCCTCTTACAGTGGCCCAGCGCCAATACTTCATGTTCGAGATGGCGTATTTGAAGCCGAACAAGGATACCGGAGCCCTTTCAAAAGATGGCTTCACATGGTGGTCGATCGAACACCAGGACGCCTTGATGAAGCACCGACACGGCAAGGTGTGCGTCCTGTTCGATCCGACAGACCGCAGTAAGCCTGTGGCTGTTCGGAACACGAAGGGCAACCTGATCGTGGAAAGCCTGCCTTGCCTAAAGCGGGGGCGCTTCGACAGCACGGAAGACGCCCGGCAGCACGAGCGCGGCAAGGCTCAAATCAAGGCGGCATCCCGAAAAGAATTGCAGGGGCGCAAGCTCATGACTGCGGCCCAAATCGCCAACATTCAAAAGCAGGTGGAGGCAGCAAGAACGTCCGAACCAGACCCCACGCCCAACCCCGCCCTTTCTCAACCACTTTWCGGTGTTCCCGGGGCGAAAACAAGGGCCGATACGGGGAAGGCCACGACACCCACTCTTCAAAACACTATGCCGGACGAGGAGTTTGAAGCTGATCTCCGGCGCGGGTTGGAGATCTTCCGAAAGGTTCGGATGAGCATGTGAGTCTGGGGATGCAGCCACACCCCCAGACCCGAAAAACGCGGGTAACACCCGCACCAACGCGAGGAAACAATGACAGACATTCTTGATAAAACCAAGCTCGACATCGGCCGGGTTCGGGATGATGTCAATCGGATCATCCAGGTTCGCGGCCTGAAACAAGCGGCTGTGGCGCGGGAATCGGGTGTCAGTGGCGCGGCCTTGTCGCGCTTCCTCGCCGATCGCTACGACGGCGACAACGAAGCCATAGCCGCCAAGCTGGTGGGCTGGTCGGAAGCCCTGGCCCATCGCGATAGCCTATCCCCCTTGCTCCAGAAGCACGAGTTCATCAACACCAGTGCCGCCCTCAAGATTGGCACGGGCCTCAATCACGCCCAGATCACGGCCGACCTCGTCGCGGTTGTCGGTGCCCCGGGCGTGGGCAAGACGGCCACTCTCGAACAGTTCCGCCTGAGTAGCCCCAACGTCTGGTTAGCAACCATGTCTCCCGACACGTCAAGCAAGGTGCCGATGTTGGAAGAACTGGGGTACGCGATGGGCCTGAATGTCACAGGGGGGGCCGCGTCGATGCGGCGCCAGATTGCCGCCCGGATCAGAAATACGGGGGGACTCATTATTATAGATGAGGCCCAGCACTTGGACGCCAAGGCCATAGAGACACTGCGGATCATTCACGACACAACCAAAATCGGCATGATCCTATGCGGCAACCCCAAATTGATGACGACGATTTCCCAGTTGCCCCAGGTCTATAGCCGCTTGGGTCGCAGGGTCACTCTTGGCAAGCCCTCCCGCCCCGATGTTTCGGCCCTGGCTAGCGGGTTCGGCATCACCGGCCGCGAGGAAGCGGATCTCCTTTATAGCCTTTCGCAATATCCGGGTGGTTTGCGTTGCGTGGTCAAGGTCATCCGCCTTGCTCTTTTAACCGCCCTTGGCACAGACACGCCCGCCAGCATGAAGCGCCTTGCCGCCGCATGGTCCGAACTCGCCTTGGAGGAAATGGAATGAGCAATACCCCGCATCCGTGTGAAGCCCTCGACGACATCAAAAGCGTTGCCTCGTTCGTCGCCCTCACCATGACCTTTGACGAGATCGAAACGGGCATGACTCCGGAAGACCGGCGGGGATTGTATAAAATTCTCTCTTGGATGCGGGATTGCATCGCGGACACTGAAGAGAACGTCCGCCATCGCATGACGACCATGGAGGTTGATACCCTTAAAAGGGTTGGACTTCCCCTTGAAGCTCTTGCGGATGAGAGGATGAAAAAGACCTGGAGGGATGGGTTTTCGCATGGCGTCAAATACTCCGGTACGGAGTAGGTGACATGCCTCTCGTTATAAGCAAACATCGGATGACCGAGCGTAGAACCCATATTTATTTCTTCGACAACTTCAAAAATAGATTTAGCAATCTCCAGAACATTACCACCAGAGACACCTTCCGATGGATCGCACCGCAAAAATTCATAAATCCCCGTTCTTTGAACTTCGGGAAGCTTCTCTCTTAATGACAGGGGAATTCGCCTCATGAGAGAATTTGCGATATCAATGACACGATGATCCCACTGCATTCTGACCGGACCAAAATAGTCATACATGATAAAGATGGCATCATCCGTCATTGACTTGAGAAAATTTATAAGAAGCTCCTCAACATTCTTGATATGATGGAGAGTTGCTTTAGCAAAAATAAGATCATATTTCTCTTCAATAGCAATAAAATCTGAATTCAAGTCAATTCTATGATAAGAAAATGGAAGACTCTCCTTTTCTGCCCTTTCTGTTGCCGCCTTAATTCCATAAGTTGAAATGTCTACACCCGTGAGTTTTTTAAACGCTCTATCTTCATAAGCCTTCCGATCGAAATCTCCGGAACCACATCCGATTGACAACGCATTGTTAGCCCCCTTTCCATCAAAATATTTTTCAGAAATATATCTAAATATTCCTTTCCCTTGAGTTTTTTTATGAACAACCTGCGCTAAAAGATCCCAGTTCCAGTATCCCTCTATCTGGGTTTCCTGAATATTTGACCAAAATTGATCAGTCTGGTCCAGTGCGCTCATGACAAACTCCCTTTCGGCTTTTTCCCTATGATGACCTTCATGTTCGATGGAATAACTTTATATTTAATAAGATGAAGCTCCATAACCTGCAAAAGAAGGGCTATAGAAATAAATTTTTCATCAGAAAAATTATAATTTTCAAGAGCAAAAACAAGAAGAGAAGGAGTTATTGTTCCACCAAGATCTATTACTGTTATACTATCAAAGAAATGAGATATTGTACTTTCTATGATTTCGCTTGTTTTGTTTTCAAAATCAAAAAAACTTTCTATTCTTTCCACACAACCTTCAACCACACCCTCCCCCTGTTCGCCTGACAAGAGGGGCATGGTTTTTGCGATTCTTTTGGCGATCGCGTGAGTCTTGAAGTCCATATCGCCGTAGCGAGACCCGCAGTACCCCACATAAACAAAAACGCCCCGGTCTTGATCGAGCAGTCGAGAGGCGGCTCGCACGACAGCATCCAGATCCTGGATCGCCCCCAGGGAGAGAAAATTGTAAACGAGCTGAACGCTCCCCGGTTCCAAGGTTCCCATGATGGCGTCCAGGGGAGACGAACAGTGGTAGTCCACCGGGAGAGCGTCCCGTGTCTGCGCCGTGGCAAGGAGATCTGGTCTGTCATCGATGCCGATTGCATGATCAAAGACGCCAGCCTGGTGCATCAGGACGTCATGAAAGCCGTCGCCACACATCAAGGAGAGAGCTAAAGGAACTGGTGAACCTTCAAGGCAGAAATTTTTGACAAACACCCCCCAGTCCTGCGCTCCGAGCTGTTCACGGATGTGATGAAAAGCGAGGGGATGCCTAAAAAAATCACCCATTTTCATTGCGGACACACCTTTTGTTCTTGACCTCTCTCCTGGTCGGTCAGACGTTTTTCGGCCAAAGGAAGATGGTACAGATCTGGGTCGCCTTCTGCAAGGGAGCGACCTCGGGGCGTCACGGACTCAAAGATTTTACGGCGCTGGCCAATCATGCTCTGTGCCTTCTGTCCAAAACCCTCGAAAAAATTGGAATTTTTATTGATCCTTGACGCAAATTCCAGGCTCTATTGAAGAGCATCCGTCAAGGACGGTATAAATTTCTACGGTCTGTCCGCTTGATGCTGAAGCGACGACGATCCCGAGCCAAGAATGATTCCAGCCCCGCGAACGAGTCCCCCCCTCCTCCCTCGACGAGGGGTCTGGGGAGGCTCGCCTCCCCAGCCTTCCCTTTCCCTTCGCCCCCGCCCTACCCCTCCCTGATCCGCACCGCGAACCTATTGCGGTTACGCCCCTCGGTGCGCTCGTAGGCAAAGCGATCGACGCCGTCCATGGCGAGCATGATACCGAGACCGCCTTCCTCGCGGTCGTCGAGGGGCTGGGCGAGATCCTCGTCAAGGGGGGGATCCAGGGAAGCCGGGTCGAAGGGGACGGCGTCGTCCTCGAGGGTGACGATGATGTCGCCGTCCTCGAGAGTGAGGGTGAGGTCCAGGACGCCGGAGAGGCCATTTTCCTGGTAGCCGTGCACAATGATGTTGGTGGCCACCTCATCGACGGCCAGCATCAGACGGTAGGCTTGGGCGGAGGAGAGGCCCGCCGCGACGGCGCTCTGTTTGACCAGATCGCGCACCGGGGCGAGCGAGTCCAAGACCGCAGGGAATCGGGCGGAAGACAAGGCACGGGCCTCCCCGGGGCTGGTCAGGCCGGGGCCTGATCGACGATGAACACGCTGTGATGGAAGCCGGTTTTTTCCAGGGTATCGACGATGGCCGGTTGGGGCTTGACGACATAGATATCAACGCCGGTGCCCAGCTTTTGCTTGGCGAAGATCAGAACGCGCAGGCCGGCCGAGGCCATAAAGCTAAGGTTGGCGACTTCCAGGACGAGGCGGGTGGGACCGAGGCCGGCGAGTTTTTCGATTTCGCCTTTGAAGGCGGGGGCCGATCCGGCATCGAGTTCGCCGGTCAGGGTCAAGGTCGCGGTGGTCCCGGCGAAACCGGCGGCAATCTCCAAGCTCATGATCACTTCCTTATTCTTGAGGGTCAGCGGCCGACGAGAAGCACGACGGAGCGGGGGCCGAGCAGCATGTGCGCTTGGTCGGTCAACAGGGGCTCTTGGCCCAGGGGATGGGCGTCTTCGGGCGAAGGCAGACCGGTATTGATGACCGCATGCCAGCGCCGCCCCGGGCGAGGCTGGGGCAGGTCGAACCACAGCCCCTCCCAATAGGTGTTGACGGCGAGATAAACATCATCGTCGGCGCCGCCGGGGGCGTAGGCGCCGCAGAGCAGGACGGCGAGAGCGCGGCTCCAGCCGGCCCATTCGGGACGCCAAGCCTGGGTGCCGTGGAAGCTGATGTCGGGCAGGCCGACCTGGGCGTCATCGCGGTGGACGAAGTGATGGCGCCGACGCAACACCGGATGCGCCTTGCGAAAGGCGATGAGGGTTCGGGTAAAGGCGAGCAGGCCGGCGTTTTTCTCGACCAGGGTCCAGTCGAACCAGGACAGGGCGTTGTCGTGGCAATAGGCGTTGTTGTTGCCGTTTTGGCTGCGGGCCACTTCATCGCCCGAGAGGATCATGGGCACGCCCTGACTGACCAGAAGCAAGGTGAGGGCGTTGCGCATTTGGCGGGAGCGCAGGGCGTTGATCTCGGGATCCGAGGTGGGGCCTTCGGCGCCACAGTTCCAACTGTTGTTGTCGTTGGCCCCGTCGTTATTGTTTTCGCCGTTGTCCTCGTTATGCTTGCCGTTATAGGAAACGAGATCGCACAACGTAAAGCCATCGTGGCAGGTAATGAAGTTGATGCTGGCGGTGGCGCCGCGATACCAATAGAGGTCCGGCGAGCCTTGCAGGCGCTGGGCCAGGGCGCCCATGCCCTCGGCGCCGATCAGGACCTTGCGCAGGTCGTCGCGATACTTGCCGTTCCACTCGCCCCAGCGGCCGTAATTGGGGAAGGAACCGACCTGATAGAGGCCGCCGGCGTCCCAGGCCTCGGCAACCAGCTTGCAGCGGGCCAAGATGGGGTCGTGAGCCAGACTTTCGATCAAGGGCGGGTTGGCCAGCGGGGCTCCGTTTTGGTCGCGACCCAAGATGGCGGCGAGATCGAAGCGGAAGCCGTCGATGTGGTATTCTGCGGCCCAATAGCGCAAGCAGTCGATAACCATGCCGCGCACCACGGGATGATTACAGTTGAGCGTATTGCCGCACCCTGAAAAGTTATAATACCAGCCCTCGGGAGTCAGCATATAATAGGTCTTGTTATCGACACCCCGGAATGAAATGGTCGGGCCGCGATGGTCGCCCTCGGCGGTATGATTAAAAACCACGTCGAGCATCACTTCGATGCCGTGGCGGTGGAGGTCTTTGACCAGGGTCTTTAACTCGTCCACCTGCATGCCATACTTGCCGGTGGCGGCATAGCCGGCCTTGGGGGCAAAAAAGCCCAGGGTGGAGTAGCCCCAGTAGTTGAGCAGAACCTCCCCCGTGTCGGGATGGCGGCGGCTGTTTTCCCATTCATCGAACTCGAACAGCGGCATCAGCTCAATGCAGTTGACGCCCAGCTCGACAAGGTAGGGGATCTTTTCGCGCAGCCCGGCATAGGTCCCGGGCGCCTTGACCCCGGACGATGGGTGGCAGGTGAAACTGCGCACGTGGGCTTCGTAGATGATCAGATCCTCGGTGGGGAGTTCGAGAGGTTTGTCGTCCTCCCAATCGAAGTCTTCAAAGACCAGCCGTGAGCGGTGGGGATAGACATCCTCCCAATCGGGGGGAGCGCGCCAGACATCGCGCCCGCCGATGGCCCGGGCGTAGGGGTCGCCAACGATGGCCTTGGGGTTGAACCGATGGCCGGCCTCGGGATCCCAGGGCCCGTCGAAGCGATAGCCGTATTCGATTTCCTCGACATCCAGGCCGAACACCGTGATCGACCACGTGTTGCCAGTGCGAAAGGCCGGTGGGATCGGCAGCTCGGCTAGGGGGGCGGGGGCGTGCTTGCCAAACAAAACCAGGGTGCAGGCGGTGGCGTGGTTGGAAAAAATCGAAAAGTTAACGCCCCCCGGCACCAAGGTCGGGCCAAAGGGCATGGGCCGGCCGGCCCGCACCCGATAGCCGGCGATCTCGTGGGTGGGATAGTAGTCGATGCGCTCGCCGGTCATGACTGCCCCCGCAACTGGGCCACCGCCGCCTCGGGCGTATCGGCCAGGGTGAAGAAGCCGATGAAGCCGGTGTGGCTCATGACGTCACGGATGTCCTCGCTCACCCCCACCAGGGCGATGCGGCCTTTTTGGGCCTGGAACTGGCGGTACAAGGTCAAGAGCATGCGCAAGCCGGCGCTCGACATGTAGTCCACCCGGGCCAAGTCTAAAATCACCTGAGCGAGGGGGGCGACAACGGGCAAGATCTCGGCTTGCAACTCGGGGGCGGTCTTGCCATCAACGCTGCCCTCAAGGGCAATGACGGTGATCTCCTGGCATTGGGTCACGGCGAGGACCATCGTCCTTGTCTCCTTTCTTCCCGAGGGGGGGGAGAGAAGGCTGGGGAGGTGCGACCTCCCCAGACCCCTCGTTCCTTGGTGGCCCGTTAGTCGAGCCAGTTCACCGGGCTGACCTTGACCTTGACCCGCACCGGCCGGTCGGTCTGGGGCAAGGTGACGGTGAGGGCTTGGGCGTCGTAGGCGTCGTAGGGCTGATCGTCGATCAAGCATGCGCTGATGACGATGGAGCCCGGGGGCAGGATATCGGGGGCGACCCGCAAGACCCCCCCGAAGGCGCCGGGCTGGGGCTTGAAGTGCAGCCACAGCGGTTCGCGAGCGATCAAGAGGTTGATGTAGGTGGCCGAGAGCAAGCACAGCTCGGTCGAGTGGTAGCCGCTCATCGAGTGACTGCCCTTGAAGCGCTCGTTGCCCAGCAGATAGGGCAGGCCGTTCGCAAGCGTATTGAAGTAGACGGCGCCGTCGTCGTGATCGAGGAAGAAGGCATTGTAATAGGCGGCGGCCTCGCGGGCGTGACGGAGATATTCGTCGTCGCGCAGCACGCCGTGCATGATGAGGTAGCACAAGATGGCCTGCTCTTGCTGCCACCACGCCTTGCGATCGTGCCAGACGAAGCGGTGGTGACGACCGGCGGGCTTGGCGACCCGTTCAACCACGTCATACCAACCGCCACGCTGTTGGTCCGAGCCGGCGTTGGGCATCACCTCGGCGATCTTGCGGGCGAACTCGACGTACTCCGGCTTGGGCTTGAGCGAGTGCATGCGCATCAGGTTCCAGGCGATCTTCAGGTTATGCCCGACCACCGCGCGGTTTTGCTGCCAGCCCCAGCCCTGGTCATGGCTCCAGTCCTCGAAGAAACGCTCCTGGACGAAGGGGCTGTTATCGTAATCTGGGAAATAACGAGTAATGGTATCGAAGGTGTATTCAAGAAAATCGGCATGGGCTTTCTCACCGGTCGCCAGCCATAGGTTGATCAGGTACGCCGGCGCATGGTCACCGACCGAGTTCCAGTTCTTGCGCCCCTGGTTATGCTGTAAGGACGGGGCCCGGGGATCCAGAGTTACCGGGTCGATGTGGGAGAAGTAGCCGCCGCGTTCCGAGGAATCCTTGTAGTATTTCTCGAACAGTTCCATCGTATGGTCGATGTCGAAGCGGATCCGGGGATCCCCGGTCAGGCGATAGGTCTGGGTCGGGCCGGCCAGGGCGTAGATCTGCTCGTACATGGGGATGGCGTCGTAATCGTCGCCAAACTCCGAGGACAGCAGCTTGGTCTCGCGTTCCCCCTCCACCTTGATGCCGTGGTACCAGTAGATCAGGTCTTCGTCCTGATCGAAGAAGCGCATGTGTTCGCGCAGATACTCGGTTCCCTTTTCGGCGCCTTCCAGGAATTCTTCCCGGCCGGTCAGCATATAGGCCGAGGCAAAGCCGTAGACCAAGCGCGAAATGGTATCGGTTTCTTGCAGAAAGTCACCTTTCTTGGTCCCGGCGAGGTGCAAGATGGTGCGGTAGTTCTTGTAGTCGATGGGCTGGCGCGGCCAGTCGAACTGCCATTTCAGGTAAGAATGGGCAATTGACTCGATTTGGCGCAACCACCAGTTCGGTTCCTCGTGGCGGAAGCGCCCCGGGCCGTCTCCGGGAAAAACGATCCACTGCGCCTCGAACAACAAGACGCCGGCCGGATCGGGATAGAACGTTCCATAAACATACAGCATCTGGCGGTGCAGCGCGAGTAGCCGGTCCAAGGCCCCGGTCGCGTCCCGATAGTCCTCCTCCAGATTAAAAGTAAAGCGGGCAAAGGTTGTTGGCGTCAGGTGCACCGAAAAGGTCCGGCCGTCCGAGGTCCGCAGGCCAAACCGACGCTGCGCGCGGTCGTAGTCGGTGACGTACCCGGCAATCGTATCGGAAAAGGTGAAGTCCACACCCATGGCAATCACTCTCCGCTCGACAGGGCAACACGTCGGGCTGGCGTCCAACCCGTACTTGAATTCTGAAAGAAGATAACAACAGAAGAAATTGTAAGCAATAAAAAATAAGCCAGAGAAATTATATCATAATAAAAGTCAAAAGATTTGGTGCCGGAGCACGTCGTGTTCCAGCGAAGAGCGGGGCTTTTGATTCGGGAACACGGGGCTGCCGCCCCGGACCCCGCCTGGAGGCTGGCGCCTCCAGACCTCCTCTCTTTTTTATTAATTGATCCATTCTCTCCTCCCCTTCTTTGAAAAGCACACTTTTCAAAGAAGGGAAGGAGAGAATGGATCATAAACAAAGCCTCCAGGTGGGGTCCGGGGCGACAGTCCCCGCGTTCCCCGTCCCGCCCCCCGCTCAAAGCCAGCGCTTGCGGCGTTTAAACGACTTGAGGTTTTTGAACGACTTGCGGTGTTCCCCGCCGCCGCCGAGGTAGAATTCCTTGACGTCCTCGTTGTCCATCAGGCTGGCGGCCGGTCCGTCGAGGACGACCTTGCCGGATTCCATAATGTAGCCGGTCGAGGCGGCGCCCAGGGCCATTTTGGCGTTTTGCTCGACGAGCAAGAGAGTGATGCCCAGCTCGCGATTGAGGGTGCGGATGATGGAGAACACCTCTTTGACCAGCAGCGGCGACAGGCCCATCGAGGGCTCGTCGAGCAAGATGAGCTTGGGCCGCGCCATCATGGCGCGGCCGATGGCCAGCATTTGCTGCTCGCCGCCCGAGAGGTAGCCGGCCAAGCCGGTGCGCTCGCGCAGGCGGGGGAAGTAGTCGAGCACCATGTCGAGGTCGCTTTTGATCGCCTTGGCGCCGTCGCGCCGAGTGAAGGCGCCCAGGCGAAGGTTCTCGATGACGGTCATGTCCTCGACGATGCGCCGACCTTCCATGACCTGGAAGATGCCCTTACGCACGATGGTTTCGGGGTCGGCGTTGGCGATGCTCTCGCCCATGAAGGTGATTTCGCCCCGGGTCACCCGGCCGTTTTCGGTGCGCAGCAAGCCGGAGATGGCTTTTAAGGTGGTGGATTTGCCGGCGCCGTTGGGGCCGAGCAAAGTGACGATCTCGCCTTGGGGCACACTGAGCGAGACGCCGCGTAGCACCAAGATCACATCGTCGTAGATCACTTCGATGTTGTTGACGGTCAAAATCGGCTCGGCGGACGACGCCGGCGGGGGGACGGAAAGGGCGGCGGCGGACTCAAGCATGGCGGCTCCCACAACGAACCACGGGATACGAGGGGAGGAGAAGGGGGGCGCCCTTCTCCCCACGCTGAGGAAGAGGCTTAGTAGCCCAGCCACTCCGCGCGACGCGGCAAGGTGGTCTCGCCGATCTTTTTGACCGAGACCTTGCCGTCGCTAAACATGCCTTGATAGATGAAGGCGGTCATGGTGCCGCGATGATCTTCGGCCGTCCAGGTCGAGGGGATGCACACGCCTTCCAGGCCCTTGGGCACCCAGTTGGCCTGGGCATACATGCCCTTCTTGATGTTCTCGCCGGTGATACCGCCGTTGGCCTTGGCCCACTCCATGGCCTCCTTCATGTAGAAGGCCGAGCAGACGCCCCGGATGTAGTGGTGAGTCTGGGGACCGCGCCCGGCGGCGATTTCCTTGACCAACGCCATGCCCGGCACGTCGTCGTTCCAGAAGGCATTGGCGGCGACGAAGACATAGCCGTCGCCATCGGCGCCCATGGCCTCCAAGGTGGCTTCGTCACCGCCCCAAATGTTGGCCACGAACTTGACGTTGGTGCCGACCGTCTTGCACGACTTGACCAGCGACACGGTGGAGGGGCCGAGGTTGGCGACATACACGTAGTTGGCGCCGCTTTCCTTGATGGTCAGGCACTGGGCCTTGAAGTCACCGGGCTTGAGCGAGACCACCACGGGCGGGATCACGTCGAAGCCGAGTTCGGTGGCGTACTCGGCGCAGGCCTCGCGGGGCGCGTTGGGGTAGGGATGGTTATCCCCGGCGTGAATGAACTTCGGCCGCCCCTGCCCGCCGCTCGCCTTCCAGTCTTCGGCGGCCCACTGAGCCAGGGCCCGGCAGCCATCCGAGTAGCTGGGGCCATAAAAAAAGTTGTAGGGCGCCGACTTCTGGGTGCGCGGGCTCTTGCCGGTCGGATCGGTCAGGTGCCCCGAGTAGGAGGCCGACCACACCGGGATCTTGTCCTTGGCCACAAAGCCGATCAGGGCCTCGGTGTCGCCGGTGCCCCAGCCCTGCATAGCCACCATGTGGTTGCGGCTGACCCACTGCTTGTACTGGCTAATGGCGCGCGGCACCTCGTAGGCATAGTCCACGCTTTCGACATCGAGCGGCGTGCCGTTGATGCCGCCGTGGGTGTTGAAATACTTGAGCGTGTCGGCCACGCCGGCGCCGTAGAGCTTGCCGACAAAGCCGGTGGCCCCGGTAATGTCCATCAGGTGGCCGACAAACACCGGGTTCTCGGCCCGCGCCGAGGTGCTGCCCAGCGCGAGCGCCATGCCCGCCGCCAACCCCAAAGACGTCAACATCGTCTTCATACGGAAGTCCTCCCACTATGCCGGGGATTTTCCCCCCTGGCGTTTTTATGCCGCCCCGGAAAGGGGCGCGGTGCGGGGACCCGGGATCGGCCCGGATCCCCAAAGACTTAATGCGAGAACGGATACAGCGACCAATAGGCCCGGATGAGCCGCCAGCGGTGCGCCAGACCATCGGGCTCGAAGATCAAGAACAAGATGATCGCCGCGCCGATGGCCATTTCGCGCAAGAAGGCGAGGCCATTGACCAGAAAGGCTTGGTTGCCCCACGACGTGGTGGTAACGAGACTCACGCCGCCGGCCATCACTTCGGGCAGCAGCACCATGAAGATGGTGCCCAGCATGGCGCCTTTCACGCTGCCCAGGCCGCCAATGATGATCATGCCCAGAAACTGGATGGACAGCAAGATCGTGAAGGCTTCGGCCGACACATACATCAGGTAGTGGGCATACAAGGCGCCGCCAATACCCGCGTAGAAGGCCGCGATACCAAACGACATCACCCGGTACTTGGTCAGGTTGATGCCCATTACCTCAGCCGAGAGATAATGGTCGCGCACGGCAATGAAGGCCCGGCCGTCGCGGGTGCGCATCAGGTTGGAAGCCAGCACAAACAGCACGATGGCCACACTGAGCGCGAACAGGAAGTACTTTTGGTCGTTATCAAAGGCGATGCCGAACAGCTCGACGGCGTTCGCGGTCGAGCCGGCCGAGCCCCCGGTGAACCAGTCGAGGCGAACGAACAGGTCCTCGATGATGAACTGGGCTGCCAAGGTGGCAATGGCCAGGTACAAGCCCTTGATGCGCGCCGCCGGGGCGCCAAACAGCAAGCCCACCCCTGCCGTCATCACCCCGGCCATCGGAATGGCCAAGATCACCGGCAGGCCCACGGTGTTGTTGAGCCACGCCGAGGAGAACGCTCCCACACCAAAAAAGGCGGCATGGCCCAGCGAGATCTGGCCAGTGTAGCCCACCAAAATGTTAAGGCCGAGCGCGGCGATGCCATAGTAACAGAACTGGATGCCCAGCGAGAGATTGTAGCTGTCGGCGAACCAGCCCAGCACCGGGGCGTCGGCAAGGGCGGGCAGCATCAAGGGCAGCCCGACCAGCAGGTACAAGGCCCCAAGAAAGAGCACCATGGCCCAGCGGGTGGCCCGTGTATCGAACAGCGGGCTGTCGTCGCGGTAGGTGGTGCGGAAGTCTCCGCAGGGACGATAGGAAAAGCTCGCCATGTTGCGTTCTCACACCCGCTCGATCGTCTTGGTGCCAAACAAGCCGTAGGGCTTGATCACCAAGATGAGGATCAGCACCCAGAAGGGCACCACGGTCAGCATGTTCCCCCAGTGCAGGAACTGGCCATCGACAAACTCGGCGCCATTTTCCAGCAACCCGATGATCAGGCCGCCGGCCACCGCCCCCACAATGGAATCGAGACCGCCCAGGATCACCGCCGGGAACACCTTGATGCCAATGAAGGACAAGGCCGAGGACACACCGTTGACCATGCCCATGACCACGCCGGCCAAGGCACTGACCATGGCCGAGATGGCCCAGGCCAGGGCAAACACCCTTTTGACCGAAATGCCCAGCGACTGCGCCACCTGCTGGTTGAAAGCCGTGGCCCGCATGGCCAAGCCATAGCGCGAGAAGCGGAAGAAGTAATAGAAGCCCACCATGATGAGGATCGAGACCCCAAAGCTCATCAGGTAAGCGGTTTGGACATTAAGGCCCAGGATCGACACCACGTTGGTCTCGAAAATCGGCGGAAAAGCCTCGGCGCTCTGGCCAAACACCCAGTTGACCAGGGCGCGCATGAAGATCGACAGCCCGATGGTCACCATGATCACCGAGATGATCGGCTCGCCAATCATGGGGCGCAAGACAACCACCTGAAGGAGGATGCCAAACGCCATCATGAACACCAAGGTGAACAAGAAGCCCAGGATGAACGGAAGCTGAAGGTGGATGAGCAAGGACCAACACACCCAGGCCCCAATCAGCAAAAACTCACCCTGAGCGAAATTGACCACCTGCGTGGATTTGTAAATCAAGACGAAGCACATCGCGACGACACCATACAAGGTGCCGACAATCAGGCCGTTTAATAAGAGCTGAAACAGAAGTTCCCAGTTCAACGGCGTTTCTCCCTGGCATCCGGTTATGATTGAGGTGCGGGAGCTCGGCTCCCTCACCTTCCCCCGGCGGACCCCGCCGTTACAGGGTTTCCACCTTCAGACGTGTTTGAATCCGCGAGCGCGTGCCATCTTGGAAGGTGATGACCGTATCCACGTCCACCTCGGGGGCGCCGGAATACAACGCATCGATCTCTTTAGCGTATTTTTCGGCAATAACACCCCGGCGCACCTTGCGGGTGCGGGTCAGCTCGCCATCATCCGGGTCAAGTTCCTTGTAGAGCAGCAGGAACTTGCGCACTTGTTGTGCCGGCGGCAGCGTTTTATTGACCTGCTCCACCTCGGCGCGCAACAGCGCATAGACCTCGGGATGGGCCGCGAGATTGGTGTAACTGGTAAAGGCAATGGCGCGCTGCTCGGCCCACTTGGACACAATCGACCAGCGGAAGCACAAGATGGCCGACAGATAGGGCTTGTCACGCCCCAAGATCACCGCCTCGGCGATAAAGGGCGAGAACTTCAGCTTGTTCTCGATAAACTGCGGCGAGAACCGCACCCCGGCCGAGGTCGTCGCCAGATCCTTCACACGGTCGATCACGACCAAATGGCCGTTTTCGGGCTTGAGGTAGCCGGCATCGCCGGTGTGCAGCCAGCCGTCCTCAACGTCCTCGGCTTCGGCCATCTTGTAATAGCCGGCAAACAGGCCCTGGCTCCGGCCGACGATCTCACCAACCCCCTCGCTGTCGGGATTGGCAATCCGCACCGCGCTGCCGGCAAAGGCCACGCCCACGGTCTCGGGATCAATGTCGTCGCCCCGGTGGATGGTGTAGGCGCCCGACAGCTCGGTCTGACCGTAGAGCTGCTTCAGCGGCACCCCCATCGCATGAAAAAACCGGAAGGTGTCGGGCCCCATGGCGGCGCCCCCAGTGGCGGCGCTGGTCAGGAAGGTGAAGCCCAAGCGATCGCGCAGCGCCCGAAACAAGATGAACTCAGCCAGCCAGGACCGGCGGTTTTCAGCCAAGGCCTGGGTCCCCAGCTTCATGCCCAGCGCAAACATGCGTTGCTTGAAGGGCGAGGACTCCATCATGCGCGCCCGCACATCGGCGGCCAAGGATTCCCACACCCGCGGTGCCAGCAGCACGAACGAGGGGCCAATCTCGCGCAGGTCGGCCATGGTGGTGGCTTCTTCCTCGACAAAGTTCACCACCGTGCGCGCGATCAGGGCCTGCCCCACGGCATAGACTTGCTCCATGATCCACGGCAGGGGCAGCACCGACACATAGTTGTCGCCGGGCCCCTTGGGATCGGACTCCAGATAGTCCAAGCAGTGGCGCAAGAACGGCCCGGCCTGGATCATCGCCATCTTGGGCCGGCTGGTGGTGCCCGAGGTGGTGCACAGCATGGCCACCTCGTCTCCCGACCCGGCCGCCACTTCGCGGGCATACAAGCCCGGCTCGGCCCGGTCCAGATCCCGCCCCAGGGCCATCAAGTCTTCCTGGGAAATAAGGCGGGGGTCGTTGTATTTGCGCATGCCGCGTGGATCGCAGTACACGATATGACGCACCGTGGGCAGGCGATCTTCCAGGCCTAGGAGTTTATCGACCTGCTCCTCGTCCTCGGCGAACACCACCGTCGCCTCGGCGTAGGTCAGAAGATACTCGGCCTCTTCCTCCAGAACGTCCTTGTAAATCCCCAAGGACAGGCAGCCCAGGGCATGGGCGGCGATTTCGCCCCACACCCACTCGGGCCGGTTGGCGCCAAGCAGGGCCACCGCCTGTCCCCGGCGCACCCCCAAGCGGCGCAGGCCCAGGGCATACAAGCGCACGGTCTCGTCGTACTGGGCCCAGGTAAAAGGCGTCCACAGCCCAAACTCCTTTTCGCGCAGCGCCACCTCATCGGGCCAGCGCCGGGCGTTCTCGGCCAGAATCTTGGGAAAGGTGTCGAACCGACCGACATCACAGTAATCGGGCGGCAAAGGACGGCGACGGCTCATCATGCGACCTCCCGTTCGCCGTCGTCATCCTCACCCAGATAGGCCTTGCGGACATAAGGATTGCTCATGATCTCGTCGGGCAGGCCCTCGGCGATCTTTTGGCCAAAGTCCAGCACCATCACCCGCTCGCTGATATCCATGACCACGCCCATGTCGTGTTCGATCATGATCACCGTCATCCCCCACTCCTCATTGAGATCGACAATGAAGCGGGCCATGTCCTCTTTTTCTTCCTGGTTCATGCCCGCCATGGGTTCGTCGAGCAAGATCAGGTCGGGCTTGAGCGCAATGGCGCGCGCTAGTTCAACGCGCTTGCGTAAGCCATAGGACAAGGTCCCGGCCGTCGCCTTGCGGATCGCTCCGATCTCGAGGAAATCAATGATCTCCTCGACATCGCGGCGATGGCGCAACTCCTCGGTCTGGGCTCCGCCCAGCCAGTACAGCGCCCCGGTCAGGAAGTTGTTCTTAAGAAGGTGGTGGCGCCCGACCATGATGTTGTCGAGCACACTCATGTGACCAAACAAGGCAAGATTCTGAAAGGTTCGGCCAATGCCCACCTCGGTGCGCCGATTGGCCGGCAGCGCCGTGACATCCTGACCCTTAAAGAAAATCCGCCCCTGTGTCGGTGTATAGCGCCCCGAGATGCAGTTCATCATCGAGGTCTTGCCGGCCCCATTGGGACCGATCACGGCAAAAAGCTCGCCGCGCTTTACCGTAAAGGTAACCTTGGACAAGGCTCGCACCCCTCCAAATTGGAGAGACACGTCGCGCACGTCCAAAATGGACTCGTGCTCGGACATCGGATGAAACCTCCCCAGGCTCCCGGCGCCCCGGATTCTTTTGATCCGTTATAGGGATGCGCCAGGAAACAACATGTCCTCCTACTTAACGCATGCGTAAACCTGGGTCAAGCGCAGGGGTGACGTCGGGAAGGGGGAGGGGAGAGCCGACGCAAGGAAAAAAGGAAGGCTGGGGGAGGCTTGCCTCCCCAGGCCCCTCGATCTATTTACGGCGCGAGCGGCCGCGACCGGTGCCGTCCTTGCCCGGGCGGCCGCCGGACGAGCGGGGAGTCGGTGCTGTTGGGGGGGCGTCGGGGGTGAGGCCCAGGTCCTGGGTTTCCAGGCGGCGGATTTCGTCGCGCAGGCGGGCCGCTTCCTCGAATTCAAGATCGGCGGCCGCCGCGCGCATCCGGGCCTCCAGGTCGGCCAGATGCGCCTTGAGCGCTTTGCCGGCCAAGGGAGCCGCCGCGCCGGAGGCGCTGGGGTCGATGGTCACGTAATCGCGCTCGGCCACGTGGGCCAGCACGTCGGTGATGCGTGAGCGCACCGAGGCCGGGGTGATGCCGTGGGCTTCGTTGAAGGCGGTCTGTTTTTCCCGGCGCCGCTTGGTTTCGTCCATGGCATAGCGCAGCGACTCGGTGATCTTGTCGGCGTAGAGCAGCACCCGACCCTCGACGTTGCGCGCCGCGCGGCCGATGGTCTGGATCAGCGAGGTCTTGGAGCGCAGGAAGCCTTCCTTGTCAGCATCGAGAATGGCCACCAAGGCRCACTCGGGGATGTCGAGGCCCTCGCGCAACAGGTTGATGCCCACCAACACGTCGAACGCGCCCAAGCGCAGGTCGCGAATGATCTCGATGCGCTCCAAGGTGTCCACGTCCGAGTGCATGTAGCGCACCCGCACCCGGTTTTCGGTCAGGTACTCGGTGAGGTCCTCGGCCATGCGTTTGGTCAAGGTGGTGACCAAAACGCGCTGGCCTTTTTGCGCGCAGGTCTGGATCTCGGCCAGCAGGTCGTCCACCTGGGTTTCCACCGGCCGGACCTCGCACACCGGATCGACAAGGCCGGTGGGGCGGATGAGTTGCTCCACCACCTCGCCCTGGGTGCGTGCCAGTTCCCAGGGGCCCGGGGTCGCCGAGACGAAAATGGACTGGGGCCGCATCGCGTCCCATTCCTCGAACGTCAAGGGCCGGTTGTCCACGCACGACGGCAGGCGGAAGCCAAACTCGGCCAGCACGCTCTTGCGGTTAAAGTCGCCCCGGTACATGCCGCCAATCTGCGGCACGGCCACATGGCTTTCATCGACAAACAGCAAGGCATCCTCGGGCAGGTATTCAAACAGCGTTGGCGGAGGCTCGCCGGGGGCGCGGCCGGTCAGATGGCGCGAGTAGTTTTCAATGGATTTGCAGTGGCCGGTCGCTTCCATCATTTCCAGGTCAAAGCGGGTGCGTTGTTCTAGGCGCTGGGCCTCCAGCAGTTTGCCCCGGGCATTCAGATCGTCGAGCCGCTCCTTCAGTTCTTCCTTGATGGTGCGAATGGCCTGGGACAGGGCAGGGCGGGGGGTCACGTAGTGGCTGGCGGGGTAGACCACCACCTCTTCCAAGGCCAGGACGATCTCGCCGGTCAGGGGATCGAACTCGCGGATGCTCTCCACCGTGTCGTCCCACAGGCTAACCCGCCACGCCCGATCCTCGTAGTGGGCGGGAAAGATCTCGATGGAATCACCGCGCACCCGAAACGTCCCGCGGGTAAATGCGATGTCGTTGCGGCTGTATTGCAGCTCGATCAGCCCGCGCAGGAAGGCGTTGCGATCCAGTGTCGCCCCCTTGGTCACGGTCAGGATCATGTGGGCGTAGGATTCAACGGCACCGATACCGTAAATGCACGAGACCGACGCCACCAAGATCACGTCGCGCCGCTCCAGCAATGCACGGGTCGCGGCGTGGCGCATGCGGTCGATCTGCTCGTTGATGCTGGAGTCTTTTTCAATGAAGGTGTCGGTGCGCGGCACATACGCTTCCGGCTGATAGTAATCGTAATAGCTGACAAAATACTCGACCGAATTATCTGGGAAAAAACTCTTGAACTCGCCATAAAGCTGGGCGGCCAGGGTCTTGTTGGGGGCCAGAATCAAGGTGGGCCGTCCCAGGGCCTGGATGACCTGGGCCATGGTGAAGGTTTTGCCCGAGCCGGTCACGCCCAGCAAAACCTGATCGCGGACCTGGGCGGTGGCGCTCTGGACGAGGGCCTGGATCGCCTGGGGTTGGTCGCCGGCCGGCTGGTAGTCGCTCACCAGACGGAACTCAACGCGCGGACCCGACGCCGGACGCTGATACAGCGGCATCATCACGGGAGTGCTCATAGGGGCCCATGATAGAACAAAACAAGCCCGGCCGCCAGGGAATTGAAGGAACGCAGGGGTCTGGGGAGGCCCCGCCTCCCCAGCCTTTCCTTATCTCTTACGTAATCAACCGCGGCGCCGGATCCGGCCGCCCCAGCAAGGCCCGCAAGCCAAAGCCGGCGTAGGCCAAAATGGTGGTCCCCACCAATCCCGCCCCCCAGATGATGCCAATCAAGAGCCAGTCCACCGGCCCGCCGGCATCGGTAAAGCCCGAATGCGTGACCCAGGCCATCAAAGCCAAGGCCGCAAAGCCGCCCACCACCCCCATGGCTTCGCAGCGCAACAGACGCGTGCTGCACACCCGTCCCTCGCGCCAAATCACGTAGGCCGTTGCACCAGTCCCGGCCAGCGAGATCAGGAGCAAGATCCAAAGCAGCGGCCCCATCATCTCCTGCAAGACGACGAACAGCATGAACAGATTAAAGTTTTGCATGGGGCCTCTCCGTCAGGCGTTGCCGTGCAGCATGGCAAGGTAGGTCGGCTTCAAGGCGATGGTCTTCATCACCCAGGTGATCCACAGCTCTTCGAGCGGCGCGATCACCCCGGGGAAGGAGGGCACCAGATTGTTGTCGTAATCGAACTCCACCAGCATGGCCCGGCCCAGGCGGGTGATCAGGGGGCAGGAGGTGTAGCCGTTGTATGCCGCCTTGGAACTGCCGCCGGCGAGGGTCGCCACCAGATGATCGACGGCCACCGGCACCTGCCATTTCACGCTGGCCGCCGTCTTACCCTTGGGCACCCCGGCGGCATCACCCACCGCCCACACATTGGCAAAGCGCTTGTGCCGCAGCGAGGCCTTGTCCACCTCGACCCAGCCATCGGCGGCAAACGGCCCCTCTTGCCAGCGCAAGGGACTGTTGCGCACCGCGTCCACGGCCCGCATCGGTGGAATGACATTGATGAAGTCGTAGGAAATACGCGAGGGGCCATCGGGGGTCTGGAACACCGCCTCGCGTTTCCCTAGATCGATGCCGGTCATCACATGATCGTAGCGTGTGGCAATGCCCCGATCCCGAAACAGCATGCGGACCTTTTCACTAACGATGGGCACGCTGAACAAGGCCTTGTTCTGCGCCGCGTACACCAAGTCGGCCTTGCCCCGGGTGCCGCGCTTGCGCAGCACGTCGTCGGTGATGAAGGTGTATTTCAGGGGAGCCCCGGCGCACTTCATTTCGGTGGCCGGCCGCAAGAACACGCCGACCCCGCCCTTGTCGGCGAAGTTGGACATCGCCTGCCACGTTGCCTCGGCTCCCTCGGCGCTATGATAATGACTGCCCAGCCCGTCTTGACCAATGCGGGTCACGTCCATGCCGTCAATGGCGGCGTAATCCAGCTTGAGGCCCGATGCCACCACCAGGAAATCGTAAGGGATCTTGCGCCCCTTTTCGGTGGTGAGGCTGTTGCCCTCGGGATCAAACTCGGCCACCCCCTCCTCGATCCAGCTCACGCCCGACGGTACGTAGGAAGCGGTTTCCGACACCGTATAAGAGCCGGGCTTGAGGCCCGCCGCCACCAGGGTATACCCCGGTTGGTAAAAGTGCGCCTTGCGCGCATCCACGAGGGTAATGCTGGCCCCTGTCACCCGCTGCGCCAGTTGGGCGGCAAAGGCCAAACCGGCCGCGCCGGCGCCTGCGATCACGATGCGCGCCTTGCTTGGCACCGGCGCATCGGCAGCGTAGGCCGGCGCGCTCAGGCCCAAGCTGCCCAAGCCCCCCAGCCCGGCCATGCTCACGCCGGCCGCGCCCAGCGCCAGCACCTCGCGCCGCTTCAGCCCTGGCGGATGACTGCTGTTGTCGGTCATTCCCGGTACCCTCCCTAGTTTTTGTCTCCCGAGACTAGGGTACCGCAACTCATTGAATTAGAAAAGGCTAATACGTAAATCTGTCACACGGAATACTCCTGTTTTATAAGGTATAATACCTCGGGTCGTTCGTTGGCCGCAACAGCGGCGACGTTGGGGCGCAGGGCAATCGGGGGACCGAGGACGTGACGGCCGGCGAAAGAAAAGGAGATGACGGGGGAGGCCCGCGCCTCCCCACCTTTCCTTTCTCGTCTTCTCCGACCGATGCCCGGCTCACCCGCTTACCCTGCGTTGGGGAGTTCCCGCCGTCCCCCTCTTTTCGCGCGGGCTGATCAACACCGGTGCCGTCCATGATCCAGAGTCTTGATCCCGTTTCCCTGTCGGTCTCCTCGGGGCTTCCCGGAATGCTGCAAGGGGCCACACTTCTCCCGGTTTTGGTTTTTGCCATGCTTGGCCTCCATTACCTGTGGCTTACGGCCCTCACGTTTCGTGCGCCGCGCCCGGTCCCGCCGCGGGCGACCGACGAGACGGCCCTGCCCCCGGTCTTGGTGCAGATTCCGGCGATGAACGAAGGGCCGTTGGTGGAGCGGGCGCTCAGGGCGGCCTGTGCGCTCGATTACCCGCGCGACCGGCTCACCGTGCAGTTTCTTGACGACAGCGACGACGGCTCGCCCCCGGCCAACGCCGCCCTGGCCCGGCGGATCGCGACCGAAACCCACACGGCCCTCCTGCTGCGTCATCGGGTCGAGCGGCATGGCTACAAGGCGGGATCGCTGGCCCAGGGCCTAGCTGGCCTCGACAGTCCGTTTGTGGCGGTTTTCGATGCCGACTTCGTGCCTCCGCCCGACTTCCTCAAGCGGACGATGCCGTTGTTCACCGATTCTTCGGTGGGGTTTGTCCAAACCCGCTGGGGCCATGCCAACCGCGACGAGAGCCTGCTGACCCGCGCCCAGGCGGCGATCTTGGATGCTCACTTTTTGGTGGAGCAAACGGCGCGGGCCCGCGCCGGTCTGCCGTTGGCCTTTAACGGCACCTGCGGCGTGTGGCGCCGCGCGGCGTTGGAGGAGGCCGGAGGCTGGCAAGGCGACACCTTGACGGAAGACCTGGACCTTTCCTTGCGCGCCGCGCTCGCCGGCTATCGGGGGGCCTACCTGCCCGACGTGGTGGTGCCGGGCGAACTGCCGGCCTCGGTGCGGGCGTGGCAAACCCAGCAATACCGCTGGACCAAGGGCTTTGCCGAGGTGTTGGTCAAGCTGGGCGCTCGGGTCTGGCGCAGCCCCTGGCCGCTGACGTGGCGGCTGGCGGTGACGGTCCAGTTGGTTCAGGCGTGCTTTTTTCCCCTGGCCTTGTTGAGCCTGCTGCTGGCTCTGCCGGCCCTGGTTCTCGACCGGCCGCTGTCTTCGCCGCTGGGCGAAATCGTGGGGGCGGGCGGCGCCCTGGGAGTGGTCGGGGTGCTGGCCTTCCTGGGTCGGGCCCAGGCGCTGGCCGGACGCCTGCATCCCTGGCAGACCCCGCGAGACGTGGTCTTGGCCATGGTCTTCACCAGTGGCTTGATGCTGTCCAACTCGCGGGCGGTCCTTGAGGCGGCACTACGCCGGCGCAGCCCGTTCATCCGCACGCCCAAGGCGGCGGACCGCCCCTTCAACCCGCCCAAGCTGCCTGAGCTTCTGAGCGGCTTGGCCCTCATCACCTTGTTTTTCGTGGAGCAGGCCTGGAACGCCCCCTTTGTCGCGCTGGGCGGCGTCGGCCTCCTGCTCTTGGGACTCCCCGACCTTGGCCTCAGCCGCCCCCGCTCCTCTTGAGGCGCCGAGGGGTCTGGGGAGGCCTGCCTCCCCAGCCTTCCTTCTTTTGCCGTCAGCCCGCCAAATCCTCGCCGGCGATGGCGCGATCAAGCAGGGCCAGGGTCTCGTCGAGACCATAGAGGGCGATAAAGGTCCCCATGCGCGGCCCCTGGTCCTGGCCCAGCAGCACTTGGTAGAGCACCTGGAACCACGCCTTGAGGTCGCCCAGCCCCTCGTGACGCTTGCCGGTTTCGTAGACCGCGTCTTGCAGGGCCGAGGCGTCGGCCGGCTGGGCGAGGCCGGCCAGGGTGGCGCGCAGGTCGGCCAGCGCCGCCGTTTCCTCGACGGTGGCCTTGCGGTAGCGCTTGGTTGGCAGCACGAAATCCCGGTAATAGGCAATGGCCCGTGCGACCAGCACCCCCAGGGTGGGGGCGTTTTGCGGGGTGGCGCCGGGGGCATAGCGCCCGATGTAGTGCCAAATCACCGCCGGATCGTCGGAGTGGCAGACACTCACGAGGTTGAGCAAAAWTCGAGAACGACAGGTGCGCCTTTTCCTCGGGCGGCACACCGGCATGAATGTGCCAAGCCGGATTGGTCAGGCGCGCCTTGTCGTCCTGCCCGGGGAAGGCCTCGACAAAGGCGGTGTATTCATCGACGGCGCGCGGAATCACATCAAAGTGGAGGCGCTTGGCCGTCTTGGGCTTTTGGAACATGAACAGAGCGAGGCTTTCGGGATTGGCGTAGCGCAGCCACTCCTCGACCGCGAGGCCATTGCCCTTGGACTTGGAAATTTTCTGGCCCTCGCCATCCAAGAACAGCTCGTAGCTGAGGGTTTGCGGCGGCTCGGCCCCGAGCAGGCGGCAAATCCGGCTGGACAGGACCACCGAGGGGATCAGGTCCTTGCCCGACATTTCGTAGTCCACGCCGAGCGCAAACCAGCGCATGCCCCAATCGGCCTTCCATTGCAGCTTGCACGCCCCGCCGGTAACAGAGGTTTCCACCAGCGTGCCGTCGTCGCGGCGATACACCAAGGTCCCGGCGGCGGCGTTGGTCTCGACCACGGGAACTTGCAACACCACGCCGGTCTCGGGACACACCGGCAAGAACGGCGCATAGGTGGCGCGGCGCTCCTCGCCCAGAGTCGGCAGCACGACATCGCGCACCGCCTCGAACTGGCTCAACACCCGCAGCAAGGCCGCGTCGAAGCGCCCCGAGGTGTACCAGTCGCTGGCCGACTGGAACTCGTATTCAAAGCCAAAGCCATCCAGAAACGCCCGCAGCCGGGCATTGTTGTGGTGGCCGAAGCTTTCATACTGCCCAAACGGATCGGGGATCCGGGTGAGCGGCTTGCCCAGGTGCTGCGCGACCATCGCCTTGTTGGGGATGTTGTCGGGCACCTTGCGCAGGCCGTCCATGTCGTCGGAAAAGCAAAACAACCGGGTCGGCATGTCGGGGGCCAGCACGCGAAAGGCGTTGCGCACCATGGTGGTCCGCACCACCTCGCCGAAGGTGCCGATGTGGGGCAGGCCCGACGGGCCATAGCCCGTTTCAAACAGAACATACCCCTTGTCGGGCACTTTGCCCTGCAACCGTTTCTCCAACAGCGCCCGGGCTTCCTGGAACGGCCAAGCGCTGGACGACAGCGCGGTCTCGCGATCCACGGGCGGAAGAACGGGGCTCATCATGGGCATGGAACGGTCTCTCAAGGGGTGGAAGAAAAGACGTCGACGCTAGGACGATCCCTGGCGTCCGTCAAGGAAAGGCAAGCGGAGGAAAAGGTAGGGGACGGAAGCGGGAGCCCCGCCTCCGTCCCGTCCCCCGTCGTCCTGTTCAAGTGGGGAGCCAGGACGAGGGGCACACGCCGGCCCGGGGACCTGGAAAGCCGGAGTTCTCCCCAGGCCCACACCAAGACGCGGCATGCCTCGGCACCATCGACCCTCAAGGAGCGAGACCTCTCAGCCCGGGTCTGACAGAGGGTCGGCAAACACGTAAAGCTCGACGACACGCTCTCATGGTCCCCCAAAAGGGTCAAGATTTGTTTAAGAAAAACCCATCCTTCTTTCCCAAAACTTCTGTGAAACAGCCCCTTTTGCCTCGGGACTCGGCACGCCGCATTTGGAGTTACCCCAAAATTCACCGTATCGTCATGGAGGGGTCTTTCCCTTCCGGGGCGGTGTTGAGACTGAGAGAAGGCTGGGGAGGCTCGCCTCCCCAGACCCCTCCGATCCTGGGACTTCCCTTGATGCGAAGGGCCAGCGGGAACGAGGGGTCTGGGGAGGCAAGCCTCCCCAGCCTTCTCTTTTCCCCAAGCAACCATTGCTCCGCCCGCGCGGGAGGCGTAAAAACCGGTACCATGACAGAAACCGCCACCGCCACGAGGGCCGCCGCCCTCGACGTGATGGCGGCCGTCCTTGATCAGGGCCGGCCGCTGGAGGAAGCCTTTGATGCCGCCGTGCGGGCCTTGGGGCCGCGCGATCGGGCGTTTACGCGCCTGCTGGTGGCCACCACCTTGCGCCGGCTGGGACGGCTTGACCGGATCTTGAAGGGCTTTCTCGACAAGCCCCTGCCCAAACGAGCCTCCGGCGCCCGCCACCTGCTGCGCCTTGGCGCCGCCCAGATGCTCTTTTTGGGAACCCCCGCCCACGCCGCCGTCGCCACCGCCGTGGAAGCGGCCCGGCGCCGCCAGCTCCACCCCTATGCCGGCCTCATCAACGCCGTCTTGCGCAAGGTGGCCAAGGAAGGCCCGGCCCGCCTCGCCGCCCTCGACGATCCCTTCGCCGACCTGCCGGCTTGGTTGACCGAAAGCTGGAGCCAAGCCTATGGCCCCGACCAAGCCGCCGCCATCGCCCGGGCCAGCGGCTGCGAGGCCCCCCTCGACTTGACAGCGCGCGACGGCAACGCCGAGGCTCTGGCCCAACTCGTTGGCGGCACCGTCTTGCCCACCGGCTCGGTTCGACTGCCCGTCGGCACCGCCGTGCCCGAGCTGCCCGGCTATCGCGACGGCACCTGGTGGGTCCAAGATGCCGCCGCCGCTCTGCCCGTGCGTCTGGCCGGGCCCCTGGCCGGCAAGCGTGCCGCTGACCTGTGCGCCGCTCCCGGGGGCAAGACCTTGCAACTGGCCGCCGCCGGCGCCCATGTGGTCGCCCTGGATCGCGCCGAGGCCCGGCTGGCCCGGGTGCGCGAAAACCTGACCCGCACCAAGCTGGGCGAGGCGGTCACCCTGATCGCCGCCGATGCCACAACCTGGGCCCCCACCGACGGCGCCCTGTTCGATGTCGTTTTGGTTGATGCGCCGTGCAGCGCCACCGGCACGGTGCGCCGTCACCCCGATGCGCCCTGGATCAAGCGCCCCACCGATGCCGCCGGGCTGACCCAGACCCAAGACGGCCTGCTTGATGCCGCCCATCGTCTGCTGGCTCCGGGCGGCGTCCTCATTTATGGCGTGTGCTCGCTGCAACCCGAGGAAGGCGCCCCGCGCGTGGCCGCCGCGCTGGCCCGCCATGCCGACCTCGCCCGCCGCCCCCTGACCCCCGGCGAGACCGGCCTGCGCCCCGACATGATCACCCCCGAGGGCGACGCCCGCCTACTGCCCTGCCATCTTGAGGACCTGGGCGGCATGGATGGGTTTTTCGTGGCCCGGCTGGTCAAAACATGACCCCTGCCCCCGGGGAGGCGGTGTCGGGGGCACCTCGGGCAATCGGGAGGACGACGGTGTGACAGCCGGAGAAAGGAACAAAAACAGGACGGCTGAATCTCCCTCTCCCCCCTCCTCTCCCCCCCGCCCTGGCCCGCAAGGCGCCCTGCTCGTGGTGGCCGGGCTGCTGGCCGCCGCGCTGGCCCTGCAAGCGGGGCTGTGGACCGGCGGGCGCAACGACGATGCCGAGCTGCTGCTGCACGGGCAGTTTCTGGCCACGCGCTACGATGCCCTCAACCCGCCCCTGGTGGCCTGGGCGGGCTGGCTGGTCCAGCAGGCTTTCGGACCCACGCTGCTCGCCGTGCGGCTGCTCGTTACCTTGGGGCTGCTGGGCTGCGCCGGGGCGTTTGGCGCGCTGGCCCAGCGTCTGGGCGCCGGAGCCTCGACCCGCACTCTCGCGACTCTGGCCCCCCTGACCCTGCTGCATCAGGGCTTTTACCCCTACATCAACCTGTCGCACAGCGTGTTCCTGACCCTGTTCAGTGTCCTCACCTTGTGCGCGCTGCTCGACGTGATGGCCGAGGGCCGCCGCCGGCACTTTGGGCTGCTTGGCCTGAGCGCCGGACTCCTGCTGCTGACCAAGTTCAACGCGGTGCTGATCTTGGCGGCGATGGCCGGCGCGGTCATGCTGGTGGCTCCCGCGCGCCGTGCCGTGGTGCGGCCTCGCCTCGGGTGGAGCCTCGGTGCGGCCGTGCTGGTCGCTGGTCCGGTGTATGCCGACCTGCTGGCCCACTGGCCGGCCTTTGTGGCCTTGTATCAGGGCAAGATGGGCCTCGCCCCGGCCCGGCCGCCCTGGCCCGCCGGGATCGGGGCCGCGCTGCTCTCCCTGGGCGGGCAAGGCCTTGCGATCCTCATGCCCGGCGCCGCCCTGGCCTTGGTGGTGTTTGCCCGGCGCTGGCCCCGCCAATGGCGCCAGGAGACGGTGGTCGCCCGGCCGGCGTGGCGGGTGGCCGCCCTGGTCCCCGGGCTTACCCTGGCGCTGATGGCCGGGTTGATCATGACGGGGCTGTCCCGTGGCTTCAGCCCGCACCATCTGCTGCCGCTGGGCCTGGGCAT
Organism: Pararhodospirillum photometricum DSM 122; assembly: GCF_000284415.1. Classification (NCBI taxonomy): domain Bacteria; kingdom Pseudomonadati; phylum Pseudomonadota; class Alphaproteobacteria; order Rhodospirillales; family Rhodospirillaceae; genus Pararhodospirillum; species Pararhodospirillum photometricum. Next base: position 504,653 of record NC_017059.1, read on the forward strand.
GGTGCCCTTGCTGGTGTGGTTGACCGAGGGGGTGCCCGAGACGGCCCCCGAGCGGCGGCTGTTTGGCGGGCTGGCCATCGCGCTGGGCGTGGCGGGGGTGGTGGCCCTGGGGCATTTCACCTGGAAGACCGCCGCCACCTGTACGCGAAAGTGCGGCATCGTCTTGCCTTATGAGCGGTATGCCGAGGGCTTCCGCGCGGCGGGCTTCGAGGGAGGCACGGTGGTTCAGTTGACCTCGGTGCACGCAGTCCCCTTGACCGCCCTGCGGCCATGGTTTCCCAACAGCCGCTTCGTGCGTCCCCTGGATCCCCAGGCCCGCGAGGTGGTGCCGCCAGTGGGGACAGCGGGGCCGGCCTGTCTTGTGGTTTGGGAAGCCGGACTCCCCCCCGGTGTGGGACGCCCTCCCCCTGGGTGCCCCTCGAGCCAAGCCCCGGGGCGACGAGGTTTCCGGTCCCGCTCGCTCTGTCCGGCCGTCCGGGGCCGACCTTGGCGTTCAAGGTTCTGGAGAGCTGCGGGGCGCTGGCCGCATCGCGTTAGAAGGCCGGGGCCCCCTCCGGTCCTGAAGGGGCGCCTTCCGCCTCAGGCCCGCCAGCGAATGACGGCGCTGGAGGGAATCAACGCAATCCCGCGACCGGCCAGCGTCGGCAGCCATTGGGCCAAGGCGGCATGGGTCGCCGGCCGGGGATGGCCGATGGCCACCGCGTGGCCGTGGCGCTGGGCAATCTGCTCGGCCTGGGCCAACTGCCGGGCGATCACGGCTGGGTCGTTGACGTGATCAATAAACACCGCCCGCTCGGCAAAGGGCACGCGGTAGGTCCGGGCCAGATCGGCGGCCACCGAGCGGTCGGTGGTGCGGCTGTCCAGGAACATCAGGCCGCGCCGGCCCATGTCCTCCAGCACCACCCGCATGCCGGCGGCATCGGCGGTAAAGCGGCTGCCCATGTGATTGTTGAGACCGACCACGCCGGGGAAGCGCTCCAGCGCCTCGGCCAGCAAGCGGCGCTGGGTGTCTGGCGGCTGGCTGACCTTGAGGGCCCCCGGCCCGGGATCAACCCCGGCGTCGCGCGGCTCCATGGGCAGATGGAGCATGGTTTCGTGGCCAAAGGCGCGAACCGCGTTGGCCAAACCCCGGGGGTCGCCGGCATAGGCCATACACGAAATGGTAAGAGGGCCGGGCAGGGCGATCATGGCCTGGCTCCAGGAGCGATCGACCCCCACGTCGTCGATCACCACCGCGATTTTGGGGCGGGCGCCGGGATCGCTGATCGCCAGGGCATTGTCGCGCCACGGCGTGCCCGAGCGCCGGGGCTGGGCCGGCAGCTGGGGCGCGACGGCAGCCGCTGGCGGCACGCTGGGCGGTTCGGCGGGGAGTTCAGCGAGTTCGGCCGACTCGGGCGGCGGCGCAATGACGCGCGGGGCCTGGGGGGGCGGCGCCATCACCGAGGGCAGGGCCCCTTCGGCCTCGGGTCCGGGCACAAGGCCGCGCGCCAAGCGCTGGGACTGGGCCTGCGCGCGGGCCAGTTCCTCGGGGGTGACCACCGTCAAGCGCTCGGCCGGCACGGGCGGGGCTGGAGAGGGGGCCGCCGTGGGCGCCAAGCCTGCCCCCCCCAGCAAGCGGCCGGCGCTGGCCCCGCCGACCACGCCAACCAGCAAGGTTCCCGCCGCCGCCAAGAAGGCGCGGCGTCCGAAGGGGTCGCGGGGAGGGGCGGGCTTTTTGCGCTTTTTTGCGGGCATCGACACGGATCCAGCCAAAGGAGGAACCCTAGCCTGCCACGTCTTCGCTTAAGACCCGGTTACTTGCTCCGAGGGATCGGCGCGGCTGATCATCACCATGAACGGAATGTCGCCGCGCTGCACCTTGAGAACCCCGGTGGCGGTCACAACGCCCAGAGCGTGGTTTTTAAGCGCCGTCTGGACATCGTAGCGGATTCCCTCCTTGGGGAGTTGCACGTGGTCCACATAGTCCATGAAGGCCTCGACCAGACGGATCCGTGACGCTTCCATCAGGTCGGTCTCGGTGCTGAAGGTATAGGTGTTCTGGGCGCCGGTGGCGGCATCAAACATTACGGCGGTGTAGGTCGTGGTCATGGGAAGCCGTCTCAAAAGGGAGGGACAGGGCTCCCTTGGTTCCATTCCTCGTGGTCGCGCGCAACGCCTATACCGGGATGTCACGAAACAATAACCCGTTTGGGGGGCGCCCGGCCGCGGTTTTTGCCCAGGTCTTGCGACATCTTTGGTCCGAGCGGTGGGCGCGGTGTATCGTGCTCCTCTGGTTCCCCGACAATGAGATGCCTTGCCATGACCTCCTCTCCCCGGTCCTTTGAAGCCTCCCTGGATCACGTCCGGGCCCTGTTCCAGCGCTCCATCGCCCTCAAGACCGAGGTCCTGCACGACCATGCCCCGGTCATCGTGCGCATGGCCGGGGTGTGCGAGGAAGCCCTGGCCATGGGAGGAAAAATCCTGCTGTGCGGCAACGGCGGATCGGCCGCCGACGCCCAGCATCTCGCCGCCGAGTTCCTCGTGCGCCTGCGCTCCGAGGTCAACCGACCGGGCCTCGCCGCCCTGGCCCTCGCCCTCGATCCCTCCTCGCTGACCGCCTGCGGCAACGATTATGGCTTCGAGGGCTACTTCGCCCGCATGGTCGAAACCCTGGGCCAGCCCGGCGACGTCCTGATCGGCATCACCACCTCGGGCCGCTCCCCTAACGTGGTGCGGGCCCTGGAAATCGCCCGCCGCCGCGGCCTCCACCCCTTGGGCCTCCTAGGCGGCACCGGCCAACCCGCCCTCGCCCTGTGCGACGAAGCCCTCGTCGTCCCCTCCAGCGAAACCGGACGCGTCCAAGAAGTCCACATCACCGCCGGCCACGCCCTCGTCGAACTCGTCGAAGACGCCCTCCTCGCCCGACGCCATATCACGCGCCTGTGAGGGGCGGGGGCGGGGTGCTGCGCCGTCGGGGAATGCGGGGCTGCCGCCCCGCGCCCCGCCTGGAGGCTGACGCCTCCAGACCTCCCCTTTGAGGGTCTGGGGAGGCGAGCCTCCCCAGCCTTCCCCTTCTTACGCCTTACCGAGAGCCGCCCGCCCCGCGTCTGTCACATCATAAAGGTAAGAAAAATCAATACGAAACCCCTCAGGATGCCGATCCACCTTCGGCGCCCACATTTTTTTCCCCACAAGAAGCTGGCGGCGAATCAACAGATCGACCACCGCGCCGTCACCGACATAGGCGCCGGTGCGCGCGTCCACGATCTCGATCTCGGGCCAAAGGTTGTCGCCGGGGCGCAGGCCGGGGAAAGGCGCGCCCTCCAAAATGCGGCGCTCGTCGTCCGTCAAACTCACGTTGCTGTCTCCCAGGGTCAACGCTGATCACTCAAAAGGGGATGCAAAACACGGTCGCCCTCTTCGATGGAAAAGAGCTGGGACGTGCCGCCGGCAATCTCGAGAACCGCCGAGGCCGGCACCGGCGAGGCGATGATGGCTTCGCTCTTCGGTTCGGCATTGTGCGCCACATGCACGATCCAGCCGCGATCGTCGAGAAAAAGCATGTCGAGGGGGATGAAAGTGTTTTTCATCCACATGGTCCGCTCCCCCGGCTCCCCCCACAAAAAGAGCATGCCGGCATCGGCGGCCAGCGTTTTGCGGAACATGAGGCCCACCATGCGCCGCTGGGGCGTATTGGCTTCCTCGATCTCGAAAGGCAGACGGCGGCCGTCGCGGGTTTCGATCGTCAGATGGGACCGGGGAAACTTGACCGTCAGGGCCGCGCGGGCTGCCACCGGATCGGATTGGGCCAGGGCCGCCGGCGTCCCCGGCACCAGGGCCAAGGCCAGCGCCAGGGTCAGGGAGCCCCCCAGGGATCGGATCCGGTTTTTCCAAAAGCGGTCCACGGCTGCCTCCTCATTTTTCCGAAAAATTACTGATAAAAGAACTCAAAAAACGACAAGTATTTCTCGGAGCACTTTCATCCATCGCCACCTGTTTTTATCCTTGATTCCAACAAAACCAAACGATACTGTTCAGGTGTTCCGCCAGACCAGAACGGACACCCCCGGAACCGACGGAAAAACGGGGGCTGTTCTTTCAGGGGGCGGAGATCGGTTCAGCCGGGAAACGCCCCCGACTGCCCCTGTTTCCCGGCCGAGTGAACGCCGCGTGGCATCGCCCACGCGGCGTTCTTTCGTTTCTTGAGTCTGACGCCCMCGGGCGGGTCTGCCAAGCCCTGGGCGTAGGGAATTTTGCTGGTCTTGGGGGACGCGGACGCGTAGGGAAGAAGGCTCCCCTCTCTCGTGATCCAGGGCCCCATGGCTGCTTCTCCCCCTGCGTCTTGGCCCACCGCTTCCCGGCTTGCGCTCCGGTCTTGCCCCGGCGTGCCGGTTCGGGTGCGCATTGATACCCTGGGACATGGCGACCACGTGCTGTTCCAGGACCTCGACCTCACCTTTGCGGCGGGGGGATGGACCTGCGTTTTGGGCCCCAGCGGCGTGGGCAAAAGCACCTTGTTGCGCCTGATCGCCGGCCTGGATACCCAGAGCACCCAAGGCCCCCACACCCGGGTCGAAGGACCCGATGGCCTCGCGCTCCCCGGTCTGTGCGCCTACATGGGCCAGCAAGACGGCCTGCTGCCGTGGCTCTCGGCCCGCGACAACGTGGCCTTGGGGCCGCGTCTGCGCGGCGGTGCGACTCGGGCCGACCGCGATCGGGCCCAGGCGTTGTTGGCCGCTGTGGGGTTGGGGGAGCGGGCCGCCGCCCGCCCGGCTGCCCTGTCGGGCGGCATGCGCCAGCGGGTCGCCCTGGCCCGAACCTTAATGGAAAACCGCCCCGTGGTGCTGATGGACGAGCCGTTCAGTGCCCTGGACCCCCCCACCCGCTTACGCCTGGGCGATCTGGCGGCGGAGCTTTTGCGCGGCCGCACGGTGATCCATGTCACCCACGACCCGTTGGAGGCCCTGCGCCTGGGCCACCAAGTGCTGGTGCTGGGCGGCCGCCCGGCCAGCCCCGGGGAGCCCCTGATCCCCGAGGGCACGCCACCCCGTCCGCCCGATGCCCCCGGCCTCGCCACCCGCCACGCCGATTTGCTGCTGCGTTTGTCCCAAGCCCTGGAAGAGTTCCCCACCGCCCCATGCGCCTCTCCCTCCCCTTGCGTTTGATCCAACGCCTTCTCCCACCGCTGGCCAGTGTCGCGGTCTTGCTGGCTCTGTGGCAGGGCGCGGCCGTGCTGGCCGGGGACCGGGCCTATTTGCTGCCCGGCCCGCTGGCCACCCTTGATGCCCTGATTGGCCGCTTTGATGTGCTGGTCCGCCACGCCGGGATCACCGCCTTGGAGATTGTCCTGGGCCTGGGCCTGGGCACCACGGCCGGAGTCAGCGCCGCACTCGGCATTGCCTTGTTCCCCGGGGCCCGCCGGGTGCTTCTGCCCTTGCTGGTCATCAGCCAGGCGATCCCGGTGTTCGCGCTGGCGCCCTTACTGGTGTTGTGGCTGGGCTATGGCTTGGCCAGCAAGATTGCCATGGCGGTTCTCGTTATCTTTTTTCCTGTGGCCGCCGCCTTTCTCGATGGCCTGCGCCGCACCGAGAGCGCGTGGCTCGATCAGGCCCAGGTCATGGGGGCCTCGCGCCTTGTCACCCTTTTGCGGGTGCGCCTGCCCGCCGCCTTGCCGGCTCTGGCCTCGGGCTTGCGGGTCGCCACGGCGCTGGCCCCCATCGGGGCGGTGATCGGCGAGTGGGTCGGCTCCAGCGCCGGGTTGGGCTACCTGATGCTCCAGGCCAATGCGCGCATGCAGGTCCCGGTGATGTTTGCTGCCCTTCTCATTCTCGCCCTCTTCGCCGTAAGCCTGTACGCTCTCATGGATCGCCTGTTGCGCGCCCTGGTGCCGTGGCAGCACGAAACCTTGCCCTGAGAGTGTTTCTGGCTGGAGCCCTTGATGTCCTCCTCCTTGTCCCGCCGTTCCTTTCTCGCCCTCGCGGCCCTGACGCCCGCGCTGTTGAGCGCGCGCCCCGGCCGCGCCGCGCCTGTCCAGCCCCTGACCGTTTTACTCGACTGGTTCATCAACCCGGACCACGGCCCCCTGGTCATCGCGCGGCAACTGGGCTACTTCCGCGATGTCGGGCTCGACGTCACCTTGGTGGCCCCGTCCGATCCCAACGATCCCCCCAAGCTGGTCGCAGCCGGACAGGCCGATGTGGCCATCGGCTACCAGCCCCAACTCCACCTCCAGGTCGCCGAGGGCCTGCCCTTGTTGCGCTTCGGCAGCCTGATCGACACCCCGCTCAACTGCGTGGTGGCCCTGCGCGATGGCCCGATCAAGTCGATGGCCGATCTCAAGGGCCGCAAGGTGGGCTATTCGGTGGCGGGCTTCGAGGATGTCTTGCTGGGCACCATGCTGCGCCACGCCGGGGTCAATCCCTCGGACGTCGAGAAGATCAATGTCAACTTTTCCCTATCACCGGCCGTGATTTCCGGCCAAGTGGACGCGGTGATCGGTCCGTTTCGTAATTTTGAATTGAATCAAATGGATCTGGCCGGACACCCGGGCGTGGCCTTCCTGCCCGAAGACCACGGCGTGCCCAGCTACGATGAACTGATCTTTTTGGCCAATGCCACGCGCCACGACGACCCCAAGCTCCAAGCCTTCCTGGAAGGGGTGGAACGCGGGGTCATGGCCATCCTCAACCATCCCGAGGACACCTGGGAGGTCTTCCGCCGCGCCGCCCCCGACCTGGACGATGCCCTCAACCGCCGGGCCTGGGCCGACACCGTGCGCCGCTTTGCCGCCGCGCCCGCCGCCCTCGCCCCCAGCCGCTACCAGCGCTTTGCCGAATACCTTAAGGGCGAGGGCCTGATCGACACCGTCCCACCGGTCGAGCGCTACGTCCTGACCTTGAAAGGCTGACAAATCGAAGGGGCCTGGAGAGGCCGCGCCTCCCCGGCCTTTCCCTTTTATCCGCTCAACCCCAGCAGCAGGTGAACCGGCAAGGTCACCTCGGCCGGCCATGGCAAGGTAATGGAGTGGTATTCCTCCAAAAACACGACGCTCCAGGCTTCCTTGCGCTGGGTGAAAAGTTCGACATGGTGGTTGACGGTGTCGATCAGAAGATAGGCCCGCAAGGAAGGCAGGCGGCGGTAGGCGACCCACTTGCGACCCCGGTCGCGCAACTCGGTGCTGCCCGACATGACCTCGGCAATCATCAAGGCCTCGGTCACCTCCCGGGCACCGTCCGCTGGTTCGCCGGCCGGCAACACCATGACATCAGGCAAAAAGCGGTCTTCTCCCACCCGCAGCCACACCCCATCGGTCACCGCCGTGCAGCCGGTGTTTTCAAGGGATACTCTGAGGGAGGTCGCCGTTCCCAAAACGGCCTGGGCGTGTTCGCGCGTGCCGGCCGCCTGCAAAACAGGCAGGCCGTCAATGAACTCGGCGCGCTCCTGAACGGAGTCGGCATAGCTCACGAACTCGGCCCACGACCAGGACTGGGGTCTGATCGGAGAACTCATGACGCGCATCCCTGCCTCCATCGGAAGATGACGTTAACGATAGGGGGACAAGGCACCCAGGCGCAAACCGAATCGGCTCCAAGCACGCAGACACCGTTCATTTCCCGTCGAGCAAAGAAACTTGAAGATGCTTTCCCCGGGGGCGATCGCTCCCCTAGTCGCGCTCGATCGGGCCGGACGCCCGCGCCACGGCCCACAGGCGGGCCCAGGTTGGGCCCACGGGGGCCTGACCCAGCGACGCCGGGAGGTAATGACGTTGAAAGGCTTTCAGGGCCGCCGCAAGGTCGCTGACATCATAGCCGATATGCGCCAGCAGGGCGGCCGCGTCGTCGGCGCTCCCCTCGGGCTTCGGTGGCGGTGCTTCGTCGCCCCCGGGCCACAGCCCGACCCCAGCCGCCGCTAGGCGTGGCCAGTCGAACAGCTCGCCCGGATCCTCCTTGCGGGTGGGCGCGATATCGGCATGGGCCACCACATTCACCGGCACAATCGCCGGATGGCGCCGCAAGATCTCCCGGCATAGCGCGACCACACTGCGCATCTGGGCCTCGGGAAAAGGCCGGTAGCCGAACTCATGCCCGGGATTGACAATCTCAATGCCGATCGAGCGGGTATTTAAGGCCGTGTGGCCCCGCCAGAACGAGCGTCCGGCATGCCAAGCGCGGCGGGCCTCGGGCACCAGGGCAACAAGCCGGCCCTCTTCATGGACCAGCCAATGGGCGCTGACCTGGGCGGCGGGGTCGAGCATCCGGGCCAGGGCGGCCTGGGCGGTGGGCATGCCAGTATAGTGCAACACCAAGGTGTCGATACCCTGCCCCTCGGGGCGGTCGTCTTGGTTGGGGCTTTCCATCACGGTATAGGGCAGAGGGCTCATGCCCGGCGCTCCCGGCGTCCGGCCACCTCAATCAGCGCCACTCCGGCCAAGGTGATGACCCCGCCCAGGATTTTATGAACCGTCGCCGGCTCGCCCAGCAAGACAATGCCCCCCACCACCCCCAGCACCGGGGCAAGTAAGGAAAACGGCGCCACCCGCGAGACCGGGTAGCGGCCCAGCAGCACATACCAAAGCGAATGCGCCAGCAAACTGGCCCCGAGTGCCGTGTAGACCACGGCGCCCCACCCCGCCACCCCCGCCGCCTGAAGGGCCGGCCAGGGGTTGCCCTCGACCAATACGGACAAGACCAGGGTTTGCGGCAAAGCCAGCAGGCACAGCCAGCCGGTCGTGGCCACCGGGGAGATCCCCTTGAGCCGCTTGATCACCAGATTGGCCGCCGCCCACCCCATGGCACACAGCAACAACAAAACGGTCGGCAGCCCGCCCGCCAGATGGGGCTCCCCCGCAACCACGACCACCCCGCCAAAGGCCAGCGCCAAGCCCAGCCACCGCCCAAGGCCCAAGCGCTCGCCCAGAAAAACAACCCCCGCCAAAGTCGAGAGCGGCACGCCAAGCTGGACAAAAATCGCCGCCGTGGCCGCGTCCACCTGCCCCAGGGCCAGGAACAACAAGCCGAAATGCAAAAAGCCAAAGGTAAACGAGAGCAAGGCCAAGCCCGGCAGATGCTCGCGACGCACCGGGCAAAAGGGCACGATCAGCGCCGCCGCCAGGGCGAAGCGCAAGGACACCAAAAGCAAGGGGGGCAAGTCCTGGGTGCCCAGCTTGACCACCACGAAATTGAGGCCCCACACCAAGACGACCACGAGGGCGATGCCGATATCTCGCGGGCTCATGGGGTCACCGTGCGTAAGGGAAGGCTGGGGAGGCGTGGCCTCCCCAGACCCCTCGATTCCTGGGGCCCAGCCGCGTCCGGAGGGCCAAAGTCAATGAGGGGTCTGGGGAAGCCACGCCTCCCCAGCCTTCCCTTTCTTCTCTCACTCACCACCGCCCCCGATTCCCCTGGGCCGGACCGCCCCCCTCAGGACTTGAGGCGACGCCGGCTGACGGCATCATAGGCGGCGTTGATCGTGGCCATTTTTTGGGTCGCCAAATCAATGAAGTCCGGGGGCATGCCCTGGGCGATCAGGCGGTCGGGATGGTTCTCGCGCACCAGTTGGCGATAGGCGCTTTGCAGCGTTGCCTCGTCGGCGTCGGGGGGCACGCCCAGGATATGATAGGGGTCGGCATCGCCCACCGCATGGGTGGCGCGGATCCGCTCGAAATCGCGCGGCGGCAGGCCGAAAATGTCGGCCACCCGATGCAAAAAGGCCACCTCGTTGGGATGCAAGCGGCCGTCTGCCTGAGCGATCACGAACAAAGCTCCCAGCAACTCCTCCAAAACCTGGGGAGTGTCGGCAAACATGCGGGCAATCTGGCGGGCATAGGCTTCATAGCCATCGGGGCTGTGCCGGGCCTGATCAAACAGGCGCCCCACGGCGGCCATGTCCCCGGGGGGAACGCGAAACGCCCGTTTGAAGGCGTCGATTTCCTCGCGGTTGACCACGCCATCGGCCTTGGCCATCTTGGCCGAAAGGGCGACCACGGCCACGGTAAAGGCCATCTGCCGTGCGGCGTCGTTGGCGCGCTCGAAGGTCGCCCCGGACTTCACCCCCTCTTCGGGACCGTAGGTCTCCACGCCTTCCTCGCGCATGCGGTCGTACGCGTGACCCGCCGCGGCGCCGAGGACAGCGCCCAGCGGCCCGCCGACGATGAACCCGCCGACCCCGCCCACAATCTTTCCAAAGATGCTCATGACTGGCGTCTTACCTCCCTGGCGGGGTGGATCCTTGTCTGGACACTTTCGACAATACCCGACGCCCGGGCAAAAACAAGACCCGTCGCGCCCAGAGGTGGAATCCCCCTTGGCTGTTCTCGGCCCCTTGGCTGTTCGCGCAACGACACCACGAGGGGAAGGGGCGGCCCCAGCGCCCGGGAGAGGCCCCGGCCCCCTGCCCATGCGATGGGCAAACGTCCGAAAATCAGGCGAAACCTTGGCCGTAAAGAGCGCGCGTTGCGAGAAAAACCCCTGGTCTTCAGGGGATAGCCGCTCCGGCACGGCGCTTGCTTTGTCATCGAATGATCATGGCGCCGTCCCATCGGGCCGGCGGCGCGCAGGACCAAGGGGGATTTCATGAAGCTCATTACCGCCATCATCAAGACCTTCAAGCTCGACGAGGTCCGCGAGGCCCTGACGGCCATCGGCATTGAAGGCATGACCGTCGCCGAGTGCAAAGGCTACGGCCGCCAAAAGGGCCAGACAGAAATTTACCGCGGCGCCGAATATGTCGTGAACTTCTTACCCAAGCTCAAAATTGAAATTGCCGTGGCAGATGACCGCGTCGAACAAGTGATCGAAACCATTTCTCAGGTCGCTCGGACTGGAAAAATCGGTGACGGCAAGATTTTCGTCTTTAGTCTCGAAAACGCCATTCGTATTCGCACCGGCGAAACCGGCGCCGAAGCGCTTTAAGATAAAAAGGGATGATGCCCATGCAGTTCGTGTCTCGCAAGATTGGAGGCGCCCTCGCGGTCTCCCTCCCCTTCCTGGCCGCCAGTGCGGCCTGGGCTCAGGACGCCGCGCCGGAGGCCCCCCCTCTGTCCGCCGGCGATACCGCCTGGATGCTCACCTCCTCCGTTCTCGTCCTCATGATGCTGGTGCCGGGCCTTGCCCTGTTCTATGCCGGCATGGTGCGTAAAAAGAACGTTCTATCGGTCTTGATGCAGTCGATGTTCGGCGCCGGCCTGCTGTCGGTGATCTGGGTTGTCGTGGGCTACAGCCTAGCGTTCGCCGAGGGCAACCCGTTCTTTGGCGATCTATCGAAGGCGTTCCTGTCGGGCATTACCCCGTCCACCCTATTTGGCACCATCCCCGAATTCGTCTTTGCCATGTTCCAGATGACCTTCGCCATTATTACCGGCGTGATCATCCTGGGCGGCCCGGCCGATCGGATGAAATTCAGCGCCGCCATGCTGTTCATCGGCCTGTGGGTGGTGCTGGTCTATGCGCCCATGGCCCATATGGTCTGGGGACCGGGCGGCTTCCTGGCCGGTGCCGGCGTGCTGGACTACGCGGGCGGCACCGTGGTGCACATCAACTCGGGCATCGCCGGCCTCGTCGCCGCCCTCATGATCGGCAAGCGCACGGGCTACGGCACCGAAAACCTCGCCCCGCACAATCTGTCCCTGACCATGATCGGCGCGTCCTTGCTGTGGGTGGGCTGGTTCGGGTTCAATGCCGGCTCGGCCCTGTCGGCGGGCGCCTCGGCGGGCGTTGCCATGATCAACACCCAGGTCGCCACCGCGGCCGCCGTCGTCGCTTGGTCGGTCGCTGAATGGATCCTGCGCGGCAAGCCCTCGCTCCTGGGCGCGGCCTCGGGCGCCGTCGCTGGTCTCGTCGTCATCACCCCGGCCTGCGGCTTCGTCACCCCTTCGGGCGCCCTGCTCATGGGCCTGATCGTCGGGCCGGCCTGCTTCTTCGCCGTTTCCAGCCTCAAGAGCGCGCTGGGCTATGACGACGCCCTCGACGTCTGGGGTGTCCACGGGGTCGGCGGCATCATCGGCGCTATCCTCACTGGCGTGTTCGCCGTGGCTGCCATCGGGGGCGAAGGCAAGTCCGGCCTCATCGACGGCAACCCCGGCCAAATCATCACCCAGATCGAAGGCGTCCTCGTCACCCTGGTCTGGTCGGGCCTAGTGAGCGCGATTCTTCTCTTCGTGATCGACAAGACCATCGGCCTGCGCGTCTCCAAGGAAGTCGAAATCGAAGGCTTGGACTACGCCTTGCACGGCGAACGCATCCACGACTAACCGTGGCCACTTGAGACCAAGGGGCTGGGGAGGCGACGCTTCCCCAGCTTTTTTTKGCCTGCTGCCCAACGCGCGACAAAAAAAACCCCCTCCCAAACCGGGAGGGGGAGGAACGACGATCGAAGGAAAAAGCGTTAGGCCGCGGCGCGACGCTCGATCCCCAGGTGCTGCCACACATCCAGTAGGGCCCGCACGAGATGATCAATGTGGGCATCGCTGTGCAGCGGCGTCGGGGTGATGCGAAGCCGCTCGGTGCCCTTGGGCACGGTCGGGTAGTTGATGGGCTGCACATAGATATCGTGCTTCTGGAGCAACAGGTCGCTGGCCATCTTGCACTGGGTGGCGTCGCCCACCATCACGGGGACGATGTGGCTCACCGAAGGCATGACGGGCAGGCCGACTTCGCGCAGGCGGCGCATCACGGTAGCGGCGCGCTCCTGATGCAAGACGCGCAGCTCGTTGTGCTCCTTGAGGAAGCGCACGCTGGCCAGAGCCCCGGCAGCCACGGCGGGCGGCAGGGAGGTGGTGAAGATGAAGCCGGCGCCGAAGGAGCGCACGAAATCCACCAGATTGGCCGAGCCGGCGATGTAGCCGCCAACCACGCCGATGGCCTTGCCCATGGTGGCCTGGATGATGGTGATGCGCTCGCGCTGGCCATCGCGCTCGGCGACGCCCGAGCCGGTCTCGCCATACATGCCGACCGCGTGGACTTCATCCAGATAGGTCATGGCGTTGTACTGATCGGCCAGATCGCAGATCTTTTCGATCGGGGAGATGTCGCCATCCATCGAGTATACGGACTCGAAGGCGATCAGCTTGGGATGCTCCTTCGGGTACTTCTTGAGGAGCGTCTCCAGGTGCTCGACGTCGTTGTGACGGAACACTTCCTTGGCGGCCCGGGAGTGCCGGATGCCCTCGATCATGGAATTGTGGTTGTCGGAGTCGGAGAAGATCACCAGATTGGGAATCTGGGCTCCGAGGGTCATCAAGGTGGTCATGTTGGCGACGTAGCCGCTGGTAAACAGCAGGGCCGCATCCTTTTTGCACCAGGAGGCCAGCTCGTCTTCCAGCAGAACGTGATAATGGTTGGTGCCGCTGATGTTCCGGGTGCCCCCAGCGCCGGCGCCATTGCTCTGCACGGCTTCGGCCATAGCTTCCAGAACCACCGGATGGATGCCCATGCCCAAATAGTCATTGGAGCACCAGATCGTGACGTCGTGCGGCTTGCCATCTCGGTAGTTACGTGCCTTGGGGAACGCCCCCACCTGGCGTTCGAGATCGGCGAAGACGCGATAGCGCCCCTCGTTCTTCAGACCGGACAGCCTGTCGGCGAAATAGCCTTCATAATCCATTGCCGGATTTCTCCTGATCTCATTTCCCTGGACGGGGCCCAGCCGGTGATTTTTCCCGGTAGATCCCTTCCCCCAGAGCCCCTCGGCTCCGCGGACAGGAGAGGCCAGTGCCCGATAAGACGGGTGAGCCAGCGCCCGGATCCGAAAACCCCTTCGGAAAGGCTCTCGCTTCTCCCGGAAAGACTCGCCTGCCCCGGGATCCCACCACCACGTCTTCCGCGCGTCACGCGCCGTTTCCCCTGTGTCGCGGGAACGGAGGATAAAGGTGTACGCGGCGTTGTCCAGTGTGGATGCGTTCTGGAGCCCGTCTTTTTTCCGACACGAACGGCCCACTTCCGACGCATTATTGTCCCTCTCCAGGGTGTGGAATCGTCCAGCCCGCCGGTAATCCCGATCAAAACACTTCGCGATTTGACTTCGGCGGTCCTCTGCCTAGAATTATTCAATAAGTAGGGTGGCGCCGGCCCGCCTTCCCTCAAAGGGGTGACGTGGTCGGTTCAGGAGGAGAAATACCATGTCATTCAAAGACATCCTGGTTCACGTAGACAACTCTGTCCCAAGCCGGGCCCGGCTCGACGCCGCCGTGACCCTGGCGGGTCGGCATGGGGCGCATTTGACGGGTCTCGGAGTCAGGATCGTCCCTCAAGTCCCGGGCTTTATCCTGTCACAATTGGGCTCGGAGGTGGCAGACGCCCAGCGTCGCCATGCCGACCATGCCCTAGATGCCGCGCGCACTTTGTTCGAAACTACCGTCCGACAGGCCTCCATCGCGGCGGAATGGCGCGACGCGGAGGCCGACGCGACGGAAACCTTCCGCCTGCATGCCCGCTACGCCGACCTCGTGATCGTGGGCCAAGCCGACCCGCGCGACGACGCTCCCCTCGGCTTGGAGGGCCTGACCGATACTTTGCTGCTGGAAGCGGGCCGCCCCGTGCTGGTGATTCCCTATGTCGGAACCCTCCCAACGATCGGCCAAACGGTGATGATCGCCTGGAATGGCAGCCGCGAGGCCACACGGGCGGTCCACGACGCCCTGCCCTTCCTGCGCGACGCCAAGCGGGTGGAGGTGAGCGTGGTCAATCCCCATTTGGGCACCAGCGACGAGGGCGACCTGCCGGGGGCCGACCTGTGCTTGCACTTGGCACGCCATGGGATCCGGGCCACCGCCCACGCCTTGCATGCCGAGGACATGGACGTTGGCGCCATGATCCTCTCGCGGGCCGCCGAGGAAGGGGCCGATCTCCTGGTGATGGGAGCCTGGGGCCACTCGCGGCTGCGCCAGTTGATCCTGGGGGGCGTCACCAGCCACTTGCTGCGGCACATGACCCTGCCGGTGCTGATGAGCCACTAAGGGCCAACGTCCGGGAGGGAGCACGAGGCTCCCCCCCGGCCGGTCAAGCCCTGGCCTCGCGTCCCGCCCGACGCTGGACGGGCGGGCACCGGGATTCCTTCCCGGCTTGGGGACGGGGCCGTCCGGAGACGAGAGAAACGATGGGACGCGGCACCTTGACTCACAGTGCACGCCAGCGCAGTGACAGCCGTCACATCCTTGCCGCTGCATTGCCTTTCCCCGGCCGGGGCCGATACAGTGCGGTGCATCCAGGGCCCCCGGACGCCCGGACCAGAAAAAGGAAAGCAACGGTGCTTGGGTATTTGCGGCATGTGGAGGCGTGCAACACGCACGATCTCACGGGTTTGACCGGGTTTTTCATCGAGGATCAGCGGGTGGGCTGGCTGCGTCCTGGCTTGGCCCGGCGTCTTCAGGCCTTTGACCGCGTTTTTGTTACCACGCCCCAGGGACTCGGCCTTCATCCCTCCTTGCGCGGCCCCGAGGCCCGCACCCGCGCCGTCGCCGAGGTCCTTGCTCAGTTGGCCGATGACGGGGTGGTGCCCGGACCGCGCGGCGAAATGTACCGGGTCAACCGGGGCTGGAGCGAGCCCACCTTGATGCTTCTGGATCGTGCCTTTGTCCCGACCTTCGGCGTGCGGGCCTATGGCGTTCATCTCAACGGCATCGTCGGCAGCGGCCCGGCCATGAAAATGTGGATCAGCCGGCGCAGCCCCGACAAATCGGTGGCCCCGGGCAAGCTCGACAATCTCGTGGCTGGAGGCCAGCCGGCCGGCCTTTCCCTGCGCGACAATCTGGTCAAAGAGTGCGCCGAGGAGGCTGACATGCCCCGCGCCCTGGTCGAGCAGGCCCATCCCGTGGGGGCGCTGACTTATTGCGTGGAAACGCCGGCCGGCCTGCGTCCCGACACCTTGTTTGTTTACGATATCAGCCTGCCCGCGTCGTTCACGCCCCGCAACACCGATGGCGAGATCGCCGAATTCATGCTGTGGCCCATCGCCCGCGTTTTGGAAACGGTGCGGGACACGGACCTCTTCAAGTTCAACGTCGCCTTGGTGATTATTGACTTCGCCTTGCGCCACGGCCTCATCGACCCCGACCGCGACCCCGATTACATGACCCTGCGCGCCGGCCTGCACGCCCCCTTGCCTCTTTAAAGGCCTCAAGAGAACGAGGGGTCTAGGGAGGCCGCGCCTCCCCAGCCTTCCTTTCCCCGCTGCTTTTTTACCGCCCCCTGTTGACACAGGGCACCCGGCCCCCAACATCATTCCCCAGGAAGCCGGGCCCTCAGGGACGGCGACCAACAGTGGGGATGGTGCCGCCGGGCGGGCTGTTCCCGGGATCAGGGGGCGCATAAGCGGTCCTGATCCTGGCCCGACCGGTGCGTCATCCTCTCGCGTCAAGGATGCAGTCCACAAAGGATGCGTCCACCCCATGTCGCTCGACGGAGGATATGATCATGCGGACCTCTTTAGACC
The DNA here is from genome assembly GCF_000284415.1 of Pararhodospirillum photometricum DSM 122. NCBI lineage: Bacteria > Pseudomonadati > Pseudomonadota > Alphaproteobacteria > Rhodospirillales > Rhodospirillaceae > Pararhodospirillum > Pararhodospirillum photometricum. Next base: position 521,057 of record NC_017059.1, read on the forward strand.
TGTCGCCGCTTCATCGCTTTGCCATCGGCTTTGACAACGTCAGCCGGCTGCTGGATGCGGCCTCGCGCCTGGATGATCAGGCGGTTGCCTACCCCCCCTATAACATCGAGAAGACCGGTGAGACCCAGTACCGCATCACCATGGCGGTGGCGGGCTTTGCCGAGGATGACCTGAGTGTGGTCCTCACGGAAAACACCCTGGTCATTGCCGGACGCCTCGATCGGGCCGACGACGCCCCATCGCGTTTCCTGCACCGGGGCATCGCCGGCCGGGCCTTCGAACGGAAGTTCGAGCTTGCCGATCATCTTCGGGTGGAGGGGGCCAGCTTCGTGAATGGCCTGCTGCACGTTGATCTTGTGCGCGAGGTGCCCGAGGAAAAGCAGCCGCGCCGCATCGCCATCCAGAGCGCGTCCGCACCCAAGGGAATCGAGAGCCAAGCGGCCTAGTCTTCCGAGGGGTCTGGGGAGGCCCACGCCTCCCCAGCCTTACTTCTTCCCCCCCGCCAGAATCGCCCCCACCCCCTCCAACGCTCCCTGGGCAATATCATACGCCAGCCTGCCCCACGGCTTGGCCAGCAGGCCCGACGGCACAAAGTTCTGCTGGCGCACCGAGCCCACGACCTTCCCGCTCCCGGGATCGGTGACCTCCCAGACCAGTTCGATCTTGTCGCGCCCCCCCGGCGCCGGGACACTGGTAATGGTGGCGACCAAACCAAAGGTGGCGCGCTTGGGATCATCGGTCACCCGCACCCCAGCCGCGCGCATAAGGGTGGTCAAGGCTTCCCCAAGGGCCGTGACCCCGTCGCCCGGAGCCTCGGTAATGGTCGGCCTGAAGGCCACCACCTGGGCCGCGGCGGCCTGACGCTGGGCTTCCTTCGCCTCTTTTTCCGTTTCCACCGGCCGCGCCTTGACGGCGGTGGGCGTGGGCGGCACCTCGTCCAGGGCCGAGGGCGGTGGCGGCGCCTTGCGCCCCGGGGGTGCGGCGATGTCGTTGCGCGGCCCCCGCGCCTGGACGGCCGCCAACGCGCCTTCCGGTGACACGCTGCCCAGGCCGGGATCAACGCCCAGCACGGCCTCGACCCGCCGCACGATGGGCACCCCCACCGCCTGGGCCGCTTCGGGCGCGGCGGTTTCCCACAGGGAGGCGGGCACCGTCACGGTGCGGATTTCCTCGGCGAGGGCTCGGCCATTTTCGTCAAGTAAGCGCCAAGCGACCTGAAGAGCCAGGGTACCCGGGGGGGCAAAGCCCGCCTCAAGGCCAATCAAGGGATGGACCGAGAGCCCCAGGCGATGGCCCAAACTGCCGCTGGCGTTGACATCGGCCGGAACTCCCTCGGCGCGAAGAAGCTCGGCGGTTTCCAGGGCGATCAACCGGTTCCACGGCAGGGGCACCCCCTCGGCCGGGGCGACGGTGACTCCCGTCCCCGAGCGCAAGGCGACGAGGGGGTTGAGGGCGGCGGCCACGGTATCGTCGCCGTGGGCAAACGGCCGGGGCACGCTGCCACAGGCCGACAGCCCGACCATCGCCAGCCCCAGGAGCCCAACCCCTGGGAGCCGCAGCTTCCCCCAGCGCCGGCACACGATGTCAGCGCTCCAGCACGATCACCGACAACAGGCGCCCGTAGTCGGTCACACCGCGCTGGCTGGAGCGGCGGTAGCTGAAAAACCGGGCTTCCTCGCGATAGGTATCGCACGGCGTGGGCATGACCTCGGTCACCCCCAACCGCACCAGACGCTTGGCGATATACCCAGGCAGGTCGAACAGGAAATGCCCCTCGCGGCGCGCGTTGGCAAAAAACATCTGGTTGGTCTCGTCCTCGGCCAAAAAGGCCGCCGGAAACTCAGGACCCACCTCATAGGAGCGCTGGGCGATGCACGGGCCAATGCCCACCAAAATATCGCGACGCTTGGCGCCCAGGGTTTCCATGGCCGCCACGGTGTTGTCGAGAACCCCGGCCAGGGCGCCGCGCCAGCCGGCATGAGCGGCCCCGACCACCCGCGCCTTGGGGTCGGCGAACAGGACCGGGGCACAGTCGGCGGTCAGCACGCCCAGCACCAACCGGGGCGTGGCGGTGACAAGGCCATCGGCGATGGGGGGCTCCCCCTCCCAGGGAGCGGTGACGGCCAAAACGTCGCTGGTGTGGCGCTGGCTCACGGTGACCAGGGCCTCGGGCGGCATCTCGATTTCGGCCAGGGCGCGTTCCCGATTGCGCCGCACGTTTTCGGGATCATCCCCCGAGCCGGCGCCACAATTCAGGGAGTTGTACTCACCCTTTGAAATACCTCGGTTGCGAGTAAAAAACCCATGGCGGACGTTGGTCAGGGCGTTGAGCGAGGACACAGTGATCATCGGTGTGGCTTCCCTGGTGCCCCAGCTTGGCGCGGACGGACCCGCCCCGCTTGATGCGTTAGGACAAGGTATGACGTTAAGTCCAACAAAGACCTAGGAACATTGATGCCTGATGCAAGAGGGGGCGTCAATGCCGGTGGGTCGGCCTGCACGGCGATCGGGTGACGGGGGCATCCCTCAACGCGAAGGGCCACCGTCAACGAGGGGTCTGGGCAGGCCCTGCCTCCCCAGCCTTCCCTTTATCTCTCGCCCGATTGCCCTGATCGGCCCGCCCCCTGGCCCGACAACGGCCCGGGGCCCATCAAAAGCCGGGCAGACCGCCCAGGGTCGGAGAGGCCAGCCCCATGACCTTGAAATGGGTGCCCATGGCTGTCGGGTCAACCAGCCGACGCACCGCCGCCGCAATATCGCGCTGTTGCGCGGGATCGGCGGCGCTCATCAAAACGCCGGCACGCTCGCGCAAGCCCAGGGCGCACAGGAACTCACCCTGCCCGACCACCCCGGCCACCTGGGCGCCGTGGGCGGCGGCGGTGGCGGCGAGCGCGGCGAAATCGACATGGGCGGTGAGGTCGGCCTCGCCCGGAGTCTCCAAGACGGGGACAAACCGATGGGCGCGCAGGGCCTGAAGGCTGTCGCCGGGGGCGCTGGCCGCCGGGCCGTAATCCAGAAACAAGGCCGCTCCGCCCGCCGCGCACAGACGCTGGGCCAGCGCCGCAACGAGTCGATGGGCGGCGGGACAGATCTCGCAGATCTCCCCCGGACGCGCCGCCCGGTGGGCCGGTTGCACCTCGGCCGGCGGAGCGTCGAGGGCCGGTCCCCAGGCGAACGCGAGGGCGCCCTGGCCGTCCCGGACCACCCAGCGCTCGTGCCACGCGCCGGCCTCATCGCGGGCCAGGGAGCGAATGGGCAGGGCATCGAGAAACTCGTTGGCCAAAAAAATCTGGGGCTGGCCTTGGGGCACGCTGTCCAAGCTGTCGTGCCACGTCACCGGCGCGTCGGCCAAAGCCCGGGCCTGAAGCGCCCGCAAGCCTGGGCTGGTTTCGACCAGATGGATCGAGAGGGCGGCACGACAGGCCGGCACCACGGCCAGGGCCCGCCATGCATCGGCCATCAAGGTGCCGCGCCCAGGCCCCAACTCGACCAGGGACAGGGCCGAGGGCTGGCCCAAACCCTGCCAGACCACCGCCGCCCACAGACCCAAAAGTTCGCCCACCATCTGCGAAACCTCGGGGGCGGTGATGAAGTCGCCCCGAGCCCCGAGCGCCGTACCCCGGGCGTAGTACGCCGCCAGGGCCTGACCCATCCAGGTTTCGAGAGGAAGCCCCTCGGGCGGTAGGACCGGCCCACTCATGCGTCGAGGGCCGGCCGGCGCAAAGCCCGGACCAGAAACACGAGGCCGATGACAATCATCGGCAGGGACAACACCTGCCCCATGGTCACTCCCATCGACAAGAAGCCGATATGGGCATCGGGCTCGCGGAACAACTCGGCCGTGGTGCGCGCCATGCCATAGCCGATCAGGAACAAGCCCACCAAGGCGCCGGCCCGATTCTTGAGCGCCGTGAAGCGCCAGACGCCCAGCAGCAGGACAAACAGCACCACGCCCTCCAGACCGGCCTCGTACAGCTGGCTCGGGTGACGCGGCACGTCGCCGCCCCGGGGAAACACCATGGCCCAGGGCACATCGGGGGCCACGCGTCCAAACAGCTCGCCGTTGATGAAGTTGGCCAGCCGCCCGAAAAACAGCCCAATCGGCGCCGCCACGGCCACCCGATCGCCCACCCTGAGCAAGGACAACCCGCGCAACCGGCAAAAGGCGATGACGGCCAAGCACACCCCCAGCAAGCCGCCGTGAAAGCTCATGCCCCCATGCCACATCATGGGAATCTCAAGGGGATTGGCCAGGAAATAGAGCGGGTTATAAAAAATCACATACCCCAGGCGCCCGCCCAGAATGGTCCCCAAGGTCGCCCAGACCAACAGGTCATCCACCTGGGCATCACTCAGAACCGATGGCTGGGAGGCCCGAGCCAGGGCGCGGACCAGCCCCCAGCCCAAGGTCAGCCCGGCAATGTAGGCCAGCGCATACCAGCGCACGGCAAACGGACCGATCTCGACCAAAACAGGGTCGATGACGGGATAAGGCACAGCAAGGACCATGACACGCAAACCTCATACAAAGGCCAGGGGCGGGCCCTTGTAGCACAGGGGAGGGTCAGGCCGGGGAGTCGTTTTCGGGACGCCGCCGGAGAGCCTTGAAAGAAGCCCCAGGATGGGAGGGGCCTGGGGAATCCCCGCCTCCCCAGCCTTCTCTTTTTTGTCTTTCCCTAGCCGGAATCCCCAATCCCCCGATGCCCCTGCCCTGCGGCCGCCCTTGAGTCGCCGTGCACAATGTGCTGATGTTCGAGGCCTCTCTCCGTCGCCCTCTCCAGCCGGCCCCAACGGCTTGAGCGCGGCGGGCGGCCCTGGCGGATCCCCCAGGACCAGATCATTCATGACAAGGAACCTATTCCCATGAGGTCTTTCCGCGCGCATCGCCTTGCCCTGGCTGGTGCTCTCGCCCTGCCGATGCTTGCCGGCACCGCCCTGGCAGCGGACCCGGATCCGGTGGTGGCGAAGGTCAACGGCAAGGAGATCCACCTCTCCGCCGTCCAGGAGCGCTTTGAGACCATGAAGGCGGGACAGCCCCAGCTCGCCGCCCTGCCCTTGCAGGTCGTCTACGAGCAGCTTCTCGACTCGGTGGTCGGCTCGGAGATCGTCACGGCCGCCGGTCGTGAAGCCGGGCTGGAAAAAGACCCAGTGGTGCAAAAGCGCCTGGCCGAGCTGCTGGATCGCCTGATCGGTGGCGCCTATCTGGAAAAGGTGGTGGACAAGGAAGTCACCGACGCCGCCCTCCAGAAGCGCTACGACGAAATGAAGGCCAAGTTTACCCCGGAAAAAGAAGTCCACGCCCGTCACATCCTGGTGGACAGCGAGGACAAGGCCAAGGAAATCATCAAGAAGCTCGACGCCAAGGCCGACTTCGCCGAACTGGCCAAGGACTCGGCCGATAGCGCGAGCGGTGCCAGCGGCGGCGATCTTGGCTATTTCACCAAGGACCGCATGGTCAAGGAATTTGCCGACGCCGCTTTCGCCCTTCAGCCCGGCACCTACTCCAAGGCCCCGGTCAAAAGCGAATTCGGCTGGCACGTGATCAAGGTCGAAGACCTCCGCGACACCAAGTTCCCCGAGCTCAACGACATCAAGGGCCAGATCCACAGCGAACTGGCTGGCGAAGCCGTGGACGCCAAGGTCAAAGCCCTCAAGGAAAAGGCCAAGATCGACCTGTTCGGCATGGACGGCAAGCCGCTGCCCGCCCAGCCCGCCCAGTAACCGAGGGGTCTGGGGAGGCCGCGCCTCCCCAGCCTTACTCTTCCTGCAAAACCCCCTGCCCCTATTCTTGGTGAAGACCGCCATGGCCCAGCCCGTTTCGCCCCTCGCGCCCGCGCAGTTCCCCGCCATGCCGCCCGTGTCCGGCGTCGCGCTTTGCGTGTTCAACACCGGCCTGCGCTACCAGGGGCGCCCCGACCTGCTGGTGGCCCGTCTGGCGCCCGGCACCACGGCGGCCGGCGTCTTCACCCGCTCGCTCACCCGCTCGGCCCCCGTGGACTGGTGCCGCCAAGCCCTCGCCGACGGCCAGGGCCTGGGCCGCGTGCTGGTGGTCAACGCCGGCAACGCCAACGCCTTCACCGGCCGCAAGGGTGTTGAAACCGTCGAGCGCACTGCGGCCGCCGCCGCCCGCGCCTTTGACTGTCGTGCCGCCGAGGTGTTCATCGCCTCCACCGGCACCATCGGCGTGACCCTCGACGATAGCAAGATCACCGCCTTGCTCGAAGGCCCGGCCCCGGCCCAAGCCGGCTCGGCCTCGTGGCACGACGCCGCCTCGGCCATCATGACCACCGACACCTTCGCCAAGGGCGCCACCCGCTCGGCCACGGTGGACGGCGTCACGGTCTCGGTGTGCGGCATCGCCAAGGGCTCGGGCATGATCGCCCCCGACATGGCCACCATGCTCGCCTACGTCTTCACCGACGCCGCCGTGAGCCCCGCCGTACTCCAGGCGTGGCTGCGCGAGGGCGTGGACCGCTCGTTCAACGCCATCACCGTGGACAGCGACACCTCGACCTCCGACACCTTGATGCTGTTCGCCACCGGCGCCGCCGGTCATGCCCCCGTGGTCGCCGATGACGACCCGCGCGCCGCCGCCTTGCGCGCCGCCCTGTTCGAGGTCCTGCTTGATCTCGCCCATCAGGTGGTGCGCGACGGCGAAGGCGCCACCCGTTTTGTCAGCGTGCGCGTCACCGGCGCCCGCAGCGATCAGGCGGCGCGGCGCATTGCTCTCGCCATCGCCAACTCACCCCTGGTCAAGACCGCCATCGCCGGCGCCGACGCCAACTGGGGCCGCATCGTCATGGCCGTGGGCAAGTCGGGCGAGGAAGCCGACCGCGACCGGCTCCAGGTCCGGGTCGGCGGCGTGCTGATCGCCGCCGAGGGCGAGCCGGTCGCCGACTACGACGAAACCCCGGTCGCCCAGCACATGCAAGGCCGCGAGATCGACATCGAGGTGGATCTTGGCTTGGCCGAGGGCCGCTCCCAAGTGTGGACCTGCGACCTGACCCACCGCTACATCGACATCAACGCCGATTACCGGACCTGACATGAACGCCGACGACGACGAAGACGACGGCTGCCGGGCGGCGGGGCGCGTTCCCCCGCCCCACGGCCTGCCGCTGCTGCTGGTGGTGGCCGCCGCGCTCATTGATGCCGATGGCCGCGTGCTGCTGGCCCAGCGCCCCCCGGGCCGCTCCTTGGCCGGCTTGTGGGAATTCCCGGGCGGCAAGCTGGCCGAGGGCGAAACCCCCGAGGCCGCCCTGGTGCGCGAACTCGACGAGGAACTGGGCATCGACACCCGCCATAGCTGCCTCGCCCCCCTGGCCTTCGCCTCGCACAGCACCCCCGAGTTTCATCTGCTGATGCCCCTCTACGCCTGTCGCCGCTGGCACGGCACCCCGGTGGGGCGCGAAGGCCAAGCCCTGGCCTGGGTCCGGCCCAACCGGCTGCGCGACTACCCCATGCCCCCGGCCGACCTCCCTTTGATCCCGATCCTCCAGGACTGGCTCTAAGGATCGAGGGGTCTGGGGAGGCCGCGCCTCCCCGGCCTTCCTTTTTTTAAGGCTGGGGAGGCGCGGCCTCCCCAGACCCCTCGATTCCTTGTTGAATCCTGACGGTCCTTTGTCTTCCAGAGGTGTGCCATGCCCAGCGCCGCGTTGATCATCATCGGCAACGAAATCCTCTCCGGTCGCACGACCGACGCCAATATTCCCTGGTTGACGCGCCGCCTGGGCGAGTTGGGCATCCCGGTGCGGGAAATCCGCGTGGTGGCCGACGTGCCAGAGGCCATCGTCGCGGCGGTCAACGCCCTGCGCCCGCAGCATGCCTATGTGTTCACCACCGGCGGCATCGGCCCCACCCACGACGACATCACCACCGCCTGCGTCGCCGCCGCCTTCGGCGTGCCGGTCCTGCGTCACCCCGAGGCCGAGCGCCGCCTGCGCGCCTACTTCGACGAGCGCGGCACCGAGGCCAACGCGGCACGCCTGCGCATGGCCGATATTCCCGAAGGCGCCGACCTGATCGACAACCCGGTCAGCGTCGCCCCCGGCTTCCGCCTGGGCAATGTCCACGTGCTGCCCGGCGTGCCACGCATCATGCAAGCCATGTTTGAAGGCCTCGCCCACACCCTGGTGGGCGGCCCGCCCGTGCTCTCGGTGTCGGTGCGCGGCCACGTGCGCGAAGGCGACATCGCCGACGCCCTGCGCGACCTGCAAGCCCAGTATCCCAGCGTGGACCTCGGCAGCTACCCCTTTGCCCAGGGGGATCGCATCGGTACCAGTTTGGTGGCGCGCGGCACCGATGCCGCCCTCCTGCACACGGTGTGCGAAGCCCTGGAAGCCTTGATGCGCCCTCACGACGACGCCTTGGAGATCACCCCCCTGCCCCCGCCCCCCCCCCGGAAAGCCCGCGCCCATGACCCTGACCGACGACCAGATCCTGCGCTACTCCCGCCACATCCTGTTGCCCGAAGTGGGCGGCCGGGGTCAGGACCGCTTGCGACAGGCTCGGGTCCTGGTGGTCGGGGCCGGGGGCTTGGGCTCGCCGCTGCTCTATTACTTGGCGGCGGTCGGAATCGGCACCTTGGTGGTGGTCGATGGCGACTACGTGGACCTCTCCAACCTCCAGCGCCAGATTCTCCACACCACAGCCCGCGTCGATCACCCCAAAGTGGAAAGCGCCGCCGAGGCCCTGCGCGCCCTCAATCCCGATGTCCGACTGGAATTGCACCACGACCGCCTGAGCGTGGATAACGTCCAGGCCTTGGTCGAGGACTGCGATCTGGTCGCCGACTGCTCCGACAACTTCGCCACCCGCTTCCTGGTCAACGACGCCTGCTACATGGCCCGCCGTCCCCTGGTCAGCGCCGCCGTCCTGGGCTTTGAGGGCCAGCTTTCAACGTACCGCCCCCATCGCGGCGGCCCCTGTTACCGCTGCCTAGTCCCCGCTCTCCCCTCCAGCCGCCCTACTTGTGCCGAAGCCGGCGTGCTGGGCTCGGTCGTCGGCGTGCTCGGCAGCCTGCAAGCCACGGAAGTGATCAAAGAACTCCTCGACATCGGCCGCTCCATGGCCGGGCGCTTGATGATCGTCGATGCCCTGGAAGGCGAAATCCGCACCGTGCGCCTCAAGCCCGACCCCGAATGCGCCCTGTGCGGTCCCCACCCGACCTTGAAAGGCCTCGACATCCACCGGCGCCCCTCCCATGCCGCCTCCTGACGTCGGTCCTGCCTTCCGCGCCGTGGTGCTGTCGGGCGCCTACGAACGCGTCCACCACGCCCTGGTCCTCGCCGCCACCGCCGCCGCCCTCGGCCGCCCCACCGCCTTGTTCTTCACCATGAGCGGCTGCACCACCGTGACCCGGGATACGGACGGAACGCCGGGCTGGCACCGCCTCACCCCCACCCCCTCCCATCCCTCGGCCGCCGCCGAGGACGCCGCCCTTAAGGCTCGGGGCGTCGCCGATCTCGAGACCCTGCTAACCTCGGTGGTCGCCTTGGGCGGGGCCGTCTTGGTGTGCGAAGCGGGTCTGCCCGAGGGGTCGTGGGGAGGCCGCGCCTCCCCAGCCTTAAAAAAAACAAGGAAAGGCTGGGGAGGCGCGGCCTCCCCAGACCCCTCGTTACGAGGAGCGCTGTAGGATCAAGCGGGCGGCGGCGTCGAGGTCATCGACAATCGGGGCATCGCGGTAGCCACTGGTCGCCTCGACCTGTCGGCCATAGCCGGTGCGCACCAGGATGGAAAAGGCGCCAACCGTGCGCCCCAGGTCGAGATCGGCCTTCTTGTCGCCGACCATGAAAGCCCGGCGGGGGTCGAACGGGTTCTGTTTTTGCGCCGCCTCGACCAGCCCGGGGCGGGGCTTGCGGCAGGCGCAGCCGTCGTCGGGACCGTGGGGGCAGGCGTGGATGCCCTCCAGCACCACGCCCTCGGCGGCCAACAGGTCACGCAGGCGGGCATGGATGGCGTCGAGGGCGGCGGGGGTGATCAGGCCGCGCGCGATCCCCGACTGGTTGGTGACCACCACCAGGGCAAAGCCGGCCTGGGCCAACCGCCGCAGGCCCGAGGCAACCCCGGGCAGCAAGCGGAGTTGGTCCGGGTGGGCCAGATAGTGGACTTCCTCGTTGATGGTTCCATCCCGATCCAGCAGAACCACGCGGCGGTCGCTTGCAACGCTCACACGCTCTCCTCCCCTTGGGGGTTGATGAACAAGCCGCCCATGACGCGGTGGCGGACCTGAAGGGTGCGGTCCTCCTCGCCGGGCGGCGCCAGATCCCAAAGCCAACGGCTGCCCTCGATCCGGGGCCGGGCCCCGTACAAGATATCGTAGCGCGTCGCCCCCTCCTCGCCGGTGGTCGGGCGTTCCTCGCGCTCGAAATCGGTGATCAGACACACCGTGCCGGAGCAGCAGGCCAGGGCGGCCAGATGGGCGTCGATCAGGGCGCGGGCCACGGCATCTTGGGCCTCCCAGGCGACGCCGTGCTGGTCGAGGAAGCGGCGCGGCACGATGGCAAGCTGGCTTAAGAGATTGGCCGAAACCACCAGATCGGCCTCGCCCGCCTCAGGCGGCAAAGGCGCCGGACTGGGCGGGACCAGCCGGTCAACACCGGGCTGGAGGGCTGGCAACAGGCCGCTCAGATCCATCGCCACCGCCTCGACCCCCGGATGATGGCGCTGGGCGGCACGCACGGCCCGCGACAACACGACATCGACCAGCACCACCCGGCGATAGCGCGCCACCAGGGCCTCCAGGGGAATCTCCAGCAAGATCCCGGCGCCCAGAACCACCGCCAGTTCCTGGCCCGGCGTGGTCTCCGCCACCCGCCAGACGGCGGCCCGAGCCGCCTCGCGGTGAGGCGCCCACGCCGCCGCCAAGCGCCGAGCCCGGGCGGCAAACGCCACCTGCTCATGCACCAACCCCAGACGCTGCGCCTCCCGCGAGGCCGGGGTCAGCAGTGTCTCGAAAAGCTCCCGCAGCATCGGCCCCCCTCCCAAGAGACCGAGGGGTCTGGGGAAGCCCGCCTCCCCAGCCTTCCTGATCCCCTTTTTTTCTTTATTGCGAATGCAGCGGACTATCGTCCTTCAGGCGTTCGGTCATGTCGAGAATCAAGGTGGTGAGAAACCGCCGGGTCATGTCCTGGGCCTGAACCGCATAAAACGGGTCGCAGGCCGGGGCACAGGCCTGGGGTTTGGTTTGCACGGCGTTGAAGACCCGACTGAGCGGCTCGTCGAGCTGACCAAGAACCGCTTTGAGACCGCCCGGACCAAACGCGTCGGCGGGGTAGAAGGTGCTCGCCACCTCGACGGCCAAGGCGCGCAGGCAGACGATCTCGGTCGCCATCACCGTTTTCAGGCGCTCGGGATCACCGGAATCCTCGGCGGCGCTGTCGCCGGCGGCACAGGCGGCCAGCCGGTCGGGCACCGCGTCGAGTTGCGCGAAGGTTTTGGGATCCAGCGGGCCGGCCTGGGCCCCTTGAATTAGGACCAATCCCAAGGTCATGCCGAGCCCCCCTCCCACCACACGCCGCATGGCGCCCCTCCTTCCGCGCTGAGGTCACGAGATCTTGTCCGTCCCCCCCGCTCCCGGCTGGGTTAGCGGCGTCCGAACAGGCGTTCAATGTCGGCCAATTTTAGCGCGACATGCGTGGGTCGGCCATGGTTGCATTGCCCCGAGCGAGGCGTGGTCTCCATGGCGCGCAACAAGGCGTTCATTTCGGCAAGACCCAACCGGCGCCCGGCGCGCACCGAGCCATGGCAGGCCAGGGTGGCCACCACGTCGCCCAGGCGGTCTTGCAGCACCTGGGGCGTGCCCCATTCGGCCAAGCCGTCGGCGAGATCGCGGACCAGCCCTTTGACGTCGGTATCGCCCAGCAACGCCGGCAGTTCTCGCACCACCACGGCACCCGGCCCAAAGCCCTCCAGCACCAGCCCCAGGCGCGCTAGGTCGGGGGCGGCGGCCACCAGCCGCTCGGCCGAGGGTTCGTCCAGCTCGATCACCTCGGGCAACAGCAAGCCCTGGCGCTTGACCTCGCCCTCGGCCAGGGCGGCGTTCATGCGCTCCATCACCAGCCGCTCGTGGGCGGCGTGCTGATCGACGATCACCATGCCGTCTTGGGTTTGCGCCACGATGTAGGTGGCATGGATCTGCCCAACCGCCAGCCCCAGGGGAAACTCCCGGGCATCGGGGATCGCCTCGGGCGGCGGGGCAAGCAGGGGGGCCTCCGCCACGCCTGAAGCGGCCGGGGTTTGGGCCTCGTAGGCAAAGCGCAGGGCGGATTGGCTGGGCGGCGGCGGCGGCGTCCAACCGCCGCGCCAAGAACTGGAGCGGGAGGGGCCGCTCAACAGGCGCGATCCCGGGGAGGCCGACTCGGGCCCCGGCGCCGGATCGGGGGTCAGGGCGTCGAGCGTGGCGGCGGTCATCGCCGTGCTGGAGCGCGGCCCGGCGGCGGCCAGGGCATGGCGCAAGGCGCCGACGATCAGCCCGCGCACCAAGGCGGCATCGCGAAAGCGGACCTCGGCCTTGGCCGGGTGGACGTTGACATCCACCTGATCGGGCGGCAGGTCCAAATAGAGGGCGACGACGGCGTGGCGGTCATGGGGCAGGACATCGGCATAGGCGGCTCGTACCGCGCCGTGCAACAGGCGGTCGCGCACCGGCCGGCCGTTGACGAACAGGTATTGCCCGGCGTTGGTGGCGCGGTTGCAGGTGGGCAGGCCGATCGCTCCCGACAACCGATGGCCTTCGCGCTCGGCCTCGACGGGCAGGGCGTTGTCGGCCACATCACGCCCCAAGATAGCCCCCAACCGCGACAGCCGGCCCCGGAATAAATCCCCTTGGGTGGCGGCCAGACGCACCGGCTGGCGCTCGCCCTCCGTCAGGGTGAAGCCGATGTGGGGGTGGGCCAGGGCCAGACGGTGGATCACGTCGATGGCGTGGCCCATTTCGGTACGCGGCGCTTTGAGGAACTTGAGCCGGGCCGGGGTGGCATAAAACAGGTCGCGCACCTCGACTCGGGTGCCCGGCGGATGGCTGGCCGGCTGGGGCTCGCCCTTGTGGCCGCCCTCGACGCTGAGGCTCCAAGCGCTGTCGGCCCCGGGCGGGCGGCTGGTCAGGGTCAGGCGGGCCACCGAACCGATGGCCGGCAGGGCCTCGCCGCGAAAGCCCAGGCTGTGGATATCGAGCAGGTCATCGGAGGGCAGCTTGGAGGTGGCGTGGCGCTCGACGGCCAGCAGCATGTCGTCGGGGGTCATGCCGCGCCCGTCGTCCACCACCACCAGACGGGCCCGGCCGCCATCGGTCATCTGGACATCAATGCGCCGCGCCCCGGCGTCGATGGCGTTTTCGACCAGTTCCTTGAGGGCCGAGGCGGGGCGCTCCACCACCTCACCGGCGGCAATCTGGTTGATAAGGGTGGGCGGCAGAAGGCGGATGCTCATACCATCTCCAACGGCGGCCGCCCGGCCCCTCTGGGGTCAGGCCCGAAAAGCCCGGATCAACGCGATCAAGGCGTTGGTCGAGGCATCGTGGGCCAGCGGGCGGCTGGAATCTTCGAGTTCGGGCAAGATGGCCCCGGCCAGGCGCTTGCCCAGTTCCACCCCCCATTGATCGTAGGCATTGATCCCCCAGATCGTGGCTTGAACATGGATCTTGTGCTCGTAAAGAGCAATGATCATGCCGAGGGTGCGCGGGTCGAGCTGGCGGAACAACAGCGTGTTCGAGGGGCGGTTGCCCGGGAACACGATGTGGGGCAGCAGGCTTTCCAGCGCCGCGCCGCTCAGGCCGCGCGCCTCCAACTCGGCTCGCGCCTCGGCTTCGGTGCGCCCGCGCATCAAGGCCTCGGCCTGGGCCAGGACATTGGACAGCAAGATGGCATGATGGCGACCCAGCGGATGGAAACTGTGAGCCGGTGCCAGGAAATCGCAGGGGATCAGGTGGGTGCCCTGGTGGATGAGCTGGTAAAAGGAATGCTGGCCGTTGGTGCCGGGCTCGCCAAACAGCACCGGCCCGGTAGCCCACGTCACCGGCCGACCGTCCAGAGTCACGCTCTTGCCGTTGCTCTCCATGTCGGCCTGCTGCAAGTAGGCGGGCAGGCGATGCAAAGACTGGTCATAGGGCAGCACGGCATGGGCGCGGGCCCCATGGAAGCCGGTGTACCAAACGCCCAGCAAGGCCAGCAGCACCGGCATGTTTTCTTCCAACGGTGCGGTACAAAAGTGCTGGTCGAGGGCGTGGGCGCCGTCGAGCAGGGCCTGGAAGTTGTCGAAGCCAACCGCCAGGGCAATGGGCAGGCCGATCGCCGACCACAGGGAATAGCGCCCGCCCACCCAGTCCCAGAACCCGAACATGGCCTCGGGATCGATGCCAAACGCCGCCACCGCTGCGGCATTGGTGGACAGTGCCGCGAAATGGTGGCGCACCGCCGCCTCGCCCAGGGCCTCGACGATCCAGGCGCGGGCGGTGTGGGCGTTGGTCAGGGTTTCTTGGGTGGTAAAGGTCTTGGAGGCCACCAGGAACAACGTGGTGGCGGGATTGAGGCCAGCCAGCGTGGTGGCGATGTGGGTCGCATCGACGTTGGAGACAAAATGCACCCGCAGATCGGGCCGGGCATAGGGCTTGAGGGCCTCCACCACCATCACCGGGCCGAGATCGGAGCCGCCGATGCCGATGTTGACCACATCGGTGAGGCGCTGCCCCGTCGCCCCGGTCCAGCGGCCCTCGTGCACGGCGGCGGTGAAGGCGGCAAGGCGCGCTTTCACGGCCCGGATGTCGGGCTTCACGTCGTGGCCGTCCACCCGGATCGGGGTGTCCGTCGGATCGCGCAGGGCGACATGCAACACCGCCCGGCCCTCGGTGGTGTTGATGGGCTCGCCGGCAACCATGGCGTCGCGCCGCGCCTCCACCCCGGTGGCGCGGGCGAGATCAACGAGCAGGCGCCGGGTTTCCTCGGTGAGACGGTTTTTGGCGTAGTCGAGGACCAGATCTTCCAGCCGCAGATGGAAGCGCTCGAAACGCTGGGGATCCGCCGCGAACAGGTCGCGCATCGGCGTGCCTTCCAGCGTCTTGGCGTGGGCGGCCAGGGCCTGCCACTGGGGCAGGGAGGGAAGATCGAGCATGGGCACTCTCCAGCGCGCTATCGACAAGTGGAGACAGAAGCAACGGGCCTGCTTTCGAGGCCGCACCTTAGCCCAGGCCGGCCTCGGCGTGTAGCCTGGAACGCATGGCCTCAATCTGTTAAAGTTTTCCTGAGAATGAATGTGAAATATTGATCACACTTTTCCCCGCCGCACCCAGGCCCGGCCCCTTGACCTTGGGCCACAAACACCGTATCTCCCGCCCCATGCGGACGTCGGCCGCCGTGCAGGGACCTTGATCCCTCGACACGGGCAAAGACTGATGCGAAAAAAGGTCTTGCCTTGCATGAGAGCGGTGTCTATAAAGCGCACCTCTCGGCGGTGGTGACAAATCCCACCGGCTTGCAGCGCCGTGGTAGCTCAGGGGTAGAGCAACTGATTCGTAATCAGTAGGTCGGAGGTTCAAATCCTCTCCACGGCACCAGCTTTTTCAAGGGGATAAGGCGTGATTAGGTCGCCTTTCCTGTCCTAATTTTCCAAAGCCCTTTAGAAAATTTTCCAAATCATCAGACAGCGTTACTCCTTTTCGCCCCCCGTCTTGGCTTCCAGCAGGTCCATGCCGGCCCGTGCCCGGCGGCGTTGGTCTGCGTCTTGGGTGTAGCGCTGGACCATGGAAACCTGTTCGTGACCGGTGATGGCGGCAATGGTTCGATCGTCGGCGCCGGCATCTGCCAGGCGGGTGGCAAGGCCGTGGCGGAGGCCGTGGAAGGTCAGGCCGGGGCCGATCTTTCCTTGCGCTTCCAGGGCGCGAACCAGCCGGAAGAATAAGGTCCGAAACCCATCCCCCGTATAGGGCTTGCCGTCACGCGGGCTGGTGACGATCGTCGGCGTGCGCCGTTCGATCGTGGACAAGAGGGAGGCAAGGTCGCTGTGGATCGGGATCCAGACCGGCTCTTGCGTCTTGCCCTGGGTGTGCCGGATCCATCCGTCTTCAAGGGCTGACCACGGCAGGATCAGGACATCCCCTTGGCGCAGGCCGGTGTAGGCTCCCAGAGCAACCGCTGCCCGGACCCCTTGGGAAGCGGCACCCAGGACCGCCGCCAGTTCATCGTCCGTCCAGGCGCGGTTGGCGTTGGGAAGGTCGCGCGGGCGTTTGATGCGCGGCACTTTCTCGGCCGGGTTTGGCGTGGTGGTGTAGCCGTAGGGCCGCCCCCAGTTCCAAACCAGGGAGACGACCGCCAGCATCACGTTGGCTTGGCGCCATCCATGGTTTTTGTAGGTGGCGTCCCTCAATTTCATGATAGAGGGCGTGGCGATTTGAGTGAGGGGGACCGTGTCCACCCCATGCCCTGGCTTGTCCGGGTTCGGCTCGGCCAAGTAGTCCAGCACAGACCGGTAGCTTTGTTTGGTGGCGTCGGCCAAGTCTCCATATTTCGGGCTGGCGAGGTATTTTTGCTTCAGCCAGCCCCAGGTGCCGGGTGGGGATGTTGGTTCGGCCGGATCTTTGGCCCGGGCCTCCAAGGCAGCGACTTCGGCGATAAAAGCGGCGGTGCCCTCAGGCTCGCACAAGCGCTTCCCGCTGGCTCGATGGTACAGGTAGACCACCCCGGTCTTGGGGTTGGTCACCCGCTTGATGCCTTTCAGGCGATAGACAGGCATGGTTCCTACTTGAACAGGGTATCCGCCCAATCGGGCACCGGGCCCGCTTGGCCCAGGGCCTCCACGTACCGGTCCAACTGAAGCCGGTCATACCGCACGATCCCCCCCAACCGTAAAGCCTTAACCGTCACATGCTTTCGGAAACTGCTGGGCGACAGGGCCATATAAGCCGCCGCTTGTTCGGGAGACAGTAGGCGCGGCCAACCAGGGAGGTGGCTGAGATCCTCAACGCGGGCGGTCATGGCGGCACCTCTCTACCCAAACTGCAGAGGCAACTGGTCAGCACCCTGGTCGGAGTGCAACTGGTGCGTGGGGTCGCCAACGGCGATGAGGTGGTATTCGACGCCCTCGAACACGCCGACCACGCTGCGGTAGAAGCCTTCCGGCGCCTCGCGAGAGCACGAGCGCAGGATGTTGACGGCATCGACCAACGCCGGGACGTTCACCGTAAGGCGGCCGCTGGAGGAAGAAGGAAGAGTCGTCATGACGGCACCCCTTTCTCAAAGACCCAACACTTCACTCGCTTGTCAACAAAGTCGTCGAGGCAAGAGTTGACGGTTTTTATTGCGATAAATCGGCGGGTTCGCGAGCCCTTGAGGTGGCGTTTTAAGTCGATCAGGGGCGGCATAGCTTGGCTTGAGCGCCCCGCCAATTCGACCACCATATTCAGGTTTATCGCGAGGAGGCCGGGGTCGCGGGAATGGTTAACCATTGAGAGTCCGAGCCAGTCGAGCAGCTCCCAGAATTCCTCGACCACGGGGTGATCGGAGGCGACCGCCTGTTGCCGTTCGGCCGTGGCCACGCTGAGGGTGTCGAGGGTTTCGGCGACCCATGACTCGGGGAGCCCCACCAAGGTGCCCAGCGCCTCGACGAGCGCCATAATTTGGGCGTGGTTTTTGGCAAGGCGGTTCGAGCGGACGTCAGGTCGCGCCAGAAGGGCCGCCTCATGCACGACGGTGCGCGCCTTGACGGTCGCCATCACCTGGGCCTCGGCGGTGGTCGCCAAGATCAGGAAATGCGAGACGGCCTCTACGGGGAGGCTCCCCAAGGCGGCGGCGGCCTCTTTGCTGTCCCGGGTGTGGGTCCCGCACGAGTAGTAGAGGTGAACAATCCGCTGCAAGATCGCCTCGGAGGCGTTCACCGGGGCATTCTGGGAAATCAAGATCGCCCCTTTGAACGGTGGCTCGTAGGTGTCGTTGCCGCCGTTGCGCACCCCGCGGGCCCGCGAGGCGCGACCGTTGTACGCGGTTTTCAGTTCGTCCCAGTCAAACTGGCGCTGGCGCAAGCCATCCTCTTTGCCGTCGCGGTCACTTTCGATCAGCGACACGGGCAGGTTGGAGACTTGGGAAAAAATGCGGGCTCGCGCTGCCAGGGTTGCTTTGTTGGGGTCGAAGCCTTCGTAAGAGTCGCGCCCCATGAGCTTCCACAGAAACTCGATAAGGGTCGATTTGCCCGAGCCGGCCTCGCCGACGATTTCCAGGAAGGGGAAGGATTTATGAAGGCCCCGGATTTGTTCGGCGAACAGGCTGCCCAAGAAAAAGGCGGTAGCGACCAGACCCTTTGCCCCAAAAGCGCGGTAGAGAAGGTCGGTCCACTCCGGGCGGTAGTCGGCGCGGCGGCCGATATTCAGGGACACGGCCCCGCTCAAGGTTTTGAGGTAGATGTTACGACCGATCTCGAAGAAGTCCTCTTCGTTGATCGGGATCACTTTTCCCTTATGCACTGCGAGGTCGGGGAAGATATATGTTTGGTGTTCGTTCGAGTAGCCGATGAAGTCGATAGTTTCCACCGTCGCCACGTCGCGCAAGGAGTGCTGGAGGATCCAGTTCAGGTGGTCGGTAACGCCGGAGTACACGGCGCCATTAGCCGATAAGAGCCGCTTTTTAAACTCGGAAGCGGTCGCCAGTTGCGGTCCGGTAAAGGTGAGTTTTCGGTTTTTGCGCTCATCTCCTTGGAGGACGGCGGCATAATACCAACTTTCGTCCGTGCTTTCCCGCTTTTGGAAATAGAGGAAGCGGACTTCGCAGTTGATAATCTCCTTGACCTTGGCGCAACTTCGGGCGGCTTCGATCTTTGCTTCGTCTTCCTCCTGGCCATTTGCGACCAAGATGGTGGTCATCGCTTGGAGCTCATCGGCCGAGAGGGACCACCACCACGTCTTGCGACCATGCTCCACGGCGAAACCGGACGACGGGCGGCGGCGCCAGACCAGCAGACCTTTCTCGAGCGGGCTCTCGGCCAGGAGCAAGGCCCCCTGGTGGCGAGCGTCGTCCAAGCCTTTCTCGTCCAGACCCTCGGCCAGCAGCAGGTCGTTCCAGTCGGTTTTCCGCCGTCCCTTTTGGGGCACCAGGGCGGCTTCGCAGGTCCAGCCGTCGGCCTTGGCCCGCGCCACGTGCTTGCGGATGGCGCTAAGCCCGGCTTTGTCGTTGTCGAGCGCCCATACCAGGGTCACCCCCGGGGGGAGGCTCGCAAGGCTCTTGGAGGGGTAGTTGGAACACGAGAGGGTGGCCACCGCCTTGAGGCCCGCCTTGCGCAAGGAGAGCGCATCAATGCAGCCCTCGGCCAGCCAAAGCGTGTCCCCTGGGGTCAGGGTTAAGTCGGGGGGAGCCCACCAGAGGCCTTGAAAAGACCCATGAAAATGGGCCCGTCGCTCCTCGACCTCTCCATCGTCGCCGGTGATCCGAACGACATCGATGAGCCGTTCCATCCACACGCCCGGCGCCACATCGAACAGGACCGTGGCGGTGCGTCGGTCGCCGCGTGGGTGAGCAAAGGACCCCTGCCGATAGCACCCGGCCACGGCCAACGGCGAGAGGCCGCGCACGAAGTCCAGGTAGGCCTCGGCCGTCGCGTTGGGCCGCTCGGAGGTGGCCGGAAAACGCTCGTTGAACCGTCCGAAGGCGTCGGGGAACAGTTCCTTGGTCGGGGCCGACCAACCGCACCGGTTCAAGCGGCCGCACCGGACCACCCAGGGCGCCAGGGCGTTGACGTACAGCTCCTTGTGGCCGCACCCGGGACACACGCCCTTGCGCAGCCACTCCCCTTCCGCCTGCATTTTGTAGTCGGTCTTGAGCCGGGCAACGACCTCGGCCCGCACATCGTCGCGCATCTCGGTGGTCATGGCGCCCCCTCCTCGGCTGGGGGGAGGGGCACAACACCGGCCAGCGTAAACACGCGGTAGCGGGCGCGGGTCGCCAAATGCTCCAGTTGGCCGGTAACCTCCAGCAGTTCACCGGCCAACTGGGGCTCATCGGACAGCCGAGCAGCGGCCAAGGTGCGCAGGCTGTCGCAGACACCGGCCAGGGCGTCGGCGGCAGCAAGGCATTCGGTCAAGGACTCAAAGGGGACGCGGACGAGGCTCATGACCGGCCTCCCGCGCGCGAGGCAGTCTGAGAGAAGGCAAAGGGGGAGGGTTCGGGCACACGAGGCCCGTTGTCGCCCAGGCAAGCCATGGCGAAACTCCTTCGATCATCGTTGCGCAGAGCGCAGCGGAAGTTTTCGAGGCTCGCCGCTGGCGCCCAGGGCTCGAAAACACGTCGAAGGTCGTGCCCGCACGTCTTTAGGCTCGCGCCTTGGACATGCACGTGCGGACCCTGGGCATAGCGAGAAACGCCATGCTGTCGGGAGGCGTCACCGCCTTCGATATGCGGGTTTTCGAGGCCCGTATCGCTAAGGGTACGGCGGGACGCGGTGGGCGTCAAGCGGGGAAATGTATCTTGGCGTGATACATATATCTTGTTATTTGTATCACAGCATGATACAAAAAGAACCAAGCAAGACGGGAGAACGCGATGATCCGCAGCTTCAAAGGCAAACTGGCTCGGGCGGTGTGGGAAGGCCAGGCCACCAAGGGCTTTCCGGCGGACCTGCTTCACCCGGCTCAACGCAAACTGATCATGCTTGCGGCGGCCATTGATCTCAACACCTTGCGCCAACCGCCGGGCAATCGCCTGGAAGCCCTGAAGGGGAACCGGAAGGGACAGCACAGTATTCGCATCAACGATCAGTGGCGCATTTGCTTTCGTTGGGGCGATGGCGCCGCCGAAGACGTTGAAATCGTCGATTATCACTAAGGAGAACCAATCATGGCCGGTCCCGTTATCCACCCCGGGGAAGTGCTGCGCGAGGAATTCCTGGTCCCCCTGGGCCTGAGTGCTGGCGCTGCGGCGAAGGCGTGCCATGTGCCACGCACCCGCATTGAGCGGTTGGTCGCGGAAAAGACCCCGATCACGGCCGACACCGCGTTGCGCCTGGGCCGCCTGCTGGGCACCGGGCCGGAATTCTGGATGAACATGCAGGTGCTTTACGATCTGGCCGTTGCCGAGCGGGCAACGCCAGACCTTGACGACATCACCCCCGTGGAGCGGGCGGCTTAAGGGGAGGTTGGCTTGGGGGCCAAGGCCGCGTGAGGGGAAAGTTTTAACCATCAACAGGGCTGAAACGACTCGATTTCCTGTCCCAGCCGAGGCATCCTGCCCCCGTACACCGGGAACGGGAGAATTTCGATGGAGGATGGGTTCGCGGCGGCCATGGACCATGTGGCGCAAGGAAAGTCCCGAGGGCTGCGTCTCGATCTGGAACCTGAGGGGTTGCAGCCCTCGTTTTTGATCGGTCTGACATTCGGGATGCTCTACGCCGATCCCCTGGGGATCTTGTCCCGAAGATGGGTCACGATCCGCCAGTTGGAGGGGGACCCCCCGGAAAAGTTCATGACCTTCTGCTGGCACAAGCACGCAGCCCGCTCGTTTCGCTTCGAGCGCGTCTATGACGTCTTTGATACCAACGGAGAGGTGTTGGCAGGGCGCACCTTCTTCGGTCGCTACGGCTTGCGCATCAAGATCATGGATCCCTATCCGGCTGGTCCGTCTCCGAAAGCCCCTTCTGTTGACCGGGTGAGCGTGGCACGCCGTGGAAGGCCGTACAAAAACGAAGTCTATGTTTCCCCTTAGAGGATGGAGCCCCTTATGTCTCTGATAAAAAAACGACAAACATTGTTCGGTTTTGCATATTTTATTTGTTTTATCGCCTTTGCTTCTAACTCCCATGCCGATGTTGGAGTTTCTAGAGATGTATTCATTGATAAATTCACCCCAATCGGCTTCTCTTTTGAAAAGGGTTCTGATGTAAAAGGGGCCGAGAACTGGGTTGGTAACGGAAAAGATAGCGTCATCCAATTGATCGGTCCCAAGAAAGATCTTGGTGAGGTTTCCTTGATGCAAGCTTTTGATCAGGATAAAGAGCGTAACCTCCATAAGTTCATCGTGGCCATGTCTTTTGTGAATATTGTTGTCCCTAGTTGGGATGTTAAAGAAATGAGGGCGTGGCTTGCTCAAGCTATTAAAGAGCAAGGTGGGAAAGAAATAAGAGATGGAAAGGAGATTTCCATGACAGTTGTTAAGGAAATGGGAATGACCACCATCACGATCTCTCCTGTCCACTAACCGTATCATCTCAACACCATACTACCGGCGAATGGGGGATAGCGCGTCTGGAAGAGACGCGCAGAGAGAAGGGTGCAAGACGCGGATGACGGTGATTTGCGCCTTGAAGGAGCACAGGCAGTCCGGGTTTGAGCACCGGTAGGTGACTTCGCGCACGATCTCCGTGAGTTGCTCGGTCTTGACGGTGCGGGCCAAGGTGCGGCACGCCGGGCAGGCCGTGCGGGCCCCATCGTAGGGAGGGCGTCTGTTTTCGAGCATGGGCTTTTGCGAGATCATGGAGCCTGTTCCTTAAGGGGGCGCTGGGCCGAACGGGCCGGGCGCTTCAGGGAGCCATCGGGGTTGAAGTGCTCTGGAAACAGGACACCCGGTGCCACATCGACCGCCTGGGCCATTCGCGCCATGAGAGGCCGGGAGCGGCGACCCTGAGCGGCCACGCACACGGCCGCCGGCGAGACGCCTTCTTCCCGGGCCAGCGCCGTAAAACTCAGACCCTTCTCCTTTAGTTGGAAGAGGATCCAGGCGCGCCGCAGGCGTGGACTCTGTGGTATGACGGTTACAGTTTTAATCACCATGACCTCACCATGTCCCGTTTTTGGGGAGCGAGCAACCCCGATTATGGGACATAGAGGCGATTTTTGCCACAGGCTCGCCTCACTCCCGCCGTGGACTCGGCGGAAGTTTAGAACCAACACGAAAAGGGAGGTTTTTCCACCCCATGCCAACCCCAGGTCCTTTCCGGCTCGCTTTGGCCGTGCGACTGCGGGAGGTGGAAACCCGCTTGGGCAGTCAAGCCCGGGTCTGTGAGGTGGCCGGTGTGGGCCGATCAACCTGGGCCCGGTGGGTTGCGGGCGAGAGCGACCCTGGTTTCGAGGCGCTGTCTCGTCTTGCCGTTGCGGCAAAGGTAAGTTTGGATTGGCTGGCAACGGGGAGCGATCAGCAGGGCGGTGGGGGGTCTTGTCCCAAAAACGGGACAGATCCCAGCCCCTCTCCCCCGACCTTGGACGAGGCCTTTCTGGCTCATGTCGCTGATGGCATCGCCTCGGTCTATGCCGAGGAAGCGGCCCGGCTGTCCCCTCGTGACCTGGGCCGCCTCTCGGGCCGTCTCGTCAACGACCTCGTTGGGACCTATAGCGACCCCGTCGAGCGGGAGGTGGGCTTGCGAGTGCTGTTGACGCGCTTGCGCCAGGACCTCCGCGCCGCCCCCGACAGCCCCGAGGCTCGTAAACACTCGGCCTGAGGTTGGTGCGTCCCTAGGGTGTGCGATCAATCAGAACAAGAAAATCCCGTCAAGAGAGCTTTTCCATCAGATTGATCGGGAATGGCCGTGCCGCTCCACCGATGCCGGGACGCCCACCGGAAAAGAGTTACCTCGGTTACCTCCGGGGCGAGACCACTTTAACCGTTTGATAAAAAACGTTTTTTTCGTAACTCGGACAGAGACACTTGGGGTTACCTCCTAGGGGGTAATTCAGTTACGTCTCTGTTTTTATTGCATATTTTATTTTGGAAAAGTGCCTTTCAAAAACGGTTACCTCGTAACCCGAAAGTGCCCTTTTGGTAACGGAAATATCTCTTTTATATCAATAAGGTAACTTAGGTAACTCTTTTCCGGTGGGCGTCCCGGCATCTTTGGAAGTTACGCGCCATGCGTGTACACCCCCCTGTACCGAGGTTTTCCGTGCTTAGGGTTCTTCGGGAGCGGCGCTCTCGGCCGACAGTGAGGTGGTATAGCCACCGCTCCCATCAACAGCGTGGGTCACTTCATGCACCCACCACTCGACCGCATCGAGCTCGGGTCTAAAGCCGGCAACGCGAAACGTCTGCCCGGCCACCACATCAGCACGCCCCCGCGCCAGAGAGAGGCGCAGGGACATTTGCGAGCGCTGCAACGCTGCCCAATGAGCCTCTGCGGCTGCCTTGGCCTCGGCTTCGCTGGGGTAGGTCTTTTTGAGGGTCTTGGGCTGCTTCTCGGCTCCGGCCAGCACGGTTTTGGTTTTAGCCTCCCCCCATGCCTGCCACTTGGCTTGGACTCCACTCACACTTCCCTCGCGGTCGGTGACCTCGAAATCGTGCGTGACGGTCTCGGTCCTCTGGAGGGTCAGGGTTGGCAAGCGTCCCCCGCTGGCGGTCACCCCCACCGCCGCGTGGCGTAAACAGCAACCGGCTGTCCTTGACCGTGGCGACCGCGTCAAAGCGTTCACCGAGCCGGGTGAGAAAGTGGGCGTCGCTCTCATTTGTCTGGTCCACGTGGGGGATGGCGGTCCCGGCCAGCGACGACGCGACGGCGGGGTGAAGTCCATTGCGCTCGGCGATTTGAGCGATGATCTCCCCCACGGTCTGGCCGTCGTAGGCCAGCTCGCGTTGGGTTTTGAGCCCTGCGGTAAAATCGGCCGCTCTGGCTTTGATGGTGATTTGATCGGGCGGGCCCGAGTGGCCGACTTGATCCACCCGGTAGGTCCCCTTATCAACCAATCGCTCACCGTCCCAGCCCAGCGCCAAGCGCAGGACAACACCGCGTCGAGGCAGGGCCACCCGGCCGTCAGGGTCGGCAATGACCAAAGATAGTTCGTCTGAATCGAGGCCTGGCTTATCGGATAGCGTCAAACTGACCAAAGAGCGCGCCACCGCTTCGGTCACGTCTTGGGCGTCGGCCGTCAGGGACCAGCGGGCCTTCATGGTAAGCTGGCCAGCAAGTCGCCGGCCTGGCTCGGGTCTCTGTCTCCGTCAGGGTAGCGGACAAGAGACAGGGTAAACTCGACCCGTCTCGCCACGCCGTTGGGGAGGTGGTAGGTCGAGGTCTCGTTGACCTCCCGTATAAACCAACGTCCCGCGTTGCGCCCAATCCCGTCCACCAGGATCCATGATTTCCCTTCGGCCGCCATGGCCCTGAGCCGGTCGAGGCACGCCACCCCACCGGTCAGTTCCGGCATGAGGGCGCCGGACAAAGTCAGAGTCTCTTCTCCTGGCCCCAGGTACTGGTACGCTGGCGCGGCGCCGGCCCGCTCTTTGCTGCCCCAGCGGTGGGGCGTGGCCCGCTGCCGGTTGTCCCATGGTGCCGTGGTCAAGTCGAAGACAAAGAGCCCGAGGGTTGCCAAGGGCATTTTTTACCATCCTTCCACGCCATCATGCAGCGCGGCTCGGGACCGAGAGCGATCGGCCGCCTCTCGGGCAGCCAACTCCCGGCGCACAGCCTGAGCCACAGCCTGCGGGTCCATCCCCGGCGCTGCCTGAATGACGATCTCGTATTTCTGGTTGTAGGTTACGGTGTTCGAAGGGGCCTCTGTGACAGGTCCCCGACCCGTTGTTTGCACAACGACCTCGGGCCGCACGGTCGGCGCAATGGTGACCTTGGGCACCTCGAACGGTATGGACTGCGGCAAAGCCGGGCCCTGGGCTGCCCGCTCGATGGGGATCGACGTTGTCGGTGCTGCCAGGGGTTTGGGCGCGATGAACGGTGCCGGAGGCGTGTTGAGGGACCGGCTTGGGGGTGGGGCAAGCGGTGTGAGTGTGGCCCGCTCGATGGGGATCGGCGCCGCCGGCGGTGTCAGGGGTTTGGGCGCAACGAACGGTGCCGGAGGCGTGTTGAGGGGCCGGCTTGGGGGAGGGGCAAGCGGTGTCAGCGCGGCCCGCTCGATGGGGATCGGCGCCGCCGGCGGTGTCAGAGGTTTGGGCGCAACGAACGGTGTCGTGGCTACCGAGGGCACCCCTGGCGACGGTTTTGTTTCCCCCCCGAACCACCCCTTAACGGCGCCCAAGCCGTCCCGCAGGGCCCCGAGGGTCCGAGAGAGCCCACCCAAAACCCCGTCCCAGAGTTGGGCGAAGAACTCGCGCAGAGGCCCCCAGGTAGCTTCAATGAGCCCGAGGGGAGACCAAGAGAACAGCGTCTTGACCCCGTCCCAAGCCGTCCCCGCTGTCTCTGTCACGCTGGCAAACCAGTTTTGCACACCTGTCCATGCGTCGTTGAGCAGAGCAGGGATCGCGCCCAGCGCCTGCCCCAAGGCAATGCCGGCCGATCTCGCGCCGGCCAATGACTCCGTTGTTGCGGTCACTGGAGAGACCAGGGCCCCAAACCACTGGACGAGAGGCACAAGGGCGTCCACGACAGGCGCAAAAAAGGACGCGACAGGGGCGAAGGCGGTCCTGAGAGCAGCAACCACCGGGGCAACCCCCGCAGAGAGCCCCTCCCAGAGGCCCGCAAAGAAGGCTTTGACCGGCTCCCAATACGCGATCAGAAGGCCTGCGCCAACGGTGAGGGCCGTCAAGGCCAAGCCAAGGGGGTTGGCCAGCAAAGCCATGCTCAGGGTGCGCAAGCCCCCCAGCACCACGGGGAGCGCTCGGCCCAGGCCGGATAACAACGCTCCCCCCAAACCTCTGAGACCCGGGGTTAGGAGACCAAGGGTGGTGATGGAGTAGCGCAAAACAGCAAACGGCCCCAGCAGCCCGGCCACGGTCAGGGCCAGGGCTCCGCCGGCAACCGAAGCTGTGGCCAAGCCGACCCCGACTTTGAGGAGAGTACTGGCCAGCTCAGGGTTGGTCTTGACCCATGTCGTTGCAACGCTGAGAACCTCGGACGCGCTTTGCACCAACTCACGTAGCGGTCCTTTGCTCGTGAACAACAGGGCAATATTCAACCCTTCCCAGGCGCTGCTCAGGCCGTCCAAATCGCCCCGGACGTTGTCCGCCATCGTCTTGGCAACCTGTTTGGCTTCCCCGGCCGTGCCCTTCAAAACATCCCGAAATTTGGCGATAGCGCCGGCACCGGCTTGGTCGATCAGGGCCGCCAGCGCCCCTCCCGCCTCTTCGCCCGCCACTCCGGCGAAGAGAGCCAAGCGCTGGCCGGACCCCATTTTCTCCGTCTTCTGCGCCAGCTCATCAAGGACGTCGATGATCGGGCGCATATTGCCTTCGGCGTCCGTGGTTTTGATTTTCAACCCGTCCAAGGCGTCAGCCGCCGACTTCGGCAACGCCGCCATGCGGTTGACAATCGCCTTCAGGGCGGTACCCGCATCCGATCCTTGGATGCCGATATTGCCCAACAGCCCCGCCATCGCCGCGGACTCTTCCAGGCTCATACCGGCCTGCTTGGCGATCGGCGCGAGGTACTTCATCGTCTCCCCCAGGGACGAGAGAGATGTATTCGACCTTGTGAAGGTCCCTACAAGAACATCCCCCACACGCCCCATTTCGCCGGCCTCAAGCCCAAAGCCTGACAAAATATTGCTGGCGATATTGGCCGTCTCCCCCAAGTCGGTCCCGGCGGCGGCGGCCAAATCTAGCGTTCCTGGAATAGCTGCCAGAATTTGCTTTGCTGAAAAGCCGGCCATGCCGAGGTAGGTCATGCCCTCGCCGGCCTGGGTGGCCGAAAAGGCCGTAGAGGCCCCGAGCGCTTCGGCTTTAGCCTGAAGTTCAGCAAACTCTGTCCCGGCGGTGTCTAACCGGCCCACCGCTGCCACTTTAGACATGATGGCTTCAAACTCGATGCCGGGCATGGCCAGGGCTGCCGTGCCAGCCAACGATACCGACCGTATTGAAAAACACCATCCTCAATCTTCACAAAATCCAAGCCTGTTTTCTTACACTTTACCGAAGAAATCCATTTAAATGATTTAATTAGCTTATCAAATGCTAGGAGGTAAGAACTTTTGCAATACCAACTCCGAAAATCAACGTACTTCTTCTCGGTCAGAAACCAGGGCATTTCCGCGTCATCGATCTTGATTGGAATGACCCGAACCTGACTACTCTTCAGTTGAGTGTACATCATCGACCGAAGCTCTTCGTCGACCCACGGCGAGGTGATCGAGTTTGCCGATACAACAGCGAAAAGATAGTCGCAGGATGCTAGACCTTCCCCAATTTTGCCGAAGAGCGAGTCGCCCGGCTTGATCTCGACCTCGTCGAGCCACGGGGCAATGCCGAGTGAGTCAAGGCTCTTAGCGAGACGTCTTACGAACTCTTTGTCTTCAGAACAATGGCACAGAAACACCCTCTTCGCGTTCACGACACCCTCCAATCGCTCTGAAAAAACGGGGGTTCACCTATAAAATATCGTCGAGCCCAGCTCAACCGGAGCTATGTGGGTACCTGTGTGACGCCGCTTGATCAGGCGGTGGTTTGTGAAACGGCCTCGGCGCTGGATACCATCGACGAACTTGATACGATCCCGCTGATGATCTTGGGCAACCGATTTTGCCTGTTAGACGACGCTATGCTTCTGCAGCAACAATGACCAGCTTGAAAACCATCAGCTTGGCGGTGGTAGGGGACACTCTAAAGAACGAAAGTAGCACCATGGACTATTTGGCAGCCATGACCGCGTTTGTCCGCACCGCAGCGCTCGGGAGTTTTTCGCGGGCGGCGGGGGAGATGGGGCTGAAGGTCTCGACGGTGTCGCGGTATGTGGCGGGGCTGGAGGCCGACCTGGGGGTGGCGTTGTTTAACCGCTCGACCCGGGGACTGCACCTGACCGAGGCGGGGCGGCTGTTTCAGGGGCGGGCGACGCGAATCTTGGCGGATCTGGAGGAGGCGCGGGGGCAGACGACGGCGCTGAACACCACGCCCCGGGGGGTGCTGCGGGTGAATTTGCCGAGCGCCTTTGGGCGGCGCCATGTGATGCCGCACATGCAGGATTTTTTGGCCACCTATCCCGACATCAGCCTGGACGCGGTGCTTACCGACGTAACCGTGGACTTGATTGAGACGGCCACCGATGTGGCGGTGCGGATTGGCAGCCTGGAGGACTCGTCTCTGGTGGCGCGCAAGCTGGCGCCACAGCATCGGGTGTTGGTGGCGAGCCCGGCATATGGGGCGGCTCACCCGGCTTTAACCCGGCCGGACGACCTGAGCCAGCACGCCTGCCTGAGCTTAAGCGGCCAGCCTTCTCCAACGTGGTACGCCCGCGCCCCCGGGCAAGCGCCCTGCCCGATCGCGATCCAAGGCCGACTGCGCACCAACGACACCGACGTCTTGCGCGACGCGACCCTGGCCGGCCTGGGCATCGCCCTGCTTCCCACGTGGCTGGTCTCGGGCGACCTCCGCGCTGGTCGCCTGATCTCGTTGCTGCCGGCGTATGAATGGACCCTCGGCCCGGACGGGATCCGCTCGATCTGGGCGGTTTACGTCCCGAAAAAGGTGGTCTCTCCCAAGGTCAGAGCCTTTATCGCGTTCCTGATCGACCGCTTCGGCACCCCCCCCTCCTGGGACCTCTAAGGAATGGAGGGGTCTGGGGAGGCCCCCGCCTCCCCAGCCTTCCCTTACTCTTCCCCTTACCCCTCCCCGCGCCACACCCCGCGCAAGGCCCGCTTCGCCGCCCCGGCATCGCGGGCCAAGGCGACAAGATCGGCCCAGCGATCAGGCCGCACGGCAACCGCCGCCAAAACAGCCCCGGCCCGCGTCCGGCCCAAGGCATCGACGCCCGCCACGGCCCAGGCGGGCACGCTGCGGGTGGCCGGATCGGCGACGGCACGCAGCACGGCAAAGGGCACGCCGCGAGCCTGGGCGACGCGGGCGACGGCGTGACTTTCCATATCAACGATGCAAGCCCCGGTCCGCCGGGCCAAGCGGGCCTTAGCCTCGGGGGAGGTCACGGGGTGGGAGACGCCGACCACGGTGCCCTCATGGACCCCGCTCCCGCGACCGCACAAAGCCGCGCTCAGGGTGTCGTCGGGCCGATAGGGGGGAACCAGACTGCCGTCTTCCTGATCGGCGATGACGGCGCGGGCCAGCACAAGGGTGCCGGGGGCCAGGGCGGGATCGAGACCGCCGGCCGTACCGAAACTGAGCAAGGCGGCACAGCCCTCGTCGAGCAGGCGATGGGCGGCCTGCTCGGCGGCGGCGGGGCCGGGGCCAAGGCACAAGGCGCGCCAAGGCCCCGAGGCCGGGATCAGGGCGGCTTCGAGAGCCAGCCCGCAGACCACCCCAACCCGCTCCACGCGGTTACATCCCGGTCAGGGGGAACTTGCTGTTACCCTGACTGAGCGAGCGATAGCGCGCCAGCGCCCACAGCGGGAAGTAGGCCGAGTAGCCGTGGTAGCGCAGGTAGAAGATGCGGGGGAAGCCGACCGCGTTGTACAGCTCTTCTTGCCACTTGCCGCCGTCGCGCGGGGCATCGAGGAGGTAGCGGATGCCCCGTTCCACTTCGGGGCTGTCAACCTCGCCGGCCGCCATGAGGCCGAGCACGGCCCAGGCGGTTTGGGTCGGGGTGCTGCCCTTGACCTCGCCCTTGCGCTCCTTCCAATAGGTGGCGCAATCCTCGCCCCAGCCGCCGTCGGGCTGCTGGCGATCCTTGAGCCACTGGACGGCCTTGCGCACGCGGGGGTCTTGCATATCCACATCGACGGCGTTCAAGGCGTTGAGGGCCGACCACGTGCCGTAAATGTAGTTGGTGCCCCAGCGCCCGAACCAGGAGCCGTCCTCTTCCTGCTCGCTCCACAGGAACTCGACGCCCTTTTGGACGACCGGGTCGGTGAGCGGGCAGCCGATCTGGGCCAGCATGCCAAGGCAGCGGGCCGAGACGTCCACGGTGGGCGGATCGAGCAGCGCGCCGTGGTCGGCGAACGGGATGTGGTTCAGGAACTCGGTGTTGTTTTCGGCATCGAAGGCGCCCCAGCCACCGTTGGCGGACTGCATGCCCTTGATCCAGGCTTCGGCGCGCTTGATGGCCTCGCGGTTGACGTCGCCTTCGTTGGCGCGATCGAGAGCCATGACGACCACGGCGGTGTCATCGACGTCGGGGTAATAGTCGTTCCAGTACTGGAAGGCCCAGCCACCCGGCTCGAGATGGCCGCGATTGTGGGCCCAGTCGCCAACCACGGACAGCACCTGACGACCGCGCAGCCACTCATTTGACTTGGCGATGGCGGGGTCGTTGGCCTTGAGGCCGGCTTCCTGAAGGGCATGGCTGGCGAGGCAGGTGTCCCACACCGGCGACAGGCAGGGCTGGACGTATTCGATGTCGCCGTGCCGGACGCACAGGCCGTCCACCGCCTCGCGGGCGATGCGGTAGTGGGGATGGTCCTTGGCGTAGCCCAGGGTCTGATAGACCATCAAGGTGTTGGCGATGGCCGGATAAATGCCGCCCAGGCCATCCTTGCCGTTGAGGCGCTTTTCGATGAAGTCGAGAGCCCAGGCCTCAGCCTTGCCGCGAAACAGGCGATGGACGGCGGGCTCAATGACGCGCAGCACCTTATCCACCTGAATCAGGGTTTCGCCGATCCAGTGGCCGGTGGGGTTTTTCATCCAGTCGCGCACGTCCTCCGGGTTTCGGCGGAACAGCTCCTGAACGCCGATACCGCGCGGATTGATGGCGCGGGCACGGCGCGAGTAGAGGACCATGAGCGGCGTCATGACCGTGCGCGACCAATAGCTGACCTTGGTCGTGTGGAAGGGTGACCAGCGCGGCAGCAGCACGGCCTCGATGGGAGTCACCGGGCAGGCGCGCCAGGGCACCTGACCAAACATGGCCAGGGTGAAGCGGGTAAAGACGTTGGCCCGCTCGGCGCCGCCGTGGGCCAAGATGGCGGCGCGGGCGCGGCGCATGTGCGGGGCTTCGACACTGTCACCCACCAGCTTCAAGGCATAATAGGCCTTGACGCTGGCCGACATGTCGAAGTCGCCGTCATGGAACAAGGGCCAGCCGCCGTGCTTGCCCTGGATGCGGCGCAAGTACCGGGCGAGCCGATGTTCGCGCTCGTCGTCGATCTCGTCGAGGAAATGGTTGAGCAGAATATACTCGGCCGGAATGGTGGCATCGGCCTCAAGCTCGAACACCCAGTGGCCATCCGCGTTCTGACGGTCGGTCAGCCAGCGGGTCGCCTCGTCGATAATGGCGTTCAGCTCGCCGTCACCGACAGGGTTTCCTTCCGTGGCCGGGGCCCCGGTTTCCCGCAGGTATACACTCGCGTCCATCATGGCATCCATACTCACTCGAAGGGCTGGGTTCGCGGCATGCGAACAGGGCGCCGCACGCCGACGCCCGAAAAACGTGGTCTTTGTGAAGAAAAGCGCCACCTAAGTCAAGTGCACCCTTGGTGCAGCGCAGCAAAGGCCGCTGCTTCACCCGATCGAATCGCTCCTTCGAGGGTAGCGGGGAGCTTTGTATCCGTCCAATCCCCTGCCAGAAACACGGCGGGGGGTCCTCCCCGCACGCCGGGCCGGCGCCGAGTCTGGTCTGGTGTCTGGGCCACGGTGGCGCG
Source organism: Pararhodospirillum photometricum DSM 122 (assembly GCF_000284415.1). Classification (NCBI taxonomy): domain Bacteria; kingdom Pseudomonadati; phylum Pseudomonadota; class Alphaproteobacteria; order Rhodospirillales; family Rhodospirillaceae; genus Pararhodospirillum; species Pararhodospirillum photometricum. Next base: position 553,413 of record NC_017059.1, read on the forward strand.
CCGCTCCTTAATGACGCGAAACGGCGGCAGCCCGGGGTCAAGGTCGGGACGGGCCTTCACGACCTCGGCCCAGACCCGGGGACCCAAGGTCTCGGGATCCAAGGCATCGGTGACCAGGGCGGCGCTCATGGTGACGGAGAGAACATCCCGGCGCACGAACAGCCATTCCGAGAGTCCCCCCAAGATGCCAAGCGGCACCCGGTGTTCCGGGTCATCGGCTCCCGGTGGCGGGGCCTCCAGGCGGAAGTGGACGTTGACGATGGGATGAAAGACCTCGGGCACAATGAGCCCCGGCACCAAGGCGGCAGCCCCCCCCGGCGGCACCGCCAAGATCACCCGATCACGCGGGCCCAGGGGAAGGCTCTCGCCGTCGGCAAAACGCAGTAGGCCGGGCTCCAGGGCCACCAAACGGCGACCGAAGCAAACCTCGGCGCCACGCGCGCGCAGCCACGCCACGGCGGGATCGACGAAGGTTGCCGACAAGGAGTCGCGGGCCAGCCGCGGACGGCAGGCGGCCTCGCCCCGACCAAAGGTTTCGATCAGCACCGGAGCCAACAGACGGGCGGCGGCGGTCTCGGGCGGCGTGTTGAGCACGCCCACGCACAACGGCGCCCACAGCCGGCGGTACAGGGCGGACCCGGGATCGAGCACCCCCGCCACAGTGTCCTCGGGCCTGGCCCGCAGCAGCCGCCATGCCCCCAGATAGTCGCGGGCCCGGGTGCCGGGAACCCGCCGCCCAGGATCAAGGATCCACCAGGGCAGACGGCCCGGCGTGGGCGCCAAGCGCCAGCGTGCCCCGCTGCCCAGATCCACGAAGTCGAGGCGGGCGCGCGACGGCCCGACCAAGGTCTCGGCGGCGCCCACGGTTTCAAGATAGGCCCGCACCCGGGTGTTGCCCGAGAGCAAAAGGTGCGTGCCGTTGTCGATGACCCGATCCAAGGCGCGATCCAGGAAGGACCGGCAGCGCCCCCCGGCCTGGGGGGCGGCCTCGTGCAGGCACACCCGCTGTCCGGCTTCTTGCGCGCGCACGGCCGCCGCCAAACCGGCGACACCGGCGCCAATCACGTGAACGCAAGGCATGGGCTCACCCCATCCCGTGGCGTAAGGCGATGAGCATCTTGACCCAGGCCGAAACCTTGACCGGCTGGTCCAGGTGCTCCCAGCCCCGGGCGTTGAGGGCGATGAGATACCGGCGATACACCTCTTTCATGATCACCGCCGGGCGGATGGTGCGACGGTGGCACTGGGCGTGAAGACGGTCGGCCTCGGCCAGCTCGGCCGCCGCCTTGCCCGCCAGTTCGGCGCACACCTGGGCGGTGCCGGGATGGGCCAGCACGGCCTTGAGGTCATGGGTGTCGGTGACCCCGTGGGCGCGCAGACGGTTGAGCGGCAAGTAGAGCCGGTCGCGCTCGGCGTCCTCGGCCACGTCGCGCAGCACGTTGATCAACTGCAAGGCCAAGCCGGTGTGGTGGGCGATATCGTCGATCAGGGCCGGCTCGACGCCGAAGATTCGGTTGGACAAACGCCCCACGGCACAGGCCACCCGGTCGCAGTAGAGCTCCAGGGCCGGCACGTCCTCCAGGCGCACGCGCTGGCCGGCATCCATTTCCATGCCCTCGATCACCGCGAGGAAATCCTCCTGGCGCAGGGCATGGCGCCAGCGCGGCCCCTCCAGGGCGCGGGCGACGGGGTGGGTCGGCTCGCGTCTTGGATCGTAAAGGGCGGCGATCTCGTCGCGCCAGCGGGCCAGGGCGGCGCGCTTGTCGCCTTCCGGCTCGGTGCCGTCGGCAATGTCATCGACCACGCGGCAGAAGGCATAAAGGGCGTACATGGATTCTCGGCGCTCGCGCGGCAAAATGCGCATGGCGCCATAGAACGAGGTGCCGGATGTCCGGGTGATGGCCTCGACATGGGCGACCAGGGCCCGGGTCTCGGCGGCCTCGCGCAGCCCCTCGGCCTGGGCCGCCGAGGCCCCTTCCAGACCGTCCCCGCCATAGGCACGGCCTTTCCACTCCCCGCCCCGGCCGCGATAATGGCGCCGTGCCGAATCGAGGGTCATCAGGGTGTAGAGCAAGGCCGCGACCGGCAAGGCAAGGCCGGCGATCGGAGGGCGGCGGTACAGGCGCAACGTGGGCCGGTACAAGAACGCCATGCCCACCCAGCCCAAGCCTCCCAATCCGGCGGCCAGCCAGTCACCGAGCGCGAGACCAAGCACCGTCAAGACAGGGGGAAACAGATAAAGGATGGTCATGCCCAAGACAGTGGCCAGCAGCATCCAGGGCGAGCGCCGCAGTTGGACATAAGCGGTGCGCGCCACCATGCCCCAGATGTCGCCCAGACTGTCATAGACCCGCAAGGAGCGGGTCCGACCGGCCAACCCCAGCCAGATCGGCCCCTTTTCCTTGAGGCGGGCGGCCAGGGCACAGTCGTCGATCAGGGCTCCGCGAATGGACTCGATGCCGCCGATGGCGTCCAGGGCCTCCCGCCGCACCAGCATGCAGCCCCCGGCGGCCGCGGCGATGTCGCGGTCAGGATTGTTGACCTGGGGAAAAGGGTAAAGCTTCTGAAAAAAGAAGACAAAGGCCGGGATCAGCAGGTGTTCCCACGGGCTGCGGCAGCGTAGCTTGACCATCATGGAGGCCAGCACCAGCCCCTGGCGTTCGGCTTGGCTGATCAGGCGGGTGATATTGCCCGGCGCGTGCTCGATGTCGGCATCGGTCAACAGGACATAGCGGGCCTCGGGCGACAGGCGCTTGGCTTCGTCGAGGCCTTGGCGCAGGGCCCACAGCTTGCCCGACCAGCCGGGCGGCAACGGCCGTCCCTTGATGACCGACAAGCGCTTGAGGCCATCCGAAATGCCCACGGCCCCTTCCAGGGCGGCTTGGGCTGTGTTGTCGATGCTGTTGTCATCGACCACAACGACCTTGAGGGTGCCGAGGTAGCTTTGGTTCAGCAGCGAACGCACGGTCACGGCAATGGTCTGGGCCTCGTCGCGCGCGGGGATCACCGCGACCAGGGCCGGAGCCGGCGTGGGCAAGGTGGTCAGGGTGTCCAGGCGCTGGTCGGCCCGCCAGAAGCCCCGGCGCGACACCAAGACCACCGCCCACGCCAGCAAGGACACGGCGGCCAGGAGAAGGGGAAGGCTCATCGACCGGTTCCTTTCGCATGCCCCCAGGAGGCGAGCCCGCCGGCCAGCAGGGCTTTGCCCCCGCGCCCGAGCCCGCGCAGCGTGACCAGGGCCAGGGCGCTTTTGGACAGTTTGACCCGACGGGCCAGGGGATCCTCCCGCTCCAGGCGGTCGAGCAAGGCGACGGCGATCTCGACGATGACCCCGGCCTCCAGGGCGAGGCGGCGGTCCTTGATGTCCACCGGCAGGGCCTGGGCCGTGACCATCAGCTCCCGCGTCGCGGCAAGGCAGCGGTCGATCACTCGGCGCAGAGCAGGCGAGCAGGCCGGCGCCGCCAGATCCTCGACCCGAGCCCCCTCGGCGGCCATCCAGTCGGCCGGCAGATAGACGCGGTCGAGATCGCGATAGTCGTCGGCGCAGTCTTGCAGGTGGTTGATCACCTGCAAGGCGGCGCACAGGGCATCGGAGGCGGTGGTGGTCCCCGAGCGAGCACCGCCGTGCAGATCAATCAGGTAACGCCCAACGGGGGCCGCCGACAGGGCACAGTAGTCCATGAGATCGGCCCAGGAGTCGGTTCGGTTCTTGACGGCATCGCGGCAAAACGCCGCAATCAGATCAACGCCGTGGCGAGCCGGCACGGTGGTCGCTGCCAAGCTCGCGCGCAAGGCCAGGGCCTTGGCGTAGGCCGGATCGTCGGGGCCCTGGCCGGTCAGCGCGGCCTCAAAGCCCTTGAGGCGGGCCACTTTGTCGGGCCCCGACAGACCGGGGGCATCGGCGATGTCGTCGATGGCGCGGGCGAAGGCGTAAAAGCAAGCCACATGGGGCCGGACCCGCGCCGACAGCAAGACCGAGCCCACGGGAAAGTTCTCGGTGGCCGCCGACTTGCCCGACGGCGCTTCAACGGCCGAGGTGGACGAAGGCGGGGGGGTGGAGGAGTGCATGGACGCCAACCGCGACAAGGGGAAAGGGATGCCTCGCCTGTACCACAGGCCCCGGCCCAATGCCACCCATCCGCCCTTTGGCGCCCCATGGAAGACGGGGGAGGCGGGACCGCCCCGGCCCCTTCCTTCCTTGGGGGTCCGGCCAAAACGGGGGGCTCGGCGCCGACTTGACTCGGCGGCATGCTTGCACTCGGGCATCTCCGCCCCTTACTGAAAGGGGAGAGGGGGGAACGGATGGTCCATCCACCCTCCCTTGGTCTTGCTTCGTCTCGTCGAAGCTAGGACCTTATGACGGGTACGGCAACGGAGTGAGGGATGCACGACGCGACCAAGAACCCCCGGCCCGCCTCCCAAGATCCCTTGCCCTTGAGGGCGAGCGCGGTGGACCGGTTGGCGGGGATCGGCCGTTGGCACTGGGATCAACCCCAGCGGACGCTGGCGTGCTGCGATGCCATGCGCGCGCTCCTGGATGGGGACGATCTGGAGGGGATCGTACCGCTACGCACCCTCCTGCGGCGCATCCCCGTCGAGGATCGTCGCCTGCTCTGGCGCGCCCTGCGCCGGGTGCGCGATGGCGCCCAAACGTTGCGCCTGACCATTCGCGTGCGTCGTCCCAACGGCTCCTGGCTGCATCTGCGGGCCCTGGCCGTCGCCGACCGGGACCAGACCGGTCGCTTGGGCTCGTTGCTGGGGCTGGGCCAGGATGTCACCCGGCAGGTGGAAGCGGCCCTCGCCCTGGCGGCGTCGGAAACCCGCTATCGGGGCATCTTGGAAAGCGCCGGAGACCCGATTTTTGTCTATGACCAGGACGGCAAGGTCATCGACGCCAACCCCCAGGCCTGCGCCGCTACGGCCTACACCCTGGAGGAGCTGCGCGGTCGCCCCATCAGCTTCATCTCCCCCTACATTGCCGAAGCCGAGGTGATCCGCTCCTGGCGCGAGTTGATCCCGGGCCGGCCGGTGACCCGCCAAGGCGTGCATCGGCGTAAGGATGGCTCGGAATACCCGGTGGAGGTCCGGGTCGGCGTGTTCGTTAGTAGCGGCGAGCGGCACTTTGTGGCCATCGCCCGCGACATCAGCGAGCGCCAGCGCATTGTGCGCGAAACCACCCTGGCCGCCCAGCGCTTCCGGGCCATTTTCGACCTGGACCTGATCGGCGTTGGCGTTTTGGACACCACCCGCCGCTGGCTGGAGGTCAACGACGTACTGCTGACCTTGCTGGGGCGGGAGCGGGCCGAGTTGATTGGCCGTTCGTGGAGCGCGGTGCTCGACGCCGAGGACCGCCTGCGCGAGGACCAGCTCTGGCGTGATATGAGCCGCGAGGGCCGCTCGTCCTATGCCGTGGATCTGCATCTGCGCGATGCCCGGGGCCGGCCGGTGCCGGTGCGGCTGTCCATGGGAGCGGCGCGCGGCGGCGATGGTCTGGCCCCCCAGTACATCTTGCTGGTCCAGGACCTGTCGGAGCGCCGGGCCTGGGAGGCGGCCAAAGCCGAAAGCGAAGCCCGCCTGCGCTCGCTGATCAACGCCACCACCGATGCCATTGCCCTCCTCGACCCCGATGGAACCATTCGCGTGCTCAACCGCGCCGGGGCGCGACTGCTGGGCACCACCAGCCGCCAAGCCTTGGGCCGCAGCTTCTATGGCTTTTTGGACCGGGGCCGGGCCGTGACCCACCGCCATGTATTCCACGACGTGCTGTCCACCCAGCTTCCGGTAAACCGTGAGGAGCGTTGGGGGGAGCGCTGGATGGACATTGTGGTTTTTCCGGTCCTCGACGGCAACGGCAAGGCCATGGGCCTGACCTTGTATGCCCGTGACGTCACCCGACGGCGCGAAACCGAGCAGCGTCTCCAGGACAACGAGGCACGGCTGCGCGGGGCCTTCGACAGTGCCGTGCACGGCATTGCCCTGCTGTCCTTGCAAGGCGGCTTCCTTAGGGTCAATGGCGCGCTGTGCCGCATTGTCGGCCAGGAGGCCGCCTTGCTGCTGAGTGCCGACCACAGTGTGCTGGGCCAGCCTGACCCGGAGCACGACGAGGACCCCCTGGACGCCCTACTGGGCGGACGCAGCCCCGATTGTTCCGTGGAGCGGCGCCTGCAACGCCCCGATGGGACAGAGGCTTGGATCCACGTGGCCGGCTCCATCGTGCGCGCCGAAGACAACACTCCCCTTCATGTTGTTGTTCACGTCCAGGACATCACGTTACGCCGACAGGCGGAAAAGCGGGCCCGCACCGCCGAGAGCCATTTGCTTGAGGCGGCCGCCTTGATGTCAGAGGGCTTGTTGCTCTTCGACGAGGACAATCGCCTGGTTCTTTACAACGAAGCCTACCTCCGCCAGATGCCCGAACTGACCGACGTTGTGCACCCCGGCGTCTCGCGGGAAACGATTGTGCGCCGGGTGGTGGATGACGGCTTGTTGTTTGTGAGTCCCGACCCCCTCGAGGCGCAGGAGGACCAAACCGAAAGCACCATTGATCATATGCCGCTGCCCGGCATGGGGCCCCGAACCTCGGCCCCCCGGGAATTTCGCCGGCCCGACGGGCGCTGGTATCTCGTGCGCACCAGCCGCACCGGCGCCGGCTACACCTTGGTGCTGGGCTCGGACATCACCGACCTCAAGACCCGCGAGCACACCTTGGCCTCGGCCAAGGAAGCGGCGGAACTGGCCAACCGGGCCAAGAGCGAATTCCTGGCCAACATGAGCCACGAGTTGCGCACCCCGCTGAACGCCATCATTGGCTTTTCCGACATCATCCAAAACACGATGTTCGGCGCCATCGGCAACCCGGTGTACGCCGAATATGCCCGGCGGATCCATGAATCCGGGCTGCATCTCCTGGATATCATCAGCGACATCCTCGACTTGTCGAAAATCGAAGCGGGCGAGCTGACCTTGGAAGAAGCCCCGGTGGCCCTGGCCCCCCTGGGCGAGGAAACCCGCCAGATGCTGCTCACCCGCGCCGAACTCAAGGGCATCCACCTGTTAAACGCCATCGCCCCCGACCTTCCCGCCCTGTGGGCCGATGCGTTGCGGCTCAAGCAGATTCTGATCAACCTGATGACCAATGCGGTCAAATACACCCCAGAAGGCGGTGAAGTGGTGGTCCGCGCAAGCGTCCGCCCCGAGGGCGGCGTGACCCTGAGCGTCGAGGACAACGGCATCGGCATGGATGCGGAGGGCATCCGCATCGCCCTAACCCCCTTTGGACAAGTGGAAAGCACCTATACCCGCCGCCAAGGGGGGACCGGCCTGGGCCTACCCTTGACCGCAAAACTGGTCGATGCCCACGACGGTCTCCTGGAGATCCAGAGCAGCCCGGGGCGGGGAACCACCGTCAGCGCTCTGTTTCCCTCGGCCCGAACGATCTGGCCGGGGGTGAATTAAACAAAGGACAGACGAAGGCTGGGGAGSCCCCCCTCCCCGGCAGCCCCCACTCGGGCTGTCGGGGAGAGGAAGGGACGGGGTCAGGACAACACCCCTTCCGGGAGCCCGCGCGCAATGGCACAGTGAGGTGAAACCTCCGGCGACAGGGAAGACAAGCACTCGCGGCACGTTCCCGTCCGGGCCGCCCGATCGCAGACCAAACGGTATTCCCGCCACGCGCGCGCCGCCGTGTCCCAGAGCATCTCGGTATCCTCATGGCGCGCCGCCGGTCGAGACGAAAAGAACAGACGCTCCCACATGATTTCTCTTCCTCCACCCAAAGAGCCAAAGGGAACGACAGCAGGAACGATCCTGCGAAAAACACATACCTTTGTATTAATCCATAACGATGTACATGTCAACACACCCGCGCATTACCCCACCCCTTATTTCCCCCTAAGGGTGAAGACCCCGACCCCACCTCCCGCAGGCTGGGCGTGTCTCGTCTTTTTGGTTGACCGCCTTCCCGGGCGATGCGATACGCGCCGGGCGGGGCTCATCGGTGCGCACGAGGCCCTGGCTCCCTGGACAGGCCAGTCCCCCCGTTTTGAGAGATGCCCTGGCGTTTTTCACCCCCCCTGGCCGTCCACGTCGTGCCACGCGCAAAATGTCGCCGCCAGGAAGGGGTCTGGACGATGATCATCACGGTTTCCGAGGCTCCCAGCGGCCCGTCCTGATCCCCTGGGGGGTCTCTTGTCCCGGCAGGCAAGGACAAGACCCCAGGTCCCGCTGGCCCGGTCCACGCGGTCAGCCTTTCGTGCTTCTTGCGGGAAGGTTCTGGGAGGACCCCGATGCCGCTGCACACCATCACCGACATGTTGAACAGGCAGAAAATCGTGGAAAACATGGTGCGCACCCAAGGGATGCGGCGCCACGAGCTGGTGACGGCGGTGGTGCAAAAACAACATACGGCCGAGGTCCAGGCCACCCTGGGCCGCTTGTCGGCGGCGGAAATCGGCGAACTCCTGGAAAGCCTTTCGGCAGAAGATGCCCAGCGCCTGTGGGACCTAGTGGGCGAGGCGCGCGAGGACGACATCTTGTGGGAGGTCTCGACCGACCTCGCCCGACAACTGGCCGGCTCACGCGAACCGCGCTTCCGCCAGGGCCAAGTCTGCGCCTACGAAATCAAGAATGGCCGCATGCACGTGGTCACCATCACGTCGAGTCGCGACCTGGAAAACCTAAAGCCGATCTGGATCGATCTGCTCGGCGTCTCGGATTCCGAACGCGGCTGGATCGCCCGGCGCTACGGCCTGGAACTGCCCAACCCCGACAAACTCACCGACCTGGAAGTCAGCGCCCGCTATTACGAGGAAGAGAAGGACGAGATCCACCTTCACTCCAACTTCCTGCTCGACCGCGAAGGCACCTCGCGCAGCGTCCCCGTGGCCTTCGTGGTCCACAAGGGCATCTTGTTTGCCGTGCGCAACGAGGAACTCCCGGTCTTTCGTCTCCAGCGCCTGCGCATGCGCAATCATCCGGGCGAGATCTCGGACTGCATGGACCTCATGCTGGCCCTCTATGCCGCCGACGTCGAATACTCTGCCGACTCCTTGGAAGACACCTACGCCACCTTGCGCCAAGTCAGCCAGCAAGTGTTGAGCGAGAAGGTCAGCGACGAGGCCGCCGCCAGCATCCTGAGCGCCATCGCCGAGGAAGAGGACCTCAACAGCCGCATTCGGGGCAACATGCTCGATACCCAGCGCGCCGTCTCCTTCCTGATGCGCGGCCGCTTCCTGTCCCCCATCCAACTGGAAGACGCGCGCGAGATCATCCGCGACATCGAATCCCTGAACACCCACACCGCGTTCTTGTTTGAAAAGATCAACTTCCTGATGGACGCCACCGTTGGCTTCATCAACGTCAACCAGAACAAGCGGGTGTCCCAGCTTACCGTCGCCGGCGTCATCTTCATGCCCCTCAACGTGCTCGCCAGCATCGGCGGCATGTCGGAATTTTCCATGATGACCCACAGCGTCCCCTGGCCCGTCGCCTACAGCGCCTTGATCCTTGGCATGATCTTGCTGGGCTGGGGCACTTACGTCGCCGTGCGCTTCTACGAAAAGCGCCGCCAACGTCGCGAGGCGCAAGACCGGGTGCGGTCGGAGTGAGGGAAGGCTGGGGAGGCGAGCCTCCCCAGCCTTCCCTTCTTCCCTTATCGCTCGCGAAACGCCTCGTGCCGGAGCTTCAGCACTGGCCGAATCAGGTAATCAAGAACGCTGCGGGTGCCGGTATGGATATCGACGATGGCTTCCATGCCGGGTTTGATGTCGTATTGCCCCTGGGCATCGCCGAGCCACGTTTTTTCAGTGCGCACCAACACCCGGTAGTAGGCGAGGCCCTTGTCGTCGATGGTGGTATCGGGGGCCACCTGGGTGACGGCGCCCTCTAGGCCGCCGTAGCGGGCATAATCGAAGGTCGTGACCTTGACGGTGGCGGCCTGCCCCTCGTGGACGTAGCCGCGATCCACCGGATTAAGCCGCGCCGAGACAATCAGCACATCCTCCACCGGGACGATTTCCAAGATGGGCTCGCCGGGATTAACCACGGCGCCGTGGGTGGTGTGCTTGATGTTTTTGACCACGCCCTTGGCGGGGCTGCGTATCAAGGTGCGCTGGTCCTGGTCCTCGGCGCGGGTGAGGCGCTCGGTCAACTGGACCATTTCGCGCTCAACCTCGCCGATGTGCTCGCGGGCCTCGCGACGAAACGACAGCGCCGCTTCGCGTTCGCGTTCCAGGGTTTCGTTGATGGCGGCTTCCGAGCGTTCGAGGGCGGGGGCCAGGGCCTCCATCCGCCCTTTCAGGTCTTGGATCTGAGCGGCGATGTCGAGGTGGGCCATCTGGTGGGTCAGGCCGTCGCGCAGCAGGCTGGACGAGATATCGTAGCGTTTTTGAGTGATGGCGAGGTTGCTGCGGGCCGACTCTAATTGAGCGCGCAGTTCGCGCCCTTCGTTGAGACGCTGGGTTTTTKGCTCGCGCAGCACCTTAAGCGAGCTTTCGAGTTCGGAGAGGCGGGCGCGGTGGACGGCGTCCTCGGTTTTGGCCAAGTCGGGGCGGCGGCTGGCCACATCGGCGGGGAAGGCCAGCGCGGTATCGGCGGCCTCGGCGTTGAGACGGGCAAGCGTCAGGCGCAGGCCATCGAGGCGGGCCTCGATCTCGGGACTGCTCATGGAGGTGGTGGGCAGGGCGAGGCGCAGAAGCGGCGCGCCTTCCTCGACGCTATCGCCCTCACCTACGTAAAGATCGGTGACGATCCCCCCTTCCAGGTGCTGAATGATCTTGGTCTTGCCTTCGGGCATGACCTCGCCGGGGGCGATGGACACCTCGTCGAGTTGGGCCTGGGAGGACCAAATCAGCAAGGAGGCGAACAAAAGCATGACCAGCCGGGCCGGCCCCTTCCAGGTCGGCAGGGGATGACGTTCGACCAGCGTTTCCAGGGAGGGAGCGGACGGCGGGGGCGGCGCAGCGGCGGCGGTCATGAGGCAACTCCGGCGGGCGGGGCCGCTCCGGCAGGCGGGACAACGGGGCGACGCGCCGGGAACAGACGTGGCAGGATCTCGCCGGCCGGCCCATGGGCTAGGACGCGGCCTTTGTTGAGCACGACCACGCGTTGGCAGCGGGCCAGCAGCAGGGGACTGTGGGTCACGACAATCACGCTGCGCTGGGTAGCGAGGCGGGCCAGGGTTTCCACCAGGGCTTCCTCGGCGGCGCGATCAAGGGAGGAGGACGGTTCGTCGAGCAGCAGCACAGGCGGTTTGCCGGCCAAGGCGCGGGCGAGCGCCAAACGCTGACGCATGCCGCCGGACAGCAAGCCTCCTCCCTCGCCCACCCGGGTGGCGTAGCCCTGGGGAAGGTCCAAGATCATCTCGTGAACCCCTGCGGTTTGCGCGGCCTCGCGCACCGCTTCGTCGTCGAGCCCGGGATGGCCCATGGCGATGGCCTCGCGCACTGTGCCATCGAACAAGGTGATGTCTTGCGGCAAGGTGCCGATCCAGCCGGCCAGTTCGGCGCGGGTGAACTGGGCCAGATCGGCCCCGTCGAGCAACACGCGGCCCGACGCGGGCGGATAGAGGCCGACCAGCAGCTTCAACAAGGTGGTTTTGCCACTGCCGTTGGGCCCGACCAGGGCGGTGATGCCGCCGGGCTGAAGATCCAGGGAGATCTCCTCCAGACACGGGGGGCCATCGGGGGTGTAGTGGAACGAGGCCTTGACCACCGTCAGACGCCCCGAGGGCGGCGGCAGCCTGAGGGCACTGACCCGGCGGTCTTCGGGCAGGGCCAGGACTTGCCCCAGGCGCTGGGCCGACTGGCGAAAGCCCGCAAACCCGCGCCATGTGCCCATCAACTGATTGAGCGGCGACATCAGGCGCCCGCCCAGCATGTTGGCGGCGATCAGCCCGCCCACGGTCAAGGAGTGGTCCAAAATGGCCAGGGCGCCCACCGTGGTCATGGCGACGGTGGTGGTCATCGACAAGACCATGCCGAGATTGGTGAAATGGTCCACCAAGCCCCCCCGTCGCACCGACCCCTGGACCTGGGCCGCCAGATGCTGGCGGTAGACGTCGGCCAGGGTGGTCTCCAGGGCCAAGGCCTTGACGGTAGCGCGCCCGCGCACGATTTCCGCCAGCAGGCCGTCGCGCCCGCCCAAGGTTTCGCGCTCGCGCAGCGCGGCCTGATCAATAGCCCGCCCCGACATTAGGGCCAGCCCCACGAACAAAACCAGGGCCACCACCACCACCCAGCCCACCGGCGGGGCCAGAAGGAAGACCGTGCCCAAAAACAGCACGGTAAACGGCAGGTCGCAAACCAGCAACGCCGAAGCCCCGGAGAGGGTGTTGCGCACCACATCGACGTCGCGGAACAAGCGCAGCCACTCTTCGGCCGGACGCGATTCCAGCACCCGCAGCGGCAGGGCGGTCATCTTGTCAAACAACCGCTGGCCCACCTGGGCTTCGAGGCGCAGAGCCACGGTTTGTAAGATGCGAGCCCGGGCTTGGCGCATGATGAAATCAAACACCAGCAAGACCGCCATGCCGATCGCCAGCCCCTGAAGGGTGGAAAGACCATTGTGATACACGACACGGTCGTAAATCTGTAAGGAAAATACTGGAGTGGCGAGCGCCGCAATATTAACGAACAAGGAGAGCGCCAGCACTTCGCGAAAGCTGGGAAAAAGGGGCGCCAGAAGATCCCGAAGCCAGGAGGGTTTCCCGGACGGCGGGGCGACAAAAGGCTTTTGAGCTTCCATGGGAATGGTTCCTGGTCAGATCGTGAGACCTTACCATGACCAGAGACGGGAGGACAGGCTCGCTCACAGGCGCCCCGGGAGCTTTACCGCGGGTCAAGATCGCGGCAAACATGAACGATGTTTAATATGCCATCCCTTGAAACCCTGGGTCGGAAGCCTCATACCATGGCCAGGGCCTAGCGTTTTACGGGTACCCTACCGACCGTATTTTTTGAGAGGGAAGCAGCTGATGAAGCGTCTTCTGATGGCGGCCGCCGCCGCCGTGACCGTTGCCGTGACCGGGTTTGGCGTGGCGCACGCCGCCAGCCCCGAGGCTTATGTGGAGTATCGCAAGCAGGCTCTGAAGGCGTCGGGCGATCACATGAAGGCTCTCTCGGCGATTGTGAAGGGCGAGTTGCCCCTGAGCGCCGAAGCGGCCAAGCACGCCGAAGCCATTGCCGCGATCATGGAGACCCTCCCGGCCGCCTTCCCCGAGGGCACGGCCGGCATCGCCAAGACCGAGGCTAAGGCTGTGGTCTGGAGCAAGCCCGACGAGTTCAAAGCCAATGCCCAGAAATCGGCCGACGCGGCCAAGGCCTTGGCTCAGGCCGCTGCCAGCGGCGACACCGCCCAGATGGGCAAGGCGCTTGCGGCCCTGGGCGGCACCTGCAAGGGCTGCCACGAGACGTTCCGCGAGTAGTGACCTCACCGACCCTCCGGCGTCCCCCGCCGCCGGAGGGGTCTTGTGCGGGCCGGAAGGGAGCGCCCTCTTCCGGCCTTTTTTTCGCGGGTCGGGACACCGTGGTCCTTCGCATCCCTCTTGTTTCCCGACGCGACTCACCGCCATATCTTGATCCCCAACGCCCGAACGGCGGAATCCCCAACGCCCGAACGGCGGAATACGCAACGCCCGAACGGCGGAATACGCAAGCGACCGGACTGGTCTTAAGAGAGGCGGGAATGAGAACACGTGCGCAAGCGTCGGTCCTGGCGAAGAGCCTGCTGGCGATAGGGGCCCTCCTCCTTGCGCCCGCCCCCACCTGGGCCGGGCCCATCCATCTGGTGCCGCACGAAGCTACGTATGACCTCTCGCTGTCCCGAGCCGAACCGGGCGGCGTGGTGGGGGCGCGGGGCGAGATGAGCTACAAGCTCGAAGGCACCTGCACCGGCTGGACCATGGAAACCCGCACCGCCCTCACCTTGAATTATGCCGAGGGCAACGAGGTCGAGACCTTGTGGGAGTTCGTGGCGTTTGAAGCCCGCGACGGCAGCGATTACACCTTCTTTATCCGCAACACCCATAACGGTGCGGTCCAGGAAGTTCTGGAGGGCGCAGCCGCACTTAACGGCGTGCCGCCGGTCGGCTCGGCCCGGTTTCGCAAGCCGCGCCCGGACTCTGTGTCTCTCCCCTCGGGCACCTTGTTCCCGAACGCCCACACCATCGCCATCCTCGAAGCGGCCCGCAAGGGCGAGCGCTTTATCGGGCGCCCGGTCTTCGACGGCGGATCAGAGGAAGGCCCCTCCTTGGTCAGCGCCGCCATCGGCGCGCCACTCGCGGCCGACCCCAAGAGCGCCAAGGTTGATGACCTCCTCAAAACCCCATCGTGGCGCATGTCCATCGCCTTCTTCCCACCTCCCTCGACCACCGAGGGAGAGTCAGGGGAAGGCACCCCGTCCTACGAGGTCAATGTCCGCTACCACGACAACGGCGTGGCCCAGGACATGATCCAGGATTTCGGCTTTTTCAGCCTGACCTCGCGCCTGCGCACCTTGAAGCGCCTGCCCGAGCCCGATTGCTAGCCCCCCCAAAAAAAGCCCAAGGGGTCTGGGAAGGCCGCCCCCCAGCCTTTCTTGCCACCTTCTCAGGCCGGGCTCTCTCCCCTCCCCTCGGGGAGGATCGCCTCCTTCGCGGGAAGGCCTTGTTTTTGAGCATCTCCCCCCGAAGAAAGTGGCCTTTTGAAGCATAGATTGGAGGGTTGACAGGGTGCCGCCCTCCGGCCAAATTCCCGGCTTCTGCAACCCAAAGCCCGGGCTGCTTTTTTTTGACGAGGGATGCGGCCGGGCGCCGTTCGCGCAGGAGTCCTGTCATGCGGATCCTCATGGTCCATCCGAACTACCACTCCGGCGGCGCCGAGGTCGCGGGTAAGTGGTCCCCGGCCTGGGTGGCCTACCTGGCCGGCTATTTGAAGACCGGCGGTTACTCCGATCTGCGCTTCGTCGATGCCATGACGGATGACTTGACCGAGGAGGACCTGCGCCGGATCTTCCGCGAGGAAAAGCCCGCCGTTATCGGAGCCACCGCCGTTACCCCGGCCATCTACAAGGCCGAGCGCCTGTTGCAGATCGCCAAGGAAGAGTGCCCCGACGCCGTGACGGTGCTGGGGGGCATTCACGCCACGTTCATGTTCCAGCAGGTGCTCTTGGAAGCGCCGTGGATCGACGTGATCGTGCGCGGCGAAGGCGAGGCGGTAACCCTCAATCTGGTACGCGCCATCGACGAGGGCCGCTGGCCGGCCGAGCGCGAGTCCATTCGCGGCATTGCCTATCTCCAGGACGACAAGATCGTCTCCACCCCGGCCGAACCCTCGATCCGCGACGTTGATTCCATCGTGGCGGACTGGTCGGTGCTGGACTGGAAGAAGTACATTTACATCCCCATGGGCGTGCCCGTGGCCACCCCCAACATGGCGCGCGGCTGCCCGTTCACCTGTTCCTTCTGCTCCCAGTGGAAGTTCTGGCGCGATTATCGCGTGCGCGACCCCAAGAAGGTCGTGGACGAAATCGAAGTTCTGGTGCGCGAGCACGGGGTCGGCTTCTTTATTTTGGCCGACGAAGAGCCGACCATCAACCGCAACAAGTTCATCGAATTCTGCCAGGAACTGATCGACCGCGACCTGGGGATCTTGTGGGGTATCAACACCCGCGTGACCGACATCCTGCGCGACGAAGAGCTGCTGCCCTTCTATCGTAAGGCGGGTCTGGTCCACATCTCGCTTGGCACCGAGGCCGCGGCCCAGCTCAAGCTGGACCTGTTCAACAAGGAAACGACGGTCGCCCAGAACAAGCGCGCCATCGACCTGTTGCGCCAGAATGGCATCGTCACCGAAGCCCAGTTCATCGTCGGTCTGGAAAACGAGACCGCCGAAACCCTGGAAGAAACCTACAAGATGGTCATGGACTGGAAGCCGGACATGGCCAACTGGTCCATGTTCACGCCCTGGCCGTTCTCCGACCTGTTCCATGAGCTGGGCGACAAGGTCGAGGTCTTCGACTTTGAGAAGTACAACTTCGTGACCCCGATCATGAAGCCCAACGCCATGGACCGCGCCGAGTTGCTCGACCGCGTCATGAGCAACTACCGCCGGTTCTATATGTACAAGTCCTTCCTGGGCTACCCCTGGGTGCGTGAGCCGACCCGGCGCAAGTACCTGCTGGGCTGCCTGAAGGCGTTCTTGCTCAGTGCCTTCCAGCGCAAGTTCTACGACCTCGGCAAGTTCAACTACTGGGGACCGCAATCCAAGAAGTGGGTGAAGTTCGACTTCGACAAGTCCCGCAAGATGGATGTCACGGTCGAGGACACCTGGAAGAGCGCCCCCAAGCACAAGCGCCCGGCCGCTGCCATGAAGGCCTGCGGCGGCGGGGATGAGCAACTCGACGACGCCCCGCAGCCGACCAAGGTCATGGCCTGCGGCGGCGGCGACCAGCAGTTGCCCGAAAACACCGTGACCCCGCGCGCCTAATCAACACCCCCCTGGGGAGGACCCCAAAGTCCTCCCCTTTTTTTATCAACGAGAAAGGCTGGGGAGGCAAGCCTCCCCAGACCCCTCCGCTCCTGGGGGATCACCTCACAGTAGACGAGGGGTCTGGGGAGGCAAGCCTCCCCAGCCTTTCTTTTCCTTCGAGGTCTTCGTGCGCAAGCCGCGATGTTTGATGATCCAAGGCACGGGATCAGACGTGGGCAAAAGCCTTCTGGTCGCCGGCTTGGCTCGCGCGTTCGCCCGGCGTGGCTTGGCCGTGCGGCCGTTCAAGGCCCAGAACATCAGCAACAACAGCGCCGTCACCGCCGACACGCCGCCCGGCGAGATCGGCCGCGCCCAAGCCCTGCAAGCCCGCGCGTGCAAGGTCCCCCCCTCCCTCCACATGAACCCGGTGCTGCTCAAGCCCCAGGCCGGCGTCGGCTCCCAGGTCGTGCTCCAAGGACGGGTGATCGGGCGATGCAAGGCCCGGGATTACCCCCTGATGCGTGACCAGTTGATGCCCGGGGTGCTCGACTCCCTGGCCCGCCTGGGACGCGAGGCCGACCTGATCTTGGTCGAGGGCGCCGGCAGCCCGGTCGAGATGCACCTGCGCGCCGCCGATATCGTCAACATGGCCCTCGCCAACGCCGCTGACCTGCCGGTGCTGCTGCTGGGCGACATTGATCGCGGCGGCGTGCTGGCCGCCCTGATTGGCACCCACGCCTTGCTGACCCCGGCCGAACGGGGCCGGGTCAAGGGCTACCTCATCAACAAGTTTCGCGGCGACCTTGCCCTGTTCGAACCGGCCTGCGAGATCATCACCCGCCAGACCGGTTGGCCCTGCCAGGGGGTGGTGCGCTGGCATGCCGGAGCCGCTGATTTTCCCGCCGAGGACACCCAAGCCCTGGTCCGCCCGCCGGCCGGCGAGGCGCCGGTCAGGATCGTGGTGCCCCGCTTGCCCCACCTCGCCAATTTTGACGATATTGATCCCCTGCGCGCCGAGCCTGAGGTGGCCTTGCGCTGGATCGACCCCGGCCGCCCCTTGCCCCGTGATGCCGACGTGATTCTCCTGCCCGGCTCCAAGGCCACCCTCAGCGACTTGCGGGCCTTGCGCGACCAGGGGTGGGACCTGGATATCCAGGCGCATGTCCGCCAGGGCGGCCGGGTGGTCGGGGTGTGTGGCGGTTATCAGATGCTGGGCCACGTGGTGCGCGATCCCGAGGGCATTGAGGGTCCGCCGGGCGCCGTCCCGGGCCTGGGCCTGCTCGACCTCGACACCACCATCGGTCCGAGCAAAACCCTGCTGGCCCTTGATGCGGTAGATGAAACCAGCGGCTGCCGAGTCACGGGCTACGAGATGCACATGGGCGTCACCGGGGGGGGCGGGCTGGAGCGACCGTGGTTGCGGTTGCTCTCCTCGGGGGGGGCTCCGCGTCCCGAGGGCGCGGTGTCGGCCGATGGCCGGGTCCGGGGTAGTTATGTGCACGGCCTGTTTGCCTCGGCCGAGTTCCGCGCCCACTGGCTGGCCTCGCTGGGGGCGGCCGCTGTGTTGGCTGATCAGGCGGTGCGGCTGGAGATCGCCTTGGAGACCTGGGCCGATCATTTGGAGGTCTGCCTCGATCTCGATGCTTTTTTGGCCTTGTCGCGGCCCATGGCTTTGGGGTGACAAGGAAGGCTGGGGAGGCGCGGCCTCCCCAGACCCCTCGATTCCTTGATCAGGGAGCGGGGGGCGGTGGAGGGGCGTCTCCCCGGCTCTTGAGTTCCAGGCGGCGTTCGAAATGGCGTGAGGTGAAGTAGAACGCCACCACGCCGAACCATGTGCCGGCCAGCCACTCCGGGACCAGGGCATAAGCCTGCATGGCCTGGGCGAAGCCCTCGGGGTCAAGGGGGGCCCACCCCAGGATGCCCAGCACCCCCAGCGCCAGGGCCGGACGCGGCAGGCGGTTGAGCGCGTTGACGGTGGCATCATAGCGGCCCTTGCTAACGGGGGCGCTCTCGACGGCGGTGGACTCGGCCGCCGCCAGGGTTTCGAGAGCCAAACGACCACTCCCCAGCAAGCCCTTGAGCAAAAGTGACATCATGATCCTCTCTCCTTGAGACGAAAGCTGCCCGCCCGCGCGATCCAGCCGGTGAGAAAAACCCCCCGGCGGGGGGCCCGGGCGACAAGAGCGCGCAGCCAGGCTTCCCGCTCGTCGCACAGGGCATTCACCACAGCCGTCGCGCCCAGCCAGTGCACGAGGCGCTCGCACGCTCCGATGGTGTGCGGCCCCAGGCGCCCATCCTCCCGCACCGACGCCTCGCCCAGAGCGGCGGCAACCCGTTGCACGGCCCGCACGGCCACGGCGGGGCCGCTGGTCACAGCCCAATCGAGCACCACCGGCCACAGGGGGGGAGGCAGATGGCTGATCCCTGGCTTTTCAAAAAAGTCCCGCCGATACAGGGCCAGGGCCCGCTCAGGGGACAGGCGCTCGATGTCGTGCCGGTCGGTATCGCCATCGCCATCGAGATCCAGACCAATGCTTTGGGCATAGCGCAGGGAGATGCCGTGGTTGGTGGCCCCTCCCGGATCGGCGGAGTGATCGACAAAGCCCCCCTCGCGCCGAATCACCCCAGCCAGAACGGCCCGAAGCCACACCTCCTCTTGGGGGGTCATGCCTCCCCCTCCTGCTCGCAGGCGGCACCCCGCCCAAGGCCGGCCAAGGCCTGGGAGGCCTGGGAGGCCTGTGACAACGCCCGGTCAAGGACGGCCAATCCCCGCGGATCGCTGAGGGGATCGAGACGCTCCGCCGCTTCAAGGGCCGCATGTAGCGCGTCGAGCAATTGCCCGTGTGGGCGCCACGCTTCGGGCATCCCGTCATAACCCCCGCCCGGGGCTCCCAGTCCTTCCATCATCCTACCCCTTTTGTGTCGCTGCCCCCGCGAGGCCGTCACCCCCTGTTGGGGCGCATCCCTTCCCGGTCGCGCTATGTCGTTTCGTCATCTTTTTGGCACCGCCCCCATTGGAAGTCAACTCCTTTCATCACTCGTGTTGCGGGAATTAGACGCCTTGGGGCGGCGAGACCCCAGACAAAGGGAGGAAGAAAATTCGCCCATCCCTGGAATGATCAGAAAGACACGTGCGGCGCGATACATCTTCTACGAGAACTTAAAATTTTTCGACCCCCCGAGCGAGAATAATAGCCTCCCCGCTCGCCCCCCACCAGATCTCTGCGGATATTGAAAAAAATGATTTATCGTCATTTGATGGGAGGGCCAGCCATAAAGGGCGTTTGGTCATAAAATGGGGGAATTTTTCTTGCCGACTATGACGCGATGGCATATGTTGCAAGCATGAACGACATCGGAAAAAGAATCGCCGACTCACGCAAGGATCAGGGGCTGTCCCAGTACGCCCTGGCCAAGCTCTTGGGCGTCAATCAATCCACCATCGCCTACTACGAACGCGGCCGCAATACGCCCAAGCCGTGGATCGTCGAGGACATCGCTCGCCTCCTCAACGTCTCGGCCTCCTACCTCCTCTATGGCCGAGACGCCGAAGACCCGCCCGTCCCCGTCGTCGGAACCGTTGGTGCTGGTGGCGTGATCACCTATCCCTCCGAGCTCCCCCTGGATCTCACCCAGCCCCCCCCGGGGGCCTCCAGCCGGACCCAGGCCGTGCGTGTCGAAGGAGACGGACTCTGGCCCGTCTATCGGGCAGGAGATCTCCTCTTCCATGCCGCCGTTGATCCCCACCGCATGCCCGAAGACCTCTACGGCCGCGATTGCATCGTGCGAACCAGCGACGGCCAAACCCTGGTCCGCCACGTCAAACGCGGACGCACCAAGGCCCTGTTTACCCTGGCCGCCTTCAACGCCCCTGACGAAGAAGATGTCGCCCTCGATACCGCCGCCCCCATCCGATGGATCCGCCGCGCCTGACAGGGAAATGCGGAGCTGCCGCGTGATGTGGGAACGCGGGACTGCCGCCCCGACCCCGCCTGGGGCGATGCCCCAGACCCCCTTTTTTATTTGAACTCCAAAGCGATCCC
This sequence comes from Pararhodospirillum photometricum DSM 122, assembly GCF_000284415.1. Lineage (NCBI taxonomy): Bacteria > Pseudomonadati > Pseudomonadota > Alphaproteobacteria > Rhodospirillales > Rhodospirillaceae > Pararhodospirillum > Pararhodospirillum photometricum. Next base: position 573,898 of record NC_017059.1, read on the forward strand.
GTCCGACAATACCATGCGAAAGGATCCTTATAATTGAGTAATCATCAAAAAATAATATTGTAACGTCATTGCCCCTGAGGGAAAGCATGAAAGAATCAGAAAAATATTCTTCTTTGTTCCTTGAATTTCCTGAACTACTCTCTGATGACCGTAATTTGCACAAAGAAGTCTTATCTCATTTCGGACTTCTTTTTTCACAATACGCCCAGCTAGAGGCATCGATACATAATTTTTACATTTTTTATCAACTAAAAAACTCTATGATGACTGGAAAGATAAAAACAAAGCAGGACTGGTTGATTCTTTTTGAAAAATATGAACAAAAAGCATTTTCTGCAACATTAGGAAGCTTAATCAATTTTGTCTCTGATTGTGATGAGATGTCACCCCTTATCGATAACCTTAGATCTATCAATAAAACAAGAAACTATTTTGCCCATCATTTCTTTCGGGAAGAATCCCCTAAGCTATTTTCAGAACCATCATCACTCCATTTGATTAATGGAATAAATCAAGTCAGGAATGACGTGACGTTGATTGAGGAGAAAGTGGAGGCTATCACCGATAAATTAATGGAATCAATTTACGGTAGTTCAGATTTTAAGAAATCTATATCAAACCTGTGCGATCAACTAGAAGAAGAATTCACAAAAATTCCCACTTTTATCTTTGGCTGGGAAAAATAGATCGTTCCCCCCTGCCCCACCGAAAGCCCCCTCCCCCTTAGCACTTCCTTCAAGGAATGGAGGGGTCGTGGGGAGGCGAGCCTCCCCCAGTCTTCTCTCTTCCAAAACCGCCACTACGCCTCCCGCCCCGGAACCGCCGGCAGGAGGACATGGACGGTTGTTCCGTCATTTTCCCGAGAGTCGAGCCAGATATGCCCGCCCCGGCGTTCGACGATGCGCTTGACGATGGCCAGCCCCAGCCCATTGCCGTCGAAATTTTCGCGGGCATGCAGCCGCCAGAACAGATCGAACACCCGTTCGCGGTCGCGCGCGGGGATGCCGATGCCCTGATCGCTGACCTTCAGGTGCCACGTTGCCTCGTCTTCTGGCACGCAGGTAATGCGAATCACCGGTGCTTCCTTAGGCTTGGCAAACTTGATGGCGTTGCCGATGAGGTTGGCGAACAGGCGGTCGATCTCGGAGGTGACGCCCAGCACCGAGGGCAAGGGGTCCACGTCGAGATGGGCCCCGGACTCCCGCAGGCTATCCTTGAGATCCTCCTGGACGCGTTGCACGCTCTCCATCAAACTGACGGCCTCGACATCGGCGCCGGCTTTTTCGATCCGGGCATAGTCCAAGATCCCCTCAATCATTTGATGAATGCGGCGAGCGCCTTCCAGGGCAAAGGCGAGGAACTCCCGGCCTTCCTCATCCAGGCGCTCGCCATAGCGCCGGCTTAACAGGTTGACGTAAGACGCCACCATGCGCACCGGCTCTTTGAGATCATGGGAGGTGATGAAGGCGAAGCGCTCCAGTTCGGCGTTGGAGCGGCGCAGCTCATCGATCAACTGCTCCTTGCGACGACGCTCCTCGCGCTGCTCGCTGATGTCGCGCAACACCCATACCGCATCTGGGGGATCGCTGAAGGTATCCACGTGAACGCCCTTGAGCTCCACCCAAAAGCGCTCGCCCGAGCGGCGCTGAAACAGGTGCTCCCCCGTGAACACCTGCCCGTTGGCGAGGGAGGCTGGGGGCTCCAGGGCGTCGTACCCTTCGTCGGAAGCAAACAAGGCGCGGGTTTCCATCCCCACCAGGGCGTCCACTGGATAGCCCAGCATCTGGGCCATGGCTTGGTTGGCCCGCAGGATGCGGCCCTGACGCACCAAAACGAGCCCCTCGACGGCCTGCTGAAACACCGCGGCTTGTTTGGCCAGAACATCGTTGAGCAAGGCCTCGGCCCGCAGGCGCCGCAAGGAATCGACCAGCACTGCCGCCACGGGGCGCAACACATCCAGGTCACTTCCCACCCCGTCGGGGTCGGGAGGGCGCGCGCGCATTACCAGCAACCAACCCACCTCTTCGTGGCCGGCGGCAAGGGGCAGCAGGCCCAGCCACGCCATGTTGGCGCGCTGAAGAAGCGCCTGAACCGCCTCGTTTGGCTCCCCCTCCCTGCCTCGTTCAAAGGGCCGCGGATCGATCCGTCCCCGCGCACTCAGGACCACGGCCCGCAGAAGCGGCAAAAACGCAACTTTGGTCATGGCGCGCGGCGGCCCGGGATGGCAGGCTGTCAAGCGAATATCACCGTCGTCCTGCCAGACGACGAGGCAGGCGTGATCGGCGTGGAGATAGGCGGCAATACGGGTCAGGGCCCGGCCGCTGACTTCCTCTTCGTCGGCCAGCGTCGCCCGGGCGAAGCCGGCTGAAATATCGAGCATCAGCTCTTCCAGATGCAGGCGATCGCGCAAATACGCGGTCAGGGTCACCCGCTCACTCACATCGCGTAAAATGGCGACGGCAGCCGGCCCTCCCTCCCAGCATACGGAAGAAACCCGCATCTCGGCGATGCGCACGCCCTCTGCCGCTGGGAGATCGACTTCGACGGTCTGACCCAGCACCACGGGATACCCAAAGGGTGCTCCGTGGAGAGTCGCCGGGGTCTGGCGGAACAAGTCTCCAGCGGCGTCATTGGCATATAAAATGTCACCACTGCTGCCAATCACCAAGATGGCATCGGTGGCCGCTTCGACCAACGCCCGGAAGCCCTGTTCCCCCGAGCCGTTGGAGATCATTACCGCGGCCCCTCGGTAAACAGCCCCTCAAGCCGATCGGCTTCCGACGTTGTGACGTGGTGAGGGTTGCCCGCCAGGATGCCCGTCATGTTACGGAAGGGCCGGCCGATGTGCATCCCCTTGCCGTCGATGTTGAACTCGCGAATTTCCTTGTCGTGGAACGAGCCGCGCATCTTGAGCACCATGACGCCACGGCTGATCTCGCCGAAGGTTTCGACATAGCGCAGCAGAATAATGCTGTCGGTGATCGACGAGATATGGGTCTCGGTCACCGACGACCCACCCATCAGGGTCGGGGTGTTGGAGGTGAACAAGGTCGCGATCTCACCATGTTTGATAAACGAGGTGAGCCCGATGACAAACTCGCGAAAGCCCCGATCCGAGGAAATGCGCTCGATGGCCGAGAGGCTGTCGATCGCCAGACGGTCTGGCTTGAAGTCCTCGATGATCTGCTTGATCGTGATCATGTGGTCTTCAATGGAGGCCACTTCGGGGTAATCGCAGACCACGCGCAGGCGCCCCGATTCCTCGGCGGTCTTGAAGTCAACCCCCCAGCCGCTCGCATTACGGAACAACTGCTGGCGGCTTTCCTCAAAAGCGAACAGCAAGCAGCGCTCGCCGGCCAACAGGCCGCCATTCAGGAAGTGGGTACACATCAGGGTCTTGCCGGTCCCGGTGGCGCCCGAAACCAGAACGATGGAGTCCCGGAAAAAACCGCCGCCGCACATTTCGTCGAGATCGGCCGAGCCAGAAGGAATGCGCAGCTCCGACGAACTCTGGCGCAGCTCGATCGCCGAGAGCGGGATCACCTGAATGCCCGAGCCCGGCAAGATGGCAAAGGGGAACTCGCCCTTTTGGTGAAACGCCCCTCTGAATTTGAGAATTTCGCACGTACGGCGTCGGCGTTCGCCATCCTTGACATTGCGCAAAATGACCACGTTGTCCGCCACGAATTCCTCAATGCCCTGACGGGTCAACGGTCCTTCGTCGCTTTCGCGCTCGGCGGTCATGATGGTCGTCACGCCCATGACCTTGAGGGCGGCCGAGATGCGCAAAAGCTCGTTGCGCAAAGTCGAGGCCTCGCCCAGGCGGATAAACACCGCCCCCAAGGAATCAAGCACCACCCGCTTGGCATTGGTGGTGCGCACGGCATGCTCGATCCGGGCCAAAAGGGCACCGAGGTCGAAGGCGCCGACAATCTCGCCATCGTCCAGCGGACGCGGGGCGGCATCGACGAAGGCCCAGTTACCCTCTGCCTCCCAGCGCTCGATGTTCCAGCCGAAGCCGGCCACATTGTGCCTGATGTCGTCGAGCATTTCCTCGAAGGTGACAAACACGGCCCCTTGGCCGAACTGCTCAATGCCGGCGGCCAGGAATTGCACGGAAAAAATCGTCTTCGCACTGCCGGCCGTGCCGACGAGCAAGGTCGTGCGTCCCTTGGGCAAACCACCATACGCGATCAGGTCGAAGCCGGGGATACCCGTCGATTGCTTTTCGATTTCGTTGGCGGAAGGTTGCTTCATGATAGGGTTCCCGCTCAGGCGCGTCAGGAAGGGACGGAAGGAAGGCTGAGGATTCGGCGGACCTGGTCGAGATCGTCCAGGTCTCCAACGACCCGCCGCGTGGGCAGCGGATAGTCGCGAACCAAGGTGGGGGTGGCCAGGATACGGACCAGCTCGGCTTCGGCGGGATTGAGCACCACATCAACGACCCGGGCCTCGCACGCTTGGCCCAAGGTCATCCGGATCCGGTCCAGGGCGCGCAGGGCGTTTTGGGACCGGATGGTCTCGCCACAGATATAAAGGGTCAGACGAATAGGTTCGGTCATCGCTGAGTCCCCTTTTCCCCCCGCCTGACGGGCGCGCCCATAACGCGCAAACGGTAATGGTTGGCAAGATGGCCCATCAACTGCAAAACCAGCAACCGCGACTCCTCCATCATCACGGCCCGCCGCCGAGCGGGGCCCGAGGCATCCCGAGCCCGCAAAACGGTCACATACAAATCGATCACATCGCGGGGCCCGGCCCGGGCGAAGCCCAGCGTTTCCGCGAGGGACTGGAGTTCGGGATCCAGGTTGGTTCCGTCACCATAGATTCTTTCCTCCACAGCCTGATCGACCAGATCATTCAACCGCCGCAGGGAAGAGATGTAAAGGTCGGGCAGCGCATCCCGCAAGGTCGCACTGCCAAAACTGCGGGCCGTGATGGACGTGGAGCCTCCAGACAACAAGCGCCCCAGGCGGTCGGTTTCGCCTTCCAGACGGGCGCGGGCCTGATTGGTGCGGGCACTTTCCTGGGCGCGGTGACGCAGCACCACGCGATGGATCAAGGCCAGGGGATCGAAGCCGGCGGCGGCCACCCAGTCGTCGGCACCGGCGGACAAGGCCACTAGGCCGAGATCGTCGTCGCCTCCTTCCAGCACCACCAAAACGGGCCCCAGCCCGACGCAGCGCTCGATCATGACGGTTAGATCGTCGGGCAAGCACGCCTCTCCCACCGCCAAAACCACCAGATCGACAACCTCGCGGGCCTCTTCCGGCCGGATCACGACCTGGGCCGTCGGCAAGGCGGTGCGGATCCGAGTTGCAAGCAGCCCGGCCTGCCCTTGCCCCACGTCGGCAACGAACACATACAATCGATCGGGCGGTTCACCCTTGGCGGTATTCATGGCGTATCCAATCGCCAGCGAGAAGAGAGCATGGGCGGTATCACGGTCTGATCTGTTGAGGAAGGGGAAGCTTTTAGGGCACCCCATCCCGTAGGCATGCCCTCATCTTCATAAGGGTACCACGGGAGGGGCATAGACCCTACCGAAAACGGAAGGCACGCGAAAGTCTGACCAAGCCCTAACGCCTCGCGCGTACCGACCTCCCGTTAAACGCGAATCAAATGAGACCCGCCTTCTCCCTCGGGTCGGCATCCGGGTCCTTGAGCTTGCGCACCATCGCCTTCAACCGGGGGTCGGAGGGATCGGGCAACGTGATGGACAGACGCACCAATAAGTCACCACGCACCGCGTCATCGGCCGGAATCCCCTTGCCTCGCAGCCGCAGGAGCGTGCCTGTGTTGGAGTCCTCGGGCACGGTGACCACCGCCTTGCCCTCCAAGGTAGGGACGGTGATGCGCGCGCCGAGGACGGCCTCGCGCAAGGTGACGGGAATGTCGGCGATGACGTTACGCCCCTCGCGCCGGAACACCGGATGTTCCCGCACCCCGATCTCGACCAAGGCGTCCCCGGCTGGTCCGCCGGCGATGCCGGCCGCCCCCTGCCCCTTCAAGCGCAAGGTCCGACCATCCTCCCAGCCCGGGGGAATGCGCACATCCAAGGTCTTGCGGTTGGTCAGGGTGATGCGTTTGGTGCACCCCAGGGCTGCCTCCTCGAAGGTAACCTTCAACCGGTACTGGGCATCCTGGCCACGCTGGGGCCGGATCCCCGCTCCGGCGCCACTGCTGGCCCCACTGCCTCGGCTTGAGCGGCGAAACACGTCGGAAAACACGTCTTCCTCGCCAAACGCCGACTCAAAGCCGAATCCCTCGGACCGAGCACCGCCCGTCCAACGCGAATTATAGCCCCGGCTGCTGTGGGTCCGAGCCCCCCGCTCGTTGCCTTGGGCATCAATTTCCCCCTTGTCATAGCGGGTCCGGCGGGCCGGATCCCCCAAGAGGGCATAGGCCGAGGAGACCTCTTTGAAACGCTCCTCGGCCCGGGGATCCTCGGGATTGACGTCGGGATGCATGCTCCGGGCTAGCTTGCGATAGGCGTTTTTGATCTCGTCCTGGGTGGCGGTGCGCGCCACCCCCAGCACGGTATAGGGATCTTTCATCATTGGTTCCGTTCGTGGCCGACCGGCCAGAGGGGGGCCGGCCGACCGGCCATGGTAGCCGCCCCGGCTCTTGTGATCCAGCGGGTGTTGGCCCACTGTGGAACTGACCGCACTGGTGCGGACCCAACCGCCTGGATCATCATGAGCACCCTCGACGAAAAAGACCCCTACGCCCTGTTCTCGGCCTGGATGACCGACGCCGAGGGCAGCGAGCCCAACGACCCCACGGCCATGGCGCTGGCCACCTGCACCCCCGACGGGCACCCCAGCGTACGCATGGTCTTGCTCAAGGAAGTTATCCCGACCCCCGGGCCGAGCGGCGGGTTCATTTTCTACACCAATCTCGAAAGCCGCAAGGGGTCTGAGTTGCGCGCCAACCCCTTTGCCGCCTTGTGCTGGCACTGGAAGTCGTTGCGCCGGCAGGTTCGGGTCGAGGGCGCCGTGGTGCCCGTCGAAGACGCCCGCGCCGATGCCTACTTCGCGTCGCGCTCGCGCGAAAGCCGCCTGGGGGCTTGGGCCTCGGATCAGTCGCGCCCGCTGGAAGGCCGCTGGGCCCTGGAAAAGCGCCTCGCCCTCACCACCGCCCGCTATGGCCTGGGGCCGGTGCCCCGCCCCCCCACTGGTCGGGCTTTCGGGTCGTGCCGCAGAGCATTGAGTTCTGGCACGACCGCCCGTTTCGTTTACACGACCGGGTCGTTTTCCACGCCGTCCCCGAGGGCTGGCGCACCGAGCGTCTCTTCCCATGAGCGCCGCCCCCTCTGCCCCCACCTCTCCCCTCGAGCGCAAAGCCCGTCTCATGCGCCGGGCCAGCTTGGCCTCGGTCGGTGTGGCCGCGATTTTGGTCGTGGCCAAGTTGGCCGCTTGGCTCGTCACCGGGTCGGTGGCCGTGCTGTCCACCTTGATCGACAGCCTGCTTGATGGCGCCGCCTCCCTTGTGACCCTTTTTGCCGTGCGCCAAGCCCTCACCCCGGCCGACGAGGATCACCGCTTCGGCCATGGCAAGGCCGAGCCCCTGGCTGGATTGGGTCAATCCGCCTTCATTGCGGGATCCGGGGCCTTGCTGCTAATCCAGGCGATTAGCCGCCTGCTCGCCCCCGAACCGGTGCGCGATGGGGCCATCGGGATCGCCGTCATGGTCCTCTCCATCGCCCTGACCCTGGCTTTGGTAAGTTTTCAGCGTTATGTGGTCCGCCAGACCGACTCGGTGGCCATCGGCGCCGACAGCTTGCATTACACCGGCGACCTCCTGGCCAACCTTGCCGTCATCGGCTCGCTGACCGTGGGCATGCTGGTAGACCTGCCGCTGCTCGACCCCTTACTCGGCATGGGCATCGCCGCCTATCTGATGGTCAATGCGTGGCACATCGGCCTGGAAAGCATCGACCTGCTCATGGACAAAGAGCTGCCGGCCCAGGACCGGGAGCGGATCATTGCCACCTGCTTGGAACACCCCGAGGTCCGGGATGTCCATGACCTGCGCACCCGCCGCTCTGGCCCGCTCTCCTTTATCCAGCTCCACCTGGAACTGGACCCCAACCAAACCCTGCTCGCCGCCCATACCATCGCCGTGGACGTCGAGGACCGCCTGCGCGCCCTCTATCCCCAGGCGGATGTCTTGATCCACCAGGACCCGGCCGGCCTCCAGGAAGGAAATCACCCCCCGCTGGCCTATCAAGACGCCTCCTTGACGCAGGACAGGGCGCCAAAAAAATGAGGAGTCTGGGGAGGTCCCCTCCCCAGCCGACCCTTTCTCCCGCTCAAAACAACAAGTCGGAAATATCGGTTGTGGCCGCCTTGGACGGAGTCACGGCGGCCGCAGCACGCGGGGTTCCCCCAAACATGGCCTCGTGAACCTCGCGCTCGTCCACCATAGTATAGTGCTTGTGTAGGAACTCCAGAACCTCGCGGCGGGCGTCGTCCAGGGCGGGGCCGGTCAAATCCGGGCGACAGGCCTGGGCGATGGCCCCAAGCTCGCGGGCGGCCGTTGTGAAAACCTCGGTCATGCGCTTGCGGATGGTGAAATTGGTCAAGGTGACATTCAGCGAACGCTCCAGGGTTTCGGTTTGCGCCCGGACCTCATTGAGACGCTCGCTGCTTTCGCCGGTGAGGCGATCCAGGGTATCGAGGAAGGTCTGGATCGCTTGGTCAAGGTCATCAAGCTTGCCAGAGTCGGTGCCGGCGTTCTGGCGGCCCAGGTCCGAGGAACACGCGGCAATCCGATCGAGGCGAGAGCCGATCTCCAGGGCCAAAGCGCGGGTTTGACGGGCAAAGGCCTGGAGTTCGCTGGCGATCACCGTAAGAACCCGGCCCCGGCTTCCCAGATTGCCGCACTTGATCGAGGCGTTAAGGCCGATCAAGTGCATTTCGGCATCAATCTCGTTGATGGCCGTGACGGCCTCGGCAATCTCGCTGGTCATGGAAACGACGGTGCCCATGCTGTCCTCAGTTTCGCGCCGGGCGCTGCGATAGCGCTCCAGGATGGACAGAGCGGTCTTGAGGTCGTTGGCCAGGGTGTCCAGGAAGTCGGTCCTGTCCTCGGTACTGGTGGCATGTAGGCGGGTTACCCCCTCGCGCAGCCCCTGGACCCCGGTCCCCAGCGCGCGCAAATTGGTCTCGATGATGCGAGCCTTGGCCTCGAAGTCATCCCGGATCACCGTAAGCTGGCGGGCTTGCAGGTCGCACAGGGCGTTGACCATGATGTGACGCCGGGTCCCCCCCATGTCCTGGTCGCTGCCCTGAGTGTTGAGGACCCCAAGGACGGTGGCCAGAGCCTCGTCCACATGCTCGACGCGTTGACGGGTCATGTCGGCAATCTGCAACGCGCTCACCACCTCGGAGACCGACCGGTGGGCTTGGTCGAGGTGAGTGGGCAAGCTCCCCAGGGTGCGCCGTGCCGCCTCCTGGCGCTGCTGCAAGGTGTTCATGGCGCTATGGAGCCGGCGCTTGATACCCTCAAGGTCCAGGCGATGTTGGTCGCCCAAAGCGCCTTGCAAGTTGAGAGCCTGGGACAAAACATCCCTCAGGGTGCGCAAGGTTCCGACAATAATGCCTATGCTCTGTTCACCCCGTTGGGCAAGACGACCGATCTCTCGGGTGAAGACCGTGAAATCCATCCCCAGGCCGGATAACTGCGCCGCCTCGATACGGGCGTTCATGGCCAGCATGCGAACCTGGACCAGCAGCTTGCCCAAGGTCTGGACCGAGCCGCCAATGGCCTGGGCAGCGTCGTCGATGGTTTGCAGACCGGTTTCGGTACGCGCCGCGGCCAACGCCTGATCCAGCACGTGCAAGTCAAGCTCCAGGGCGCGGGCCTGATCGGTCAGGCCCCGTGAGGTCAGGGCGTCGGTGAGGACGGCGGCGCTGTCGCCCATGGCGCGGGCGGTCTTGTGGGCCGAACTCAGGGCCTCGCCCAGCGCCAGAAAGCTCTGTTCGCACGGCTCGCGCAAGGCGTCCAGACTGGCCTCGATCTGCTCAATGCGCCGCGACCAGGTGCGCGCCTCGTCCTCCTGGTTTGACCAGGAGGACGAGGACCCGGAGAGGGCGGGGAGAGACGGTATCTGGTTCATCGCGGATCTCCAGGAGTGGATCGGCGTCCCTGCATGGCATCGACAGGCGGGTGTTGAAGGGCCTGAAAAAAGAAGAAGGCTGGGGAGGCGGACCTCCCCTGGCCCCTCCTTCCCTCATCCGCGGCCCCCTCAGGAGGTGGCCTCGACCCGGGGGACCACGTGCGCAAAAGAGGCCGTTCCCACTTTGCGCACCCAGACATCCCCGGTGGACGTCAGCATTTTGATCATCAGGCCCGAGGTTTCCAAGACCCGCTCGCGCTCGATCGGGATTCCCCGCTCGGCCAGGAGGCCCCGGGTAAGGGCGACATTGCGCGCGCCCACACTCAACGGCGAGGGCACCCCGTTCTTGCCGCCCATCAGCATGACGGAGCCGCCGAACACCTTGGCCCGCAGCCGCTCAGGATCAGCCCCCAGATTCCCCAGGCGCCGAATCAACGTGGCCGTGGCATAGTCGCCATGCCGGGTCGAGGGCGCCTCCCCGCTGGGGTGAAACGGCAGAACAAAGTGGTTCATGCCCCCAATCCCCACGGCGGGGTCAAACAAGCACACCGCCACGCACGATCCCAAAATCGTCGTCACCAGATGAGGAATGCGGCTGCAATAGACATCCCCCGGCCCAATAAACCGCGAGGGCACCGAGCCCTCCACGGCCTTTAGGGTATCGAGCCCCCATGGTCTGTCCCCCCCTTCCATCACCGCGGCACCTCCTCGGGACGGATCAGGGCCGCGTTGAGGTCGGCGTAGCCGCGCATGATTTCGCGGCCCATCCGGTCCAGGGGGATCACACGGTCCACAGCCCCGGCGGCAATGGCTTCCTTGGGCATGCCAAAGACAATGCAGGTCGATTCGTCTTCAGCCAGGGTCAACGCCCCCGCTTGATGCATTTCCAGCATCCCCCGGGACCCGTCATCCCCCATGCCGGTCAGGATCACCCCCAAGGCATTGGCGCCGGCGGCAGCGGCGGCCGAGCGAAACAACACATCCACCGAGGGGCGGTGCCGGCTGACCAGTGGGCCGTCCTTGACCTGGACCGAATAGCGCGCTCCGTCGCGGCGCAACAACATATGGCGATTGCCCGGGGCGATCAGGGCGCGCCCGCGCAACACCGGGTCGCCATCCTCGGCTTCCTTGACGTCGATGGTGCAAATGCCGTTGAGGCGGTTGGCAAAAGCCCGAGTAAAATGCTCGGGCATATGCTGGACAATAACCACGCCGGGGGAGTCAAGCGGCAGGTCCTGCAAGACCACCCGCAGCGCTTCCGTCCCGCCGGTGGAGGCGCCGATACACACGACCTTATCGGTTGTTTTAGCAATTTTACGACTCAACGGCCGAGGGATGATCGCATCGGCGGTGAGCTTGGGCGCTGGCCCCTCAACCTTGGCCCGGCGCAGGGCCCGAAAACGCCCGACATCCACCTGGGCCGCCGCCTTGACCGCATCGCGAATACCAATACTCGATTCCAGAAGAAACTGACGGGTGCCGGTCAGAGGCTTGGCGATCACACTGACCGCCCCGGCATCCAAAGCCTGGGACAAGGCCTGGGTGCCATCGGCAGCCAGCGAGGAACAGATGACCACGGGCAGGGGATGCTGCTCCATCAGCTTGTGCAAAAAGGTGATTCCGTCCATGCGCGGCATTTCGATGTCGAGGGTGATGACATCGGGAACGATCTGGCTGAGGCGCTTGGCCGCCACATAGGGATCGGCGGCGGTCCCGATGACTTCAATCTCGGGATCCTCGTTCAGAAGGTCGGTCATCGTCTGCCGCACCGAGGCGGAATCATCGACAACGAGTACCTTGATACGCTTGGGATCGGCGGTCATGGGCGGTCCCTGATCACACACGTTGATAGGTGGCGGGGGCAAGAGGCTGAACAGGCAAGGACAACCCATGCAGCGATTCCGAATGCCCGACGAAGAGAACCCCCTTGGGGCGCAAACGCTCGCACAACCCCTCCAGAGCCCGCTGTTGGTTAGGTCTATTAAAGTATATAAGCACATTACGGCAGAAGATTATATCGGGATGTTGATCATCCGGCCACTCCGGGCTTAAAAGATTTAGTGGGAAAAATTCCACCATGCGCCGCACCTCCGGCGCAATGCGGAAGGTGTGGTTGCCGTGTACCCGAGCGCGCAAGATGTAGCGCCGCCGCGCCTCCTCGGGAATGGGGCCGAGATAGGCGAGGTCGTAAATCGCCCGGCGTGCCTTGAACAAGGCCTCGGAATCAATGTCAAAACCGCGCAAGCTAAACTGCAAGCCCCCGACCAACCGGGCATAGTCCGACAACACCATGGCCAGCGTGTAAGGCTCGGCGCCGATGGAGCAGGCCGCGCTCCAGATCCGCAAGGGACGGGTGCGGCCCAAGCCGTCGCGGAGCATGGCCGGAAGAACGGTCTGTACCAAAAGATCGAAGTGCGAGGGCTCCCGATAAAAATCGGTTTTGTTGGTGGTCAGCGCGTTGACAAGATCGGCGAACTCTTCGGATATCCTTTCGGTTTCCAGATATTCCTGGGCATATTGCCGTAGATTATCCAGACCCAAAGCCCGGACACGCCGACGCAATCGGCTTTCCACCAGAGTCTTCTTTGATTCTGGAAGGCGAATCCCGATCTGCTCCTCGATCAGGTCCGCCAAGGTTTGATAGACCTTAGGCGGCAAGGTATCGCCGGCCAAGGACTGAAGATAGGAGCCCGGTTCAGGAGCCCGGGACATCGGGGGCCGCCAGGGACAGGTCGGTCAGGCTGAAAACGTGGGCGACATCCAAAATAATGACCAGCCGACCATGGCGGCGGCCGAGTCCCGCCACCGCCTCGGAGCGCCAGCGCATGCCCAGCTCCGCCGGGCGCTCAATCCCGGTGTCGTCAAGGGCCGTCACCTCGAACACCCGGTCGGTCAAAGCGCCCAACACCACGGGCTGGCCGGCAAAAGGCACCTCGAGAACAACCACCCGGGTGTGGGCCGTTTGCTCGCCGGGGGGCAGGCCGAACTTGACCCGCAGATCAAACACCGGGAGGCTCTGACCGCGCACGTCAATCACGCCCCGAACCGAGGGCGGCATGTCGGGCAGCCGCGTGAAGGGCTGGGGGTCGAGGACTTCCCGCACATGCCCCACATCCAGAGCAAACACTTCCTGGTCCACCCCCACCGTAACATAGGAGCGATCCGGGGAAGGGAGGGCAGCACCGCCGCTTCGGGGGGGAACAGGCAACGGAAGACTCATCTTATCCCTCCTTCTCACCCAAGAAAGGGGGCCTTTCCCGTCTTGAAGACGTGGCCCCGACCTTAGAAAAGTTCAATAGCGCTCGTAGTGTTCATCTTCGGTGTCCCCGGCGTCAAGGGACAGCCGGACGCCTTTGGGAGCGGTGATCTCCCGGGACGCGGTGACTTTGGCCTTGGCGGCCCGCTCTGGGGTTTCCCGCGTTGCCCGACCGGTCTTACGCGCTGTGGCGACAGATGTTCTGGAACGGACAGAACCGCCAAGGGTCTCGTGGGAGATGCGAAAGAAGGCCATGCTGGTTTCCAACTGCTCGGCCTGGGCCGCCAGTTCCTCGGAGGTGGCCGACATCTCTTCCGAGGCGCTGGCGTTTTGCTGGGTCACCTGATCGAGTTGGCGGATCGCCGTATTGATCTGCTCGGCGCCCACATTCTGCTCGCGGGCCGCTGCACTGATCTCCTCAACCAACTCGGCCGTGCGCTTGATCGCTGGCACCAGTTTGGTCAGCATCTGGCCGGCCTCGGCCGAGATCGCCAGGGTATCAGACGACAAGGTCATGATCTCGGAGGCGGCGGCCTGACTGCGCTCGGCCAACTTGCGCACCTCGGAGGCCACAACGGCAAAGCCCTTGCCGTGCTCGCCGGCCCGCGCCGCCTCAATAGCCGCGTTGAGGGCCAGCAAGTCGGTCTGGCGGGCGATTTCCTGGACGATGTTGATCTTCTGGGCGATGGTCTGCATGGCCTCCACTGCCTTGCTCACCGCCTGCCCGCTGGTGTCGGCGTCCACCGCCGACTGGCGGGCGATCCGCTCGGTTTCGGTGGCGTTGTCGGCGCTTTGCTTGATGGTCGAGACCATTTCCTCCATCGACGACGAGGCTTCCTCCGCCGCCGAGGCCTGCTCGGTCGCACCTTGGGCCATCTGCTCGGAGGTGGAGGAGAGTTGCTGACTGCCCGCCGCCACCTGGGCCGACGCCTTGAGCGCCTCGGAGACCATGGTGCGCAGGTTGGCGGTCATGGCGTTGAGGGAGACCACCAAGTCCTTGATCTCGTCGTTGCTGTTCACTTCCAGGGTTTGTTCCAGATCGCCGTGGGCCACGGCATGGGCGAGCCCCACCACCTTGCCCAAACCCCGACCGATCGAGCTGGCCATCCAAAACGCCACGCCCGCACTCACCACGATGGTCGCCCCCAAGATCGAGACCAAGACCACCATCATGGTGTCGTAGGCTTGGAAATTACTCTTCATCTCCTGGGCCATTTGATTGCGGGCCAGAGACACCAAAGCCTGGATCGGCTCTTCGATCGCCCGCCCCAGACGCATCCCTTCCGTAGACAGCAGAGCATAGGCCCGATCCATGGACTTCTGCCCCCCAAGGGTCCGCACCTCGACCGAAAAATTCCAGTAGGCCGATACCAATTGACGCAGGGCTCGCCCCTCGGGTTGATCCAACAGACCGGGTATTTTCTCCAGGGCGGCCAAGGACTCCTTGAGGCTCCCCCCCAGCCGCTCCGCCTCGGCGTTAAAAGCCTGAATCGCCTTGTCATCACGACTAATGGTCACCGACTGGTCTTGATCCTTGAGCATGCGGAAGTCATCAAGGAGGTGGTAAAGGGTCAACGCCACGTCCGTGTTGCCTCGGAGCTGGGCGCTTTTGATCATTCCCTCTAGGGTCTCCGAGAGTTGGCCCGAAAGCTCCCGTCCTCGCGTCGCCAGAAGCCGCCCAGCCCGGTAGTCGCTGTTTTGCAAGGCAAAGTCGAGGATCTTTTCGGCCATATCTTCATACTGCTCTAGAAGCGTCTCGATCGCGACCAAAGCCTTGCGTCCTTCCTCGGTGACGATCAAGGGACGGATCCCTTCAACGTGGGTGCGCATATCCTTGAGACGGTCTTCCAACTCCTGCTGGAACCGGTGGATTTCATCCTCGTCATTGGAGAGCAAGGCATTCCGCACGGCCCGGGTCAAAGCCAGAAAATCCGCCTCAGCCTCCAAAGATAACACGGCTTTCTCGGCGGCGTTTTCAACAATAAAGACCGTGCGACTGTTCATCCCTTCCATGGCACTCAGGCCCAGCAAGGAGGAAATACCGGCCAGTACGATGACAAGGGCAAAAGAGGCGGCCAGCTTGGCCTTGATGGTGATGCGCATGGTCTCTGTTCCCTGGTCTGAGGGGATCGGTGGCAAGGGGGACCCGCCCGAAAACCGTCCGGGCTTTACCTTGTCTTCCCCGACAGGGAGAGGCT
The DNA here is from genome assembly GCF_000284415.1 of Pararhodospirillum photometricum DSM 122. Classification (NCBI taxonomy): domain Bacteria; kingdom Pseudomonadati; phylum Pseudomonadota; class Alphaproteobacteria; order Rhodospirillales; family Rhodospirillaceae; genus Pararhodospirillum; species Pararhodospirillum photometricum. Next base: position 589,475 of record NC_017059.1, read on the forward strand.
CTGCCGGTTCCCTTGTCCTTGGGGGGCAAGAGAACCGGGGATATTTCCCTTAACCGTAGGGGATACGGCACCAACCAACTAAATCCCACTCAGGGTCCAACGCGTCATCATAACAAATCTAGACGAACTGGGCTGTATGGGGTGGCGGGGAAGACGTGCGCTCAATAACGCTGGTAGTGTTCATCCTCCGTATCACTGTCGTCAAGTGCCAGAACAAAGCCCTTGGCATTCGTCGGCACATTTTCTTTCGCTGCCGCAGGCTTGGCCGCCTTGTCCTGCCCTAAGTGAGAGATTTTAGGCTTGCGGGCCGGCGCCTTTTGCGCCCGGCGGACCGAGCGGGCGCCCTCGTCGCCAATACGGAAGAAGGCCATGGTGGCTTCCAGTTGCTCGGCTTGGGCCGCCAGTTCCTCCGATGTAGCCGACATCTGCTCCGAAGCGCTGGCGTTTTGCTGGGTCACCTGATCGAGTTGGCGGATGGCCGTGTTGATTTGTTCAGCGCCCACGTTTTGCTCGCGGGCCGCCGCGCTGATCTCCTCGACCAGATCGGCGGTGCGCCGGATATCGGGCACCAGCTTGGTCAGCATCTGGCCGGCCTCGGCCGAAATGGCGAGGGTGTCCGAGGAGAGGACCATGATTTCGGAGGCGGCCGCTTGGCTCCGCTCGGCCAGTTTGCGCACCTCGGAGGCCACCACGGCAAAGCCCTTGCCGTGCTCGCCGGCCCGGGCCGCCTCAATGGCCGCGTTGAGGGCCAGCAGGTCGGTCTGACGGGCGATTTCCTGCACAATGTTGATCTTCTGGGCGATGGTGCGCATAGCTTCCACCGCCTTGGTCACCGACTGGCCGCTCAGTTCCGCATCCGAAGCCGACTGCCGCGCGATCTTTTCCGTTTCGCTGGCATTGTCCGAGCTTTGCTTGATGGTCGAGACCATCTCTTCCATCGACGACGAGGCTTCCTCGGCCGCCGAGGCCTGCTCGGTGGCGCCCTGAGCCATCTGCTCGGAGGTGGATGACAGTTGCTGGCTGCCCGAGGAGACCTGCCCCGCCGCCGTCAGGGCCTCGGTCACCACCGTGCGCAAGCGCTCCAGCATGGTTTCCAAGGCAATGCCCAGCACATCGCGGTCCGACAGGCGCTGGGCATTGACCGTCAGGTTGCCCCGCGCAATCTCATCGGCGACCTGCGCCACCGCATTCAAATTAGCCGTCATGCCGTTGAGCGCCGAGACCACGTCCTTGATTTCGTCGTTGGTGGTCACGTGGATCGTCTGCGATAGATCCCCCAGCGCCACCGCGTTGGCAAGCCCCACCGCCTTGGACAGTCCGCGACTGATCGACAACGCAATCCAGGTCGCAACACTCAAGCTGATCACAATGGTGGCGACCAAGATGGTGATCATCACCACCGTGGTCAGGTTGTAGGCTTCAACATTATTCTCCATCTCTCCCGTCATTTGGGAGCGCGATACGGTGACCAAGTCGTTGATGGGCACCTCCACGGCGTTGCCCAAGCGCTGGCCATCGGTGGTTAATAAGGTGAAAGCCTTGTCGTTGGTGTTAAGGGAGGCGAGGGCACGAACTTCTTGGGAAAAGGCGGCGTAGGCCGGCAACGCTGCGCGCAGAACCCGGACGTCGCCTTGGTCGGTGCTGCTTGCCACCTGCTCGATTTCCAAGACGAACTCCTTGAAGCCCGCTAGGAGAGCATTCGCCTCGGCATTGAGCCCTTCCATTTCGCGCTCGTTCGGGGACAAAATGATGGAACGCTCCAAAACCTGGAGATGATTAAGCTGGGCCAGGATCGATGTTAGAACAAGGGCGCCTTGCGAGTTCCCTCGGCTTTCAGCATTCTTAATCAATGTATTCAACGCCCCAGAAACCTGGGCGAACAAATCATTACCGCGCGCCTTGATGAGTTGGCTTGCTTTAAAATTAGAGTTTTCTAAAGACAGGCCAATAACTTTGTTGGTCATTGCCTTGTATTCTACAATTGCCGCCTCAATAGAAGTGATAGCTTTTCGTCCCTCCGGAGAAATAATCAAGGGGCGAATAGAGTCCAACTTAGCTTCAATAGCTACAATTTTTGTTTCAACTTCATCCTTGAAGCGGAGCATTTCTGATTCATCGTTGGTTATCAGTACATTGCGCAACGCCCGAGCCGTTTGAAAAAACAGGCTTTGAATTTCCAGCGTGCGCATCGCCTTTTCGGCGGCGTTCTCGATAATAAAGGTGGTGCGGTTGTTCATGCCGGCCATGGACGACAGGCCAAAGATCGACGAAACGCCGGCCAGAACGATGATAAGTGCGAACGCGGCGGCCAATTTTAGTTTGATAGTGATGCGCATCTTCATCCCCATCGGTGGAGTGATGGCTCCCCCCGTTCTGGCGGGGCGCCTTCAGGCCAAGGCTTGTTTTTCAAGGCTCTTTTCGCGACGGGGGACTGGGAAGGAGGCACCTCCCCGGCCTTTATCCTGGCACCCCCTGCCACACACCCGTTCCCACGGTGACCAGAGCCCGCTTTGACGTTGGTTACGATGCCGCCCGGTCGGGGCTGGCAAACACACGGTCCATATCGAGGATGACGATAAAGCCCTGCTCAGACTTGCCGATGCCGCGGATAAACTCCGAGCGCCAGACAATGCCCACCGACGGCGCGTCTTCCAGGGTCGAGAAATCGATTTCCATGACCCCAAAGACCTTGTCGGCCAGGATGCCCACCAGGGTTTCTTCCCCGTCGAGACGGATGGACAAAACGACAATGCGCGAATCCAGGGTAATCTCGTCGCGCCCCGAGAGCCCCAGGCGGACCTTGAGGTCCACCACAGGCACCACCTTGCCCCGGACGTTGAGCAATCCCTTGATAAAGGTGCTGCTGTTGGGAACCTCGGTGAGGGCGACCACATCAAGGATTTCCAAAACAATGCCGGCATCCAGGGCAAAAACGTTGCCAGCCAGGGCCATGGACAACACCGAGGTCGTCTGTCCCGAGCCGGTGCCCGAGGCGACAACGGCCCGCCCGCCCTGGGGAACGGGAAGGCTGGAGGAAGGTCCGGTCATCAGCGTGTCTCCCCAAGAGCGAGCCGACGGTCCTCGCCCACGCCTTGACCCATTTCGATCAGGCGCGGCACATCCATGATCAAAGCGACGGTGCCGTCCCCCAAGATGGTTGCCCCGGAGAACTCCCGCACGTCGGCCAGCAGCTTGCCCAGGCTTTTGATCACCGTCTGGTGCTGGCCCACCACCTGATCGACCACCAATCCAATCCGGGCCGTGCCCGAGGACACCACCACGACTTTTGGATAAGGATCGGGCGGTGTCCCGACGCGGAAGCGCTCGCGCAGGCGCAAGAAGGGCACCAACGCGCCGCGGATGTTGAGGAAATCGCAGCCCCCGTCATTGTCGTGGGCATCGACCGAAAGTTCCACGCACTCCTCAACCGTCGAGAGCGGCAGGACATACAGCCCCCGGCCCACCCGCACCAGCAGGCCATCGATGATGGCCAGGGTCAGCGGCAGCTTCAGAAGGATCACCGTTCCCTGTCCCGGGGTTGAGCGAACTTCAATGGTGCCGCGCAGGGCGTCGATGGTGCGCTTGACCACATCCATCCCCACGCCCCGGCCCGACACCGCACTGACCTCGCGTGCCGTCGAAAACCCGGGGTGAAAAACGAAGGCCAGCAGATCACTGTCCGAGATCTGGGTGTCTGGCGCCAGCAAGCCGCGCTCCTCGGCCTTGGCCCGAATGGCGGCCCGGTTCATGCCCCGGCCGTCGTCGGTGATGCTGATCAGCACTTGCGCGCCCGAGTGCACGGCAGAAAGATGGATGCTTCCAACCTCGGGCTTGCCGACCCGGCGGCGTTCGTCGGCGGCTTCCAGACCGTGATCGATGCAGTTGCGCACCAAATGGACCAGGGGGTCGTTGAGGCGCTCGATCACCGTCTTGTCGAGTTCCGACTCTTCGCCATCCATAGTCAGTTCGACCATCTTGCCCAAGGAGCGCGACACGTCGCGCACCACGCGGCGGAAGCGGCCGAACAAGGTGCCAATGGGGACCATGCGGATGCTCATGGTCGTCTCGCGCAAGTCCGAGGACAGGCGTTCGATTTCCTCGGCGACCGCGCGCAGGTTCAGGTCCTCGCTGCGGGCGACGAGCTGACGCAGCCGGGCCTGGGCGATCACCAGTTCGCCCACCTGATCCATCAAGCTGTCCAGCCGCTCGGCCTGGACGCGCAAACTGCCGTGCCCGCTGTCGGCCTGGGCGGCGGCTCGCGTGTCCTCGCGGCCCTTGGCCTGTTCGACCAAGGCCGAGACCACTTTTTCCGGCGAGACCTGCCCCGCCTGGATCAGGAGTTCGCCCACCGGGCGTTGTTGCACCAGGGCAGCTTCCAGGTGCTCCTTGTCCACATCGCCGCGCGCCACCAAGATCTCGCCCAGCCGCTTGGGGCCGGCTTCAACGACCAGGGGCTCGATGCTGATGGTGGCGTCGTCGGCCACAAATAAAAAGACGTCATCAAGGGCGCTGCGCGGCTCGTTGGTGGTGAGAACGATGTCCCACTCCATATAGCAGGCCACCGGATCCAGGTGCTCCAGCGGCGGGATCGCCTCGGGCAGCGCCACCACCACGGTTTCGCCCAGGGCCCGCAGTTCATCGAGAAGGCGCAGGCAGTTGGTGCCGAAGGCCATGACCTGCGGGGCGAGTTTCAGGCGGATGCGCCAGTGCCGCGGGCCCTCGTCGGACGGCGGCGGCGGCGGGGACGCACTGGGCCCTTTGTCCTTTTTGGTCTGGGGCACATGGGTCGCCAGCCGGGCAAGCAGATCGCGCTCGCGCTCTTTGTTTTCCTGGCCGGCCAGCAGGTCGCGGATATGGTCCAGCGCGGCCAGGGTCACTTCCAGGAGGCCCGGGGAGACGGGGATTTCGCCGTCCCGGGCTCGTTGAAACGCCGTCTCGACGTGGTGGGTGAAGTCCGCCACTTGCGTGAAGCCAAACACCGCGCCCGAGCCCTTGATGGTGTGCAGGGCTCGGAACACCCGATTGATTTGGTCGGGGGCGTCGGGATTGGTTTCCAGGTCGAGAAGGCCGGTTTCCATGTCCGCCAGGAGGTCTTCCGCCTCGGCGAGATAGACTTCGGCATGCGAGGAGGGTCCGGCGTTCATGGCTCAGGCCTTTCACCCCAGGAATTTTTTGACAACGGCCAGCAGTTGGTCTTGCTGAAACGGCTTGACGATCCAGCCCGACGCGCCGGCGGCCTTGGCCTGCGCCTTTTTTGATTCTTCCGACTCTGTGGTCAGGAAAATAATCGGTGAGAATTTGTGCGAGGGCAGCTTGCGCACCTCGGTAATGAGTTGCAGGCCATCCATGTTGGGCATGTTAAGGTCGGTGATGATCATGTCGGCGCCGCCCGCCCCCAGTTTGTCCAGGGCATCCTTGCCGTCCACGGCGGTCTTGACCTGATAGCCGGCGGATTCCAGCGTAAAGGCCACCATCTGGCGAATGCTGGCCGAATCATCGACCGTAAGAATTGTCTTCCCCATAACCTTGCTTACTCCCCTGCCCAAAATGGATTGACCCAGCCCAACGCCACGCCCCCCGGATGCGCAAGACCCGCCGACACCAAGGCCTGCGCCAGGGCTCCCTGGGCAGGCGCCGCGAGGGTGACGCTCTTGCCCTGGGTTTCACCACTACGCCGTGCGGCGATCAGGATCTGAATGAACGTCAAATCGACCTCCGAGGCCTCGTCGCAAGCGATGACAAGGCCTTCGCCTGGGCACGATGCCAGCGCTTCCAGCAAGGTGTCGCGAATTTCCTCGGCCTGGGCGATGGTGCACGCGCCAACAAAGCGAACGCGCTTGCCCCGGCCGGCCGGGGGCTCCAAGGGGACCGCTTTCATCAAGGGGGACGCACCGTCCCCTGGGACTGAGGTCATGGCCACGCACTCCCGCTCCGCAAAAACCATTGAGGACAGGCCCCGGGACTGCCCAATAAAAACTTACGGCGGTACCTCCCTCCGTCTTTTAACCACGGAATCCGACGAGGGAGGATATCATCATAACGCTGTAGGCCGGAAGCCCCACCGGGGCGTATGATCGAATTTACTGGCATCGCTTCTGACCGGAAGGGGATGGCGCGTGCGGATTGCGACTTTACCGTCCGTTCCTTAGGGATAACGTTTCAATGTTTTGGATGTCCAGCAAAACCCCCGTAGCCTCTTGGTCATGTGCCAGAAGTGATAATCGCGACAGGAGGGAGGCCGGCACGACAGGGGGCATTTAGGGGTTGAAACAGCAAAAAATTCACACTTACCCCTTTAATTCCCCATATTTTGTTGGAGGATCTCCGGCTTTACGCGTTATTTGTTGATGGTTTTTCTTTAAATGCGTGCCGCTGCTCCTGCCATCGCCCAGGAAAGCCGCCGACTCGAGAAGCGGTTTCCCCTTTGATGGGAAATGCCTTAGGCTCTCCCCGATCCCCTGCCCTGTCCCTTGCCGGATTCCCTTTCTTCCCATGACCGACTTCCCCCCCAAGGCGTCCCCGTCGCGTCCCCCTCGCCGGGGATCCGAGCCCTCTTTGGGACCGGGACTGGCCGAGCGTTGGCCGGTTCTTGTCGTCACGGCGGCCAGCACCGTGTGGCTGAGTGGCTTTGTTGTGTATGTCGTGACGGCGGTCGGGTGGGAGAACGTCCTTCTGTACCAGCCCCTGGAGGTGTCCGGCCTGCTCTCGGGAGCCTTGATGCCGGTTTTGCTGCTGGCCCTGGGGGGCATGGTCGTGGACCGGGGGCAACGCTTCGAGCGCGAAGCCCGGCGCTTGCATGCCACGTTGGAGCAACTGACCTACCCGGGGGAGGGAGCAGTCGGGCGGGTGCGCGACATCACCCAGGCCCTGGAGGCCCAGGCCCGGGTGTTGCACGAGGCCACTGATCACGCCATCCAGCGCGGCGTCGAGATGCGCACGGCGCTGCGCCGCGAGACCGAGGCCCTGGAGGCCGCGGCCGAGCGCCTGGGGACCCAGACCACTCAGGCCGCCACCGGCATCGCCCGGCGGGTCGAGGGGCTCGACACCGCCCAGGCCAAGGCCGTGGAACGGGCCCGCGAGATCGAAACCCTCATGGAGCGGCTGGAAGGGCGCTTCAAGGATACCGTGCGCCAGAGCGCCGAGGAGACACGCCTGTTTCGCGAGGCGCTGGGCGGCGATCTGGAACAGGCCGATCTGCTGATCCGTCACGCCGTCGATCAGACCCGCGCCCTCGAGGCCTTGCGCGAGTCCATCGCCGAGTTGGTGCAAGGAGCCTCGGGCGTGGCCGCCAGCCTGGAGACCCGGGCCAGCACCCTCAAGGACCTGTATGCGGAGCAAAACCAAGCCTTGGGCGCCTTGTCTCGCCAAGGGACGGAGGAGACCCAACGCATCACCGACACCCTGGGCAAGCAGGCCGTGTCCCTGACCCAGGTGATGGAGGGGCTGGTCAGTCGGGTGCGCTTGGCCGACGAGACCCTGGCCATGCGCGGCCGCGATCTTGCCGAAACCTCAGAGGCCGCCCTGGGGCGGCTCAAGGCCGTTGATGGGGTGCTGGCCCGCCATGCCGAGGACCTGAACAAGGTCATCGACGAAAGCCTGGGCCGCCTGGAAGACACCACCGATGCCCTGGGCCAGCGCACCCGCGACCTCGCCGGCGCCGCCAACGAGGCCGGTCGCGGCTTGCGCGCCACCAGCGAGCTGACAGAAAACGCCCTCAAGGCCCTGGGCCTCGCCATGGGCGTGGTGCGCGAGAAGAGTGCCGGTGCCAGCGAGGCCGTGGCCGGCCATGCCCGCGACCTGGATCGCCTCGTGACCCAAACCGCTACCCAGACCGAAACCATTCGCGGCACCTTGAAGGGCCAGACCGAGGACCTCTCGGGGATTGTCTTGCGCATTCGCGAGCAGATTGACCTTGCGTCCCAAGCCATGGGGCGCCAATCGCGCGACCTCAACGAAACCGCCGAGGGCGCCACCCGGGCCATTCGCGAGACCGCCAGCTTGCTGCGCGACAGCGCCGCCGAGATGACCGAGGCCTCGGGCAAGATTTCCGGCGACCTCGAGGGCGTCGTCTCGGCCTTGCGCCAGAGCGCGTTGGAGGTTGGCCTCGCCGGCAAGGGCGCCATCGACGGCCTGCGCGGGGCCGGCCGCAGCTTGATGGATCAAGCCGGGGTGATCAAGGACGCGGGCGGGCTGGCGGCGGCGGCGGTCAGCGAGGCCGAGGGCGTGTTGCGCGCTCAGGCCGCGACCTTGACCACCATCGGTCAAACCGCTTGCCAGACCCTTGAAAACACCGCCTTGCGCGTCGAGGCCGGGAGCGAGCGGGTCACCCAGGTTCTCGACACCTTGGGAGAGACGGTCGGCCAGTCCCTGGGACAGCTTGATGCCCGCGCCCAAGCCCTGGCCGAAACCGCCGAGACGGCCACAGGCCGGGTGGGCACCTTGTCCGAGGCCTTGGGCAAGGCCGGGCTGGCCTTCGAGGAGCGGGTGGGCCGCAGCATGACCCAGGCCGCCCAGGTGGGCGAGCGCCTCCATGCCGTGGTCGAGGAAGTCTCGACCGGGGCCGAGCGGGTGACGGGGGCGGTGCGCGCCGCCGCCGGCGAGTTCCGCCGCGAGATGGGGRCCGGATCGGCCGAGGCGGAAGCGGTGCTTGCCCCCCTGCTCGATACCCTAAAAGCGCTGCGCAGTGAGACCGAACGCCTGGGCGCGGCCGGCGAAGGCGCAGCCCAGGGAACCTTCAAGTCCTTCCGTGCCGCCCTCGCGGCCCTGGCCAAGGAGATCGAGACCCTGGGCGTGCGGGGCCAGACGGCGGCCCAACAAACCCTAACCCCCTTCCAGGCCGCCTTGGCCCAGGCCCGCGACGAAACCGAGCGGCTGGCCCAGATGGGCGCCCAGGCCGCCGAGCGGGCCTTGGGGCCGTTTCGCGAGGTGCTGGCCGGTCTGCACGAGGAAACCAGCGCGCTTGCCACCTTGGGCGAGAGCGCGGCGGAAAACGCCCTGGCCCCGGCCCGCGCCGCCCTCGCCGAACTGGAAGCCGAGACCGAGCGCCTGGGCTCCTTGGGCACCCGGGTGGCCGAGCGCACGTTGACGCCATTTCGGGCCGCCCTCAACGCCATTCGCGAGGAAAGCGAGCGCTTGCCGCAGGTGGGGGCGCGTGCCGCCGACGAGACCTTGGCCCCGTTCAAGGCAGCCCTGGACCGGGTGCGCGAGGAGACCCTGAACGTGGCCGAGACCACCTCGGGGGCGGCGTCCCAGGCCGTGGCCATCGTGCGTGCCGCCCTGGAAACCATGCGGGCCGAGGCCGAGCGCCTGGGCAACGTCGGCGAGGCGGCGGCGCAAGGCGCGCTCAAGCCCTTCCAGGCGGCCCTGGGTGTGCTGGAAGCCGAGATCGAAGGCCTGGGCCCCCGGGCCCTGGCGGCCAGCGACACCGCCCTGACCACCTTCCAGACCACCTTGGGCGAGGTGCGCGAGGACGCCGAGCGTCTGGCCGCCTTTGGCGCCGAGGCGGCCGAGCGGGCCTGGGGGCCGTTTCGCGATGCCCTGGCCAGCTTGCAGGAGGAAACCAACGCCCTGGCCGGCTTGGGCGAGGTGGCAGCCGAAAACGCCTTTGGCCCGACCCGCGCCGCCCTGGCCGAGTTGGAAGCCGAGACCAAGCATCTGGGAAGCCTGGGGGCCCGGGCGGCCGAGCAGACCCTGACCCCGTTCCGCGCGGCGATGGCCTCGTTGCGCGACGAAAGCGAGCGTTTGCCCGGTCTCGGGGTTCGCATCGCCGAGCAAACCCTGGCCCCGGTCCAAAGCGCCTTCGAACGACTGCGCGAGGATGCGGCCCAGATGTCGGACTTTACGGTGGGGGCGGCCGATCACGCGGTCGAGACCGTGCGCGCCGCCGTGGCCAGCCTGCGCGGCGAGGCCGAGCAGGTGCCCCGGGTGGGCGACCAGTTGGCCGAGCGCTTGCTGCGGCCCTTCCAGGCAGCCCTGGCCGAGTTGCGACGCGAGACCGAGGCCCTGGCCGCCTTTGGCGGACAAACCGCCGAGCAGGTGCTAGAGCCCATGCGCGGGGCCCTGGAGAGCGTGCATCAGGAAATCGAGACCCTGGGGCGGTTGGGACCGATGGCCGCGGAACTGTCGTTGTCGTCGTTCCGCGAGGCCATGGAGCAGGTGCGGGCCGAAACCGCCGCTTTGGCCGGGGTGGGCGATGGCGCGGCCCAAGCTCTCCTTGGGCCCTACCGCGACGCGATGGGGATCATCCGTCAAGACGCCGAAACCCTGGGCACCTTGGGCCAAGGTTTGGTGGAAACCCTGCGCAAAAATACTACCGCCTACGCCAAGCAGGCCGAAACCCTGGTGGCCGTGTCGGTCGAGGCAGAGAAGCGCATGGCCGACATGGAAAAACGTCGCGACATGCACGATGTCGAGACCTTCCTCAATGCCTCAACCAAAGTTATCGAACGCTTGACGTCCTTGTCGGTGGATATTGCGCGCATTTTCGCCCCCAGCAAGGAAGAGGATCTCTGGCGCCGGTATCACAAGGGCGACCAGGGGGTTTTCTTGCGTCATCTCGCCCGCGCCGTCACCCCGGCCCACGCCGAGGCCGTCCGCCAGGCCATGACCCGCGACCGGGGCTTGCGCGATTATGTCCAGTCCTACGTCAGTGAGTACGAGGCTTTGTTGGAGAACACGCGGCGGTCGCCCCGCCCCGACGTGCTCACCGCCTTGTTCGTTGGCTCCGACCTTGGCAAGTTGTACATGGTTCTTGCCAAGGCCTTGGGTCGGCTTGATCCCTAACCGGCCAGCGGGGGGAGCCGGGTCCTCGCCCGAAGCCCCCGCCTTCCTTCTCGGGACGCTCTTCACCGGGGGGCGCGCTGTTCTGCCCCTTGTCGGATCCCTTACCAAGGGCTATACGGTACCGTCATGTCTTTGATTTCCACCACCGATGACCTTGCCGCGTTTTGTGACCGCCTGTCCCGCGAGCCGTTTGTCGCGGTGGACACCGAGTTCATGCGCGAAAAGACCTACTGGCCCAAGCTGTGCCTGATCCAGGTCGCGGGGGAGAGCGAAGCCGCGTGCGTCGATCCCCTGGCCCCCGGGCTCAGTCTGGAGCCGCTCTTCGCCCTGATGGACGCCCCGCAGGTCCTCAAGGTTTTTCATGCCGCCCGTCAGGATCTGGAGATCTTTCTCCACGAATCCGGGCGCCTGCCCCACCCCCTGTTTGACAGTCAGGTGGCGGCCATGGTCTGCGGCTATGGGGACTCCGTGGGCTACGAAACCCTGGTTAGCAGCCTGACCCGGGCGCGCATCGACAAGTCTATGCGCTTCACCGACTGGTCACGGCGCCCCCTCACCCCGCGGCAGGTCGAGTATGCCCTGGGCGATGTGATCCATCTGCGCACCGTCTACCAGCGGCTTCAAGAACAGTTGACCGTCTCGGGCCGAGCCGGCTGGCTGGACCAGGAAATGGCCGTGCTCACCGATCCGGCCCAGTACCGGGTCGAACCCGACGAAGCATGGCTGCGGATCAAGGCCCGCTCCCGGTCATCACGCTTCCTCGCCTTGCTCAAGGAGTTGGCGGCGTGGCGCGAGCGGACCGCCCAGGAGCGCGACTTGCCGCGCAATCGGGTGATCCGCGACGAGGGCTTGCTGGAAATCGCCGCCAGCGCCCCCACCACCCCCGAGGCTCTGGCCCAGTTGCGCAGCATCTCACGCGGGCTGGCCGATGGCCCCATGGGCCAAGGCATCTTGGAGGCGGTATTGCGCGCCCAGGCCCTGCCCGAGTCCGGCTTGCCGCGCCCGCCCCAGCGCGACGACCTCCCTCAGGGCTTGGGTCCTGTGGTGGATCTGCTGCGGGTGCTGCTCAAGATGAAGTGCGAGGAGTCGGGGGTTGCCCAGAAGCTGGTGGCGACGATTGGCGATCTGGAGCGCATTGCCGCCGACGACGCCGCCGATGTCCCCGCAATGGAAGGCTGGCGCCGCGCCTTGTTTGGCGAGGATGCCCTGCGCTTGAAGCATGGCCAGTTGGCGCTGGCCTTGACGGCGGATGGGCAGGGATTGCGGGTGATTCCGCTCGAAGGATAAAAAAGGGAAGGCTGGGGAGGCGAGCCTCCCCAGGCCCCTCCATTCCTATAGCCGGTCGCGTAGCGCGAACCACATCATGGCGAGGGCCAGCAAAGGCCGGCGTAGCCGTGTGCCGCCGGGGAAAGCCGGGGTCGGCAGCCCGGCCAGCAGGTCGAAGCGAGCGGTCGAGCCTGTTAGAGCCTCGGCCACCACCGCCCCGCTCAAGGTCGCGAGGGCCACCCCGTGGCCGGAAAAGCCCGACGCGGATACCACCCCCGGCGCCACCCGCCCCACATGGGGCAGGCGCGAGCGGGTGATGCCCAGGGTCCCGCCCCAGCCATAGTCCAGCCCTACCCCCGCCAACGACGGGAAGATCCCCTCCAAGATAGGACGGACAAAGGCCTTGATGTCCTGGGGGAAGGCATAGCCATAGCGCTCGCCGCCGCCAAACAGCAGCCGATGATCGGCTGACAGGCGGAAATAATTCACCACAAAGCGCGAGTCCGCCACGGCGACATTATCGCGAATCAAAGCCCGGGCCCGCTCCGCCCCCAAGGGCTCGGTGGCGACCATGTAGCTGTTGATCGGCATCACACGCGCGGCCACCCCCGGATGGAGCCGGCCCAAATAGCCGTTACAGGCCAACACGACCTCCCGGGCAAGCACCGTGCCCCCGGTGGTCGTCAGGCGCACCGGAGCCCCGGGCTCTAGCCGGGTCACCCGAGTCCGCTCGCGGAGGCGAACCCCGGCCTCGGCGGCGGCCCGCGCCAGCCCCAAGGCAAAATTCAGCGGATGCAGATGGAGCGCGCCCAGATCAAGCATGCCGCCATGATAGACCGGCGACCCCAGCATGGCCCGGATCTCGGTGCCATCGACGAAATGTACCTGATCATAACCATAGACATCGCGTAAATGGCGCACCGTGGCCATGGTGTGCTTGAGATGGCGGGGGCGATGGTCGGCGTACAAAATCCCCGGATGATCGTCACAAGCGATGGCGTGACGCTTGATCAGCTCGCGCACCAAGGCCTTGGCGTCTTCGGCCATGTCCCACAAGCGGCGGGCATCTTCTTCGCCCACCATGCGCTCCAGCACCTGCTGGGGCAAGCGCTGGCCTGAGCCGACCTGCCCGCCGTTGCGCCCCGAAGCGCCCCAGCCCACCCGGTGGGCATCAAGGACGAGAACGTCACGCCCTTGGCGCGCCAGATGCAAGGCCGCCGACAGCCCCGTATACCCCGCCCCGATGATACAGACATCGGCCTGCTCATCCTGATCCAAAGCGGGAAAAGACTCCCAAGGCGTCGCGGTATCGACATAGTACGACGGCGGCGGCGCCCCGCCCCCCCCTCGACCCGCAAGAAATCCATGACACCCAAACCACACAAAAGAAAAGAAGGGGTCTGGGGAGGCCCCGCCTCCCCAGCCTGCTGTGTGTTTTTTACTCCGCCGCCGCCGCAGGCGCCAGCGTCACCGGCACCGGCAAACGCGCCAGCATCTCCTTGGGCACCACTTGCCAGAAGCGGCCCAACTCCCGCTCCCAATCAACCAACAGATGCTCGGCGTACTTGGACTGGGTCTCGGCCACGTGGCGCTTGATCAGGTCCTTGAGCATCTCGGCATAGTGGGGCACCTCGATGCGCTGCCAGATCACCGCGTCGGGATTGACCCGCAGCGGGAAGGTGCCGTCAGCGTCGTAGATGAAGGCCATGCCACCGGTCATGCCGGCGCCAAAGTTGGCCCCGACCGCCCCCAAGATCACGGCCACGCCGTTGGTCATGTACTCGCAGCCGTTGGAGCCGCAGCCCTCGATCACCACCGTGGCCCCGGAGTTACGCACCGCGAAGCGCTCGCCCGCCTGACCGGCGGCGAACAAGGCCCCGGAGGTGGCGCCATAGAGCACCGTGTTGCCAATGATGGTGTTCTCGTTGGTGCGCAGCGGGCTAGAGACGGCCGGACGCACGACGATGGTACCGCCCGACAGCCCCTTGCCGACGTAGTCGTTGGCATCGCCGAACACTTCGAGCTTCAGACCCTGGACCGCGAAGGCGCCCAGCGACTGACCGCACGAGCCGCGCAGCCGCACGGTGATATGGCCCGGCTCCAGGCCGTTCATGCCGTAGCGGGTCACGATGCGATGGCTCAACTTGGTCCCAATGGCGCGCTGGGTGTTGCGCACCATGTAGGTGAGCTGCATCTTTTCGCCGTCCTCGAGGGCGGGGCGGGCGTCGGCGATCATCTGGGCGTCCAGCGTCTCCGGCACCTCGTTGCGACCTTCGAGGGTACAGATGTTGAGGCCGGTCCCGGTGTCGGGCTGGACCAGGATCGGGTTGAGGTCGAGGTCGTCGAGGTGAGCGGCGCCGCGGCTCGACTGCACCAGCAAGTCGGTGCGACCCACGATCTCGTTGAGGGTGCGCACGCCCAGTTGGCCCAGGATTTCCTTCACTTCCTCGGCCATGAAGGTGAACAGGTTCACCACCTTCTCGGCCGTGCCGTTGAACTTGGCGCGCAGCTTTTCGTCCTGGGTGCACACGCCGACCGGGCAGGTGTTGGAGTGGCACTGACGCACCATGATACAGCCCATGGCGACCAGCGAGGTGGTGCCCACGCCGAACTCCTCGGCGCCCAGCATGGCAGCGATCACCACATCGCGGCCCGACTTGATGCCGCCGTCCACGCGCAAGGTGACGCGGTGACGCAGGCGGTTGAGGGTCAGGACCTGATGCACCTCGGCCAGACCGATTTCCCAGGGCAAGCCGGCATGCTTAATCGAGGTCTGCGGGCTGGCACCGGTGCCGCCGTTGTGACCCGAGATCAAGATAACGTCGGCATTGGCCTTGGCCACGCCGGCAGCAATGGTGCCGATGCCCGAGCGCGACACCAGCTTGACGCACACCTTGGCCCGGGGATTGATCTGCTTCAGGTCATAGATGAGCTGGGCCAGATCTTCAATCGAGTAGATGTCGTGGTGCGGCGGCGGGCTGATCAGGGTCACGCCGGGGGTGGCGTGGCGCAGGCGCGCAATGGCCTCGGTCACCTTGAAGCCGGGCAACTGGCCGCCCTCGCCGGGCTTGGCGCCCTGGGCCACCTTGATCTCGATCTCGCGGCACTGGTTCAGGTACTCGGCGGTCACGCCGAAACGCCCCGAGGCCACCTGCTTGATCGCCGAGTTGGCGTTGTCGCCGTTGGGATTGGGCTTGTAGCGCGCCGGATCCTCGCCGCCCTCGCCGCTGTCGGACTTGGCGCCGATGCGGTTCATGGCGATGTTCAAGGTGCCGTGCGCCTCGGGCGATAGGGCGCCCAGCGACATGGCCGGAGTGACGAAGCGCTTGCGAATCGCCGTGATGCTTTCCACCTCCTCGACCGGGGTCGGGCGGGTGGCCAGCCGGATGTCGAGCAGGTCGCGCAGATTGATCGGCGGCAGCTTGCGCAGACCGGCAGTATAAGCCTTGAAGGTCTGGTAGCTATCGCTGCCCACCGCCTTTTGCAGCAGGTGGATCAGTTCACCATCAAAGGAGTGGGCCTCGCCGCCTTGCTTGCGCACGCGGTAGAAGCCGCCAACCGGCAGCACCACATCGGTCGCGCCAAAGGCCTTGGCATGCTGCTCCAACACCTTCTTCTGGATGCCGGCCAGCCCCAGGCCCGAAATGCGGCTCGACAGCCCCGGGAAGAACTCGGCGACCAGGGCCCGCGACAGGCCGATGGCCTCGAAGTTGCGCCCACCGCGATAGCTGGAGATCACCGAGATGCCCATCTTGCTCATGATCTTGAGCAGGCCCTCGTTGACCGCCTTCTTGTAGCGGGCCATCGCCTTTTCCAGGCTCAGGCCGGGCTCGAACAGGCCGCGCCGGTGACGGTCGGCGATCGACTCCTGAGCCAGCCACGGGTTGACCGTGGTCGCGCCCACCCCGATCAGCACGGCGAAATAGTGGGTGTCAAGCACCTCGGCCGAGCGGACGTTAAGCGAGGTAAAGGTCCGCAGCTGCTCGTGGATCAGGTGGGTGTGCACCGCCCCAGCCGCCAGGATCATGGGAATGGCGCAGCGATCGGGGCCGAGCGCCGTGTCGGTCAAGATCACATGGGTGCAGCCGCCGCGCACCGCCACCTCGGCCTCGCGCTGGACGCGGGCGATGGCGTCGCGCAAGGCGCCGGGGCCGGCCTTAGGATCAAAGGTGCAATCCACCTCGGCCGCCGTGGCGCCCATGTCGGCGCGCATGGCCTCGAACTCGGCCGTGGTCAGAACCGGGCTCTCGAGCTGGAGCAGATCGCACTGGCTCTCGGCCTCGTCCAGAATGTTGCCAAGGTTGCCCAGGCGGGTCTTGAGGCTCATCACCCGCGTCTCGCGCAACGGGTCGATGGGCGGGTTGGTCACCTGGCTGAAGTTCTGGCGGAAGAAGTGGTGCAAGGCACGGTAGTGCGACGACAGCACCGCCAGCGGCGCATCATCGCCCATGGAGCCCACCGCCTCCTTGGCGTCGGCAACCATGGGGTGCAAGATCAGCTCCATGTCCTCCAGCGACTGGCCAAAGGAGAGCTGACGCCGGCGCAGGTCCTCGGCCGCCAGGGCGGCGGGCTCGGACAGGTCCTTGCTGATGCGGGTTTCAAGCTCGGTGATGCGCTTGACCCAGCGACCATAGTCCTGACGCCCGGCCAGCAGGTCCTTAAGGCCGGTGTCGTCGTAGAAGCAGCCCTCGGCCAGATCGACGGCAATGATCGCCCCAGGCCCCAGGCGACCTTTGCGCAGAATCTCGGATTCCGGCACCCGGACCATGCCGGCCTCGGAGCCGACGATCAGCAGGTTGTCGCTGGTCAGGGTATAGCGCATGGGGCGCAGGCCGTTGCGGTCCATGCCGGCGACCACCCAGCGGCCATCGGTGGCGGCGATGGCGGCCGGACCATCCCAGGGCTCCATCACGCAGTTGCAGTAGCCGATCAGGGCCTTGTGGTGATCGGGCATCAAGGCATTTTGGGTCAGGCTCTCGGGAATGAGCATGGCCTTGACCATGGGCGCCGGCCGCCCGGCCCGGCACATCAGCTCGAACACGTTGTCGAGGGCCGCCGAGTCCGAACCGCCCGGCTGCACCACCGGCTTCAGGTCTTCAATGCGCTTGCCAAACAGGGCCGAGCCCATGCGGGTCTCGTGCGCCTTCATCCAGTTGACGTTGCCGCTCAGGGTGTTGATCTCGCCGTTGTGGGCGAGCATGCGAAACGGCTGGGCCAAGCGCCAGGTCGGGAAGGTGTTGGTCGAGTAGCGCTGGTGATAGATGGCGAAGTTGGAAACGAACAGCTCGTGGAGCAGGTCGGGATAGAAGCTGGTGAGCTGCTCGGCCAGGAACATGCCCTTGTAGATGATCGAGCGGCACGACAGCGAGCACAGGTACAGCTCGGGCACGTGCTCGGCCAGGGCGCGGCGCTCGATGCGCCGGCGGATGACAAACAGGTCGCGCTCGAACTGCTCGTCGTCCACGCCCCGCGGATTGCCGATCATGATCTGCTCGATCTCGGGCCGGGTGGCGTTGGCCTTCTCGCCGATGATGGCGGTGTTCACCGGCACCTGACGCCAGCCATAGATCGTGTAGCCCTCGGAGAGGATCTCGCTCTCGACGATGGTCCGGCACACTTCCTGGGCGTTCAGGTCGGTTTTGGGCAGGAACACCATGCCAACGCCCAGCGGCCCGTCCAGGGGCTCGGCGCTGGTGCGACGGATGTGCTCCTTGAAGAAGTCCTGGGGAATCTGGATGTGAATGCCCGCGCCATCGCCGGTCTTGCCGTCGGCATCCACGGCGCCGCGGTGGAACAGGACCTTAAGGGCCTCGATGCCGGCCTCGACGACGGCGCGCCGGGGCTTGCCATCAATCGCCGCGACCAGACCAACGCCGCAGGCGTCGTGCTCAAACGCCGGGTCATAGGCGTGGGCGGCGCTCAGGCGTGCCACATCCTTCTGCCAGCGCGCGACAAAAGCCTCGCCGGACTCAGGCGCGGGAGAAACGGGGGGGGTCAGGGGCTTGTGCATGTCTCGTTTCCTCCTTCAGGAGGCCCGGGCCGAGCCGGCGACGCCGGCGGCTTTCGTTTCCAGATAACGGCGGATGCCCTCGGCGGCGTCCCGGCCATCGCGGATGGCCCAGACCACCAGCGATGCGCCGCGAACAATATCGCCGGCGGCAAAAACACCCTCGATCGAACTCATCTTGTTGGCATCCACCCCGATGGTGCCGTCGCGGCCCACCGCGAGATCGGGATCACCCAAGGTGGTGGGCATGTTCTCCGGCTCGAAGCCCAGGGCCTCGATCACCAGATCGGCCTCGACGGTGAAGCCGCTGCCCGGCAGGGGCTTGGGCGTCTGACGCCCGCTGCCATCGGCCATGCCGAGGTACATGCGCGAGGCCTGCACACCGCTGACCGTGCCCGTGCCCAGCAAAGCCTCGGGCGCCGACAGCCACTCGAAGGTCACGCCCTCGTCAATGGCATTATCGACCTCGCGCTGCGAGCCCGGCATGTTGGCGCGGTCGCGGCGATAGAGGCAGGTCACCGAGGACGCGCCCTGGCGAATGGCGGTCCGCAGGCAGTCCATGGCGGTGTCGCCGCCGCCGATGACCACGACCTTCTTGCCCTGGGCATTGAGGGTGCCCTCCTCGAAGGCCGGCACCCGGTCGCCCAGGCCCACCTTGTTGGCGGTAATCAGGTAATCCAGCGCCTTGATCACGCCCTGTAGCGTCTCGGCTCCGGCCAAGCCAAGGGCGCGGGCCTTGTACACCCCGGTGGCGATCAGCACCGCGTCATGCTTCTGGCGTAGGTCGGCCAAGGTGGCGTCGCGGCCCACCTCAAAGCCGGCCTTCAGGGTCACGCCCGAGGCCGCGAGGTGGTCGATGCGGCGCTGCACCACGTCTTTTTCCAGCTTGAAGCCGGGAATGCCGTACATCAACAAGCCACCAAAGCGGTCGTGGCGGTCATAAACCGTGACCTGATAGCCCATCTTGCGCAGTTGCCCGGCCGCGGCCAGCCCACCGGGGCCACCCCCTACGATCCCCACACTCTGGGACAGCTCGCGCACGGGACGAAGGGGCGTCACCCAGCCGTTTTCCCAGGCGGTGTCGGTGATATAGCGTTCCACCGCACCGATGGTCACCGAGCGATGGCGAGACTGCTCCAGAACGCACAAGCCCTCGCACAGACGATCTTGGGGGCAGATGCGCCCGCAGATCTCGGGCATGGAGTTGGTGGACGACGACAGGGCATAGGCCTCTTCCAGACGTCCCGCCGCGGTCAGCATCAGCCAATCGGGAATGTTGTTGGCCAGGGGGCAATGGAGGTGGCAAAAGGGAATGCCGCATTGTTCGCAGCGCGAGGCCTGATCACCGGCGGCCTCGGTCGAGAACCCGGTATAAATCTCGTCGAAGTCCCGTCGCCGGGTCTCGGCATCGCGCTTTGCGGGCGTTTTCTGGTCCAGCCGCGTAAACTGGAGCATGGGGCGGGCCATCGGACGAGTCTCCTTCGTGTCGGGCCTTGGTCGAATCGGGACCCGGGTCGGTTCAGAGCCGGGGTCGCGTCGAGGCGTCTTGATCGTGTCCAGACTTGTCCTGTCGAGGCGTGAGAGCGCCGGGAGACGACAAGCCAAAGCCCAGGTTCCGCGCAAACCGGGCAAGCGTGCCTTTGTAAGCCCGTTTCCCTTGCGCACCAAGCGAATTCGCACACATAGTTATCGGAGATGAACTAAATTTTTGACATACCTCGGTTTACGCACCTTCATTCCATTCCAAACTAGGCAGAATCAAGGCTAAGGGTCACCAATCCTGACCTATCAAGCCCCTGGGCAGGACGAAAGGCCCAATGGTATAACGTCGCCGCTTCCCTGACCTGCGAGTCTGACCCGTGACTCTCCTTCTTTTTGTGATCGCCACCCTCTTGCAGGGCTTGAGCGAGTTTCTGCCCGTGAGTGCCTCTTCCCACGTCCTGGGTCTGGCCGCGGTCGGATGGGCCCCCACCCTGGGCCCCCAAGGTGCGTTCGGCGTGGCGCTGGGCGGCCTCCTCGCTCTTGGGCTGTTCTTTCACGCCGATCTCACGATGATGGTCCGCGGCACGGCACGGCGCCTGATCAAAGGCAAGCGCAACCCAGGCGCCACGTTGGCGGGACAACTGGCCCTAGCGTCCCTGCCCGTCGCCCTGGTGGGGGCCTTGGTCGAACGTTATGCCCTGCTCGACGGGGTCATCTCCTTGGCCTTGGTCGGCTGGACTACCCTGATCGTCGGGGTCTTGCTCTGGGTCGCCGACTGGATGAACATGACCGTCAAGCGCGTCGAGCACCTGAACGGCCTGGATCTCCTGCTGGTCGGCGTCTTCCAGGCCCTGGCCCTGGTGCCGGGCGTGGGACGGGCGGCCGCCGTGATGACCGCAGCGCGCTTTGTCGGTTGCGAGCGCCGGGCTGCCTTTCGGCTGGCCTCCCTCCTCGCCCTGCCCGTACTTGTCGGCGTGGCTGGCCTGGAGGGCACCCGAGTGGTCAGCGCTGGCCTGTCGCTATGGAGTCCGGTGGTCGGGATCGCCGGCGCCCTCGGCGTGGGGAGCGGGCTGATCTGTCTCGGTGCCCTGTGGGCGTGGCTGCGCCGGCGAACCTTCGCCCCCTTTGCCCATTATCGGGTCGGGCTGGGGACGGTGTTGCTGCTGCTCGCTTACATCGCGCCGCTCTGGCCTTGGTAGAAAGGAAGGCTGGGGAAGCGCGGCCTCCCCAGACCCCTCCATTCCTGGCGTTTTTAATGCCGGGCCCGCCACAGGTCGGCGAGGTCGCGCTCCAGGGCCCGTGCCCGGCCCAACCAAGCGCGAGCGGCGCGAACATCGGCCGCCGAGTCGTGGCGGTTGAGCCGGTCAAAGGCCTCGCGTTTGTCGAAATCCGAAACAAAAATCGCAAAGGTCAGCAACCGGCCAGAGCCGGCGACCAGGAAGCCGGCCAGCCCCCGTCCATAATACACCGTGCCGGTTTTGGCCCAGACCGGTACCTGTCCGGTGGTCCCCACCGATCCGGGCGCAGGGCCCTCGTCGTCGTCGCTGTTGTGCCACGGGCGACGCGGCAGCAGCGCGGCGTAATCAAGGCCGTGGAAGGCGTGGCGCTGGGCGTAGTCCAAGATGGTGGCAATCTGCCGCGGTGTCGCCCGGCTTTCCGGGCTGAGGCCAGAGTGATTAGCAAGACGGAAGCTCGACCAGTCAACGCCGGCCAGCGACCCGGCGAACAAGCGGTTGACCACGGCAGCACTCTCGGCCAGCGGCAGGACCTGCCCCGTCAGGCGCCGGGTGGTGGCCAGACCAATCATCTCGGCCACCAGATTGTTGGACGTCTTAAGCACCTTGGCCACGACGTCGTAGAGCGGTGCGCTTTCGATGACGGCCAGAATGCGGGCCTGCGGCGGGGCGGCAGCGGGCCGGGGCGAGCCCAGGGCAATCCCCCGGCGCTGGATCATGACCCGGGCGGCGTTGGCGGTATAGGCCCCCGGATGCTTGACCGGCAACCACAAGGAGCCCGTCCCCTTCCACGACGAGGGCAACACCCAGGCTTCCCCGGCCCCGGCGAGGGAGGCCGGCACCACGCCTTGCACCCCCTCGAAGTGGGGACGCAGCCCCGGAGGCGGCGCATCGGGATCGCCGGGCCGGGCCACGCGCACGCGCTGCCCCTCGCCCACCGGGGTGCCCCCGGCCTCGATGAACCGGGGCCCGGCCTTCGGATCCCAACTGAGCAAGGCACGGTTGAAATCCAAAGACAAGGCGCCATAACCGGGATTATAGGCCAGATCGTCGGGCTGGGTGGCTTCAATGACCGGGCCAGTCGCCACCAAGGTGTCATCGTAATAAAAATTGCCCTGCACCGCCCGAATCCCGGCCCCCTCCAGCCCCCGCACGAGACGCGCCAGGGTCGGGCCATCCAAGGTCGGGTCGCCGTCCCCCACCAAATAAAGATCGCCCTTCAACACCCCGTCCACCACCGGGGCGGCACTGACAAAGCGGGTTTGCCAGCGGAAGGTGGGCCCCAGCATTTCGAGGGCCGCCACCGTGGTCGGCACCTTGGACACCGAGGCCGGCAAGAAGGGCTGATCCGGCATATGGGTTTCGATCCAGGCATTGGCCTGGGGATCGAACACGGCGAACCCCACCTGATCGGGGCGAAAGCCGTAGCGGGCAATCAGCGCATCGGCATCCAGGGGGCCCTGCTGGGCATGGGCGCGGGGCACGGTCAGACCATCGGCGGCGACCGCTGCGGCGCCGCCCGCCGCCGCCAGGGCGGCTCCCTTGGCGAGGTTTTTTTGACGCTCCCTTTCTTCCCTTTGTTCCTTGGGATGTTCTTGGGCGTGGCCCGAGCGGCGTCCTTCCCCTTGCCCGGCGCGGCGGGGGCGGCTTTGGTCGGGGCGGGCCGGGTCGGCTTGACCTCGGCCTTGCCCGGCTTCTTGGTCTGGACGGCGACCGGCTTGGACCCGGGCTTGCCTTGAGTTTCAGCCCAGACCGGCCCGCAAGAGAGCGCGAGCCCCAGCACCCCCCCCAGAATCAGGCGTCCCACGCGCCCGCCCCAGGGCTTCCCATCCCACCGCATTGCGCTTGCCTCGTTGTTGGCGTGAAGGGGGAGGAGTCTGGCACGGACCGGCCCGGCGGAAAAGGGGCGCCGTGACATGCCCCAGGAAAGGAGGGCCTGGGGAGACCCCGCCTCTTCAGCCTTCTCTTTTTCTTGCCTTCGCCCAGCAAGAGTCTCTCGCGTCGCCAAGGCGGTGAAACTTTTATGACCTACCCGGCAGGTCGTGGCGTCAGGAAGCGCGGCAGTCTATATCAGGTTCCCCTAATCGTGGACCCGGGAAGGGGGAGCTCTCTTGCGAATCACCATCGTGACCGACGCCTGGCACCCTCAACCCAATGGGGTGGTGCGCGTCAATGATACCTTGCGCCAAACCTTGGAACGGCGGGGCCATGAGGTCCAGATCGTCGAACCCTCGCTGTTTCGCACGGTGCCCTGCCCCACCTACCCCGATATTCCCCTAGCCGTGCTGCCCGGGCGGAAGGTGGCGGCCATGATTACCGAGTTTCACCCCGACGCCATCCACATCGCGACCGAAGGCCCCCTGGGCCTGGCGGCGCGTGGCCTGTGCCGGCGGCGGGGATGGCCGTTCACCACGGCCTACCACACCAAATTTCCCGAATACATCGCCCAGCGCACGCGTCTACCGCTCAAGCACCTCTACGCCCTCATGCGCTGGTTCCATGGCCCCTCGGCGGCGGTGCTGTGCCCGTCCCCCTCGGTGCAGCGCGACCTCGCAGCCCGGGGCTTCACCAACGCCCGCGCCTGGAGCCATGGCGTGGACACCGAGCTGTTCCACCCCCAGCCCAAGGACTTCCTCGACCTGCCCCGGCCGATTTACCTGTATGTGGGACGCATCACGGTCGAGAAGAACCTGCCAGCCTTCCTGGATCTCGACCTGTCCGGCAGCAAGGTGGTGGTGGGCACCGGCCCCCAGCGCGAAGCCCTGGAAAAGCGCTATCCCCAGGTCCATTTCCGCACCGCCTTCGGCGACCGGGAATTGTCGCGCTATTTCGCCAGTGGCGACGTGTTTGTCTTCCCCAGCACCACCGATACCTTTGGGCTGGTGATGCTCGAAGCCATGGCCTCGGGGGTGCCGGTGGCGGCGTTCCCGGTAACGGGGCCGCGCGATGTCATCGGCACCTCGCGCGCCGGCATCATGGATACCGACTTGCGAGCCGCCGCCTTGGCCGCGATAAAGATTGATCCAGCCCAGGCCCGCGCCCACGCCCTGACCTTTTCCTGGGACCGGGTGGCAGACGAGTTCCTGGGCTTTCTGGCCCCCCTGCCCGGCCACGCCCGCGCGCCCGAGGAGGATCAGGCCGCCTTGGAGATCTAGATCCCATGTCCCAAAGGCCCCCCTCGGAGAAGCCCCGCCGCAGCAACGCGCCGCGCCCGCTGGCCGAAACCGTGATCCAGGCCGCTCTCCCCTGGCTCGGGCGACGGGGCTTGGCCGAACAGTCGCTCCTGACCCACTGGACCGACATCCTGGGACCGGTGCTGGCGGCGCGGGTTCACCCGGTGCGCCTCACCAAGGGGGTGCTGCACGTCAAGGCCGAGAGCGGCGGCGTGGCCCTGGAACTCCAGCACCGTGCCCCCTTGGTCATCGACCGCATCAACACCTTTCTGGGACGGCCGGCGGTCGAGCGCCTCAGCGTTCGCCAAGGCCGGGGCTATGCCAAACGGGCCCCGCGCCGCCCGGCCCCGCCGCCCCTGCCCCCCGAACGCCGCGCCCAGATCGACAAGGCCCTGGAAAGCGTGGATGACCCCGCCCTGCGCGAAGCCCTGGGCCGCCTGGGCCACGCCATCGGCCGCCTTCAGGCGGGTCGGGGCGGCTGAAGCACCGAAGGAAAGGAAAGCTGGAGAGGCCAGCCTCCCCCGCTGTCACGTTCAAGCGACCATCAGCTTGATAAAGGTGGCCACCTGCAAGGTCAAAACCACGCCGAGGATCCAGCGCACCACCACGGTCTCGGTCTTCAAGGGGGCGATCTCGGCTTTCAGTTCGGCCTTAGCCTCGGCGATCTTGGTTTCCAGATCGGTTTTGACCCCGTTGATCTTGGCTTCCAG
This sequence comes from Pararhodospirillum photometricum DSM 122, assembly GCF_000284415.1. Taxonomy (NCBI): domain Bacteria; kingdom Pseudomonadati; phylum Pseudomonadota; class Alphaproteobacteria; order Rhodospirillales; family Rhodospirillaceae; genus Pararhodospirillum; species Pararhodospirillum photometricum. Next base: position 614,130 of record NC_017059.1, read on the forward strand.
GTCAGTTTTGACCCCGTTGATCTTGGTTTCCAAACGATGTTCAACGGCGTCCAGATCCCCTCTGACCCCGTTGATCTTGCTCTCTAAACGATGTTCAACGGCGTCCAGATCTCCTCTGACCCCGGTGATCTTGGTCTCCAGCCGGTGTTCGTTTTTACATGGGGGGGGGGCAGGAAAAACAGCGCGGCGGGCGGTGAAGGGCGGAGTTTACGGCCTACTCTGCAACATCCTTTGTACCTGCTCCTCATAGTATGAAGCCATCCAATCCGCCGTTAACTGCGAGCGACAAGCTATCAACTGGGTAATGCGGGTGAAGTCGTCAGCGAGATTGCGCGTCAGAATGGGTTCATGGTGTGCAATGCGGTTTCGTAGGGCGCGGATCTTTTCAAGGTCATCATAGATATCTTTGCGAAGCTGTCTCACGGACTTTGATGCATCAAGGCCGGGCATCACCTGCAAAAGGTAGGTGTCCCACAATCGGGCATCGTGACGGCTGGTAAACATATGCTGCCAGAACACGAATTTAAGTTCAGGGATCACTTTTCCGACGGTTTGCGCGTTCCGCCGTGCCTTCAACAAATCTTGACGCGGGCTGTACCCAACACGCGGAGAAGGGAGGCTTTGTTCAAACGCCGGCGCCCATGCCCATCGAGCCCCGTATTTTGACTCAAGGACATCCGCCACCGCATTTCGTATCACAACCTCGCAGATTCCCAATGGCGCGAGGAAAACGCCTGAAATTTGAGCGTTCCAAAGGTAGAGATTCAGTGCTGACGGGTCTTCGTCCCCGTTGGTTCCCGCAGCAGCCTCATATGCGCTGATGCGGGGAGCTGACAGAGCCCCCTTCACAGCGGTGATCTGATCTTTCATTGACAGCACGGCCCGGCGATCCTATATTCCGCCTACTAGCCACGGGCTTTGTTGGCGCAAGCCTCCCCCCGAGGACAGCAGATAACTTAATGAGAAGCCCCGCCTTGTGCGGGGTTTTTCTATTATTATCATCTCGTTACGTCGATTTCGGTTCGGCCTTTTCCGCAGCCACCGCTTCGGAACCAAAGGAACCGAGGGGTCTGGGGAGGCCGCGCCTCCCCAGCCTTCCTTTTTTTACCGGGCCCCCTCCCCCCTCACGGCTGCGTCTCCATAAACCGTCGCCAGATATGCGTCGGCAAGGACCCGCCGGTGACGTTTTTCATGGGGGGTGCTGTCGTCGTTGCCGACCCAGACGCCAGCCAGGGTGGCGTTGGTGTAGCCGACGAACCAAGCATCGCGGTATTCCTGGGTTGTGCCGGTTTTGCCACGCACGACCTTGCCCGGCAGGGCGGCGCCTTTGCCGGTGCCCCAACTGACCACGGCTTCGAGCATTTTGTTCATGGCTTCGATCTGCTCGGGGGTCATGACGGGGCGGTCGCCGCTGGGCTGGCGCTGATAGAGCAAGGCGCCGTCGCGATCGGTGATGGTGACGATGCCGTAGGGGGCGACGGCTTGGCCGCCGTTGGCGAAGGGGGCGTAGGCGGTGGTGAGGTCGAGGGGGGAGATTTCAAAGACGCCGAGGGCGATGGAGGGATGGGGGGCGAGATCGCCGACCACACCCAGACGCTTGGCGACCTTGACGACGTGGCCACGCCCGGCCTGCTCGGTGATGCGCACCGAGACGGTGTTAAGCGACAGGGCGAGGGCCTCGGTCATACTGACGTTGCCGCGATAGCGCTTAGTGTAGTTGCCGGGTGACCACGTCCCMACGGTGATGGGTGTGTCTTCGAGCCGGCTTTCGGGGGCTAGGCCGGATTCGAGGCCGGCGAGGAAGACGAAGGGTTTGAACGCACTGCCGGGCTGGCGGCGGGCTTGGGCGGCGCGGTTGAAGGGGGCTTGGCCGTGGTCGCGACCGCCGACCATGGCCCGCACGGCGCCATCGAAGTTGAGGGCGACGAGGGCGGCCTGCTTGGCGTTGAGAGAACCGGCTTCGGCGTCCATGACCTCGGTCACGGCTTTTTCGGCGGCCTGCTGGGCGGCGAGATCCAAGGTAGTCTGAACGATGAGGTCGCGGTCGCGCGCGCCCGCGTAGTCGTCCACCTGCTCCAGAACCCAGTCGGCGAAATAGGTGCTGGCGGCGGCGCGGCGGATGCCGGGGATGGCRTTGGGGGCTTCGGCGGCGGCGGCTTTGGCGGCTTCGGGAGTGAGCCAGCCGGCCTCGACCATGTTCTGGAGCACCTCCAACGTGCGGGAATGGGCGCGCTCGGGACTGGCCACGGGATTGAAACGCGACGGCGCCTTGGGCAGGCCCGCGAGCAAGGCCGCCTGATAGATGCTGATATCGCGCACGCCCACCTGGAAGTAACGCCGGGCGGCGGCATCGACGCCATGGGTGCCGGCGCCGAGATAGACGCGGTTGATATAGAGGGTGAGAATTTGCTCCTTGGTGAAGGACCGCTCTAGCCAGATGGAGAGGAGAACCTCCTGGATCTTGCGGCGGAAGGTGCGCTCCTGGGTCAAGAAAAGGTTCTTGGCGACCTGTTGGGTGATGGTCGAACCGCCCTGGACGACGTGGCCGGCGCGCAGGTTGGTGATCATGGCCCGCAGGATGCCCCAGACATCGACGCCGAAGTGCTCAAGAAAGCGGCGGTCCTCGGTGGCAAGGATGGCGCGGATCAAGGCCGGGGGAGCATCGCGGGCGCGCACGGTTTCGCCGTGGAGATCGCCAAAGGCGGCGATCTCGCGGCCGTCGGCGGCGAGCAGGGTGACGGAGGGACGCCGGGTCACGCGGGCCTCGGCCTCGGGGTCGGGGAGGTCGTGGGCAAACCAGCCGACAACGCCGATACCTAGAATCAGCATCCAGGTAAAAAGCACCAGGAACAGGCGCAGGGCACGCCAGGGGAAGCCGCCGCGCCGGCGCCGGGGGGAGCGGGAAGCGGCAGGCTTGCGCGCGCGCCGGGCGGAACGAGACGGCGGCCCGGGATGCTTGGACCGGCGGCGGGTCCCCGGGGGCTCGGAGTCGTCAACACTGGAGACCGAGGGACGGGAATCGAGAGAGGCGCGCAGGTCCTGCGGGTTCCGGGGACTGCTGTCCATGACCGTCTTTCACACTGAAATCACACTGGAATGGGAGAATAGAAAACCAAAATGATACCAAAAGGTTGAAACGCTCCCAAGGAAACGGACGCTTCCCCGCGAGGCCTCGATAAAAATGAAGGAAACACAAGCAAAATCCAAGACTTGACAACACCGGAGCGCCCCTCCCTTGAAGCGCGGGCCCATTGTCTTTATCCTGGAACGAGCCATGAAACCAGGGGGCGGTCCGATGTGTCCAAAGGAAGATCCCACCATGCTCCTTCCTGAGTTTCCTCAAGCGCTCACCACCCGGCTGGAAGCCATCGCACAGAAAACGGGCAAAACCTGGGAAGAATGCCTACTCCAGGCCGTGGCAGATTTCGTCGAAGGATGGGAAGAATACCACCGGACGATTGAAACTCTCCAGGAAGAGGAGGTCCGCCCTGTCCTGAAAGCGGTCAACGAGTAGGCACATTGCCTGTTTACCGAGCGGATCTTGCGGGTATAAACGCTTGTTGACGAGGAATCGGTCAAGGCATAAGCGTGGAGAGTGCCCTGGCCCTCGCGGAGACCTTCATGCCCAGCAAACCCTTCGACGAAATGACCCGGCCGGACGGGACCATTCGCGCGCCCTACGAGGTCTATGACCGGTGGAGCGAACACATCCCAGCCGAGCTTTTGAGACAAAAACACACGCAAGCCGACCTTCTTTTCAAGCGCATTGGCATCACTTTTGCCGTTTATGGCGATACCCAGGGCGGCGAGCGCCTGATTCCTTTTGACGTTGTGCCCCGCATCATCAGTGCCCGCGAATGGGATAATCTGTCGCGCGGTGTGTGCCAGCGGGTCGTTGCCCTTAATAAATTCATTCATGATATTTACCATGATCAGGAAATTGTGCGGGCCGGCAAAGTTCCCCGCGCCCTGGTGGAGCACAATGACCAGTTCCGCGCCGAGATGATCGGCTTTGACCCACCGCACGATGTTTATGTACAGATTGCCGGCATCGACGTGGTGCGAACGGCCGAGGACGAATTCCACGTTCTGGAAGACAACCTGCGCACACCATCCGGGGTTTCCTACATGCTGGAAAACCGGGACATGATGATGCGGTTGTTTCCCGACTTGTTCGACAAATACCGCGTGGCTCCGGTCAACCACTACCCGCAAGAGCTTCTCAAGACCCTGAAGCACGCCGCGCCCGCCCACGCGCCCAACCCAACGGTGGTTCTGCTCACTCCGGGGCAGTTTAACAGCGCTTATTTTGAACACGCCTTTCTAGCTGATGAGATGGGCGTGGAACTCGTGCAAGGTCAGGATCTGTTCGTCGAGGACGACGGTTTTGTGTACATGCGCACCGTGGACGGGCCGCAGCGGGTGGACGTGATCTATCGGCGCATCGACGACGATTTCCTCGATCCCCGAGCCTTCCGCAAGGACAGCATGCTGGGCGTGCCCGGCTTGTTCGAGGCCTACAAGCGCGGCCGGGTGACGCTAGCCAATGCCATTGGCACCGGCATTGCCGACGACAAGGCGGTCTACGATTACGTGCCGGCCATGATCGAGTTTTATCTCGGCGAGAAGCCCATCTTGCGCAACGTGCCGACCTATCACCTGGACGACGCCGAAGACCAGAAATACGTCCTTGATCGTCTTTCCGAGTTGGTGGTCAAGGAAGTCCACGGCTCGGGCGGGTACGGCATGCTGGTGGGGCCCAAGGCCTCGAAAGCCGAGATCCTGGCCTACAAGGACCGGATCCTGGCCAACCCCGGCAACTTCATCGCCCAGCCGACGCTGGCGCTTTCCACCTGCCCAACCTTTGTCAGCGATGGCCTTGTGCCCCGCCACGTGGACCTGCGCCCGTATGTGTTGACCGGAGAAACGACGCAGGTGGTCCCGGGCGGCTTAACCCGAGTTGCGCTCAAGGAAGGCTCGCTGGTGGTCAACTCCTCTCAGGGGGGCGGCACCAAGGATACCTGGGTTCTGGAGGATTGATGCCATGTTGAGCCGTACCGCCGACAACCTGTATTGGATGGCGCGCTATGTGGAGCGGGCCGAGAACATGGCGCGCATCCTTGACGTCTCCCATCGCATGCACCAGCTCCCCCATAACGGCGAGGGCTCGGGGGCGCAGTGGGAGCCGGCCTTGATCATTGCCGGCCAAAAGCCTTTTTATGAGGCGCGCTTTGATGTGATCTCGGCGAGCCACGTGATCGCGTTCATGGCGCTGGATCCCGAGAATCCATCGAGTATCGTGTCGACCCTGGGGGCCGCGCGCGAAAACGCCCGGGCCGAGCGCTTTGTCCTGCCGATCGAGATCTTTGAAAGCCTCAATGCCACGTGGCTAGAGCTTCAGTCGGTGAACTATAAACGGCTGCTCGACTGGGGCTTTCGAGAATTTTTCGAGTGGGTCAAGGAACGCTGTCACCAGTTTCACGGCACCATGGTCAGCACCATGATGCAAACCGACGCCTATCACTTTACCCGCCTTGGGATTTTCATCGAACGGGCCGACAATACCGCTCGCTTGCTTGATGTGAAGTATCACGTCCTGGCCCCCGACGAGAATAAGCTCGACGAGGCGGTGGATTACTATCAGTGGGGCGCGGTGCTGCGGGCCATGTCGGCGTTCAAGGCCTACCGCATCACCTATCGCGATTCCATCAAGCCGCGTCAGGTGATCGAGCTTCTCACGCTGCGCGGCGAGTTTCCCCGCTCCTTGCACCACTGCACGGCTCAGGCCACCGCGTTGTTGGAGGCCATGGCCCCGGAGTCGGAAGGAGCGCGCTTGGCCGGCGAAATGAACGCCCGCCTGCGCTATGGCCGGGTCCAAGACATCACCCGGCGCGGCTTGCATGAGTTCCTGACCGAGTTCATTACCCGCAACGCCCTGATCAGCGACGAGGTGGCGCGGACCTTCTACCTCGATCCGGCGACCGCCTTGCTCGCCACGCCCGGCCAAAGCCAACGACAGACGGCCTAAAGGAAAGGCTGGGGAGGCTTGCCTCCCCAGACCCCGCGAAACCTTTTCCCCTTGACCCGATCGGCTGAGGGGACTTATCGTGACGACGGTTCGTGGGGATTTGAGACCGGCTTGCGCCCACGTAAAATAAACCGCTAAAAGGGTCGCGTGACGTGACGTCCCGGCCTGATAGCCGGGATTTTTTTATGTCGCGGAGACTCAATCATGACCAAAAAGACCTCGCCCCATCTGCGCCCCGAAACGCTTCTGGTGCGCGGCGGCCTAAGCCGCACCGGGTTTCACGAAACCAGCGAGGCTTTGTTCCTGAATTCCGGCTACGTCTATGACACGGCGGCCGAAGCAGAGGCGTCGTTTGACGGCACTTTGGAACGCTACGTTTATTCGCGCTTTCGCAACCCTACTTTGAGTGTGTTCGAAGAGCGGCTGGCAGCCCTGGAAGGGGCCCCCGTGGGCAAGGCGGTGGCGAGCGGCATGGCCGCCGTGACCTCGGCCTTGCTGTCCCTGGTGCGCGCCGGGGATCGGGTGGTGGTCGGTCGCGAGCTTTTTGGCTCGTGCACCTGGGTCGCTTGCGATCTGCTGCCCCGCTACGGCGTCGAGGTGGCCGTGGTGGCGGCGGACGATCTCGCTGGCTGGGAAGCGGCGTTGTCGCGCCCGACCCGCGCCGTGTTTTTCGAGACGCCCTCGAACCCCACCTTGCGCCTTGTCGATCTGCAAGCCGTGGCCGATCTGGCCCATGCCGCCGGAGCAGTGGTGATTGTGGACAATGCGGTGGCTTCGCCCATCGTGCAGCAACCACTGGCCCACGGGGCCGATGTGGTCATCCACTCGGCGACCAAGTGGATCGACGGTCAGGGCCGGTGCCTGGGCGGGGCGATCTTGTGCTCCGAGGCCTTCAACGAAGAGTATTTGGGGCCCTTCCTGCGCCATACCGGGCCCTGCCTGTCGCCCTTTAATGCCTGGGTGTTCCTTAAGGGCCTGGAGACCTTGGGCCTGCGCCTCGCCCGCCACGCCAGCACGGCCCAACGTCTGGCGGAACTGGCCGAGGCCCATCCGGCGACCGCTGCCGTCCATTATCCCGGTCTGGCCAGCCACCCGCAGCACGCCTTGGCACAAAAGCAAATGACGTCGGGCGGCGGCTTGCTGGCCCTCAACTTGGCGGGCGGCAAGGAGGCGGCCTACCGCTTCTTGAACGCCTTGCGGGTGGTGGATATCAGTAACAACCTGGGAGATGCCAAGTCCCTGGCCTGCCACCCCTGGACCACCACCCACCAGCGCCTGACCGTCGAGGAAAAAGAAACCCAGGGAATCACCGAAGGCTTGCTGCGCCTGTCGGTGGGTCTGGAAGATCCCGAGGATCTCGCCGAAGACCTGACCCGCGCCCTCGACGCCGCCGCGTCTTGAGAAACGCTTGGGGGGTGTTCGTTGGGGGAAAACGGGGCGGCAGCCCCGTTTTCCCCCAACGGAACACCCCCCCGGGGCGTTTATCGCATAGCGGCGACTTGGTCGATGAACTGGCGGACATCGACGGAGAGGCCGTCGCTTTGGTGGGAGAGGTCGCCGGCGGCGCGGGTGATCTCGCTGACCGCATGGGTGGACTCGCTCACGCCATCGGCGACGTTGGCAATACTGTCGGCGACGACATGGACGCCATCGACGGCGCGGTGAATATTGCCGGCAATTTCGCCAACGACGCCGCGTTGTTCGTCGATGGTAGCGTGGATCGACTGGGCGGCGCCACTGATATCGCGGATGGTGGAGGCAATGCCCTGGATGGCGCGGACCGCTTCATCGGTGGCGGAGCGCATGCCCTCGATCTGGCTCACGATTTCGTCGGTGGCGCGGGCCGTCTGGTTAGCAAGGTTTTTCACTTCGCCGGCCACCACGGCAAAGCCCTTGCCCGCTTCGCCGGCGCGCGCGGCCTCGATGGTGGCGTTGAGAGCGAGAAGATTGGTCTGGTTGGCGATATTGTTGATGAGTCCGACAACCTCGCCGATGCGGGCCGAGGCCTCCGAGAGCGTGGTGATGGTGCGCTCCGCATCGCGGGCCGTGTGGACAGCAGCATTAGCGACGTCGGAGGTGTGAGCCACCTGATTCGCCACCTCGTTGATGGAGGCCGAGAACTCCTCGGTCGCAGCGGCCACGCTCGAAACGTTGGAAGACGCATCACGGGCCGCGCCAGCAACGCGCGAGGACTGGCGGTCGGTTTCGCTGGCCACGGCGGAGAGGCTTTCCGCTGAGGCCTGGAGTTGCTGGGCGGCGGCCGAGACCGTTTGCACCACATCCATGATCCGCGCCCCCACCCGCGCGGCGCTTTCTTTAAAGCCCGAGGTTTTCTGGTCCATGGCTTCCAGCCCCCGATTCACGGTATCGGAATAGAGGCCGAAGTCGCCCACCATGCCCCGGCGGAGGATCTTGCGGAAGTAGTCGCCCCGGCTCGCATATTCGAGGGCGGCACCGGCCTCCCGGGCGAAGGCCTCGGTCACATCGAGCAGGTGGTTGATATTATGCTGCATCCGCCCGATGCGGCCTGGATCACGAATGTTAAGGATGCGGGTCCCCAACTGCCCCCGGGCGGCGGCCTGCGCCGAATCTGCCGCCTTGTCGATTTCCTTCATGAGGGTCACGAGGAAAAGCAAGGTCAGACCCGCCGAAAGTGAGGCAACCCCGGCCGCTGCAGCGCCCCCCCAATCGCCCCCGAGCACACTAAGGACGACGGCCGCGAGGGCCGCGACCAGGGTGAGCCCCCCGGCCCCGGCGAGCTTAGAGACCGTGGATGTATTCATCATAGGTCAACCCCTTGCGATCGAGCATCGCGTTGATAATCCCCACACTGGCGGCGGCGCCCTCTTTGGAGGAGGCGTGACGGCGTTCTTCGGCTCGCATCTGCGCGTACAGGTCCTTGATGACAGGCAGGATATGCTTGTCCGGGACCCGGCGGTTTGAATGGTAGCCGACGATCCGGCGATCTCGGTCAAAGTTCGGCGTCACGTGGGCGAGAACCCAGTAATGATCCCCATTTTTTGCCATGTTACAGACATAGGCAAATATTTCGTTACCAGACTGGATTCTATTCCACATCAGGCGAAAGACCCCCGCGGGCATATCGGGATGTCGAATGATGTTATGAGGCTTACCCAAGACCTCTTCTTCTGAATAATCCGCAATAGTTAAAAATATCTTGTTGGCGTAGGTGATAATGCCTTTGGGATCTGTCTTTGAGACAATCACATCATCTTCGGAAAAATAGCGTTCGACATTGGTTGGTCTAACGGTTGACCTAGACATCCTGCTTCCACTCCACCACTCCAGCACTCCACCGTTCACAGTCTCGGGAAAACGTCCGGATCGTCTGGAGTCTCACCGGAGGGACCCAAAGGCCCTCCTTTCCCCTGGTCGTCATCTCAATCAAAACGAGCAGAAGGAGACGAGGCCTCTCCCAAAAAAGATGATGCCGGGAGCCCCGTAGGAACAAGGGAAGGCCTCACATATTTCCGCCCCCCTTCCTCTCCCCCTCCTCGCTCTCGCCCCCCGAACGCGAGGCCGGATCATACCGCATCGCGCTTGCCGTTCAACAACGACCCCATCCTTGGGAGGAGGATGGACGAGGTTTCGAGACGCAAGTCCCCCCAAGGGATGATAAAGACTGGTCCCTCCCTTTGTGCGGCGCAAAGGCTCGTTGAAGGAGTATTACCCGTCTTAATCTCTTAGGAAACGTTTTTTTAGGGTGACTCGCCCAGAGCGTCCACAGCCCTCAGGAGTTGATGCAAGGCGGGGTCACTCACGTTGAGGTCCTCGAGATGAGCAACGCAAGACGCCAGATAATCGCGGGCGGCTCCCTGAGTGCCCCGACCGTGCCGAACAAGGCGAGCCGCCTCCCCCAGGGCAAGGCCGCCGCGAAACTGGGGGTGGGCGGGATCGGCGACGTAGCACAGGGCCTCAACGCTCCGCCCGTCGTTCAGGGCCACGGGCAAGAGGCGTTCGTGGTAGACGCCCGTGATTAATTCCCGCTCACGCACCTTGGCCACAATGGCGGGCCGCAAGGCGGGAGTAAGGCGAAAGGCCCGGCCATGGCAGGTGCCGCCGGGTTCCAGGCCAAGGACAAGTCCCGGGCTTTGCGGAGTGCCCCGATACTGGGTCGAAAGAATGCAAGCAGAGCGATGATAGCCCTGCAACAAGGCCGGGCACGTTTCCTCAAAAGGGAAATCAGGGCGCCACATGAGGGAACCATAGCCAAAAACCCAACTGACCTGACTGGGGTCAATGTTATCTTTGTCCGTGCTTGTGATCATTCCATGGTATCCTGCTGGGGCAATCGGGAACAAGGGTGGAGGCAGGAGATCACGCCATGGCGACACGGAACAAGGGAAAGTCGCAGCCTCCCCCTGCTGGCCGCGCCCAGGCTGGAGGCGGGCGCCGGGACATCAAGGCCGAGGCCGAGCGCAATCCCCAGGGCCGGCCCCTGTCGGGACGCGATCCTCGTTTTCACTCACCGGACAGCCTGGAGCGCCCCGCCCCGGCCCCAGCGCCACGCCGACGCTACCGCTGGCTGCTCACGGCCGTGCCCGCGGTGATGGCCTTGTTGATGGTCACCTATATCGGGTTCTGGATTTATACGGCGGTGATGGCTCGCCGAGGCTTCGAGACCTGGGTGGCAGATCGCCGAGCCGAGGGCTACCAAGTTTCGTTCAGCGAACTGGCGGTTGAGGGCTTTCCCCTGCGGGTTAAAGTCCGGTTGGAGACCCCAAGCCTTACGGCCCCGGAGGCGCTGGGTGGGTGGTCGTGGTCGTCGCCCCGTGCCCAGGCCGAGATTTTTCCCCTGACCCCCTCCACCTTCACCCTGGACGCTCGGGGACCCCATGCCCTGCGCCTGCCCTTTGGCGGAACCCTGGTGCCGGTCGGCATCGGAGCGGCACAGATGACCGCCCAGATGGCTCTGGATGGTGCCGGACGCCTTGAACGCACCGAAATCACCGGCAAGGATCTGCGCATTGATGGCTTGGCCCCGGAGAGCCTGCGGATCGGCACATTCAGTTTGCGCACCCTGAACGGGGCCCTCTATGGCGACTCCCCCAAGGATGAGGTGACGGGGAGCTTGATGCTGGCGGCCACCGACATCACGCCCCCTTCGGGGCTGCGCTTGGGCCTTGCTCCCAAGATCGAGCGGGTTGGCCTTGATTTGCGGGCTTTTGGCAAACTTCCTCCCGGTCGCTGGGCCGACGCCCTGCCAGCGTGGCGGGATAACCGGGGCGGCGTTCGGGTTGATGGCTTGGCCCTGGACTGGAAGCCCTTCACCCTTCGGGCCTCGGGCTCTTTCAGCCTCGACAAGAGCCTTCAGCCCGAGGGCAGCCTGTCGGCGCAGACCGATGGTCTCTTTCCCCTGATCGAAGGCTTGGCCCGGCAGGGGTGGGTGGGGGATGCGGAGGCCGGTGTGGCCCGCTTACTGATTGCCGGGTTTGCCCGGGGCTCGACCACCTTCAACCTGCCCGTGAGTGTTCGGGGAGGCCGCCTCTTCCTTGGCACCGCCCCGCTAGCCCGAGTTCCCGCCCTGCCCTGGGGCAAAGGCGAGAAGGATCCCAACCGCATCGCCCCGGGCTTCGAGATCAACCGCGACGGCAAGCCGGTACGCCCAAACCAGCCAACCGAGGAAGACGAGCAGTAGAACTGGCGCTGGACGAGAGAAAAGGCTGGGGAGGCACGGCCTTCCCCCCCTTCTTCCTTGGCGTGAGATGTCATAAAGTTTTCCCGTGCGTCAGGCGGCTTCAGGGGGCATGGTTTTTGTCCCCTCTCCGGTTTTTTCGGGGAGCGGTTCGACACGGTGAGCGATCATGTCCCCCCTTTCCCACGTTTTTTCCCCATCCGCTTCTGGTCCCGATACCCTGGCAGATCTGGCCCGCCGCCTGCGGGCCCTACAGTGTGAAGACCCCGACTTGGTGCTGATGAGCCATGATCTGGCACGGGCCCTGGAGGACCATATCGCCCGGGCCCCTGTGCCCGGCCGCACCCGCTTGTCCCTGGTGGCGTGCCAACGATAAATGTACACAATCCGTACAAACCGCAGAAAATGTACCCCCCTGTAACATCTCCGAGGGCCAAAGCCCCGAAATTGTACATTTTCTTGTGGCCCCGCGCTTGCAATGACCCGACCTGAACGGCTCGCCCCCGGGCCCCCTTTCATGGCCGGACGCTGCGCATGACCCCCGATACCCCGCTGAACACCGACTTCGATGTCAAAGATTTTGTTGACGAATTTACGCATTGTTTTACAGGAGAATGTCGTGTCAGCATTCTTCCTATTCTTGCGCAAATCAATAAGGTCATTACCGACAGCGCCGATCTGGCCACGTTGGTGGCCATCACCCTTGATGTCATGCGCCAACGCCTGCGCATGGCCCGCGGGATCATGATGCTTTATGATCGGTCCTCGGAGACCATTTTTATCCACGAAAGCTTTGGCCTAACTGAAGAGGAAAAAGGGCGCGGAATCTACGCGCCAGGGGAGGGAATCACAGGAAGAGTGGTTGAAACCGGCAAGGCAATCATCGTGCCGCGCCTGGGGGAGAGCACCGATTTCCTGGACCGCACCCGATCTCACACCGACAAGCGCCTGTCCAATTGCGCCTTTTTTTGCGTCCCCATTGTCCACGCCCAAAAAGTTCTGGGAACAATCTGCGCCGAGCGGGTTTACATGAACCAGCGCCTGATGCGTCAGGACGCGGAAATCCTGGGCATGCTCGCCTCGCTGATCGCGCCGGCGGTTGAGCTTTATCTGATTGAAAATGTCGATAAGGTCCGCCTGGAGAACGAAAATCGCCGCCTCAAAAACGCCCTGCGCCAGCGCTTCAAGCCCTCCAACATCATCGGCAACGCCAAGCCGATGCAAGACGTCTACGACCTGATCCAAAAGGTGGCGGCCACCAAGGCCACGGTGCTGATCCTGGGCGAAAGCGGGGTGGGCAAGGAGTTGGTGGCAAACGCCATCCACTACAACAGCCCCAGTGCCGAGGGCCCCTTCATCAAGGCCAACTGCGCCGCCCTGCCCGAAAGCCTCGCCGAAAGCGAGCTGTTTGGTCACGAAAAGGGATCGTTCACCGGGGCCCTTGGCCTGCACAAGGGCTATTTTGAGCAAGCTGACGGCGGCACCATCTTCCTCGATGAGGTGGGCGAACTGAGCCTGACCATGCAAGCCAAACTCCTTCGCGTTCTTCAAGAAAAAGTGTTCGAGCGCGTGGGCGGCAGCCGGCCGGTCAAGATCGACGTACGCATCATCGCCGCTACCAACCGCGACCTGGGCGAGATGGTACAAAACGGAACGTTCCGCGAAGACCTGTTTTACCGCCTCAATGTCTTCCCCCTAACCATTCCCGCCCTGCGGGACCGGGGGACGGATGTCATCACCCTCGCCGATCACTTCGTCACGGTGTTTGCCACCGAGAACAACAAGAGCGTCAAGCGGATCTCCACCCCGGCTCTCAACATGCTCATGAGTTATCACTGGCCCGGCAACGTCCGCGAGCTGGAAAACGTGATGGAGCGGGCGGTGATCTTAAGCGAGGGCGAGGTCATTCACGCCTATGACCTGCCCCCCTCCCTCCAGACCCCGCGCGAAAGCGGCACCGTGCTGGGCGGCACCCTGGAGGCCCGGATGCGGGCGTTGGAATACGAGATGATCGTTGAGGCGCTCAAGAACACCAATGGCAATGTGGGCGAGGCAGCGCGGGAGTTGGGACTGTCGCGTCGGATGCTGGGGGTCCGGATGGAAAAGTACACTCTGAATTACAAAACGTTTCGCATGGCGGGATTGCAGCGCAAGGCGTGAGACAGACAAAAAGGGAAGGCTGGGGAGGCTGGCCGAGCCTCCCCAGACCCCTCGTGTCGTTAAGGCCCGGTGCGCGCTTGGCGACCCAGGCTGCGAATCCCCGACAGGAAGACATCAATTTCTCGGTGCAAGGCTTGGGCCTCGCGGGCCACAGCTTCGGACGCGCCGAGAACTTGGGACCCGGCTTCCCCGGTTCGGGTAGCGGCGTCGCTGACCCGCGTCACGGTCAATGAGACCTCACGGGTTCCGCTGGCGGCTTCTTGCGCGTTTCGGCTGATCTCGGCGGTGGTGGCGCTTTGCTCCTCAATCGCCGAGGCAATGGTCGTGGCGATGTCACTCAACCTGGAAATGGTGCCGCCCACCGCCCCGATGGCCTCGACCGTGCGGCTTGTTGCGCCCTCGACGGCGGCGATATGGCCGGAGATCTCGCCGGTAGCCCGTGCCGTCTGAGTGGCCAGCGCCTTGACTTCGTGGGCGACGACGGCAAAGCCCTTGCCCACGTCGCCGGCCCGTGCCGCCTCGATGGTGGCATTGAGGGCCAGCAGGTTGGTCTGGGCGGCGATATCCTGAATCAGGGCCACCACCTCGCCAATCCGCCCCACGGCCTCGGCCAAGCCCTCGACGGTGGCGGTGGTTTCACCGGCCCGATGCGAGGCCTCGCTCACAATCTGGCTCGACATCGCCATGATCCGACTGATCTCGTGGATCGACGCCGCCATCTGCTCCGCCGCCGCGGCAACGGTCTGCACGTTGGCCGAGGTCTGCTCGGCTGCCGCCGCTGAAGCCCCCGATTGGGCCTGGGTTTGCTCGGCAATGCCGGCCATGCTTTGAGCCGTCTGCTTCATGTCGGAGGCGGCGACGTTCACAATCCCCAAAATGTCGCTGATCCGCTCGCCAAAGCCGCTCACGAGGCGCTCCACCTCGCGGGCCCGGTGCTCGCGGGCGGTGCGCTCGGCGACCTGAAGGGCTTCGAGCCGTTCGCGCTCGACGGCGTTTTCCTTGAAGGTCACCAAGGCATCGGCCAGGGCCCCCACCTCGTCTCCCCGCCCGGCAAACGGGACCGGCCCGGTCAGATCGCCCTCGGCCACGCGACGGGTGGCGGCTGCCAAGTGATGCAAGGGAGAGGAAACGCGCTGGCGCACCACCCAGATCCCCCCGACACTCAAGAGCAAGGCGACCAGCAGTTCAGCCCCCCCAAAAGCCACCTCGACTTCGCTCTCGCTGACCCAGGCGTCGGCTTGGGCGCCCAGCACCTGGAGAATGGCCGTGCCCATGCCGTCCATGGCCTCCCCGGCCTGATCGCCCAGCTTATTCATTTCGGCAGACGGCAGGGGCAAGGGGCGACCGGCTTCCAGCGCCTCAAGGCTCGTCAGGATGGCCGGAATATAGGTTTGGAAGAAAACCTGCTCGACCCGGGCCGCCGCCGCCTGTAAGGGGACCGGGGCACCGGGAGCCGCCAAACGCTCGCGCAACAAGGTCCAGGCACTGTCCAGTTGGCCCAGGGCCGTGCGCAGGTGAGCCGCTGCCTCCCCTCCCCCCTTGCCCTCGGCCATCAGGGCATCAAAGCTCACGCGCGCCGCGCCATAGGCTCCACGCGCCGCAAGGGCGATATCCTGGAAGGCGACAATCGCCTCGTAGCGCGAATCTTGCGCCCGCAAGGCCTCAAGAAAGCCCTTGCCCAGCCGAACCAGCACCGTGGCCGCATTCAGGGTTTCCTTGCTCCAGGTGGCACTCAGCTCGGCAGGCCGAGCGCCCAGCTCCTGCGCCAAGGCCGCATCTACGGGGCGGCGCAGATCGGCAACCCGATCCAAGGCGGCCCTCACCTCCGACGCCCCCAGGCCGGGGGCACACGTCAAGGCTTGACAGAACGCCTCCACATTCTGGGACACGTTGCTTGTTCCAGCCCGCAAGGCCAGCACCGGGGCCAAGACATCCGGCGACGGAGGCTGGGGGGCACGCAGCAGACGCAAGGTATGGCCCCGCTCGTTGCGCAGGGCCTGCATGGCCTTGAGAACATCGATCGATGCTCGGACCCGTTGGCGCGCTTCGGTGTTGGCGAGCAAACGACCGACATCCTTGCCAACATCGCGAAGGATAAGTCCCCCCAGGAACAGGGAAAAGCTGACCAATACCAGGGTCAAAAGAAGCGAAAGGCTCAGTTTTTTGTTGTTCACGATGGGACCTCCTGAGCGAGGAAGCCCCTCGCACCCTCGCTCTCCCGGACATACCGCTACCATCCAAACCGGATGTATTTACACCATAACAAAACCGTCACTCGAAGAGACAGCCCAACAAATGGGGGACTCCCCAAAAAGGCGATTTTCCCCGAGATTATTCTCCTTTTTTAGGCACCCTCCCACCTTCTTACCCCGCTGCCCTTCTCGTCGTTTTTAAAGGGCCTCTCCAAATCGGTACAAAAGGCCATCCTCTCAACGGAGGCACTCCCTTATCGCTTATATCATTTAGTATAAAGTGACGAGCACGCCACAGCCTCCCTACGAAGGCTGACAAAATGCGTTCTCACCTTGACGCACAACAGACCGCCAAGGTACTGTTATCACCAATTTATAGTAAGGTTCCTTCATCTTCAACGACATTCAGACCTGGAACATTCTCATGGGAGGCCCGTTGTCTTTTCATCCTTTGGCGAGCCAGCACAGTTTCAAAAAATCCCCACACTCCCGTTGGGGACGGAAAAACCCATGATCTTCGAATCGAATTCTTTTGATTTGATTACCGCCCTGTCTTCATCCGCCTCCAGCGATGATGTTTTGCGTTTCACCACAGAAATTCTATCGGCTCAGTATGGTTTTTGTGGAGCCTCTCTGATCCTCGCCCCTTATGCAAACAGCAAACGGCAGGTTATTAGTACCAGCCCTTCAGACCGGGGCGCGCCCTGGTATTCGCTGGCGGACACAGACCCGCAGGAAACCCTGAGTTGGCGCGCTATGAATACCAAGACCCTTCACCTGCTGAGGTGGGACAAGGATGTAGCGATCCGCCATAGTAAGGATCCGCGTTGGAGGGCTTTTTACGAAGCCCTGGAAGGCCTGGGCTTCCGGCGTAACTTATCAGTGCCGATCTGGCACCCCGACCGGCGCCAGCAGATCATCGTGAATTTTTTCTCCGACCTTTCCCCCTCGGCCCACGCCGAGGTCGCCCGCCACCACGCAAACGCGCTCTTGGGGATTGCCACGGCCATGGCCGTTCGAGTGAGCGCTCACGAGGCTCACCCCCGCCCCCTGGCGTGCCCATTGACCAAACGCGAGGTCGAGTGCCTGCTATGGCTGGCGTCGGGTCTGCGCAGCAAGGAAATCGCCCACCGACTTGGCATCAGTGAATGGACGGTCCACTATCACTTGGGCAACAGCCGCACCAAACTGGGCGCAACGACCAACGAACAAGCCCTGTGCCTCGCGCTCCAAAAAGGCTTGATCTCCCCTTAAAAAAGATACGGGAAGGCTGGGGAGGCTTGCCTCCCCAGACCCCTCCATTCCGGGCGCTTCATTTCGAGCTTAGGGGCCAATCAAACGAGGGGTCTGGGGAGGCGAGCCTCCCCAGCCTTGCCTTCCCCGAT
This sequence comes from Pararhodospirillum photometricum DSM 122, assembly GCF_000284415.1. Classification (NCBI taxonomy): domain Bacteria; kingdom Pseudomonadati; phylum Pseudomonadota; class Alphaproteobacteria; order Rhodospirillales; family Rhodospirillaceae; genus Pararhodospirillum; species Pararhodospirillum photometricum. The sequence goes on from NC_017059.1 coordinate 631,551, forward strand.
CTAATAGAGAGACCGTCGAGCTGCCACCAAATAGGCCCCTCCCAAAACCAAATACTCCCGCTCACTATTAAAGACGGGCTCTCGAATCAACCCGGGAAAATACAGTAGCTTGCACGTGGGAATATCAACTTCCAGAACCCAGTCGCCAAACTCATCGGCCCGCTCGCGCGACGAGGTAAAAGAAATCACGTTGTTGAGGCGTAACACGCACCAGGGATCACGCAGCGTTCCTTCAAGCAACTGCTGCTCGCAATCGTTCGACCCGCGCCACAGGGTCACCCGGCGCGGCCCCGGATGCGCGAAACGACGCAAGCACCACTGGGCGTATTCGTATAAAAGATCGAGCTGAAAATTGATGCCGCTCGCGTGATAGCATCGGCTGGCCTTTTCCTCGAAATAAACGGCCCAGGCCTCGGACGGGAAGCCTCCCAGGGTTTCCTTATGATAGGTGGGGACCAACCCAAACCGGCTCTCGACCCACCCCTTGAGCACCGCGCCGTGCGGCGAACTGGAGTCCACGCCCCAGCCGCGCAGGAGGTCTAGGTAGGTCCGGCGCCAAGACGGCCCGTTTTGCCCTTCAAAAATAGGGCCAAACTGCACGGTCATATAATGATCAAAGATTTCCGCCGCCTCCTCCTGAGATCCCGCCTCGTCGAGAACCCGGAACAGACCGGGGTGGGTCTCGCGGGTGCCGTGTAAGGTCAGGGCGGGGGCACGGGCGTTGAACAAGGGACTGGCCAGCAGCCAGGAGGGCACGCCAACGCTGTTGGTGGAATACCAGCGGTCGGGATCGTCATCGGTCACGCGGATCCTCTCGGCGAAAGAGAAGGCTGGGGAGGCGCGGCCTCCCCAGACCCCTCGCTTCCTGGGCGCTCCATCCACAAGGGAAGGTGGGGTCTGGGGAGGTCGCGCTTCCCCAGCCTTCTCTTTTTCCACGTCCCTTTCAAGAGACCGGTATCAAGGCCCGGACGTCCCGGCACAGCCGCAACACCCGCACAGCATCCTCGGGCCCCGGCGTGGTGGTGCACGCCTCGTCGAGAGAACACAAGCCAAACGCCCCATCCAGCGCACGGATTTCCTCGGCCAAGGCGGCGGGCAGATCCATAACCTCCTCAACGGTCTCCAGAAGGTCGGTATAGGTGTGATTGAGAGGCATGCGACCATGAAAGGCGCACAGAGCAACTAAGGTGTGTTCCAGGGCCACCGAGCCGACGTTAAAGACCAAACTAGGCCGTTGTCCCTGGGTGATGAACTGCTCGGCCCGGGCCTGATAGCCGCGGGCGGCTTCGTCGAGCCGATCAAAGACCTTGCGATCTTGGGGAGTGGGGGTCATGAGCGCGAACACCCTCCTTGGGCAGCAGCGGGAACGGGCACCACGCGCGCGCACAGAAAAGCCCCCTCGGGCTGCACGTCGGCTTGAAGATCAAGACGTGCGAGGGTGCTGTCGAACCAGCGCGGCAGATGCTCGCAGACAATGTCGAGACGTTCAAAAGCGCGAGCCTCCAGGAGCGGAGCCAGAAGATCGCGGGAATTGCGCCGGGTGTCAGCGGCCAACAGGGCAGCAAGATCGACACGCAGATGGCCGGGCGCCACCACCTCGGGATCGGGCGCCGGGTCGGGTTGGCCCGACGCCTCGGGAGCCCGGCCGCGCCCGCCACAGCCGCAGCCACTGGCCTCGACCCGAGGTGTCTCTTGGATCTTGCGCCCCACGTTGTCGAGTTGCTCGGCGAGCGCCCCCTCGGACCGCCACAGGCGCACGCCCATGTCGTCTTGCAAGATCACGCAGCCAATGCCCCGCACCTCCCGAAGCAAAACCTCCCGACAGTCCTCCAGCCGGGACCACACGGTGTGCAAGGCGAGCTTGAGAGCGGCCAACCCCTCGTCAGCTCGCAAATCAAGAAGAATTTCCCGACGCAAAACCCAGGTATCACCGCTTTGCTGATAAAGCCGCACCGCCTGCCCCTTGAAGAGGGCCGCCGGCTCGCCGTCTCGATCCACACAAACCGCGATTTTCATGAGCCGCTCCTCCCTGGCTATCGCCCAAAACGTCCCGAGGGGCCTGGGGAGGCCGCGCCTCCCCAGCCTTTTTCTTCCCAACTTCCGGGGAACTGCTCACCACATATTGAGGACCCACTCCTTGTTGTTCTTGTATTCCATGTCGGTGAACAGCGTATTGGCCATCTGCTCGGCCAGCCAAGTCGCCCCGGCATACCCCATCACCGGATAGCGGTAGAGACCAGCACGGTCGTAGGTCGGGAAACCAACGCGCAGCATAGGCACCTTGTTGTCGATGGCGACAAAGCGGCCCTTGGAATGCCCCAGGATCAAATCCACCTCCAACCCGTCCTTGAGCCGGCTTTCCAACTCGAAGAGGTCGGCGTTGGTGATGATCTCCATGTCGTGGGCGACGTTTTCCTGCAAGGCCTTGATGCGCGGGTCCTTTTCATACTCGGCGTTTTCGTCGCCCAGCAGCAGAAGGACCGGCTTCATCTCGAGATCCAGGCAGAACTCGGCCAGCCCCAGCACCAGATCGGGGTTGCCATAGATCGCCACGCGCTTGTCGGCCAGGAACATGTGGGCCAAATCGGTGATGGCGTCGATGGCAATGCCGCGTTCGCGAACCAGGGACTCGGGGATCGGGTGCCCGGTCATGGTCTTGAGGTTTTGCAAGAAAGTATCGGTGTTACGGATCCCGATCGGCGAGGGCCCGATCACCGCCGGCACGTCCCAACGCTTTTGCAGCCACTTCGCGGCCAGACCGCCTTCGTAGCGGTTGAGGGCGATGGTTCCCTGGGCGTCGGCGGTGGCCTCCAGGTCGGCGATGGTGGTGTTGCCGTGGGAGACGGCGCTGCCATCGGGCATCAGGGGCGAATCAAAGCCCTCGATCTCGAAGAGCACGTTGGCCTCGACCTTCATCTCGGCCAAAAGATGCTTGATCTCCTTGACGTCGCCCGGGTTCACCCAGCCGGTGATCAGGTTGATCTTGAGGCTGGGCTTGGTCTTCTTGGAGAAGTGCTTGACGAAGTCGCGTACCGCCACATCATACCCGGACACCATGGAGCCAACGAAGCTCGGGGTGTGGATGGGAATGAGATGAACCTCGCGGTCCGGGTACTTCACATCCAGCAGTTCTTCTTGCAACTTGGTGATCACGCCGTCCACATCGTCGCCGATGACTTCGGTCGAGCAAGTGGTGATGATCGGCACGACCTTAACGTGAGGGTAGCGCATGAGGAGAACGTCCACCGCCTCCTCGACCCGGTTCAAGGCGCCGAACACCGCACCGTCCTCGTGCACCGAGGAGGAGGCGATTTCGAAGCTCTCCTTGTAGTGCTGCGAGATCAACAGACGCACGAACATCACGCAGCCCTGGCCGCCGTGAACGATGCCGATGCAATCCTTAATGCCAATGGAGGCCACCTGAGCGCCGGCCGGCTGGCAGGTAAAAATCGGGTTGATCGTCCCGACGCGGTCTTTGAGCTTTACTTCACACGTCATGATAGGGCGACTCCCGCTTAGTAGTTTTTGTCGGTCAGTTCTTCGTTGAGCGATCCGGTGATGGTCAGGTGGTCGAGCCGGGCGTGGACCGCCGCCATGAGGGCGCGGATCTCATCCTTACTCAGGGTGTTGATCCAAGGGAAACGCTCGCGATAGGCCTCGGCCAAAACCACGGCATCGACCCAGTAGCACTTTTCCTTGGGGTCCTCGATATCACACGGCTCCTCACACAAGATCTGCGTGGTCATGCCGAGAACACCCTTGTTCTGGCGCTCGCGATCCCAATTACGCGAGTGAAACTGCCAGAGGCACTTCTTCATAATATAGTCGATCAGCTGCTCGACCCGGTCCTTGGTCATGTCGGTCATGGTCAGGGGCTTCCTCTGGGTCTGGCGACTTACTGGGCGGCCGACTGGCGGCGCGGGAATTCGGGATGGATCCGGGCCCGAAGGTCGGGCACGATGTCGTACTTGCCGGTGTAGGGCTGGAGGTCGGTCCGGCCGCGCACGGCGTCGTCGAGGCTGGCGTCCGAGATCAGGGTCGGGGTCAGGAAGCCGCGATCGGTCGCGATCGGGTCCTTGCTGATATCGATCTTGGAAAGCTGGTGAATTGGCGAGTAAATCGCGTTATAGATGTCGCGAGCGAAGCGCACCCAGCCCTCGTAGCCCTTCCACGGACCGTTGTGGTAGGCGTGGGCGTTGAGGTAGGGCACGCCCACCTTTTTCGCGACCTCGCCCGGGCGCTTGCCGGTGAAGATGATGTCGGGCTTGAGCTTTTCCAGCGCCTCCAGGCCTTCCAGCTCGTTGGGATCGTCAATGGCCAGCGCGCCTTCGGAGCAGCGGGCGATGCCCTTTTCCATGTCGCCCTGGTGGCCGAACTTGGTATAGACCGAGACGACTTTCAGCCCCATTTCTTCTTCAATCACATTGGCCCAGTGCCAGAGCTTGGACCCGCCCGGCCACAGGCAGACCTTCTTGCCCTGGAGACGCTCTTTGTACCAGTCGAGGTGGGGCTTCCACTTCTTCGTTTCTTCCTCGATGATCGCCTGGGCGCGGTCTTCAATCCCGAAGAACAGACCGACCTTGCGCAACGAGGCCGACAGCGGCTCGAAGCCGAAGCCGTCGATGTCGAGACGGGGGATGCCGTAGCGCACCCGCAGTTCGTTACAGATGTATTCGGCCGAGCGGGCGCATTCGAGCACGTTCAGATGGGCGCGGTGCATCGAACGCAGGTCGTCGTAGGAGCCATTGCCGGTAAAGGTCGAAAGGACCTGGATGCCCATGCGCTTGAAGAAGTCTTGCATGACCTCCTGGTCGCCCTGGATATTGTACTCGCCCACGTAGTTGATCACGTAATCGCTGGTGATCTCGGGCTCGACCGTGCCGACCTTCTGATTGATCCAGGCGATATTGATCTTGTGGTGGCCGCCCGACTGGCTGGGGCCGGCAAAGCCCGGGGAGTTGCAGACAAAAATATCCACATCGGGCAGTTCTTCCATCACTTCTTCGGCGATGGCATTGATGTCGTCGCCGATCAGCGCGGTGGCGCAGGTTTGGTAGATGGTCATGCGCTTGATGTCGGGACAGGCCTTAAAGGCCTCAATGATGTTCTGCTTGAGCAGCTTCTCGGCCCCGAACACGATATGCTTCTCGCGCACGTCGGTGGCAAAGGTATACTTGAGCTGGAAGTTGCCGTTGTCCGAGATGTAGCGCTTGGTCTGCCAAGTGTCGTAGGTGCAGCCGATGGGACCGTGGCTGATGTGGATCACGTCCTTCATCGGGGTGCCGATCACGTGCTTGGCGCCGCAGTAGGCGCAGCCGCGCTCCGAGATCGAGCCGGGAATGGTGTTGAGGTATCCCAGCGGCAAACAGGACGTCAGGTCCTCGCCTTCCACCTTGGTGACGGCGTGCTTCTTGCGCTCCGGGATGCAGGTGCTGCACTCAAACTCATGGTATGGCATGATCCGCCCTTCCTTGTGCCGGCCTATCGAATTTTTTGCTTGAAGGGGGGTGTCTTCGCGCGCCTCCCAGGACGTCCCCTACGGGCCGGACCCTTCCCTCCCCCAAGGGAAGACCCCGCGCGAAGACACGTGGCGCTCGACTTCAGTCCGCGATGCCGTACTTGACGACCATCTTCTCCAGCTCGTCCATGGTGAGCGGCTTGGGAATGACGAAGTCGGTATTGTCCATGATGGCCTGAGCCAGTTGCTTGTATTCCATGGCCTGATTGGCCGCCGGATCATATTCCGTCACGGTCTTCTTGTTGAATTCGGCCTTTTGCACGATGTTGTCGCGCGGCACGAAGTGGATCATCTTGGTGCCAATGGCGGCGGTGAATTCCTGGAGGAACTCGTACTCACCATCGACCTTGCGGCTGTTACAGATCACGCCGCCCAGACGCACGCCGCTTTGCTTGGCGTACTTGACCAGACCCTTGCAGATGTTGTTGGCGGCATAGATGGCCATCATTTCGCCGGAGGCCACCACGTACACTTCCTGCGCCTTGCCATCGCGGATCGGCATGGCGAACCCGCCGCACACCACGTCGCCCAAAACGTCGAAGAAAATGAAGTCCAGGTCATCGGTATACGCTTCGTTGGCTTCCATCAGGTCGATGGCGGTGATCACGCCGCGGCCAGCGCAGCCCACGCCGGGCTCGGGACCGCCCGATTCCACGCAGCGAATGTCACGAAAGCCGGTCTTGACCACCTTGTCCAAGGTCACCTTTTCGGCGCCAACTTGGCGCAAGGTGTCCATCACCGTCTCCTGGGGCAGACCGCCCAGGATCAGGCGGGTGGAGTCCGCCTTGGGGTCGCAGCCATGAATAAAGACGTTCTTATCATGGTAATAGGCAAGGGCAGCGGCGGTATTCTGCGTCGTGGTGGACTTGCCGATCCCGCCTTTTCCGTAAATGGCAACCTTGCGCGTCATGATGAGGGGCTCCTTTGGCCGGGTTTTTACTGGACGACATCCCCGCGTCGTCTCCACGCCCTCTTAATAGCAAGGCCCGTGCCAAAGACTTTTAGAGCAGTCCCGCGAAGCGCTTATCGCCTGAAACCCCAGAAATCCGCCGTTTTCGCCGGGGCCCCCTTGCGTTGCGCCGTGGAATTATTACATGAGCTTTTTCCCCTCCCGGTAAACCAAAGCGCTCCTTGTACCGAAACGGTAAACTTCCCGTTTAGGGGCCTGGGGAGGCCGCGCCTCCCCAGCCTTCTTTCCTTATTTTTCTTCCGTCTTCCCAACCAATCCCTCGATCACTCCCACTCAATCGTCCCCGGCGGCTTCGAGGTCACGTCGTAGGTGACGCGGTTGATGCCCTTGACTTCGTTGATGATACGGTTGGAGACGCGGGAGAGGAAGGCGGCGTCGAAGGGGAAGAAGTCGGCGGTCATGCCGTCGGTGGAGGTGACGGCGCGCAGGGCCAGGGCGTAGTCGTAGCTGCGGGAATCGCCCATGACGCCGACGGTGCGCACCGGCAACAGCACGGCGAAGGCCTGCCAGATGGCATCGTAGAGGCCGGCGGCGCGGATTTCTTCCAGATAAATGGCGTCGGCCTTGCGCAGCAGGTCGAGCAGTTCGCGGGTTAGCGGCTGGCCGGGGATGCGGATGGCGAGGCCGGGGCCCGGGAAGGGGTGGCGGCCGACCATGGTGTCGGGCAGGCCCAATTCGCGGCCCAGGGCCCGGACCTCGTCCTTGAACAGGTCGCGCAGGGGCTCGACCAGGGCCATATTCATGCGCTCGGGCAGGCCGCCGACGTTGTGGTGGCTCTTGATGGTGACGCTGGGGCCGCCGGCAAACGAGACGCTCTCGATAACGTCGGGATAGAGGGTGCCCTGGGCCAGGAAGTCGGCGCCGCCGACCTTTTTGGCTTCTTCCTCGAACACGTCGATAAACGTGGCGCCGATGATCTTGCGCTTTTGCTCGGGGTCGGTGAGGCCGTCGAGGCGCTGCAAGAACAGGTCCGAGGCTTCGCGGTGGACGAGGCGGATGTTGAAGCGGTCGCGAAAGACGCTCACCACTTCCTCGGCCTCGCCGGCCCGCATGAAGCCGTGATCGACGAGCACGCACACCAGTTGGTCGCCGATGGCCTCGTGGATGAGGGCGGCGGCGACCGAGCTATCCACGCCGCCCGACAGGCCGCACAGTACGCGCTTGGAGCCGACCTGCTGGCGGATGCGGGCAATGGCTTGGTCGCGGAAGGCGGCCATGGTCCAGGTCCCCTGACACCCGCAAATCGTGTGGGTAAAGGTGCGCAGCAATTGGGCGCCGTGGGGCGTATGGACTACCTCGGGGTGGAACTGCACGCCATAGAAGCGGCGGGCTTCGTCGGCGATGGCGGCGAACGGGGCGCCCTCGCTGGTGGCGACCACGGCGAAGCCCTCGGGCAGGGCGATGACGCGATCGCCGTGGCTCATCCACACCTGTTCGCGCTGGCCCGAGGCCCAGACGTCCTCGAACAAGGCGCAGGTCCCGGTGACCTCGACGAAGGCGCGGCCGAATTCACGGTGATCTGGGGCTTCGACGCGTCCGCCCAACTGGGCGACCATGGTTTGCTGGCCGTAGCAGATGCCGAGCACGGGCAAGCCCAGGGTGAAAAGCGCCTGGGGGGCGCGGGGCGAGCCTTCGCCGATGACCGAGGCCGGCCCTCCCGAAAGGATGACGCCCGCCGGTCCGAACGCGCGGATGCTGTCCTCGCTGACCTTATTAAAAGGATGGACCTCGCAATACACACCGCTTTCCCGCACCCGGCGCGCGATGAGCTGCGTCACCTGGGACCCGAAATCGATGATGAGAATCCGTTCGGAGGGAGTATCCGCCATGGTCTCGCCGTTCTTTGGAAGAGGGAAAAGGGGCTAGAGCCCCTCGGGAGGGGAGATTACCGTGTTTGCCCCCTTGGGAAAACCGCTTTCACGGGGAAAAGCGGGCGAGAGAAAAGGAAGGCTGGGGAAGCGAGGCCTCCCCAGGCCCCTCCCTTTGGGGGGGATGTTTCACGCAAAGGGGCTCCATGACGGTGGGGCCTGGGGAGGCCCCGCTTCCCCAGTCTGTCTCAGGGCTTCTAACCTCCGCCAAAATATCCTATCTTTCAAAGACATGCCCCCGCGCGAGGGAGATTCCCCATGACGGATACCACCGCAACCGCCCAGGCCACCGGCCGCTGGTCGTTCTGGATCGATCGCGGGGGCACCTTCACCGACATCGTGGCGCGGGATCCTTGGGGCACCATCCACACCCGAAAGCTGCTCTCGGACAACCCCAGCCAATATGCCGACGCTGCCCTGGCCGGCATTCGTTCCCTGCTGGGCCTGGGCCCGGGGCACGACATTCCCGAGGGCAGCATCGAGTCCGTGCGCATGGGAACCACGGTGGCCACCAATGCCTTGCTAGAACGCAAGGGCGCGCGCTGCGTTCTGGTGATCACCCGGGGGTTTGCCGATCTGCCGCGCATTGGGGACCAGGACCGGCCCGACCTGTTTGCCCGCGAGATCCTTCTGCCCGACTTGCTGCATGAACGGGTGATCGAGGCCCGCGAGCGCGTGACCGTCGAGGGCCACGTGCTGGAGGTCCTCGACGAATACGCCCTGCGCGATGGCCTCCAGGCGGCCTTCGACGATGGCCTGCGGGCCTGTGCCATTGCCTTTTTGCACGGCTACCGGCATCCGGCCCATGAGCAAAAGGCCGCCGCCCTGGCCGAGCGGATCGGCTTTACTCAGATTTCGGTCAGTCACCGGGTGAGCCCGCTCATCAAGCTGGTGGGCCGTACCGACACCACCATTGTCGATGCCAGCTTGTCGCCGCCCTTGCGCCAGCATGTCGAGCGCCTCTCGGTGGCCTTGAACGGCACCCGGCTGCTGTTCATGCAGTCGAACGGCGGCTTGGTGGAGGCGCCGTTGTTCCAGGGCAAGGACGCCTTGCTCTCGGGGCCGGCCGGCGGGGTGGTGGGCTGTGTGCGCATGGCGGCCGAGGCCGGGGTGGACCGGGTCATCGGCTTTGACATGGGCGGCACCTCGACCGACGTCTCCCATTACGCCGGCACCTTGGAGCGCGTGTTCGAAACCCGGCTGGCCGGGGTGCGGGTGCGCGCGCCCATGATGCGGATCCACACGGTGGCGGCGGGAGGCGGCTCGATCGTCCACTATGATGGCGCCCGGTTGTGCGTGGGCCCGCGCTCGGCGGGGGCGGATCCGGGGCCGGCCTGTTATCGCCGGGGCGGGCCGCCGACCGTGACCGATGCCAATGCGGTTCTCGGCCGGCTGCAACCGGCGCACTTCCCGGCGGTGTTTGGCCCCGATGGCGACCAGCCCCTGGATGCCGGGGCGGCGCGTCGGGCCTTTGCCCATTTAGCAGTCGCGCTGGGCGATGGCCGCCCGCCGGAAGCGGTGGCCGAGGCCGTGTTGGATTTGGCGGTGGAAACCAGTGGCCGGCGCCATTCGGACCCTGACCACGGCGCGGGGCCACGATGTGGCCACCCATGCCTTGGTGTGTTTTGGGGGGCCGGTGGCCAGCACGCCACGTTGGTGGCCGATGCCCTGGGGATGGACCGGGTCCTGATTCATCCGCTGGCGGGGTTGTTGTCGGCGTGGGGCATGGGCTTTGCCGATCTGCGGATCTTGAACGAACAAAGCCTGGAGGTTCCCCTGTCGGCCGAGACCCTGCCGATCGTGACGGCCGCGTGGACCCGGCTAGAGAGCAAGGGCCGCCAAGCCCTGGCTCTTCAAGGCGCGCCCATGGACCGGACCCGGGCCGAACGGCGCTTGCAGATCCGCTATGCCGGGGCCGATACCGCGTTGGAGGTGCCGGCCGGCAGCCTGGAAACCATGGCCGAGGCCTTTTGCGCGCTCCATCGCGCCCGCTTTGGCTTCGATCTCGACCGCCCGATGGTGGCCGCCACGGTGTTGGTCGAGGTGGTGGCCCAGGCCGAGGACGCCTTTGCCACCCCGGCGCCCAGCCTTGGGGCGGAACGAAGCACCCGGGRCGCGGCCCAAACGCCCGAGGCCATTGATCACGTGACCTTGTTCAAGGGGGGCCGCTGGGTCACAACCCCGATTTATGACCGACCATCGCTGACCGTGGGCGTGGTGATCCCGGGGCCGGCGCTGTTGGTGGATCCGGGCTCGACCACGGTGGTGGATTTGGACTGGCAAGCCACGGTGACTCCGGTTGGGCATCTGGAACTCACGCGCCGGAGTGCACGACCGCTGCGGGCCTCGTTGGGCACGGCGCCCGACCCCCTGCGCCTGGAACTGTTCAACGCCCGCTTCATGGCCATTGCCGAGCAGATGGGCGCGGTCCTGCGCAACACCGCCCACTCGGTCAACATCAAGGAACGGCTCGATTTTTCCTGTGCCCTGTTCGACGCCACGGGCGCCCTCATTGCCAATGCGCCGCATGTTCCAGTCCACCTGGGCTCGATGGGCGAAAGCGTGCGGGCGGTGCGTGCCGCCCATCTCCACACCCTGGCGCCGGGCGACGTTTTCGTGACCAATGCCCCCTACAATGGCGGCACCCACCTGCCCGACCTGACGGTGGTCACGCCGGTGTTCCACGGTCGCCAAGTGGTGTTCTGGGTGGCAAGCCGGGGGCATCACGCCGACGTGGGCGGCACCACCCCGGGCTCCATGCCGCCAGACAGCCGGGTGCTGACCGACGAAGGCGTGCTCCTTGATGCCGTCCCCCTGATGAAAGACGGTGTGTTTCTCGAGCAGGATCTGCGCCGGCGCTTGGCGGCGGGACCGTGGCCGGCCCGCAATCCCGACCAGAACATCGCCGACCTGCGGGCCCAGGTGGCGGCCAACCGGGCCGGCATTCTCGAGATCGAGCGCATGATCACCGACATGGGGATGGAGGTGGTCGAGGCGGCCATGAGGCATGTCCAGGACAACGCCGAGGAACTGGTCCGCCGGGTGCTGGTCGGCCTGGGCGGTGGCACCTTTGAGACCCGCCTCGACGACGGCGGCCTGATTCGGGTGACACTGTCCGTTGATCCGGGCGAGCGCAGCGCGGTGATCGACTTCACCGGCACCTCACCGCAAAGCAGCGGCAACACCAACGCCCCGCTGGCCGTTACCCGGGCTGCTGTCTTGTATGTGATCCGCACCTTGGTGGAGGCGCCGATTCCCCTCAACGAGGGCTGTCTCAAGCCGATCACCCTCGTGGTCCCCCGGGGCTGTCTGCTCAATCCGGTGCCTCCGGCGGCGGTGGTGGCCGGCAATGTGGAGACCAGCCAGTTGGTGGTCGATGCCTTGTATGGGGCTTTAGGCCTCCTGGCCGGCAGCCAGGGCACCATGAACAACCTGACCTTCGGCGACGACACCGTGCAGTATTATGAAACGCTGTGCGGCGGGGCGGGGGCCGGGCCGGGGTTCGAGGGCGCGTCGGGGGTGCATACCCACATGACCAACAGCCGCCTGACCGATCCCGAGATTTTGGAACTGCGCTTCCCGGTGCTTGTCGATGCCTTTGCCCTGCGCCGGGGCTCTGGCGGCGAGGGCCACTGGCGCGGAGGCGACGGCGTCGTGCGTCGGTTGTGCTTCCGCAAGCCGATGATGGCGGCGGTCGTCTCCAACCGGCGGGACTACCCGCCCCATGGATTGGCCGGGGGCGAACCGGGCCTGTGTGGCGTCAACCGGGTGGAGCGGGTGACCGGCCAGTTGGAGTTCCTGCCGGCGACCACTCGGCTCCTCCTGAACGCCGGCGACACTTTGGTGATTGAAACCCCGGGCGGCGGCGGCTTTGGCCGGGTGGGCGAACAAGACGACCCCCAAACGCTTTGATTCCTTTTTAAGGAAAGGAGAGCCTGACGACAGGACAGAGTTTAAAAAGAATGGAGTGAATTGAAAGAATACGAAAATAAATTGCTTCAATTATTTGGGGCAAGCCTATCAAGGTTTAGGTCAGCTATACTTCATACAGAGGAAGAAGTAAGTTTAGACGAATATTCAACGATTCGTTTGTTTTGTATAAAGAAGATGCTTATTCTTGTTGTAATAGGCTATTTATTTTCGGAAGAAAGTATGGCTAATGACTTAATCCATAAGTACCAAGATTTTCATCTCTCATATTTACAATTGCTACAGAATGAAAAAAAGATTGAGCCATTGAAGCAGATTTAATAACGACTTTTTGGCATATAATAAAGCCATGAGCGCCTTTATGGAGAGCCAGGTGTCGGAGAAGGACCATTCGTGAAATGCAGTCGGTAGACTTATTACTTAGAGTTTAGATAGCTCATCCCTCCCGTGGTCATCCCCTCAGAGGGTATCGCCCGTTAATTAAGGGCGCTTACCTTAGCTCCTTCCCTATTTAAGCCAAGTCATCATGGCTTAAATAACGATCCAGCCGCATAAGGGGGGATGGCAGACTCCCCCCAAACCCTCGGCGAGGCCGCTTCGTCGAGCCCCCTGGTGTGGGTGAAAATCGTGCGCGCCTTTTTGCCGCCGCCCCTGCCACCGAAATCGTCGATTAATGTACTGGTATTTTTATAACTTCTAAGTTTGACGAAACACACCTTGGGGCGTCTGAACCACAATGCAGCCGACAAAATGAACAGGGGGCGTGGGGGACGACCGTCCCCCACCCTTTCCTTTTCCCCCTTCCCTTTCCTCCCCCTCCCTTACCTCTACGGCAAACTCTCAGGCCACCCCGTGAGGCGATCGCTGGGCTCTGGGAGGGACCAGGGGCGGCGGTGGTGGCCGAGGCGTTCGGCGACCCAAAGGGCGGCTTGGAGGCCGTCTTCGTGGAAGCCGTCGCCGCACCAAGCGCCGCAGTACCAGATGTTGCCTTGGCCCTGGAGCTTCCACAGTTCCTTGCGGGCGGCGAGGGTGTCGAGGGTAATCAGGGGGTGGTGGTAGACCATCCGGCCGAGAACGCCCTCGGCGTCGGGGCGCAAGGGGGGATTGAGGCTGAGGAACAGGGGGTGGGAGCGGTCGAAGCCGTGCAGGTGGTTGAGCCAGGTGGTGACGGAGGCGGTCCACTCCACCGAGCGCTGGCGTTGAACCAGGGCATTCCACGCGGCCCAGGCCTCGGCCCGGTGGGGCATGAGAGCGAGGTCTTGGTGCAGCCACACTTCGTTGGCGCGGGTGTGGAAGGGGCTGAGGAGGCGGCGTTCGTCGGGGGTGGGCTCGTCGAGCAGGGCGAGGGCCTGGGGGGCGTGGGTGGCGACCACGACGTGGTCGTAGAGGTGGGAGCCGCCGCGCTCGTCCTCGACCAATACGCCGCCGGCGCAGCGGATCAGGCGCTTGGCCCCGGTGTGGAGCTTGATCTCGGTGACGTAGGGGGCGGTGAGGCGCTGGAGGTATTCGCGAGCGCCGCCGGTGACGGTGCGCCAGCCTGGGTTGGGGCGCAGCGAGAGCAGGCCGTGGCTTTGGAAGAAGCGGATGAAGGCGGCGGCGGGGTGGGCTTCCATGTCCTGGGGCGGGCACGACCAGACGGCGGCGCCGAGCGGCAGCAGGTGGTCTTCGACGAGGGCGGGGGGATAGTTTTGCAAGAGGAGGTACTGGGCCAGGGTGAGGGTATCGGCCTGGGGATCCTTGAGGAAGGCGGGGGCTTCGCGGTAAAAGCGGAGCCAGCCGCGCAGCATGGACCAGAAGCGGGGCTTGACCAGATTGGTTGGCTGGGCCAGGAGGCCGACGAGACCGTTGTTGCGGGCGTATTCGACTCGGCCGTCGTCGATGGACACTGAGAACGACAGGTCGGCGGCTTGGGTGGGGACGCCGAGGTGGGCGAACAGGGCCGAGAGATTTCGATAATTACTTTCATTATAAAGAATAAATCCGGCATCAACCGGCACGCGCGCCCCTTTGCCCAAGGGCGCTTCCACGGTGTTGGTATGCCCTCCGGGGCGGAAGTCCTTTTCTAAAACGGTAACGGTATGGCGTTTGGCCAGCAGCCAAGCGGCGGCCATTCCGGCGATACCCGAACCGATGACGGCGATGTTGAGTGGGGCGGAAGAGGTCATGACGCGGTCGCGCTCCTCTGTTGCACGGTCGATCCCCATGGCGGATCATGAGAGTATCGCAAGGGCGCCCTGGGGGCCACCAGGGGAGCCATGGTTTACAGAGAGGTAAGGCGTGTTGGTTTCCTTGAACGGGGGAGGGGGCGCATGACCAGTTTGGTCCTTCCCGCCCAGGATCACGCGGCCTTGATCGAGGCCATCGCCCGTGATCGCGACCGCACGGCGTTTGCCGAGTTGTTTCGCTATTTCGCCCCCCGGGTGAAAGCCTATCTGCGCCGGCTGGGGGCTCCCGATGCGGTGGCGGAAGAGCTGGCTCAGGAGACCTTGCTGTCGGTGTGGCGCAAGGCGGATCGCTATGACGCGACGAAGGCCGGGGCCAGCACGTGGATTTTCACCATCGCGAGAAATCTGCGCATTGATCTGTTGCGTAGGGAACAGCGACCCGACCTGGATCCTGAGGACCCAGTGTTGGTGCCCGAGGCGCCGGTGGCGGCCGACCACGCCTTGGAGACGCAGCGGCGCGAGAACCGCGTGCGCGTGGCCCTGGGCCATTTGCCCGCCGAGCAGGCCGAAGTGGTGCGCCTTGCCTTTTTTGAGGACCTGACTCACGCCGATGTGGCGGAAAAGTTGGGAATTCCGCTGGGAACCGTGAAATCCCGGTTGCGGCTGGCCTTTGCCAAGGTCCGCGGCCACGTAGGAGACGATCCGTCATGACCGAGTCTCTCTTTGGGGCCGACGCGCCGCGGCTGATCATGAAGCATCACCCGAGCAGTGTCTTGCTGACCGCCTACGCCGCTGGGACCTTGACACAGGCCCCCTCCCTGCTGGTCGCGACCCACATCACCTTTTGCACCAACTGCCGCTCGGCGGTGACGGACATGGAGGCTTTGGGCGGCGCGCTGGTGGAGAGCCTGGAGCCTGTGGCCTTGGCGGAGGACGCCTTGGACGCGGTGCTGGCGCGGCTTGACCAACCGGTCGCGCCGACGGTGATCCAGGCCGCCGTGGCCCCCGTGGGCGAGGCCGCCTTGCTGCCGGCGCCCGTGCGGGCCTTTTTTGCCGGCCTTGGTCAAGGGGCGTCTGCCCTGGCGGCGGATGGGGCCCGGCATCCGCCACCTCCCCCTGATCGGCCGCCAAGCCGACGGCACCAGCGCCCGCCTGCTCGCCGTCGATCCCCGCACCCCTCTGCCCGAGCATGGGCACGGCGGCAACGAATACACCATTGTTCTGCAAGGCGGCTTCGCCGACGAAACCGGGACCTACACCCAAGGTGACGTCGCCGAGCTTGACGAAAACGTCACCCACCGCCCCGTGGTCGGCAACGAGCCCTGCCTCTGCCTCGTCGTCACCGGCGCCCCCCTGCGCTTCACCCAAGCCCTGCCGCGCCTGCTTCAGCCGCTGTTCGGGCTTTGAAGGGGGTGTTTCGCTTCGGGAACACGGGGCTGTCGCCCCGGACCCCACCTGGAGGCTGACGCCTCCAGACCTCCGCTTTCTTTTATTAATTGGCCCTCCCCTCCCCCTCCTTTTGAAAAGCACGCTTTTCAAAAGGAGGGGGAGGGGAGGGCCATGAACAGAAGAAAAAGGGGTCTGGGGCATCGCCCCAGGCGGGGCCCGGGTCGGCAGCCCCGCGTCGCCGAAGCGAAGCACCCCCGTCCAATGCGCGAGGGCTGTGGAAAAAAAACAGCCAACGGGGGCGGAACGGGTGGGGTGCGCTTGACAAAAAGGGGGAGGGCGCGCTATGTAGCACTCACCGAGGGGGAGTGCTAACAACAGGCTCTCGCCTCGGGTCCCAAAGCCCCGCAAGGGGGAATTCACGGAGGCCTATACATGAACTTCCGCCCGCTGCATGACCGCGTTCTCATCAAGCGTCTGGAGAGCGAGGAAAAGACCGCTGGTGGCATCATCATCCCCGACACCGCCAAGGAAAAGCCCCAGGAGGGCGAGGTGATCGCGGTTGGCTCCGGAGTGCGTGGCGACGACGGCAAGCTGGTTGCGCTGGATGTCAAGCCGGGTGACCGCATTCTGTTCGGCAAGTGGTCCGGCACTGAAGTGAAGCTGAATGGGGTCGAGTACCTCATCATGAAGGAATCGGACATTATGGGCATCGTCGGCTAAGGCCGCGCGAGAACCGACGTTTCCGAAGACCTGTCCGACTGACTGATGAGATAAGGGAAAAACCGATATGTCTGCCAAAGACGTCAAGTTCTCTGCCGACGCCCGTGAGCGTATGCTGCGCGGTGTGGACATTCTGGCGCACGCTGTTAAGGTGACGCTGGGTCCCAAGGGCCGCAATGTTGTGATTGAGAAGTCCTTCGGCGCGCCGCGCATCACGAAGGACGGCGTGTCCGTGGCCAAGGAAATTGTCCTTCAGGACAAGTTCGAGAACATGGGCGCCCAGATGGTTAAGGAGGTCGCCTCCAAGACCGCTGATATCGCTGGCGATGGCACCACCACCGCCACCGTGCTGGCCCAGGCGATCGTCCGCGAGGGCGTGAAGTCGGTGGCCGCCGGCATGAACCCGATGGATCTGAAGCGCGGTATTGATCTGGCCGTGGCCGCTGTGGTGGCCGACGTTCAGTCCCGCTCCAAGAAGATCAAGACCTCGGACGAAGTGGCCCAGGTTGGCACCATTTCCGCCAACGGCGACACCGAGGTGGGCAAGATCATTGCCACCGCCATGGAAAAGGTTGGCAACGAGGGCGTCATCACGGTTGAAGAGGCCAAGGGCCTGGAGACCGAGCTGGACGTCGTCGAGGGGATGCAGTTCGACCGCGGCTACCTGTCGCCGTACTTCATCACCAACGCCGAGAAGATGATCGCCGAGCTGGATAATCCCTACATCCTGCTCCACGAGAAGAAGCTCTCTGGCCTGCAGCCGCTGCTGCCGGTTCTGGAGACCGTCGTTCAGTCCGGTCGTCCGCTGCTGATCATCGCCGAGGACATCGAGGGCGAAGCCCTGGCCACCTTGGTGGTCAACAAGCTGCGCGGTGGCCTGAAGGTCGCGGCCGTCAAGGCGCCGGGCTTCGGCGATCGCCGCAAGGCCATGCTGGAAGACATCGCCATCCTGACCGGTGGCCAGGTCATCAGCGAAGACCTGGGCATCAAGCTGGAGAGCGTCACCATCGACATGCTGGGCACCGCCAAGCGCGTGTCCCTGACGAAGGATGACACCACCATCGTTGATGGCGCTGGCGACAAGGCCGACATCGAGGCCCGTTGCACCCAGATCCGCGCTCAGATCGAAGAGACCTCCAGCGACTACGACCGCGAGAAGCTCCAGGAGCGTCTGGCGAAGCTGGCGGGCGGCGTGGCCGTGATCAAGGTTGGCGGCGCCACCGAGGTCGAGGTGAAGGAGAAGAAGGACCGCGTGGACGACGCCATGCACGCCACCCGCGCTGCGGTGGAAGAAGGCGTGGTTGCCGGTGGTGGCGTGGCTCTGCTGTATGCCACCCGCGCCCTGGCGTCCCTGAAGGGCGCCAACTCCGACCAGGATGTCGGCATCGAGATCATCCGCCGCGCTCTCCAGTCGCCGGTGCGTCAGATCGCCGAGAACGCCGGTGTTGATGGTGCCGTGGTTGCCGGCAAGCTGCTGGAGAACTCCGACAGCAACTTCGGCTTCAACGCCCAGACTGGCGTGTACGAGGATCTGGTGAAGGCCGGCGTGATCGACCCGACCAAGGTCGTGCGCGCTGCCCTGCAGGACGCCGCTTCCGTGGCCGGCCTGCTGATCACCACCGAAGCGATGATCGCCGACATTCCGGAGAAGAAGGACGCTGCTCCGGTCGGCGGTGGCATGGGCGGCATGGGCGACATGGGCTTCTAAGACCAAGCCCGCCCCGTCTTCGGGGTGTCGCGTGACGCCGATCTGCAAGGATCAGGGGCCGCTCCCGGTAACGGGGGCGGCCTCGCGTTATTGGGGGCGACCGAAACAAGACAGCATGGTCCAGGCTTGCGTTGCGTTCTCGCCCCCATTATGTGTAATTTCCTTTCGTCTCGGCGGCCCTTGGGGCTCGCCGTCCGTCGGAACGTCCATCGGGAGGGGTGATGGCGACGCAGCGGGTTAAGCTGGACCGCATCGACCGCAGGATCCTAGCCGATCTTCAAAACGACGGGCGCATGACCAACGTCGAACTGGCGCGCCGGGCTGGCATTTCGGCCCCGCCCTGCCTGCCGCCGGGTACGCGCCTTGGAAGAAGCCGGGTTTATCAAGGGCTACCACGCCGATCTGGATGTGAACGCCCTGGGCTTTCACGTCACGGTGTTTGCACAGGTGGGGCTTAACAGCCAAGCCGAGTCGGACCTCAAGGCCTTTGAGACCTTGGTCGGCGGCTGGCCTGAGGTGCGCGAGTGCCATATGCTGGCCGGCGAGACCGACTTTTTGCTGAAGATCGTGGCCCAGGACTGGGACGACTATCAGCGCTTCCTCACCTCCCGCCTGACCCCGGCCCCCAACGTGGCGCATGTCAAATCGGCTTTAGCGATCCGCACCGCCAAACTCCTGCCCGGCGTCCCGGTGCACGATGCCGAGGACCCACCGGGCGACGAGCCCGCCCCCGAGTAAGCCTCAGGGACCGAGGGGTCTGGGGAGGCCCGCCTCCCCAGCCTTCCTTTTCTCCTGCTCGCCCGGTCCCACGCCCACCCGCCGCCAAATATCCTCCGCCCTCTCCCCCGCCGCCCGCAACGCTGCCAAAGTCAAAGACTGGTCACGCTTGGCGTAGCGCTTGCCATCCGGGCCGACCAGCAGGGCATGGTGATGATAGCGCGGCGTTGGCAGGCCGAGCAGGGCCTGGAGCAGCCGATGCACGTGGGTCGCCTCGAACAGATCGCGGCCGCGCACCACGTCGGTGACGCCCTGGGCGGCATCGTCCACGGTCACGGCCAGATGGTAGCTAGTGGGGGTATCCTTGCGGGCGAGCACCACGTCGCCAAACAGCAGGGGCGTCGCCTCGACCTCGCCGGCCGTGGCGTCGTGCCACGTCAGGGGGCCGGTGCGCGCCAACGCCGCCGCGACATCCAGACGCAGGCAAGCCGGCTGCCCCGCTTGGTGGCGGGCCGCGCGCTCCTCGGCCGAGAGGGCGCGACAGGTGCCGGGATAGGGCGGCCCCTCGGGGCCATGGGGCGCTGACAGCCGCCGCGCCGCCTCGGCCTCAATCTCCTTGCGGGTGCAAAAACACGGGTACAGCAAGCCCATCGCGTCCAGCCGATCAAGCGCGGCCCGGTAGACAGCAAAGCGCCGGGACTGGATCCAAGGCGGCTCCTCCCAGCGCAGGCCAAGCCACGCCAAATCCTCGAAAATCGCCTGGACAAAAGCGGGACGGCAGCGGCTGGAGTCGATGTCTTCCAGGCGCAGCAGAAACCGCCCCTGCGCGCGTTGGGCAAGCTCGTGCGCGAGAAGGGCGGAATAGGCGTGCCCAAGGTGCAAGAGACCGGTCGGGCTGGGGGCAAAGCGGCTGATCACACCCACACTCATCTCGGAAGCGAACGAAAACGGATCCAAAAATCGCACCACGTTCTTGACAAAACTGTCATCCCCGCTTTTCACCAGAGTCAGTACAAGGTACCATGCCCGAGCGACGGAAAACCATGCCTGGGAAAGGATGGTGGCCTTGCGGATGTCAAAGATGGATGCCTGCCCGGCGTTGGTGCTGAACGCGGACTTTCAGCCGCTCAGTTATCTGCCGCTGTCCCTGTGGTCCTGGCAAGAGGCCGTTAAGGCCGTGTTCATGGACCGGGTCAACGTGGTCAGTGAATACGACTTTATCATCCGCTCTCCCACCCTGGAGATGCGCCTTCCCAGCGTCATTTCCCTCAAGGAATACGTTCCCACCGCGCCTCGGGCGGCTTTTACGCGCTTTAACGTCTTTTTGCGCGATGGTTTTACCTGCCAGTACTGCGGCACGCGCCTGCCCGCCCACGATCTGACCTTTGACCATGTGGTGCCGCGCTCCAAGGGGGGGCGCACCACCTGGGATAACGTTGTGGCGGCGTGCGGGCCTTGCAACATGCGCAAGGCCAACCGAACCCCGCGCGAGGCCAGTATGCCGTTGCGAAAACCGGCCATTGAGCCCACCGCCCATTGGCTGCGCAACGTTGGACGTTCCTTCCCGCCAGGCTATCTTCACGAAAGCTGGCGGGATTTTCTTTATTGGGACGTGGAACTCGAAACCTGACCCCTACGGAACCGAGGGGTCTGGGGAGGCTAGCCTCCCCAGACGTGCTTTTTTTCCAACGCGAGCGCTCGCAGCAAGGCCAGCAGCCCGCCGCCCAAAAACACCAAAACCACCGCCATCCCAGCGCGCTGCGAGCCGCTGAGGTCGGTGACCACCGCCACCCCGAGCGGCCCGAGAAACGCGGTGACCCGACCGGTCATGGCATAAAGACCAAAGATCTGGCTGCGGTGCTCTGGCGCAGCGGTGCGGGCCAGCCAAGTCCGCCCGGCCGCTTGGACCGGCCCGAAGAAAGTCCCCATCCCCACCGCCAAGCCGACAAACCACGCCGCCTCGCGCACCAGCAAAACCGCCGTGCCAAAGCCCAGAAGGCCAGCCAGCCCCAGCACGATGGTGCGCCCCGAGCCCAGGCGGTCGTCGATCCACCCGAAGGCGGCGGCGCCAAGGCCGGCACTGACGTTGAGCGCGATGCCAAACAAGATGATCTGATCAAAGCCAAGACCAAAGGTTCCCGCCGCGTAAATGCCACCAAAGGCGAACAAGGTGGTGATGCCATCGGTATAGAGCAACGAGGCCAGCAAGAACCACGCCAGCGCCGGCGATTGCCGCAAAACGGCCCGCACCGAGCGGCGTTCCGGGGGCGGCGCGAGGCGAGGCGGCCCCTCGGGCACAAAAACGAACAAGGGCCAGCCGAACACCACAATCCAGACCGCGACCAGCAGGCAGGTGGCCCGAACTGGCTCGGCCACCGCGGGATCCAGCCCCCACGGCGGCGGTTGGCTTTGGATCAGGGCCAACGCGCCCAGCAAGCAGGCCAAGCCGCCGGCATAGCCCAGGCCCCAGGCCCAGCCCGACAGGCGGCCCAGCCGGTGCGCCGGGCCGAGATCGGGCAGCATGGCATTATAGAAGACACAGCCGACCTCAAAAGCCACGGTTGTGACCCCGGCCAGGATCAAGGCCGGCAGCAATAACGCCGGATCGGGCCGCACCAAGGCCATGAGCGCCGTGCCACTCACCACCACGCTCATGGTCACCGCCAACCACGGCTTGCGCTGCCCCCGGCGATCGGCGCGGGCCCCGGCCCACGGGGCCAGGACGGCAATAGCCAGCCCGGCCGCCGCCATGGCATAGCCCCAAGCAGCGGTCCCCGTTGCCGGATCGGGCGCGAGGGCCCGGGTGACATAGGCCGAAAAAACAAAGGTGGTGATGACGGTGGGATAGGCCGAGTTGGCGAAATCGAACAAAGCCCAGGCGACCGCGGCGGCAGGGCGGGGGGCCATGGCTACAAGGCTCCGGTTTCAAACAAGGCCGCGAGACCCAGGCCGGCCGCGCTGGAGACCAGGACGGCCCCACGTCGTCCCGGAGCGCTCATCAGGTCGTGAAACAACCGAACGGTCAGCAAGGCGCCGACGGCCCCCACCGGGTGGCCCAACGCCAAGGTGCCGCCTCCCGGATTCACCGTGTCGGTGCCAAGGCCCAACTGGTTGAGGCAAGACAGCACCTGCCCAGCATACACTTCAT
This sequence comes from Pararhodospirillum photometricum DSM 122, assembly GCF_000284415.1. Taxonomy (NCBI): domain Bacteria; kingdom Pseudomonadati; phylum Pseudomonadota; class Alphaproteobacteria; order Rhodospirillales; family Rhodospirillaceae; genus Pararhodospirillum; species Pararhodospirillum photometricum. Next base: position 653,684 of record NC_017059.1, read on the forward strand.
TGATTTCAATCTGGTCCAGGCTGTCGAGCCCCAGGTCGCCGGCCCGGCGACACAGCCGGCGCGCGGCCGGGACGGCGCCTAGGCCCGAGAGCCCGGGATCCACCCCGCCGGCCACGCCATCAATCAGGCGCATCGCCCCCGGTGCACCCAAGGCGCGGGCCAAGGTGGCCTCCATGACCACAACGGCGGCGGCGCCATCGGCGGGGACGGCGCTGTTGCCGGTGGTTACGGTGCCTTCGGCGGCCAGGGGAGGTAGACGGGCCAGTCGGTCCACGCCCAGGCCGGCCCGCGGCGCCTCGTCGCCCTCGGGGTCGCCGCCCAGGACCGAGACGATCTCGAAGTCGAAGCGGCCGGCCTCGCGGGCGGCAAGGGTGCGGGTGTGGCTGGCGGCGGTGTAGGCATCTTGCTGGGCCCGATCGATGCCGCAAGCCCGGATCATGGCTTCGGCGGCCTGAACCACCGAGCTGTCGGCGCCGGCATCGCCGCAAAACGGCGTTTGGACCATGAAACGTGGCGTGGCCGTGGCCGAGAGCGGGCGCTCGACCATCCATGGCGCGGTGCTGGTGCTTTCAACGCCACCAGCCAGGATCAACCGGGCCGCCCCGGCCTGGATCATCCACAGCGCTTGCAAGATGGCTTCCAGACCCGAGGCGCATTGCATGTCCACGCTCACGGCGGGCACCTCGGGCGGCAGGCCGGCCTCCAGGGCACAGGCGCGGGCGATGTTGCCGCCGGAGCGGGCATTGCCCACGATGACCCGGTCCACTTCGGCTTCCTGCAAGCCGCAGTCGTCGAGCAAGGCGCGCAGGACCGGCGCCATCAGCCGAGGCGCCGAGAGGGTGCGAAACTGACCGCCGGCACGACCAATGGCCGTGCGCCGGGCCGCAAGGATGACCGCTTCGGGCATGGGGTGTTCTCCCCGGGTTAACGAGTTCTGAGAGCCGGCAGGCCCCGATGAACGGTGGCGGCGACCACGCCGGACAGGACGGCCTTGATCACATCGCCGGGCAGGAAAAGGACGGCAACCTGCAAGACCGCCTCCAGCGACAGGCCGCTGACCGCCATCCAGTAGGGAATGCCGCACAGGTATAGCACACCGATGCCGCCGCCCAGGCAGGCCAAGGTGCCGCGAACTACCGAGCCCGGGCGGCCCATCAGGTGGCTCAAGGCGCCAACGGCAAAGGCAGCCACGGGAAAGCCCAGAAAAAAGCCGCCCGTCGGCCCGGCCACCACGCCCAGGCCGCCGCGCCCGCCCGCCAGCAGGGGCAGGCCGATCAAAACGAGCAGCACAAACAAGAGCATGGCCCCCGCACCCCGGCGCGCGCCCAGGATCAGGCCGGCCAGCATGACGCCCATGGTCTGAGCCGAGATGAACAAGCCGAGCGGCAGGGTGATTTTGGGGAGCAGGCCGAGTGCCGCGATGATGGCGGCGAACAGGCCCATAAGAACGAGGTCACGGGGGGTGAGGCTGAGGCGCGGCATGGCGCGGGGGATCTCCACGGCAGAAGGAAAGGCCGGTTCGGGTATCATGCCGCCGTTGGTTCGTCATCGTCCAGTCATCAGTGGGAAAGAGTAAGGCTGGGGAGGCGAGCCTCCCCAGACCCCACCTTCCCTTTGGCCCTGCGATCGAAGCGAAGCTCTATGAATGGAGGGGTCTGGGGAGGCAAGCCTCCCCAGCCTTCATTTCCTCAAAGTCCAGTGGGTGAGTACCAGCACGGTCCCGCCCAAAAGAGCCGTCGCCGACAGCATAACAATGGAAAAAGCCCGATCAAACGCCAGCCGGGCGGCCTCGACCAACGCATCGCCATCGGGAAGCCCCGCCGCCACGCGCAGCGCGTCGTCAAGGCTCTCGCGGGCCACGACCGGGACCTCCGGCGGCAAGATCAGCGCCGCCGCATAAAGGACCGATAGCAAGCAGCCCAGCAAGGCCACCCCCAAGGCGCCGCCCAACTCGTACGACACCTCCTCGATCGACGCGGCCATGCCGGCCCGGCTCGGCGGCGCGTTGGCCAAAATGGCGCTCGACGCGCCGGTGGCCGCCGCGCCGAACCCCAGGCCCAAGAGGGTGAGCGAAACCAGCGTCCCCGCCTCGGCCCGGCCATGCAACAGCCCCAATCCGGCGCTGCCCAGGGCACACAGCGCCAAGGCCACAATCAACACCCGCTCACTGCCCCAGCGCGTCACCCCCAGCCCCGCCACCGGCCCGGCGACCAGCGAGGCCAACGGCAGCGGCAGAAGCAACAAAGCGGCCTCCAGCGGCGACAGCCCCCCCACCAACTGCACATGCTGAACAAACAGGTACTCCGCTCCGATCAGCGCGATCGAGGCAACAACCGCCCCCAGCACCCCGCCGGCAAACGCGGTGTGGCGAAACAGGCCAAAGTCGATGAGAGGCGAGGCCTGCCGGGCCTGACGGCGCACGAAAACCACCCCGGCCAGCCCGCCGATGGCCAGGGCCACCAGGGCGGCGGTCCCCGAGGGCACGGGACGGCTCGCCTCCTTCAACGCATAGGTCAGGGCAACCAAGGTGATGAGGATCAGCCCCGACCCCATGCCATCCCAGGGCCGGTCACTACACGGCGCGACCCGGGGCACCAGGGTAAGCGCTGGCAGCAACACCAGCAGCACGATCGGCACGTTGATCAGGAACACCGAGCCCCACCAGAACTCTTCCAGCAGCAGCCCCCCCAGCACCGGCCCCAGCATGGCGCCGCCCGAAGCGACCGCCGACCACACGCCAATGGCCAAGGCGCGTTCGCGCTCGTCGGTGAAGGTGTGGCGGATGATCGACAACGTGGCCGGCATCATCAAAGCGGCGCCGACCGCAAGGCAGGCCCGCGCGCCGATAAGGAGGGCTGGACTCGGGGCAAACGCGGCCAGGAGGGAGGCGAGGCCAAACACGACAAGGCCCAGGAGAAACAAAGGTTTGGGTCCTAACCGGTCGCCCAGGGTGCCGGTGCCCGGGAGCAAGCCGGCCACCACCAGCCCATAGGTGTTGACAATCCACAGGCTCTCGACCGCCGACGCTTCCAGGGCTGCGGTGAGGCGAGGCAGCGCGGTGTAGAGGACGGTCATGTCCACAACGATCAGGAAAAGCGCGGAGGACACCAGGACCAGGACGAGCCAGCGGCGGGTCGGGGAGAGGGGAGGCATGAACAACGGCCTTTCGGGGGAGGGAAGGCTGGGGAGGCTCGCCTCCCCAGACCCCTCGTTCCAAAAAAAGGGGACGAGAGGTTAAAGCTTTGCCGAGCGGCGTCGGTAGGCGAGGGCCTCGGCGATATGGGGGCGTTGCACGCTGTCGGCCCCTTCCAGGTCGGCCAGGGTTCGGGCGACCCGCAGCACCCGGTGATAGGCCCGGGCCGAAAGGTGCAGGTGTTCGGTTGCCTCGGCCAGCAAGGCCAACCCTGCTGCGTCGGGGGTGGCGACCTGGGTGAGGAGGTCGCCGTCGGCCAGGGCGTTGACCAGGATACCAAGGCCGGCGTAGCGCTCGGCTTGGCGCGCCCGCGCCTGGGCCACCCGGGCCGCCACGCTGGCCGAGGCCTCGCCCGGGGTTAGGCGGACCAAGTCCAGGGGGTGCACCGCCGGCACCTCGACGGTCAGGTCGAGGCGGTCGAGCAAGGGGCCGGACAGGCGGTTTTGATACTCCTCGGCACAGCGCGGCGCCCGCGAGCAGGCCCGGGCCGGGTCGTCGAGCCAGCCGCAGCGGCAGGGGTTCATGGCGGCCACCAACTGAAACCGCGCGGGATAGGTCACGCTTTGCGCGGCGCGGGCCACGCTGACTCGCCCGCTCTCCAGGGGTTGGCGCAGGGCCTCCAGGGCCGGGCGCTGGAACTCGGGCAGCTCATCGAGAAACAAGACGCCATTGTGCGCGAGGCTGATCTCGCCCGGTCGCGCGCGCGGGCCGCCCCCGGTCAGGGCAGCCGGAGTCGCGGTGTGGTGAGGGTCGCGAAACGGTCGGCGCCGCAGCAAACGTCCCCCCTCCAGCCGCCCGGCCACCGAGTGGATCATCGAGACCTCCAGCGCCTCGGCCGGGGTCAGGGGGGGCAGCAGGCTGGGCAGGCGCTGGGCCAGCATCGACTTGCCGGCTCCGGGGGGGCCGATCATCAGCAGGTTATGGCCGCCCGCCGCCGCGACCTCCAGGGCCCGGCGCGCCGATTCTTGGCCGCGCACATCGGCAAGGTCGGGCAGGGGGGGATTGCTGGTGTTGATCTCGGGCTGCGGCCGGGCCAGCGTGGTGACGCCCTTGAGGTGGTTGAGTAGGTCGAGGAGGCCGGGGGGCGCAAGAATCTCGTTGGCCCCGGCCCACGCCGCCTCGCCGCCCTGGGCTGCCGGACAGATCAGGCCCTTGTCGGCCCCTTGGGCGGCCAGCGCCGCTGGCAAGACACCGGCCACGGCGGCGATGGAGCCGTCCAGGCCCAACTCGCCCAGCACGACATAGCGGCTGACCAAGCCGGCCTCGAGGATCTGCATGCCGACCAGCAAGCCCAGAGCGATCGGCAGGTCGAAATGGCTGCCTTCCTTCAAGACATCGGCGGGGGCGAGATTGACGGTGATGCGCTTGGGCGGCAGGGCGAGGCCGATGGCGCTCAAGGCGCTGCGCACCCGTTCGCGGCTTTCCGCCACCGCCTTGTCGGGGAGGCCGACGATGGTGAACGCCGGCAAGCCCCCGGTGATCGAGACTTGAACATCAATGGCCAGGGTCTCGATCCCCTGGAAGGCGGTGGTGGCGATGTGCGCGATCATGGGCCCCTCTCTGGCGAGAGTATACCCGTTGGGCGCGCAGCTACCAGCGTTGAGTCGGGTCCAGCCAGATCACATGGTTGACCCAGGGCGCTTGTTCGCTGAAACGTTGATAGGTCCGCCGCGCCACCGTGTTGTCGGCCGGCACGATCCAGCGGACTTGCATCCAGTCGCGCTCGGCTCCCAGGCGGGCGATTTCCTCGACCACGGCCTGGGCCAGCCCGCGTCCGCGCGCGGCCGGATCGACGAACAGGTCATCAATCTGGCAGGCGCGCCGGCCGGAAATGGCCTCGGGAATGTCCATGAACAGGGCGAAGGCCAGAAGCTGGTCAGCCTCGAACGCCCCCAGGATCTCGACCGCCGGGTCGTCCAGCAAGGCCCGGGCCCGCTCGGGATCCACCGCCGGCGCGGTCTCGGCATGGCTCAAGGCGTGGGAATAGCCGGCCAGCAACACGGCAAACGCCGGCGTATCGGCCGCCTGCAACAAACGAAACGTGAGGGAACTCATGAGGAAACGCTCCTCCCCGGGGGGGACAGGGGGTGACGCCCAACGACCAAGCGGGGTCGAGACCCCAAACGACGAAGGGGTCCCGATGCTCTCGGAACCCCTTCTCGAACTGGTGGGCGCGACTGGGATTGAACCAGTGACCCCTACGATGTCAACGTAGTGCTCTCCCGCTGAGCTACGCGCCCGCCGCAGCGGAGGTCGGCTTTTTACCCATCTGACGCGGGGCTGGCAAGAGATTTTTGGACGCTTGATGAAAATTTCCCGGACCGGCTCCGCAACCTTGGGGCCTTGCTGTTTCTGGGCAGTGGCGGGGGGCGGGAGGCCTCCCTATAGTCAGGGGATGGACACGAGCCCGCGCGATCCCGCTTTGGAGATTCCCCCCTATCTGGTGCGTTCGCCGCAACGCCAGACCCTTCCCCTTGTGCTGTCCTCGCCCCACTCCGGCACCCATTACCCCGAGTCCTTTCTCGCCCAGGCCGCCTTGGATCCCGAGACCTTGCGTCGCTCCGAGGACACCTTCGTCGATCGCCTGTTTGGTGAGGCGCCGGCCCTGGGCGCTCCGCTGCTGCACGCCTTGTATCCCCGGGCCTACATCGATGTGAACCGCGAGCCCTATGAACTCGACCCGCAGATGTTCACCGATCCGCTGCCCGGCTATGTCAACCCGGCCAGCCCCCGGGTCGCGGCGGGGCTGGGGACGATTCCCCGGGTGGTCGGGGTGGGGGCCGAGATCTATCGTGACCGCCTACCCTTTACCGAGGCCTGCCGACGCATTGATGGCGTTTATCGCCCGTATCACGCGGCCCTGAGCGAACTGATTGCCCGCACCCGGACCCGCTTTGGGTTCTGTGTGCTGCTGGATTGCCACTCTATGCCCTCGACCGGGCCCGATGCCGGGGCCTGTGTGGCCGATGTGGTGCTGGGCGACCGGCATGGGCTGTCGTGCGTGGGGGACATTACCCAGGTGGCCGCCCGCTTCCTGAGCGCGGCCGGCCTGCGCGTGGTGCGCAACACCCCCTATGCCGGCGGGTTCACCACGGGCTTCTATGGCCGGCCGGCCGATGGCGTGCATGTGCTGCAAATCGAATTGGCCCGGCGCTTGTACATGGACGAGCTTACCCACGCGCCCAACGGCGGCTTTGCCCCCTTGAGTGCCTTGCTAACGCGCTTGGTCGCGCTTCTGGGGGAGATGCCGCCGTTATCCTTGCTGCCCCGCATGCCGCCTTGACGCCGCCTTAGCGTTCCGAAGGGGCTGGGGAGCTTGAAACTTTTTTTGCAAAAAACCTCTTGCCAGCCCCACGCTGGATGAGTAAAAAGCCGACCTCCGCTGCGGCGGGCGCGTAGCTCAGCGGGAGAGCACTACGTTGACATCGTAGGGGTCACTGGTTCAATCCCAGTCGCGCCCACCAATTCCAAAAGGGGTTCCGAGACCGTCGGAGCCCCTTTTGCTTTGCGCGAACGGCGGGCAGCGCAGGCAAGGGCCCAAACGTTAGAAGGCCCCCGCCCGGGGGTTTCCGGGGTCGGGGGCCTTGAGGGATCAACAGAACCACGGGTTGGGCTAGAACCCTTGGGGCCGGGATTTCTCCCGGGGACTCCACCACCGGGGCCATGCGAGCCAGGGGCGGTGTTGATCGTTGAGGGCGGAACCAGATCACCGGGAGGGAGCGGTGGGGGCTTCGACCTCATGGGTCTTTTATCTTCCTTTTTCGTCCCGAGGTCAAGATCTTAATCCGACCATAATGCTGGGAATTGTGGCGGCGATGAGACGGCCTTGGAAAAATTAGAAGGCCCCCGCCCGGGGGTTTCCGGGGTCGGGGGCCTTGAGGGACCAACAGAACCAGGGGTTGGGCTAGAACCCTTGGGGCCGGGGATACCCCGGGTACTCCGCCACCGGGGCCATGCGAGCCAGGGACGGTGTTGATCGTTGAGGGCGGGGCCGGGTCACCGGGAGGGAGGCGGTGGGGTCACGTCCTCATGGGTCTTTTTTCTCTCTTTTCGGCCCCGAGGTCAAGATCTTAATCCGACCATAATGCTGGGGATTGTGGCGTTCGCAAGGCTCAGGCGAGGCGCTGGCGGAACAAGCTTTCGTCTTGCAGGGCAATGTCAAGGCTGTCGGCGAACAGTCGGCCCCAGGTGGCCACGCCGGCCGGGGTGGCGACGAGGTCTTGGCGGATTTCGACCCCCAGATGGGCGAGGCCGGCCGGTTCGGCATGGACGGTGGCGGTGTAGCCGACCTCCTTGCCGGAGTAGGGCTGGTTGTCGCCCACGATGATGTCGGGATTGTTTTCCTGAAGCGGTCGGCCCACGGCGTCGGTCAGGCGTCGGTCGTGGTTATAGAGCAAGCCGATGTGCCAGGGCCGCGTGAGCCCTTGGAACACAGGCGTGAAGGTGTGCACGCAGACCAGAACCGGCGCCTTGCCGCCGTGCCACAGATGGGCCAGGCGCTCGGCCACGGCAAAATGGTAGGGCCAGAACAAGGCGTCGCGGCGGGCTTCTTGCTGGGACTCTGTGAGGGCGGCGTTGCCGGGGATGAGGTGTCCGTCGGCCTCGACCGGGAAGGCGCTGGGATCGCCGGGCGCCCGGTTCAGGTCAATCACCAAGCGGGAATAGGCCGCGAGCACGGCGCTTGCCTGAAAGGCGTCGGCCAAAAAGCGGGTGACGGCGGCGGCGCCAATATCCCAGCCCACGTGTTGAGCGAGCACCTCGTCGCCCACCCCCAGGTCAAGCGCCCGGGGCACCTGCTGGCCCGCGTGATCGCAGACGAACAGCAGCGGGCGGGGGCTCTCGGGGGTCAGAAGTGTGAAGGGCGGTGGATCCTCGGGGGTCAGGAGGGACATGCTGGCGCCTGTGGTTAGGGGCGAAAACTCATATTTTAATTCGGATATCCTGCTTTTACAGGCCCTTTATTCCTTAGGGCAAAATCCGTCTCGATCCCTTACGGCGGTTGGGGGCACGCTGAGGAGAAGGTCGGGAAGGCGCGGCCTGCCCAGACCCCTGTCTCCTGAAGACGCATGATCCCGCGAGTACGGTCTTTTTGAAAGATCAATATCATGTCGATTGACCTCGTTCTGGGCGCCCTAACGGGTGTCGGACTGTTCGTCTATCTGGGGTACGCCCTATTTTTCCCCGAGAGATTCTAGGGAAGTGCCATGGATGCCCATGAAATACTCACGCTTCTTCTGTTTTTGGCCGTCATTGCCGGGCTAACCCCGGTGTTGGGGCGCTTTTTATTTCGGGTGTTCTCTGGCGAGCGAACCGTGATGGCGGTCGTCGTGGGGCCGGTGGAGCGCCTGATCTATCGCCTGCTCGGCGTGCGACCGGAGCAGGAGCAATCTTGGTCCGCCTATGCGGTGTCGGTGCTTGCCCTCAATCTTGGTGGCTTCTTGCTGCTGTTTGGGCTGCTGCGGCTGCAAGGCGTGCTGCCGTTGAATCCGGTGGGTCTGGGGCCGATGGCGCCGGATCTGGCGTTCAACACGGCGGTCAGTTTTGTCACCAACACCAACTGGCAGGCCTATTCCGGCGAGACCACGCTGTCCTTGCTGTCGCAGATGGCCGGGTTGGGGGTGCAGAACTTCCTGTCGGCGGCGACCGGGCTTGCGGTGGCCGTCGCTCTTATGCGCGGCATCGCCCGGCGCTCGGCGCGCACGCTGGGGAATTTCTATGTCGATATGACCCGAGGGGTTCTGTACGTGCTGCTGCCCCTGTCGCTGGTCGGGGCCTTGATCCTCGTGCAGCAGGGCGTGCCCCAAACCCTGGAGGCCCGCACCGAGATCACCACGCTGGAGGGGTCCGCGCAGACCCTGGCCCTGGGCCCGGTGGCCTCGCAAATCGCCATCAAGACGCTCGGTACCAACGGCGGCGGCTTTTATGGCCAGAACGCCGCCCATCCCTTCGAGAACCCCACCCCGGTGAGCAATTTCCTCACGGTGGTCGCGATCTTTGCCCTGGGGGCGGCCCTGACCAATACCTACGGCCGCATGGTCGGTGACCAGCGCCAGGGCTGGGTCCTGCTGGGGGTGATGGGGGTTTTGTTCGTGGCGGGGGTTGGGATCGCTGGCGTGGCCGAGCATCAGGCCAACCCGGCTCTGGCCTCCCTGGGCCTCAGTCCGCCCCTGGCCCTGGAGGGCAAGGAGGTGCGCTTTGGCCTGGGCGACTCGACCTTGTTTGCGGTGGTGACCACGGCGGCGTCGTGCGGGGCGGTCAATGCCATGCACGACAGCCTGATGCCGTTGGCCGGCATGGTCTCGCTGGTCAACATGCTGTTGGGCGAGATCATCGTGGGCGGCGTCGGAGCCGGCTATTACGGCATGATGCTGTTTGTACTGCTGACCTTGTTCCTGGCCGGTCTGATGGTCGGGCGTACCCCTGAGTATCGCGGCAAGAAGATTGAGGCGCGCGAGATCACCTTAGCGGTTCTGGCCATCCTCGCTATGCCGCTGGGGGTGCTGGTCCTGGGGGCGGTGTCGGCGTTGGTGCCCTCGGCGGCGGCTTCAATGACCGCCGAGGGGCCGCACGGGCTGTCCCAGTTGATCTATGCCTACGCCTCGGCCACCGCCAACAACGGCTCGGCCTTTGCCGGCTTTGGCGCCAACACGCCTTGGCAAAACATCCTGCTGGGTCTTGCGATGCTGCTGGGGCGGTTTTTGGTGATTGTCCCGGTGCTGGCGATTGCCGGCAGCTTGGCCGCCAAGCGGGCAGCCCCCGAAACCAGCGGCACCTTTCCCACCCACGGCCCGGTGTTTGCCGCTTTGCTGCTCGGCGTAATCGTGGTGGTGGGGGGCCTGACCTTCACGCCGGTCCTGGTGCTGGGACCGATTGCTGATCATTTGACCTTGCTCCAGGGGGCGACGCCATGACGACAGGGCACTCGAGGAAACGAGGGGCCTGGGAGGGCCATCCCTCCCCAGCCTTCTCCCCGGCGGCCACGCATGCCCTGGGGGAAGCGGTGCGCAAGCTTGATCCCCGACGGTTGGCCCATAACCCGGTGCTGTTCACCACAGCGGTGATCGCCCTGCTGTGTACCGTTTTGCTGATCAAGGCCCTGGTGGTGGGCGACACCGCCCTGGCGCCCGGCGTGCTGCTGCAAATTGTGGTGTGGCTGTGGGGCACGGTGCTGTTTGCCACCTTTGCCGAGGCCCTGGCCGAGGGCCGGGGGCAGGCTCAGGCGTCGAGCCTGCGTCGGGCCCGCACCGACACCCAGGCCAAGCGCCTGTTGGCCTCGGGCGAGCGCGAAATCGTGCCGGCCCCGTCCCTGCGGGCGGGAGACCGGGTGCTGGTCGAGGCGGGGGATCTGATCCCCGGCGACGGCGACGTGGTCGAAGGCATTGCCCTGGTCGATGAAAGCGCCATCACCGGCGAATCGGCTCCGGTGATTCGCGAGTCGGGCGGCGATCGCTCGGCGGTCACCGGCGGCACCCGGATCGTTTCCGACAGCATTGTCGTGCGCATCACCACCAACCCGGGCGAAAGCGTCCTCGACCGGATGATTGCCCTGGTCGAAAACGCCAAGCGCCAGAAAACCCCCAACGAGATCGCCCTGGGCATTTTGCTGGTCGGCCTGACCTTGGTGTTCTTGCTGGTGGTGTTGAGCTTGCCGGCTTTTGCCGGGCTGGCCGGGGTCAGCGTGCCGGTGGCCTTCCTGGCGGCCTTGTTCGTCACCTTGATCCCCACGACCATCGGCGGCCTGCTCTCGGCGATTGGCATTGCCGGCATGGACCGGCTGGTCCGCTTCAATGTCATCGCCAAATCGGGGCGCGCGGTGGAGGCGGCTGGCGACGTGGACGTGCTGCTCTTGGACAAGACCGGCACCATCACCTTGGGCAACCGGCAGGCGGCGGCGTTTTGGCCGGTGTCGGGGGTGAGCGAGCGCGAGTTGGCGGAAGCGGCCCGGCTGGCCTCGCTGGCCGACGACACCGCCGAGGGGCGCTCGATCGTCGCCCTGGCGACCGAGCGCTTTGGCGGGGGGCCGAGTCCCTGGACCGCACCGGCATGGTCTTTCAGCCCTTCACGGCGCAATCGCGCATGAGTGGCGTGGACCTGCCCGACGGCAGCGCGATTCGCAAGGGGGCCCCTGATCGTCTCCTCGCCCTGCTCGCCGAGCCGGCGCCGCGTGACCTGATCCGCGCGGTGGAAAAGGTGGCCAAGGAGGGCGGCACCCCCTTGGTGGTGGCGCGCGATCGCCGGCCGCTGGGGGTGGTGGATCTGAAGGACATCGTCAAGCCGGGGCTGCGCGAGCGCTTCCAGACCCTGCGGCGCATGGGGATCAAGACGGTGATGGTGACGGGCGACAACCCGCTCACCGCCGCCGCCATCGCCGCCGAGGCTGGGGTGGACGATTTCCTGGCCGAGGCGACGCCGGAGCGCAAGCTGGAGCTGATCAGAGAGTATCAAGGCGACGGCCGTCTGGTCGCCATGTGCGGCGACGGCGCCAACGATGCCCCGGCCCTGGCCCAGGCCGACGTGGGGGTGGCCATGAACACGGGCACCCAGGCGGCGCGCGAGGCCGGCAACATGATTGATCTCGACAGCGACCCGACCAAGCTGATCGAAATTGTCATGATCGGCAAACAGCTTCTCATGAGCCGGGGCGCCCTGACCACGTTTTCCATCGCCAATGACGTGGCCAAGTACTTCGCGATCCTTCCGGCCCTGTTTCTGCCGGCTCTGCCACAGCTTCAGGGGCTCAACATCATGGGACTGCACAGCCCGGAAAGCGCCATCCTGTCGGCCCTGATTTTTAACGCCTTGATTATTATTGCGCTGGTTCCGCTGGCGTTGAAGGGGGTGCGTTACCGCCCGGCCCCGGCTTCGGTGCTGCTGGCCCGCCATGGCCTGCTCTATGGCGGGGGCGGGCTGATTGCCCCCTTCCTGGGCATCAAACTGATTGATGTCGTGGTGGTTGCCGTGGGGCTGGTGTGAGCCCGGCCGAAGAGAGGGAGAAAAAGAATGGGACGCGAACTCCGGGCCGTGGGGGTCTTTCTTGCGGTCATGACCGTGCTGTTGGGCCTGGGCTACCCGCTGGCCGTGCAGGGGCTGGGGCAGCTTTTGTTTCCCGACCAAGCGCACGGCAGCCTGATCCGGGATGGCGAGGGCCGACCGGTGGGCTCGGCCCTGATCGGGCAGGCCTTCGGCGAGGCCCGCTATTTCCACAGCCGCCCCTCGGTGGTTCGGTACGATGGCGCCGGCTCGGGCGCGAGTAACCTGGCTCCCGGATCCAAGGACTTGGTGACGATCTTGGAGCAAAGGCTCCAGGCTCTGCGCTCTGCCAATCCGCACGCGCCCGAGCCGGTCCCGGCCGATCTGGTGACGGCGTCGGCCAGCGGCCTCGACCCCCACATTTCGCCCGCCGCCGCCTTGTGGCAGGTGCCGCGTGTGGCCCGGGCCCGGGCCCTGCCGGAAAAGCAGGTGCGCGAGGTCATCGCCGAGGTTCAGGAGGGCCCAACCCTTGGGGTGTTTGGGCAGCCTCGGGTCAATGTGCTGAAACTCAACCTGGCTCTCGACGCGCTCGCCCGATCGTAGGACCCTGTTTCGTCGCTAGAGTTTGTCAGGGAAAAGTGGGCAGCACTTTTCCCGAAAAGACAAACTCAAACAAAGGAATCCAGAGTCCATTTGCTTCAGGATGAAGCGGATGGACTCTCGGCGCTACAAGAGGAGATCCCCATGCCCCCCCTGGGAGCGGCCCGCCGGCCCTCGCCCGAAGCCCTGCTGGAAGAAGCCAACCGCGAGCATCGCGGTCGGCTGAAAATCTTCCTGGGCGCCGCGCCCGGGGTCGGCAAAACCTACGCCATGCTGCAAGACGCCCACGCCCGCAAGCGCGATGGCGTGGACGTGGTGGTGGGCGTGGTGGAAACCCACGGTCGCAGCGAAACCGCCGCCTTGCTCGACGGTCTGGAGGTCCAGCCTCTGCGGGCCCAGGCCTATCGCGAGCGCAGCTTTTTGGAAATGGACCTGGACGCCCTGCTCCAGCGGCGGCCGGGGCTGGTGCTGGTCGATGAGCTGGCCCACACCAATGTGCCGGGCTCGCGCCATCTCAAGCGCTGGCAGGACGTGGACGAGCTGCTGGAGGCCGGGCTGGATGTGTACTCCACCCTCAACATCCAGCATCTGGAGAGCCTGAACGATGTCGTCGAGCGCATTGCCGGCATCACGGTGCGCGAGACCCTGCCCGACAGCGTTTTGCACAAGGCCGACGACATCGAACTGATCGACCTGCCGCCCCAGGCGCTCATCCAGCGCTTGAACGAGGGCAAGGTTTATGTCCCCGAGCAGGCCCAGCGGGCGCTGCATCACTTCTTTTCCCAGGGCACCTTGACGGCTCTGCGCGAAATGGCCTTGCGTCAGGCCGCCGAGCGGGTCGATGCCCAGATGATGCGCTACATGCGCACCCACGCCATCGCCGGGCCCTGGCCGACCCGCGAGCGCTTGTTGGTGGGGGTGGGGCGGGGCGCTTCGGCTCTGCGCTTGGTGCGCGCGGCCAAACGGGCGGCGGAACGGCGCGGCGCGCCCTGGATCGCCCTCCACGTCGAAACCCCCGCCGAGGCGGGGTTGAGCGAGGAGGACAAGGACGGCCTGTCGGCGGCCCTGCGTCTGGCGGAGCAATTGGGCGGCGAGAGCGCCGTCGTGCAGGGCGAGCGGGTGGCCGAGGAGATCCTGGCCGTTGCCCGCGAGCGCAATGTGAGCCAGATCATCGTCGGGCAGAGCCGGCGCCGCCCGCATCGCCGGGTGCCGCGTTTGCCGGCCGAGCTGCTGCGCCGGGGCGAGGGCATCGACATCTTGGTGGTGGCGGGCGAGCCGCGTGTGGAAGGGCGGGACCGCGCGTGGCGGCTGCCGCGACGGCGCGAGGGCTGGCGTGGCTATGCGTTTGCCTTTCTGGTGGTGGCCCTGATCACGGCGCTTGGCTTGGTGATCGACTTGTGGGTGCCGGTTCCCGGTCTCTCCATGGCCTATCTGGCCGGGGTCTTGCTGGTGGCCATGCGCTATCGCCTGGGGCCCTCGATTTTCGCCTCGCTGCTGGGGGTGGTGGCCCTCGATTTCTGCTTCACGGCGCCGCATTTCACGTTGCGCATTCACGATGCCCATAACATCGCGACCGTGGTCTTTTTCCTGGTCCTCTCGATTCTGACCTCGAACATTGCCGCGCGGGTGCGCGACCAGATGGACATGACCCGCACCGGCAATCGGCGCATGACCAACCTTTATGATTTCAATCGCCGCATTGCCGGGGCCGCCGGCCTTGACGACGTGCTCTGGGCGGTGGTCCATCACGTGGCGGCCACCATCGGCGGGCAGTCGCTGGTCTTGATGCCGCAAGGCGAGACCCTGGGGGTGATGGCCGGCTACCCCCCCGAGGACAGCCTGGACGAAAAATCCCAGGCGGCGGCGCGCTGGGCCTGGGAGCACGGCAGCCCGGCCGGGCGCGGCTCGGCCACCTTGCCGGCCGCCGATTGGCTGTTCTTGCCCATGCGCACGGGGCGGGGACTGGTGGGGGTGTTGGGGGTCCGGCTGGGCGAGGACGAGGCCCTGATCTCGCCCGAGCAAAGCCGGCTGGTCGGGACCCTGGCCGACCAAGGGGCAGTGGCCATCGAGCGAACCACCCTGGCCGCCGACATCGAAAAAGCCCGGGTCGATGCCGAGACCGAGCGCCTGCGCACGGCCTTGCTGTCCTCGTTGTCGCATGACCTGCGCACCCCGTTGGTGTCCATCCTGGGGGCGGCGTCGAGTCTGCACGCCTACGAGGAAACCCTCAAGCCGGCCCAGCGCCTGGATCTGGTGCAAACCATCCAGGAGGAGGCGGAGCGGCTTAACCGCTTTGTTCAAAACCTTCTCGACATGACCCGCATCGGGGCCGGCGCCTTGACCCCCAAGACCGACTGGGTGGATCTGGCCGACGTGGTGGGGGCCGCCACCGGCCGCGCCAAGCGCATGTTGCGCCATCGCCCCTTGCGCCTTGATCTCGATCCCGATCTGCCCTTGTTGGCCCTGGATCCGATCTTGCTGGAGCAGGTCTTTTTTAATCTGATCGACAATGCCTGCAAGTATTCTCCCGATGGCTCGGCGGTTACGATTTGGGCCCGGCGGCGTGACCGCCATGTGGTCATCGAGGTATGCGATCTGGGTCCCGGCATTCCCGAGCGTGACCGCGAGCGGGTTTTTGATATGTTTTACCGGGTGCAGGCGGGCGACGGCCAAACCGCGGGGACCGGCCTTGGCCTCGCCATCTGCCGAGGAATTATCGAGGCCCACGGCGGCACGATCTCGGCTCAGTCGGGCATCAACGATGCCGGGACCTGTATTGTGATCACCGTGCCGGTGGGGGACGCCCCGGACCTGCCCGACCAGGGGGAAGCGGATGCCCAAGATTCTGGTGATTGACGACGAACCCCAGATCCGGCGTTTTCTGGGCATCAGCCTGAGTGCCAACGGGTACACCGTGGTTGAAAGCGACGGCGGTCAGGCCGGGATCGCGTGCTGTGCTGCCGAGCGGCCCGATCTCGTGATCTTGGATCTCGGCTTGCCCGATCTCGACGGCCAGGAGGTCATCACGGCCCTGCGCTCCCAGGGGCCGGTGCCGATCTTGGTGCTCTCGGTGCGCGCCAGCGAGCGCGACAAGGTCGAGGCCCTCGACCGGGGGGCCGACGACTACGTGACCAAGCCCTTTGGCATTGCCGAACTGATGGCCCGCATCCGCGCCGCGCTTCGCCAGCGCCCCAGCGATACCGGCGCTAGCGCGGTGATCACGGCGGGCCGCGTGCGCCTCGATCTCACCCGGCGGTTAGTGACGCGCGACGGCCAGCCGGTGCATTTATCACGCAAAGAATACGACTTGCTCTCGCTGTTGGCCCGCCACGCCGATCATGTGCTCACCCACAACGAAATCCTGCGCTCGGTGTGGGGCGAGGCCCATGTGCACGATACGGCCTACCTGCGGGTGTATATCAAGCAGTTGCGCCAGAAGATCGAAACCGACCCGGCCTTGCCGCAAATCCTGATTACCGAACTGGGGGTCGGCTACCGCTTCCGGGCGGCGCCGTCCGACGAGTGAGGCAAGGCCCCAGGAACAGAGGGGTCTGGGGAGGCCCCCGCCTCCCCAGCCTCCCTTTTAATCAAGCGGCGGCGCCCCATCGCCCGGCGCGGGCAGGGCCGGGGTGTCGTCGGTCGCCGGCGTCTCCGAGGTGTCCCGATCGGCCGGCACCACGCATTGCAAGACCCAAACGTCGTAAACGCCATGGTCCATCGACGACAGCGACGGGCTGGAGGCGAACATCCAGCCATGGAAGACCGGCGTCGGCCCCGCAGTGTCGCCCTGTTCCTCGACTTCCAGGAAACCGGCGCTTTCCGGTTCATCGGGCGGCAGGCGACGCACGCAGGATTTGACGGTGATCGCCAACACCCCCAAGTGGGTCTGGGTGCCGACGGGCACGGCGATTTCACCGACACGGGCCGTGATTTTGTCGAGCCAGCCCAGGCGGGCCGTGTCCGCCTGGATTTCCTCGGCCCCGGCCTGTAAAGCCAAGCTGACCAGCCCGGCCATCGCGCCCGCGCCGCTCCAAACAAAGCGCCTCATGGTGTTCGTGTCCTGTGCCGATCCTCAGAGCCGGAGGCGGGCGCCTGGGTCGCCAGGAAAATGATTTCGCCAACCAGTTCTTCCATCGATTGGAAATCCTGGGTGTTGGACAGTCGCCCGCCGGCTGCGATCATGGTGGGGGACTGGCCGGGTTCGAGGCGGATGTACTTCCCCCCCAGCATGCCGTCGTTGACGATGGCCGCCCGGGTATCCTGGGGCACGCGTACCGCTGACGAAAGGGAGAGATCGACAATCGCCTGATAGGTGGTGGGATCCAGGCGGCGCCCGGTGACGGTGCCGACCTTGACGCCGTTGATGCGCACATCCGAGCCCGCTTCCAGGCCGCCGATTTTGAGAAAGATCGCCTGAACGGGATAACCGGCCACGGGGCGAAGATCGGCGGTGGTGTAGGCGAAAGCGAGAAACACTGCCGCGACGCCCAAGACCACGGCCCCCATGATGGTCTCGATCGGGTTGCGTTCCATGCTTAGTTTCCTTCTGTGGCGGCGGGCGCCGGGAGGCTCTCGGAAGAAGCCGGAAGGCTTGCGGGCGCTTCCGGGCTCGGTGACGCGACCTCGCGCTCCCGGGCGAGGCGCGCCTCTTCTTGCTGACGCTCTTCTTCCAGCTTGCGGGCCCGTTCTTCCTGCCGGGCCTTATCCTGGGCGGCGCGGCGGGCCTGTTCCTGCTCTTGCACCTGGGGGGCGGCGGGCCGGTTGGGGTCGAGGCCGCGGCGGGTTTTGGCCATGGCCACCACCTTGGCCAGCAGGTCCTCCATCACCACCGAGTCCTGGGTGTAATCCAGGCGCTCGCCCGAGGGGATGGTGCCCATGCCGCCGCCGCCGGTGCGCAGCTCGATGTACTTGCCGCCCAGAAAGCCCTCGGTATGGATCACGGCGGCGGTGTCGTCGGGCAGGTCCTCGGTGACATCGAGGCGCATGGTGACCAGGGCCCGGTAGCCGTCGGCCAGGGTGTGGCCCACCACCTTGCCCACGGGAATGCCGGCCAGTCGAACCTCGCTGCCCACGCCAATGCCATCGGCCCGGTTGAACAAGGCCGTGACCTCGTAAAGCCCCGAGGGAACGGCGCCTTCATGACGGTTGATGGTGGTCGCCACCACAAGGAGGGCGCCCGCGGCAACAACCACGGCTCCGATCAGGGTTTCCCTGGAACGACTTCGCGACGGCATGACAAGGACCGGGTGCGTGAAAGGAAAGGGATCAGGGACGCCACGCCTGATAGTCGCCGGTGGCGGCTGGACGTTGGCCGCCGGCGCGTTCGTCTCCTTGGGGCACCCGGGCATGGGCGGTGCCGGTCAGGTTGGGCAGATGCGGTTGGCCCCAGGGTCGGTCGCTCACAGGCAGGGGGGCCTCGGCGGTGTGATGCAGCCACGCATGCCACTCGGGCGGAACCTTGGAGGCCTCGACCTTCCCCTTGTAATCCACCCAACGCTTGCGTCGATACAGGGAGGCCGTCCGGCTCTCGCGGCTTTGATAATAGCGGTTGCCGTGGACATCCTCGCCCACGAATTCGCCGTTGAGACGGGTGTACAGCCGGGTGCCAAAGTTCATTGTGACACGTCTCCTGGGTGGTCGGCCTGGATCCAGCGCAGGCCAGCCCAGGGCCGCGAGGAACGCGGGGGAGGGGGGCACTATGGCGCAAGCGTCGGCCGGCGTCCAGACGGGTTCATGGGGAAGAGAAGGGAAGGCTGGGGAGGCGGGCCTCCCCCAGACCCCTCCGTTCCTGGGACTTCTGTGACGGTGGGGTCTGGGGAGGCCCGCCTCCCCCAGACCCGAGGGGGTCTGGGGGAGGCCGCGCCTCCCCGGCCGTGATCTCCCCCTTACGATCCTTGCCCCGCCGCCAGAACACTGGGCGCGACCAAAAGAGTGGTATGCGAGCGCGAGAAAGGCTAAAACCGGCCGGGGAGGGCGGTCTGCGTCCTCCGTCCGAGAGACATGGAGGACACCGGTTCCATGGCGTTTGATGCGCGCGACAGCGCAGACAAGCTGGTCCTTGCCCTGCCCAAGGGTCGCATTCTCGATGAGGCCATGCCTCTCGTGCGGGCCACGGGCCTTATCCCCGAACCCGCTTTCGATGATCCGCGAAGCCGCCAGCTTCGCTTCGCCACCAACCACCCGGACGTGGATATCATCCGGGTGCGCAGTTTTGATGTGGCAACCTTCGTGGCGTTCGGGGCGGCGCATCTGGGCATCGCGGGTAACGACGTCATCATGGAGTTCAATTATCCCGAGCTGCATGCGCCGCTGGATCTGGGCATTGGCGCGTGCAAGCTGGCCGTGGCCGAGTCCGCGTCCTTGCTGGCCCAGGACGATCCCCAGCGTTGGTCCCACATCCGTGTCGCGACCAAGTATCCCGAGATCACGCGGCGTCACTTTGCCGCGCGCGGCGTCCAGGCCGAGTGCATCAAGCTGAACGGGGCCATGGAACTGGCGCCGGTTCTGGGCTTGTGCCGGCGTATTGTCGATTTGGTTTCGACCGGCTCTACCTTGCGGGCCAACGGTCTTGTCGAGGTCGAGACCATTACCCAGGTCACGTCCCGTCTGGTCGTCAACCGCACGGCGATGAAGGTGCGGGCCCGCGAAATGGCGTTTTGGCTCGATCGCTTCCGGGAGGTGTGCCATGCCCGTGCGGCTTGACGCGAGAGATCCCGGGTTTGAGGCGGCGTTCACGACCTTGCTGGGCGGCAAGCGTGAGTCGGCGCAAGACGTCAACGACACCGTGGCCGCGATCCTCGACGACGTGCGCCGTCGAGGCGATGCGGCCGTTTTGGAGTATACCGCGCGCTTTGACCGCCTGACCCTGGAGCCCCAGGGATTGCGGGTCAGCCTTGGCGAGATCGACACGGCCGTGGCCACCGTTGATCCCGACGTGCGCGACGCCCTGGCCCTGGCCGCCGATCGCATTGCCTCGTTTCATGGCCGTCAGGTGCCGCAGGGCTTTAGCTACACCGATCAGGCTGGGGTGCGCCTGGGCCAGCGCTGGACGCCGGTCTCGGCGGTCGGCCTGTATGTGCCGGGCGGCACGGCGGCCTATCCCTCGTCGGTGCTCATGAACGCCGTGCCCGCCAAGGTGGCCGGCGTCGAGCGCGTGGTCATGGTGGTGCCCACCCCCGGCGGCGTGCTCAACCCGCTGGTGCTGGTGGCGGCGCGCATGGCCGGGGTCGATGAGATCTACCGGATTGGGGGGGCCCAGGCCGTGGGCGCCCTGGCCTACGGCACCGCGACCATCGCTCCCGTCGATAAGATCGTGGGGCCGGGCAATGCCTATGTGGCGGCCGCCAAGCGCCAAGTGTTTGGCACGGTGGGCATCGACATGATCGCCGGTCCCTCGGAAATTTTGGTGGTGGCCGATGCCAGCAACGATCCCGACTGGATTGCCATGGATCTGTTGTCCCAGGCCGAGCACGACGCCGCCGCCCAGTCGATCCTGATCACCGACGACGAGGCTTTCGCCGATGCGGTGGAGCGGGCCGTCGCGATCCAGTTGGCCTCGTTGTCGCGCGTGGACATTGCCTCGGCGTCGTGGCGCGATCACGGGGCGGTCATCGTGGTGGGGGACCTGCTGGCTGACGCGCCGGCCCTGGTCGATCGCGTGGCGCCCGAGCACCTGGAACTCGCCGTCACCGATCCCGATGCCCTGGCCGAGCGTGTGAAGCATGCCGGGGCCATCTTCCTGGGGCGCCATACCCCGGAGGCCATCGGCGATTATGTGGCCGGACCCAACCACGTGCTGCCGACCTCGCGTACCGCGCGCTTCTCCTCGGGATTGGGGGTGCTTGACTTCATGAAGCGGACCACGTTGGTCGGGTGTTCCCCCGGCGCTCTGGGGGCCCTGGGCAGGGCCGCCGTGCGTCTGGCCCAGGCGGAGGGATTGGAAGCCCACGGCTTGTCGGTGGCGACCCGCCTGAACATCCCTCGGTTCTAGCGGGATTGGCCGTCATGATGCCCCCCGATCCCCCGCCCGAGGAACCGCTCCTCAAAGAGACGGACCGGCTGGTGGGCATCACCTTGGACGAACGGGTGTTCGTGCGCCGCCGCCCCGAGGTGGAGCACGAACGCGCCGTGGCCATTTTCGATCTTCTGGAAGACAACCGCTTTGCCGTGCCCGGCCTGGAGGGGCCCTTTCGGCTGGTTCTCAGCTTGGAAGACAATCGCCTTATTTTTGATATCCGCGACGAGGCCAATCGGGAGTTGGTCCGTTTTGGCCTGGGGATGACGGCGTTTCGCACCCTTGTGAAAGATTATTTTATGGTGTGTGAGAGTTATTTTAGTGCCATCCGCACGATGTCGCCCTCCCAGATCGAGGCGATCGACATGGGACGCCGCGCCTTGCACAACGAAGGCGGCTCCTTCTTGCGCCAGCGGTTGCGTGAGCGGGCGGTGATTGATCATGACACCGGGCGGCGGCTGTTTACGTTGCTGTGCGTGCTCCACGTGCGGGCTTAAGAAAGAAAGGCTGGGGGGGCTCGGCCTGATGACATGTCTTCCGGGGTCGTTTGCCGATCGTTCCTTGGGGGCTCCCCTGCCGTCCGCCGTGTTGTTTTGCTGCACCATGAATGCGGTGCGGTCCCCCATGGCCGAGGGGATTTTGAAGCGCCTGCATGGCACGCGCATTTATGTTCAGTCGGTGGGGGTGCGGGCCGGGGTCGAGATTGATGGCTTCGCGATTGCCGTGATGGAGGAGATCGGCGTGGACCTGCGCCGCCATATCACGCGCACTTTCGAGGACCTCGAGGATGGGAGCTTTGATGAGGTGATTTCCCTCTCGCCCGAGGCCCAGCACAAGGCGGTGGAGATGACCCGCTGGATGGCCTGCGAGGTGACGTTTTGGAACACCTTTGATCCCAGCTTGGTCGAGGGATCGCGCGAAACGCGCCTGGAGGCCTATCGCACGGTGCGCGACTCCCTGATGACCCGCCTGTTGCAACGCTTCCCGGTCTCGCTCGGACCTGCGGGATAGTCCCGCAAACACGGGGGCTCGGGCAATCCGGCCCGTCCCCCCTGGCTTGCGCTGCGCCCCCTTCATAAAAATACGAAAATTCCTTGACGATGCTTCCCGAGGGCACTCATAACGGGGGTCCCTCGAAACCGGGAACCAGTTGGGGTCATGGCCAAAGAAGACGTACTCGAATTTTCCGGCGTGGTGGTTGAGCTTTTGCCCAACGCCATGTTCCGGGTCAAACTGGACAACGATCATCAGGTCCTTGCCCACACCTCGGGCAAGATGCGCAAGAATCGCATTCGCGTTCTTGTGGGTGATCGTGTGACCGTCGAAATGACACCCTACGACCTGACCAAAGGTCGCATCACCTTCCGCTTCAAGTAACGGCGTCCGTGTCCCTTTCCTCCTTCACGGCGGCCGGCGCGGATCAGGACCCCCCGGCAGACGCCTCCCAGCCTCTTTTCGTGCTGGCCTCAGCGTCTCCCCGGCGTCTGGATCTCCTGGCCCAAGTGGGCGTGCGCCCTGACCGGGTCGATCCCGCCGATCTCGATGAAACGCCCCTGCGCGACGAATTGCCGCGACCCTATGCTCTGCGCATTGCCGAAGCCAAGGCGCAGGCGGTGGCCGGGCGTCACCCGGGGGCCTTTGTGTTGGCCGGCGACACCGTGGTCGCCCGAGGCCGGCGTATTCTCCCCAAGGCGCTGGACGAAAAGACGGCCCGGCGCTGTCTCGATCTGCTTTCTGGCGCGCGCCACCGGGTGTATGGCGGTCTAGCCTTGGTCACCCCCTCGGGGCGGCTGATCAGCCGGGTGGTTGTGACCCAGGTTGCCTTCAAACGCCTGTCCGAGCCGGAGATGGCCGCCTATCTGGCCAGTGGCGAGTGGCATGGCAAGGCGGGAGGCTATGCCATCCAGGGCAAGGCGGCGGCTTTTGTGCCTTTTCTCTCCGGCTCCTATGCCAATGTGGTGGGACTGGCGGTCCATGAGGCCGTGTCCTTGCTGACCGGCAATGGCTATCGCTCTCCCCTCTGACCCGTTGGGGTCCCTGATTCTGGTCGATGACGGCCCCGGCGAAACGCGCTGGGCCTTGTGCGATGCCCAGGGTGCCTTGCGCGAGGTGGTCTTGAGCCGGGCCCATCGCCCGGAAGCGGGCGCCTGCCTGGCCGGCCGGGTGCGCGAGCGGGTGCCCGGGCACGCAGCGGTGTTTGTTGATCTGGGGGCGCCGCCCTGGGGCTTTTTGGCGGCCGAGGACGCGGCCGGAGGGCTGCCGCCTCTAGGGACGCGGGTTTTGGTCCAGGTGTTGCGCCCGGCCGTGGAGACCAAGGGGCCCAAGCTGACTTTGGCCCTCTCGTGGCCCGGGCGCTTTTGGGTGTTGACGCCCGGGCGGCCCGGCCTGGGGATGTCCACCAAGATTCCCGGCAATCGCAAGGCGCTGCGCGCCCATTTCGAGTCTTTTTTGGCCCCGGGTGAAGGCGTTATTGCCCGCTCGGAGATTGCCGAGGCCGGCGACGACGCCTTGCAGGCCGATCTGGAGGCCTTGCGGACCCTGGCCGCCGAGGTGGCCCGACGGTTCTCGGCCACGTCGAACCTCGGGCTGCTGCAAGAAGCGCCGTCCCCGCTGGCGGCGTGGCTGGAGGAGCCGGGCGGGGCCCAGGCCCGGATTGTTGTAGACTCGGGGGGCCGTTTTCCTTTCGTTCAGGCCCTGGTGCACGCGCGCTTCCCCGGAGGCGGGCCACAGGTCACGGTGCATCACGATCCCGCCACCGCTTTGTTCGAGGCTTACGGGGTGGAAGCCGCCCTGGAGGAAGCGCTGGAGCCTGGGGTGGCCGTGCCGGGGGGCGGGTTTGTCCACTTTGCCGAGACCCAGGCGGTCAGTGCCGTGGACATCGACGCTCAGGGGCAAGCCCCGGACCTCGTGGCCCAGGCGGCGGTGCCTCTTATCGCCCGTCATATCCGTCTGCGCGGTCTGGCCGGGCAGATCGTCATTGATTTTCCTCGACGGCGCGGCCCGCCCGATCCTGCCTTGGTCACGGCCCTGGCCGAGGCGTTGGCCCAGGATCCGGCCGGAGCCCGGGTTTTGGGGGGCGACCCGGGGCGGCCTCGTCGAAGTGGTGCGGCCCCGTCGCCAGCCGCCCCTCTCAGCCCTGCTGCTTGATCCCCGGGCGGCGCCCCGCCCCAGCGCCGAGGCCGAGGTGCTGGCCGCCTTGCGCCGGCTGCGCTATCGGTTCGACCTGAGGGGCCAATCAAATGAGGGGGTCTGGGGAGGCCCGCCTCCCCAGCCTTCCCTTACGAGCGCATCACCGGCCCCTGCGCGATCAAAAAGCCGCCGAAACGGAAAGATCGTCCCCCCCAACGTGGGCGATCCTCGGGGTACGGCACGGGCCGACGCGGGCGGCGATACTCCTCATAAAAGGCCGCGCGCGTCTCCTCGTCGCTCAAGCGCCGCAGAAAAGGGGCAAGCGCGCTGGCCCGCATCCAGGCCGCCACGGGGTCGGGCCCGCGCAGCAGCAAATGATACACCGTCTCCCAAATATCGAGGTGACGCACCCGAACCGCGAGCAGGCGGGAGTACTTGAGCGCCGATGTCACCGGCATGGGCCGCAACAAAGGCTCCAGGAGATCCCGCCACGGCCCCGCCCGCACCGCTTCGGTGATGCAGCGATAGGCGGGCTCATCAAAGGCGTGGGGCATCTGCACGGCCAGCACCCCCCCACGGGGCCAACATCTGGACCAGCCGGGGAAACAAGGTTTCGTGGTCGGGCACCAGATGCAGGGCAAAGCTGGAGTATAACAGGTCCACCGTGCGCTCGGGGACCCACTGCCCGGGGTCGGCGGCGACAAAGGTGATCCGGCCCTCGGCATCGCCCCGGGCCTGGGCCTCGTCGAGATCGGCGGAGCTGGCATCCACGGCGGTGACGCGGGCCTCGGCGTAGCGCTGGGCGAGCAGGCGGGCGCCGTCGCCTTCCGCGCACCCCAGATCGACGATGCGCAAGGGGGCCTTCAAGGGGACACGCTCCAGAAGGTCGCGTGCCGCCCGCTGTTTAGGGCCGTGATAGGCTTGGAACTGTTCCGGGTCCCGGGGATCCATGCTTCGCTCCCAATGGACCGTTTCGCCGTGTCTCGCTTTATGGAAGCCTTGGGCGAGCGGCTCAAGGTCTTTTTTCCAGTCAAACCAAAAAACTGCATAACAGGCTGAATAAAATCGGAAAGCCCGTCGATTCCCCGGGGCTCACCCCTGGCCTTGCTGGGGCTTTTGGGGGTAGGGTGAGGGCGCGCTCCTCCCCGACCGACCGCCCGGAGCGCCTCACCGCACAGGCAGGACGATGTCATGACCCACCCCTTCCCCTCGCTGGAGACCCCTCTTGCCCTGGGCTTTACCGTCGCCGACCTCTACACCGACGATGGGCTCGCGCGAGCGGACGCGGCCTTCCTGGACACCCTGAGCGACACAGCACCCGATCTGGCCCAGGCCCTGCGCACCGCGCGCGCGGCCCCCGACAGCTTGGAGCCCAAGGCTCTCTCGGCCTTGATGCTGGCCCTGGCCCCGTATGTTGACGACTTTCTCGGGCGGTTGTTCAAGATCAGCGAGGCCCTGGCCGCGGCTGCCGAGCGCCACCACGCGCTGGCCCCCCTCTACGCCTGCAAGCGAAGCTTCGTGCAGCGTATTGCCATCAAGCGGATCCGGGAGGCCGAAGCCCGCTTGGAAAACCCAGCCAGCCTGGAAGCGGCGCTGGCCCCCCTGATCGGCGCGCCGCTTGACGACGAACGCGCCTTCGCCCGGGCCGTGCTGCGCTGGCTGGACAACGACAAGGCCCACAGCGAAGCCCTGGACCTTGCCACCCACTTCGCCGCCTGGGCCGCCGAGACGCCCGAAGGGCAGGCCCGCTTCGCCGGCGGCGTCTTGTTCCGCCTGCCGCGCCAGCATGACATGGAACGGCTGGTGCCGACCCATGAGGTCGTGGAGGATGGGGTCTGCCGCCAAAGGCTGCCCGAGGCCCAGTTGCGCAACCGCGATGGCTTTGCCCTCACTGATACGGGCTGCGATCTGGCCCATGGCCTCTACGAGACCAGCTATTGCCTGTCTTGCCATCACACCGGCCACGACAGTTGCTCCCACGGCATGCCCGACCGCAAGACCGGCGGGATCGCCGTCAATGCGCTGGGCCGGGAGATGCTGGGCTGCCCCTTGTCCATGCGCATCTCGGAAATGAACGAGGCCAAGGGCCAGGGGCATGTCATCGGTGCCTTGGCTCTGATCGTGGTAGACAATCCCCTGTGTGCCGGCACCGGGCACCGCATTTGCAATGACTGCATGGTGTCGTGCGTTTATCAGAACCAAGCTCGGGATCCGGTCAACATTCCCGAGGTGGAAACCCGCGTGCTCAAGGACGTGCTCGACCTGCCCTGGGGCTTCGAGATGTACAGCCTGCTCACGCGCTGGAATCCGCTCAACCTGGAGCGCCCCCTGCCCCGGCCGGCCTCGGGCCGCACCGTTCTGGTCGCCGGCTTGGGGCCAGCCGGATACACCCTCGCCCATCACTTGCTCAACGACGGCCACACCGTGGTGGCGATCGACGGCCTCAAGATCGAACCCCTCGACCCTCATTTGAGCGGGGTGGATTCCCTGGGGCGGCGGGTGCCGTTTCGGGCCATCGAGCGCTGGGCCGAGTTTTATGAGCCGCTTGATCGCCGGGTGATGGGCGGCTTTGGCGGGGTGGCCGAGTATGGCATCACCGTGCGCTGGGACAAAAATTTCCTCACCATCATCCGGCTGCTGCTGGAACGCCGGGCGCGCTTCACCATGGTGGGCGGCGTGCGCCTGGGCGGCACCCTCACCCCCGAGGACGCTTTCGCGCTTGGCTTCGACCACGTGGCCCTGTGCCTGGGCGCCGGGCGGCCGACCATCGTGCCCATGAAAAACGGCCTGGCACGGGGGGTCCGCCAAGCCAGCGACTTCTTGATGGCCTTGCAGTTGACCGGGGCCGGCCGGCGCGATTCGGTGGCCAATCTTCAAGTGCGCCTGCCCGTGGCGGTGATCGGCGGCGGCCTGACCGCCATTGATGCCTGCACGGAAGCCCTAGCCTATTACCCCATCCAGGTGGAAAAGTTCCTGGCGCGCTACGAGATCTTGGTGGCAGAACGCGGCGAGGCCTCGGTGCGCGCCAGTTGGAGCGAGGAAGAGCGCGAAATCGCCGAGGAGTTCCTGGTCCACGCCCGGGCGCTGCGCGCCGAACGGGTCAACGCCCGGCGCCAGGGCCGCCCGCCCCGCCTGCGGTCCATGGTGCAAAGCTGGGGCGGCGCCACCCTTTACTACCGCCGCCGCCTGCTCGATGCCCCGGCCTATCGCAACAATCACGAGGAGATCCAAAAGGCCTTCGAGGAGGGCATCGCCGTCGCCGAGCGCCTGACCCCCGAAGAAGTCGAACTCGATCGCTTCGGCCATGCCGCCTTCTTGCGCCTGCGCCACGTCAACACCCGCAAAGAGCACATCGTGCCAGCCCGCACCGTGATTGTCGCGGCCGGTACCGTCCCCAACACCGTGCTGGCCCGCGAACCCGGGGGCAGCACCCTGACCCTGGATGGCAAGTATTTCCAGGCGGTGGACGAGACCGGCACCAAGGTCCAGCCCGAGCCCCGGCCCAAGCCGGCCGAGGCCCAAGTGCTGACCCGGATCAACCCCGACGGCACGGCCATCAGCTTTTTCGGCGACCAACACCCGTCCTATGCCGGCAACGTGGTGGCGGCCATGGCCTCGGCCCGCCAGGGCTATGGGGTGATCTCCCGCCTGCTCGCCCAACGCCCGGCCGGCGAGGACAAGGGGCCGGCCCTGCAAGCCCTGGTCATTGATCAGTTCCGGCCCACGGTGCATGCCCTGGTCCGCCACACCCCGACCATCATCGAACTGGTGGTGCGTGCCCCAGCGGCGGCCCGACGCTTCGAGCCCGGCCAGTTCTACCGCCTGCAAAACTTCGAGCGCTTCGCCCACCGCATCGACGACACGACCTTAGCCATGGAAGGCGTCGCCCTGACCGGAGCCTGGGTGGATAAGGAAGCCGGTCTGCTCTCGATGATCGTGCTGGAAATGGGCGGCTCCTCCGATCTGGTCGCCCACCTCGCCCCCGGCGAGCCGGTCGTCGTCATGGGGCCGACCGGCGCCCCCACCACCTTACCCAAGCACGAAACCGTGCTGCTGGCCGGCGGCGGCTTGGGCAACGCCGTCTTGTTCTCGATCGGCCGCGCCTTGCGGGCCCGCGACAACAAGGTCCTGTACTTCGCCGGCTACAAGGGCCTGCACGACCGCTACCGCCTGGACGATCTCCACGCCGCCGCCGATGTGGTCGTGTGGTGCTGCGACCAAGCCCCGGGCTTCGTGCCCGAGCGGCCCCAGGACCTGAGCTTCGTCGGCACCATCGTCGATGCCATGGTGGCCTATGGCGACGGACGCCTGGGCGCCCAGCCCCTGCCCCTCGGCGACGTCAGTCGGATCCTGGCCATCGGCTCGGATCGCATGATGCAAGCCGTCACCAAAGCCCGCCACACGGTTCTCGCCCCCTTCCTGCGTGAAGGCCATATCGCCATCGGCTCCATCAACTCGCCGATGCAGTGCATGATGAAGGAGATTTGCGGGCAGTGCCTCCAGCCCCAAGTGGATCCGGTAACGGGAGAGACGGTGATTGTCTTTACCTGCTTTAACCAGGACCAACCCCTGGACAAGGTCGATTTCGCCGCCCTCGCCCAACGGCTGGGGCAAAACAGCGTGCCCGAAAAGCTGACCCGTCAGTGGATCGACCGTTGTTTGAAGCGGTTGGGCAAGCGGGTTGAGGCGTAGAGGTCGAAGGGAAGGCTGGGGAGGCGTGGCCTCCCCAGACCCCTCAGCTCTGAAAGGAAGGAGTTAGAAGAGGGGGGCGACGAAGCGGAGGTTCAGGAAGTCGCCGCCGACGTCGTTCTGGGTATAGACGTTGTGGTTCCAAGTCGCCATCACTGACAGGCCGCCGAACTGATAGCCAATAATCGGGCCAATGCCATAGGACGCCACGATGCTGTCCTTGACCTCCCGGCCGTTCAGGGTGTCGGAATTCAACTGGTTTTGCTGGTGGGCGCCCAGGCCAAAGGTCCACTTGTCGAGGGTCTTGGTTGCCGTATAGTCGCCCGAGAACTGAACCCCGGATTTGTACTCATAGCCCGGCGCATGGGTGGCATCGACCGGAATGGTCAGGTGTAGATCCGCGCTCAGGTTCCAGCCGTCATGCAGCCAGCTCAGGCCCAAGTCAGGCTGAACAGCGGTGTAGCCGTTGCCCGAGGGCAGCCCGCCATTCAACCGCTTGCCCTTGACCAGATCAGCCGGCGTCGTACTGGCGTCATCAAGATAAATCGACAGGCCGGGCTTGATGAAAAAGTCGTCGATCTTCCAGGAAAGCTGGCCCGGAATCAAAATCGTGTTGTAAAAGCCCCAGTTGCCCGAGCCCTTGCCCTGGGCCTCAAAGTCCGTATAGGCAATGGGCTGGGCAATGCCTACAGCATAGTCAGCCCCGAACACCTTTAGCCCGGTGGACCACAACAACACCGGCACTTCCACCAACGCCGTCAAGTTGGTGCCATGCACCCGATTGCCGTCCGCATCCCGCTTCTGGTAGTTCGCCCAGTAGTTATTCAGAATGAAATAGACCCCTTTCGGCGGCAAAGCCCCCGCCGCCAATCCTTCGTTCACCCCCTTGAGTTGGGGGTCCCACAATTCCGTGGCGGACGCCGTGGAAGACGCCATCACAGCCCCCATCAAGGCCGCCGCAGCCAGGATCTTTTTCATTCCGCTTCCCTCCATAAGTCTTTCTCTGTGATGAAGACAAGCCCCCCTCGGCACGCCCCTGTAATACCGAGCGAACCGTCCCTCCAGACTTGGGCGGGTCTTGCGTCTGCGATGCTTTGTGTACTCAAGGATGGGAGCATAAACGTAAAGAGAATCCCCCGCAAACCCTTGGGGGCGAAAATGTGTCGAAAAAAAGAACGGCCGGGGAGGCACGGCCTCCCCAGACCCCTCGGGCATAGGGAGGGCGATCAACGCCGCCGCGCAATCCCCTGGATCAGGATATCGCTGGCGATTTCGAAGACTGCTTCGGGATCGAGAGACTGATAAGAGGGGGCGAGCGTCCGCAGGCGCGGGTATTGTCCCTCCGGCGTTTCCAAGATCTCCCGCGCCTCGCCTGCGGTCGCGGGTCGGATCAGCCCGCCGATTTCGCCCATGCACAGGCCGATCACACTCGCATACCACGCGAGACAGACGGCCGGAGCGTCCGCGTCCGCTACTCCGGCCTCCGCCAGTGCGCGATGCACCATCTCGATCGGAGCGAAATCTGAGACACCGGTGTTGAGGAACCGCTGGATCAGGCCGAAGGTGTTGGGATGGCCCAGCGCCAGCGCGCGATAATGACGGGCGTGATCGCGCAGTCGCTCATGCCACACTTTTGACTCGTCCACGCTTTCCAGCCGCGCTGTCAGCGCATCGGCCATCGCTCGGAACAGGCCGTCTTTATTTTTAAAGTGATAGAGGATCGCCATCGGATCACAACCGACGCGCTCGCCAAGTTTGCGAACACTGAAAACGCTTTCGCCGGCTTCTTCCAGGAAGTCTATGGCGGTCTGGAGAATGGCGTCTTTCGATAAGCTACGCGGGCCAGCTCCGACGCGGCTGGTCTTTCTCGGCATTGCAATGCCTTCCTTTGTTCGTCGTGCCGGGCGGCTCATTCCGCCCACTCGGGGTCTCCGGTAAAGACGATCGTAAGCCAGCGATCCGGCCCTTCGCCACCGACCGCGTCGCCGATCTCGACACGCAGCGCGTCCCATTCGCCGATGGTCCGCGCCGGTGCATCGGCTGGAACGATGAAGTAAAGCTCGATCTCCTTCGAGCGGCCGACCCGGGCAACATAGGCGCGGTACGAGTCAAGGCCGTGCTTTTCGACGAAGGCCCGCGCCACCGTGTCGATATGCGCCTTGAGGTCGGCCGGCGTCACGAGGAACATATCAGCCAGCGCTTGGCGGACGGTCGAGATCGGCAGCGGGATGATAAGCAGGCAGACAAACGCCAGAACCGCCGGGTCGATATAGGGCGAAATCCACTGCCATTTCGTATCCTGGACCGCATAGCCAAGGCAAAAGGCCATCAAAAGCGCCGCCGTAATTCCGGCAGACATGACCCAGGCCTTGACGTCGAGCCGGACGAACTCGGAGCCGATTTTACGGTTGGCGCGCACCTCGACAATGGCAACGGCGGCGCAGGCGATCAGCGTGATGACGGCATAGACAACAGCCCAACCGAATTCGAGGTCACGCCCGCCTTCAAGCAGACTGCTCAGCGCATTGACCAGCGCATAGACCGCCACGCCGATCAGCAGCGTCCCATTCAGCCCCAGCACCATCGGCTCCAGATGCCAAAACCCCATCGAAAACCGCTCCCGCACCTTCCGCGATAGGTTCTTGGAAACGGTATGAGCGGTGATGAGATTAACCACGATCAGGGACAGCAAGCTCATGCTGGCATCGACGAGCGAATAAACCCCATCGAAGACAATGGAGAACGAACCAGAGATAAGGCCGAAGCCAATGCCGAGTGACGAGATCACCAGCGTCACGGCGATGGACGTTCTCAGCACACCACGTTCGTCACTCAGGTCGAAAAAGCGGGGCTTCGCGGTCATGTCTCTGCCAATCGTCTGCCCATCCAGGCACCGGTCAGCGCTACAGCCGTATCCGGACGGAATGATTTCTACAACGTAGAAATAATCCGGTCAAGCTCCCCAACGGCTCAGAAAGGAATGAGGGGTCTGGGGAGGCGCGCCTCCCCAGCCTTCCTTTTTTCGGGCCCCCACATCGCGACCACCCCGCCTTTTCAAAGGCAGGACGCACGACAAAACCACGCCAACCCACTAAATATGAAGGAGAAAATGCCTCCAGACGCATGCTCTGTTTTCGGCCTCAGCACGGCCCGAAAATGGATGCGATTCCTGGAAGGAGGAGTAGATGGTGGGCGATGTAGGGATTGAACCTACGACCCCACCCGTGTGAAGGGTGTGCTCTCCCGCTGAGCTAATCGCCCATCTACTCTTTGCACCGAGGGGGAATGGTGGGCGATGTAGGGATTGAACCTACGACCCCACCCGTGTGAAGGGTGTGCTCTCCCGCTGAGCTAATCGCCCATTCCACGTCGGTCTCTCGCCGCCGCCTCGGTTGTTCACCGAACCATCCGGCCAGGGCGCGGTTTTTATGACAGGATCGGCGGGGTGTCAACGGGTTTTTTCCGGGGGGTGTTTTTCGGGCGAAAGACCTTGGTCGAAGGGCGGCAGCGGCGCACAGTGGGGGCGTGGTTGGTGAGGAGGAAACAGAGGGCTTTCATGGGGACGAGGTCTGTTTACGCGCCGCCCGGGGTGGGGGTGCTGGCGGTAGTGTGGCACGCTGGTCGGGTCGTGCTGGTGCGGCGGCGCAATGCCCCGCAGGCCGGACGCTGGGGCTTTCCGGGGGGGCGGGTCGAGCCGGGGGAGTCCGTGCGGGCCGCCGCCCAGCGCGAGCTTTGGGAGGAAACCGGGATCCGCGCCCGGCCGGTTGCCCTGCTTGAGGTGGTCGAGGCGATGGGCGAGGGAATGCACTGGGTTTTGGTGCCGGTGCTGTGCGCTTGGGAAAGCGGGGTGCCGGTCGCGGCCTCCGATGTCGATCAGGCCGGGTGGTTTCCCCCCGATGCCTTGCCCACGCCGCTCTGCGACGGCCTTGCGGCAATCTTGCACGCGGGCCCACCGAGGGAGACCGGGGCATGAGACGGGGGCAGAGTCGCTGCTGCGGTGTTCTAAAGGGGCTGTTACTTGTCCTGGTCGTTGGGGGCCTGCTGGGCGGCGGGGTTTTTTGGGCGGGCGACGCGCTGTTTCGCGGCAATGCCGACTTCCGCCGCTGGTACAACGTGCTGCGCGCCGAGCCCTATCGCTACGAGGGGATCCGGCCCGTGTATCGGGAGACCGACCCGGCCTCGTTGATTCGCTTTGCTGGCCCCGAGGACATGGTCCCGCGCCGCGCCGCCCTGGCCGAAGTCATCTTTGGTCCGGGCGTCACCACGCCGCCGGCCGACCTGCGGCCCGATCGGGTGGAGCGGGGCGTGGATCCCCAAGGGGTCGCCGCCCTGGCCCCCTATCGAGACGATCGCGTGGCCTCGATTGACCGCCTGAGCCTGACGGTCGATGAGGGCTTCACCGCCCGCTTTTACGTGCTGCATCCCCGCCATCCCCGGGGTCCCGTGCTGCTCTATCAGCAGGGCAATGCCGCCACCATCGCCAATGCCGCCTCTCTCCTGGGGCCGCTGCTGGAGCGGGGCGTCACCATCGTGGCCTTCAATTATCCCGGCTATGGTGAGAATGTGCTGACCCGACGGTCTTACCCCGGCTATGGGGTGTTCGAGCCCTCCTTGCGCGAGCACATGGCCCTGGACCCCCTGCCCTTGCGGCGCTTTTTTCTGCCGTTGTTGGCCGGGCTCAACCACGGGCTGGCCGAGACCGGCGCCTTGGTTGCCGACATGGCCGGGATTTCGGCGGGGGGCTGGGCGACGGTGGTTTTTGCCGCCGTGGAGTCACGGGTGCGCCGCTCTTATCCCATGGCCGGGGCCTATCCCCTCTACCTTCAGCAGCAAGACGACCACCCGCCCTCGGAAGAACAGTATTATCGCCCGTTGCTTCAGGCCGCCAATTACCTTGAGCTGTTTGTTATGGGGGCGGTGGGCGAGGGCCGGGCTCAGATTCAGTTTTTTGGCCAGTACGACCGCTGTTGCCAAAACAACCGCCTGTCCGAGCTCTATGCCCCGGCCGTGCGCGACGCCGCCCAGCGCTTGGGCGGCCGCTTTGACGTTCACCTCAACACCACCAGCCCCGACCATCGGATCAACGACGACTACGTGGCCCGGATCCTGGCCGACCTAGAGGACCAAGGCCCACCGCCGGCCCCGGGGGAATAAAGGCCTCAGCCCCGTACCCGCGTCACCAACGCCTCCACCGCCTCGCGCAGGGTCTCGGTCTCGCGAACAGCCTGGAGCGCGCTGTCTTGCAGACTGTGGGCCGCGGCTCCACTGGCGGCAATGTTCTCGCTCAGGGTGGCCAGGGCATCGCGCACGACCGTGGTGCCTTGGGCCGCCACCTGAAGCGAGCGCGCAAGATCGGCAGCCGCTGTGTTCTGGGTATCGATCGCCCGGGCGATGGCTTCGTCTGTCTCGTGCAGGGCGCCGATGGTGGCGCGGATGGTGCCCATGGCCGTCGCGACCCCCTGGGCTTCGCCGCGAATGCCGGCGATCTGCTGGGCGATCTCGTCGGTGGCCCGGGCGGTCTGGCTGGCCAGGACCTTGACCTCGCCGGCCACCACCGAAAACCCTTTGCCAGCCTCGCCGGCCCGCGCCGCTTCGATGGTGGCATTGAGGGCCAGCAGATTGGTTTGGGCGGCAATGGTTGCGATCAAATCCATGATCTGGCCAATACGCTCTGTCGCGGTGGTCAGGCTGGCGATCTGGTGCTCGCCGGCCGCGGCTTGGTCAACGGCCTGGGCGGCGATCTGGGTGGAGCGGTGCACCTGATCGTGGATGTCACCGATCGACGCCGCCAGTGCCCTTGTCGCCTCGGCCCCCCGCTGCACCGCTTGGGCGGTCTCGGCCGAGGCCTGGGCGGCGGTGGTGGCGCGCCGGGTTTCGGCGAGCGCGGTCCGCGCCACGCCGGCTGTTCCGGTTTCAACCTCGCCGCTGTGGCGCGCCAGGGAGGCGATCAGCGGCGTCGCGGTCTCCTCGAACGCTGCGGCCACTGCCAGCACCGCCGCGCGTTGTTTGTCGTGGGCCTCCTGGTCGGCTTGAGCGGCCTGGGCCCGCAACTGGGCATGGGCGTGGGCGGCATCGCGAAACCCGGCCAGGGCGCGGGACAACGCGCCGATCTCGCTGCGCTGGTGGCCGCAGGGCAGAAGGCAGCTCTGGTCGCCCTCGGCCAGACGCGGCATCACGGTGATCATCTGCCCCAAAGGACGCACGATGGAGCGGGAGATAACGAGGGCAATACCAACGATCACCAAGCTCAGGGCGCCAACACCGGCCAGCAACACGAGGCCGCGCCGGGTAAACGCGGCGTCCACATCGTCGATATAGATCCCGGTGCCAATCACCCAGCCCCAAGGAGCGAACACCTGGAGATAGGAAATTTTGGGGGCGTTGATCTCCGTTCCCGGACGCCGGCCCATATAGCCGACAAAGCCCTGGCCCTGGGCGCGCGCCACCGCAACAAACTTGCGATACATAAAATCGCCGGCCGCGTCCTTGAGACCCAGAACCGACGTCCCCACCGCGTTGGCGCGATGGGGGTGCATGAGCAAGATGCCGTCGAGATCATTGATCCAGAAATAGTTGGTCTTGTCGTAGCGCAACTCCTGGAGGCGGGCCAACGCGTCCGCCTTTGCCGTGGCCTCGGGCACGCCGGCGCGAACCCGCTCATGCGCCGCCTGGACCAGACTCACCGCCAGTTCCACGAACTCGCGGGTTTTGATTTTGCGCTCCTCCAGCAAACCGTCGCGCGCATCATAAAGGCTCAAGAGGCCAGAGACGGTCATGCCGAGCAAGGCGGCCATCACAATCAAAAGAAGACGCAGAGATATTTTCATACCAACCTTGGTCGCCCTGGCAGGCTCGTTGTGGAAAGAAATCATAAAATTGATTTCTTTGCCTGCGTAAAAAGTAAATGACAGTACCGTGACCAACCAGAAGAGACAAGTCTGTCTGAAAGGAGGGGGCCCCGACGTGGCCCGAGCCAGGCCGCACGAGCCCGTCGGAACAGCAAGCCCCCCTGGCCCTCGATGAGACAGAGTGTTATCATCGGGAAAAGATGATCACCGAAAAGACGGGGAAAGGCATGGGCTTTCGCACCAAGAGTTTGCGGCTACAGTTTTCTCTCGTGTTTGCCGCCTTGATTGCCTCTTTCGCGGTTGTCATGAGCGTGGTCGTCGGCCAACTGGCAGCGAGCCGCGTCGAGGATGCCCTGGGCTTTGAGCTTTCCGAGTTAGCCTTTCACATGGGCGATAAATTCGACCGGGGGATGAGCGCCCGCATGGCGGAGTTAAGCGTGCTCACCGAGCTTGAGACGCTGCGCACCCCCCAAGACATTCCCGCTCTCCAGCGCCTCCTCGATCACCTCCATACCGTTCTCCCCGTGTTCACGTGGGTCGGGTTTTTAGATCCCGAAGGCAAGGTTCTCGCCGCCAGCGACGGGCTCCTGGTTGGCACCAACATCGCCCACCGCCCTGTGTATACCGAGGGCCGCCGGGGCGCTTTCATGGGCGATGTGCACGAGGCCGTACTCCTGGCCCCCTATTTTCCCACAGCCAGCGGCGAGCCCCCCCGGTTTGTCGATCTCGGTTTCCCCGTCTATCGGACGGATGGCATCTTGGCAGGCGTGCTGGCCAGCCATTTAAGCTTCGACTGGGCCCGCGAGATCGAGCGCTCCTTGATCACCAACCTTCAGGATCGGCGCCGGGTGGACTTGTTCATTCTGGGGGCAGATGGCTCCCCCCGCCTGGGCCCGGTCGGCTCTCCCGAAACCGTCCCGGCCCCCTTGATCGCGACGGCCCGGCAGAACCTCAACGGTTGGGCCGTGACCTCCTGGCCCAAGGGCGAGCCGGCTCTGGTCGGCTATGGGGTCGAACGCGGACACGCCGCCTACCCGGGGATGGGCTGGCTGTTTTTCGCCCGCGTCCCGCTGACCGAAGCCTATGCCCCGGTGCGAGCCTTGCAAGGGGCGATTTTGCTGGTGGGGTTTGGTCTTGCCCTGGCCTTTGCCTTGCTCGGCGGCGTGATCTCGCGACGGATTGCCCAGCCCCTGGAGGCCATCGCCGACGCCGCCGATCGGTTACGGGCCGGTCTTGCCGATCAACTCCCTCGGGTGACCGGTTCCTCCGAGATTCTGCGCCTGTCGGCGTCCTTGCGCCGGCTGGTCGAAGCCCTGACCCATAGTGAATCCCGGGCCGGAGTGCTGGCCGAGCAGGCCACCCACGACCCCCTCACCGGTTTGCCCAACCGGGCCGGTGTCTCGGCTTATCTCACCCGCATCCAGCCCACCGTCCTGGCCCAGGGCTCGGCGTTGGCGTGTCTGTGCCTGGACCTCGACGGCTTCAAAGCCGTCAACGACACCTTGGGGCATGCCGCCGGCGACCTGCTGCTGCAAAAGGTGGCGCAGCGCCTTGACCTCGGCGTGCGGGCCGAAGACCTCGCCGCGCGCCTTGGAGGCGACGAGTTCCTGGTCTTGATCCAAAGCCCTCGGCAGGGCTGGCGCGACGAGGCCCAGGGTGTCGCCCACCGCCTGCTCGTTGCGTTACAGGAGCCCTTCGACATCGATGGTCATACGGTCCAGATTGGGTGTTCCATCGGAATCGCCGCGTGGCCCGTGCAGTCGCAGGAGTATCTCGTGGTCCAGGAACTGGCCGACGATGCCTTGTATGAAGCCAAGCATCGGGGCAAACACCGCGCCGTCGTGCATGGGGATCCTGTGCCCGCGTGAGCCGTAAGGCCGCGCCGTTCTCCCTCGCCTTGCGTTGAGGCGCCATCCCATCAAAACAGCCTCATGGCGACTCGAACAGACTGCTAGGACGACACCCGAGCCAGGGTCAGCAGGTCAACGCGCGGGGCTCCGGCCGCCTTCAGGGCTCGGGCGCAGGCCGCCGCCGTCGCCCCCGTGGTGAGCACATCGTCCACCAGCACCACCGGCCGGTCGCCGATCACGGCCGGTCTGGCCACGGCAAAAGCCCCGCGCACGTTGTCGTGGCGCTCTTCTCGCGTCAGGCTTTGCTGAGGGGGGGTGCGCCGAAGGCGGCGTAGGGCATCTGGCGCCACCCCAAGCCCGGTGCCCCGGGCCAAGGCCTGGGCCAGCAAGACGGACTGGTTGTAGCGCCGACCAAAAAGCCGTGTCCAGTGCAATGGCACGGGCACCAGAACCGCCCCCGGCGCCAAAAGCTCCTGGCCCGCTCGCGCCATCCAGCGCGCAAGGACCGGCGCAGCGTCGGTGCGATCCGCATACTTGAACCCCAAGATCACCGACGCCGCTCCCTCATTATAGAGGAGGACCGCGCGGGCCGTATCGAAGACGGGAGGTTGAGCCAAGCAGGCGCCGCAGCGCTCTCCTGGCACGGCCGGCCGCCCGGGCAGAGGGCATCCGCACAGGGCGCACAAAGGCTCCGTCAAAAATGACAACCTGGGAAAACAGGTCGGACAAACTCCCTGCCCCGTCCCCAAGAGAGCGCCGCAGACCACGCACCGAGGCGGCAGGAGCGCATTCAGCAAGCCTCCTCCCTCGAAACCAGGTTTCCCTATCAGGACCGTGGTAGACCACCACGGTTGATAGGCCGGGTGTGGAAGCGCAGTAATGCGTGAAGCTAACCGGTACTAATCGTCCGATCGGCTTGATAAACGCGCAGAGGCCAGGCCGGCCCTAGCGCTTGTAAATTCCCATAACGACATCATCAGACGGCTTCGATGGCTTGGTGGTCATGGCGAACAGGAAACACCCGATCCCATCCCGAACTCGGCCGTGAAACTGTTCAGCGCCAATGGTACTGCGTCTTAAGGCGTGGGAGAGTCGGTCGCCGCCAGGCCTTCAAAGCCGTCTGTCAAAAAACCCTCTTAAGAAAGCCCGCTCCGGTGATTCCGGGGCGGGTTTTTCGCTTGCGCGAAAATTAAGGCTGGGGAGGCTCGCCACCCCAGACCCCTCATGGGGTTTGGGTGAGGCGGGCGAAGAGGAGGGGGAGGCGTTCCGGGAGGCGGCGAAGGTGATCGACAATGGTGTAGTGTCCCGGGCCAAAAATCCTTTCGACATACTGATCGGCCAGAGGGTCGAGCGTGAGGCAGTAGGTGTGGACACCAGACTCTCGGAGTTCGTCCACGGCCTTACGGGCATCTTGGCGTAGTGTTTGGGGGTCGCGTTCATCGACATCGGCCGGTTCACCATCGGTCACCAACAGCAGCAGCTTGCGTCGTTCGCGCCGATGCCGAAGGTGGGCCCCGGCGTGGCGCAGGGCCGCCCCCATGCGTGTGGAGAGGTCGCCGCTCATGCCCGCCAGACGGCTTTTCGCTTGATCGTCAAAGCGTTGTTCAAACCCCTTGAAGAGGGAGTAGCGCACGTCGTGCCGGCCATTCGAGGCGAACCCATGTAAGGCGTAAGGATCGCCGATCCCTTCTAGGGCTGTCGCTAACAGGGTAGCTGCCTCGCGGGAGAGATCAAGCACGGTTTTGTCATCGTCCCCCCGCACCCGCTCGTTGGTGGACGCCGATAGATCAAGCAGGACCAGGACGCAAAGGTCTCGCCGGTGGAGGATGATCCGTTGGGTGATCCGGGGGTCGGGGGGGAAGCCTAGGCGCAGATCCACCATGGCTTCCACGGCCGCATTAAGGTCGAGGACATCGCCGTCTTCGAGTTTGCGCTGACGTGTGGCACCGTGCGGGCGCAGGCGGTCAATGAGGCGCTTGATCTGGTGACCAACGCCCCGATGCTCGCTTAACACAGTATCAATGCGTGTTGGATCCCCGGCCGGTGGACGGCGTTCGCTCACACTGACCCACTGCGGCCGATAGCGTTGCGTTCGGTAGTCCCATTCGGGGTAGAGGACGGGGTCGGAAACCGCGGGCTTGCCGTCCCGTTGATTGTACGAAATTCCCTCGTCCTCATAAGGGAAAAGCTCGGTTCGCAGAACCCAGATTTCTTGGGCGTCATCGCCCGCTGTTTCAACATCGCATTCGTTGATGAATTCCATCAGCCCCACACGCCGACGCACTTGCGGCGCAGAGGCCGCTGGCCCTGGTACGAGAGGGATCCAAAGGCAGCGGTTGTCATCGCGATACGGGATCCTCAGGGTCTCCAGGAGGCGCACACTGGGGACCGCCTGGCGCTTCGCGAGCGCTTCATGCAGAGCCAGACCAAGGGGCAGGGAGAGGTCCCCCTGGCCTTGGGCAAAGGCCGCGTGAAACCGGGTGGCAATGGCCTCCAACTCTGGATCGCCGGGCAGGCAAGCGGGATCGAGCAATGCCAGGGCGCAGCGTTCGATCAGGTCGAGGCCTGGGTGCTCGGGGGGAGGCAAGCCTTCGGGCATCAGGGAGCGCCAGAGCTGGCGCAACCCCGGAAACAAGGTCCAGGCCCGTGCTTCGACGCGGGCATCTTCCATCACGCCAATCAAAAATCGTTGGCTGGGTGAAAAGAGGGCGGCATCTGGCAGGGGGACGGCATAAAGCTGATGCGCGGCAAGGTGGGCGGCCATCGCTCGGTAGAGGTCAAAGCCGCTTCGGCCCCGGATATCGTCCACCGCATCGGGGAGGGACAGAATCTCGTCCTCAAGGAAGGGCCGCGTGTGGGCCGTTTGGGCGGCGAGGGGGCGCAGAGGGAAATCCCGCCCCCACAGTGCGCGCAGATAAGAAGACAGCCGGCGTTGGCTGTTGATGAGCAGCGTTCCCCGGCGCTCACGCTGGAGCACGGCAAGGCTGTCTTGGGACTGGAGGGCGAAATAGGCGCTCTGGCGCGCCGGGTCGCGTCGATGCGTCTCCGCCCCAAAGTCGGCCCAGCGCCCCAAGCCCGATACCGTGAGTTGGCGCAAAAGCTCGTCTAGATGCTCCAGCATGGGGCGCAGGCCTCGGGGGGCCTTCGCCGCAGTGCGGTGTAAAAGCTGCAAGTAGGCGCGTACCAGATTAAGGTCGCCCAGGCGTGCCGCCGCGATGGGCAAAGTCGCGAAGACCAGCGCCAGCACCTCCCCCGAGGTCATGGAGGCAAGCCGCATCACGGCTCCCACGCTGTCTTCCACGACCTCTTCGCCGCACTCGCGCGCGACCTGAGGTAGTGCCTGAAGGTATATTTCGACGAGAGATGGCTCTTTGCCCAGGGCGGCCAAGGCGCGAGCCCCGGCGAGGTATTGTCGCAAGCCGCCGGGAGAGAACAGGCGGCTCGCCTCGTCGAGGGTCGTGTCAAGGGTTGGGTCAAGGCCCGGCGCCTGCGCGGCCAGGAAGCCCCGATCTTCTTCAGAGATCTTCATGAGAGGCTCTTTACAATCAGGACGGGGAGGGGGCTGGGCGGCGGTCAGGGGGGGCTCCCAAACAGCGTGGTGAGGGCGGCGTCGAGCGTGTCGAGCATGTCGGGGTCGTCGGTCAGGGGACGCACCAAGGCCATCCGGCAGGCTTCGAGCGGCGAGACGCCTTGGGTGATGAGTTGCCCCGCGTAGACGAGCAACCGCGTCGAGATCCCCTCATCGAGACCGTGTCCTTTGAGGTTGCGGCTCCTTTCGGCCATCTGGACCAAGCGCTCGGCCAGCACCAGCGAGACGCCGCTTTCGTGACGCACAATCTCTGCCTCGATCGCTGCAGGCGGATAGCCGAAGACCATGCCCCCGAAACGCTGACGGGTAGACGTTTTGAGGTCCTTGGTCAGGCTCTGATATCCGGGGTTGTAGCTGATGACGAGTTGGAAATCGGGATGGGCCTCGACCACCTCCCCCTTTTTGTCCAAGGGGAGGACACGGCGGTGGTCCGTCAGCGGATGGATCACCACAGTGGTGTCTTGACGGGCTTCAACTACCTCATCCAGGTAGCAAAGCGCGCCGAGGCGGGCGGCAAGGGTGAGCGGTCCGTCTTGCCAGCGGGTGCCGTCTCGGTCGATCAGGAAACGTCCCACCAGATCCGAGGCGGTCATGTCTTCGTGGCAGGCCACCGTGATCAGGGGTTTGCCCAGCCGCCAAGCCATGTGGGCCACGAAGCGCGACTTGCCGCACCCGGTCGGTCCCTTCAGCATCACCGGCATGCGCACGGCGTGGGCGGCTTCAAACACGTCGATTTCATTGCCCACCGGGCAATAGTACGGCTCGCGCCGGAGGAGATAGGGCTCGCGTTGCGGCTCGCTCATCGTCGGGTCCTCATCGTGGCGAAGGAAAGTGGAGCGCCGGGAAGTCGTGGCGGCGCTCCTGGCCTTGGGGATCAGGAGGGACACGCGGCCCGATGGACGATCAAGGCGGTGCCCTGGCTTTGCTTGATCGTGTCGTATCCGATCAGCCGCACGTGATGCCCGGGATGGGCGGTCTTGCAGGCGTCGATTTCGCTCAGAATGCGATCGACATTGGTTTCGCCAAAAAGGGGCAGCTT
This sequence comes from Pararhodospirillum photometricum DSM 122, assembly GCF_000284415.1. Taxonomy (NCBI): domain Bacteria; kingdom Pseudomonadati; phylum Pseudomonadota; class Alphaproteobacteria; order Rhodospirillales; family Rhodospirillaceae; genus Pararhodospirillum; species Pararhodospirillum photometricum. The sequence goes on from NC_017059.1 coordinate 695,605, forward strand.
CCACATATACCAGTAGTGGCTCCGGGCATGGTGCGGCTCGGTGTGTTCAATGGCCGGGTTCCAGCCCTTGGCAACAATATAGTCGATTTGCTTGCGAAGCTGGGCGGCATCCATTGGTGGAAGATAGGAGAACGTCCCCAATTTCCGACTGTTGGGATCCGAGAGGCTGGACGCATAATCTTGCAGGGTCATGATGTTTCTCTGAACTTGAGACGGTTGGGGGGCTTATTTGTGGGAAACGTCCAGGGTGTCTACGGTCTCAAACTCAAATTTTACTTCCTTCCAGGTCTCCATCGCCATTTTCAGTTCTGGGCTGTGGCGAGCCGCCGCCGTCAGGATGGCCTTGCCTTCGCTCTCCAGCGACCGTCCCTCGTTTCGCGCCTGGACGCAGGCCTCCAGGGCCACCCGATTGGCCGCTGCGCCCGCCGCATTCCCCCAGGGATGCCCCAAGGTGCCGCCGCCAAACTGGAACACCGCATCGTCGCCGAAGATCGCCAGAAGGGCCGGCATGTGCCAAACGTGGATCCCTCCCGAGGCGACCGGCATCACGGAAGGCATATGCCCCCAGTCCTGGTCGAAGAAAATGCCGCGCGACCGGTCTTCCTTGACGTGACGCTCGCGCATGAGGTCGATCCAGCCCAAGGTGGCGTCCCGGTCGCCCTCCAGCTTGCCAACCACGGTGCCCGAGTGCAGATGGTCACCCCCCAGCAGGCGCAGCAGCTTGGCCAGAACACGAAAGTTGATGCCGTGCATGGGGTTGCGATCGATCACGGCGTGCATCGCCCGGTGAACGTGCAAAAGCATGCCGTTGTTCCGGCACCATCGCGACAAACTGGCATGCGCGGCCCAGCCGATGGTCAGGTAGTCGCTCATAATGATCGGCGTGCCGATCTCCTTGGCGAACGCGGCCCGCTGATAGATGTCCTCCATGGTCGGCGCGGTGACGTTGAGATAATGGCCCTTGCGCTCTCCTGTCTCCGCCTCGGCCTTTTCGATGGCCTCCTGGCAAAACAAAAAGCGGTCACGCCAACGCATGAACGGCTGAGAATTGACGTTCTCGTCATCCTTGGTGAAATCAAGCCCGCCGCGCAGGCACTCATAGACAGCGCGGCCGTAGTTTTTGGCGGAAAGACCAAGTTTTGGCTTGATGGTGCAGCCCAGCAAGGGGCGGCCATACTTATCCAGGAGATCGCGCTCGACCTGGATGCCATGCGGCGGTCCGTCGCACGTCGTGACAAACCACAGCGGAAACCGCACGTCTTCCAGGCGTAGCGAGCGCACCGCCTTGAAGCCAAAGACGTTGCCCACCAGGGAGGTGAACACGTTGACGATCGAGCCCTCCTCGAAGAGACCCATCGGATAGGCAATAAAAGCGTAGAACGCCTCGTCATGACCAGGGACGTCTTCAATGGCGTAGGCCCGACCCTTGTAATAATCGAGATCAGTCAGAAGGTCGGTCCACACCGTGGTCCAGGTGGCGGTGGAGGATTCAGCGCAAACAGCGGCTGCCGCTTCCTCACGGGGCACTCCAGGCTGGGGAACAACCTTGAAACAGGCCAGAATGTCACTGTCTTTTGGGGTGTAATTCGGATCCCAATAGGTCTCCCGGTATTCCTTGACGCCGGCCTGGTACGTCTTTCCCATGGTTCTCTCCTCGTTGCCAACGATGCGCCTAAGAGGGGTGGGGCGTCGTTGGGCTTGACTTTACGAAGAGCTAACCATAAACAAAAATTAATTGATTTTATTTCCAGGATATACACTTGTTTATGGATCTCGCATGCACCTGACCTTGCAGCAAATGCGTTTGTTCGAGGCCGTGGCGCGGCACCGGAGTTTTACCCGTGCCGCGCAAGAACTCCATCTGACCCAGCCGGCGGTCTCAATTCAGGTGAAGCGGCTGGAAGAAAATGCCGGCAGCATTCTCGTCGAGCACATGGGCAAGCGTCTGTTTCTCACGCCGGCGGGGCATGCCGTTTACGAGGCGTGTGTCGATATTCTTGGGCGGCTGCGCCTGCTTGATCAGGCTCTTGATGATCTTCGCGCCGATGTACGCGGGCCCTTGGAGTTGTCGGTGGTCACGTCGGCGAAGTACATTATCCCCCCCCTCCTTGGGGCCTTTATTGCCGATCACCCCGCCGTGACCCCGCGCTTGATCGTCACCAACCGGGCCCGGGTTATCGAACGCCTTGCCGACAACCGAGACGATTTTGTCATCATGGGCCAAATCCCGCCGGAGCTGGAGGTTGAGGCCCATCCGTTTTTGGATAACCTGCTGATGATCGTCGCTCACCCCCCGCCATCCTCTCGTCGGGCAGCGCGGTCTTGCCGCCCCGGCCTTGGCCGGGGAGCGCTTCTTGGTGCGTGAACGGGGGTCCGGGACCCGCAAGGCGTTGGAACAGGCCCTCTCAGAGGCGGGGATTGCCTTAGCCCCTTATATGGAGTTGGGCAGCACCGAAGCGATCAAGCAGGCCGTGATGGCCAACCTGGGGATTTCTCTTTTACCGCTCAAAAGCATGGAACTGGAGCGGGAGACCGGGCGTTTGATCTGTCTCGACGTCGAAGGGTTCCCGTTGGTACGGCGATGGAATGTGGTCCATCTGAAGGGAAAAACCCTCTCGACGGTTGCGCGGACTTTTCTTGGCTTTTTGTTGGGGAACTAAAAAGTAAATCTGGGGAAGCGGGGCTTCCCCAGGCCCCTCCCTTCAATACTGGCGGATGATGCCAACAAGCCTTCCTTGGATCCGCACCCGGTCGGGCCCATGGATCATGGTTTTGAAGGCTTTGTTGGCCGGCTCCAGGGCGATGGAATCTCCCTTGCGCCGCAGTCGCTTTAACGTCGCCTCTTCTTCATCCACCAAAGCCACGACGATGGTACCGTTTTCGGCGGTGTCGCAGCGGCGCAAGATGGCGATGTCGCCGTTCAAGATCCCGGCTTCAATCATCGACTCTCCCTCGACGGTCAACGCGAAGTGTTCTCCTCCGCCCGTGAGCAAGGCGGTGGGGACGTCGATATGGGCGGTGGGATCATTGAGCGCTGCGACGGGAGTGCCGGCTGCGATCTTTCCCAAAAGGGGGAGGGTGACCGATGAGGCCGGTGTGGCTTCTGTGACCACTGCGGCGGGGAGCGACGGGGTAAAGTTTCCCTCGATCACTTTGGGCGAAAAGCGTGTTTCAGGATCCCGGGCGCGTGGCAGAGCCTCTTCCGGCACTTGATTGTCGGGCAGGCGCAAGACTTCCAGCGCGCGGGCCCGGTGGGGAAGGCGACGCAAAAAGCCCCGTTCCTCCAGTCCCTTGATCAGGCGATGGATCCCGGATTTCGATTTCAGTTCAAGGGCATCACGCATTTCGTCAAACGAGGGGGATACCCCGGTCGTGCGCAGCCGCTGATCGATAAAGGACAGCAGCAGGTATTGTTTGCGCGTCAGCATGACCGTGACTCCCTGGCGCGAGGAACTAAACGTGAATATGCTAAAAAGTTCTACTTTGGTTCCTGCTCAGGGTCAAGAAAAAAGGGGGGCAGGTGGCCCCCCTTCGCGTCGTCTTGGTTGAGCCTGCGCCCGCCTCCCCGGTTAGGGGGCGATCAGGGCCCGAGTTGCGGCTTCCACGTCGGGTTGCCGCATAAAATGCTCGCCAATAAGGAAGCGCCGAGCCCCCACGGCGCCCATGCGGGCCAGATCATCCCGGGTTCGCAGGCCGCTTTCCGCAACCAACACCCGGCCCTCTGGCAGCATCCGGGCCAGACGCTCGGTGGTGGTCAGGTCGGTGACCAGGGTTTTGAGGTTGCGGTTGTTGACCCCGATCAACGGGGTGGTCAGGCAGGCCAGAGCCCGCTCCATTTCTCCCTCGTCGTGGACCTCGGCCAAGACATCCATGTCGAGGTCATGGGCCAGGGCTTCCATTTCGGCGGCCTGGGCGTTGTCAAGGGCGGCGAGGATCAACAAGATGCAATCGGCGCCCATGGCCCGGGCTTCCAGCACCTGCCAGGGATCGATCATAAAATCCTTGCGCAAGACGGGCAGGGGGACCGCCGCCCGCGCCGCCACCAAATACTCCTCGGCTCCCAAAAAACGGGTCTCTTCGGTCAGAATCGACAAGCACGCCGCGCCAGCCCGGTGATAGGCTTGGGCCAAGGTCACCGGGTCGAAATCTGGCCGGATCAAGCCCGCCGAGGGGGACGCCTTTTTGATCTCGGCAATCAGGGCCCAGTGCCCGCGATCGGCCACCGCACTCAACGCCTGGGCAAAGCCGCGCGTTTGATCGTTGGCGTCGGCGATGTGCTGGCGCAAGACGGACTCGGGGCGCGCAAGGCGCCGACGCGCCACGCTGTCGCGGGTGTCGTTGCAAATGGCTCGCAGAACGTCGCTCACGATCCCGTCCCATTGGTTACCGCGACCATGCGCGTCAGGACATCAAGGGCCTTGCCGCTATCAATCGCCGCCTGGGCCTGAGCCGCCCCCTCGCTCAAGGAGCTTGCCCGTCCCGCCACCACCAGGGCCGCCGCCGCATTCAGCACCACGATATCCCGGTAAGGACCGGGCTGCCCCGCCAGCAAGGCCCGCACCGCGTCGGCATTGGTGGCCGGATCGCCCCCCTTCAGGTCCTCGGGTTTGGCCACGGGGAGGCCCGCATCACCGGGCGTAATGGTGAAACGACGAACCACACCCGCCCGGTACTCGGCGACCAGGGTTGGTCCCGTGGTGGTGACTTCGTCCAGGCCATCCGAGCCGTGCACGACCCAGGCCCGTTCGGCGCCCAGACGGCCCAGCACCTGGGCCAAGGGTTCCACCCAGGTATCGGCAAAAACCCCCATCAGCTCAAAGCGAGCCCCGGCCGGGTTGGCCAGTGGCCCCAGGAGGTTGAACAAAGTCCGGGTTCCCAGTTCCCCGCGAACCGGCGCCACATGCTTCATGGCGCTGTGGTGGCGCTGGGCGAACATGAACCCGATGCCTACCTCCCGCAACGAGGCCTCGACCCGGGTTGGCTCGGCCTCCAGATTGATCCCCAGAGCCGCCAGAACGTCGGCCGAGCCGCTCTTGGAGGAGGCCGCCCGGTTGCCGTGCTTGGCCACCGGCACGCCACAGGCCGCCGTCACCAGGGCGGCGGCGGTGGAGATGTTGTAAGTCCCGGCACAGTCGCCCCCGGTGCCCACCAGATCAATGGCGCCCTCGGGGGCGGTGATCGGCGTTGCCTTGGCCCGCATGATCCGAGCGGCGGCGGTAATTTCCTCCACCGTCTCGCCCCGTACCCGCAGAGCCATCAGGAAGGCTCCCATCTGGGCGGGCGTGGCATTGCCCGACATGATGGCCTCAAAGGCCCGGGCCGCATCGGCTTCGCTCAAGGGACGTCCTGTCGCCACCATGGCGATCAGGGGTTTCATGTCTATGTCGTCCGTGCTGCTCATCGCCCGAGTCTTCCCCCCCTTTTTCTGACCTTAATCGCTCCTTGCGCCCTAACGCGCCGCAGCCGTCAGGAAATTCTGCAAAAGCGCGTGACCGCCTTGTGTCTCAATGCTTTCGGGATGAAACTGCACCCCGTGGACCGGCAGGCTCTTGTGCGACAGGCCCATGATCAGGCCGTCGTCGCTCCAGGCTGTGATCTCCAGGCACTCGGGCAGGTCGTCGCGCCGCACCACCAAGGAATGATAGCGCGTGCCGCGAAACGGCTTGGGCAAGCCTGTGAAAACGCCACCATCGGCATGATGAATTTCGCTGACCTTGCCGTGCATCGGCTTGGGGGCGCGAACGACTTTGCCGCCGAACACTTGCCCGATGGTTTGATGTCCCAGGCAGACCCCCATCACCGGCACCTGGGCCGTCGCGGCTTTGCGCACGAGGTCCAAGCAGATGCCGGCCCGGTCGGGATCGCAGGGCCCCGGGGAGATGACCACGCCTTGCGGCCGCAGGGCCAGGGCCTCGTCGGCGGTCAAGGCATCGTTGCGCCGCACGACGACCTCGGCGCCCAGGTCTCCCAGGTAGTGCCAAAGGTTATACGTGAAGCTGTCGTAGTTATCGATCAGCAGGAACATTTACGAAACCCGGTTCAGGACACTACAGTGAAGACGCGCCCGTCAAGGGTGCGCCGGGCCAGAGGCGGCAAAGAGTGCCGCTCCCGGACCGGGGCGTCAAGCACCCCATCAAGGTTTCCTAAGGCAATCGGGGGAAGGACGGCACAGGCAAGGCTGGGGCATCCCTCGGTCCGAGGGGCCTGAGACCGAGGGGCTGGGGAGGTTGTGTCTCCCCGGCTCTCCCTTCCCCAAACGGGATGCGCTCCGGGGTGTTTCCCTCGGCCAACTCAGGAGAGGCAGAACATGTCCACCGAGCTTGTATCATCGCCGCCGCAGACGGTGGATCTCGTCATTTCCGGCATGAGCTGTGCTGCGTGCTCCACCCGGCTCGAACGGGTTCTCGGCAAGGTGCCCGGGGTCAGCGAGGCCAGCGTCAATCTGGCCACCGAACGCGCCCGGGTGGTGGTCGCGGGCGGGGCGGCCCGGCTCGACGACTTGGTGGCGGCTGTCACCGGCGCCGGGTTCGGGGCTCGCTTGGCGGATGACCGACCCGAGCCGTCGCGCGATGCCTCGGCCGACGGTTTTTTCTTTTTTTCGCTCTGTCCGCCCTGTTGAGCGTCCCTTTGCTCTGGGACATGGTCGCGGCCATGACCGGGATGCCGGGGCGGGTCGGTCCGGTGGGCCAACTGGTGCTGGGCACCCTTGTGCAGGTCACGGCGGGCTTGCGCTTTTATCGGGGGGCCTGGAGCGCCCTTAAAGGGGGGGCCGGCACCATGGATACCCTGGTGGCCCTGGGCACGACGGCCGCTTGGGGGCTGTCGGCCTACCGGGTGGTGATGGGGCAAGAGGGGCAGGGCCTCTACTTTGAGAGTGCCGCCGTGGTCATCACCCTGGTCCTGCTCGGCAAGGGCCTGGAAACCCGGGCCCGCCACAAGGCCGCCTCCATGATCCGCGCCTTGATGGCTTTGCGTCCGACCCTGGCCCATCTCGAACGCGACGGCCAGTTGGAGGACGTGGAGGCCGAGCGCCTGCGGCCTGGGGATCGGGTGGTGGTGCGGCCGGGGGAGGCCTTGCCCGCCGATGGGCGCATTGAGGAGGGCACCGCCGCCCTTGATGAGAGTCTGGTCACCGGCGAAAGCCTGCCCGTCGCCCGGGGGCCGGGAGATCGCGTCATTGGCGGCGCCGTGGTGACCGATGGCTTGCTGCGGGTCCGGGTCGAGGCCGCCGGCGACGCCGCCGTGCTGGCCCGCCTGATCCGCCTAGTCGAGGCCGCCCAAGCCGCCAAGGCTCCCGTCCAGCGTCTTGTCGATCGCGTGGCCGCAATTTTCGTGCCTGTGGTCATCGTGCTGGCTGGCCTCACCTTCTTGGGGTGGTGGGGGCTGGCGGGAGCCACCGAGCCGGCCCTTAGTGCTGCCATTTCCGTTTTGGTCGTGGCCTGTCCGTGTGCCCTGGGTTTGGCCACGCCCACCGCCGTGATGGTCGGGACTGGCTTGGCGGCCCGCCGGGGTATCCTGATTCGCGATGCCAGCGCCTTGGAGCAGATTTGCGCCGTGAAGACGGTGGTTTTCGATAAAACCGGGACTCTGACCGCCGGGCGGCCGGCGCTAACCCGTCTCGTGGTCGCCGATCCGGGCGACGCTGACGAGACCGTGCTGCGGTTGGCCGCCAGCGCCCAGCAAGGCAGCGCCCACCCGCTGGCCCGGGCCCTGCGTGACGCCGCTCAAGACCGGGGGGTGACCTTGGAGCCGTTTTCGGCCTTCACCTCGGTGCCGGGGCAGGGGGTCGGGGCTCAGGTGGGGGAGGTCCGGGTGTGGCTGGGCAGTCGCCGTTTTATTGAAAACTTGGGCCTTGATCCGTCGCCTCTGGACACCCTCGCCGTTTCGCTGGAAGAAGAGGGGGCCTCGGCCGTCTGGATGGCCGTGGGCAATCCTCCTCGGCGTCTCGTGGCTCTGTTTGGGTTGGCGGATTCTCTGCGGCCCACCGCTCGCGAAGCGGTTGCCCGCCTCAAGGCCCGGGGGTTGGACGTCATTTTGCTAACCGGCGATGCCGAGCGGGTCGCCAAGGTCGTGGCCGAGCGTCTGGGCATTGATGACTATCGCGCGGGTGTGCCCCCCGAGGACAAGGCCCGCGTGGTGGCCGAGCTGCGCCGCACCGGCCCCGGGGTGGCCATGGTGGGCGACGGAGTCAACGATGCCCCCGCGCTGGCCGAGGCCGATGTGGGCATCGCCATGGGCACCGGGGCCGATGCCGCCATGGAAACCGCCGGCATGACCTTGATGCGGGGAGATCCCGCCTTGCTCGTGGAGGCCCTTAGCCTGTCGCGGGCCACCGTGCGACGCATTCGCGTCAATCTTTTTTGGGCTTTTGCGTATAACGTGATTGCCTTGCCGCTCGCGGCGGCTGGGATTCTTTCGCCCATGATCGCCGGTGCGGCCATGGCTTTGTCCAGCGTGTCGGTGGTCGCCAGCTCGCTGTGGTTGCGTCGGTGGCGACCGGAGTAAATGCCTGATGTTGCTTCCCGGAGACAACGGTCATCAGGGACCGCTGGACCGCTTTGCCCTTTTCGTTGCGGGCCTGTCCCCCGTTACCTTGACCCTTACGGCCCTGGGGACCCTGGGGGTGGGCATTGGGGCCGGGCTTGCGCTTGGCGTGTTTTGGGCCCGCCCGGCCGATCCTCCCCCTGCGGCCCAGCGGCCCCAGGCGCCCGCTGTCGTTGCCCAGGCTCCCGCCCCGGTAGCCGTCCCCTCCGAACGGACGGTGGCCCAGTACACGCCGCCGCCACTGCCCGGCCCGGCGCCCTCGTCTGCCGGGCTCGCCCCTGTTGTGGCCGTTGCCCCGCCCGCGCCGGGCTCCAGTGGGCCCGGGATCAACGATTCGGGGGCACCCGTGGCCCTGGATCCCTCTGCGCCCGCCCTGATGCCCAGCGTCCTCACCGCCTTGCCGCCTTTACCTCTCGAAGACAAGCAGGCGGCAGCACCCGACCTTCCATCCCCCGAGCTTTCCCCCGCCCCCGGGGCCGCGGTGGAGATCAGCCGGCCGGTGCCGCCGCCACCGCCGCCGCCGCCCGCGCGCTGGGCCACCCGAGGCGTCTCCCCGCCGATTTCCGGCGCTTCAGCGCTGGCGGCCCCCTCTGCGGAGGCGGCGCCCGCAGCGTCCGTCGAGGGTCTTGCCATGGCGGCGCCTGCGGGTGCTTTTCTTGCGGAAGACGGCGAGGGCGGACACGTTCTTGAAGAAAGGCTGGAAGGCGAGGTGCGCGACTCCCTGCCCGGTGTCGCGGTGCCGTTGACCTCAACACTGGCCGCCTTTCCGCCGGTGGTGGCCCCTGGGCCTGAAGGCACGCCATGGCGGCGTAACGCCGTGCCGGTGGCGGCGTGGCATCCGCCGGCCATCGCCGTGGTCATTGATGACCTCGGCGTGGATCGCACCCGCACGCGTGCTGTGGCCGCCCTGCCAGGGCCGATCACCATGGCCTTTCTGCCCTACGCCGAGATCTTGCCCGATCAAATGCGCGATGGGCGCAAGCAAGGCCACGAGCTTCTGATCCACATGCCCATGGAGCCACAAAACAGCAGCATCAATCCAGGCCCGGATGCCCTCAAGGTCGGTCTGTCGGACGACGAAATTTTGGCCAGGGTCCGGCGCAATCTTGACCGTGGTGCGGGCTATGTTGGCATTAACAACCATATGGGCAGCCGTTTTTACCACCGATGCCCGGGGGATGTCCGTGGTGATGGCCGAACTCAAGCGCCGGGGGCTGGTGTGGCTGGACTCGGTTACCTCGCCCCAGACCGTGGGCCTCTCCCTGGCCCGGGCCGCCGGGGTCCCCCATGCGGGACGGGCGGTTTTTCTCGATAATGTGCCCGAGCGCGCTGCGGTGGATCGGCAATTGGCCAACCTCGAAGCCGCCGCCCGCCGCAATGGGGTCGCCATTGGCATTGGTCACCCCAAGGATGCCACCATCCAGGGGTTGCGCGCTTGGCTGCCTAGCCTTGCCCGTAAGGGGATTACCCTGGTACCCGTGAGCGCCTTGATGCGTGTCGAGACCACGACGGTGGCGCGACGGCCCTAAAGGCTGCCCTTCTCTTTTCGAGGGGTTTGGGGAGGCCGCGCCTCCCCAGCCTTAAAACAGCTCAATCGCGGCCCCCTGTCCCGTGGCATTCGCATCGGTATTACGATGACTGTTGCGCAGTTCATCCACCACAAACTGAAGCGTTTCGGTCATACTGCGCTGGTAGGCGTTGCGCAGATCCGCCGCCGTGACGGCATCCATGGCCGGGAGGTGCCGGGCCAACTCCTCAATATCGGTCGCGGTCCGCTCAAAACAGGTCACCAGGGCCAGTAACCGACGCTTGACCACATCTTGAAACTGGATGGAGCCGATCATTTCCAGGATCGGGGTGGCCAGCCGTCGGTTTTCGTATTGCACTTTGGTCAGGGTGTCGCGCTGGTGGGTGATGAGCTTTTCCAGGTTGTCGGTCAGTTCCTTGACCGCTTCCGAGATAACCGCGAACCCGTTTTCCTCCTTGCTGATCCGCTCGCCGACCAGGGAGATCAGGCTGGTTTGTACAGCGTGTTGCAGGCGTGAGATGCCATCGGCGATGGCAATGGCCGCCCGGTCCGATTCCTGAGAGAGGGTTTTGACCTCGGCCGCCACAATGGCGAACCCGCGTCCCGCATCGCCGGCCCGCACCGCCTCAATGGTGGCATTCAAGGCCAGCATGCGGGTTTGGTGGGCAATGCCGCGCACGGCCTGGATGGCGCTGCCCAGAGCCTCGACCTCCTGGGAGATCTGATCCATCGCCATACCAACCCGATCCGCTTGGTGGCTGCGCTCGCCGGCGAATTCGTCAATCAAGGCTTGGCTGCGCGCCAACTGAGCTTCAGCGCTTTCGATGATTTGGACCACGCGCTCGTTGGTGTTGGTCGAGGCAATAAAACTCAGCAACCCCTCAATACTGGTCTCCACGTTGTGAAGCTCGTTCATGAGCTGTTCGGCGTTCTTGTCGGAGTCGCTGACCACCGACAGGGTTTCCTCGCGCATGGACTGGGAAAACCGGGCAAAAGAGTCGGAATATTCGGTCAGACAGCTACCGCACAGGTCGCGGGATGGGTCGCTGGACGGGAGGGGCGGTGGCATGGGGGAGGCGACCGGTGCGGCGCGGCGCGCCAGATCGCCAGGGGTCGATACCGGCATCAAGCGGCCCTGGCCCCAAAATACCCCGAGCGCCAGCACCACGCCAACTCCGCCTCGTAAGGCCAGACTCTCCAGGGCCGGCGGTTCTGCGATCACGCCGGCTGCGATCTCGCCAAAGACAATCGCCCCTAAGATCCCCAGGGGAGCCAGCAAACGATAAACAACAAAGTGTCCAGGCGCGTGTCCTGGCAAAGCAGGGGCGCTCATGATGTCACTCCTCCTGGGGGGACTGCCACAGTCCATCCCAGCACGGGGGATCGGAAAACTCCCCTTGTTCGACGGAAGGAAGGGGGGCGAGGCGCAAGAACAGGTCAAAGACCGCTCCTGTTTCCCCATTCCGGGCCACAATCCCGCCTCCCCAGGATTGAATGATGCTCCTCACGATGGCAAGGCCCAGACCCGTCCCCTTGCCAATGTCCTTGGTCGTGAAAAACGGATCGAAAATGCGATGCAACAGAGGCGGGTCGATCCCAGGACCGTCATCCGCAATGCTCACCCGGGCATAGCGTCCCGCCGGAAGCGCCACGAGAAAGGCCTCGGCCTCGGCGAGGTCAAACAGATCCGCCGAAATGGTAATGGTCCCCTGCCCATCAATCGCATCCACGGCGTTCTTGATCAGGTTGCGCAAGATCTGCCCCAACTCGGGCCGATTCCCATGGATCGCCAGCGGTCCTGCCGTGTCGTGGGTCTCCACCACCCGCACCGACGCCGGCAGTGTTTCCATGAGATCCACCAACTCGTGGCGCAAGGTATCGACCAGGGGCAGGGGCGTCAGGGCCGGTGCGCTGCGTCGGGCAAAGGCCAGGATATCGCGCACCACGTCTGCGGCCCGGCGCGCGCAGTCAAGAACCACTCCCAAGTCTCCGCTCATTTCCTTATCGTCGGCATGATCATCCAACGTCATTTGGGTAAGAGTGACAATGGGTTGGAGTAGGTTGTTGATCTCGTGCGCGATGCCCCCCGCCAACTGCCCCAGGCTTTCGAGCTTGCGGCGCTGGAAATCGGCGTTGCGCGCTAAATGTTGGGCTGTCACATCCTGGAGGCCAAGAATGCCGCTGCCGTCATGGAAGGGACACAGCAAAGCCCGGTATTGGCGTTGACCCAGCGCCCCCGCTGTGAGGTCAAACGCCATCATGCGCCGTTGGGCCACGGCCTGGAGGACGTCGTCCAACCGGTGGGGACCGCATAGATCCACGACAAAACTCTGCAAATCACGTGCTTGCATCCAAGGCGGCACGCGCAGAGTTTCGTTGCCCTTGGTCTGTTGAATCGGGGTCAGCCGACCGCCGTGCTCAAAATGCAAGAAAACGATCAACGAGGCCTCGGGCACAACGTCCGCACTGGCACTGGGCACGCCGTCGTAGGCTAGCCGCCAGCCCACAATGGCGTGGGCCAAGCAGACATCGGCCGCCGCGACCAAAGCCCCGGCCTCTTCAGGGCAATGGGCGATCCCCTCGGCCAGAACAACGCTATGGAGATCGAGAAGGCTCTCCAGGGGTTGCCGGGCAATCGCCATCAACCGACCGATGTCACTGGCTTCGTCAAGGACGGCCTCGTTCCGGCCCGCCATATAGGCCCGTTGCAGCGAGCCGTACCAGTCGAGCGGGTTTGAGATGGCGTGCACCGAGTTCATGAGCTCACCCTCTGGTCAGAGAAAAGCGCGCGACAAGGACACAGCCGTCATCTTTTCCCTGATAATGACGGTGCAACAAGGTTTCAGCCATCCGGGGGGGGGGCTCGGACGCCAGGAGGTCGGATGGCAGCCCTAACCGTTCTTCCAGGCCATCGGTCCACATCACCAGATGGTCCCCGGGGTGCAACTGAAATGAGAGCGGTTGAAGGTTTCCTCTCATGCCGGCTCCCACAATGCCGGGCTTGGCATCCAGGCGCATCACCCGCCACCCGAACACCCCAGCCCGGGTGTTGCCAAGCGCGCCGTAGCAACAGGCCCCCGTTCGGGGCTCAATCCGGGCCACGCCGACCGCCGCGCCGCGTGTTGACGCGAGGGCCTGTCCCAACCCCAAGAACAGGGCTTCCATCTCCACGTCCAGATGGTGCCCAATATGCTCCATGGCCACACCGGCCGCTTGGGCCGCGTCGGGCCCGTGGCCCAAGCCATCGGCAATCGCCACCACCTCATGGTCTGGCGTGCACCAAGCGTGGGCGATATCGCCGCAGATTTCCGTGGCGTTCATGGCCGCTCGGGCGATCCCAACTTCTAACGCCATAGCCGGGCCACCACGCAGGTGCCTTCTCCCACCTGGGAGCGGATGCAAAATTCGTCCATCAAACGCCGGCTTCCCGGAAGACCGCCTCCCAGGCCGTGGTTGGTGGAGTAGCCATCCAGCAAGGCCAGATCGAGATCGGCAATCCCGGGGCCCTGGTCTTCTGCCACCACTTCGATCCCCGCTTGCCCGCTGGTCCGGCTGAGCACGCTGAGTGTAACCGTTCCTCCTGGCCGAGCATGCAAAAAAAGGTTGTATCCCAGTTCGCTGACCGTTGTCATCAAGCGGTAGGCCTGGGAGCGCGACAAGCCCACATGGGTGGCGAGCCGCTGGGCCGCTTGACGCGCCTGGGCAATGTCCAGTTCCTGGCGGATGCACACCGAAATGTCCGACCCGCTGTGATGAAAACTCGTCCCATTCATACCCGACCTCCCCGCCGCATGACGAGGTCGATCCGGGTCAGGCCCGGCCCGGTTTCGACGGTCATCAGGTCCACCAGTTTGCGGGCCCCCGGCAGGCCCATGCCCAGGCTATGACCCGTGCTGAATCCGGGTTGCATGGCTTGTTCCAAGTTGGGAATGCCAGGACCGTGATCAACGATCGATACCCGAATTTCCCGGCTTGTCCCTTCCATCGTTCCAGCAATCTCGCAACTGCCTCCCCCGCCATAGTGCAAGGCGTTACGCGCGATTTCAGAGATGGCGGTCGCAAGCCGGGTTTGGTCCGCCATGCCAAAGCCCAGCCGGGAGGCAACGTCACGGCCCGCCTGACGGGCCCGCACGATGTCCTCGGGCCGTAGCAAGGCCATCCGAACCGTTTCAGGACCCGTCATGATCACTGTCCCACCCCAGGGGTCGGGCGGCTTGCCGCGCCCGCAGCTTTTCCACGCCTTGTTCCAGGGTGAGGGTGGTTTCCACCTGAACCAACTCGCGGCCCATCTCCACCAAGGTCAGGGCAACCATCGGGTTCATGCCCGAGATCACCACGTCGCCACCCATGAGACGCGCCATGGCCGCGATCTCGGAAAGGACCCGCGCCATATAGGAATCAATGATGTCGAGCGCGCTGATATCCAGCACCACCCCGGTTGCGCGGCTTTGTTCCAGATGCGTCAGCAGATCGGTTTGCAGCGTGCGAGCCTGTTCATCCGTGATGTCCGACTGAATCGAGGTCAGAAGGATCTGCCCCAACTTGAGAACCGGGAGGCGCATGGCCTTCTCCTTTTAGGTGAGGGGCGCGACACGGCGATTGACCAGGCGCAAAGCCTCGGCCACCCCGGCGCGCAGCGTTCCCCGCGTCCGAATACAGCTAAGGTCTACATCCAGTTTCACCAGGGTCTGGGCCGCTTCGGGGCTGAAGCCGGTGATAATCACCTCGGCCCCCAGCATGCGCGCCGCGCTCACTACCTTGGTCAGATGCAGGGCCACCCGGGTGTCGATCACCGGAACACCCGTCACGTCCAAAATCGCCACGCGCGCTTCATCACGGGCAACCGCACCTAAGAGGTGCTCCATGATGTGTTGTGCCCGGTTGGTGTCGATCACCCCAATCAAGGGCATCAAGACGATGCTATCCCACACCCGCAGCGCCGGCGTGGAAATTTCCAAGATCGCATCGCTTTGTCGGACGATGAAGTCCTCGCGGGCTCGCATGTGGGCCTCAAAGACGCAAAAGCAGAGCTGATCCATGAGGTCGAACAGGCCAACCGTTTCCGGTGTCTCGCCCACGACAAGACGGACCGCGCTCTTGAAGGCCATCACCAAGCGTCCGGTCGAAGAGGGGGAGTATCCGTCCCGGGCTCGTTCGGAACTCATGGCCTCCACGCAGGTGCGCAAGGGAACGAAGGCCACGTCGTCCAGGCGCAGCGACCCCGCCCGATCCAGCGCCGGGATCAAGCTGTCAAAAATCCGCTCCACGATGGGGGAGGCACCGATCCCCCCGTCTTCGCTGTCGCGCAGACGCTCTGTCCAGGCTTGGAGCAAGTCAACACGGTGCGCTGCCAAGCGGTTGGAGAGTTCTTTCATGGCTGCCCCCTTTCCGGGTTGGCGCCTACGGCGGCCAGGGCGTTGTCGATGGCCAGGAGGAGTTCATTTTTATCGACAGGCTTCATGATAACCACCGACGCCCCAGCCGACACGGCCGTGGAGAGGGAGTCATCCAGCGCGTTGATCGGCGAACCGCCGCTCATGGCCACACGTCCTACCCGGGGAAAGCGCGTTTTGAACTGCTTTAAAAGCTCGATACCGTCCATGTCCGGCATCCAGATGTCGGTGATCAGCACATCAACCGCGTGGCTCTGAGCCAGCGTCAGGGCCTCGGCCCCGGTTTCCGCCGTAAGTGCTTGATGTCCCGCCCGTTTGAGAATTTTTGTGATGACCATGCGGACAACCGCAACGTCATCGACAACCAGGGCCGTGATCATGCGCGTTCCTCCGCCTCGAAGAGTTCAACCACCTGTCCCAGGGGGGCATCCAACGGCGACAGTCCCACCGCCACCGAATGATCGTGGCGTTGTGAAGCCATCACCGTATGTTCAAAGGCCTTGTCGAACAATTCCTTGAACCGCGTCGTGCGTTCCAGCGACCGGCGATCGCCCAGGGCATGGAGAAGTTCGGCAATGTGGTCGTCGAGCAGCACGGAAAGACGGGAAAGGAACATGAGTTGCTGCTGGGTGATATCCTGAAACTGCAACCGTCCCAGAAGATCGCTCAACGGCTCGTTCAAGGCCTCGAGTTCGGCCAGCATGGCGGCCGGATCGGCACCGCTGCGGGCATGGTGTGACAGGGTCTCCAACTGGTCGCTCATCTGGCGTAGTCCAAGAGCCAACGTCAGAGCCGCCTCCTCGCTGGTGGCGCAGACCCGGGTATTCTGGTCGCGCAGAAGGCGTGTGAATACCCGATATTGAACCAATTCATCGGCAATGCGGTAATGAAGGCGCCGGGACGCCGTCCCCTGTGCTTGCGCGTGCCAGCGTCCCAGCCAAAACGCGGTTCCCGCCAGGGCGCCGGCAAACACCGGGGCCACGCTCTCCAGGACCAGGGTTCCCCATAGTCCAAGCGCCACCAGCCCCAGTGTCGTTCCCAGCGTCCAGACGCCCTCGGTTTGCCCCGACCTCATGGTCGTGCCCTTTCTCATCAGCCATTGGGCAGGATCTGGCGAACAACCTTGAGAAGATCGTCCGGTTGTACCGGCTTGACCAACCACCCCGTGGCTTTGGCCGCCCGGGCTTCTTCGCGTTTGACCTGCTGGGACTCCGTGGTCACCACCAAGATGGGGACAAACTGGTAGCCGGGCAGGGCGCGGACCTTGCGGATCACATCAATGCCGTTCATTCCGGGCATGTGCACATCGGTGATCACTAGACCCGGCTTGAGGCCTTTTTGCAGTTGGGCCAAGGCATCCTCACCCGACGATGCCTTGGCGATGACGAAGCCGGCCCGGTGCAAGATAGTTTCCATGCTCATGAGCACGGTGGCCGAGTCGTCAATCAGAAGAATGGTGCTCGTCATGCAAGAAGTTCCCGTTGTGAAAGAGCCGACGCCGGCGGCCAAAGCGTCCCCAACTCGTCGGCAAGAAGGTGATAATCCAAAACGCCACGCGACCGGGGCGCGTAGGCCCGGGCCGGCTGTCCCGAGGCAAACGATTCGGCGAGCGCCACGTCCTTACGGATTCCCCGCAAAATCCGCTGCCCGCCATACTGCCGCCGTAGCTCGTCAAGGACCGTGCGATGATGTGTCACGCGGGGATCCATGGTGATCGGCAAAACGCCAATCAGGCGCAACCCAGGGTTTTCGTTGGTGGCAATGCGAAAAAACAGCCGCGACAATTGCCGCACCCCCTCCGCCGACAAAGCGTGCGGTAACACCGGAACCAAAACCCCATCTGCCGCTGCCAGGGCATTCAGCAGCAGAAAATCCAGGGAGGGCGGCGTATCAATCAGAACAACGTCAAAGCGTTCTGCAATCTCGGGGCGGCGCAGCGCGCGCGACAGCACGGTCAACTCGCGTGGCCCCTCCGCTTCAAACAACGGATCCGCTCCGGCACAAAACAGCCCAGGCCACGCCGTCGGGCGGATGGCCCGCGCCAGCTCGAACCCCGGTGCCCGAAACACATCATGGGCGCTTGGGTGCGCCGCCGCCAAGCGCAGGCCCAAGCCCAGCCCCGCATGGCCCTGCGTATCCAGATCCACCACCAGAACCTGGGCCCCACGCGCCGCCCATTCGGCGCCCAGGTTGACGACGGTGGTGCTCTTGCCGCTGCCCCCTTTCCGGTTGGAGACCGACACAATGGGGCAAGGCCCGGTCATCTCGGATCGCTCAATAAAGGCGCAATCCAGCGCGTGAGGAAAGGCTCGGTGGGCAAGGAGACGAGGGGAGGTCGCAGGGCCAGCAAGACCTGAAGGGCCGCCGTGTGCAAGCCCGTGCAGTCAGCCAAGGCCACCGCCTGAGCCCCTTGCAGGGCTTCTAGCAACGGCAGGGCTTCCTCGACCGTGCACACCCCTTCCAAGCGAACAATCGTGTCTTCAAGGCGGAGCGTCATCACAGAAGCTCTTTCAGGTTAAGAACCAGCAAGACCCGGCCGTCTCCCAGGAGGGCTGTTCCCGCATACCCCCTGATTCCGCTCAAGATGCCGTCGAACGGTTTGAGGATGATGTCCATCCCCTCACGGAAATGATCGACGACCAGACCGGTCAGTGTTCCCCCTAATCTTACCACCAAAACCGCGTCCTCGGCCTCTTCTTCTTGAGGGGCGTGGGGGGAATACCGTGGGGCAAGGCCCAAAAGCTCGTCCAGGCGCAGCAGGGGGACGATGGCATCACGCAAGACAAAGGCCTCGGAGCGCTTGATGCGGCGAATGGCCGTATGGGGAATGCGCACCGTTTCGGCGATGTGGTCCATGGGAATGCCAAACAGCATGCCCCCTCCCGTTTCCACCATCATTACCCGGGTCACGGCCATGCTGAGGGGTAAGGCGAGGCGCACCGTCGTGCCTTGACCCAGAACCGAGGTCAGGGTCACGCTTCCCGCCGCCTTTTCCACCGTGGTCGCGACCACGTCCATGCCCACCCCTCGGCCCGACAGATCCGTCACCGCGCTGGCCGTCGAAAAGCCGGGCAAAAAGACCAGATTGACCGCTTCTTGCTCCGTCAGGTGCGCCGCCCGGTCCGCACTCACCGCCCCCTTGGCGACCGCCGCCTCGCGGATGCGGACCGGATCAATCCCCCGTCCATCGTCTGCAACCTCAATGACCACCTGATCACTTTCCTGAAAAGCGCGCACCAACAGGCGCGCCGTGGCCGGCTTTCCCGCCGCCACCCGTTCCGCCGGCCCTTCCAGGCCGTGATCCAAGGCATTGCGCACGATGTGCAACAGCGGGTCGCCCATCACCTCGATGATGTTTTTGTCGGCCGCTGTTTCTTCGCCCTCAATCACCAACTCGACCTGCTTGCCCAGTCGCCGCGCCACGTCGCGAACCAAGCGGGGGAAACGCTCGAAAACCTCGGACACCGGCAGCATCCGCACCGCCATGATCGCCGTTTGCATCTCCTGCGCCAAGCGATCCACAACGGCGTACAAATCTTTGATTTCTCTAGCCATTTCCCGTGACCCATGGACGTTTTCCGCCCGGCGGGCCAGGAAGGGCAAGCTGTTTTTGGAAACGACCAGTTCGCCAATAAGGTTCATCAGCCCATCAATGCGCGCCTGATCCACCTTCAGGACCCGGGAGGCGCCGCTGCGGGCTTCCGGGCTCGCGGCGGGCTCGTTTCCCCCGCCCAAGGAAGCAGGCGCCGGGCCGGTTTCAACCAGGGGCGATGAGGTCGGAGCCGCCGGCGCGGGAGGGGGAGCCTCTTCCAGGAGACGGGAGAGCTCGGCCAGTATGCGGTCCGCCTGCCCCCCCGCCGTCACCTCCTCCCAGGGTTCCGTGGGGAGCCCGAGAGCCCGCAAGATGTTGCCCCCGGTCCGGGCGACTGACGCCAAGCGGCTCTGGAAGGAAGCGCTGTCGCGGACCATGAGCAAGGTCCGCTGGCTCTCCAGCAAGCGCCGGGACAAGGGGTCCAGCGGGGTCGGTGCCCTGACAGGAGGTCGGGGCGAGGGAAAGGCGATCTCACCCTCCCCGGAAATGGCCAACACCAAGCGCTCCAGCCAAGCCACAGGGGGAGCGGGCAGGGCCAGGGTGGCTTGCATCCAGCGCAAGGCCGAGGCGGCCCGCGTCTCGGGGCCGCTCAGTTCCAGGAGGGCGCTCACCGCCCTTTCCAGGCGGACAAGGTCCCCCGCCGCGATCAGGGTGCGGGCCTGCCGGGTAAAATCCTCAAACACCGGTCCGGCGCTGTCCTCGCCGTGAGGCAGCATCAAGGCGTCGGGCGTAATCGGTATCAGGGCAACCTGTTCCAAGACGTAGCGGAACAGGGTTTCTACCTCAAGGCGGGGCAGGGGGGTGAGAGCCCGAAAGCAGAGCAGGCAGGTGTAGGGATCCAGGCTCTCGGGGGGGGGCCAGGACGCCCGGGGCGTCAGGTCCAGGGCCAAAAGGGGGAGTTGGCGTAGGAGGTTGAGGGGGTCTTCGCCGCTGAAGAAACAATCCTCAACCGGGGTATAGACCAGGGCCAGGACCTCTGTCCCCCGGGCCGCTTCGGCAAAGGCGGCCAAGCGGTCGCGCTCGGGCAAGGCGGCCAGCCAGTCAAGGGTATCCAGGGTTCCGGCCCGGGCGGGGGCTTGTTCCTGAAGAGCCTCGGCCTTCTGGGGCAAGGCGGCGCGCAGCACCTCGGTCAGAGCGCGCGAGACCCCCTCAGCCTCTGGGCTCAGGGAGCCGCCTTGCTCGATTTCATCGATCCAGGCCCCCATGCGGTCAAGGGAGTCCAAGAGATGGTCCACCAGCTCCGAGTCCAGGCTCATTTCCTGGGCCCGGACCGCGCTCAACACATCCTCCCCCGCGTGGACCAATCGGGAAAACGCTGGAAAATCAAAAAGCCCCACCGATCCCTTAATCGTGTGAACAGCGCGGAACACCTCGTTGAGCACAGCGTCGTCGGGGGTGCGCTCCAAGGCCAACAACCCACTCGCGGCCGTTTGCAGGAGGTCGCGGGCTTCCGAGACAAAACGCAGCAGCAAAGGCGTGCTCATGGCGCGACCTCCCCCGTCATCAACCGGGCGACCCGTGTCAGGGTGTCGGGAGCGACAGGCTTGACCAGATAAAAGTTGGCCCCCGATTCAAACGCTTGGCGGGCGTCCTCGTCGGATGACTCGGTGCTGATGGTCACGGCCGGAACGCCACGCACCGCCGTATCGCGGCGGATGGCGCGCATCATGGTGTAGCCGTCCATCTTGGGCATGTTGATATCGACGATCAGAAGATCGAACGATCCCGCCAGAACCTTTTCGTAGCCCTCGATCCCGTTGGTGGCCTCCTCGACCACGAACCCGGCAGCTTCCAAGACGGTCCGGTAAAACAGCCGCATGGTGATGCCGTCGTCGATGACCAGGACCCGGGAGGGCCCGGTGGGGGGAGACGACAAGGCGGAAGCGCCCGAGGGCGATGCGATCTCGGTCATGGCGCTTATTCCTGGGGCTTTTGGTAGACGATGGTGTCGCCAAACTTGCGCGGGATAAAAATCGATGTCATCCGGCTCATGCTTTCGGAATGACCAAGGCAGACATAGCCCCCCGGCACAAGAAGCTCGTAAAACATTTCCACGGTCTCGCGACGGGCAACATCGTCAAAGTAGATCAGGAGGTTGCGGCAAAAAATAACATCAAGGTTGCGAAAGCGACGGGTCTGGAGCGGATCCATGATATTGATCAAGGAAAAGTCAATGGACTCCCGAAGCTCCGAGCATATCTGATAATTTCCGTCTCCTTTGGCGTTAAAATACTTTGAAATCAATGCGGCGGGGACACGGGTCAGGGATCGACTGCCAAAAATCCCGGCCCGTGCCTCCGCCAAAATCTTGGAATCGATGTCAGAGGCCAGGATCTCAATATCCCAGCGATCCGCTTGGTCCCATTTTTCAAGGATCGACAAGGCAATCGAATAGGGTTCCTCGCCTGACGAACAAGGGACAGACCACAAGCGGATCGGGTTCTTGGACGACTTGATCTTGGCAAGGTTGGGGAGCATCCCATAAACCAAAGCCTCGAACTGGTATTCCTCGCGGAAAAAATAAGTTTCATTCACGGTCATGATATTGACCAGGGCTTGCAACTCTTCTCCTGATGCCTGGAATCGGACCAATGTAAAGTAGTCGCGAAAATTATCGGAATTCGTCTTGGCTATTCTGTCGTGAATTCGACGCTCTACATAGTATTTTTTGTTGTCAAGAAAGTGCATTCCCGTTTTTCGGTAAAAAAACTCACAAAATTTCGCGTATTCTTCGTTCGTCAGAGGTGCGGGGACCTTATCGATGCGATGCATCTGGGTCATGGCTAGTGCCCCCGGATCCGGCGCAGCGCCGTGTCGATCGCGAAGGTCATGAAGCCATCGCCGGCAAAGCGCACGCGCACTCCCTCCAGGATTTCAATGTGGTTCGGTGTCCCAACTTCGGCCAGGGCATCGACCGCCGCCCCACACACGTTCACATGATCGTCGTTGGTCAAGACCTCGGCCAACAGGTCTGGCGCCTCGGCGAGACTGAGCGCCCCCAGGATATTCACAGCAAAAATACGGATATCACTATCGGGATCGGTCAAAAGGCGACGCAGATGCGGCGTCACCGCCTCCGGCATCGCCTGCAAGGCCTCAATCGCTCCATTGCGCAAGGGGGCGTCATCACTGCGCAACAACATTGCCAGTCGTCCCGCGACCTCTGGTGAGGCCAGCCGGATCAGCGCGGTAAACAACACCGCCCGCACACTTGGGCTGCGCTCCTCGTCCAGCCGGTCACAAAGCGCGCCCGCCACCACGGGATTCGCCGCTTCCTGGTGGGCCAACGCCCGCACCGCCGCACGACGAACCCCCGAGTCCTCGTCCTCCAGGTCCAGCAACAAGGCGTCCAGATCCCGGGGCCCCTTGGCCGGGCGTTTCCCGGTGGGGGAGGGCTTACCTTTGACGAGTCCCATGATGCACCCCCTTGTCCAGACCAAGCCAACCACAGAGCTGGCCCGCAATGCGCGAGGCCGGCAAAACCACATCGGCTCCTCCCCGTCGCACCAACTCCCCCGGCATGCCAAAAATCACGCTGCTCTCTTCGTCTTGCGCAATGGTCTTCCCACCGCGCTGGCGCAGTTCGGTCATCGCCGCCGCCCCGTCGTCCCCCATGCCCGTCAGCAAAACACCCACCAGCCGCTCGGCCGGCAGGGCATGCAAGGCGCTTTCCACCAGCCGCCCCACGCTCGGGTGCCAGGGATACTGGTCCGCCGAGGGCATGGGGTTGACCACCAGCCGGGTGGCCCGCCGCCCCACCACAACGTCGGCATCGCCCTTAGCGATGTAGACCGTGCCCGGTTCCAGCGGCATTTGAGACGAAGCCTCGATCACCGTCAGGGCACACAACGTGTCAAGCCGGCGGGCAAACACCGTCGTGAAGCTGCCCGGCATGTGCTGGGCCACCACCACCGGCCAGGGGAAGTCGGCCGGCAGGGCCGGGAGAATGTCTTCCAACGTGCCCGGCCCGCCCGTGGAGACCCCGACCAGCACGACTCCCAGGGACTGGGGATCCAAGGTGGCCTGCGCCACCGGGCGTTCTGTCTTGCGCGCCCCTTGCAAGGAGGCCGCGCGCCGCCGCCCCTGAAGGCCCAGGGAGCGCCGGATCCGCGCCCGGCTTGCCGCGCGAACCTTGTCCAGGATTTCCCGCTCAATGCGGGCCACATTGAGCGAGATCGTTCCCTCGGGCTTGTGAATGAAATCAACAGCTCCCAGAGCCAGGGCTTCGAACGTCGCCTCCGCCCCCTTTTCGGTCAGCGAGGACACCATCACCACCGGCGTGGGGCGCACGGTCATCAGCCGCGCGAGGCAGGTCAAGCCATCCATCTCGGGCATGTTGATGTCGAGAGTGATCACATCGGGGGGATCGGCTTCCAGAGCCTCCAGGGCCTCGGTTCCGTTGCGCGCCGAGCGTGTCTCAAAGCCCGCCCCTTCCAGGATCTCCTTGAGATGGCGACGCATCAGGGCAGAATCATCGACAATCAACACGCGGGTCATTCACAAGCCTTTCACTGGTCCAATCACAGCACCCGGCCCCGTTGAGCGCCCGACGCCGCCGGTTATCACGCCGCCGTCATGGCGGCTAGTTCGCGCACGTCGAGCAGCTGGTCGATGTCCAACAGCAAGATCATCCTGTTTTGGCGTTCGATATTGGCCACCCGGCGGATCAGGCGGCGCTGTTCTTCCGACAAGGCCGGGGCCGGGCCAATGGCCGAGCCCGGCAGGCGCATGACCTCCGATACCGAGTCCACGATAAAGCCGGTCCGCACACCCCGGATGGTGTAAACCATGATCCGCTGGCGGTCGCTGCGCTCCATGGTCGGCAGGCCGAAGCGCCGGCGCTGATCCACCACGGGCAGCACAACACCACGCAGGTTGACCACGCCTTCGATAAAGTCGGGGGTCTTCGGCACCTTGGTCAGTTCGTCCGGAACCCGCACGATCTCTTGAACCGATTCAATGGGAACGCCGTACTCTTCGTTCATCAGCCGGAACACGACCACCTGTTCCTCTTCGTCGCTCTCGCCCAAACGTTGGCGCAGGTCCCGCTCCGCCATGGTTTCCTCGTCCTCTTCCAAAGCGCCGGCCGTGACGGCGCGCAGGTCGCTCCCGTTGAACATCCGCTCTGCCGACAAAATCGAAACGAGCCGCCGACCGCCCTGCAACCGGCAAATCGCCTCGATCTCGTTAAGATGTCCCGAGCGCGCCAAAAGCGCCGGCATGGGGTCGATCACGGAGCGGCCCACCCGCAGCACTTCCTTGACGCTATCCATGACCACGCCCACCGCCTGACCGCCCCCGGTCGTGTCGAGGGACACCACGACAATCTTGTTGGCCTCGTCGAGGGCCTTGGGCGGCAAGCCAAAAAGTTCGCGCAAGGAAACTAGGGGCAATAAGCGGTTGCGCAGGGTCATGACCCCCAGAACATGGGACGGCGTGTTGGGAACATCGGTGATGCGCTCGGGAACCTGGACAATCTCCTGAACCCGCTCGATGGGCAGGGCATATTCCTGTCCGGCCACATCAAAGCTTACGAGTTGGCTTTCATCGTCGGCCTGCTCGGTCTCCCCATGCTCCAAAGCGCTGCCCTTGGTCAGTTCGCCCAAGCGGTCGCGGCTCCCGGCCTGCAAGGCGAACTCGCGCGCAACCACTTTGCCGGCGTCCAGGATCATGACCATCGAGGCCCCGTCGTTGCCCTTGATCATCCCGGTGAGCAAGTCGGTGTCGATGGACGCACCGATGCTCTGCGCCGCCTCGATCCGGTCTTCTTCGACCGTCACCACGTTGGCTACTCGATCCACCACCAAGCCCACCGGGCGGCCTTGATCGAGCACCACCACCCGCGTTGCGTCGTCGTGCTCAATGTCGCCGAGGGAGAACACCCGGCGCAGCCGAATCACCGGCAGCACCGAGCCCCGCAGATTAGCCAGCCCCTCTAGGGCCGGCGGGCTAAGGGGCACGCGCACCATCTCGGGCATGCGGATGATTTCCTGGACCTCGGACAGAGGCACAGCAAACATCTCCCGTTCCACATGAAAGATCACGAACTGGCGCACGTTTTCGGAGCGTCGGGTTTGCGGCTCGTCGGCGGCCAGGGCCGGGAGTGAGGCCTCACGACCGGGCAGCGCTTCTGCTTCCAGGATTTCGGACATAGACGTCCTCCTTCGGTGCGCCGTCACGCCCCCGCTTGCAACTCATCGGCCAACGAGGCGATTTCCTCAATGGCGGCCGCCAGTTCCTCGGTTCCCTTCGACTGCTCGCGCGCCGCTGTGGTGGCCTCGCCGGTGGCCCGGGTGGTCTGCTGGGCCGCTGCGGCGATCTGCTCCACCCCGACTTGAACCTCCTTGACCATGCGCACGATCCCTTCGGATCCATCGAAGATGCTCTTGCTGCCATCAAGAACCCCGCCCATTTCCTTGATCACCGTGTCAAGGTCGTTGGAGATGGCCTTGTTTTTCTCCACTTCCAGGGCCGCCGATGCCGCGTTCTCGTCCAGGTCGCGCCGCACCGAGGCAATCTGGTCTTGAATGGCCTTCACCGTGTCCTTGATGCGATCGGCGTTTTCGGCGGAGTCGCGCGCGAGGTTCCTGATGTCGGTGGAGACAACGGCGAACCCTTTGCCGAATTCGCCGGCCCGCGCCGCCTCGACCGAGCCATTGACCGCCAGCATGTTCGTTTGGATCGAAACCGTGGTGATGGCGTCCACGATCTTGTCAATGCGCCGGCTGATCTGCTCCAGGGCTCCGATCTGTTCGCGGCTTTGCTTGCTCGCTTCCACCGAGGCCAGAACCCCTTCGATCAGCTCGTTTACCGCGGCCACGTTGCCGGTCAGAAGATCGGCAATGGTTGAACCGCTCTCGACAGCGCGCGAGGACTGGGTGGCCGCTACCTGGGCACCCCGTTCAATCTGGGCAATGGCCGTCGAGGACTGCTGGGTAGCCGCCGCCTGTTGCTGGGCCCCCTTCTGAATTTGTTCGAGCGCAATTTGGATTTGGGAAGAAGCCCGATTGATTTCCTCCACCGCCGAAGAAAGTTCCTCGGCCGCCGAGGCGACTTCCTCGCTGCTTTTGCTGATGTCTGTCGAGTTTTTCAATTCGTCGGCCAGCTCGGAGAGTTCCTGGGCCGCCTGTTCCGATTGGCTCAGAGCCAGAGTCTGTTGGTCGATGGTCTTGAGCGCTTCCTGGCAGGCTGCACTTTGTTCCTCGGCGGCGGCAGCAATGATCTCCGCGCCCTTCAGGGCTTCCTTGGAGGCGGCATCCGACTCTTCGTTGACCTTGGCGATCTGGCGCGCCCCGTCGGAAATCTGGCCCATGTTGTCGAGGATCTGGCCTAGTTGGTTGGTGATCTGCTTGCCTTTTTCAACCTCGCGCTTGGCCGTTTCCGCCGACTCGGTGATGCCCTCAGCGATGGCCTTCACGTCTTTCTGGATCTGCCCGACCAGATCTTGGATCTCGCGGGCGCTTTTTTCCGAGGTTTCGGCCAAAGTTCGGACTTCGTCGGCCACCACGGCAAAGCCCTTGCCATGCTGGCCAGCCCGGGCCGCTTCAATGGCGGCATTGAGGGCCAGGAGGTTGGTCTGGTCGGCGATTCGTGCGACGGCCTTGACCACTTCGGAGATCGCCGCTGCCTGGCGTTCCAGTTCCTCGACCATTTCCACCGACGCCGTCTGACGCTCGGCGGCGCGGCTGATGGCCTGGATCGAATTGGTGACCTGGGCTGAGACGCTGTTGACCAGAGTGCGCAACGTATCCGTCTTGGTCATGGCCAGATCGGCTGTTTCGCGCCCGCGCGAAATCAGGACCGCGCCCTGGTTCACCGCCTTGAGAGACTCCTGCGCCGCCCCCGCCGCTTCTTCCGCCCCCGAGGCAATCTGTTCCGAGGCCTTGCGCAGTTCCTCAGCCGCCGAGGCGGCCTCGGCAATGCCGCTGGCCAGTTGGGACGTCGCCGCCGCGATCCGTTCCGCCGCCTTTTGTTGCCGGGCGAAGGTGCGCGCTTTTCGCTTCTGGGCCTCGGCTAGAAGGCGGCTGCCCCCGCCTCCCTCTTCCATCGGTTCGGTCTTGGGACCGACGCTCCCGACTTGGTTCTTCTTGACGAGTGCCATGGCGCTTTCCTCAGCGACGGTGTCTCACGGTTGAGGGACAGGGCTCCCCTGGGTGAAACAGCTTCAAGCGACCTGTCCGCAGCGTGTTCAGAGGGTCATGTGGGGCTCGGAAACTCTACAAAAATGATGGGCGATGAGGTGTTTGAGTGCGGCTTTCTTCCGTGTTTTTTTCCCCGGTCACAGGAGAGGGGATCTCATCCCCTTCGGGGGGACGAATTCCTAAGTATATATCTTCTGTTCCAACAGTTTCAAGCCATGGTCTGTATCTTCTTGGTTGAAGAGTTAAACGCGCGCGATCCAAACTGATGGGATTTTCCTATTTTTAGTTGAGAATTTGTGGTATCGTGGGGTGTTAGTTTTTCCATGGCTGTCAGCAAAAGAGAAGGCTGGGGAGGCTCCCCAGCCTTCTCTTTTCTCGGCCCTCGCCCAACCGGTGGTTAATCCGGGAAAAAATGCCATTGGTCGCCGCCCGATCGCTTGGCCTCATACATGGCGGCATCGGCGGCGGCCAAAAGGGACCGGGCCTCCGTGCCATGGCGAGGGCATAGTGCAATCCCAATGCTGGCCCCCACGCTTAAGAAGAGGTGCTCGTCCACGAGGATCGGGGCCTTCAGGCTGTCCACCAGTTTGGTGGCGATACGTGCCACCGAGGGGGGACCACTGACGTTGTGAACCAAGATGACAAACTCGTCCCCCCCGAGCCGGGCGACGGTGTCGCTTTGGCGAACGGCTGTGAGCAGGCGGCGGGCAACCTCTTCCAAGACCTTGTCGCCCACTCGATGACCATGGGTGTCGTTGATGGGTTTGAAGCGATCAAGATCAAGAAACAAAACAGCAACTGATGTTCCATCCTGGTCGGCGCGAAACAATGCCTGCTCCAGGCGGTCCATAAGGAGGCTGCGGTTGGGAAGATTAGTCAGGGCATCGTGGTGCGCTTGATGGTGTAGGACTTCGGCCCGACGGCGCTGGTCGGTCACATCATTGAAAATGGCGATGTAGTTCAGAGGCGTGCCGGCTTCGTCGGTGAGGCGGGATATCGCGACGCGCTGGGCATAGAGGGTGCCGTCGCGTTTGCGGTTCCAGATTTCGCCGCGCCAGAGATTTTTTGTTTCAAGGGAATGCCACATGTCCCGGTAAAAGCCTTTGTCGTGGCGGCCAGAGGCAAGGATATTTGGGTTCTTGCCGATCACTTCGTCGGAGGTATAGCCCGTTACGTCGGTAAAGACAGGATTGACAGCAATGATGCGAGGGGCCGCGTCGGTAATCAGGATGGCTTCCGCCGAGTTCGCGAAGACCTTCTGGGTCAAGGATAACAAGCGGACTTGGCTCTCCAGGTCAGAACGGCGCGATATCTCCCGCACCAGCAGGCCCCCTAAGAGGAAAAATCCCCCAAAAGCCGTCAGGCTCCAGTAGATAACCGTGCTCTCGCTGCCCAGCCACGTGCGCAGAACGTCCTCCCGGGCCACGCCCGCTTGGATCACCATCGGATAGCGCTCCGAGACCTGAAACATTACCGTCCCCTGGGGCGTCGTCCAACCCAGCGGAATCTGACCAGAGGCTTGTTCTCGGGCGATGGCTTCTTCAGCCGATACGCGCTTTCCAGACAAAAAAGAGGAGCCTTGCGCCGATTCAAGAAGGGGGAGGCCGTCGAAGCGGGCCAGACGCATCGCGCCATGCGGGCCAACGTCAGGCAGTCCCAGGATATCTTCCAAGGCGATAGGGTTGAGGGCCGCCACGGCAATCAGATCGTCGCGTACCTTGAGGCCCACGGGGAGGAGACGGCTGGGCGAGGGGACGGGTTGCCCATGAGTCGCCGGCAAGAAACGTCCCGCTACCGGGAGGCCAAAACGCAGGCTTCGGGTGGTCCCCCCCCGTTCGACCGCGTCTTGGCTCAGGTCGGCGAGAGCCAGAAGATCAAGATCAAGAGGGCGTCCCACAAGGCGGATGTTGCTGTCGAAAAGAACCAAGCCATCGGGGCGGGCGAGAACGATCTGGCGGATATGCGGAGCGAACTCCAAGGTGCGCTGGAGGGTTTGGCGCAGTTGGGCTTCGTCATCCGAGGAAAGCTTGTGGCTTCCCGAGACGATGTGATCGCTGAGGGCCAGCAAGGTGGTTTCCACCGACTCGAAGGTTCGAGTCAGCGTTCCCTCGACGAGGCCAGCGGCCAAGCGGGCATTTTCCAGGGCCGCGCGGTGGGTGCTCTGGTACGTGTGATGGAGGTCAAGCCCCAACAAAGAGGCCAGGACGACGCCAAGCCCAAGGATCAGGCCAAGCGTTCGCCGAGCCAGGGGGCGCTCCAGCCGGGGGGCGGGTCCCGGAACCACGGTCGATATCCCTTCCGGCATGTTCTCAACCAAGATGACCCTGCGCGTCCCTCTTTGTTGCAATCAGGCTCCAACGGGATGGTCGCGGACGGTCGATGATCTTAAATCCCCTTTTGCCGGATCCTACTCCGCTCCTTACAATCCTCATACCTTCTTTCAGAGGATACCCTCGCATGGCCGCAGACTCGAGAGACGGTGTGGTGCCGTCCTTTTCGTTTGATCCCTTTGCCGGCTTGAGTGCATTTCCCGGCGGCGGCCCGAGCCATGATTTAAGGCATGTGGTTTGTCTGCTCGGAGTTGTCGATCTCCAGCGACGCATGATTTTGCGCATGGCCTTGGGGGAGAGGGGAATCGGCAATGTCTTCGAGGCGATCCGTCTTGAGGACCTGCGCCATCAGATTATTGCCCGCCAGCCCGACCTCATCATCTGCGATGAAGTGATGGGAGAGACCGAGGTCGCGTCGCTGATCCACGGCTTGCGGCAAGGGGCGGTGGGGGCGAGTCCCTTTTTGGTTGTCGCCACTTTGTCCGGGCTGCCTGTCGCCGACAAGGTTCGTGTTCTGATTGATTCTGGGGTAGACGACCTGATTTCATTGCCGGTAGCGCCCCGGGCCGTGGTGGCGCGCACCTTGTCCCTCATTGACCGTCGCCGCCCTTTCGTGGTGACGAGCGACTATATCGGTCCCGACCGGCGCCATGCTTCGCGCCGTGCCGACACGCCGCCCCGACTGTTGATCGAGCCGCCGAATACCTTGAGGTTGAAAGCTCTGGGGCAATATAATGCCGAAGTTGTTACCCGTCAGATTGACGCCCTGCGCGGCGAGCTCAATCTCCGCAAGATCGAACGCCACGCCGAGCGGATCGTTGCCATCGCCGGCGCCATTTTGCCGCGCCTGCATTTGGGAACCCAGGACGAACGGGTCCGAACCCTCAGTCGGCAGGTCGGAACCCTGGCCCACGAGATCGCCGAACGCATCGAGGGGACCCCCTTCGCCGGGCACGCCGATTTGTGTATCGCTCTGCGCGATGTCACCGATCGACTGGACGATGCCAATCCCAGTGTCACCGACGTGGAGTTAGCCGAACAACTGGTCGCCGCCGTCGAGCGCGCTTTCGTTGCTCAGGACTGAGGGCTGGGGCCCGCCTCCCCAGCCTTCTATTCATCGGGGGCCGGGCGGCGGGCGATATGCTTGGCGCCGCGAGGGAGGTAAGCCAAGCGCCGCCAAGTCGGCATCAATCGCCGCCAAGGACTCGGCATCTACACACGCCGGATCAACGGTCGTGCGGGTTTCAAAGGCCACCCCGCTGTCACGCACCATCCGCAGGCTCTCGCGTGCCGCTTCGCCGCTTCCCGGTACGCCGGTCAAGGTATCGTAGCGGTCAAAGGGCACCTTGACGTCGAACCCCACCCAGGACAACCCGGGCAGCACCTCGGCGAGACGCTGGGGGAGGGGGCCCGCCGTGTGCAGGCCAATCAAAAACCCAGCGTCCCTAACCTCGGCCACGGCATCGGGCAGGCCGGTTTGCCCCAGCGGTTCGCCCCCGGAAAACACCACGCCGTCGAGAACGCCCCGCCGGCGTGCCAGAAAGGCCTGGACCTCGGCCCAGGGCACAAGGGTGTCGCTCTGGGCCGGGAGAAGGTGGGGGTTATGGCAGTAGGCGCAGCGCCAGCCGCACCCCTGGCAAAACACGGTCGCCACAAGCTGACCCGGCCAATCGCATGTCGAAAGCCGGGCCAGCCCGCCTACGCGCAGCTCAGTCAAGCCGCACCCGCGTTTCGTTGAAGCAAACGCGCTCCAGGAATTCACCTTTCTTGCCATGATTAAAGGATGAGACCGGGCGATGGTAGCCCATGACGCGGGTCCAGATTTCGCAGGGCTGGCGCTCTTCGTCCTTGAGAACGATCAGGCTTTCCAGAGCGTCAGCGGTCGGCATGTGGTTCATGGTGATTTCTTTCCAATTCAAGGCGGCTTCTTGCCGCACCATCACGAGGCACTATCGCGCCGCTTGCGGGCGAGCAATTCGGCGTCACACTTGGGGCAGAACGCATGTTCGCCCGGGATATAGCCGTGCTTGGGGCAAATGGAGAACGTAGGAGTAATGGTCAAATAGGGTAGGCGGTAGGTTTCCAAAGCACGGCGAACCAGCTTTTTACAGGCGTCGGCCGAGGACAGGCGCTCGCCCATGTACAGGTGCAAGACCGTACCGCCCGTATATTTGGCCTGGAGGGCTTCTTGACGCTCCAGGGCCTCGAAGGGATCATCGGTGAAGCCAACCGGAAGCTGGCTGGAGTTGGTGTAATAGGGTTGATCGGACGTGCCCGCCTGGAGGATCTTGGGAAACCGCTTTTGGTCCTCCTTGGCGAAGCGGTAGGTGGTACCTTCCGCTGGAGTTGCCTCCAGGTTGTACATGCTGCCGGTTTCCTCCTGGAAGCGGACAATGCGGGCGCGGACATGATCCAAGAAGCGCAGCGCAAACGCCTCGCCCCAAGGGGTGGTAATGTCCTCACGATCTTCCGAGAAATTCCTGATCATCTCGTTGACGCCGTTCACACCGAGCGTCGAAAAATGATTGCGCAGCGTTCCCAGATACCGCCGGGTGTAGGGGAACAACCCATTGTCCATATGGCGCTGAATGACCTTGCGCTTGATCTCCAAGCTGGTGCGCGCAATCTCCAACAGCTCGTCGAGCCGCGCAAACAAGCCGGCCTCGTCCCCTTGGTGCAGGTAGCCCAGGCGGGCGCAGTTGACCGTCACCACGCCGACCGAGCCCGTCTGCTCGGCGCTGCCAAACAAGCCGTTGCCACGCTTGAGCAACTCGGTCAGGTCGAGTTGCAGGCGACAGCACATCGAGCGCACCATGTGGGGCTTCAGCTCGGAGTTCACGAAGTTCTGGAAATAAGGCAGGCCGTACTTGGCCGTCATTTCAAACAGAAGATCCGTGTTCTCATCGTCCCAGGGAAAATCGGGTGTGATGTTGTAGGTGGGGATGGGGAAGGTAAAAACCCGTCCCTTGGCATCGCCCCGGGTCATGACCTCGATGTAAGCCCGGTTGATCATGTCCATTTCGGCTTGGAGATCACCGTAGGTGAAATCCACTTCCTCGCCGCCGATCACGGGCACTTGGTCGCGCAGGTCCTCGGGGCAGGTCCAGTCAAAGGTCAGGTTGGTGAAAGGGGTTTGGGTGCCCCACCGCGAAGGAACGTTAAGGTTGTAAACAAGCTCCTGGATGAACTGCTTCACCTCCGTATAGGAAAGCTGGTCGAGCCGCACAAACGGCGCCAGGTAGGTGTCGAAAGAACTGAAGGCCTGGGCCCCGGCCCATTCGTTTTGCAAAGTCCCCAGAAAGTTCACGATCTGCCCGACCGCGCTCGACAGATGGCGCGGCGGCGCGGCCTCCACCTTGCCCGGAACCCCATTCAGGCCCTCGGCGAGCAAGGTGCGCAAGGACCAGCCCGCGCAGTAGCCGGCCAGCATGTCCAGGTCGTGGATGTGGATGTCGGCCTCGCGGTGCGCCCGTCCCACCTCGGGCGGGTAGACGTGCGACAGCCAGTAGTTCGCGACAACCTTGCCCGAGACGTTGAGAATCAACCCGCCCAGCGAATAGCCCTGGTTGGCGTTGGCATTGACCCGCCAGTCCGCCTGTTCCAGGTATTCGTTGATCGAGGATTCGACATCGACCACCGTCTTCCGATCGGCCCGCAGGCGGGAGCGCAACTCCCGGTAAACAATATAGGCCCGGGCCGTGGCGAAGTGATTGGCGGTGACCAGGACCTTTTCCACCACATCTTGAATCTGCTCGATGTGGGGCGCACCGTCCTTGAACTGGTCGGCAAGAGCGCGCAAAACCTCGGTGGCGAGACGGTCGGCTTCCAGGGCATCAAGTTCCCCCGTCGCCTTGCCTGCTCGCTCGATGGCTGAGCGGATCTTCCCGCCGTCAAAGAAAGCGAGAACCCCACTGCGCTTGATGACGGCGCGTGGAGGGAGGTCGGTGTACTCGGCCATGATGCGTCCCTGATTCTGCCGATGCGGCGCTCCAGCTTACCCTGCCTCACAAAAAGTCCCCGACCCCGCGCCCAGCCAGGGCTGGCGAGAAACAGGGAAATGTACTATATTGTGTGTATTGTAGGGTGCTGTAACGCTAGATACGGTAGGCCTTCCACCCCCTCCAAGTCAAGCCCTCCGTGACCTCGTCGCCGCGAGCCGGCCGGGGCGATTTGATTTCGCAGAAAAAAAAACTGGGGGAAGCGCGCTCTTTCCAGGCCCCTCGCCCATGGCGTCCGCGCAAAAAAAGGGCGCTCCGAGGAGCGCCCTTTCGTGGCAAGGGTGGGGAGGTGTTTACTGCAAGCGTTCGCCGTGCAGCGCGATATCGAGGCCGTCGCTCTCCTGTTCCGGAGTCACGCGTAGGCCAATCGCCAAGTCGATAACCCGCAAGATCAGGTAGGTGACCACCGCCGACCACACCACGGTGGCGGCGCAGCCCACGATCTGGGTGATGACCTGACCCGGGTTGCCTTCCAGCAGGCCCACGGCGGCGTCGCCGCCCACGCTCTGGGCGGCAAAGACACCGGTCAGGATGGCGCCCACCAGACCGCCGACACCATGCACGCCGAAGGCGTCCAGGCTGTCGTCGTAACCCAGGGTCTTCTTGAGCCACGTGGCGGCCCAGAAGCAAACCACGCCGGCCACCAGACCAATCACCAAGCCGCCAAAGGGCAGCACAAAGCCCGAGGCCGGGGTAACAGCGACCAGACCGGCCACGGCGCCGGACACCGCCCCCAGCACGCTGGGCTTGCCGCGCACGACCCACTCGGCGCCGATCCAGGCCAAGGTGGCGGCGGCGGTAGCGATCTGCGTCACCAGCATGGCCATGCCGGCGCGGCCATCGGCGGCCACGGCGGAGCCGGCGTTGAAGCCGAACCAGCCCACCCACAGCAAGGAGGCGCCGATCACGGCCAGGGACAGGTTATAGGGCGCCATGTTCTCGGAGCCAAAGCCCTGGCGCCGGCCCAGCACCAAGGCGCAGACCAAGCCCGCGACACCGGCGTTGATGTGAACCACCGTGCCGCCCGCGTAGTCGAGCACGCCATCGCTGCCCAGGAAGCCGCCGCCCCACACCCAGTGACAGACCGGGGCGTAGACCAGCACCACCCAAGCGCCCATGAACCACAGCATGGACGAGAACTTCATGCGCTCGGCGAAGGCGCCGGCGATGAGGGCCGGGGTAATGATGGCGAAGGTCATCTGAAAGGTGACGAACACGCTTTCAGGAATGGTCGTCGCGTCGCGCACGCTGGTGACATCAAGGCCCATCAACATGAACCGCGAGAGGTCGCCGATCAGGGCGTTGCCGGTGCCAAAGGCCAGTGAATAGCCGATGACCATCCACACCACGGACGCCAGGGCGCAGATGGCAAAGCTCTGCATCATGGTGGCCAGCACGTTCTTTTTGCGGACCATGCCGCCATAAAACAACGCAAGGCCAGGGATGGTCATCAGCAGCACCAAGGCGGTGGCGGTGATCATCCAGGCGGTGTTGCCGGTGTCAATGGTTGGGGTTGGGGTCTGGGCAAAGGCCGCCGTTGGCGCTAAGGAAACCGCCAAGGCGGCGGTCGCGTAGCCGATTTTTTTCATCATGTTTACGTGTCTCTCGAAAGCTGGCGGATCCGTCGATCGCTTCCACGGCYTTTTTCTTAGGCGGGTCCCTTGCGGGGGCCCCGAGGTTGCCTATATCCCAGGCAGGCCTCCGGGTCTTCTGGAAAATGTCCTCGCGTCACCCTTTCTCCCGGGGAGGCGCGCTGGATGGCAGCGCCGACGAGGAAAGGGTGGGAGAGGGACCCGGGCGGTGCCTTCAAAGGGCTTCGTCGCCGCGCTCTCCGGTGCGGATGCGCACCGATTCGTTGAGGGCGAAAACGAAAATCTTGCCGTCGCCGATCTTGCCGGTTTGGGCGGCGGCCTGAATGGCTTCCACCACCTGCGCCACCAGCGCATCGGGCACGGCCAGTTCGATTTTGACCTTGGGCAGGAAGTTCACGACGTATTCCGCGCCGCGGTACACTTCCGTCTGGCCCTTTTGCCGGCCGAAGCCTTTGACCTCGGTGACCGTCATCCCCTGGATGCCCAGGGTGCCGAGGGCCTCGCGCACTTCGTCCAGCTTGAAGGGCTTGATGATCGCCATCACGAACTTCATGGTCTCTCCCCAGTCTTTGATGGCCTCCGGGAGCCATGCCCCGCGGAAGGTTCCGGTCCTGTCCGGCGGCTTGGCCGGACGACGCTCCCGTCAGGGGATATTCAAGGATCATGCCACGCGGCGCGAGAGGGGGATTTCCCCGATTCTGCTCCCGATGGCCTCGTGGTTCAGATGTAAAATTGCCTAAAATAACAGCAATCGCCCGAATCTTGTCCCGTCTTCCAAGGGGGGTGGTCGGGAAGCGAGCGAGAGGAAAAAAGAAGGCTGGGGAGGCTTACCTCCCCAGCCCCCTCCGATCCTTTCCTTACCACGTGGGAAGGATGGTCCCGCCAAAACGCTTCTCGATAAAAGCCTTGGTCTCGGGGCTGCGATAAAGGGCAATGTACTGCCGGATCGCCGGGTCATCCTTGCGCGCCGTCTGGGTGACGAACCACAGGCCCCACGGCGTGTCCACCCCCTCCAAGAACAGGGAGTCTTTGGGGTTCAGGCCCGCCGCGACCGCATAGTTCAAGGTTACGGCGGCCAGCGGCACATCCTCGAGCGAGCGCGGCAACTGGGCTGCGTCGATCTCGCGGATCTTGAGGTTTTTCGGGTTTTCCACGATGTCGCCCGGTGTCGCGGAGATGCCGACCGCCGGGTTGATCTTCAGCAGTCCGGCTTGTTGCAGCAGCAGCAAGGCGCGAGCCCCGTTCGAGGGGTCGTTGGGAATCGCGACGGCCGCGCCCTCGGGAAGATCGCTCAGGGTCTTGAGCGGCTTGGAATAGAGCCCGAGGGGCACTACGATGCTTTTTTCAACAGCCGTAAGCTCGTAGCCCCGTGTCTTAATCTGATTGTCCAGGTAGGGCTTGTGCTGGAAGTTGTTGACGTCGATGTCCCCTTGCGCCAACGCCGCGTTGGGCAAGGTGTAGTCAGAAAATTCCACCACCTTGACCGGTCGGCCTTCCTTCTGTTCGTAGAGCTTGCCAACGTACTCCAAGATCTCAGCGTAAGGGCCTGCCGAGACACCGATTTTCAGGGGTTCGGTGGCGCCGGCCGTCGTTGTCGCCAAGGCGAGCGCCATCAAGGCGCCGGTTATCATCGCGCGCATGGTGAAGTCCTTTTTGTGGGATGAGAGAGAGGAGGGTCAGGCGGTCCAGACGGCGCCGCGCCGGTCGTCCAGGCGTTTGGCCTTGTGGGTTGCCCGGGGCAAGGTGTCGGGCGGCAGGACCACCACCCGGGCTCCCACGCCCGTTACCGCCTTCAGGTGACCCCGCAGGCGCTCGGCCAGGGTCTCCAGCGGGACCTGGGAATTGGCCCGGTGCTCGACCTCCACCGTTAGGGCGTCCAAGTGATCCTTGCGTTCCACCACCAGCCGGTACTCGCCGGTAAAGTCTGGGTCCTTGCGTACCAGGGCTTCGACATCGCTTGGGAAAATGTTCACGCCGCGAATGATCAGCATGTCATCGACCCGGCCATGCACCCCCAGCAGGCGCTTCGAAGTTCGGCCGCAGGCGCAGCGCTCGGTGGTAAACGACACAATGTCGCCCACCCGAAAGCGGATCAGCGGTCGCGCCCGCTTGCGCAAGGTGGTCAACACCAGTTCGCCGCGCTCTCCTTCGGCCACCGGGGCCCCGGTCACGGGATCCAGGACCTCGACGTGAATGTGGTCTTCGGCCCAGTGCAGGCCGTGGCGTTCCTCGCACATGCCGGCGCACGCCCCGAACACGTCGGAGAGGCCGTAGTAGTCGTAAACCCGCGCCCCCCAGAGATCCTCGATACGCTGGCGCGTCTCGGGGATCGAGCCGCCGGGTTCGCCCGCCACGAAAATCCGCTTGACCGCCAGATCGCGGCGCGGATCAATGCCCTCCTTTTCCGCCGTTTCGCCCAGGTACCAGGCATAGGACGGCGTGGTCCACAGCGCCGTGGCCTGAAACTGCCGCAAGATGGTGAGCAGCCGTTCCGAGGGCACCGTGCCGGCGTGGATCGACAAGGCGCCGAGCTTCTGGGCCCCCAGAACGCAGGGGCCACCGACAAACAGCGAGAAGTTCAGTGAGTGGGCGTAACGGTCCACCGGCCGCAGGCCCGAAGCCCAGAACAGCCGGGCCTCGAAGTCGATCCATTCCTCGAAGTCGTGGGCCGTGAACGGCGACACCGTGGGCACCCCGGTCGAGCCCGACGAGGCCGACACATACACCACCTCTTCCTCGGGCACGGCCGCGAGATCGCCAAGCAGGGGCACCGCTTCCTGGCGCTCGCGCAGGACCGCCTTGTCCAGGGTGGGGAAGTGGCGCAGATCCTCGAGGGTGCGCAGGTCTTCCGGCCTCAGGCCGGCGGCATCGAAGCGGCGGCGGTAGTAGGGGCTGTTGCTGTAGGCGTGGCGCAGGTGGGCCCGCAGCAGGGCCAGGGTTTGGGCGTCCCAGGCCTCGCGCGATTGGGTTTCCAGGACCGGGGCCCAGTAGGGGCTGTCGGAGGCTTGTCCCCGGACTGGACGGGGCGGGAGGATGGCATTCATCGAAGAGACCCTTCCAGGACAGGGGGCGCGTGGGGAGACCCTTCGGGGGTTGCCACCCCGAAGCCCCGCCTGGGGGCGATGCCCCAGACCCCATTTTTTGTTTTTGTAAAATCAAAATACCGAAAAGGGGGGGCAGGGTCTGGCGCTCAGGCCGCCTGTCGTCCCTGCGGTGCGCGTTTGTTCAACCGCTGGGGGGCAGTGCAGGACCATCAGGCTGTCGGCGCGGGCGCAGCATTCGCCGCCCCGATCGGACAAGGCGCAGCGGACCATGCCCT
The DNA here is from genome assembly GCF_000284415.1 of Pararhodospirillum photometricum DSM 122. Lineage (NCBI taxonomy): Bacteria > Pseudomonadati > Pseudomonadota > Alphaproteobacteria > Rhodospirillales > Rhodospirillaceae > Pararhodospirillum > Pararhodospirillum photometricum. The sequence continues at coordinate 734,042 of NC_017059.1, forward strand.
GGCCCACATAGCCGCACCAATAGCCCTCGGGCATCAGGGTGGTCCAGGTGTGGCCCGGAACCAATCGCTCGTGGCTCATGATGATTTCCAAGCCTGCGGCGCGCACACAGTCCATGCGGGGCCTCCCTTGCTGCGACCCCGGCAGGAAACACCGGGCCACGCGCTCCGGCAAGTGCGGGTGAGACGCAAGACCAAAAACTGGGCCCACAGGCGATCGGGCGGCGGGCGCAACCGCCAAGCCTATTGGCCGGATCGCTAAAGCCCCGCCCCTTGCCGAGCCTGACGCCCCCGGAAACAATAGGGCCTTCTTTCCTGACACGACGCCCCACGAGGAGGTCCTTGCATGCCCCTGAGACGCCCCTTGCTTGCGACGTGCTCATGCGTCGCATTTTCATCTTTAACCCTCTCGGCGGTGGTCCACGCCGACGAGACGCCCGCGCCAGAGCCGGTGTGGGAACTCGCCCCCCTCGAAGTGACCGCCCAGCACCGCAGCGAGAAGGCCCAGGACGTGCCGATCAGCCTGAAGGTGTTTGAGCAAGCCGATGTCGAGGAACAGGGCCTCAAGACCCTGTCCGATGCCCTCAACCGCACGGCCAACGTCTGGCTGCGCAGCGACACGGGATCCATCGGCTTTGCCAACATCACCATCCGCGGCCTGGGCAACCAGGGCGGAGCAATGGCCGGCGGCGATCAGGCGATCGGCGTGTATGTGGACGATGTGTTCATGGGCGCGCAAACGGCCATGAACCCCTTGCTCGGCGACGTGGCCCGGGTCGAGGTGCTGCGTGGTCCCCAGGGCACCTTGTATGGCCGCAACACCTTGGGCGGGGCGATCAACCTCCACACCAACACGCCCGAGCCGGAAACCGAGGCCAAGGTCGAGGGGTCGATCGGCTCCCATGCCCTGTATGACCTCAAGGCCATGGCCAACGGCGCCCTGTTCAAGGGCCGCGACGCCACGGTGTCGGCCCGCATCAACGCGGTTCAGGGCGGGCAGGGAACCACCGTCAAAAACAGCCTGGACGATGACGTCGGCGACACCGACCAAACCGGGGCCCGGGCCCAGACCCGACTCACCACCGAGACGCTCGACGCGGTGATCAGCGCCGATTATCTCGATCAAGATGGCCACCCCTGGGCCCTGGCCCCGTTTGCCGATGCGCCCAAACGGAAGGTCGCCTACGTCAATCCCTTTGAGTACGAGGTCCAGAACTTTGGCGTCTCGGCCAACGCCCGGTTGCGCCTGGGATCGCTGACCTTGCAGAGCATCACGGCGTGGCGGGGCTCGGACAGCCGGCTTGATGGCGGCGACTGGAGCGCCAGCGATGCCTTGCAGCAAGGCTACGACCGCCGCCAGCGCCAGCTTTCCCAGGAACTGCGCCTGATGTCGCCCGATGACGCGCGCTGGCGCTGGGTCAGCGGCCTGTTCTTCTTCCACAACAAAGAAGACGAAACCAACTACTACGGCCATCGTCGGGGCGGCTCGGCGTTGTGGGGGATGTTCCGCAACGGCGAGCGCGAGGTCTCGAACTCCACGGTCACGACCAACAGCCAAGCGGCGTTTGGCGACGTGACCTACGGTCTGACCCCGTGGCTGGACATCACGGCCGGGGCCCGCCTGACCCACGATCACAAGAGCACCGACTACACCCATGTGTCGCAGATCGGCATGGCCCCCAGCCAAACCCTAGACGACGAGATTGACGCCTTTGACGCCTCGCCCAAGGTTAGCCTGATCCTCAAACCCGACCAGGACCTGCGCTTTTATGCCACGGTGAGCCGGGGCTACAAGAGTGGCGGCTTCAACCGCCAGTTTGTCCCCACGACCAAACTTGATTTTAAACCAGAACATGCCTGGAATTACGAACTGGGCAGCAAGGGCCGCCTGTTCGACGGCCGGCTGGATGTGGCCGGGACCTTGTTTTACACCGACTGGAAAAACCAGCAGGTCACGTCCTGGCACGGTACCTACAACGACATCGCCAACGTCCCGCACTCGCGTAGCTACGGCGCCGAGCTGGAGGTGGAAGCCCACCTGACCCGCGCCCTGACGCTGGGCGGACAGTTCGGCTGGACCGAGGCGACCTTCGTTGATTTCCCCTCGCCGTCCGCCAGCCTAAGCTCGGGCGACGGCCTGCGCCAGCCCAACGCGCCGCGCTTTACCTGGGGGGTCAATGCCCAGGTGCGCCAGCCGGTGGCCGAGGGCCTGGAGGTCACGGCGCGCGCCGACTACACCCACCGTTCGACCTATTACTATGACATCACCAACACCTTGAAGGAACCGGGCTACGGCCTGCTCGATCTGCGGGCCGGGCTGGGCGGCGACCGCTGGACCCTCAGCGCCTTTGTGCGCAACGCCACCGACGAGCGCTATCGGGTGCAGGCCATCAGTTACATGAACGAGGCCATGGCTATCGCCGGCGAGGGCCGGGTGATCGGCCTGGAAGGCTCGCTGGCGTTTTGATGATGACCCAGCCCTCTTCCTCCCGTTCCCTGCTGCGCCTGATTGGCGGGCTCTATGTGGCCCAAGGGCTCTCCCTAGGCCTCGTGTTGGAAACCCTGCCCACCGTGCTGCGGGCCCAGGGCGCCTCTTTGGAGTTGCTGTCCCTGCTGCCCCTGGCCCTCCTGCCCTGGATGCTCAAGGTCTTTTGGGCGCCCTTGGTGGACAACCACGGCCTCGCCCGGGTGGGTCGGCGCCGCACATGGCTGCTGCCCACCCAGGTCTTGTTGATTGCCTGCCTGCTCGGGCTGGCCTGGGTACCGACGTCCCACGGCGGCGTGATGCTGGGGCTGCTGGCGCTTGGCTGTCTGGCCGCCGCCACCCAAGACATCGCCACCGATGGCTTGGCCGCCGAGCGTCTGGGAGCGGACGCGCAAGCCACCGCCAACGGTTTGCAGGTCGKGGGCATGATGGCCGGCATGCTGCTGGGCGGGGCGGGCGCCCTGGCCGTGGTCGAGCCCTGGGGCCTGCCCACGACCTTAGGTCTGCTGGCCGGGGTGGTGGCCCTGACCCTGGGGCCGGTGCTGGCTTGGCGGGAAACCGCCGCTCCTCTGGCCCGCCCGCCCGAGCCGGCCCGCCTGGGCGCCTATATTCGCCGCCCCGGCGCCGGCGCCCTGGGCTTAGTGCTGGCGGTGTTTGCCCTGGGGCGAGCCATTGAGATGGCCTTGGCTCGCTTGCTGCTGGTCGATCTCGGGTGGTCGCTGGCCAGCATCGGGCTGGTGGTGGCCACGGGCAACGCGGTCGCCGTCATCGTTGGCGCCGGGGTGGCCCCGCCGTTGGTCCGGCGCTGGGGGCCGCTGCGGGTCACGCTGCTGGGCTTGGCGTTGGTCTGCGCCTCCAGCGCCGCCTGGGCCGGGCTGGCCCTCAGTGGTGAGGCCGTGCCGACGGGGCTGGGGGCCGGTCTCGTGGCCCTGGGCGGCATGGGCAACGGGCTAGCCAGCGTTGCCGTGTTCACCTTGGCCTTTCGCTTTGCTCACGCGGGCATCCAAGCGGGCACTGATATGACCGTGTTGCAGTGTCTGCACGGCCTGGGGGAGGCCCTGGTTTTGCCGCTGGCCACCTTGCTCACCGCCCGGGCCGGCTATGGCGCCGGGTTTGCCCTGGCGGTGGGTGCTGCGTTGGGGGCCGGTGGGGTGATGGTGGCGGTGCGCCACCGCCTGCCCCCTCCGGCAATCGGATGAAGGAAGGGAAGGCTGGGGAGGCGGGCCTCCCCAGACCCCTCGGTCCTGGTGGTCCTGCGTCCCCCTTGTTCTTGTTGGGAGAGTCTTGGATGAGCTTGGTTGAATCTTTTGTCGATACCGTGGCCCGCCGTCCCGGTGGGGTCATCGGGCGGTTGTTGTACCGCCATCCCGTGGGGCACGAGGTCGGCTTTCGCCGCGCCTTGGCTGCCGTGCCGGTGGGCCCGGGGGATCGGGTGCTGGAGGTCGGATGCGGGGCCGGCGTGTTCTTGAAGCGGGTGCTGGCCCAAGGCGCCACGGCGCTGGGGGTTGATCATAGCTCCGACATGCTGGCCGAAACCGTGCGCGCCAATGCCCTGGCCGTCGCCACCAAACGCCTGACGGTCGAGCAGGCCGACGCCGCCCACCTGCCGGTCGCCGATGCCAGCGTTGAGCGGGTCTTCTGCTTCAACGCCTTTTTCTTTTTCCCCGAGCCCGAGGCCGCCCTGGCCGAGATGGCCCGGGCCCTGCGCCCTGGCGGCCGCCTCGCCCTGGTGACGGCGGCCGACAGTGGCCAGGGCTGGATGGCCTGGGCCTTTGGCCCGGTGGTGACGCGCATGCGCTTCTACACCCCCGACTCCCTGGCCGCCCTAGCCCGCACCGCCGGCCTTAGCGTGGACACCGTCATCCCCTTACCCGGCGACAGCCTCCTCCTCCTCGCCCACAAATAAACGGAGGGGTCTGGGGAGGCCCCGCCTCCCCAGCCTTCCCTCTAACTCCCCTTACGCCACGGCCGCCACATCCACGCACTCGCCACCGCCACCGCCGGTGTCTCCCCCTCGACCACCGGCGGATCGGCGGCCGGTTCGACGGGTTGGTGATGGACCGACCCAGGCGGCGGATACGGGATCGACCCCTTCAACTCAGCAATGCGCTCGTCCGGGAAACGGGGCAGGGGCAGGCTGCCCGCCTCGCGCCACGCCCGCACCTGGGCCTCGGCCGTCTCGCGCAAACCGGGATCCGTGGGGGTGTCGCGGCCCAGATGGAGGGTTTGCCCGGGCAGGGCAAAGGCGGCGCCACTGGCGGCCACCACATCCATCACCTGAAGGGTCAAATCCTCCTGGACCTCGAGAAAGTCCGCATAGTCCTCGGCACGGACATAGGCGAACATCTCGAGATCCACACAATCGCGACTCACCCCGCGAAAGCGAACCCGGGCCGGGGTCGGATCGACCCTGGGGTGGGCATAGAGCAACTCGCGCAGCGTGACCAGCAAGTAACGGATCTGGTCCGGCGTGGTATCGAGACGCAGACTGAGAATAGGGTGAAACCAGAACATATCGCGGCGCGAATAGTTCTCGATCGACACTGCCGCCAACTCGCCATTAGGAATACTGACCACGGTGCGGGCCAAGGTGCGAATCCGTGTCGAGCGCAAGCCAATGTCTTCGACAGTCCCCAAGGTGGTCCCGACTTTGCAGAAATCACCTTCGCGGATCGGTCGGTCGGCGATCAGCATCAGGCTGCCCACCAGATTTTCGATGGTCTTTTGCGCCCCCAGCGCCACGGCCAGACCGCCGATGCCCAGCGCGGCCAAGCCGGCGCTGACATCAAAGCCCGAGGTGTCCATCACCACGATGACCGCACCGGCCAGAATGACCACCTTGCCGGTACGCTGAAAAAAGCGCACGGCGGCCAGGGCGCCGGTTTTGCCCTGGCGCGACATGCGATCCAAACTAGCGGCGCTGAAGGCATCAACGATACGCCACAAGAACCAAGCCAGACCGATCCAGCCCACCATCTCGGCCAAGGCCCCCAGGGTCTGGCGCGCCACCACCGACACCCCAAGGTACAGGCCGCCCAGGGCAAAGGCCCAGACCGCGAGACACACCCGAAAGGGCGCCAGCGCCGCCTCGATCAAGCGGCGATACAAGCCCTGTTCCTCGCGGCGCAAGGCCACGGCCGCCCCCAGCCGGATCAAGGCGGTGAGCAGGCTGCTCGCCAGATAGGCCACCACCGCAAGCCCCAGAAGGGCACCCCAGTGGGTGAGGGGCACCCCGCGAAAGCGCGGCCCCTCGTCGAGGCCAGAGGGTAGCAGCCGCTCGAGAAGACCAGAGGCCACTTGGTCGGTGAGGGCGGGAAGCTGGGTGACGGTGGTGCTGGAGACCAGCCAGATCAGGGTGTCGTCGGGGCCGGGAAGGCGCTGGGCCAACAGATCCACCGGACCGTCGGCGGTGCGCACGGTGGCAAAGCGCTCCAGATTGGGGTCCAGCCCGTCATCGAGACGGCCCTCGGGGGCCGTGCTCAGGCGCGAGGCCGGCTCCAAAAAGCCCCCCTTGTCGAGGATGCGCTGTAAGGCCAAGGCAAGATCAGGGCCGCTTAACCCCTTGCGGGCGGCCCGACGAGTCGGCACATCGAGATAGGCGGCGGCCCGCCCGTAATCCTCCTCGGCCATGGCCTTGAGCAGGCCGCGCACCATGCCCTCAGGCGTTTCCCGCCCCAGAGCATCGCGCACCACGGGGGCAGCGGGGGCGGCGGGGGCCGTGGGCAGGGGATCCACCGCCCGGGCCGATCCGGGCGCCAAAGCCAAAACCATAACAATCCCCAGGACAAGCCGGGAGAGGAGGCAACGCGGCGTCGAGGAACTCATGGGTAACGATTCTCCAGAAAACAGCACGACGGAGAAAAAGGCTTGCAAGAAGCCCCCCCGATGGCGAGCTAACCAGAGGGCGCGACAGCGCCGCTCCGCGCGGTTCAAGGAAGGAAGCAAACGTGAACTGGATTTCCAACACCAGCCTGGTGACCCGCGTTGTCGTCGGGATCGTGCTTGTCCTGGCCATGATGATCGGCCTCACCTTGTACGGCATCGGACAGGTCAACGCGATCAGCGACAGTCTGGTGAGGATCAACCAGGTGAACGCCGTCAAGCAGCGCTACGCCATCAATTTTCGAGGCAGCGTGCATGATCGAGCGATCGACCTGCGCGACGTGACCTTGATTGAGGATCCGGGCCAGCTCAAGGCCATTCTCGCCAACATCGAGCGCCTGGAGCGGTTTTACCAGGAGTCGGCCGGTCCGCTGGATCGGATCATGAATGAGCGCACTGATACCCATCCCGAGGAGCGCCGCATCCTGGCCGACATCAAGGCCACCGAGCAGCGCGCGGTGCCCTTGATCCGTCAGGTGATCGCCCAGGCACAAGGCGGGGCGCGCGCGTCGGCCCAAACCCTGGCCACCGGCCCGGCCCGCGAGGCCTTCATCACGTGGCTGGCCCAGATCAACCAGTTCATCGATTACCAGGAGGCGCAGAACGCCCAGGAGACCAAGAGCGCCCTGGAAACCGCGACCGGTTTTGCCTCGTTGATGCTAGCCCTCACGGGTCTGGCTTTGGTGGTGGGCGGCTCGGTGGCGGTGTGGACCATCCGGGGGATTTTGCCCCTGCGCCACTCCACGACCATCATGCTGCGATTGGCCGACAACGATCTGAGCGTGGACATACCGCCGGCCACCGCAACCAACGAGGTCGGGGCGATCTTCCGCAGCCTGCGGGTGTTCAAGAAGGGAGCCGAGGAACGCGTGGCCCTGGAGGAGGCCCAGGCCCGTCGTCAGGCGGAAAGCGAGCGCGAGCGGGTGCGGCTGATGAACGGTCTGGCCGATTCCTTTGAGGGCACGGTCAGTCAGGTGGTGCAGTCGGTGTCGGCGGCAGCCACCGCCATGGGGGCGGCGGGCCAGGAGATGGAAACCTTGTCCCACGACGTGGCCCAGCAGACCGCCGGCATCAGCGAGGCCTCCCGCCGTGCGGCCACCAACGTCGAAAGCGTGGCCGAGGCCACCGACCGACTGTCGCGAGCCATTGCCGACATCACCCGTCAGGTGGCGCTCACCCGCTCGGCCGGCGACGACGCCGTGACCAAAGCCGCCCACTCGCGCGAGACCGTGAGCAAGCTGATGGGCTCGGCCGAGCGCATCGGCGAGGTGGTGAGCCTGATTTCCAGCGTGGCCAGCCAGACCAATCTCCTGGCCCTCAATGCCACCATTGAGGCGGCGCGGGCCGGCGAGGCGGGCAAGGGCTTTGCCGTGGTGGCCGGCGAGGTGAAAAATCTGGCCAACCAGACCGCGCGGGCCACCGACGACATCGCGCGCCAGATCGCCGCCATCCGCGACGTGGCCCAGGATACGGCCGGGGCGATCGAAGCCATTGCCGAGAGCATCCGCTCGGTGAGCGAGAACACCGCCGCCGTCTCGGAGGCGGCGGCCGAGCAGGACCAAGCCCGGCGCGAGATCACGGCAAGCGTCGAGCGCGCCCTGGCCGAGACCCGCGATGTCAACACCCGCATCACCACGGTGTCCGGCGCCGTTGAGTCCTCCGAGGCGGCTGCCGGACGCGTTCTGGCGGCCACCCACACCTTGAGCCGGCAATCCGAGGCCCTGAGCCGCGAAGTCGAAGGCTTCTTGCGCCAAGTCCGAAGCTGATCAGGAAACGAGGGGTCTGGGGAGGCCGCGCCTCCCCAGCCTTCTCTTTTTTTAAGGCCGGGGAGGCGCGGCCTCCCTAGACCCCTCGATTTTTTGGGGTCCGCGAAAAATTATGCCTTCCCGCACCGAAATCGCGCAACACTCTTGCGGGACGCAACGATTCCCGCTACCCCATGCACCCACGGGCAGGCTGGCTCCTGACCGCTCCCACCCCCCCTCTGGGTAGCGCGTCGTTCCAGTCCCCGACTTTTCAGGCGTTGGCCGGAAGGGTCGGCGGGACGTTTCGAGGGGGGATCCGTCTCTGCTCTATCTTGGCAGGCCTCGCACCGAGGCCGCGACCGCCCATGGGCGCGTGGAGGAGACAGACGACAATGCTGTTGACCGAGCAGGAGAAGGTCAAAGCCCTGGTTTCCGGGCTGGCAGAGAAATACGGCAAAGATAATTCGGCCCTTATTCCTATTTTACAGGCCGTCCAGACCGAGCATGGCTTTGTTTCGGAATTTGCCATGCAGTACGTGGGGGATGTTTTGGGTCTTCACGCGACCCAAGTGTATAGCGTCGCAACCTTTTATCACTTCATCAATACCAAGCCCAAGGGCAAGTTCATCATCCGTTTGGCCCGCGACATGTCGTCGATCATGAAGGGCGCCAAGATTATCGCCCGCCAGCTCGAGAACGAGCTTGGCATCAAGTTTGGCGAAACCACACCCGACGGCATGTTCACCCTGGAGTGGACAAGCTGCATCGGCATGAACCATCAGGCCCCGGCCATGATGGTCAACAACGAGGTCTATTCCAACCTCACTCCCCAGCGCGCCCATCGCATTTTGGAAGACTGCGCCGAGGGCTTCCGCTCGCGCCGACCCAACGTGGGCAGCGTGGGCGACACCTTCACCAACACCTTGACCTATGCCAGTCATCCGGTGAACGCCGGGCTCAAGAAGGCCATCGCCCTGACGCCCGAGGAGATCATCGCCGAGGTGACGGCCTCCGACATTCGCGGCCGCGGCGGCGCCGGCTTCCCCACCGGCTTCAAGTGGAAGCTGGCGGCCCAGGCCAAGGGCGAGACCAAATACATTATCTGCAATGCCGACGAGGGCGAGCCCGGGACCTTCAAGGACCGCATCATCCTCACCCACTACGCCGATCTGGTGTTCGAGGGCATGACCATCGCCGCCCGCGCCGTGGKGGCGCGCGAGGGCATTGTCTACCTGCGCGCCGAGTACACCTATATCCGCCCCTGGCTCGATGAAATCCTACGCGCCCGGCGCGAGGCGTCGCTGCTGGGCACCGATATCCTGGGGGTGGCCGGCTTTAATTTCGATATTCGGATCCGGATGGGGGCGGGGGCCTACATCTGCGGCGAGGAAACGGCGCTGATCGACTCGCTGGAGGGGTTGCGCGGCGAGCCCCGCAACCGCCCGCCGTATCCGGTGGAATCGGGCTTCAACGGCCAGCCGACGGTGGTCAACAACGTCGAAACCCTGGCCTCGATCAGCACCATCCTTGATCGCGGCGCCTCGTGGTTCACCAGCTTGGGCACCGAGCGCTCCAAGGGCTTCAAGCTGTTCAGCGTGTCCGGCGATTGCGCGCGCCCGGGCGTGTACGAGTTGCCTTGGGGCCTGTCGGTGCAAGAACTGCTGACCCTGGTGGGCGGCGAGGGCGCCAAGGCGGTGCAGGTCGGCGGCTACTCGGGAGCCTTGGTGCCGCCCTCCGAGTACGGGCGGCGCCTCGCCTACGAGGACCTGGGCCTAGGCGGCTCGGTGATCGTCTACGGCCAGCACCGCGACCTTCTGGAGGTGGTCGAGAATTACCTGGAGTTCTTCATCGAGGAATCGTGCGGCCAGTGCACGCCGTGCCGCGAAGGCAACATCAAGCTGCTGGAGGGCGTTCGGGTTCTGTTGAAGGGGCGCTGCTCCTCGCGGCAGTTGAACGAGCTGATCGATTTGGGCCGAACCATTCAGTTGGCCTCGAAGTGCGGCCTGGGCCAGTCGAGCCCCAAGGCCTTGCTGGCGATCGCCGAGCACTTCCGCGACGAGATCATGTCCCGCCCGATCGAGGCCGTCCATTGAGCGCGTCCGAGCCCCCGTGTTGCACGAGTCCAGGGAACCCTTCTGCCATGTCCACCCCTGCTGTCAGCGTTGAAACCGCGCTTGTCCCCGTGACCATTGATGGCCTCGAGGTCGAGGTGCCGGCCGGTACCACCATTTTGGCGGCGGCGCGCCGCCTTGGCCTGCGCATTCCCAGCCTGTGCGCTCATCCCGACCTGCGCGCCGCCGGCGTGTGCCGGGTGTGCATGGTCGAGGTCAAGGGACAGCGCACCTTGCAACCCGCCTGCACCTTCCCGATCGAGCGACCAATCGAGATCACCACCAGCAGCCCGGCGATCCGCAAGGCCCGGCGCCATGTCATCGACCTGCTGCTGGCCAATCATTATGGCGACTGCAACACCTGCAAGCGCAACAATAATTGCGAATTGCAGGCGTTGGCCCACGAATACGGGGTCGATTCCTTCCGGTTTGGCACGCCCAGCGCCCCCAAACACGCCATTGACCGCTCCAGCCCCTCCATCGTGCGCGACATGAACAAGTGCGTGCTGTGCCGGCGCTGTGTGCGCACCTGCCTGGAAAACCAGGACGTGGCCTGCCTCGCCATTCAAGACCGGGGCGCCAAGTCCAAGGTCACGACCTTCGGCGACAAGCCGCTGGGCGCTGTGGCCTGCATCAACTGCGGCCAGTGCCTCAACCGCTGCCCGACCGGCGCCCTGACCGAGGTGGACCAGACCGACGACCTGTGGAGCGTGCTCGACGATCCGACCAAGCACGTGGTGATCCAGACCGCCCCGGCGCCGCGCGCCGCCATTGGCGAGGGCTTCGGCCTGGAGCCGGGCACGCCGATGACCTTCCAGATGAACACGGCAATCAAGCGCCTGGGCTTCGATGCGGTGTTCGACACCAACTTCTCGGCCGACCTGACCATTTTGGAAGAAGGCACCGAGTTGTTGCTGCGCTTGCATCAGGCTCTGACCGGCAAGGATCCGGCCCCGGCCCTGCCCCAGTTGACCAGTTGCTCGCCGGGCTGGATCAAGTACATCGAGCACTTTTATCCCGACCAGTTGCCGCTATTGTCCTCGGCCAAAAGCCCGCAGCAGATGTTCGGCGCAGTGATCAAGACCTACTACGCCAAACTCAAGGGCATTGACCCGCGCGATATCGTGTCCGTCGCCCTCATGCCCTGCGTGGCCAAGAAGTTCGAGTGCAGCCGGCCGGAAATGAACGATAGCGGCTTTCGCGACGTGGATTATGCCGTGACCACGCGGGAGCTGACCAAGATGATCCGCGAGGCCGGCCTCAATCTGCCCCAGCTTCCCAAGAGCGACTTCGATGATCCCTTCGAGACGCCCAGCGGCTCCGGGGTGATCTTTGCCGCCACCGGGGGCGTCATGGAAGCGGCCTTGCGCACGGTCATCGAGATCGTGACCGGCAAAAAGGTCGAGGACTTCTACGACCATGCCGACATCGTGCCGGTGCGCGGCTTCGAGGGCGTGCGGCTCGTTGAGATCCCCATCCCCGAGGTCGGGCCGGTCCCCGATCTGCTGCAACGCCACTTCTCGGACTTCGAGTGGCTCAAGGGGGCGACTTTGCGGGTTGGCGTCGCTCACGGTACCGGCAACGCCCGCAAGGTGCTCGACGACATCAAGGCCGGCGGGCCGTTCAGCACGTGTCACTTTATCGAGTTGATGGCGTGCTCGGGCGGCTGCCTGGGCGGCGGCGGCCAGCCCATTCCCACCAGCCCGGAGATCCGCGCCAAGCGGGCCCAGGCCATTTATGGCGAGGATGCCAGCTACGTGGTGCGCAAGTCCCACGAAAACCCGCAGGTTCTCAAGATTTACAACGAGTTCCTGGAGGATGGCCCCTGTGGGCACAAGTCGCATGACTTGTTGCACACCAGCTATACGCCGCGCGGGAAGTTTATTTCCTGAGTGAGGGAAGAAAAAAGGCTGGGGAGGCGAGGGCCTCCCCAGACCCCACCTTCTTTTTGATGGTTACAAAGGGGCGTTTTATGACCATCGTGCAGTCGTCCGCCGGCTTTGATCTCCATGAGGCTCCGCTGTGGGAGTATCTGGCCACCACGTCCGAGCCTGACTCACACCACGTGCGGGCTCTTCTCGACAAGGCGCGGGATCTGGGGGGGCTGGATCTTGAGGATCTGGTGCCTCTGATGGCCGTGGAAGACCCGGAGCTGCTGGCCGAGCTGTTCGCCACCGCCCGCTTCGTCAAGGAAAGCATTTATGGCCGGCGGCTGGTGCTGTTCGCCCCGCTTTATGTCTCCAACCGCTGTTCCAACGAGTGCAGCTACTGCGCCTTTCGCGCCCGCAACCAAGAGGTCGTGCGCCGCGCCCTGAGCCAAGAGGAGATTGCCGAGGAAACCCGCATCCTGATCCGCGATGGCCATAAGCGGGTGTTGCTGGTGGCCGGCGAATCGCACGCGCGCGACAGCCTCGACTATATCTTGGAATCCATTGCCACGGTGTACGGCGTTAAGGAAGGCCCGGGCGAAATCCGCCGCGTCAACGTCAACATCGCACCGCTGACCACCGAGGACTTCCGCCGCCTCAAGGGAGCCGGCATCGGCACCTATCAGATTTTCCAAGAAACCTATCACCACGACACCTACGCCCAGGTTCATCTGGGCGGGCGCAAGACGGACTACCGCTGGCGGGTGCAAGCCATTGACCGCGCCATGACCGCCGGCCTTGACGATTGCGGCCTGGGGGTTTTGTTCGGTCTGGCCGATTGGCGCTTCGAGCTGCTGGCCCTGATGACCCACATCCGCCACCTGGAAACAACTTTCGGCGTCGGTCCTCACACCATCAGCGTGCCGCGCCTGGAGCCGGCGACCGGCGCCCCCTTGGCCCAGCAGCCCCCGGCCCCGGTCGATGACCGCAGTTTCTTAAAGATCGTCGCGCTGCTGCGGCTGGCCGTTCCCTATACCGGCCTCATCATGTCCACCCGCGAAACAGCGGCCCTGCGCCGCGAGACCCTGGCGCTTGGCGTGTCGCAGATTTCGGCGGGCAGCCGCACCAACCCCGGGGGCTACACCGCCGACCGGCGCGACGACATGAGCCAGTTCTCGCTCGGCGACCACCGCTCCTTGGACGAAGTGATCCAGGACATCACCCGCCTTGGCTATGTGCCGTCGTTTTGCACCGGCTGTTACCGCCTGGGCCGCACCGGCGCCGATTTCATGGACTTGGCTCGCCCCGGCGACATCAAGGACCACTGCGACCCCAACGCCGCCTCGACGTTTCAGGAATACCTGATGGACTACGCCACCCCGGCCACCCGGGCCCAGGGCGAACAGGCTTTGGACGGCTTTATCGCCGGCATGGGCGACAGCGCCGCCCGCTACGCCCGCACCATGGTCGCCAAGGTTCGGCAAGGCCGCCGCGATGTCTATCGCTAACCGCCGCGAAACCGACGCCCTGGGCGAGCGCGTGCTGCCCGCCGACGTCTTGTGGGGCGTGCATACCCTGCGGGCCCAGGAGAACTTCCCCCTCAGCGGCCGCCCGGTCGCCCCGGGACTGGTGCGCGCCTATGGTCTGGTCAAACAGGCCTGCCTCCAGACCCAGCGCGATCTCGGGGCCTGGGATGGACGCGAGGCCGAGGCCGAGGCCGTGCTCCAGGCGGCCCGCGAGATGGCGGCCGGTGCCTTGACCGCGCATATTGTTGTCGATGCCCTGCAAGGCGGGGCCGGCACCAGCCTCAACATGAACGTCAACGAGGTCCTGACCAACCGCGCCTTGCAGATTCTGGGCGACGCCCCCGGTCCCTCCTCTCGCCTGTCGCCGCTCGATGACGTCAACCGCTGGCAATCGACCAACGACACCTATCCCACCGCCCTGCGCCTCGCCGCCATCGAGGGGATCAAGCGCCTGGAGGACCGGCTGGTTTTCTTGCAAGAGAGCTTCCAACGCCAGGAACAGCGCTTGGCCTCGGTGGTCAAGGTCGGCCGCACCCAATTGCAAGATGCGGTGCTCATCACCCTCGGCCGCGAGATGGGCGCCTACGCCGAGGCCCTGGCCCGCGACCGCTGGCGTCTTTATAAATGTGTCGAGCGCCTGCGCGTCGTCCCCCTGGGCGGCACCGCCATCGGCACCGGCACCGGCGCGCCCCGGGCCTACATCTTCCAGGTCGTGGACACCTTGCGCCGCCTCTCGGGCGTCGGGGTGGCCCGGGCCGAAAATCTGGTGGACGCCACCCAGAACGCCGACGTGTTCGTGGAAGTCTCGGGCCTCGTCAAAACCGGCGCCGCCACCTTGCTCAAGATCGCCGGCGACCTGCGGCTGCTGGCCTCGGGCCCGGCCGCTGGCCTGGGCGAGCTGCGCCTACCGCCGCGCCAAGCCGGCTCCAGCATGATGCCCGGCAAGGTCAACCCGGTGATTCCCGAGGCGGTGACTCAGGCCGCCCTCAGGGTCATGGCCCACGATCAGGCGATCACCACCGCCGCCGGCCTCGGCTCGCTGGAACTCAACCCCTTCCTGCCCCTGATCGCCGATAGCCTACTCGACAGCCTCGCCTTGCTGGCCAACGCCTGCGACATCCTGGCCCGCCACTGCGTCGAGGGCCTGGAGGCCGACCCGGCGCGCTGCCGCCAGCACGTGGAAAGCACCACCGCCAGCGTCACCGCCCTGGTCCCGGTGCTGGGCTACGCCACCGCCCAAGCCCTGGCCGAACGGGCCACGCGCGAAGGCCGCCCGGTGCGCGCCTTGGTCCGCGAGGCCGGCCTGCTCGACGAAGCCCAGTTCGACGCCTTGCTCTCCCCCGAGGCGGTGTGCCGCCTTGGCACCCCGGACATTCGCCCATGACCCACGCAAACGCCCCGCGCGGCCTGCGCCTGCACATCGGCCTGTTTGGTCGCCGTAATGTTGGCAAATCGAGCCTACTCAATGCGTTGACCCGTCAGCAGGTCGCCATCGTCTCGGCCCAGGCCGGCACCACCACCGATCCGGTGGAAAAGCCCATGGAACTGCTGCCGCTCGGCCCCGTGGTGTTCATCGACACGGCCGGCCTCGACGACGACAGCGCCCTGGGCGACCAGCGGGTGGCCAAGACCCGGCAAGCCTTCGAGCGCACCGACCTTGCCCTCCTCGTCACCGATGGCGCCTGGGGCCCCTATGAGCAGGGCATCGCCGCCGCCATGGCCGAGCGCCAAACCCCGGTGATCGTGGTGCGCAGCAAGGCCGACCTGCCGGCACCCGAGGTCGCCCTGCCGCCCGATCTGCCCGTTGTCGCCGTCTCGGCCCAGACCGGCGACGGCCTCAACGCCCTGCGCCATGCCCTGGTCGATCACGCCCCAGCCGACGTCATCAGCCAGCCCGACATCCTGGGCGACCTCGTGGGCCCGGGAAACCTTGCGGTGTTGGTGGTCCCCATCGACAAGGAAGCGCCGAAAGGCCGTCTGATCTTGCCCCAGGTCCAGGCCATTCGCGATCTGCTCGACAACGATGCCTTCTGTCTGGTGGTCAAGGAGCGCGAGTTGGCCGCCGCCCTCGACCAGTTGAAAAGCCCGCCCAAGCTGGTCGTTACCGACTCCCAGGTGTTTCTTAAAGTCGCGGCGGATACCCCGCCCGAGGTGCCGCTGACCAGTTTTTCCATTCTGTTCTCGCGCTTCAAGGGCGACTTGCTGAGTCAGACCCTGGGCGCCCTGGCCATCGACACCCTACGTCCCGGCGACCGCGTGCTGATTGCCGAGGCCTGCACCCATCATCCGATCGCCGAGGACATTGGCCGGGTCAAGATCCCGCGCTGGCTGACCCAGTACGTGGGCGGCGCCTTGGAGTTCACCACGGTGGCGGGGCACGAGTATCCCGAGGATCTGTCGCCGTATAAGCTCGTGGTTCATTGTGGGGGGTGCACGTTTAACCGTAAGGCGATGTTGAACCGTATTTTGCAGGCGCGTCAGGCTGGCGTTCCGCTGACCAACTATGGATTGACGATTGCTTATAGTTTGGGGCTGTTCGAGCGGGCGTTGCGGCCGTTTCCCGGGGTGTATGAGGCCTATCGAGCGCATCGGGGGGAGGGAAGGGGATGAAGGGCGAGAAAGGAAAAAGGAAGGCTGGGGAGGCGGGGCCTCCCCAGACCCCTCGATCCCTAGAGGTTGGGGGGGGCAGTGATGCGGAGATTGAGTACTGGTTGGGGGTCGGGGAGGRGGAGGAGCTGGAGAGTTTGCGGCGGGCAGCGTATGAGGTGACGACCCGCGTTTTGGGGGATGTCGTTCATTACCGGGGGCTTGTTGAGCTTTCCAATATTTGTACCCTCGACTGTTATTATTGTGGGATTCGCAAGGGGAATAAGGCGGTCGAGCGCTACACCCTGAGCCGGGAAGAGGTGGTCGAGGCGGCGTTGTGGGCGGCGGACGCCGGCTATGGCTCCTGTGTGTTGCAAGCCGGCGAGCGTCGCGACCCGGCCTTTGTCGCGTTCATCGAGGACTGTGTGCGGACCATCAAGGAGCGTTCGGTGAGTTCCGCCTTGCCCGAGGGCCTGGGCATCACCTTGTCGCTCGGCGAACAGGACCGCGACACCTTCGCCCGCTGGCATGCGGCCGGGGCCCATCGTTATTTGCTGCGCATCGAGACCACCAACCCCGCCCTGTTCGCCCGCCTGCATCCGCCCAGCCAACGCCTAGAAACCCGCTTGCAGGCGCTGAAGGATCTGCGCGCGGTCGGTTTTCAGGTCGGCACCGGGGTGATGATTGGTCTGCCCGGGCAAACCTTGGCCGATCTCGTCGCCGACATCCGCTTTTTTGCCCGCGAAGCCATCGACATGATCGGCATGGGCCCCTACTTGCCGGCACCAGGCAACGCCATGCCAGACGCCCCGCTGTTGCCCCCGGACCAACGCTTGGCCCTGGCTCTCAAAATGATCGCGGTGTGCCGTCTGGTGCTGCGTGACGTCAACATCGCCGCCACCACCGCCTTACAAGCCCTGGTCCCCGACGGACGCGAACGCGGCATCTCGTTCGGCGCCAACGTCACCATGCCCAGCCTGACCCCGCGCGCGGTTCGGCGCAATTATCAACTCTACGACGGCAAACCCTGCCTCGACGAAGCCCGCGCCGACTGCCGGCTGTGCCTGGAATCGCGGGTGCGCCGCACTGGTCGGCGAGTCGGCTGGAACGCCTGGGGCGACGCGCCGGCGCATGCGCGCCGGAGTGCCACAAATTAAGGCCGGGAGGCACGGCCTCCCCAGACCCCACGATCAATGGAATGGAGGGGCCTGGGGAGGCTCGCCTCCCCAGCCTTAATTTTCGCGCAAACGAAAAAACCCGCCCCGGAATCACCGGAGCGGGCTTTCTAAGAGGATTTCTTTGACAGACGGCTTTGAAGGCCTGGCGGCGACCGACTCTCCCACGCCTTAAGACGCAGTACCATTGGCGCTGAACAGTTTCACGGCCGAGTTCGGGATGGGATCGGGTGTTTCCTGTTCGCCATGACCACCAAGCCATCGAAGCCGTCTGATGATGTCGTTATGGGAATTTACAAGCGCTAGGGCCGGCCTGGCCTCTGCGCGTTTATCAAGCCGATCGGACGATTAGTACCGGTTAGCTTCACGCATTACTGCGCTTCCACACCCGGCCTATCAACGTGGTGGTCTACCACGGTCCTGATAGGGAAACCTGGTTTCGAGGGAGGCTTCCCGCTTAGATGCTTTCAGCGGTTATCCTGTCCATCCTTAGCTACCCAGCGATGCCACGGGCGTGACAACTGGTACACCAGAGGGATGTCCATCCCGGTCCTCTCGTACTAGGGACAGCTCCTCTCAAGTTTGACGCTATTGATAGAGTTAGAAGAGACATGAAAGATCCTGAAAGTGTAAAATTCAAAGATGTTAGCATCGTTGGATTTGAAGATGGCAAGGTTGTGTGTGGAAAATATAATGCAAAAAATTCGTACGGAGCATACGTAGGCTATAATAAATTTGTATCAGATGGTGTTATTGTATCGTTTTACGAGAATAAAATCTCCGACGTCCAAAATTCCATAAACGCTGGCATTATTGCTGCTTGCGGCCACTAGGTAGGTCGTTGCCGGTACGAGGGTGGCTGCGCCAAAACCCATGCCACCCTCGGCCATTCCCTCTCGCTTCGTGTGCCAAATCACCTGCTAATTACGATCAGAGCCGATCAATCTGTGCCAAACCGCCCTTCGGGGCCATTTCAGTCTAACGTCCCGTTTTATCTCACCATTTCCCGCCTAATCCCACCTCCCCACCTTTGCCAAACCGATCACCTCCCCACACCCGCACCCCCAACTTTCAAGAGGTATTATCGGACGGCGACCGCCCGGGATCAAGCACTCCCCAAAAAACGGCGCCCTGGTGCGGCGGCGGGGTTGGGGTAGGGGTTGCCTAGGTCGGGGGCGTGAGGCGCACACAGACCTCGTCAGCGGCAGGGGATACGCCGCGATTATCCCCCAGGGGATGGAGATCGAGGGTTCATCCCTGCGCATGCAGGGGATACATCACCGCGTCGAGTGGCTCCCGCCCCGGCAAGGGTTCATCCCTGCGCATGCAGGGGATACGTTACTACCCTTTCCGCTGCTGTTGCCGCCCTGGGTTCATCCCTGCGCATGCAGGGGATACCCTCTTTGTAAGGGATTGACCGGAATGGGGGATTGAGTCAAGGACTTTCAGGGGTCTTGGGCTTTGTTGTCACCAGATCAATGTTGTGGCGTTTTACAAAGGTTTTTAGGGAGGGGGGCAAGGATCGGCACGTCAGTCTCCTGCGTTTTTGAGGTTTTATCGCCCACGAGCCCTTGGGGGGCGGCGGGCTGCTTGGCCTTCCCTGCTGAAGGGGATCTCTCTGATCAAGGCGGTCATTTCAGAGATCGACTGATGTCATTTTTCTCCCAAAAATAAGTATTTTCCGATCCTCCCGGTCGTCAAGCCCAAGCGGATACGCTGACCAGAGAGAGACAGCGGCCCCAGCCGGGGAGAGTGCGCTTCTCTCCAAACCCGGAAGGACACTACAATGACTTCACCGGACGTGACGATTGCTGTCTTTTCCGATCATCTGGCGGCGGAGAATGCAGTCAAGATTTTGAGCGCCAACGGCTTTCAAATGAACGCGATCAGTGTTGTTGGAAAAGGATACCATACAGAAGAGAAGGTGGTTGGCTTTTACAATACCGGAGACCGGGTGAAGTTCTGGGGCCTGCGGGGCGCCTTTTGGGGGGGGCTGTGGGCCTTGTTTCTTGGCGGTTTGCTGCTGACCTTGCCGGTCACCGGGCCTGTGATGGTTTTAGGGGGACTGGCCGCGACCGCCGTCGCCGTGGTGGAGAACGCCATCGTGGTGGGTGGCCTCAGCGCGCTCGGGGCTGCGCTTTACAGTCTTGGGCTCCCCAAGGACAGCGTGATCGAGTATGAGGCCGCCGTGATCGCCGACAACTTTTTGGTGATGGCCCATGGATCCCCTGAGGATATCGCTCGGGCCCGCGCTCTTCTCGCCTCCCTGGAGCCCACCCACTTGACGGTTCACGTCGGCGTGACCGCGGCCCAGCCTTCCCCTCTGCTGCCCGCGGAGACCTAAGGAGGTGGCGGCGCCTGATCCGTACGCGACGCTTGGCGTGGCCCGGACCGCGAGCCAAGACGAGATCCATCGTGCTTATCGCGCGTTGGCCAAGGAGCATCATCCCGACCTGAACCCGGGCAATGCCCTGGCCGAAGAGCGGTTCAAGAATGTCTCGGTGGCTCACGACGTTCTGTCGGACCCGGAAAGGCGCGGGCGTTTTGACCGGGGCGAAATCAATGCTACCGGGCTGGAGCAACCGACCTCTGCGTTTTACCGCGACTTTGCCGAGACGGATCCAGAGCGCCGCTATAGCCGGCGCCGGCCCTCTGCGACACAGGGCCCGTCCCAGAGCTGGGACCCCGGCGATCTCAACGACCTGTTGAACTCCCTGTTTGACGATCCTGCGTCGCGTCCGGGCGGGGCTCGGGCACGGCGCGGGCGCGACGTCTCGTCCTTTTTGGATGTTGGGTTTCTTGATGCCCTTCGCGGCGCCTCCCAGCGTGTGGAGGTTCCCGGGGGACGCGTTTTGGACATCAAAATTGCACCGGGAACCCCCGATGGGCAGACCTTACGCTTGCGCGGCCAGGGGGGGGCTGGATCCCACGGCGGGGCACCGGGGGATGCCCTGATCACCATTCGCGTTGGGTCTCACCCGTTCTTTCGCCGCAGTGGCCAAGACCTCCGGTTGGATCTGCCGATCTCGCTGCCCGAGGCGGTTCTTGGGGGAGCGGTCACCGTGCCGACGCCCGGTGGCCCTGTGAGCGTCCGGCTGGCTCCCTATTCGGAAAGCGGCACGACCCTTCGCTTGCGCCAACGGGGCGTTCCGGCTTGGGGCGGCGACGCGGCGGGGGATCTCCTCGCCACGCTGCGCGTGGTGATTGGCCCCGCAGACGCTGCCTTGGAAACGTTTTTGCGCGCATGGACGCCAGAGCCCCCTCTCACTCCCCGCCAGGCGATGGAGACACCCCATGATTAGTCTCGACGTCCTCATCATTCAGCTCTCCGGCCTCACCCAAGAAGATCTGAAGCGATGGATCGACAACGAGTGGGTGCGACCGGATGAAGAGGACGGAACCTATGTGTTCAGGGATATTGATGTCGCCCGGGTCAGGCTGATCCGGGAGTTGCGCGATGAGATGTTGGTCAACGAGGACGCCCTGCCCATCGTGCTGTCGTTGCTCGACCAGCTTTACGACCTGCGCCGGCGTCTGCGTGATTTGCGGCATGCTTTGCTCCACATGCCGCCCGACGAAATGCACCGTATTCTGACCTGTCACCTGATGTCCGACGATGTTTATTATAATGATAATGAAGATTAAGAAATAAAAAAGGGGAGCCCGAATATGCCGGGTTCCCCTTCATTAATTTTAAAAATATAGATTTTGGCTACTTACTGTATTTGTAGCTGGGAAGGTCTTCCAGAGACTTTTTTGTCGCCTCTGGCAGGACCATCTTGTTTTCGGTGACCTGGATCGCGCTGAAGGGAACCACAACGTACTTGGCCCCTACCCCCAGGAATCCACCGACCGACAAAACCGCAAAGGGGACCTTTTCGTCGGGGGTCACAATCAAGTCATCAACGGTGCCCACCGTCTCGTTGGCCTTATTGACAACAGAGCCGCCCACCACCTTGGAAACCCGATAGCCGGTTGCCAGCGTGCTCATATCGACCTGGACTGTGGCAAGGGTCTGGGGCACCCCTTGGGCGTACCCTTCATTGACCCCGGTTACCGTCAAAACAGCGGCGACCCAGATAAAGATCAAATTGATTTTCATGGGGCCTCTCCCCTCGCGTGGAGTCCAGATGAAACCTTGATGACATGTCATGTGCAAAACTCCGAAGGAGATCCTTTTGACGAGAGAACGGAGTGAAATGGGAGTCAGTTTCAGCCCCGCTCTCTCGGTACCGTTTACTCCTTGAGTTTGTCCCGAGCGCCACCGATGGCGTTTTGGACCTTGCCCTCAACCTTCTCCAGCTTGCCCTCCTGGCTCATCTTGGCGTCGCCGAGGACCTTGCCCGTGGCCTCCTTGACGGCACCCTTGGCTTGCTTGGCGGCGCCGGCGATCCGGTCCTTATCCATATCAGTTCCCTCTTTTTGCTTGTTGCTCCACGACGAAAATCCAGTCATCATCGCCCCTTTATTGGAAAAATAGTTGCGCGGACCAGAGTCGCAGTGGATTCCGCGGTGTCGCAAAGGATGAAAGAGGCGCGCTTTTATTGGATCTGGCGCGACTTTCTTGCGACATTTTTTATCCTAAGCACGATGAATGAATGGCGTTAGTATCGGAATATACCCATGGCTTTCCATTCCGCCCCTAAAGAATGAAGAGTTTGCGGGGCTTGGCCTCCTCGTTCTTTCCTTTTCTCCCTAAGGCGAGACGGTCATGTCATCCGCTGATCGGGATCGGACGTGGTGCGCCAGGTGTCCTCCCGGAGGGAGCTTCCCCTTTCTGCCCCACCAGACGAAAAAGCCTGTGAGTATATTCCGAGTCTATCTCCCTCGTATTATATCGTTTAATTATTGATAATCGATGGAGAAGCCCCAAAATTAACTTATGGGCCCGCGCTAGTCATCAGGCTCGTATTTTCTATATTCCTCTTGATGGGCTTTTTACTATCGAATCGATTTCATTATTTCTGCCCACCCACCATTCGGGAGGGCTCCGGCCTGCGATGGCGCACGGCTGCCAGCCTCTCCTCTCCTCCTTGTCTCCAGGAGATGACATGACCCACCCCCTCCCTCCCAAGACCACGTCGCGGTGGCTGCTGGCCGCCGGGCTTGCCGCAGTGGCCTGCACGGCCAGCCTAGGCAGCGCTTATGCCGATGATCTGAATACCCGCCCGGATGCCCGGACGGCGATCGCCCGGGCCGAAGCGAAAATCGAGCTGGTGTCGCGTGAATCTCCGGCCGCGACGCAATATCCGTCGTTTTCCATGGCCCAGGAGAAGCTGAAGGAGGCTCGGGCAGCCTCGGCGCGCGGGAATGATCAACAGGCCCAATGGCGGGCGTCGGAAGCCGAGTTGCTCGCTGACACCACCGCGGGCACCTCTCGCCTGTCCTCTTTGGAAAGGATCCGCACTGAAACCAGCCATAGCATCAAGATGCTGACCTCCGAACACAAATAGTCAGGAGAGCTCCCTATGATCATCAAGACAAAAACGGGTTTGGCGATCGCGGCTCTGGCGGTTGCCGGCGTCCTGGCGGGTTGCACGATCCCTCCCCCCCAGGATACGACAGAGTTGCGCCGTATCGAGCAGGAGCTGAAGGAGGCCTATGGCGATAAATACACCGCTGAATATGGCCATACCGACCTTGCTCGGGCCGAAACTTTCCTTGCCGCGGCGCGCAAGGCTCTGACCCAGCCCGACACCGCCGCCGAAGTGACGCATGACCTGACCTTGGCCGAGGGCTACATCACCCTTGCCCAGATCCACGGGCGTCAGGAGCGGGCAAAAACAGAGACTGTCGCGCTTAAAGCGCAGCAAAGCCAGATCATGATTGCCGCGCGCGACCGTGACGCCGAGCGTGCCAGAAATGCATCGGGGCTGCGTCCGCTCGACAGGCGTCACGCGCGGGACCTGCAGCAGTTTCCGACGCCGATGCCCCGGACCCCGGAGCAGACCGCCCAGGCGATGCGTGAACAGTTGCGTGACTACGATTTGAGGTTTGGCGAGTACGGCGCCTCTCTTGTCTTGCAAGACGTTATGTTTGAAACGGGCAGTGCGGCTCTGCGCTCTGGGTCCAGCGCTCGCCTTGCGCCCCTGATGACCTATCTGCGCGCCAACCCCGCCACCTTGGTTCGCGTGGAAGGCCATACCGACAGCGTCGGCTCCACGGCGCAAAATGACGATCTGTCCGTGGAACGGGCCAATGCGGTGGCCAGAGCCCTGACCCAAGACGGTACGCTGACCAACCAGGTTCAGGCGTATGGTTTTGGCCAAACCCAGCCCGTCGCCACCAATACCACCCCGGCGGGGCGGGAACAGAACCGGCGCGTTGAGATCATTTTGGTTCAGTAAGCCCGCAAACCGGCACCCAAAAAAGGGCAGGCTGGGGCCCCTCGTCCGAAAGACTCAAGAGACCGAGGGGCCTGGGGAGGCCGCGCCTCCCCAGCCTTCTTCTTTTTATGTGAAGAACCGTCGTGGCTTCACGGCCCCTTGAATGGTTTCCCTAAAAATTCAAGCCAACAGAAAGCTGGAATGACCCAAAATTATCAGGGTCTTCATGGGTATAAAACTCTTGAGATCTTAGAATATGAGAATACGATAACTTGGCCCAGTCTGAGTAAAAAATCGCGATACTCCCCTCAAGATCTCCAACCAGGGGACGCATGGGGACCGAGGGGCCTGACGAGAAACTGTTTCCATTAAGAAACATATTGTGGGCCATCGCCCGCCCTTCCACCCCTACCGACACATACCACCCAAAGAGCGTGTCCGGGGCAAAGTTGTCCTTGTTGAAGTAAGCTGTTCCCGTCGGGCCCGGGGCAATCCGGTTTGGACCATAGTCCACCTTCAGGTTTCGGCCCACGCGTACCCGCCCCCCCATTGCGGCATAGTCATAGACATTCCCAACCGCCACCCCAGCCGACGGCAAGACCTCGACCGACAGCGCATGGGTCAGGTCATGTGAAAAGCGGTAATGACGATCGTAATATAAATTGAAAGTGGGTTCATTATCGAGCTGGGAACTCCAGCCATGGGAGATGGGGGAGTTGATGCCGATATGATAGTGGTTTTGTGTTTCGCGCCCCAGAGCTCCAGGCCCAACCAGACCAATCTGGATCTGAAGGTGATCCAAAACCTTTTGATCGGCGTCCTTGAGCAGGCTCACGCCGGCATTGATCCACCCGGCGTACGGACGATCACGCGGATCAGGTGTGTTTAGGGTTGTGTCACGAGGGGTGTACAGCTTTTGAGCTAAGGAAAAATCTAGCTTGCGCGAGGTTGTTGTCTTTCCATCGGAGAAAATCGGACTGAAGGAGGCGATCCATTTCATGGGGAGCGCGATCCCGTCGGGTCCAAGATCCGGGGAGAGATAATCAAGCTGGATCCCCTGGGTGTAGTGCTGATCCCGACCGCCGGAGGAAAAATAATCATTCTCTTCGACCACGGAAAGGCGGCCGTTGTCTTCGGCATGGACCGCGGTTGCTTCTGTAAAAATCCCCACAGCAGTAAGCAAAACACACTTTAAAAGCGCTGATTTTTTATAGCTATTCCGCCATAGAGTGGGATTTTTATTTTGATATTTTCTCAAAAAACTTTTCTTTGTTCCCATGTCCGCTCACCTCTTGATGGCCGTGATTTTGGCAGTTTTAGAAAGGGCCGCTCTGGGACTCTTTCGCCCCCCCCAACGCGCCCCGAAGGTACTTCCGGGGCATGTCGAGGCAGAGGATCGGAAAATACTCAGCCGGAAGAGGCTCTGCCTGGCCTCTCTCCGGGGGAGCGTGGGTCAGAGAAAGAGGAGGACCGGTTGTTCCGAGCAGACACCCTCAATCAAAAAAGAAGAGAGCCGGCCTGCTTTCCGGTGAAGCGGACCCTGCCTAGGGTGAGGCCCGAAAAGAGGGAACCGTTTTTCGGAGAGCGTCGAGGGAAAAACAAAGAGCTAGAGTATCGTGACTGAATCCGGTGTAGCGCCTAGTCCTCTAGGGCATCAGAATACTGTCGATGAGGCGCAGGGCCTCGCGGCGCTGCCCGTTCCCCAAAGCCCGGCGGGCCTCGGCAATCTGGAGGCTGACCTTCTCTTGCGTCCGTTCGTTGGCGTGCCCTTGAACGACGGTGCGACTGAGCCCCCGGGTTTCGGCCATTTCAAGAGACTGCTGGGCTTGGCCGGTCCGACCGGCCGCGAGGGAATCCCGGGCCGATCTCAGGTAGTCCTCGGCAGAGGCGTTCTGCCCGATGGGAGACGGGGGTAAGCGGTGAGAGGGGGCGGCGGGAAACTCCCGGTGCTCCCGCGGGCCGTCTCCCCGGAACGGCGTCGTCTCCTCATGGCGGTTACTATCGGAGCGCATCTGTGCCTGTACCGGCACCGACAGCACGCCAAGAACCATCAGCGTTGCAATGCCAAGATAGTTCATCGAACAGACTCCAAGAAAGATGAGGGGTATCTCCGATATGTTCATGAAATTAACGAAAACCACATCGGAAGGTGAATTGATTTGACGACCGCATAAGGTGAGTTTGCGTCAAGATCATTGAATTTATTTCAAACATCGAGCCGAAAGAAGGGTCGGAAAATACCCAATTGATAACGGTCGCCCGTTGGAAAAACCGTTACGACACCAAAAATTGAGAAAAAATGAAGGTCGGAGAAGCTGGCTTTCCCAGATTCATTCTCCCTTGAGACGCTATCCTCCCCATTTATCATTTATTTTCATGCCTCAAGGAGGTGACCCTCAAGAGACTGCGTCCTGCTTGTGGTCTGGTTGTAACATTCCTCTATTCAGCGATAGGTATTTTCCGATTCTATTCAGAACACTTGATTTTGCGCATTGTGTTGATGGCGATCAAACCTCCTTCCCCGTTCTGGAGGCCGGAACAAAAAAGAGAGCGGATTGAGGCTCTGCCATGAAGCCTTTGACAGAAGGGGGGCGCTATTCCACGGCCGCTTCCTCAAGAGAAAGGTTCTGGCAATCTCAACAAAAGTTCACTTACACGATAAAAATAGAATTATTTTTGTACGTTCATATTATTGAAGGGCATCGACCAAGTGAATTATTTTAGATGCGCAGTATAATTTTACAATGATAATGTCAATAAAAAATTGCTGTCGTTTTTTGGCTATGTTTACAGAAAAGATCGAGTGGAACAACGCGTGTTCAAATAAAGAAAGGGAAATCCAATGGCTGGTACTATTCTTCTTATCATCGTTATCCTCCTGATTATCGGTGCTTTGCCCAGGTGGAATCATAGCAGTAACTGGGGGTACTATCCCAGTGGTGGGCTTTCGATTCTTCTTGTTGTTTTGATCATCCTCCTTCTCCTCGGGCGGATCTGAACGGCGAGGTTTTGGCCCTTGAATGCCTGTCCTAATCCCTGTGAAAAGGAGAGAGCCGATGAGCAGCCTCGTTTTTGCTCGTAGCCTTCTGGCCGCAGCGCTCGCCCTGGGCGCTTGTGCGGAAACGGCGAGCAGCGATAGTACGGGAACCTATATTGACGACTCCGCCATAACAGCAAAGGTAAAGATGGAAATCCTGAAAGACGACGCCTTGAAGGTCATGCAGATCGATGTGACGACTCAGGATAATGTTGTACAGCTTAGCGGCTTTGTTGACTCGTCCCGAATGGTTTCACACGCCGGAGCGGTGGCGCGCCAAGTGAGCGGTGTACGATCTGTACGCAATAACCTGATCGTTAAATAAAGATCTTCACCTCTTTTTCYTCAAGACCCCGAAAATCCCGGTCATAAAACGACCGGGATTTTTGGTTTGGCGTTTATCACAAGACGCCCAGGCGGGGACGCTCGGCTTTCTGACAACAGATCACCCCATGGACGTCATCGAGCGGCGGAAATACCACAGCGCCGCACTGAAAAAGACGCTGCCCAGGGCGGCCAGTGCCAGGAGGTGGGGCCACACACTCTCGATTCCCGCCCCGCGAAACAAGATCGCTTGGGCCAGAATGACGAAATGGGTGGTCGGCGCTAGGGTCATGAGGGCTTGCACGGCCTCGGGCATGCTGTCGCGCGCGCTCACCCCCCCGGACAGGACCTGAAGCGGGATCAAGACCAGGATGATCATGATCCCGAATTGCTGCATTGAGCGGGCGATGGTGCCCATGGCTATGCCCAGGGCCGTGGTCGCGAAAATGTTTAACGTCGCCCCGACCAGAAACAAAGGCAGCGAACCGGCCAGCGGGATCCCCAGGATGCCCCGGGCCATGATCAGCAAGGATCCGGTCGAGGCCCCCAGAACCACCAAGCCCATCGACCAGATCTTGGCGGCCATGATCTCCAACGGCGAGACCGGCATGGCCAGAAGGTGCTCAAGGGTGYCCCGTTCCCGTTCGCGGATCAGGGCCGCGCCGGTCAGAACGATCGACAGCATGGTGACACCGTTGATGATCTCCATCACGGCGCCGAACCACGCCTGGATCAGGCTTGGGTTGTATCGTGCGCGCAACGCCAACGTGACCGGGGCCGGGGGACGGGGCGGGCGACGAAGCGCGTGACCTCTTGGGTGATCATCGTCTGGATGGAGAGGCTGCCCGTGAAGGCTTGGCTGATCATGTTGGCATCGACATTCAGTTGAACCGCCGGCTGCCGCCCAGCCAGGACATCGCGCTGAAACCCCGGGGGGATATCCAGAACGAAGGTATAGGTTCCGGTGTCCAGGCCGCGATCGATGGCCGCGACCGAGATCAGGTCGGGGGGGCGGAAATGCGGGGGGTAGAACGCCGCCGCGAGCCGCTGGGACAAGGGAGAGGCATCCTCGTCCGCGATGGCGATCGGAGCATGGTGGAGCGTGTCCGGAATGGCGGTGGCCGCCACGTAAATCCCCAGGCTGAAGACATGGAGAATCAAAATTATCATGATGCGGTCACCGGCCAGACCGCGCAACTCCTTGACACCAAGACGAAAAATTGAGGCGATCGCCATGGTGTCATTTCTCCTGTTTCTTGAGGAGAGCAATGCACAGGCCCATCAAGACCACGGCGCTGGCGGCCAGAGGGAGCAAAAACGGCCAGAGGTCGGCAAAGCCCAGGGCTTTGGAAAAGGTTCCGCGCGTAATGATCAGAAAATACGTGGCGGGAAAGATCCGCCCGATCACCGCCCCCACGCCTTCCAACGACGACACCGGATTGATCAGCCCAGCGTATTGAAGCGCCGGGATGAGGGTGCCGATGGCCGTGCCCAGAACGGCGGAAATCTGGCTGCGCATGAACGTGGACATCACCAGCCCCAAGGCCGTGGCCGCCACTCCGTAAATCAGGGCCGCCGTGCTGAGGAACATCAGGCTGCCGGTCAGGGGAACCTGGAACACCACGGTGACCAAAAGGGTCATGAGGGCAAAATTGACCATGCTTAACGCGAGGTAGGGAAGCTGCTTGCCGATCAGGAATTCGCTGCGTGTCACCGGCGTGACATACAGATTGACGATGGAGCCCAGCTCTTTTTCCCGCACCACGCTTAAGGCCGTTAGCATGGCGGGAATCATCAGCAGCAACAGCGGGATCATGGCCGGGGCCAGGGCCACGACGCTGATCACATCTGGGTTGTATCGAAATCGTATTTCGACGACGACCGGACTTCCCTTCGGCCTGGTTCCCAGCCGACGACGCGCTGTGTCGCTCACCCAACCGGCGTGCAGGGCTTGCAGGTAGGATTGGATGGTCTCGCCGCGTTGGGGCATGGCGCCATCCACCCATACTCCGATCTCGACCGGGGTTGCACGGTCCACGGAGCGACCGAAGCCTGGCGGGAATTCGATGGCGACGGCAATCGTGCCGCTTCGTAAACGCCGTTCCAGGTCCGCTTCGTCGAGGAGCGGCGGCTGTTCAACGAAGGAGGAGGACCCAGCCAGAGCCAAGACATAATCCCGGCTCAACGCGGTGTCATCGTGGTCGAGAACGGCAAAAGGGACGTTGTCCACATCAAGGCTGAGGCCATAGCCCATGATCAACATCAAAATCACGGTGCCCAGCAACGCCAAGGTGGCCCGGAGCGGGTCACGGCGCAGTTCCAGCGTTTCGCAGCGCGTATAGCACCCCAGACGGCGCATGCTGAACCTCGCGCTCCCCGCCGCCCCCCAGGGGAAGGGAGCCGGCGCCCCGTCTTTGGCCGTGTTTGGGGCAGCCTGGGGAGGGGGGGCGTTCCCCCCGGCCGCCGTCAAGGCGCCGATGAACGCGGCTTCCAAGGTGGTCGCGCCCTCGCGGGCCATGACCCCCGCCGGGGTGTCGCACACCAAGACCCGCCCGGCATGCATCAAGGAGATCCGGTCACAGCGCGCCGCTTCGTTCATGAAGTGGGTCGAGATAAAAATGGTGACGTGGTCGTGGCGCGACAGGTCGGCGATCCTTTGCCAAAACTGGTCGCGGGCGATGGGGTCAACGCCCGAGGTCGGCTCGTCCAAGATCAGCACGTCTGGTTTGTGCACCATGGCCACAGCCAGAGACAGCCGTTGGCGGACCCCCAGGGGCAAGCTGTCGGGCAGGGCATCCACCACCCCCCCCAGGTCGAAGCGTTCAATCATCTCGTGGACCCGGGCTGGGATCTCATCCGCCGGAACGCTGAAAAGTTGCGCGTGCAAAAAGAGGTTGTTCTTGACGCTCAGTTCCGCATACAGGGAAAAAGCCTGGGTCATGTAGCCGACCCGCCGACGCAGGGCCCGGTCCACCGTGGCCACGCGCCCCCCAAACAACCACGCCTCGCCGTCGCTGGCCTTGAGCAAGCCGGTCAGCATTTTCATGGTGGTGGTCTTGCCGCACCCGTTCGAGCCGAGAAAACCAAAGATCTCCCCACGCTCAATCCGAAAATCGACATGATCGACGGCGGTAAAAGTCCCAAAGCGGGCCGTGAGTCCCCGCGCCTCGATCACCACATCGTGCGCCGTGTCGGCCGGGCGCGGGCCAATCACGACGGGGCGGTGCCGTCGGCGCTGCTCCTCGGGCATCAAGGCGATGAAGGCCTCTTCCAAGGTCGCGGCCTCGGTGCGGGCCAGCAAGGCCGCGGGGGAGCCCTGGGCGATAATCCGGCCCGCATGCATCGCAACCAGAAGCTCGAAGCGGGCCGCTTCTTCCATGTATGCGGTGGCGACCAGGATGCTCATGCCCGGTCGCGTGGCACGGATCTGTTCCACCAAGTCCCAGAACTGCCCGCGCGACAAGGGATCGACCCCGGTCGTGGGCTCGTCAAGGATCAGCAGGTCCGGGTCATGAATCAGGGCACAGCACAAGCCCAGCTTCTGCTTCATGCCACCCGACAGCTTGCCCGCAGGTCGCTCGCGAAACGCCTGTAAGCCGGTTTTGGTCAGCAAGGTATCGATCCGGCTCGCCCTCTCGTCCTTGCCCTGACCGAACAGCCCGGCAAAGAACTCGAGATTCTCGACCACCGACAAGGTTGCATACAGATTGCGCCCCAGCCCCTGGGGCATGAAGGCGATCCGGGGGCACACCCGGGCCCGGTGCCGGGCATCGGCCATGTCGCCGCCCAGGACCCGCACCCCCCCCACCTGCCCCCGCCGTGCCCCGGCGATCAGGCTGAACAGGGTTGATTTCCCCACCCCGTCCGGGCCGATCACGCCGATGGTTTGTCCCCCGGGCAAGCAAAGGCTTACGCCATCGAGCGCCAGGGTTGCCCCATAGCGCAGACTGACGCCCTCAAGCCGGATCTCCGAGGAGAGGGCAGGGGGGGGAGGAGACAAGACCGCGCGACGTCCGAGTTGACTCATCCGGGGTTCCGCTCCGCTGATCTGGGACCGCACGACGTCCGCCGTGACTCATCCGGGGGAGACTCAAGAGGGCGGGAGGGTTAGTCCGGCACATGCAGGGCCAGCGATGCCGGCCACGCCTGGGTGGGATCGATCCGAACATAGGCCATCCCGGGCAAGCCGGTTTTCACGGAGCGGCTGAATTTGCGCAGCAAGGCCGGGTCGAGCTGTCCGCGCACCCGGAACATCAGCTTCTGACGCTCGCTGGCGGTTTCCACCGATTTGGGCGTGAACTGGGCAACGTCGGCGACGAAGGACACCCGCGCCGGGATCACCCATTGGGGAGCGGCATCCAAGATCAGCCGGACCTCGCTGCCCAGCCTCAAGGTGCCGACCGCGGTTTCAGGCAGGAAAAAGGTCATGTACACATCTGAAAGATCGACAAGGTTCAGAACCTTGCCGCCCGCCGCCACCACCTCGGAGGGTTGTGCCACGCGATATTGAACCCGCCCGTCGCGCGGCGCTTTGAGGGCGCTGTCGTCGAGATCGGCCTGGATGCGGGCCACCGTGGCTCGGGCGGCGTCGGCACCGGCGTTGGCGCCCCCTACCTGGGCTTGGGCGGTGACGATGGCGGCGTCGGCCGCTGCCACCTGGGCCACGGCCACCCCCACCGCGGCCTGGCTCCCCTCTTGGAGCGCCAGATCGTCGTCGTACTCCTGTACCGCGACCGCCCCTTCGCGCGACAGGGTGCGTGAGCGCGCGAGGCGCTTGGTGGCCACCTTCAACTCGGCCTTGCGCTGGGTCAGCACGGCGAGGGCTGCCGCGTGCTCGCTGCGGCGCTGGGCGACCTGACTTGCGGCAATGGCAATGGCGCTTTGGGCTTTGCTCAGGTCGGCTTGCGCCGCGTCGTGGGTGGCCTCAAGGACCGAGGTATCCATCCGCGCGACCACCTGCCCGCGCTGGACCATCTCCCCCTCATTCACCAGGATATCAGCCAGCCGACCGGGTGTTTTGGCCGCGACGTCAATCTCGACGGCTTCAATCCGCCCGTTCCCACTCGCAAATCCCTCGGCCAGCCCCCGGGGGGTCACCGCCCACCCCACGGCGCCGGCGGCGCCCAGGCCCAGCAGCAAGAGCACGCCACCAAGGATCCAGGGCCGGCGGCGGGGCGGGGGGGCTGAAGGGGCGTCTGGATCGGTCATGGGGTCGTCCCGGTTGGGGTCTCGAAGACGGGCGTCGGGGGGGCGGAGGGGGCATCCGGTCCGCCGCCCAGGGCGGTGAACAGCGTCACCTCGCTCGACAGACGCGCCCGGCGGGTCTCGATCAAGGTCTGCTCGATGGCAAACAGGTCGCGTTGGGCCTCCAGCACCTCCAGGTGTGGCGCCGCCCCGTTGCGGTAGCGCAGGTCGGACAGGCGGGCGCGTTCGGTCAACGCCGCCAAGGTGCGGTTTTGCGCCTCCACTTGGCGGCCCAACCAGTGCCGCGCCGCCAAGGCATCGGCGACATCGCGAAAAGCGCCTTGGACCGTCCGCTCGTAGTCAGCCACGGCGGCGGCGCGTTGGGCCTTGGCGTCGCTCAGGGCCCCGTGCAGGCGGCCTGCGTCGAAAACCGGGGTCAGAATGCTCTCGGCCAGGGTCCACGCTCCGCTTCCCGGTGAAAACAAGCCGTCCAGGGCCGCGCTGGCCGTTCCCATGCTGCCGGTAAGGGCAATGCGCGGGAAAAAAGCCGCCCGGGCCACGCCGATATCGGCCTCGGCGGCACGCAGGCGGCTTTCGGCGGCTCGAATATCGGGCCGCTGCTCCAGCAGGTCGGAGGGCACGCCGGGAGGCAGGTCGCGGACCACCACCGCATCCAACGCCGACAGCGGCACCACGGTGTCTTCCACCGGACGCCCCACCAGGAGTGCTAGGGCATGAAGGGTCTCGTCGCGCCGCTGCTCCAGGGCAATCACTGCGCTTTCGGCTTGGCCCAGCAAGGTGTCGGCCTGGGTCATGTCCAAACGCGGCGCCGCCCCGACCTCGTAGCGGCGCCGTGCGATGCGTGCGGAGTCGCGGCGACTGGCCGTCGTGCGCCGCGCCAGGGCGATGCGCTCGTCCAGGTCACGGCCTAGCAGCCAAGTGTGGGCCACTTCGGCCACCACCGTGAGGGCCACGGCACGGCGTGCCTCGTCGCTCGCCAGCCATCGCGCCAGGGCACTCGCTTCGAGATTGTGTACTCGACCCCATAAATCCAGTTCCCAACGGGCCTGCACCGAGGCCTGAACGGTATTGGCGGCCATAACCTTGCCGGAGGGAGACAAGTCGGCCGGGGTTCGCGAGCGCTCCAGCGTTGATCCCGCCGTGATCTGTGGCCAGAGGTCGGCCTGTTGGATCCGCGTCTGACTTCGGGCGCTTTCCACCCGCTGGAGGGCGATCCGCAGGTCGCGGTTGTGGGCCAGCGCGGCGTCGAGGGTGGCGATTAGGGCGGGGGCGACAAAAAACTGTCGCCAGTGAGCCTTGCGCGACCATCTGGCCGAGGATCCCGACAGCGGCCTGCGCCTGATGACCCGCCTCGCCCGGCGCCTCACCACCTTGAGCGAACGGGTCGGCGGCCCCGAGCCCTCGGCGTTGACCCGCGACGCCCTGGCCGCCGCCTCGGGGCCCCGCTGGCTGCGCTGGCTGGGCCGCCTGCTGCCCGGCCGGCGCCGCTCCAATGCCGGAGCCATGTGGGTGGTCTCGGCCTCACGGCTGGAGCAACCCTTGCGTCTGGTGGTCGCCAGCTTGCCCAACGACGACGGTGATGCCCAGCGCGCCCGCCTCCTCGCCGCCTTGGAGCCTCTGGGCGGGATCAGCGTCAAGGGCGTCTCACGCGCCGTCGAGGTCACAAACGAGGACGATCCGCTCACCGCCCTGGCCCAGGCCGGCCGTCAGGCGCGCGCCTTGCTCGATCGCGAAAACGCGGACTTGGTCGTCTGGGGCCTCGTTGATCCCGCCGCCGCCTTGGTGGAACTGCATTTCACCGGCTTGGCCCAGGCCGACGATGACCGGCCCGGCCTGCCCCACGCCCTGACGTGGCTTGCCCTGCCGCTTGACTTCGGCCCCGAGTGGACGCCTTTGGTGCGCGCCATCACGCTGGCCGCCATTGAACCCCGGGGCGAAGGGCAGGCCAGTTCCCTGCTGGCCGTACTGCCGGCGGCAGTCGAGGACGCGCGCCCCCTGGGCCTGGAGCCCCCCGCCGGCTTCGGCCCGGCCGAGCAGACCGCCATCTTGTCGTGCTACGGCCACGCCTGCGCCGCCCTCGGCCATCTGGCCCGCGACACGGTGTGGAGCGAAACCGCCGTGGATGCCTACGGCACGGCCCTGGGCCTGCTGCCGCCCGACGCCGATTTGGAGTGGGCCTTTTTGCATCGCTCCATCGGTCTCGCTTTGCAGGGGATGGGCGAACGCACCGATTCTCTCGACGCCCTCACCCGGGCAGCGGAAGCCTACCGTGGCGCGCTCGACGCCCTGCCCCGCGCGGAGCATCCCCGCGACTGGGCCGGCCTTCAAGTCCGCCTGGGCATGGTGCTCTACAAGCACGCCTTGCTCGATGGCGCGGTGGAGTCGCTCAAGGAGCCGCTGCAATGCCTGCAAGGCGCCATGCAGCTGTTCACCCGCGCCGAGCATCCGGGCAAGTGGGCCGATCTGATGAACACCATTTCCCAGGTCTTGCAGGTCTACGGCGACCATATGCGCTCGGTGGCGATTTTGGAGCGGGCCGTCGATGCCTGCAAACAAGCCCTCAGCGTGCGCACCTACGAGGCGGCCCCCCTGGCCTGGGCCGCCACCCAGAACACCTTGGGCTCGGCTCTGTTCCTGCTTGCCAAGCACGCCCAGAAGCGCGCGCCCCTGGAAGATGCCGCCGAGGCTTTTCGCAAGGCGCTGGGCACCTACCGCATGATGAGCCTGGAGCGCGCCGCCAGCGTCGCCGAAAGCAATCTGCGCCGCGTCGAGGACATGCTCAAACGGACCACCGGCCCGCGCCTGCTGGCCGATCCGGCCTGGGCCGAACGACCGGGTGCCATCAACAGCCGCGTCGATTGGGATCCCGTATCGGCGGCGGCGCGTGGGGCGCGGCGGCGGGCCGAGAAAGAGGATCTGGACGAAGACGAGGACGAGCCCGACAAGGGAGACCGCGCGGCGCCCTCCCCCTCGGCGTGACGCGAGGTCTGGGGGGCAGCCACCTCGGCCTGTCCTTTTTTACCTTCCGAACCGTCAATAGGAGAGCCGCAGCGTGGATCGCGAGACCGTCATCCTGGCCCTCGACCAGGGCACTACCAGCACCCGCGCCCTGGTTTTCGACGCCCAGGGCCGCACCCTGGCCACCGCGCAGCGGGAACTTAGCCAGCTTTATCCCCAAGATGGCTGGGTGGAACAAAACCCCGACGACCTCTAGTGTGACACCCTGACGGTCTGGCGCCAAGTCCTGGAGCCGTGTGGCGGCCGGCCGTTGGGGGCCATCGGTATCACCAACCAGCGTGAGACCACCTTGGTGTGGGACCGGCGCACCGGCGCTCCGGTCTACAACGCCATTTCCTGGCAGGACCGGCGCGGCGCCCCTCGGTGCAAGGCGCTCGCCGCCCAGGGCCATGAAGGCCTGATCCAGGCGCGGACCGGCTTGCTGCTCGATAGCTATTTTTCAGCCACCAAGGTTGAGTGGATCTTAAACTCCGTGGCGGGTGCCCGCGAGGCGGCTCGCGCCGGGCATCTGGCCTTTGGCACGGTGGACAGCTACCTGCTTTGGCGCCTGACGGGCGGACGGGTGCATGCGACCGATGCCACCAACGCGTCGCGCACCATGCTGTTCAACATCCACAACCAGCGCTGGGACCCCCGACCTTCTGGAGTTGTTTGGGGTGCCGCTGGCCATGATGCCCGAGGTCCGAGACAGCGCCGCGCTGTTTGGCCACACCGATCCCGAGATCTATGGCCGGCCCGTGCCCATCGGCGGGATCGCCGGCGACCAGCACGCGGCGCTGATCGGCCAGGGCTGTGTCAACCGGGGCATGGTCAAGAGCACCTATGGCACGGGCTGCTTCATGCTAGCCAACACGGGCCCCAAGCCCCTGCCCTCCCACCATCGCCTGCTCACCACCTTGGCCTATCGCCTCCAGGGCGAACCGACCTACGCCCTGGAGGGCTCGATTTTCAACGCCGGAACCTCGGTGCAGTGGCTGCGTGACGAGTTGGGGGTGATCGGACAGGCCGCGACCAGCGAGGTCCTGGCCCGGGGTCTCAAAAACAATCGGGGCGTGTATTTTGTGCCCGCCTTCACCGGCTTGGGCCGCCCCCTACTGGGACCCGCTGGCGCGGGGCGCGATTTTTGGGTTGGCACGCGATACCGGCGTGGCCGAACTGGTCCGCGCCGCCCTGGAGAGCGTGTGTTACCAGTCGGTTGACCTGCTTGATGCCATGGCGGCCGATGGCCTGCCGCGTCCCCCGGTGGTCCGCGTGGACGGCGGCATGGCCGCCAATACCTGGATGCTCGGCTTTCTCGCCGACATTCTGGGCGTGGCGGTCGAGCGCCCCGCCGAGACCGAAACCACCGCCCGCGGCGCCGCGATTCTGGCGGCCCTGAGCCTGGGGCTGATCTCCTCCCTGACCGACGCCTCTTGGGCGTGGCAAGGCGAGGCGCGCTTTGAGCCCACCTTGTCGTCGGCAGAGCGCGCTCCTCTGGTGGCCGGCTGGCGCAAGGCCGTGAGTCGGGTCCGCGAGACCGCCTGACACCCCCTCTCCCTTGGTTGATGTTCCCCCTCCCCCGTCGAAAATCTCCCCCTCACGCCCTCAGGCTTCCGTAGGGGGAAGACGGATCTTCGCCAGAGCCTGCGCCGGCAGGCACGTTCGCGCTTGGCCCGAGGGGGTGTTTGGAGTATCACCAAGGGGTGGCAGGGTCTTTTCTGGGGTAATTGACCGATCATGCAGTCTCGTATTACGGCTACCGTCAAGTGGTTCAACGCCACCAAGGGTTTTGGGTTCGTGCGCGTCAACGATGGCGAGCCCGACGCCTTCTTGCACATTTCCGTCCTCCAGCGGGCGGGCTACGATGAGCTTCCAGAGGGCGCGGTCATTGTCTGCGACCTCGGCCCTGGACAAAAGGGCATGCAAGTGACCCAGATTCATCAGGTCGAGGGCGCCGGCGCGGGTGGCGGCCTGAGTCGGGGCAGCGATCGGGGAGGCTACGGGGCCGAGGGGGATCGCGAGATCATCGGCGTCGTCAAGTTCTTCAGCGCGGACAAGGGCTTCGGCTTCGTTGTGCCTGAAAGCGGCGGCAAGGACGTTTATGTGGGGTCGCGCACGCTCCAAGATTGCGGTCTGGATGTCCTGGAACAGGGCCAGCGGGTGCGCATGACCATCCGCCAAGGCAAGAAAGGTCCCATGGTCGGCAACATTTCCTTGCTGTAAGGCGCGGCGGCGGACACCCTCGACCGACGATCCGGCTCGGTCTTGCCGGCACGGTCTTGTCGGTCGCGGAACGCGGTCAAGGCGTTCGTCCGCCTGCCCGAAGGACGCCTTGACCCGCATCGGCGCGCCCCCTGTTTCGGGGACGCCTCACGACAACGCTCCCCCGGCAGACCCTTTTCCGGTCGCCGGGCCGGGCCCGAGCGAGAGAAGACCGCCATGCAAAAAATTTACGTCATGATCAAATGCGACCGAGGTCGCGCCTACGATGTCGCCGCCGATATGGTGGAAGACATTGAGGAAGTGTCCGAGGTAGACAGTATTTCCGGCCAATATGACCTGATGGCGAAGTTTTACCTCCCGCCTGGGACTGACATTGGCCGTTTTGTCACCGAAAAAGTTCAGACCGTTCCAGGCATCACCGACACCTTCACCCTGGTGGCCTTTAACGCCTTTACCTAGAGCGAGTTCCAAAAAAGGAAAACCTCTTTTCGGATCCGCTCGCGTGCAACAGCAAAGATCTAGAGCGCCGTGACAGGACCCGATCGAACGCAGGGCGCTCTCGAAGACCGGCGGGGAACGCGGGCCAGAAGGCAGGCCCCGGGGATGGCACCCATCCCCGGAGGCCGGGCGGGGTCAGGCAGCGTTGAGCAGTTTTTCAAGCTTCTGGGCGGCTTGGTTGGCGTCGATCTCCTCGATCGCGGCCAACTCACAGGTCAGGCGCTCCAGGGCCAACTCGTAGATCTGACGTTCGGAATAGGACTGTTCAGGCTGGGTGGCACTGCGGTACAAATCGCGGACCACTTCGGCGATCGAGACGGGGTCGCCCGAGTTGATCTTGGCCTCGTACTCCTGGGCGCGACGGCTCCACATCGTGCGCTTGACTCGGGCCTTGCCGCGCAACGTCACCAGGGCGCTTTCCATCGTCTTGCGCGTCGAGAGACGGCGCAGTCCGGACTCCCGGACCTTGGTCATGGGAATGCGCAGCTTCATGCGGTCCCGGTCAAAAGCGATGACCAGCAGGTCCAGGGAGTGCCCTCCGATGGTCTGATGTTCGATCGCCAGAACCTGCCCAACGCCATGCGCCGGGTAAACCACAAAGTCGCCGGGTGCGTACTGACAAGAGTTGGTCATGTTGTTCTTTCTCTCCATTCAAGAGCCGACACCCGCCCCTTTACGACTCCGCCCGACGCTCTCTATCGCCGGGTGAAGGCCTGTTGTCGTCAGGGGGGGGAAATGAGACTCTCCACAAGATCCGCATGCCTTGCTGCAACGCCGGGTCACAGGCCGGCTCGCCACCCTTTGCGATCCAGCCTCGACGAAATACCATTCCACGCGCCGTCCCTCCGGGGCACGGACGCTTCAATCAGAGGCACTCAGGCAGGAGAGAACCGGATCTCCCGGATCCCCTCCCCTTTGCCCTTCGCAGGCAGTCCCGGAAGCCCGGGGATTGGCGGAGACGATCACGGGAACGCCCCCTTTTCCCTGTCAGCGCATCGGCGCCACAGGTCTGGTCCGCCGCGACTTGCGCAGCGGACTGTGACTTGTATCACAAGAGACCCCGAAATGACAGATCAAAGTCGCGAAACGGTCATTAAGCCCCCTTGACCAAACACGTGATAGGGGCATTAGCGCCTTTCGCCGAGGGAATACCAAGACTTTAGACGGTACCTTCCCCGGGCTTTTCACTGAACAGACGGGCTTTATCAGGCTTGCCGTTCCAGAGACTGGCCTCTTCCGGGACCGTTCCCTTCCGGGAGATGTTGGGCCACAGGTCCGCATACTTGCGGTTAATCTCGCGCCAGGGCGCGGCGGCCTCCTCCGAGTCGGGCATGATGGCCTCGGCCGGGCACTCGGGCTCGCACACCCCGCAGTCAATGCACTCATCGGGATTGATGACGAGAAAATTCTCTCCCTCGTAGAAGCAGTCCACGGGGCACACGTCCACACAATCCTGATATTTGCACTTGATGCAATTCTCGGTCACCACATAGGCCATGGACGTCCTCCTGATCAGGAAACGGGGAGACTCCCCGGGGTCATACCATCAGCACCCAAGGCGCGTCACCGGCTCAATGCTCGAGAACGCGCACCAAGGTCAGCATGGTCCCCACAACCACCCCGGCATTGATCAGCACCGCCGCCAAAACCAGCCCCACCACCCATTTCAGCAACTCGGCCTTGGTCTCGGCCACCTCGGTCCGTAGCGCGCCGATCTCCGCCGTCATCTCGGTTCGTAGCCCGGCGATCTCCGCCTTCATCTCGGCCCGCAGCTCGGCGATCTCCGCCTTCATCTCGGCCCGCAGCTCGGCGATCTCCGTCTTCACCTCGGCCCGCAGCTCGGCGATCTCTGTCTTCACCTCGGCCCGCAGTTCGGCCATGTCGCCTTTCAGTTCGGCGCGCAGGTCGGAGAGGCGGGCGTCGAGATAGGCACGCGAGACGAGGTCGGCGCCGTTGAGGGCGTCCACAAACGCCTCGGCGACCGCTTCGGCGGTGGCTTCCGCAGATTCAGGGGTAAAACCGGCGCGCTCGCGCAGATGCCGGGCGAGTTTCAAGGTGCCAAAGCCGGTGAGTTCATAGCGCGCCATGACCGATCCTCCTGCGCTCCAGCATGCCAGAAGCGCTTGGGAGCGGGAAGAAGGAAGGCTGGGGAGGCTTGCCTCCCCAACCCCCTCGATCCCTTCGATGCCAGGAACGGAGGGGCCTGGGGAGGCAAGCCTCCCCAGCCTTCCTTTTTTTCAGTCCCAGGGCCCCTCGTCACGCAGACGATCCAGGGCCCGGCGATCCTTCTTGGTCGGACGCCCACTGCCCGGCAAACGCACCGCAGGCGCCTCCAACACCGGATCGACCAACCGCTGGGGCGGATCGGGCTCGTCGTACAAGGTCTGAGCCTCGGGTGCCGGCCCCCGGCGCACGCCCGGAGCCCGCACGACGACCCGGCGCCGAACGGAACCCAGCACCAGGGTCAACTCATCCCCCGGGCGCACCAAGGCCGCGGCCTTGAGCACCGTTTCCCCGTTGCGGCGGACGTGGCCGCTCCCGCACAACGCCTGCGCCAGGGTTCGCGTTTTGCAAAAGCGGGCGAACCACAGCCACTTGTCCAGTCGCTGGGCCTCGCCCGCCGCTGCGTCGCTCATTCGCCGACCTCAGCGCTTGAACAGCGTGCCCAGGACGGCAAACGGGCTGTCGGGATCAATCGCCTGGGGCGCGCGTTCGGACGGCCCCGACCGCTTGGGTCCGCGTCCCTTGGCGGCGCGCTCCCCCTCACGATCCCGATCACGGTCGCGCTCTTTATCGCGAGGCGGACGGGCGCCTTCAGCGCGGCCCCGTCCTGGCCGCCGCCCCGCCTCGGTTTCGGGCGCTTCTGTGGCGTCTGCGCCCCGTCCGCGACCACGCCCTGGCCCGCGGGCCGGGCCTTGCGGCTTGCGGCGGCCGGGCCGCAGGAAGACGGCGCCTTCCTCCAGGCGAGCACGATAGCCCAAGGCCAGGAGCACGTGGGAGCCTTCCTCCAGACCAATGCCCAACTGGGGCAAAATCTCGGGCGGCAACCGCACCTCGCCGGGCCGGGGGTCGGGAATAACCCGGGGTTCACGCGCCGGACGCGCGGGGGAAGCGTCGCCCTCTTCGGAAACCTCATCGGCCTCGCCCGAGGGGGACACGGCCTCGTTGGCCTCGCCCGCAAGGGGGACGTCATCGTCGCAGCCCCCTTGCGTCAAGGCCGGCTCCGGCCCCTCCTGATCGGGCTCTTCCGGGGCGTGCCCTTCTGGATCGGCGTCCTCCGGGGTCTCGGTGCCAGACAGGGCGCCCGGGGGAGTCTCGTCTTCCAGGCCCGGCTCGGCCCCCTCAGGCTTGCGCAGGCCCTCGCGCACAAGGCGGCGAACATCGGCGGCGAAACGCTCCAGCATATCAACGCGCAGCGCCTTGGCACCGATCACGCGATAGCCGATGGCCAAGTAAAAGGCGTGGGGCGCCCGCTTGTCGGCGGGGAAGGAGACCCGCCCATCGGTGGGCACGTCGCCCCCCGAGCGGCCATGATGCAACCGCCAGAGCACCGCAAGCCAGCGCTGGGGTTCGGGCTTGAGCAGCTCGGGCATAAACAGACATTCGACGCCCAGCCGCACCCCGGCGCGGGCCAGGGCCTTGCGGTCGGCTTCCCCGAGGGCACGGACCTGCTGGTCAATCTGCTCGGCGCCGCCGGTGCGGGGCAAGGTGCCCAGATTTTCCGCCACCTGATAGGCAAGTCCCCCGGGCCGGGCCTTGCAGGGGGGCGGTTTCCAGGTCCATCAAGGGCTTCAGGCGCAGTTGAAGCTGACCATCGAGCCACACCTTAAGACGCAAGGTCACGGTGTCGAGTTGGCTCTCGTCGAGGAAGGGATTGCTGGGGCGGGTGACGCCCGGCCGCAGGGGGTGAGGGCCTTTTTCCAGACGGGCGACGGGATCGCCGCGCCACAGCACGCGACCCGAGGGGTCAAGGGAGAACGCCTCGTCCCCTTCGGCGGCCAGTCGGCCGACCCGCTCGCTGATCTCGCGACGCAGCGCCTGGTGGGCGGCGTTGAGCAAGGCGCGGTCTCCCTCCCGTTCTCCGGTCGTTTCCGGATGAAAGGTCAACCCCACCAGCCGGCCCACGTCTTGGCCTTCCACTAGGACGCGGCCATCGTCGGCCGCCACTTCGGCTTCGAGCATTGCGCGTTCTCCCAAACGGCGCAGGAGGATCGCGGTCCGTCGATCGACGAACCGCTGCGTGAGTCGGTCATGCAGGGCGTCCGACAGTCGGTCTTCGACCGAGCGTGTGACGCCTTGCCAATGCCCCGGGTCGGTCGTCCACCCGTTTTGATGGGACACGTAGGTCCACACCCGGATGGCGGCAATACGATCGACCAGGGCGTGAATATCCCCGTCCATCCGGTCCACGCGCCGAACATGGCCCGCGACGAAGTCATCGGGGAGTTTTCCCGCCAATCCGACAAGATGGCGGTAGATCTGCCCCAGAAGCCGCACATGGGTTTGCGCGCGCAGCTTCCGAAAATCTGGGACCCGGCACACATCCCACAGGAGCGCGACCCGGTCAACGCCGCTGGCAGCGGCCTGGATATCAGCCTCGCGGGCCAGGGCTTCGAGCGCC
This sequence comes from Pararhodospirillum photometricum DSM 122, assembly GCF_000284415.1. Classification (NCBI taxonomy): domain Bacteria; kingdom Pseudomonadati; phylum Pseudomonadota; class Alphaproteobacteria; order Rhodospirillales; family Rhodospirillaceae; genus Pararhodospirillum; species Pararhodospirillum photometricum. The sequence continues at coordinate 776,648 of NC_017059.1, forward strand.
TGCTGATCCTCGGCCTCTCGCACCCGCATCAACCCCTCTGCCGGCGGTGGTGCCGACAATGATGCCAGCAAAGCGCGCACGGAGCGAAAGTCAAGCGCTGAATTGCGCCAGAAGATCTGTTTAAGGGCCGGAAACTCATGGGCCTCGACGCGGGCAATCACATCCTCGGACAAGGGCGGGGCATCGGCGGTGGTGCCGAAGGTTCCGTCGTTGTGATGACGCCCGGCCCGCCCGGCAATTTGGGCCACCTCCTGCGGGGCCAAGCGACGCATCCAGGTGCCATCGAACTTTTCCAGGGCGGCGAAGGCCACATGGTCGATGTCCATGTTCAGCCCCATGCCGATGGCGTCGGTCGCCACGAGATAATCCACCTCGCCCGACTGGTACATTTCCACCTGAGCGTTGCGGGTGCGCGGGCTCAACGCGCCCATGACCACGGCGGCGCCGCCGCGCTGACGCCGGACCATCTCGCCCAGGGCATAGACATCGTCGGCGGAAAAGGCCACCACCGCCGAACGGCGGGGCAGACGCTGCAAGCGAAGGTGACCGGAACACGTTAACCGAGAATAGCGCGGCCGGGTATCAAACAGACAGCCCGGCACCAACCGCCGGATCAGGGGTGCCATGGTCTCGGCCCCCAAAAACATGGTCTCGACGCGGCCGCGCGCATGCAGCAAGCGATCGGTGAATACATGCCCGCGATCGGGATCCCCGCAGAGCTGGATCTCGTCGATGGCCAGGAACTCCACCCGTCGGTCCAGGGGCATGCTCTCGACCGTGCACAGGGTGTAGAGCGGCCGGGGGGGAAGAATTTTTTCTTCGCCCGTGATCAGAGCCACCCGAGAAGCCCCCACGCGCCGCACGGCCTTGTCGTAGTTTTCGCGCGCCAGCAGGCGCAACGGAAACCCGATCATTCCCGAGGCATGGCCGAGCATCCGCTCCATGGCCAAGTGGGTCTTGCCGGTGTTGGTGGGGCCGAGAACGGCCGTGATGCGGGCCGGTGTGTCTGGGTCCGTCATGACAGACACACCGTTACGTGGGGGCGCTCGAAAAAGCAAGCCCGAACGCCACCCCCCCGCCGGGAAAGCGTTTACTCGGCGATCACCTTCTGATCGACGGACTTCAGTTCGGTCTTGCGTCGGTCGGCAAGATCGCGCAACTGGCGCTCCATGGAATCGAAGGCATCGCGCAGGGCGACACCGATATCTTCGTGAGCCTTCAGCTCATCGCTCTCCTTCCCGCGATCGCTGCGCGCCACCAGGTCCTCGCCGGGGACGGCAACGAACACACTGATCAGGAACGGCTCTCCCCGCTTGTGAACGTGAGACGTGTTCTTGTGGTGAAGTTCCACAACGACGCGAGACGACGTGATGTTCTTGTGGAACTGCTCCAGCTTGGCAAGCTTTTCACGAATCCGCTCTTCGACGGCGTCGGAGTGGTCGATTCCGTGAAAGACGATCTGGGCGGGACTCTGCATGGAGCTCTCCCTGAGAGAGGTCAACAACAACGGACCCCTTCAGCCAAGACCCTTTTGTGACGCGGGTCAAGCCCTTCGGCGAAACTATTCACTGATTTCAGGGCGTGGGACGCCCAGATGCACCAGCGGCTTGCGCGTCAGGCGCGCTCCCCTCATATGAAGGCCCGCACAGGGCTCACGGCCCTTAGGATCACCCTCAACCAGAAGAGTGTCCCGGTCATGTCCGAGGAAACGCTTTCGTTCCAGGCCGAAGTTTCCAAGCTTCTCGATATTGTTGTTCACTCCCTGTATTCCGACCGGCAGATCTTCCTACGCGAACTGATCTCCAACGCCTCCGACGCCTGCGACAAGCTGCGCTACGAGGGGCTGACCGACCCAGCCCTCCTGGAAGGCGAGGCCGGATTCACCATCCGCCTCGCGGTGGACAAGGACGCAGGAACCCTGACCATCGCCGACAATGGCATCGGCATGAGCCGTCAGGAATTGATCGATAACCTGGGGACCATCGCCCGCTCGGGCACCCAGGCCTTTGCCGAGGCCCTCAAGGCGCGCAAGGAGGAAGGGACCGACCTATCGCTGATCGGGCAGTTCGGCGTAGGCTTCTACTCCTCGTTCATGGTCGCCGAAAAAGTCGAGGTGGTGACCCGCCGGGCTGGGGAGGGCCATGGCTGGCGCTGGTCGTCCGACGGCAAGGGGGCGTTCAGCATCAGCGAGGCCCCCGACGCGACGCGCGGCGCCGCGATTACCTTGCACCTGCGCGATGACGCCCGCGAGTTCCTGGAGGAGCATCGGCTGCGCACCATTGTGCGGACCTACTCAGATCACATCGCCATTCCCGTGATCTTGGCCCTGCCGGCGGACAAGGACGACGACGACGACAGCGACGCCCCGGCCGAGCCGCGCTTGGAAACCCTGAACGAGGCCAGCGCGCTGTGGACCCGCCCGCGTGACACCATCACGCCCGAGCAATACACGGCCTTCTATCGCCACGTGGCCCACGGCTTCGACGAACCCTGGCACACCTTGCACTTCCGGGCTGAAGGGGTCATGGAGTACACGGCGCTCCTGTTCGTGCCCAAGGACAAGCCGTTTGATCTCTACACGCCCGAGCGCAAGCCGCGCATCAAGCTCTACGTCAACCGGGTGTTCATCACCGAGGAGTGCGAGAGCCTGCTGCCGTCTTATCTGCGCTTCGTGCGCGGCATTGTCGATTCCACCGACTTGCCGCTCAACGTCAGCCGCGAGATGCTTCAGGAGGACCCGCGTCTGCGCAAGGTGCGCTCCACGTTGACGCGGCGCCTGCTCGACGACTTGGCCAAGCGCGCCAAGGACGACGAGGAAGAGTACCTGAGCTTCTGGTCCGCCTTCGGCGCCGTGCTCAAGGAAGGGCTCTACGAGGATTTCGAGCGCAAGGAGGATCTGCTGAAGCTGGCCCGCTTCCGCACCACCCTCTCGCCCACCCCCGTGAGCCTGGAGACCATCGCCGGACGGATGAAGGAGGGGCAGCAGGCCCTGTACTACGTCACCGGCGAAGACGGCGACGCCCTGGCCCGCAGCCCGCAGGTCGAAGGCTTCCGGGCGCGCGGCATCGAGGTGCTGTTGCTCACCGATCCCATCGACGAGTTCTGGGTCAGTGCCGTGCCCAGCGCGCACGACAAGCCACTGCGCCCGGTCGCGGCGGCCGGGGCCGACCTGGAGGCCCTGCCGCTGGTGGACGAAGACGGCGCCAAGAAAGACGAGGCCCCGGCCACCGAGGGCGACAAGCTCGACCGCCTCATCGCCGCACTGAAGGCGGCACTCGGCGACGAAGTGGCTGATGTCCGTGCGTCGAGCCGTCTCACCGACAGCCCGGTGTGCTTGGTGGCCAAGGAAGGCTCGCTCAGTCCGCATCTGCGCAAGCTCCTGAGCCAAGCCAACCAGAAGACCGACCTGCCCGACGACCGGGTGCTGGAGATCAATCCGCGTCATGCCCTGATCCGGGCCCTGGCCGAGCGCTGCTCGGGCGAGGGGACGGCCCATGACGCCCGGGTGAGCGATGCCGCCCACTTGCTGATGGATCAGGCGCGCATTCTGGAAGGCGAGCCCCCGGCTGATGCCCTGGGCTTTGCCCGGCGCCTCACCGACGTTCTCCAAAACGCCCTGTAACCCCAACAACCGAAAGGTCTGGGGAGGCCGCCGCCTCCCCAGCCTTGTCTTTTTATCTCTGCCTTCCAGAAGCCCCAGGCTTCAGCGCATCGAGGGCAAGGCCGGCAGTTCGCGATCGAGAAGTTGGCGTTGGCCGGCGGTCATCAGGGCGGCCAGGGCCGAGCGCTTCTGATTGACTTCGTCGTGCACCTGCCCGCCCATCGCCTGCCGCTCGGCCCGGCCTTCGAGCCGCTCGGCGGGGGACGCTCCTTGCAAGGACGAGCGCATCTGGGCGCGCATTGCCACGACGCTCGTTAAGGCGTCGGCGTAGTCTTGCCAAGCCTGGGTCTGTGCCGCCGTAATCCCCAATTTGGTTTTGAGCGCCGGCAGTTGGGCCGGATCGGGCAACATGGCTCCCCTCCCCTGCCCCGTCATTCCCATTCCCTGGCCCATTCCCTGAGCCAACACCACGGACGGCACGATGGCGATGGCCAAAACCAGAGCCATTCTCCCCCAACAAGCTGCGATCATGACACCCTCCAGATCTCAAGGTTGGGACGCACAGAGTATCTCAGAGTTTTTGCAAAGCCACATTGCGAATTGTCGTGACTCCAAATCGTCACGACTCAAAATCGGCCTATTTCAAGATCGTCAGGGGGAACGATGCCCCCAGGGAGGACCGCCACGCCCTCGCGGGGGCGGTCCTCTGGACGGGTCTCCTAGAGACCGAGGCGTCCGCGGGTATCCTGGATCAGCGAAGCCAGGCTCTCGTGGGCAACACGGTCGCTCACCATCAGGGACCGCATCACGTCATCCTCGAACAGATCGCGCAAACGAGGCTCCTCCGTCCCGGGATAAGGGTCGGGCCAGAGGCTCCGCTTGGCTCCTCCCCGCTCCCGGGAAGGGGCGCCAACACCGGAATCCCGGTGAACGCGCACGGCTGCCTGTTTCATTGTCTCGTCCTCCCTTGGGGCTCATCGAGGAGCCCAATGCACCGCAGCTTCGAGGCCACGGCCTGTGGCCGGTCCAACCAAACGTGCGCGCCCCTCTCCTCAGAGGGCCGTCACCCCGGCGAGGACCAGCACTGCCTCATATGGTCTGAATTCGCCGCGATACCAGATCTCCAGTCAAAGACTGGATTAATTAGGACTCGAAATTAAAACCATCATAGGATAGTTGGTCGAGCGATGCAAATGAACAAAGGGCTATAGATGTCATGAACCGGCCCAGTCTTTCCGTCATCACGTTGGGGATGAGGTAGGGCACGCCCTCCCCTCCCGTCAAGGGGGGAAACGACGTTCCGGGTGCTTAGACGACGGGACGCGATTTAAAATAACCATTTTGTAATATGGGGTTAGGGTCTGCCCCCTGGGGGGACGTCCGGGCGCGAGGGCGAAACATGCCCCAAGATCCCCCCCCCGGAAAGTCCCCTCACCCGACGGCGGCCCGCAAGACCATCTCGCCGCCCAGCGCCAACAGCCCCCCAAAAAACAACCGCCGGAAGGTCGCGGGCGAGGCCAGACGCCGCAGGCGAGCCCCCAGCGCCATGCCAACCAAGGCCGGCCCCACCGCCAGCGCCGACCAGCCCAGGGCCGACACCGGCAAACGCCCGCCCGCCGCCAGCACCGCGGCCAGGGCCAGGGTGGAGACACTGAAGGACAGCCCCAAAGCCTGGACCAGACGGCCCCGGTCGAGTCCCAAGGTCGCCAGATAGGGCACCGCCGGCAGGACGAACACCCCGGTCGCCCCGGTGAGAAGACCGGTGAGTCCCCCGACGCCAGCACTCCACCCCCATCCTTCCCGGGGGCGGCGGGAGGGTCGGGGACCCCGCAGGCCGCCCCCGGCATAGATCATCAAGGTCAGGCCCAGGAGCCCCCGGACCAAGCGGGGATCGCCCCCCATCAAGGGAGCGCCCAGGACGGTCCCGACCACGATGCCGGCCAGCAGCGGAGCCAGGCGGCGCAGCAAGGGGCCCACCGGCCCGCCATGGCCGGCTTGCCAGAGGTTGGTGAGCAGCGAGGGCAGCAGCAAAAGCGCCGCGCTCGCCGCCGGGTCGAGGAACAGGCCCAGCAGGCCCATCGCCAGCGTCGGCAGCCCCAACCCGAGGAGACCCTTGACCATCCCGGCGGCCAGGAAGATCACGGTCAGGGGGAGAAGAAGAGAAGGATCTGTCATGGCAAGAGTGTGAGCACCCTTGGGTAGGCAGACAATGCGTCTTTCCTTGAGGGAGCCTCTGCCGTAGCAAGAGGGTGGGACGGAAACGGCGGCAAGGAGGCGGCGGATGGATCTTGTGGATCTGAGGGTGTTCGTCCGGGTGGTGGACCAAGGCTCGATCACCCGGGGTGCGCAGGACGTCGGCCTGTCGCTGCCGGCGGCCAGCGCCCGGATCCGCGCCTTGGAGGCCGAGGCCGGCGTGGTGCTGCTGGAGCGCCAGCGGCGCGGCGTGGTGCCGACCCCGGCCGGCCTCACCTTGCTGCGCCACGCTCGGGTGATCTTGCGCCAGATGCGCGACCTGCACGACGCCCTCGACGACGAAGCGCGCCGCCTGAGCGGGGCGGTGCGACTGGTGGCCAACACGGCAGCCCTGGCCGAGGCCCTGCCCGAGCGGCTGGCCGCGTTCCTGCGCGCCTCCCCGTCCCTGACCTTGGATCTGGAAGAGCGCCCCAGCGTGGAAGGGGCGCGTGACGTGCGCGAGGGACGGGCCGATCTGGCGATCATCGCCGACAGCGCCGACACCGAGGGCCTGACGACCGCCTTGTTTCATCTCGACCGGCTGATGCTGGCGGTCCCGTCCGGCCATCCTCTGGCGGCGCGCGCCCAGGTGGCCTTTGCCGAGGCGCTGGACAATCCGTTCCTTGGCCTGGGCGCCGAGCGGGCCTTGCAGCGCCATTTGAGCGCCCAGGCCCGGCGCCTGGGGCATCCGCTGCATCTCCGGGCCCGCCTGCCCTCCCTGGAGGGGGTGTGCCGTCTGGTCGCCGGTCAGGCGGGGGTGGCGGTGGTGCCCAACCCGGCCCACCCGCTGGCCCTGCCCGTGGTTCTTGTCCCCCTGTCCGATCCCTGGGCCACGCGCCGTCTCCTGTTGGCCTCGGGACCTCTCGAGCACCTTTCCCGCCCGGCGCAAACGCTTCGGCATTTCTTGCTGACCTGAGGCGAGGCCCCCTCTCCCCCTGTGTCCCCGCCGTTCAGACCGTCGCCTCCCTGACCCGGGGCCGAACCAGGAGGTAGGAAGGCAGGGGACGCGGCAGGGCCGAGGGGCGCCACCAACAGCCTCCCTTCAAACAACGACGGCACTGAGAAGCATCGCGCCTCCGAGCACCAGCAGCCCGCCAAAAAACAACCGGCGGAAGGTGACCTTCGACGCCAAGCGCCGCAGCCGGACCCCCATCATCATGCCCGCCAGGGCCGGCACCAGCGCGAGCGCGCCCCCCCCCACGCCCCGCCCCCGCCCCCGGCAAGCGATCGCCCCCAGCCAGAACGCCGGCCAGGGCGAGGGGGGAAACACGCGACATCCCCGAGGACTGCACCAGCCGTTCCCACTCCCCCACCAAGGGGGCCAGAGACGGCACCGCAGACAGTATGAATACCCCAGTCGCCCCGGTCAGAACGCCGGTGATCACCCCGCCCCAGGTGCGCCATCCCCAGGGGACCCGGGAGCGTCGGGAGCGTCGGGAGGAGCGGGACGGCCGGGAAGAGCGGGAAGAGCGGGAAGGGCGCAGACCTCTCACGGCATAGACCATCATGGTCAGACCCAGCACCCCCCGGACCAGGCGGGGATCCCCCTCCATCAAGGGGGCTCCCAGCGCCGCCCCGACCACGATGCCGCCAAGGAACGGGGCCAACCGGCGCAGCACGGGGCCGACCGGTCCTCTGGGGCCGGTTTGCCAAACGTCGGTGACCAGCGAGGGCAGCAGCAAAAGCGCGGCGCTCGCCGCCGGGTCCAGGAGCAAGCCCACCAGCCCCATGGCCAGCGTCGGCAGGCCCAGACCTAGGCCCAAGAAGCCCTTGAGCATCCCGGTGGCCAGGAAAATTAGCAGTGGGGAGAGAAGAGAAGAGGGATCTGTCATGGAAAGAGTGTGGCCGGAGTGGACCAGCCAGACAATGTGTCTTTCCTGCTGAATGACATCCGCTGAAAAAAGAGACGGCTCTTCAGGAAAGGAGGGGTCTGGGGAGGCCCCGCCTCCCCAGCCTTCGTGTTCGCAGATTACCCACGCAAGATGGACTTGCCGGCGTAAACGGCGGCCGAGCCCAGCTCTTCCTCAATGCGGATCAGCTGGTTGTACTTAGCCAAACGGTCGGAACGCGACAGGGAGCCGGTCTTGATCTGGCCGCAGTTGGTGGCCACGGCGATGTCGGCGATGGTGGAGTCCTCGGTCTCGCCCGACCGGTGGGAAAGCACGGCGGTATAGGCGGCCTTGTGAGCCATCTCGACCGCTTCCAAGGTCTCGGACAGGGAGCCGATCTGATTGACCTTGACCAAGATGGAGTTGGCCACGCCCTCGCTAATGCCCTGGGCCAGACGCTCGGGGTTGGTCACGAACAGGTCGTCACCGACCAACTGGACGCGCTCGCCCAGTTCCTCGGTCAGCAGGCGCCAGCCCTCCCAATCGTCCTCGGCGCAGCCATCCTCAATGGACAAGATGGGGAAGCGGGCGGCAAGATCGGCGTAGTACGCGACGATGCCGGCGGCATCGAAGGTCTTGCCCTCGCCTTCCATGACATAGCGACCGTCCTTGAAGAACTCGCTCGACGCCGCGTCGAGGGCCAGCATGATGTCCTCGCCCGGAGCATAGCCGGCGGCCTCAATGGCGCGCATGATGAAGGACAGGGCCTCGTCGGCGCTCTTGAGGTTGGGGGCAAAGCCGCCCTCGTCGCCGACGTTGGTGTTGTGGCCAGCGTCCTTCAGTTGCTTCTTGAGGGCGTGGAACACCTCGGCGCCCATGCGGATGGCATCGGCCACCGTATCGGCCGCCACCGGCATGATCATGAATTCCTGGATGTCGATCGGGTTATCGGCGTGCTGGCCACCGTTGATGATGTTCATCATCGGCACCGGCAGGACATGGGCGCGGGCGCCGCCGATGTAGCGGTAGAGCGGCAGCTCGGCGGCCTGGGCGGCGGCCTTGGCAATGGCCAAGGACACGCCGAGGATGGCGTTGGCGCCGAGGCGGCTCTTGTTGGGGGTGCCGTCGAGATCAATCATCGCCTGATCGATCACGAGCTGGTCCATGGCATCCAGGCCGACGAGAGCCGAGAACAGCTCGCCGTTGACGGCCTCGACGGCGCGCAGCACGCCCTTGCCCTTGTAGCGGGCGGGGTCACCATCGCGCAGTTCCACGGCCTCGTGGGCCCCGGTCGAGGCGCCCGACGGCACGGCGGCCCGCCCGAAGGCGCCGTCGTCCAGCAGGACGTCCACTTCGACGGTGGGGTTGCCGCGCGAGTCCAAAATTTCGCGGGCGTGGATGTCTACGATCTCGGCCACGACAGTCTCTCCTAACGCTCAGAGATGGACGGGATGACGTTTGGCAAGGGCATCAAGGGCGCTCAAGACCGTCAGCAGGTCCGGCATATCCTTGAGCGCCAGCATGGTAGCCCCATCGGACGGCGCCTGATCGGGGTTGGGATGGGTCTCGATGAACACCCCGGCGACCCCCACCGCCACGGCGGCGCGAGCCAACACCGGGGCAAAGGCGCGGTCGCCGCCCGAGGCACCGCCCAGGCCGCCCGGGGCCTGCACGGCATGGGTGGCATCCATGATCACCGGACAGCCGGTGTCGCGGGCCATGAGAGGCAGGCTGCGCATGTCGGCCACCAAGGTGTTGTAGCCAAACGAGACGCCGCGCTCGGTCAGAAGGATGCGGTCATTGCCGGTGCTCTCGACCTTGGCGACGCCGTGCGGCATGTCCCAAGGCGCCAGGAACTGGCCCTTCTTGATATTCACAGCCGCCCGGGTGGCCCCAGCGGCCAGCAACAAGTCGGTCTGACGGCTGAGGAAGGCAGGAATTTGCAAGATATCGACGGCCTCGGCCACCGGGGCGCATTGGCTGGCCTCGTGGACATCGGTCAGCACCGGCAGGCCCAGGCTCTCACGGATCTCGGCGAAGACCGGCAGCGCGGCCTCCAGCCCCAGGCCGCGCTTCCCCGAGAGCGAGGTGCGGTTGGCCTTGTCGAACGAGGTCTTGAACACCAGGGGCACGCCGGCCGCCTGGGTCATCGCCTGAAGCGCGCTCGCCACCTCCAAGGCGTGGGCACGGCTTTCCATCTGGCAGGGCCCGGCAATCAGCACGAACGGCAGATCGTTGCCGAACGTGACCGGGCCCACCTTCACGTGACGGGGCTCCATCGGCCCTCCTTGTTTGTTGCGAGCCGGTTTATAGCACACGATGTCCGGTTTGACTCATACGAGCTTGCACACCCAGCCCTCTCGGGACGGAGGGGCCTGGGGAGGCCCCGCCTCCCCAGCCTATCTCTCTGCCCTTAAACCAACCGGGACTTCGCCACCGCCGCCTGAACAAAAGACGTAAACAAGGGATGCGGATCAAACGGCTTGGACTTCAGCTCCGGGTGAAACTGCACGCCGACGAACCACGAATGCCCAGGAATTTCAACAATCTCGGGCAACACCCCGTCCGGCGACAACCCGGAAAACACCAGCCCCGCCGCTTCCAGGGTTTCCCGATAGTCAATGTTGACTTCGTAGCGATGGCGGTGCCGCTCGGAAATCACGTCCCGACCATAAATTTCCCGAGCCCGCGTCCCGGGCACCAGATGGCAGGGATAGGCGCCCAAACGCATGGTGCCGCCCAGATCGCCGTCTTGGGTGCGTTCGACCCGCTCGTTGCCCCGGGTCCACTCGGTCATCAGGCCGACCAGGGGGGCCGTTTGCTCGCCGAACTCGGACGATCCGGCCTCGGTCAGCCCGGCCTTGTGGCGAGCGAACTCGATGACGGCCATCTGCATGCCAAAACAGATCCCAAGATAGGGCACGTCGCGCTCGCGAGCAAAACGGGCGGCGTTGATCATGCCCTCGGAGCCGCGCTCGCCAAAGCCGCCCGGCACGAGGATGCCATGCACCCCTTCCAGGTGCAACACGGTATCTTCGCGCTCGAAAATCTGGCTATCGATCCAGGTCAGCCGCACTTTCACATTGTTGGCGATGCCACCATGAACCAGCGCCTCGGCCAGCGACTTGTAGCTGTCGATCAAGCTGGTGTACTTGCCGACCACAGCGATGGTCACCCCGCCCTCGGGATTGCGCACCCGGTCCACGATGCCATGCCAGCGCGACAGGTCCAGCGCCGCATCTTGGGGCAAGCGGAAGTAGCGACACACCTGAATATCAAGCCCTTGCGCGTGATAGCTGACCGGCACCTGATAAATAGTGTCCACATCCAAGGCCGGGATCACCGCCTCGGGCCGCACGTTGCAAAACAGGGCGATCTTGGCCCGCTCGGCCTCGGGGATCGGGCGGTCGGAGCGACACATCAAGACATCGGGCTGGATGCCGACGCTCAACAGCTCCTTGACCGAGTGCTGGGTCGGCTTGGTCTTGAGTTCACCGGCCGAGGGAATGTAGGGCAACAAGGTGAGATGGATGATCATGGCGCGCTCGGCGCCCATCTCGTTGCGCAACTGGCGGATGGCTTCGAGGAAGGGAAGGCTTTCGATGTCGCCAACCGTGCCGCCAATCTCGCACAACACAAAGTCTTCGTCTTCCACGTCGGCGGTGGCGAAGGCCTTGATGGCGTCGGTCACATGCGGGATGACCTGGACCGTCTTGCCCAGGTAGTCGCCACGCCGCTCGCGGGCAATGACATCGGAATAGATGCGGCCCGTGGTCACGTTATCGCCGCGCCGCGCTGCCACCCCGGTAAAGCGCTCGTAGTGCCCGAGGTCGAGGTCGGTTTCGGCCCCGTCGTCGGTCACGAACACCTCGCCGTGCTGGGTCGGGCTCATGGTTCCCGGATCCACGTTGAGATACGGGTCGAGCTTGCGCAGCCGCACCCGGTAGCCCCGGGCTTGCAACAAGGCGCCAAGCGCCGCCGAGGCCAGCCCCTTGCCCAGGGAAGAGACCACACCACCGGTGATGAAAATAAAGCGTGTCATGTCCGCAAGCCCGCTGACCTAAACTCGGAACGTCACCAGGGGCGCCATCCCACCCGGGGGCACCCTCTGGAAAGCGATGATTTGGTGGTCCCCACCCCAGGGCAGGGACCGGATCTTGACGCACCCGGCCTTACTGACCCTGCGGCGCCGGCGTGCCGGACGATCCCGGCGCGGGAGCGGCTTCGGTCGCGGGGGCGACAGGAGCCGCCTCGCTCACCGGGGCGCTCGGGGCGGTCTGCGGCGCGGCGGTCTCCGAAGCGGGAGCCGGCGAGGCAGGGGCCGGAACGGCATCGGTCGCCACGGGCGGAGCCGGGAGGGCCGGCGTGGCCGGCGGGGTCATGGGCACCTCGGCCCCGTCGAGCACCGATGAGCGACCCGACTCCTTATTATGATGCCCCGACAGCATGGCCAACGCCAGACTGGTGATCATGAAAGCCGCGGCCAACAGACCGGTCAAACGGGTGAGCAGGTTGCCGGCCTGCCGTCCGGTCATCAACCCACCCCCGCCGCCGCCGATGCCCAGCGCGCCACCTTCCGCCCGCTGCAACAAAATAAGAGCAACCATGGCGATGGCGATAATGAGATGGATGACCAGGATGACCGTAATCATGCGCGTACAGTGCCCCTTGGGGGTCCGACCGCGCGGCGGCGGAACCCTGACCGTGACGAACTTTGGGCCGGACAAAAATCCAGCCGGAGGCGGCGCCCCGATCTGGGCGCGCCGTGCTGGGTCGTTGTAGCCCGGCGCGCCTTCCTTGACCAGAGGCAAGAMAAAAAACTTCTGCCCCCCCTCTCAAGGACCGAGAGATCAGTCGGCGTCCGGGCCGGGAGTGGCGCAGCCGATGGCCCAAAAATCTTCGGCCTTGAGGCTGGCGCCGCCGACCAACGCGCCATCGACATCGGCCAAGCCCAGCAGGGCGCGGGCGTTGTCGGGTTTGACCGACCCCCCATAAAGCACCCGCATCTCGGCCGCCGCCTCGGCCGACAGCACCCGCGCCACCTTGGCCCGGATCGCCCCATGCACCTGGGCCACGTCGTTGAGAGTCGGCGTGCGCCCGGTGCCGATGGCCCAGACGGGCTCATAGGCGATGACCACAGTCTGCGCCGTAGCGCCGGCCGGTAGCGAGCCTTCCAACTGGGTCTCGACCACCCGCAGGGTCTGGCCGGCATCGCGCTGGGCCTCGGTCTCGCCGACACAGATCACGGCGACCAACCCGGCGGCCAGGGCGGCCTCGGCCTTGGCGCGCACCTGGGCATCGCTCTCGCCATGATCGGCGCGCCGCTCCGAGTGGCCGACAATCACGAACTGACAGCCCTGGTCGGCCAGCATAGCGGCCGAGACGTCGCCGGTATGGGCGCCTGACACCTTGGCATGGCAGTCCTGCCCCCCGACCGCGATCCCGGTGCCGGCCACCGCCCCCACCACCGTGCCAATCACCGGAAAGGGCGGGCACAACAGCATGTCAAAGCCCACCGACCCCACGCTGTTGAAGCGCGCCGCCATCGCCTCGGCCAGGGCGCGGGCCTCGGCCTTCAGGCCGTTCATCTTCCAGTTTCCGGCGATCAGCGGGCGACGTGCGATCATGGACAACGCTCTCCTGTCTTTTTTTGAGGAATATAAAAAATCTTCTTAGCACAAAAGAGGGGCAGGCGGCAAAAAAGGAAAGGCTGGGGAGGTGCGGCCTCCCCAGACCCCTCGGGGCCTTAGTCGGGGCGGCCCAGACGGTTCAACACCTCGGCGGTGAGGGCTCGGATTTCCTTGGCGGCGGTGCCCGTTGGCTCGCTTTCGACCACGCCCAAGCCTTCCAGTACGCTGGCGGCAAAGGCGGTGCGGTTGCCAAGCCGCGCGGAGCACAGCGGCAAGGCGTCGGCCTTCAGGCGCTCCTCGATCACCCCGGGCAGACGGCCGCGCGGCGGAACCCGGTTGAGGACCACCAGCGGTGTCACCTTCTCCTTTTGCGCGAGCGCCACGGTGGCGGCGCTGGCCCACAGATCCATCGGGCTCGGTTGCAGCGGAATCAGCAGCAGGTGGGCGACGCGCACGGCGGCGCGGGCTTCGGTTTCGGCGTGGGGCGGGGTGTCGATCACGATCAGGTCGGCGGCGGTCTTGAGCCGGTCCAGTTCGGGGCCCAGGCGCCAGCCGGCGATGTCGGAGAGGCCCAAGCCCCCGGCCTCCGCCCCTAAGGTGCGGCAGCGCTGGGCATGCCAGGCGCTCAGGCTGCCTTGAGGATCGATGTCGATCAGGGCGACGCGCGGACCGCGTTCCCGCAGGGCGACGGCGAGATGGATGGCGAGGGTGGTCTTGCCCGCCCCGCCCTTTTGCTGGGCAATGGTGATGATGCGCGCGGTCATCGGCCCCTCTCTCGCGGTGTCCCCGAGGGATGTCGGGGCTTGAGGCTACGCAAGCTTGGAGGAAGACAAAAACGATTATTTGGGGAGAGGAAGAAGAGAAGGCTGGGGAGGCGGGCCTCCCCAGACCCCTCGTTCACTTTGGCCCCAGGAACGCAGGGGTCTGGGGAGGCCCGCCTCCCCAGCCTTCTTCCTTCTCCCCTCCGTCCCGGGGGGTCCGTTGCATCGGGTCGGGGGGTGGGCTACAACGGCACCACGCTTTTCATTTTTATCCCGAACACGAGCCGGAGCGGTCCATGGCTTCCTACCAGTACATCTTCGTCATGAAGAACCTGAGCAAGGTTTATCCCGGAGGGCGGGAAATCCTCAAAGACCTGACCCTGGCTTTTCTTCCCGGAGCGAAGATCGGCGTGCTGGGCCCCAACGGCGCCGGTAAATCGACCGTGCTGCGGATCATGGCCGGTCTGGATACCGATATTGGCGGCGAGGCCTGGGCCGCCGAGGGCGTGCGCGTTGGCTACTTGTCCCAGGAGCCGGAGTTGGATCCGGCCAAGGACGTGATGGGCAACATCATGGACGGCGTTGGGCCGCTCAAGACGCTCCTCGATCGCTTTGAAGAGGTCAGCGCCAAGTTCGCCGAGGTCAGCGACGACGATGAGATGAATGCCCTCATCGCCGAACAGGGCGAACTGCAAGAAAAGATCGACGCCGCCGACGGCTGGGACCTCCAGCGTCAGGTCGAAATCGCCATGGACGCCCTGCGCTGCCCGGCCGGCGATGCCGACGTGACCAAGCTCTCGGGCGGCGAGCGGCGCCGCGTGGCCCTGTGCCGCCTGCTGCTCTCGCGCCCCGACATGCTGCTGCTCGACGAACCGACCAACCACCTCGACGCCGAGTCGGTGGGCTGGCTGGAGCGGTTCTTGCACGAATACCCGGGCACCGTGGTGGCCGTCACCCACGATCGCTACTTCCTCGACAACGTGGCCGGCTGGATTCTCGAAATCGACCGCGGCCGCGGCATTCCCTACGAGGGCAACTACTCCACCTACCTGGAGAACAAGCAAAAGCGTCTGGAGCAGGAGTCCCGCGAGGAAGGGGCGCGCCAGAAGGTCATCGCCCGCGAACTGGAGTGGATCCGTCAGTCGCCCAAGGCGCGCCAAGCGAAGAGCAAGGCCCGTGTGTCGGCCTACGAATCCTTGGTTGCCGAAGCCGGAATGCAAAAGCAGGAAATGGCCCAGATCGTCATCCCCGTGGCCGAGCGCCTGGGCGGTGTGGTCATCGAGGCCGAGGGCCTGTGCAAGGGCTTTGGCGATCGCCTGCTCATCGACGATCTGTCCTTCCGCCTGCCGCCCGGCGGCATTGTCGGCGTCATCGGTGCCAACGGTGCCGGTAAGACCACCTTGTTTCGCATGATCACCGGCCAGGACACCCCGGACAAGGGCTTGATCCGGGTCGGTGAGACCGTGCGCCTGGGCTATGTCGATCAGAGCCGCGACGCCCTGGATGCCACCAAGACCGTCTGGCAGGAAATCTCCGACGGCCTCGACGAACTGGAACTGGGCAAGCGCAAGATCCCGAGCCGCGCCTATGTCGGCCAGTTCAACTTCAAGGGCGCCGACCAGCAAAAGAAGGTGGGCCTGCTCTCGGGCGGTGAGCGCAACCGCGTCCACTTGGCCAAGATGCTGAAGTCGGGCGCTAACGTCCTGCTGCTCGACGAACCGACCAACGACCTCGACGTGGAAACCCTGCGCGCCCTGGAAGAAGCCCTTCTGGAATTCGCCGGCTGCGCCGTGGTCATCTCGCACGATCGCTGGTTCCTCGATCGCATCGCCACCCACATCCTCGCCTTCGAGGGCGATTCCCACGTGGAATGGTTCGAGGGCAACTTCGAGTCCTATGAAGAGGACAAGAAGCGCCGCCTGGGCGCCGATGCCGACCAACCGCACCGGATCAAGTACAAGCCCCTGTCGCGCTAAGGACTCCCCCAAAACCGAGGGGCCTGGGGAGGCCACGCCTCCCCAGCCTTGTTTCTTATCCCGTGCGATGCTCCCTCCCCCATGAGAAAGTCCCCAGTGTGAGTCTGGAGCGTGGTGCGTTTTTTACAAAGCGGGCTGTGGTCGAGTTCATTCTCGATCTGGTCGGCTACACCACCGACCACGCCCTAGAGCAACGCCACGTGCTGGAGCCGGCGGTCGGCGAGGGCGATTTCATCGTCCCCCTCGTCGAACGCCTGCTGGCCACGGCGGGCTCACTGTCGGCCGAAGCCCTGGCCCCCCTGATCACCGGCATGGAACTGCACGGCCCAACCGCCGCCCTGGCCCGCCAGCGCGTCGCCGCTGTTTTGGAAGTCCACGGCCATCCCCCGGGCGTGGCCCGCGACCTCGCCGGCCACTGGATCCGCGAGGGGGATTTCCTGCTGGAGCCGCTGGCCGGACCGTTCGAGAGTGTGGTGGGCAACCCCCCCTATGTCCGCCAGGAGCGGCTGGACCCCCAGCGCTTGGCCGCCTACCGCGCGCGCTACAAGACCTTGTACGATCGCGCCGACCTCTACGTGCCTTTTTACGAACGCGCCTTGAGCCTGCTGGCCCCGGGCGGCCATCTGGGCTTCATCTGCGCCGACCGCTGGATGAAAAACCGCTACGGCGGCCCGCTGCGGGCCCTGGTCAGCCGCGACTACCGGCTGAAGGTGGTGGTGGACATGACCGACACCGATGCCTTTCTGGCGCCGGTCATCGCCTATCCGGCCGTGACCATTCTCAGCCGCGAGACCCCGGGTCCCACCCGTCTGGCCCATCGCCCGGCCGCCACCCCCGAGGTCCTGCGGCCTCTAGCCCGCGCCCTGACGGCGCCCACGCCCCGCCCGCCCGTGCAGGAGGTGGAGGAGAGCGGACGCGGCAAGGCGCCGTGGATCCTCGGCCACGCCGACCAAACGGCTCTGGTCCGCCGCCTGGAAGCCGCGTTTCCCCCGCTGGAAGAGGCCGGGGTCGCCGTCGGCATCGGCGTGGCTACCGGGGCCGATGCGGTGTTCATCGCGCCCTACGACAGCCTCGACGTCGAGCCCGCCTGCAAGCTGCCCCTGGTGATGACCCGCGATCTGGTGGAAGGGCGGGTGGCGTGGCGCGGCCTTGGCGTCGTCAATCCCTTTGCCACCGGCGAGACCCTGGTCCCCCTCGCCGCCTATCCCCGGCTGGCCGCCTACCTGGAGCGCCACCGCGCCCGCCTGAGCGCCCGCCATGTCGCCAAGCGCCAGCCCGCTGCTTGGTATCGCCCCATCGACCGCCTGCACGCGAGCCTCACCACGCGACCCAAGCTCCTGATCCCCGACATCAAGGGGTCGGCCCACATCGTCTTGGAGGAAGGGCGGTATTATCCTCATCACAACCTTTATCACCTAACCAGCGACACCTGGGATTTGCGAGCCTTGCGCACCGTGTTGTCGGCTGGCATCGCCTCCCTGTTCGTCGGCGCCTATTCGCCTCGCCTGCGCGGTGATTTCTTGCGGTTTCAGGCCCAGTATCTTCGGCGCATCCGCCTGCCGCGTTGGGAAAGCGTGGACGAGGCCCTGCGGCGGCGCTTGACCGAGGGCGACCACGAGGCGGTGGGCGCGGTCTATGAGATGACTCGAAGCGAGCGGCAGGTGATGGGAAGGCTGGGGAGGCTGGCCTCCCCAGACCCCTCCTGACCTTTTTTGTGCACGGTTTTCAGGGGAGGGAGCATGCTCGATCTTGTCGCGTATGAGGGGCGGGCCCGCGCTGCGGTGCGCGCCTTCTGGCAGGCCCGAGGCTACGCCCACGCCCGCCAGCAAGAAGGCGGCAGCCGCGATCAGGGTGAGCGGGCCGGTGTCACCGCCGGCAAGAACATGGATGCCTTTGTCGATCTCGTCACCGATTTGGTGCGGGCCAATGGCCTTGGCGATGCCTTGGTCCACCGCCAACGCGCTTTGCTCACCCTGCCCGGCCACTTCCGCGCCACCAAGCAATGGGATGTGCTGATCTTTCAGGAAAAGCGGTTGATCGCTGCCCTGGAGTTCAAGAGTCAGGCCGGGCCGTCGTTCAGCAGCAACTTCAACAACCGCTGTGAGGAGGCGATCGGCACGGCCCTGGATCTTTGGACGGCGTGCCGCGAGGGCGCGTTTGGCCCGGGGGCCCGACCCTTTGTCGGCTGGCTGATGCTGGTGGAGGACGCCCCGGGCTCGCGCGCGCCGGTGCGCGACACCTGCCCCCACTTTCCGCTTGATCCCGCCTTCACCGGCGCCTCCTACCTGGAGCGCTATACCGTGCTGTGCCAACGCCTGATGCAAGAGCGGCTTTATACGGCGGCCGGGGTGATGGCCAGCCCGCGTGACACGGACAGCTACCGCGATCTCAGCCCTGAGACCAGCTTGCGGGCTTTTCTGGCGGCGTTGGCCGGGCACGCGGCGGCGCAGGCGCTTGGGTAGGAAGGGAAGGCCCCAGGCAATGAGGGGTCTGGGGAGGCCAGCCTCCCCAGCCTTCCTTTTTCTCACGCCGTCAACAACACCCCCTGACGATGCGCCAACGGCTCCTCTCCCGCGACCTTGACGATAATGTCCCCAGGACGCACCAGCCGACGAGACAGCCGGGCGAACACCACGCCAGACGCCCGGGACACCACCGGATGGCGCCGCCCCTCGGCATCAAGCACCTCGGCCACCACCGCCCCCGCCGCCACGCGTTCGCCAAGAGCGGCGCCATAAATCACCAAACCAGGGCACGGCGCGGCAATCATGTCCACGCCCTCCAAAGGTCCACTCTGGCCGGCAAACACAGGAACCGGGGAGGCGTCGCGCACGATGCCATAGCGGGCCAACAAGGCCAGCAAGGCCAAGGCATCGGCCCGTGCCAGGGTATCGTCTACGTCGGTGGCGCCGCGCAGCTCAAGGGTCACCGCCACCGTGCCAAACTCGCCCGGTGCCAGACGCTCGCGCACCGCACCCCAGGGAGCGGAAAGGGCCTCGTCAAAGGGGCGGTCGCCGGAGGTATCGGCCAGCAGCACCACCGGCGCCCCAACAAAAGCGGCAATCTCGCGCACCGCCGCCGCTTGGCTGGCCGCGCCGTAGACATGCAAGATGGCCTCGCTATCGCAGTGCAGATCCAAAACCAGATCGGCATCGAGGGCCAAGCCAAACAAGAGATGCTTGAGGGCCGCCGACTCTTCCACCGGCTGGGGCCGCGCCGCCCAAGCCTGTCGCAAGGCGCGCCGCCCCTCGGCCACGGCCAACGGTCCGGTGGACGGCAGCGCGGCCGTAAGGGCGGCCTCAAGATCAAGATGCAGGCGATTGAAGTTCACCCCGGTGTCGAAGTGAAAGCGCCCAGACAGACCGTCGCGCAGGCGCTGCCCAAGCCCCACGGGGTTGGCGATGGGCACCAAGATCACCCGGCCGCTCAGGCGTCCGTCGCGCTCGGCGTCGGCCAGCAGGGCCGCCAAATGGTGCAAGACCAAGCGACCGGGGGGCTCGTCGGCGTGCAGACCGGCCTGAAGGTAGGCGGTTGGGCCGGTCTCGCCCCACTCCTGCACGATGAGAAAGCGATCGGTCCCCGGGTCGGTGGGGGGCAGAGCGATCTTGCGGGTTCTGGCCATCTCGTTCCCCTTCTTTCCCCGCCGCCGCGAGACCGAGGAGAGACTGTTAGAGATCCATATCGAGGATCACCATGTTGAAGGCGTAAGAGACTTCCCCCTCGTCCTCGTCGCGATTGATGGTGCCGATGAACTCCCCATCAATGGCCACCTCGCACGAGCCCTTGCTCTTGCCAGGGGGCGGCGTCACCGTCAGGCCATCGTGGCCGAAGGTGCGACGCAGATAAGCCTCAACCTTCCGTACTTCTGCGGGCGTCATTAACAGCGTTCCTTCCCTAACGAATCAGGTGCAGAGGGTAGGCGTCGGCGGGGGCGGCGACAATGATTTTCGGGGCGCCGGTTGGTTTGAAAGGGAAGGCTGGGGAGGCGCGGCCTCCCCAGACCCCACGCTCGTCAGGCCCCAGGCAACGAGGGGTCTGGGGAGGCCGCGCCTCCCCAGCCTTGCTTTTCCTGCCTTACGGCTTACGCAAAATATACGTATCCATCACCCAACCGTTCTGCGCCCGCACGGCCTCCAACTCACCCTCGATGGCATCAGCCACCTCGGCCACCGGCCCAGCAATCAGGCGCTCGTCCGGGCTGCCCAGCAAGGCGCCCCAATAGACCTCGTGGCCGGTCTCGGCGAAGCGACGAAAAGCCTGACGGGAATCGAGCATCACCACAGCGTTGGTCACATCCGCCGGAGCCACATCCTCCAGCAAGCGACCGGTAGTGATGGTGATGGTCTCGGCGATCCGGTTGAGCGGGATGCGATGGCGCGCGGTGAGCACCTGCACCGAGGTGATCCCAGGAATCACGGTAAAGTCGAAATCCTGCCGCCCCTGGCGCTGCAACAACGACAGGGATTCGATCATCCCATCATACAAAGAAGGGTCGCCCCAGACCAGGAAGGCCCCGACCTGACCCTCGGTCAGTTCGTTGGCGATCAGGTCGCCAATGATCGTCAGCCGCTCGTCGCGCCACTCGATCACCCCTTCGGCATAATTGGGGTTTTCGCGGTTGCGCTGCGGGCTGGCCGCCGTCACCACCCGGTAGGGCCGCTCACCGGCATAGCGCTCCAGAATGTCCCGGCGCACCGCCAGCAATGATTCTTTACCGCGCCCGGCTTTCTCCAGCAGAAAGAAGACATCCACAGTCTTCATGGTGTTGATAGCCTGCACGGTCACCATCTCCGGGTCCCCGGGACCGATGCCGATCAAATGAACGGTTTTCATGAATGCTGTTGCCTTGTCGATGGAAACGAGGGGTCTGGGGAGGCCGCGCCTCCCCAGCCTTTCCTTCTTTTGCTCTTACCGTGCGAGAGCCAGCAGGGCATCAAGATCGAGACTGGCCTCGATATGGTCGGCCAGCGCGTCGAGCGCCGCTTCAACCCGGTGTTCATAGTCCAACGCCGACGCCCGCGCTCCCACCAAGCCCAACCAATGAGAGCGGAAGGCATCGGCACAGAAAACACCATGCACATAGCCCCCCATCACCCGGCCATCGGCCGACACGGCCCCCTCGTCGCGCACCAGACCCTGGCCGTCGTCAAGCCGCAGCCAAGGCCGGGCCAAGCCGGGACCCTGGGTCCGGCCCATGTGCATTTCGTAGCCGGTGACGCGGCAGCCGCTCAGGGTGTCGGTGACGTCCATGTCGATCAGGGTCTTTTCCCGGCCGATGGTGGTCTCCAGATCGAGCAGCCCCAGGCCCGGGGTCTCGCCGGCTGGTCCCTCGAGGCCGTCGGGATCGCGCAGTACCCGGCCCAGCATCTGATACCCCGCACACAAGCCCACCACCCGGCCGCCGCGCCGGACATGGGCCTGGATGTCGATGTCCCAGCCGTTTTCGCGCAAGTACGCCAGATCGGTACGGGTCGCCTTAGAACCCGGCAGGATCACCACATCGGTATCGGCCAAGATCGGCTGGCCCGGCTGCACCCAGCGCAATTCCACTCCGGGTTCGGCCGACAGGGGATCCAGGTCATCAAAGTTGGCGGTGCGCAGCAAACGCGGCACCGAGATCACCAGACCGCGCCCGCCGCCATCAACCGGACGCTCCAAGGCTAGGGAGTCCTCGGCCGGCAGGCGGTCGGCCTCGGGGAACCAGCGCAGCATGCCCAGGCACGGCCAACCGGTATGCTGGGTGATGGTCGCGCAGGCCGGCTCAAAGATCGACCAGTCGCCGCGAAACTTGTTGATCAGATAGCCCACCACCCGTTCGCGATCGGGGGCACTCAACAGGGCATGACTGCCGACAATCGCCCCCATGGTACCGCCCCGGTCGATGTCGGACAAAAAGATCACCGGCAGGTCGGCGGACTCGGCCAAACGCATGTTGGTGATGTCGGTGCTGCGCAAATACACCTCGGCCCCGCTGCCCGCCCCTTCGACCAGCACCAAATCGGCCTCGGTGGTCAGGCGATAGAAGCTGTCGAGAACCGCCGGCATCAACGAGCGGCGCATCAGGTGGTATTCGCGGGCCGGGCAGTTGCCCAGCACCCGACCGCGCAGCACCACCTGCGAGCCGATTTCGGTCTGGGGCTTGAGCAGCACCGGGTTCATGTGGATAGAGGGCACCACGCCGCAGGCTCGGGCCTGCAAGGCCTGGGCCCGGCCGATCTCGCCCTTGACCACGCTGCCATCGGGTCCCGGAGGGGCGTCGCTGTCCTGGGCGATGGCGGCGTTGTTGCTCATGTTCTGGGCCTTGAACGGCCGCACCGCCAGACCGCGCCGGGTATAGGCCCGGCACAAGCCAGCGACGAGCATGCTTTTGCCCACGTCGGAACTGGTGCCCTGGATCATCAAGGCGCGAGCCCGCCGGGGCCCCAGGGCGGGCACGGTGGGCAGATCGGACGGCAACGGCGGTACAGGCATCACCCAACCCCTTTACACAAGAGAGGCTCAGGGCCTCTTGGGAGTCAAAAAAGGGAAGGCTGGGGAGGCTTGCCTCCCCAGACCCCTCCGTCCTGTTTCTCTCTGATCGGCCGTCGCGCGGCCTTAAACTTTGGTAACGGTAAAAATCGTCACTGGCATGGCACAGCGCCAGCCGTCAAAGCCGCCCAGCGGTCGGGCCTGGGCCACCGCCACCCGGGTGAGTGTCCCGCCCAGGCGATCATGCAGCGCCGCGACCCGCGCCTCGCTTTGCAAGGTCACCGCATTGGCTACCAAGCGTCCTCCGAGCGGCAAGGCCGCCCAGCAGGCGTCGAACACTCCTTCATCGGTCAGGCCGCCGCCGATAAAGATAGCGTCAGGAGGCGCCAGCCCGGCCAAGGCTGCTGGCGCGCTGCCGGCTACGATCTGTAACCCAGGGACTCCCAGGCGATCGCGGTTGATCTCGATATGGGTGCGGCGGTCGGCCCGGTCCTCGATGGCGATAGCCCGGCAGCGGGGATGAGCGCGCATCCACTCAATGCCAATCGACCCGCAGCCGGCCCCCACGTCCCACAACAGCTCGCCCGGGCGGGGCCCCAGATGGGCCAAGGTCATCGCCCGTACATCGCGCTTGGTAATCTGGCCATCGTGATGGAAGGCCTCCTCGGGCAGGCCGGCCAGGGTGGACCAGCCGCTGCTTGCCCCGGGATCGGCCACCACCCGCACCCCCACCACATTGAGCGCTGCCCCCTCGGGGTGGGCCCAGGTGGCCGCCGTGCCGTCAACCCGGCGCTCCAAGGGACCGCCCATGTGCTCCAACACCGTCAGCCCACTCGCGCCAAAGCCCCGTTCCACCAACATCTGGGCCAGTGCTGCTGGGGTCGCGCCGTTTTCACTCAAGATCAGCAGCCGAGCGCCTTGCACCAGATGGGGCTGGACCAGGGCCAGCGGCCGGCCATGCACGGTCAGGGGCACGCAGTCTTGCATCGCCCAGCCCAGGCGAGCGGCAGCCAGGGCGAAGGACGACGGCGCCGAGAATACCCGCATCTCCCCCTCGTCGAGCGAGCGGGCCAAAGTGGCGCCCAGGCCATAGTGCATAGGATCGCCCGAGGCCAGCACGCACACCGGTGAGCCGCGCCGGGCCAGCAGGTTCTCTAAGGCGGTGGTAAAGGGATGGGGCCACGCGGCGCGCTCCTGCCCGTCCCACGCGGGGATCAGCTTGAGGTGCCGCTCGCCGCCCAAAACCAAGCGAGCCTCGCGCACAGCCCGGCGGGCCGGCTCGCCCAAGCCCTCCCAGCCGTCCTCGCCCAGCCCGACCAGCGTCAGCCATGCCGTCATCGCCGTTTCCTCCCGTTTGCGCCGGGTGGTGATTACGGCAGAGCGCGGGCCAGGGCAAGCGCGGGCATACAGGGAAGGTGGGGTCTGGGGAGGCCGCGCCTCCCCAGCCTGTTTCTTTTCGTCTTTGCCCCGCCAGAAGCCCCAGTCACCCGATTGCCCTGGGGCCGCCGTTGCGTTCCAAGACGGAGCGCCCCATCATAGCGGTGTCAGGGAGGATCCTGCTCATGAACGCCATCGGCCTCGATACCCACGCTTACGTCAAGCGCATGACCGCCACCGGCATGGCAGAAGCGCAAGCCGAGGTCGTGACGGCCCTCATCCGTGAAGCCCAACAGATCTCGACCAGCGACCTCGCCACCAAGGCGGATCTCGCGCAGGCGACCACCGTCCTGCGCACAGAGATCGCTCAGGTCACGACCGAACTGCGCGCCGAGATCGCCCAGACCACCGCCGACCTGCGCGCCGAAATTGCTCAGAGCACCGTCGATCTCCGTGCCGAGATCGCTCAGGTCTCAACCGACCTGCGTGCCGAGATCACCCAAACCAGATCAAACTTGCGCGATCAGATTGCCGCCACCAACACCCGGATCACGACGGAGATGGCGGAAACCCGCGCCAGCGTCAAAGTCGAGATTGCCGAAGCCAAGGCCGACATTTTGAAGTGGATGGTCGGCATGATCTTCGGCGCGGTCTTGATCAACGCCGGCGTTGTCTTGGGCGGCATGCTGGGACTGGCCAAGCTCCTCCAGCCCTAACTCTGCCGCGGGGTCTGGGGAGGCCGCGCCTCCCCAGCCTTTTGCTTTTTGTTAGTTCAGGAAACGAAAGCGCAAAGTGCCGGGAATGGCGGCCAGGGCCTTACGGAACCCCTCGCCCGCCTTCAGGTCCTTCTGCACGTCCACCACCACATAGCCGACCTGGGGATCGGTCATCAGGTACTGGCCACTAATATTGATATCGTGACGCGAGAACAGATCGTTGATCTGGCTCATCACGCCCGGGACATTGCGGTGGATGTGCAAGAACCGTGTGACCTTGGCCTGCTGCGGCAAGGCCACTTCGGGGAAGTTGACCGCGCCCAGGGTCGAGCCATCGTCCGAGTACTTGACCAGCTTTTCCGCGACCTCGCGCCCGATCCCGGCCTGGGCCTCGACGGTCGAGCCGCCGACATGGGGGGTCAGGAGAACGTTGCGCAGACCGCGCAGCGGGCTTTCAAATATCTCCTTGGCCGACGCCGGCTCCTTGGGGAACACATCGATGGCAGCGCCGGCCAGCTTTTCGCTCTTCAAGGCGGTGGCGAGCGCGTCGATATCCACTACAAGGCCGCGCGAGGCGTTGATCAAGTGGGCGCCTTGTTTCATGGCGGCGATCTCGTTGGCCCCGATCAGGCCACGGGTCTCCGGGGTGTCGGGCACATGCAGGCTGACCACGTCGGCCTGTTCCAACAAGGCGGTCAGACTGTCGCAGGGCCGGGCATTGCCGATCGCCAGCTTTTCGACGATATCGTAATAGATCACCGACATGCCGAAGGACTCGGCAAGCACCGAGACCTGGGAACCGATGTGACCGTAGCCAACCAGCCCCAGGGTCTTGCCGCGCACCTCGTGGCTGCCATCGGCCGACTTGTCCCAGCCGCCTTCGTGACAACCCCAATTGCGCTGGGGAATGCCGCGTATCAGCATGATGGCCTCGGCCACCACCAGTTCGGCCACCGAGCGGGTGTTGGAATAAGGGGCGTTAAAGACGGGAACGCCCTTTTCCTTGGCGGCGTCGAGATCCACCTGATTGGTGCCGATACAAAAACAGCCCACGGTCAGGAGCTTTTCGGCGCCGTCCAAGACCTCGCGGGTGAGGTGGGTCCGCGAGCGGATGCCGATCATGTGGGCGTCGCGGATCTTGTCGATCAGGGCGTCCCCATCAAGCGCGCCCTTGAGACGCTCAATGTTGTGGTAGCCCCGGCTCTGGAGGTACGCAACAGCAGTATCGTGGATGTTCTCCAGAAGGACAATGCGGATCTTGTCCTTGGGCAGCGACAGATTGCTCACGACCGAACCCTTTTTCCTGCAAGCCCGCCGCCCCGATTGCCGGGCGGCGCCGGTCTTGGGTATCATGGATCCCTGGCCCGAGAAACAAGGAGAATCGCCGATGTCGGTCGAGGCCCGTCTGCAAGCCCTGGGAATCACCTTGCCCACCCCGGCCGCCCCGGTCGCCAACTACGTTCCTTGGCAGGTCCAGGGCGGGTTGGTTTATGTCTCCGGGCAATTGCCGCTTCTCGACGGCACGCCGCAGAGTGTGGGCGTGGTCGGCGACACGGTGAGCGTTGAGGCGGCGCGCGATGCCGCCCGCCTGTGCGCCGTCAACCTCTTAGCCCAGGTCCGCGTCGCCTGCGGCGGCAGCTTGGACCGGGTGCGCCAAGTGGTGCGGCTGGCCGGTTTCGTTAACGCTGTTCCGGGCTTCACCCAGCATCCCCAGATCCTCAACGGCGCCTCCGACCTCATGGTCGAGGTGCTGCGGGAAAAGGGACGCCATGTCCGCGTCGCGGTTGGTGTCGCCAGCTTGCCCTTGGGTGTGCCCGTCGAGGTCGAGGGCCTGTTCGCGATTGAATGAGGGGTCTGGGGAGGCTGCGCCTCCCCAGCCTTCTCTTTTTTAAGGCTGGGGAGGCGCAGCCTCCCCAGACCCCTCATTCCCTTCCCGGACGGGAGAAGTCCATGGCTGCGGGGCGCTTGCGCTTTTGTCCGTCGATCACGGAAGTCCCGGCGCCCGCGTGGGATGCCTGTGCCGGGCCGGATAACCCGTTTGTCTCCCATGCCTTTCTCCACGCCCTGGAGGCCTCGGGCTCGGTCGGCGAAGGTACCGGCTGGGGGCCGCTCCATGCCGTCTTGGAAGATGCCCGCGGCCGGGTCCGGGCCTGTGCCCCGCTCTACGCCAAAAGCCACTCTTACGGCGAATACGTGTTCGATTGGGAGTGGGCGCGTGCCTATCAGCGGGCGGGAGGGCGCTATTATCCCAAGCTGCAAGGGGCGGTGCCCTTCACCCCGGTGACAGGCCCGCGCCTGCTGGCCCCGCCCCAAGATCCCGAGCGGCGGGACTGGCAAGCGGCCTTGCTTGAGGGCCTCCTAGATTTCGCCCGGCGCCTCAACGTCTCGGGCCTGCACCTGACCTTTGTCCCCGACGACGAGACCCCGCTTCTGGCCGACAAGGGCCTGCTGCTGCGCCAGGGCTTCCAATACCATTGGGAGAACCCAGGCTACCGCGACTTCGACGATTTTCTCGCCAGCCTGACGTCGCGCAAGCGCAAGGCCCTGCGCAAGGAGCGCGAGCGGGCCAACCGTCAGGGCATCCGCTTCCTGACCTTGCAAGGCGCGGCGATCACCGAACGCCACTGGGACGCCTTCGACCGCTTTTATCGCGATACCGTCGATCGCAAATGGGGCGGCGCCTACCTGACCCGAGATTTCTTCTTGCGGCTCGGCGCCACGATGGGCGATCGGGTGGTGCTGGTGATGGGCGAGGAAGACCGGCCCAACGGCGCCTTGGTATGCGGCGCCCTCAATCTGGTGGGCGGAGACACCCTCTATGGCCGGACCTGGGGCGCTGCCGGCGACGCTCGCTTCCTGCACTTCGAGGCCTGCTATTACCGCGCCCTCGACTACGCCATCGCCCACGGCCTGAACCGGGTCGAAGCCGGGGCCCAAGGCGAGCACAAGATCAGCCGGGGCTACCGCCCCCGTGCCACGTGGTCGGCCCACTGGCTGGCCGATCCGGCCCTCGGCCGAGCGGTCGCCGAGTTCATCACCCACGAGCGGGCCTTGGTGGCCCAAGCCATGGTGGCGCTGGCCGACGACGGCCCGTTTCGCGCCGAGGATCCCTGTTCATGACGGTTGCCCGCGACCTCCTCGACCTTGACCCTGCCCTGCCCCTGAGCGATCGGGTGCGCCGCGTGTGGTTCGCCCCGGACGGCAGCCCCCGCCCCTGGTGGTTCACCCCGGCCGACACCGTGGACGCGGTGCTCATCGCCCTGTTCAGCAAAGACACCGGCCTCGCCCTCACCGGCGCCCATGACGCTCTGCGGGCCACTCCCGAAGGCGCCCTAGCCTTGCTCATCTTGCTCGATGCCCTGCCCCGACGCCTGTGGGCCGGCCACGACAAGGCCAGCGCCGGCAACGCGGCGGCCCGCGCCTTGGTGATCGACAGCCTCCGCCAGGGCCACGATCGGCATTGGCCCCCGGCCGGACGCCTGCTGGCCGGCCTGTGCTTCCTGCGCAGCCCCGACCCCATCGACCAGGAACGCGGCTTCGCCCTGGTAGACGCCTTGGGGCGCCCGGATTGGCTCGCTTGGGCGTTGCAAAAAGGAAAGGCTGGGGAGGCTCGCCTCCCCAGCCTTAACTTTCCGGGCACTCCGCCGGGGAAAGCCCCCCCCCTTTCACCCCTCAGCGCGTCAAAATACCCCGCGCCACCACCTGCGCCTGAATCTCCGCCGCGCCCTCGAAAATATTGAGAATACGTGCGTCGCACAGCAGGCGGCTGATGGTATATTCCTCGGCGTAGCCGTTGCCGCCGTGGATCTGCAAGGCGTTGTCGGCATTGCTCCAGGCAACGCGAGCCGCCAGCAGCTTGGCCATGCCGGCCTCGATGTCGCAGCGCAGATCGCTGTCCTTTTCGCGACCGGCGAAGTAGGTCAACTGGCGCGCCACCATGGTTTCCACCACCATCCACGCCAGCTTGCCGTGCACGCGCGGGAAGGCAAACAGCGCCTTGCCGAACTGCTGGCGCTCCTGGGCATAGCGCAGGCCGGTCTCCAGGGCGCTTTGGGCCACGCCCACCGCCCGGGCCGCCGTTTGGATGCGGGCACTCTCGAAGGTGGCCATCAACTGCTTGAAGCCCTGGCCCTCAACGCCGCCCAACAGCGCCGACGCCGGCACCCGGAAGCCATCGAAGCCCAGTTCGTATTCCTTCATGCCGCGATAGCCCAGCACCTTGATCTCACCGCCGGTCATGCCCTCGGCCGGGAACGGCTCGGCCTCGGTGCCGCGCGGCTTTTCGGCCAGCAGCATCGACAGGCCCTTGTAGCCCGGCTCGTCCGGGTTGGTGCGCACCAACAGGGTCATCAGGTCGGAGCGCGCGGCGTGGGTGATCCAGGTCTTGGAGCCCGTGACCACATAGTCCTCGCCGTCGCGCACCGCCCGGGTACGCAGCGAGGCCAGATCGGAGCCGGTGTTGGGCTCGGTGAACACGGCGGTCGGCAGAATCTGGCCGGTGGCCAGCAGGGGCAGATAGTGCTGCTTTTGCTCCTCGGTGCCGCCGAGACGGATCAGCTCGGCCGCGATTTCCGAGCGGGTGCCCAGCGAGCCCACGCCGATGTAGCCGCGCGACAACTCCTCGGTCACCACGCACATCGCCATCTTGCCCATGCCTAAGCCGCCGTAGGCCTCGGGCACGGTCAGGCCGAACACGCCCAGCTCGGCCATCTGCTCGACGACCTCCAGCGGGATCAGCTCGTCGCGCAGGTGCCAGCCGTGGCAATGGGGCATCACCTGCTCTTCGGCAAAGCGCCGGAACTGGTCGCGCACCAGAACCAAGGTCTCGTCATCAAGGCCGAGATCGCCAAAGTGGCCGTCTTGCGCCAACTCTGCCAGCCGCGCCTTGACCGCCTCGGTAAAGCCGTGCTCACGCAACAAAGTGGTGTAGGGGCTTTGCAGCAGGTGACGCTCGCGCACCTCAATGCCAAAGTCGGCCAAGCGCACGAACTCGCTTTGGCTCATCGGCAGGCCGCCGTAAATCTGGTGCAGGTATTCGGAGTAGGACGCCTGCAAGATCAGGCATTCCAGTTCGCCCAGGCGATCGGTCGCCTCAAGACGGCGCGCCCACTCCAGCATGCACGACAGCGCGGTCACGTAGGTGGCGAACCAAGCGAGGCCGTGCACCGCATATTGGTGCTGCTCCAGAGCCTCGGCATCGAGCTTGCCGTTGACGCTGACCATTTTCGTGACGTTCTCGCGGATCACGATCAACGTCTGGTTGGCGGTCTGGTAAGCCCGTTCACAGGTGTACAACAGATCCTGCAACACCAGCGGGAACACCGGCTGGGAGGAGGAAGCCTTAACCTTGGTCGCTGCGCTCATGCTGGAAACGTCCCTGAATGAAGAAGGAGGAGGAAGGGAAGGCTGGGGAGGCGGGGCCTCCCCAGACCCCTCCGTCCCGGGAGTTTGGTTCGGTCTGAAGACCTGAGCGTTTGGGGGGTTAGCCCTCGCGGCAGTCTTCCAGGGTGCGCCGGCCGGGGCGCTTGGCCTGGACAAGCACCGCCATGTTGCCGGGCTTGTGCAGGTTGCGCAGCATCTTCGGTGTGCGCCTTGGGGATGTCATCCCACGAGAAGACTTCGCTCATGCACGGGTCAATCCGCCGCTCGACCACCAGTTGGTTGGCTTGGCTCGCCTGCAACAGGTTGGCAAAGTGGCTGCCCTGAATGCGCTTTTGCCGCATCCACACAAAGCGGGCATCAAAGGTCAGGTTAAAGCCCGTGGTGCCGGCGCAGAACACCACCATGCCGCCGCGCTTAACCACGTTGCACGACACCGGGAAGGTCTGCTCGCCCGGGTGCTCGAAGACGAAATCGACATCGTTGCCCTTGCCGGTGATGTCCCAGATCGCCTTGCCGAACTTGCGCACTTCCTTCATGTAGTCGCCAAAGCCCTCGCCGTTGACCTTGGGCAACTGGCCCCAGCAGTTGAAGTCCTGGCGGTTGAGAACGCCCTTGGCCCCCAGGCTCATCACGAAGTCGCGCTTGCTCTCGTCGGAAATCACGCCGATCGCATTGGCGCCCGCCGTGGCGCACAACTGCACCGCCATCGAGCCCAGACCGCCCGAGGCGCCCCACACCAAAACGTTATGGCCGGGCCGCAGAACGTGCGGGCGGTGGCCGAACAGCATGCGGTAGGCCGTCGCCAACACCAGGACGTAACAGGCGCTCTCCTCCCAGGTCAGGTGACGCGGCCGCGTCATCAACTGGCGCGACTGCACCCGGGTGAACTGGCCAAACGAGCCGTCCGCGGTCTCGTAGCCCCAAATGCGCTGGCTGGGCGAGAACATCGGATCGCCGCCGTTGCACTCCTCGTCGTCGCCGTCGTCCTGATTGCAGTGGACCACCACCTCGTCGCCGACCTTCCAGCGCGTGACCTTGGACCCCACCGCCCACACGATGCCCGCCGCATCCGAGCCCGCGATGTGGTAGGGCGCCTTGTGCACGTCGAACGGGCTGATCGGCTGGCCCAAGCCGGCCCAGATCCCGTTGTAGTTGACGCCAGCCGCCATCACCATCACGAGAACGTCGTGGCTGTCCAGCACCGGGGTCTCCACGACCTCAAGCTGGAACGACTTCTCCGGCTCGCCGTGACGTTCGCGCCGGATCACCCAGGCGTACATGGTTTTGGGCACATGGCCGAGCGGCGGGATCTCCCCCAACTCATAGAGATCCTTGCGCGTTTCGTCGGCGTTCGAAACCAGGGAAAGAGCCTCTGCGGCCATGCTCGTCATCTCCTGTTCCATCTCGGGAGGGGCAGAGGGGCGGCGTCCTGGCGCGTGGGGCCCCATCCCGGTTTGGCTTTCGTTGCACGCCCTCTGGACGTCCTGGAGTCACAGATAGCGAATGCGCCCTTTCACTGCAATGCACAAAATGATAGTTTCTTGCGTAGGGATAATAGGTTCGGTAATTTTAATTCAGTAAACCGCCCTCTGGAACCGGATAACCCCCGGCCTCGGGGGCGCCCCCACCAAGGAGACGACCATGACCGACAGGCCCGTTGCCCCCGTCCCTGCCGCCCAGACCCGCGACAAACCTTGGCTTTTTCGGACCTACTCGGGCCATTCGTCGGCCAAGGCGTCCAACGCGCTCTATCGAACGAATCTTGCGCGGGGCCAGACCGGCCTCTCGGTCGCCTTCGACCTGCCCACCCAAACCGGCTACGACAGCGACCACGTGCTGGCCACCGGCGAGGTCGGCAAGGTCGGGGTGCCCCTGTGTCATTTAGGCGATATGATGACCCTTTTCGATGGCATCCCCCTCGAAAAGATGAACACCTCGATGACCATCAACGCCCCGGCGCCCTGGCTGCTGGCGCTCTACATCGCCGCCGCCGAACGCCAAGGGGCGTCGCGCGCCGCCTTGCAAGGCACGGTGCAAAACGACCTCATCAAGGAATACCTCAGTCGCGGCACCTACATCTTCCCGCCGCAACCCAGCGTGCGCCTGATCAACGACGTCATCGCCTTCACCTACCGCGAGGTTCCCAAGTGGAACCCGACCAACGTGTGCTCCTACCACCTCCAGGAAGCCGGCGCGACCCCGGAGCAGGAACTCGCCTACGCCCTGGCCACCGCCATCGCCGTGCTGGATGCCGTGCGCGCCGGCGGGCAGGTGCCGCCGGCCGAGTTCCCCCAGGTGGTCGGCCGCATCAGCTTTTTCGTGAACGCGGGCATTCGCTTCGTCACCGAGTTGTGTAAAATGCGCGCCTTCACCGAGCTGTGGGACGAAATCTGCCGCGAGCGCTACGGGGTCGAAGACGAGGCCTACCGTCGCTTCCGCTACGGCGTCCAGGTCAACAGCCTGGGGTTGACCGAGCCCCAGCCGGAAAACAACGTCTACCGCATCTTGCTGGAAATGCTCTCGGTCGTGCTCTCCAAAAACGCCCGCGCCCGCGCCGTCCAGCTCCCCGCCTGGAACGAAGCCCTCGGCCTGCCCCGGCCCTGGGACCAGCAATGGTCCTTGCGCCTGCAACAGATCGTTGCCTACGAAACAGACCTGCTCGAATACGGCGATCTGTTCGACGGCTCCCCCGTTGTCGCCGCCAAGGTCGAGGCCCTCAAGGACGGCGCCCGCGCCGAACTGGCCCACATTGAGGCCATGGGCGGCGCCATTGCCGCCGTCGAATCGGGCTACATGAAGCGCCGCCTCGTCGAGTCGAACTCGGCCCGCCTCGCCGCCATCGAAAGCGGCGAGCAGATCGTGGTCGGCGTCAACAAGTTCACCGAAGCCGCCCCCAGCCCCCTCACCGCCGGCGACGGCGCCATCATGACCGTCGATCCGGCCGTGGAACGCGACCAGATCGCCTCCCTCGTCGCCTGGCGCCAAAGCCGCGACGCCGCTAAGGTCGCCGAGACCCTCGCCGCCCTGCGCCGTGCCGCCGCCGACGGCAGCAACATCATGGAACCCACCATCGCCTGCGCCCACGCCGGCGTCACCACCGGCGAGTGGTCCCAGACTCTGCGCGACGTCTTCGGCGAATTCCGCGCCCCCACCGGCGGCCCGGCCGCGCTCGATCGCCGCTTGGCCCTGATCGGCGTGGTGGCCGATGCCGACACCGCCCAGGCCTTGCAAGCCTCATTGCAGCCCGGCCAACGGCTGGTCGATCCCGAGGGCGGCCTGTGGCGCTGGGACGGTCTGGTGCGCCGGCCCGAAGCCCAGGACGGCGCCGCCGCCGCCCGCCTGGAAACCCGGCGCCGGCTGGCCGATCTGGAAGAAGCCATCAACGAGGCCGAGGAGCGTCTGGCCCTGGCCCGCGCCGAGGCCCAGATCCAGCGGGACCGTCAGGACACCCTGGCCAGCGCGGAACGCGAGGCCCGCGACGCCCTGCGGGCTGCGGATCGGGCGGCGAGCGAGGCCCGCAGCCGTCTTGCCGCCCTGGAGCGCGACGCCGCCGCGGCGGCCAGCCGTCTGGCCGGGCTCGATGACGCCCTGGCCCAGGCCGACGCCGACCGCGAAGAAGCCGAGACCCAGGTCCTGGAGAGCGAGGCGGCCCTAGACACCCTGGGCGACGCGCCGCCAACCCAGGCCGAGGCCGAAAGCCTGCGCACCGACCTCGCCCGGGCCCGCAGCGCCCAGGTGAGCGCCCAGGCGGAGCACGACCGCCTGCGCCGCGAGACTGAGGAGATCCGCCGGCAGCTCGACGCCCTGCTGCGCGACGAAACCTCCTGGAAAGGCCGTCAGGCCGAGGCCCTGGCCCAAGCCGAGGAATTGGAAGGACGCCAGCAGACGGCCGAGGAGGCCCTGGAGGATCTGGCCGGCCGGCCCGAGGCCCTGGCCGAGCAGCGCGAGGTTCTGAGCCAAGCCCTGGAAGACGCCGAGATCGAGCGCCGCGCCGCCGCCGACGCCCTGGTCGAGGGCGAACGCGCCGCCCGCGCCGCCGACAAAGCCCTGCGCGACATCGAACGCGGCGAGGCCCAGGCGCGCGAAGGGCTGGTGCGAGCCGAGGCCAGCGTGGAGGCGGCGCGGGCCGAGTGCCGCACGGTCGCCACCACCATTGCCGAAAAACGCGACTGCACCCCCGAAGCCCTGGCCGCCGACCTGCCCGATGACGCTTCCCTCCCCCCCCTGGCCGAGGCCGAAACGGCGCTGGCCCAGGTGTTGCGCGAACGCGACGCCCTGGGGCCGGTCAACCTGCGCGCCGAGCAAGAGGCGCGCGAGTTGGAGGAGCAGGTCAGCACCCTGACCTTGGAGCGCGACGATCTGGTGGCGGCCATTGCCCGCTTGCGCCAGGGCATCAACGAACTCAACAAGGAGGGCCGGGCGCGGCTGCTGGAGTCGTTTCGGCAAGTGGACCAGCACTTCCAGGGCCTGTTCCAGCGCCTGTTTGGCGGCGGGCGGGCCCATTTGACCCTGGTCGAGGCCGAAGATCCCCTGGAGGCCGGCTTGGAGATCATGGCCAGCCCGCCCGGCAAGCGGCTGCAAAGCCTGTCCTTGCTGTCGGGCGGCGAGCAGGCCCTGACGGCCACCGCCTTGTTGTTTGCCGTGTTCTTGACCAACCCGGCGCCGATCTGCGTGCTCGACGAAGTGGACGCCCCCCTTGACGACGCTAACGTGGATCGCTTTTGCACCATGCTGCGCGAATTGACCGACACCACCCGGACCCGCTTCCTGGTGGTGACCCATCACCGGATGACCATGGCGCGCATGGATCGGCTGTTTGGTGTGACCATGGCCGAGCGCGGGGTGTCATCGCTGGTGTCGGTGGACCTGCGCCGGGCGGCCGATCTGGTGGAAAACTGAGGAAAAGGAAGGGAGGGGTCTGGGGAGGCCCCGCCTCCCCGGCCTTCTCTCTCTGGGACAGAAAACAAATCCACCCTATATTGGAAGCTCCCAGGGATGACCACGGAAAGGAACCCGGATGACGACCTCTTATGATTACGATCTGATTGTCATTGGGGCCGGGTCCGGCGGTGTGCGCGCGGCACGGGTGGCGGGAAGCTATGGGGCCCGGGTCGCCCTGATCGAAAGCAGCCGCGTCGGCGGAACCTGCGTCATGCGCGGTTGCGTGCCGAAAAAGCTGCTGGTCTACGGCGCCCACTACGCCCACGACCTCGCCGACATGGCCGGCTATGGCTGGTCGGTCAAGGAAGCCGCCTTCGACTGGCCGGCCCTGATCGCCGCCAAGAACCGCGAGTTGGAGCGCCTGGAAACCGTCTATCGTTCCTTGCTCAAGACCAGCCGGGTCACGTTGATCGAAGGCCACGGTCGCCTTGTTGATCCGTTCACGGTCGATGTGGATGGCAAGCGGCTGACCGGCGAAAAGATCCTGATCTCGGTGGGCGGCTGGCCGAGCATGCCGGCGATTCCCGGCATCGAGCACGCCATCACCTCCAACGAGGCCCTTGACCTGATGATCTTGCCCCGGCGGATTATCATCGTGGGCGGCGGCTATATTGCGGTGGAATTTGCCGGGCTGTTCCGCGCCTTTGGCGCCGAAGTCACCTTGGTGATTCGCAAGGACAAGATCCTGCGCGGCTTTGACGAGGATGTCCGCGACGCCCTGACCGCCGAGATGACCCGCCAGGGCATCACCATTCTCAGCGAAACCCAGATCGCCCGCATCGACAAACTGGCCGATGGCTCCTACCGCGTGCGCCGCACCCCGGGGCCCGACATGGACGCCGATCTGGTCATGTACGCCACCGGTCGCGCCCCCAACACCTCGGGCCTCGGCCTGGAAGACGTGGGCGTGCGCGTTGATGCCAGCGGCGCCATCCCGGTGGACGAGTGGCACACCACCAATATCCCCAGCATCTTCGCCGTGGGCGACGTGACAGGCCGGGTCGAACTGACCCCGGTCGCCCTCAACGAAGGCCTGAACTTCGCCGAGACCCAGTTCAACGACAACCCCCGGGTCATGGACTACGACCTGATCCCCTCGGCCGTCTTCAGCCACCCGACCATCGGCACCGTCGGCCTGACCGAGGCCCAGGCCCGGGCACGCGGCCCCGTGCGCATTTTCCGCTCACGCTTTCGCCCCATGCGCCACACCCTCTCGGGCCGCGAGGAGCAAACGCTGGTCAAACTGGTGGTCGATGCCCGGACCGACCGCGTGCTGGGCTGCCACATGGTCGGCGCTGATGCCCCGGAGATTATTCAGGGCCTCGCCGTGGCCTTGCGCTGTGGCGCGACCAAGGCCCAGTTCGACGCCACCTTGGGGGTCCACCCGACGGCGGCCGAGGAATTTGTCACGATGCGTCAACCTGTTCCCGAGCCCTAAGCCTTGTGGGGGGGGGAATAAGGACAGGCTGGGGAGGCGCGGCCTCCCCAGACCCCTCGTTTGCGGTGTTCGTTCGCACGAGGCTTCGCCCACGGTGGCAAGAAGGCGCACTGGTCACTGCCTGTACGGTTGTGTACAGTTCGCTTCTTGTCATCGCGTCGGGCGAGACGCGTTCTTGATCGCACGTCGGGCAAAACGTGTTCTGGAGCAGGAGGACCAGCGGTGCAGCAAAAGCCTCGGGAACGCCTCGTTGAGACCGCTCTTCGGCTTTTCTTCCGAGATGGCTTCCACGCCACCGGCGTGGATCGAATCCTGGCCGAGGCCGGCGTGGCCAAAATGACGCTGTACCGGCACTTTCGCTCCAAGGATGATCTCATCCTCGCGGCAATGGAGCGCTATCGTAACGAAATCGCGGGATGGCTCGATTCGATTTTTGATTTGGCAGGCGCCAGTTCCGAAGAGCGGATCTTGGCACTTTTTGACCGCCTCCATGACTGGTACACGGGTCGAGCCCTGCCCGGCCTGCCCTTTCGCGGCTGCTTGCTGGTCAACGCATCCATCGAGTTCGCCCACCCCAGCCACCCCGTCCACAAGGCCGCCGCCGCGCACGTGGCGTCCCTGGAAGGGGTGATCGACACGGCGGTGCGCGCCGCCGGCTTGTCCGAGGACCTAACGGAGCGTCTGGGCCTCGTTGTCATCGGCTCTTTGGTGTCGGCCCAGATGTACCGCGATCCCCAGGTGTTCGATCGGGGCAAGGACGCGGCCCGACGCATGCTCCACGGGACGTCGGTGCCCGTCTGAACGATGATGCCTCCAGCCCCCTTTCGTTGTTGATTTATAAAACAAAAAAGGGGTTTGGGGCATCGCCCCACACGGGCTCGGGCGGCAACCCGACAAAACTAGCGATGGTCCGCGGATTAACCGGCTTGGCAAAAAACCCCGTGCAGCCCAGGCCTTGACGCTCGGCCTCCACTTCAAGAAAACCAAAGGCACTCAGGGCAACAACCCGAGGATGATAATCCGGGATGTCGCGCAGGCCGTGCAAGGCACGCCAGCCGTCAAACCCCGGCAAATCAATATCCACGACAATCACGGGAGGACGGAGCAAGGCCGCCTCCTCCAGGATCGCGTCCCCCGTTTCCACGGGAATCACCGTCCAGCCTTCGTGGCGAAGGTAGTGGGAAACGGCCTCGCGATCATAGAGGTTGTCCTCGGCGAACAGCACGACAGGGGCCGGAGAGGGAGAGGAGAGGTTTCGCATTTTGCCGCTCTTTCTGACGAGGTCTTGCAGTCTGGGGGACCACAAGGCGGTGTAAAAACCGTTCTCTCACCATAATGCAGGCGTCATGCCACCAGGGAATGTGCAGGGAAGACGAGGAAGAGCAGAAAAGAAGAAAGGCTGGGGAGGCTCGCCTCCCCAGACCCCTCGTTTCTTGAAAAAGGGGGGCGAAGGAGGGAAGACTCTTGCAGAGCCGTTGAGGGGAAGGGAGAGGGCGGAAAGAACACGCCATTGAGAACCTCGCGGAAGGTGACCGTCCGCTGCCGGTTTTCCTGCCTCCACTTCCCGCCCCCAAATGCCTCCTGAGAGACAGGCAATCACAGCCGACGCATCTAGCGTCGGCTGCTCTCCCAACAGGTTCTCAGGCTGATGGATTTTTGTCGATATTACTTATTTTCCCGATTTTTTTTGGCATCCATCTCTAATGAATTACTCAAGTGATAGCATATACTCTCTGCCAACTGATCTATTGATGCACTTTTTTCATATTCAGACATTGTTATCGCGAGTTTTCCAGTGAGTTCTGAAGGAAGGTTCGATTGGTTTAAATCGTCTATTATAGCCGTTATTACCTTCACTGAGTCAGTTTCGATTTCTTCTTTGTATTTTTTCATCCATTCGTTTTTTACCCAACCTGATTTTAGGCTGTTTTGAGACGCAAACAGAACAACAAGATCCGCTTCATTAACGCCTTTAGAGACTTCCTGGACAATAACGGAACCATGACGAATTTTCCATTTATCCATCCAAAAAGTGGACGGCAACTTAATATTGACGCGATCCCTTAGGGTATTTAGTATTTCTTCCACATATTTAAGGTCCTCCGAAGAATATGAAATAAATATATTTGGAATTCCATCTTTTCCCCCGATCTTTTGCCAGGGCAAATCTGGTCCTATAACGTTTACCCTGTTAAGGTGTATAAATCTCATCGTACTTATAGCGCTAGCTAGCCCTGGATGTAATAAAAATACCGAATTTTCTGGGATTATATTTTCAAGAGTCCAGTCAAAATCCTGCGGCTTTCTAAAGTATTGATAGAACCCCCCTCCAGCAACATCCTGCCTTACGTGCCCAAGAAGTCCAATATTGTAAAGCTCGCAAAATGGATGGGAATCTTCCGGAGGTATATGCGTTTTTTCAGAAAATAATTTATTTATAGCGTGGAGAGACCCGACACAGGGGGGCGACGCCGGCGAGCCCCCGCCGCCCCGTCCACCCCGCCCCCGCCCGCCCCGCCGCTGACCCGGCCCGCGCCAGGAGCCTGACCCATGGGATGGTTTTCTTTTTTTGGCAAACGCAAGCCCAAGGCAAAGGGGGGGCCGCGTGATGCCCGCACCCAGGCCCTGTCCAACCTCAACGAAGTTCGGGAAACCCTCCTGACTCCCGAGCGCGAGGCCTTGTTGCAACAAGCCATGGCGGTGCGCCGGGCCAAAGCCAAAATTCTTGACTCCCTGACCGATGAGCAACGACAGAAGCTCATGCTCACCGCCATGCGGACCTTGTTGCGCGAGGAAGGGGAGCCGCCTCCCGCACCGGAGCCGAAGTCCCGATCCCGCTGAGGGGCCGTCGCCCCCCCAAAAAAAGGACAAGACTGGGGAGGCGGGGCCTCCCCAGACCCCTCCTTCCCCGGGAGGCCAACCCGGGGTTTCATTGACTTCGCCGCTTGTGTTTCGTATTTTGCGCTGCACTCGGCCGTTGGCTGGGACCGGTCAAGGGAGAGATCCGGCCCTGGACCGGAGGTGAAGGGATCCAAGGGACCACGCCGGGGCGGGATCGCCTCCCGCCACGGTCAACGCCCACACTTGGAAGACAGGAACTCCATGAAAGTACTGGTCGCGGTGAAGCGGGTCGTTGACTACAACGTCAAGATCCGTGTGAAAGCGGACAACACGGGGGTCGAGTTGGCCAACGTGAA
This sequence comes from Pararhodospirillum photometricum DSM 122, assembly GCF_000284415.1. Classification (NCBI taxonomy): domain Bacteria; kingdom Pseudomonadati; phylum Pseudomonadota; class Alphaproteobacteria; order Rhodospirillales; family Rhodospirillaceae; genus Pararhodospirillum; species Pararhodospirillum photometricum. The sequence continues at coordinate 816,196 of NC_017059.1, forward strand.
AATGTCCATGAACCCCTTCGACGAGATCGCCGTCGAGGAGGCCGTCCGCCTCAAGGAAGCCGGCAAGGCAACCGAGGTCGTGGCCGTCTCCCTGGGCGTGGCCCAGTGCCAGGAAACCCTGCGCACCGCCCTGGCCATGGGCGCCGATCGCGGCATCTTGGTCCAGTCCGAGGCCGACCTTCAGCCGCTGGCCGTCGCCAAGATGCTGCGCGTGCTGGTCGAGCGCGAGAAGCCCGACCTCGTCCTCCTGGGCAAGCAGGCCATCGACGACGACGCCAACCAGACGGGCCAGATGCTGGCCGGCCTGCTGGGCTGGGCCCAGGGCACCTTCTTGTCCAAGTTGGACGTGACCGACCAGGGCATCACCGTGACCCGCGAGATCGACGGCGGCCTGGAAACCCTGGCGTTGACCCTGCCCGCCATCGTCACCGCCGACCTGCGCCTCAACACCCCGCGCTACGCCAGCCTGCCCAACATCATGAAGGCCAAGAAAAAGCCGATCGACACCGTCTCGCCGGCCGATCTTGGCGTGGATCCCAGCCCGCGTCTGACGGTCCTCAAGGTCGAGGAACCGGCCACCCGCCAGGCCGGCGTCAAGGTCCCCGACGTCGCCACCCTGATCGAGAAGCTCCGTACCGAGGCGAAGGTGATCTGACCATGGCTCAACTCGTTCTTGCCGATCACGACAACACCCACCTGCGCCCCGCCACCCTCAACACCATCACCGCCGCCAGCCGGCTGACCGGCGAGGTCCACGTGCTCGTCGCCGGCTCCGGCTGCCAAGGCGTGGCCCAGGCCGCCGCCGCCGTGCCCGGCGTGACCAAGGTTCTGGTGGCCGACGACCCCGCCCTGGCTCACCCCCTGGCCGAAACCCTGGCCCCCGTGGTGGTCGCCCTGGCCCCGGCCTATACCCACGTGCTGGCCCCGGCCACCACCACCGGAAAGAACGTTCTGCCGCGCGTCGCCGCCTTGCTCGATGTGGCCCAGATCTCGGAAGTGACCAACGTGGTCGCCGACGACACCTTCGTGCGCCCCATCTACGCCGGCAACGCGCTCGCCACCGTCAAAAGCGCCGATGCCCTCAAGGTGTTGACCGTGCGCGCCACCGCTTTTGATGCCGCCCCGGCCACCGGCGGCGCTGCCGTCGTCGAGAGCGTGAGCGTCACCGTGGCCCCCGGCGCCTCGACCTACCTGGGCCAGGAGCTTTCCAAGTCCGAGCGGCCCGAGCTGACCAGCGCCCGGATCATCGTGTCGGGCGGCCGCGGCGTCGGCTCCAAGGAAAACTTCGCCCTCATCGAGGGGCTGGCCGATGGCCTGGGCGCCGCCGTGGGCGCCTCGCGCGCCGCCGTGGACGCCGGCTTCGTGCCCAACGACTATCAAGTCGGTCAAACCGGCAAGATCGTCGCCCCCGACCTCTATGTCGCCGTAGGCATCTCCGGCGCCATCCAGCACCTTGCCGGCATGAAAGACAGCAAGGTGATCGTGGCAATTAATAAAGACGAGGAAGCGCCCATCTTCCAGGTGGCCGACTACGGGCTGGTGGCGGACCTGTTCCAGGCCGTTCCCGAGCTTTCAGCCGCGCTGAAGGCCTGACCCCGCAGCCGACCTGCCCCCCAACCCCGAAAGGTCGCAGCATGGTCGAACAGATTGGCGTCATCGGCGCCGGACAAATGGGCAACGGCATCGCGCATGTGTTTGCGCTGGCCGGCTTTCAGGTCAAGTTGATGGATGTCAACGAAGCCGCGCTTGATAACGCGCGGACCACCATCGGCAAAAACCTGGCGCGCCAGAGCAGCAAAGGCAAGATCTCGGAGGCCGACGCAACGGCGGCGCTGGGTCGCATCGATACCGCCACCACCATGAAGGTGTTCGCCGACAGCGACCTTGTGATCGAGGCGGCTTCGGAAAACGAAGGCATCAAGCGGCGCATCCTCACCGAGCTGTGCCCCTTGCTCAAGCCTTCGTGCCTCCTGGCCTCCAATACCTCCTCGATTTCCATCACCCGGTTGGGCGCGGCCACCGACCGCCCGGAAAAGTTCATCGGCATGCACTTCATGAACCCCGTGCCGGTCATGAAGCTGGTGGAATTGATCCGGGGCATCGCCACGGCGGAAGAGACATATTCCGCCGTGCGCACGCTGACCTTGACGCTCGAAAAAATCCCGGTCTCGGCCGAAGATTTTCCGGCCTTCATCGTCAACCGCATTTTGCTGCCCATGATCAACGAGGCGGTCTACACCCTCTATGAGGGCGTCGGCTCGGTGGATGCCATCGACACCGCGATGCGGCTCGGCGCCAACCACCCGATGGGGCCGCTCGAACTCGCCGACTTCATCGGCCTCGACGTGTGCCTCTCGGTCATGCAGGTCCTGCACGAGGGCTTGGCCGATACCAAGTACCGTCCGTGCCCCTTGCTGGTGAAGTATGTCGAGGCGGGCTGGCTGGGCCGCAAGACCAACAAGGGCTTCTACGACTACTCCGGCCCCAAGCCGGTGCCCACCCGCTAACATCCCGGCCCTCCCACGCCGAGGGGTCTGGGGAGGCCGTGCCTCCCCAGCCTTCCCTTGTCTTTTTGCCGGATCCCTCCCATGCCCCAGTCCCTAGCGCCCCGCCGGCTCCTCCTCCCGGTTCTGGCGTTTTGCTTCCTGTCCATGCTGATCGTGGACCGCCCGCTCGCCCTCTTTTTGAAAGCCCGGGTGGGGGAGGGGGGACTGGCGCTCGGCCATGCCCTCTCGGTCATCGGCGAAGCCGGCTGGTGGTACCTGCTGGCCGGCGGGCTGATCGCGGTCGGAGCGGTCATCGCGGCCCGCACCCGAGTACTGGCCGGGCTCGCCCTGGTGCGCAACGGCTTTTATCTGCTGGCCGTGCTCGTGACATCGGGCCTTTTGGTCACCGCCCTAAAGGCGATGGTCGGACGGGCACGCCCGCGCGTCTTGTTTCATGACGGCGTTTATGGCTTTGACCCGTTCGTCTTTTCCAGCAATTGGAACTCGTTTCCCTCGGGCCATGCCCAAACCATCTGCGCCGCCATGGGCACTTTGATGGTTCTGTACCCCCGGCTGCGCCTGCCCGCCCTCGCCCTGGCCGTCGCCGTCTCCTTGAGCCGACTTATGGTCACCGCTCACTTCCTCAGCGACGTGGTGGCCGGCGCCTTCATCGGCTGGACGACGGTGGTCGTCTTGCGACCGTTCTTCAAGGACTGAGGGGTCTGGGGAGGCCGCGCCTCCCCAGCCTTGCCTTCCTTAAAGAGAAGTCTGGGGAGGCGCGGCCTCCCCAGACCCCTCAATCCTGAGATGACGCGGCCGCAGCAGGGCCTCGAAGGCGACGGCCGGCACGGGGCGGCTGTACAGGAAGCCCTGGCCCTGGTCACACCCCAAGGTGCGCAGGAACGCCACCTGCTCGTTGGTTTCCACGCCTTCGGCCACCAAGCGCAGCCGCAAGGCCGAGGCCATGGAGGCGATCGCCCGGGTGATGGCCATGTCGTCGATGTTGTTGGGGAGATCGACAACAAACGACCGGTCGATCTTGATGAAATCAATGGGAAAGCGTTTCAAATAGCCAAACGATGAGTAGCCCGTGCCAAAATCATCGATCGACAGGGTGATCCCCAAGGCTTTCAAGCGCCTGAGCACGGCCACCACCTGATCACCATCCTCAACCAACATGCTCTCGGTCAACTCAAGGTCAAGCATGGAGGGGTCCAGGCCCGTTTCCTCCAAAATGGTGCGAACCTTGGTCACCAGATCAGGGTCGTTGAACTGGCGGGCCGACAGGTTCACCCCCATACGCACCGGCCCCAGGCCCCGGTCGCGCCACAGGGCCGCTTGCGTGCAGGCCCGGCGCAACACCCACTCGCCGATCGGCTGGACCAGCCCGGTTTCCTCGGCCACCGGCACAAACTCCATGGGCGAGACCTTGCCCACGTCGCGACCATCCCAGCGCAACAAGGCCTCGGCGCCCAGAATGTCGCCGTTCATCAAGTCAACCTTGGGCTGGTAGTGCACATCGAACTCGTTGCGCTCCAGGGCCCGGCGCAGACCGGTTTCGATGTGCAGGCGCCGCACCGCATCCGCCGAGAGCTTGGGCGTGTACAGCACCACGCTGCTGCGCCGCTGGCGCTTGGCATGATGCACCGCCGTATCGACATTGCGTAACAGTGTGGCCACGTCGATCCCGTCTTGCGGCGAACAGACCGCGCCGACCGACACGGTGGTAAACACCTCGCGCCCCGCCACATCATAAGGGCGGATCAGATCGGCCATCAGGGCTTCGGCCCGGGCGCACACAGCCTCGGCATCGTGGACCTGCCCCACGATCACCGTGAACTCGTCACCGCCCAGATGGGCCACCATGTCGCCCTCATGGGGCTGACAATGACTTTCCAGCCGCTGGGCCATCGCCCGGATCACCTGATCGCCGACCACGTGCCCCAGGGTATCGTTGATCTTTTTGAAATGGTCGATGTCCACGAACAGCACGGCAAAGGGAACCCCGGTGCCCAAGGCCTGCTCCATGTGCTCGCGCAGCAGCACCCGGTTGGGCAGGCCGGTCAAGGGGTCGCGGGTGGCCAGGGTCACCAGTTGGGCCTCGTGCTCCTTGCGCTCGGTGATATCGCGCACCACGGCGACAAAGCGCCGCCGCCCTTCCTGCTCCACCACCGACAAGGCCAGTTCGATAGGGAACTCTGAGCCGTCCAGCCGCCGCGCCCGCAGTTCGCGCCCCAGGCCGATAACCCGCGCGCAGCCGCTTTTCATGAAGGTGCGCAGGTGGCGATCGTGGCCGCGGGCTTCCTGGGCCGGCATCAACAGGTTGATGGATCGCCCGATCATGTCCTCGGCCGTCACGCCGAACAGACGCTCGGCCGCCTTGTTGAACCGCTCGATACGTCCGCCCTCGTCGGCGACGATCAGGGCGTCCACCATGGTATCGGTGACGGCGCGCAAGAAAGCGGCCTGCCGATCGGCCTCGCGGTGGGCCCGAGCCCGATCCGACACGTCACGCGCCAGGAACACCAAGGTCCCCAGAGACTTGCGCTCGCGTCCGCCCAACGGCGCCACGCTGACCACCACATCCACTTCGCCGCCGTCGCCTTGCAGCAAAACCGCCGGCACCGGCCGGCGCCCCCCTCGGGGCCGGTCGAGCACATCGCGCAGACGTCCCAGGGCATCCGGATGGATCAGAACCTCGATCCGCCGCCCGATCAGCGCCGCCGGCGACACCCCAAGCAAGGCAGCCCCGGCCGGGTTGACATGGCGGATGACGCCCCCTTGCAAGATGCACACAAGGTCGGGCGCCATGTCGATGACCACCCCGCCGCCGCCCAGGGCCTGGACCAGATCGCCGGCGTGGCGGCGCGAGCGCTCCAGCGCCGACAGGTCGGCCAAGGGCGCTTCCAAGGCGGTGGCCGCCGCGCCGATCCGACTGCCGAGCCCGCGTCGGGCCTCGGGGTCGGCTTCTTCCATCAGGCGTTCGGTACACGCCACGATGGTGGACAGTGCCGCCCGAACATCACGTCCCAACACCCCAAGCAAGCGGTGCCCCGCGTCGCCGGTTTCTTGCAAGGTATCGAGCGCGGCGCGCAAAGCGGTTTGGCGGATCGCCCGGTGCAGAGCCTCGCGGGTCAGGGTCTCCAAAGACAGGCACTCGTAGGCCCCCTGGTCGAGCACCTGCTCCCCCCGGGGATCGCGGTCGGTCTCGGCCAGAGCCATGACGGCCACCCCTTGGGCCAGGGCCACCGCCATAAGACTGACTCCCTCGGGAGACACCAAGGCGTCCACCCCCGCCACCAGGACAGAGGGGATCTCGCGCGTTAAGAGGGCTGCCGCAGCGGCGGGCGAGGGGCTTGTGGTGACCGCGAGGCCCCACGTCTCGCCCCCGCTTTGCAAGGCACTCATGACCTCGCGAGACGCGCTTCTGGCCTCGATCAACACTACTTTGAGCATCAGGCCTCCCGTCCGAGCCGTCGCGCGCGCATAACGACTCTCGACTTCCTCTTATTCGTTGTATTGCGCTTGTACCTGTATACGCGGCTCCGTGTGGCCTGGGTATCGAATTCCGAAGGTCATAGGGGGCCTCTATTCCTCTCCCTATCCTTTTGTCCGGGCGCTGTTCTGGTAAGACGACCTTCCAGCGAGGGGACTCGCGGCCAAAGAGCCAGGGGTCAGGACAGACGACGCCACTGGGTGCCTCCGGGACCATCCTCCAGAACGATCCCCTCGGCAGCCAACGCATCGCGAATGGCATCGGCCTGGGCGAAATCGCGTGCGGCCCGCGCGGCGCGGCGCGCTGCAATCTGGGCTTCCACCCGCGCCGCCAACTCGGCATCGGCCGCCCCATCGGCGCCACGCCAGACCACCGGATCCTGGCCCAACAGCCCCAGAAGGGCGCCGGCCGCCAGGATTTGCCCCTTGAGCCGGGCCTGCTCCACCGGATCCTCGGCCTTGTTCAAGGCGCCGACCAGGGCGTGCAGCTCGGCCAGGGCGCGCGGCGTGTTCAGGTCGTCGCACAGAGCCTCCAGCACGCCGGCGGGAACTTCCGCCCCGGACTCGACGGGCACGGCGCGCACCCGGTCGAGCGCGGCATAAAAGCGGTCCAGGGTCCGGCGCGCCTGCTCCAGGGCCGCGTCGGTCCAGTCGAGCGGCTGGCGGTAGTGGCTGGACAGCAGCCCCAGCCGCACCGCCTCGCCCGGCGCCTGGGCCAGCAAATCCTGAACGGTGCGGAAGTTGCCCAGGGACTTGGACATCTTTTCGCCGTCCACCATCAGGTAGCCGTTGTGCATCCACACCCGAGCGAAGGTGCCGGGCCCGTTGCAGCACACGCTCTGGGCAATCTCGTTCTCGTGGTGGGGAAAGACCAGATCCAGGCCGCCGCCGTGAATATCAAAGCTTTCGCCCAGATAGCGCGCGCTCATGGCCGAGCATTCGATATGCCAGCCCGGCCGCCCCCGGCCCCAGGGACTGTCCCAGCCGGGCAGGGTGGCGTCGGAGGGCTTCCACAGCACAAAGTCGGCGGGATCACGCTTGTAAGGCGCCACCTCGACTCGCGCCCCGGCGATCATGTCATCGCGCGAACGCTTGGACAGCCGGCCATAGTCGGGCATCGAGGGCACGCTGAACAGCACATGCCCCTCGGCCTCGTAGGCATGACCGCGCGCGATCAGGCGCGCGATCATCGCCACCATGTCGGCGATATGCCGGGTCGCCCGGGGCTCCTCATCGGGGGGCAGGGCGCCCAGGGCCGCCATGTCGGTGTGAAAATGCTCGATGGTCCGAGCGGTGATGGTGTCGATCGACACCGCTTCCTCGCGGGCGCGGGCGTTGATCTTGTCGTCCACGTCGGTGATGTTGCGCACGTAGGTGACGCGCGGATACAGGCGCCGCAACACCCGCGTCAGAACATCGAACACCACCACGGGCCGGGCATTGCCGATGTGAGCGCGGTCGTACACCGTGGGGCCACACACATAAAGCCGCACATGAGCGGGATCCAACGGCACAAACGGCGCCTTGAGCCCCGTCAGGGTATTATGAAGGGTCAGAACGGCGGCGGTCTGGCTCACGAAACTCTCCATCGTCGGCAGGCGGGGCAGCAGGGGGGCGTCACTGGGGCAGGCCGGCAAGCCGCGCCCGTCCCCGCTCGGAACCGATCAGGGGCAGCAAGGTCGCCATGTCGGGGCCGTGATCCACCCCGGTCAGGGCCAAGCGCAGTGGCTTGAACAAGGCCCGGCCCGACCGCCCGCTCGTGGTCTTAAGCGCCTTGGTCCAGGTGCTCCAGGTCGTGGCGTCCCAAGGCGCTGGGGGCAGCAGGGCCAACGCCTCGGCCAGGAACCCCTGATCGGCCTCGTCGATCACCGGGGCGATGGGGCCCTCAATCACCTGACGCCAAAGCCCGACATCGGCCGGGCAGGTCAGGTTGGCCTGAATGGCCTGCCAAAGCGTGGGATCGCTCACCAACCCCCGGGCCTCGGCCGTGGCGAAGGGCAAAGTGTGCAAAACCCGGGCGCTCAGGCGCTCCAGTTCGGCCGGATCCAGGCGCGGCGAGGCCCGGCCATAGGCCTCCACCCGGAAATGCTGGGCCAGTGTCGCCAGATCGTGGGTCGGATCCGGGGCCTCGCCGGTGCCCAGGGCAGCGAGCAGGGCGTTGATGGCCTCGGGCTGGATTCCCTGGGCGCGCAGATCGGCCACCGCCAGGGCGCCATCGCGCTTGGACAACGGCCCGCCCTCAGCGCCCAGCACCAAGGGAAAATGCCCCCAGGCCGGTGGCGTGCCATCCAGAGCGCGGGCGATCTGGATTTGCACCGCCGTGTTGACCACGTGGTCCTCGCCACGCAACACGTGAGTCACGCCAAAGTCGAGATCATCAACCACCGAGGGCAGGGTGTAGAGCAGCCCGCCATCCTCGCGCACCACCACCGGATCGGACAGGTGGGCGCCGTGGTAATGGCAGGGGCCGCGCACCAGATCGGTCCACTGAATGTCCACGTGATCGAGCAAGAAGCGCCAGTGCGGCCGCCGGCCCGCCGCCTCCAAGGCGGCCCGCTCGTCGGCGCCCAGAGCCAGGGCGGCCCGGTCATAGACCGGTGGCAGGCCGCGCTGACGCTGGCGCCGACGCCGGAATTCCAGTTCCTCGGGGGTCTCGTAGCAGGGATAAAGCCGCCCCGCCCGGCGCAACTGGTCGAGCGCCTCGGCATGGCGGGCGGCACGGGCCAGTTGGCTTTCCTCGCGGTCCCAGGTCAGGCCCAGCCACGTCAGGTCCTCGCGGATCCCTTGGGCCAGGGCCGCCGAGCCGCGCGCCGTGTCGGTGTCGTCCATGCGCAAGATCAGGGACCCGCCCTGGGCCAGCGCGAACAAGGCATTGATCACGGCAACGCGCACGTTACCCAGATGCAAGCGCCCGGTGGGCGAGGGGGCAAAGCGGACGACCACCGCCCCAGAGGAAGAATCAAGAACCATGACGGGCACTTACCCCGGAAAGGCATTGGTAATGGGATAACGACGGTCGCGACCAAAGGCCAGCCGGGTGATCTTGACCCCCGGCGGCGCCTGACGCCGCTTGTATTCGGCCCGGCCCAGCATCGCCCACACCCGCTCCACCAGATCCTGGGGGAGCTTGCTGCGCTGACTGGCCTCGACCACCCCGGCCTGCCCTTCGATCAACAGTTGGAGCACTTGGTCAAGTTGATCATAGGGCGGCAGGCTGTCTTCGTCCTTTTGGTCGGGCCGCAACTCGGCGCTGGGTGGCTTGGTGATCACCCGCTCGGGCATCACCGGCCCGGCCGGCCCCAGGCTCCCCTCCGGCCGCTGGGCGTTGCGCCACCGCGACAGAGCAAACACCGAGGTCTTGTACACATCCTTCAAAACGGCGAACCCGCCGCACATGTCGCCATACAAGGTCGCGTAGCCCACGCTCATTTCCGACTTGTTGCCGGTGGACAAAACCATGGGGCCCAGCTTGTTGGACAGCGCCATCAAGGTCAGGCCACGCGCCCGCGACTGGATGTTTTCCTCGGTCAGGTCGGGGGCCCGCCCGGCGAAGGCCGGGGCTAGCATGGTGGCAAAGGCGGTCATGGCGGGGGTAATGTCGATGGTCTCCAACTCGATCCCCAGCAAGCGGGCGCAGGCGGCGGCATCCTCCAGGCTCTCGGCGCTGGTGTAGGGGCTGGGCATCATCACGGCCCGCACCCGCTCCGGCCCCAGGGCATCCACGGCAATGGCCGCCGACAGGGCGCTGTCTACCCCGCCCGACAAGCCCAAAAGAACGCCGGGAAAGCGGTTCTTTTCCACGTAGTCGCGCAGACCCACGCACAGGGCATGATAAATCTCTTCCCAGCGTCCCAGGGGGCGGGGCCGGGGTTGGGGAACGCACTGCCAGGACTTGACCGGGCCGGTCGGGGCCCAGTCGGTCACCACCAGCGCCTCGTCCCACTGGGGCGCCGCCACATCCACGTCGCCATCGGCGCCAATCACAAAAGAGCCGCCGTCAAAGACCAGCTCATCTTGTCCGCCCACCTGATTGACATACATCAAGGAGAGGGCCGTTTCGCCGGCCCGAGCCCGGGCATGGGTCAGGCGATCGCCCGACTTGCCAAGGTCAAAGGGCGATCCGTTCATCACCACCAGGAAATCGGCACCATGATCTTTCAAATGCCGGGCCGGCTCGGGATACCACATGTCCTCGCAGATCATGACGCCCAGGCGCAAGCCGCGAAACAGCACGGGAACGGGCAGGGGGCCCGGGGTAAACACCCGCATTTCGTCGAAGACACCGTAGTTGGGCAGACGGTGCTTGACCACCACGCCGGAAATCCGGCCCTCTTGCAGCAAAAGCGCGGCGTTCACCCGCCCCTCGGGCAAGCGCCAAGGCGTGCCCACCAACACCGCCGGCCCGCCATCGGCCGTTTCGCGGGCCAGGGCTTCCAGGGCGTCACGCGCGGCATCCAGCACCACATCGCGCAGGACGAGGTCTTCCGGCGCATATCCCAGCAGGCCCAGTTCGCTACCGACCAGCAGGTCCACCCCTTGGGCGGCGGCCATGGTCCGGGCGGCGCGCAGTTTGCGCAGGTTCCCCGCGATATCGCCCACGGTGGGATTGGATTGCCAAAGCGCAAGGCGGATCTTGTCAACCATGAGGTCCTCTTGGGGCACGACGGACGGCCCGGCCTCCTGGGAAGGTCGGGGGAATCAGGCTAAGGCCCCAGGCGGCGGGGCGTCAAGCGCAGGGCCGATGTTTCCCTGGGCAATCGGGGGGAGGCAGGGAAAGTGGACAAGAGAAGAAGGGAAGGCCGGGGAGACGGGGCCTCCCCGGACCCCTCCGATCCTGGGGCATCCCTCACCATGAGGGGCTAGCATTCTACTGCGTCTATGGATTATTAGTTATTTTTGGACTTTCTCTGACGCCAAGGGGGCATGCCATGTCCGCTGTTGTGCCAAGAACTGACCATGAGCCTGGCCGCTGGTGGATTTGCCCGGCTTTCCTGGCTGTTGCGGCCTTTCTTGTGGTGATTCCTCTCACGGTTTTTCCCGACCCCGGGGCCAAGGCGGTGGCCGTGGTGTATCCGCCCTGGACCTCCGCCACCGAGGCGTTTAGCGCCGCCGCCGCCGCCGGGGCGCGGATTGTCCGGCAAGGCGCCCTTCCCAGTGTCCTTGTCGTGGTTCCCGAGCGCTCGGATTACGCCCTGCGCGCCCTGGCGTCGGGCGCGTGGGTCCTTCTTGATCCCCGGGTGGTCGGTGGCTGTGGCGTGCCCACACCCGTTTCCACCGTGGGCTTGTCGTCCTCCTCCGGTGCCGGAGAGCGCTCATGAGTGTATCTTCTTCCCCCTCTTCCTTCTCGCCCCCTTCCGCCGAAGGCGGCATGTCCCCCGACCTCATCGCCATCCGCCGGGTGGCCAGTCGGTTTTTTATCGGGCTGACCTGGGTGTTCGCCGCCGTCCTCCCCGGCCTTGCGGTTTATCTCGACAAGTCGCTGATCGGGGCGCTGGGGATCGGGGTGGGCTTCGCGATCGTGGCGACCGGGCTCTGGCTCAAGGATGCGGTGGGCCGACGAACCCGCACCACGATCGCCACCGTTCTCACGGCCCAGTGGATGGTCCTGCTCTACACGCTGGGAGGGACCCCCGACGGGTTCATCCTTGATGGCCACATGGTCTTTTTTGTCTTGAACGCTCAACTGCTGGCCTATTTTTGCTGGCGGAGCATTCTGATCGTCAATCTCATGGCCACCGTCCACCACGTTATCCTGTCGCTTGGGTTCCCGCTTTTGGTGTGGCCCAGCGACAGCTTTGTCCTGGGCCACTTTCTCATCCATGCCGCCTATGTCGTCTTGGTGGGCGGGCCGTTGCTGTGGCTCTCGGTGCGGCTTTACCGTTTGTTCAACGACTCGCACGCCGCCATTCAACACGCCCAGGCCGCCAGCGCCGAGGCTTCCCGCCTCGCCCGGCTTGACGAAGCCAAAACAGCCGAGGCCGAAGCCCAGCGGATGCGCGACACCCGCACCTTGGCCGATGGGTTCCAGAACAAGGTGGGAAGCGTCATCACCACCGTCACCCGCTCGACCCAGGATCTGGGCGGTGCCTCGCAAACCCTCTCGAATGCCGTGGCCGGAGCCCGCGAGCGTGTCACCGTCGTCGCCGCCGCCTTTGAAGAATTGTCCTCAAGCGTGCGCACCGTCTCCGACACCGTCGAGACCTTGAGCGCGTCGTTGGGCGACATCGACCAACAGGTCAATCGCTCCTCCGGGATCGCCTCCGAGGCCGTGGCCTCGGTCAAGGAAACCAACGACAAGGTGCGCGGGTTGGCGGAAGCGTCGCAAAAAATCGGCGAGGTCATCGGCCTGATCAACGATATCGCCTCGCAAACCAACCTCCTGGCCCTCAACGCCACCATTGAGGCGGCCCGGGCCGGCGACGCCGGCAAAGGGTTCGCTGTGGTCGCCAACGAGGTGAAGTCCCTGGCCACCCAGACCGCGCGGGCCACCGACGAAATCGGCTCTCAGATCCGGGGCGTCCAAAGCGCGACCCAGGAGGCAGTGACCGCCATCGGCCGGATCGGCGCCACCATTCGCGAAATGGACGGCATTACCGGGCGCGTCGCCACCGCCGTTCAGACCCAAGGTGCCGCAACACGGGAAATTGCGGGAACGCTGCGCCAAACCGCCGCCGCCGCCCGGGAGGTGTCGGAAAATATGGTGGGGATTGAAACGGCCGTCCAGCAGGCCGCCGCCATGTCGCGTACCGTGGCCGACGCCGGCGCGACCTTGGGGATGGAAGCGGGGACGCTTCAAAAACAGGTGGGGGATTTCCTGGAGGAAGTTCGCAAGGGGTAGAGAAGGCCGGGGAGGCACACCTCCCCGGACCCCTCGGTCTTTTTAGGCCTGCTCTTCTTGCTCCGGCCAGATGAAGGAGGCAATAACCCCCGCGGCCAGAGTCCCCAAAACAATCAACAGGCTGACCATCGGGCTGATGTGCAGGAAGTCCCACCCAAAGGCGTGTTCGCCGGCCTGAAGCGTCAGCTTGAAGGCGATGAAGAACAACAAGGCGATCACCGCCTTTTCCAGGTGCACCAGATAGCGGGTCAGGGCCGCCAGCACGAAGTAGAGCGAGCGCAGACCAAGAACGGCAAAAATCATCGCCGCGTAGACCAGGAGGGGTTCCTGGGTCACGGCAATCACCGCCGGCACCGAGTCGAAGGCAAACATGACGTCGGAGGTCTCGATGGCCATCAAGCACAAAAAGGCCGGGGTGGCATAAAGAGCCGCCTTGGCCGGTAGCTTGATCGCCGGGTTGGCCTGGACCAGGGCCTCGGCCGTCTTGTGCGGCACAAAGAAATGCTCGCCATTCAGACGGGGAAACACCGGCATGACCTTTTGGGTCAGCCGCACCGACCAATGGTCGGAGTAGTCGTGGACGTCCTCCTCGGCATCCTTGGCGGTCAGCATCTTCCAGCCGGTCCACGCCACGATGGCGGCAAACACGAAACCCACCCACGGCGCGAGCATGTACAAGCTGGAGCCCACACCGACAAACGCCGCCCGAAAGACCAAGGCGCCGATGATGCCCCAGTACAAAATGCGGTGCTGCAAGGCGCCCCGGATGCCAAACGAGGCAAAGATCGCCATAAACACCATCAGGTTATCGACCGACAGCGCCTTTTCCAGGGCGTAGCCGGCGAGATAGAGGTCAGCCCATTGCTTTTCAAAGCGCAGCCACAGGTAGCCGTAAAAAGTCAGCGCCAAAGCAACCCAGAACAAGGACCACAGCCCGGCATCGCGCAGGGTGATCTCCTTGGCGTGGCGATGGGCAAAGAGATCCATGAAAACGGAAAACGCGATCGCAACGAAGAAGATGATCACGGTTTCCAGAGGAAAACCAAAGTGAGCCATGGATGTTCCCGGCTAGAGTGAGTTTTTATCCCCCAAGGATCGAGGGGTCTGGGGAGGCTCGCCTCCCCAGCCTTTCCTCTTCCTGAGGGACCACCCGTCTCTCAGGTTCCCCTTGAGGAAAAGAGCCTACACCAAAACCCCCGGTCCCAGGCGGGACCGAGGGCAGCGGAACGCACAAAAACAAACGCGAGTTTACAACCCAAAGTCCGACGGTGTCAGGCCCAATTCGGAGCACATCCGCCGTACCACGGCCTGCTCGGGCGCGCTGAAGTCGCCATCGGCGGCACCAATGGCACAGCACACGCGCACGATCAACTGCGCCTGGGGCTTGCCCTTGAACTTGCCGATGACCTGCATCACCTCGCCGGTGCCGATCGTGGGATCGAAATCAAACTTTTCGACGTAAGACTGAAACAGCTTGATGATATCGCCCTGCTCGAAGAACTTCAGTTGGTCTGAAGTCTTCATGTAACCCATCATCTTCTGCTTTTCTTCCGGCGTGATGTTGCCGTCGGCATACGCCACCAGAACACAGCCGGCCACCACCGCCTCAAGGAAATCCTTGGACTTAAACTTGGTGATCTCGGCATTCATGGTGTCGCGCGCTTCGGTAACGTTGCGCTTCAACCAATCGGTAAACGACATCTCTTCATCCTTCTTCTTGCGATCCGGCCTATTTCGATCCGGCGACCCAGCGCAGACCCCAGCCATAGGCCATGTCCAGCTCCCGGTGATCGCGGAAGTACCGCTCTTCCTTGGTCAGCTTGAGCCGCCCGCCGTCGTTTTCCAGCATGGCAATCGCGCACAGGCCCTGGTTCGCCTCGGGACTGTCCAGGCGCACCTCAATATCGGGATGCCCGGCCATGCGCACCATGGCCACGCCATCAGCCGCCGCCCAGTTGGGAACTCCCTCGTAAATAAAGGCGTAGATGAGGATACGGCGCAGACGCGGCAGATGGTCGCCGTTGACGGTCATGTTCTCCCCCTCGGGCCGATCGCCGGTGCGATCGTCGCCCGCATGGCGAACATAGGGCGGCTCGTCATAGGCGCCAAGGGTGCCGCCCAACGCTTGAACGCACCCCTTGTTTCCGTCGGCAGCCTCCCACAGGCAGCCCAGATCCAGGTCGATGCCACGATTGCCGCCGAACAGACCGCCCAACAGACCGCCCGAGCGCTTGGCCTCGCCCCGCGACCAGTTGAGATTGATACGGATCTCGCCGAAGCCCCGCTCTTGCTTTTTTTCCAGGGAAATCGACTGGCCGCGCTTTTCCAAGGTCACCTTGCTCAGGGACACCGGGCGGGCGGGGGGGAGGGGCGGGGGGAGGGGGAGGAGGAGCGGCAGGGGGCGGCGAGGGAGGCGCCGCGTCCTCGGCCACATCCACGCCATACTGACGCGCCAGCGGCGCCAAACCGCCGACAAAGCCCTGGCCCACGGCGCGGATCTTCCACGCCCCGGCCCGCCGGTACAGGCGCACCAAGGTAATGGCCGTCTCGGTCATGCCGGCCGCGGGCAGGGCAAAGCGGGCGATCTCGCTGTTGTCGGCGGCATTGAGCAAGCGCGCCCGCAGCCCCGTCAACTGGCCAAAGGATTGCCGCCGCGCCTGACCTTCGTGGATGGTCAGGCAGATATCAATCGACGCGACCTCCGGCGCCACGCTGGCCGGGGTGATGACAAAGGCCTGTCGATCCCCCGCATCCCCGGTGGTCGCCGTGGGAAGAAAGCGCACGGCGCCCCCCGGAGCGGTCTGGGCGCCGTAGAACACAAAGTGTTCATCCGACGGCACCGTCCCCGCCTCGGTGACCAAAAAGGCCGAGGCATCGATGTCCATGCCGGCCGGGGCCTGCGGCATCCAGCCCACCGCCAAAATCAGGCCCGGCAGGTCAGGAACCGAAGCGTTGGCTCCGGGGGTCAAGGTTATGACACTCATCCGTGCGCTCTCCTCCCCAATGGCGCGGTTACAGCGCGGCCTGAATGGCCGGCATCATGTCGTGGAAGGTGCGACCCGTGGTCTTTTCCCCGATCGCATGGACCTTCCATTCGCCGTTATGGCGATAGAGCTTGGCCATCACCAACCCGGTGTGGGACCCGGCTTCGCTCAGGGTAAAGCGGGCCAGTTCCTGCCCGCTCTGGTCATCGACCACCCGACAGGTCGCGTTGGCGATCTTGTCGAAGGTCTGCCCCCGGAACGAATTGACGGTGAACACCAGCGCCTTGACCTCTGCGGGCAGGGCGGCCAAGTCCACCTTGATGACCTCGTCGTCGCCGTCGCCCTCGCCGGTGCGGTTGTCGCCCGTGTGGACAATGGCGCCGTTTAGGCCCTTGAGCTGGCGAAACCAGATTTGATCCACAAGAGCGCCCGCGTCGTCGAACACCAGACAGGACGCGTCCAGATCAATCTCCTCGCCGCCGCCCCCAAAGAGGCCGCCCAGGAAACCGCCTTTCTTGGCCACGTCCCAGCCCAGACCCATGAACAGACGCTGCAAGGCGGCGCCGTCCTTGGACAGGCTGATCTTCTGACCCTTGCTCAGGGACACGCTCATGTGGGCTTCTCCTTAGCCGAGGTTCACGCCGAAATTCTGCGCCAGGGGGCCGAGACCGCCGGCAAAGCCCTGACCCACCGCCTTGAACTTCCACTCCTCGCCGTGGCGATAGAGTTCGCCGAAGATCATCGCCGTTTCGGTCGAGGCATCCTCGGAGAGATCGTAGCGGGTGATTTCCGCGCCGTTGGCCTTGTTGAGCACGCGGATATAGGCGTTGCTCACCTGACCGAAGTTCTGCTTGCGCGCTTCGGCGTCGTGGATGGTGACGCTAAAGGCCACCTTCTGCACATCGGCCGCGACCTTGGCCAGGTCGATGAACACCACTTCGTCGTCGCCCGCGCCCTCGCCGGTGCGGTTGTCGCCCTTGTGCACCACCGAGCCATCGGCCGTGCTCTTGTTGTTGTAAAAAATGAAATCCGCGTCGGACCGCACCTTGCCGGCGGCGGACAGCAGGAAGACCGAGGCGTCCAGGTCGAAATCGGTGCCATCGGTGGCGCGCAGATCCCAGCCCAGACCCACGTCGATCGCGGTCAGACCCGGCGCTTCCTTGCTCAACGAGACGTTCCCGCCCTTGGACAGCGAAACAGCCATGCGTCACTCCTTCCTTGAAGAGGCTTCTTGCGGCACAGTGCCGTCAGGAAAGCCATGCTAAAACCACGAGGCAAAAAACTGGTCCGCCCCGATCAACCGGGATGATCAACAGCAAGTATTTCCCTGTCAACCCCAAATTGATTAATCTCTTGTAACAGTGTTTTTTGATACAATGCCTATCGATGCTCTTGCCCGATGAAAGATCCGCGCATGAAAGTCTGGTTCAATAAGGGACTCTCCAATACCTACGATGCCCTGTGTCAGATCCGGGCTCAGGATCGTGAGAGCCGCTTTCGCCTCCGCACCACCGTGCCCTCCCTGCCCTCGGCCTTGTCCACCATCGCCGACGAAATCGATCTGGAACCCCGCGACCTCCCCGACGACGCCTATGCCGCGTGGTGCTTGGAGCAATGCCGGATCCATGACGTGAAGGTCTTTCTGCCCCAACATCGCCGCACGGTCCTCGCAGCCGCCCGCGACCAGTTCGTGGCCCAGGGCGTTGCCTTGTCGGTGATGGGGCCCCCCGCCCTCATGGCGCTCGCCGAACACAAGGACCGCCTCTACGACGCCCTCGCCGGGAGCGACATTGCCTTGCCTCCCTACCGCCGCTTTTGCACCCTTGAGGAGTTTGATGCCGCCTGGGAAGCCCTCAGCCCCCAGATCGAACGCCTGTGCGTCAAGCCCTGCGTCGGCGTATACGGCGCGGGGTTTCGTCGGCTGGAAACGAACGACAAGGAATTCTCCCGACTCGTCTCAGGGGGTACCGACCGTTTGGGCCTGACCGCTTTTCGCCAGGCGCTGGCCGACTCTGCACAAAAACGACCCATGCTGCTCATGGCCTATTTGCCCGGTGTTGAACGCAGTGTGGATGTCCTTGCTCATGACGGGGAGATGGTGCGGGCTGTCGCCCGAGTCAAGATGGGCTCTTACCAAAACCTGGAAGTCGAAGGACCCTCGTTGGTCATGGCGGAAAAACTTTGCCGTCGCTTTGGTCTCAACGGACTGTTCAACATTCAGACCAAAGAAGGGGAGGGCCTCCCCTTTTTGCTGGAGATCAATAGTCGGATGTCGGGCGGTCTTCTTTATAGCTGTCAGTCCGGGGTCGCTTTTCCTTACTGGGCGGTCCGTCTTGCGGCTGGGGATGTCGATCCTCAGGAGATCCCGTGGCCGAAGGGGGGGATACGGGTGGCGCCGACGCAAGGGTGTTGTGTGGTTTAAAAAAAAGAAGCAAGGCTGGGGAGGCGGGCCTCCCCAGACCCCTCATTTTTGGGCGGCTTCGGCCAGGGCGGCCTCCAGGGCTTCTCCGGCGGCGCCGGCCGAGCGGGTGAAGCGGGCTAGCCGGTCGTAGAGGACTGGGGTCAGGAACAAGGTCAGCAGGGAGGCGATGCCCAGCCCGCCGATGATCACCACCCCAATGGCCTCCCGGCTTTCCGCCCCCGCTCCCGACGACACCGCCAGCGGCACCGCACCCAGCACCGTGCACACCACCGTCATCAAAATGGGCCGCAGCCGCAACGCCGCTCCCTCGAGGATGGCCTCGCGCACCGAGAGGCCTTCGTCACGAAGCTGGTTGGCGAATTCAACGATCAAGATGCCGTTCTTGGCCATCAGACCGATTAACAAAATAATGCCGATTTGGCTGTAGACATTCAAGGAGTTGTCCGAGACCCACAGCGAGAACAATGCCCCCGATACCGCGAGCGGCACCGAGAGGAGAATAATGAATGGATGAATAAAGCTCTCGAACTGGGCGGCCAACACCAGATAGACGATCAGCAGGGCCATCAGGAAGGTGGTCATCACTCCCCCGGAGGTCTCCAGGAACTCCTTGGATTGGCCGGCATACGACAAGGTTGCCTCGGGGGGCAAAACCTCCAGAGCCGCCGCCCGAAGGTCGTTGATCGCCGAGCCGATGTCGTAGCCCGGCACCAGAGCCGCCGACAAGGTGATGGCCGGCATGCGCCCATAGCGGTTGAGTTCGGGCGCGCTGGTCGTCTCGGTCAGGCTCACCAGGGCGTCCAAGGGTACCAGGGCCTCGCCCCGGCCCACCCGCACAAAGGTATGAGACAGATCGGCCGGCGTGCTGCGATCCTCGGCCCTCGCCTGGACGATTACCTCGTATTCCCGGCCCCGATCGACAAAGCGCGTAACCTCGCGGCTGGCCATCATGGTTTGCAGGGTCTGGCCCACCGTCTCGACGCCAATGCCCAGATCATCGGCCCGGTCGCGGTCGATGCTCACCGAAATCTGCGGTTGGTTGGGCTCGTAGTCCAGTTCGGGATTGATCAGGCGGGGGTTCTCCTGGGCGCGGCGCAGCAGGGCATCGGCCCAGCACTTGACCTGCTCGAAGTCAGGTCCTCCCACCACCACCTGCAAAGGCGTGCGGCTGCCCCGCAGGCCCAGGCCAGCCGGCAGTTGCGGCGTCGCCAGGGCCCCGGTCATTTGCCCCAGATCGCGCCTGATCTGCTGGGTCACTGCCATCGCGCTTTGCTCGCGCTCGCTCCAGTCCTTGAGCCGCACCACCACGGTGCCCCGGTTGGGCCGGCGCCCGGCCCCGATGATCGCCATCACGCTTTCTGCCACCCCGCTTTCCATCAGGGGGGCCACGGCCGTTTCAATCCGGGCGACTTGCGCATCGGTGTAGGCGGTGTTGGAGCCCTGCGGCGCCGTCAGCGCGACAAAAAACACCCCGCGATCCTCGGCCGGGGTCAGCTCACGCGGCAAGGCTTCGTACAGCGCCCACGACGACCCGGCACACAAGGCCCCGACCACCAGCACCACCAGCGGCATGTTAAGGGCCACCGTCAGGGCCCGCCGATAGCCCGCCGTGAGGCCGCTCAAGACCCGGTTGACGGCGCGCGCCAGCCGGCCCTCGTGGCTAGCGTCGCTCAACACCCCGGCCGCCAGCGGCGGGCAAAACACCAGGGCCACCACCATGGACAACGCCACCGAGCACGCCATAACCACCCCGAACTCGGTGAACAGGCGCCCCACCGCCCCCCCACTGAACGACAGCGGCACAAACACCGCAATCAGGGTCAAGGTGGTGGCAATCACCGCAAACGTCACCTGCCGGGTGCCCAGAGCCGCCGCCGCCAGCGGGCTTTCGCCGTGTTCAATCCGCCGCTGGATGTTCTCCAACACCACAATGGCGTCATCGACCACAATGCCAATGGCCAGGATCAGCGCCAGCAAGGTGAGGATGTTGATGGAAAATCCCAGCAGCCAGATGCCGGCAAAGCTGCCGATCAAGGCCACGGGAATGGTCACGCTGGGGACCAAGGTCGCGCGCACCGAGCCCAAAAAGGCAAAGTTGACCAGCACCACGATGACCACGGCAATCACCAAGGTCAGCACCACCTCATGGATCGAGCGGTTGATAAAGATCGCCTCATCCGAATTGACCGTCAGGCTCGTCCCCTCGGGCAAGATCGCGCCGATCCTCTCCACCTCGGCCCGCACCCGCTCGGAGATCGCCACCGTGTTGGCCGTGGACTGGCGCAAAATCCCCAGGCCAATCGCCGCCTTGCCCGCCGAGCGTACCGCCGTGTCGTCGCTTTCCACCCCCAGCTCCACCTGGGCCACGTCGCGCAGGCGAACCGGATAGCCTTCCACCACCCGGATGACGATGGCCGCAAACTGCTCGGGCGAGCGCAGCAGGGTTTCGGTGCGCACCGTGAACAGGCGGCTGGCACTCTCCAAATCACCGGCCGGCAGTTCGACGTTGTTGCGACGCAAGGCGCTTTCCACGTCCTGCACCGTCAGGGCGCGGGCCGCCAGGGCACGGCGGTCGAGCCAGATCCGCATGGCCTGGCGCCGCTCGCCATACAAATCCACCTCCGCCACCCCCTCCAGGGTGGACAAGCGATCAACGATGAAGCGATCGGCGATGTCGTTCAACTGCAAGGGCGACAGGGAGGCGCTGGTCAAACTCAGGCGCATCACCGGGTCGGAATCCGTGTCGCTCTTGGCAATGCGCGGCTCGTCGGCATCTTCCGGCAGGTCGCCGCGCACCCGGGCCACCACATCGCGCACGTCGTTGACCGCCGCGTCGATGTCCACCCCGGGCTCGAACTCGATCACCGTGCGGCCCAGACCGCGCCGGCTTTGCGAGGTCAGGGTGCGCACCCCCGACACCCCGGCCACCGCGCTCTCGACCACCTCGGTGACATCGGTATCGACGATCTCGGGCGCCGCGCCGGTATACTCGGTGGTCACGGTCACAATGGCCGCGTCCACATCGGGCAGTTCGCGCAGCGGCAGCCGCCCCATGGCCGCCACCCCCAGCAAGACAATCAACAAACACACCACCGTCGCGAAGACGGGGCGCCGGAGAAAAAACGTGCTGAAATCCATGGGGTCTCTCCCGGGATGACGGTGACTTGAGGGCTGCCGCCCTCAAACTCCTGCCTGGAGGCGGACGCCTCCAGACCTCCCCTTTTTTCATTAGCGCAGGCGCACCGCACTGCCGTCGCGCAGGCGCTGAAGGCCCTGGGCCACCACCGTGTCGCCGGCGCTCAAGCCCTCGACGATCTCGACCGTCTCGGCGCGGCGCAAGCCTAGGCGCACCGAGCGCCGCCGGACCCGGTCGCCGTCGAGCACATACACCGCGCCGCCACCGGCCTCGGCGATCACCGCCCCTTCCGGCACCATCAGGGCCTCGCGCGCCGCGACCTCCACCGAGACATTGACCGAAAGCCCAGCCGGCAGCAGCCGCTCGGGGTTGGGCAGCGAAGCCCGCACGCGAAATGCCCGCGAGGTCTCGCCCACGCGGGTGTCGATGTGCATCACGGTGCCGGCAAAGACCCGGCCGGGAAACGCCGGGGTGGTGGCCTCCACCCGCTGGTCGACGCGCAGCAGGCCATAGTGCCGCTCGGGCACGGCGAAGGTGATTTCGACCACCGACAGGTCATCCAAGGTGGTCAGCAGATCCCCGGCCGACACCCGCGCCCCTTCATCCAGTTCGCGAAATCCCACCACCCCGGCAAACGGGGCCCGGATCACCCGCTCGGCCAACGCCTTGCGGGCCCGTTCCACCCCGGCTTGGGCGGCTTGCGCCCGGGCTTGGGCGTCGTCGAGGGAGACTTGGGCCAGGGCCTGGGTGGCACGCAGTCGCCGCGCCCGATCCAAGGCCTGGGTGGCCTGGACCACGGTGGCCTCGGCTTCCCGAAGGTCGGCCCGCTCTGTCTCGTCATCAAGCCGGGCCAACACCGCCCCGGCCGCCACCGCTGCCCCGGGAGAAAAGGCCACCTCGACCAGCCGGCCGCTGCCCAGGGGCCGAATGTCGATGGCCGCCTGGGCCCGCGTTGTCCCCACCGCCTCGATCAGATCCTGAACCGGCTGGCGGGCGACGCTAACCACTTGAACCAGCGGCGCGCCCGGGGCCTTGGATCCCCCTGGTGGCGCCGCCGGCCCGACCGTGTTCCACCCCACCATCCCCCCACCCACGGCCGCAACCATCAGCAAGGACAACAGAACCTGACCCATCCGTGTCATGAACCGCAGTATCCCTTTTCGGCAAGAGAGAGCCTTCAGGGTCCCCGTCGCCCGACCAAGGGTCAAGTTACAAGCGGGTTAGCCCCCCCAAAGAGACCGAGGGGCCTGGGGAGGCCGCGCCTCCCCAGCCTTATCCTTTTTTCTTACCGAAACGTCGGCGGTCCCGCCGGACACGCCGGACCATCCTCGACCGGCGCCACGCGATCGCCACCCCCCAACGTCTTCTGATAATGGAAGACATCGAGCCAGCGCCCGAACTTCCAGGCCACCGCGCGCCAGTGCGCGACTTGCTCGAACCCCTGGCGGGCATGAAACGACAGCGAGGCCCGGTTCTCGGCGTCGGCAATGACCGCGATCATCTGGCGAAACCCCGCCGCCTCGGCCGCCGCGAACAACTCGGCCATCAAGGCCGCGCCGACGCCGCCGCGCGTCTCTCCCTGGGCCAGATAAATGGTGTTCTCTACCGTGGGCCGATAGGCCGGTCGCTTGTGGGCCGGGCCGGCATAGGCATAGCCGATCACCCGGCCGTCGCGCTCGGCGGCAAGGACCGGGTAGCCCTGGTCCAGCATCGGCGCCAGACGCCCGCGCATTTCCTCGACCGTGGGCGGCACGTTTTCCAAGGTCGCCGTGCTCTCCAGCACATACGGGGCATAGATGGCTTGAAACGCGGCCGCATCCGCCAACGAGGCCGCCCGGATTACCGTCATTCGGGCTCTTTTCCTGTGACACAAGAGGGGGGGAGAGGGGTGGAGGAACAAGGCGAGGCCACGACCAGGACCGTTTCAAGGCCACAGCGCGGCAACAACGCCCGCAGGGCCTCGACCGGCAAAGCCACACAGCCCGCCGTGGGGGTTCCTTCGGGCGCGGCAACGTGCATGAAAATCGCCGAGCCCGCCCCGGGAACCACGGGGTCGTCGTTGTGACCGATCACCACCACCAAATCGTACAGGCCATCCTCGCGCCACATCGTCTCGGCGCTTGCCGGAAAGGGAAGGCGCACCGGCTGGTTATACGCCGGATGGGCCGGATCGTCACACCAGCCCAAGCCCGGATCCAGGGCCACCACCGGCAAGGCCGTGGCCGGCGGCGCCTCGCGATCGGGCCGGTAATACACCCGGCGCAGCGCGTAGCGCCCCACCGGGGTGGCCCCGTCGCCCTCGTGCTTGTCCTCGCGCACGCCCCCACGCCCCAGGCGGCAGGACATCACAACGTCGCCCGCGTGCAGGGTGCCCGGGGCTTCCACCACAATCTCGTTCAGTTGCATCTTTGCGTCCCGGGTTGATCAGGCGTCGGTGGCTGGCTTGGTCCGATCGCTCAAATCGCGGGCCTTCTGGTACTTTTCCAGATTTTTCATCATCCGCCCCACGTACCAGCCCTGATCCCCCGACGTGGCCAGGGGCTCGTCCTTGCCGGTGGTGGCGGCGGCGGGCGTGGCACTCGGCATCCCCGTCGCCGCCGGGGTCGAGGTCGGAGCGGGGGCGCTCACCAAAGCCGGGTTGAGCGACGGCGCCGGCACGGAGGTTACCCCGCCAACTAGCTAATCGGACGCGGGCCGATCTTGGAGCGAACTTCCTTCCCCGAAGGGCGTATACCGGGTATTAGTCCCTCGTTTCCAAGGGACTTATTCCCGTACTCCCAAGGTACGTTCCCACGTGTTACTCACCCGTGCGCCACTCATCCCGAAGGATGCGTTCGACTTGCATGTGTTAGGCCTGCCGCCAGCGTTCGTCCTGAGCCAGGATCAAACTCTCAAGTTAACCTCGAAAGCCGAGCCTTTTCTCAATCACTTATACTTGGCCATAAGAACTTCAAAGGTATCGAACGAGTCGATATTCTTTTCGTCTTACTCAAGATGAGCGGTTGAGGAAGATCTCTCTTCCGACAGCCCCGGTTCCCCGAGAGCCGCCCGCCCATCTCTTTCGATCGCGTTTTCTTTTACAATGTCAAACAGCAGACCGGCGAACCGGCAATATTGACTAACCACTTAGTTTCGACTACCGTCACATCGTCCGATGCTTCGTTCGTCGTCACCAAGGCGGCGGTTTTTACTAGCACCGCCCCATCGTGTCAACCGCTTTTTTCAGGGCCGCCACACCGGCCAAAACCAGCAAGGCGCCCCGGGCGGTCAACCCGGAAGGCAAGGAAACTACTCCCCGCCCCGTTCCAGCGTCAAGGCCTTTTTCCCGGATCCGTTTAGCTGTTGTTTCCAAAAGGAAAAAAGCCGCTACACCACCCGAGGAGCCTGCCCCCGAACCCCCTCGGCGCCGTTGTCGGTGCGTCGAGAGGGCGGGTTATAGAGGTCTCCCCCGGCTACTGCAAGCAAAAAAAACTGAGGGGGCAGCCTCGCCTCAAGACCGCCTCTCCAACTCAACGTCGCTTATCATCTCCTGAAGCTCCTTGAGAAAATGTATCGACGATTCAATATCAAGATCAAAAAAACGCTCCCGAAGCCTTTCAACAAAGATAGAAGCTGACGTCTCTGCCAAATCGACCATCAATGAATTAATTATTTCTTCTGCGGCATAGTCTCCTGCCATGACCAACGGGAAAAGCCTCTCGATTTTATCCCGCACGACAACAGGGTCTGAAAGTTTCTCACCTTTATACAGGAAGAGAACCGGCTCACTCCGGTGGAGAATATCAATAACATGCACAAGTTCTCGCGTTACCCCTGCCAGGATCACCCCGACATCGCGTGTATCTTCGGCTTGGGCCGCTTGAGCTAAAGCCTGAGCTTGGCTGGAGAGAGCTTCGGCGCCAATATAGGCTGCACTGGATGCTAGCCCGTGGGCACAGCGGGCAACTTCGCTAAAGTGGCCCTGGGCAAAAAACAAAGCGAGCCGATCCGCAATATCATTATTTTGACGGGGAAACTCGTGCATCACCCGCCTTAGGCGATCGACCTGTCCCCCGGTTAATTCCAAAGCCCGCTCCACGTTCAACCCTGGCACAACAAACGGCACAGAGGCTGGCACGCCCCCAAGAGATCCCACCCCCCCCGTTCCTTCTTTGATGGAAGGAGATATCCAACGCCGTATCATCGCCACCAGCGTGTCGGGATCGACCGGTTTACTCAAATGATCATTCATTCCCACGGCGAAGCACCGGTCGCGGTCACTTTGTAACGCGTGGGCCGTCATGGCAAAAATCAACAAGTCCCGCGTGAGGGGGGCGACGCGCAGGCGCCTTGTAACCTCCAAACCATCGACATCGGGCATCTGAATATCCATAAGGACAACGTCTGGGAGCAGCTCCCTTGCTTTATGCCACCCCATCTCTCCGCCGCTGGCGCCCTCGACATGAGCACCGGCGTCGATCAGAACTTCTGTTAAAACTTGAAGGTTGAGGGGATTGTCCTCAACAATCAAAATCCTTACCCCTTCCAGGCAGCGACGCAGCGCGACCGGCCGAGTTGAAGAGACGCCCTCCCCCTCCTCTCCCAATACCAGACGAACCGCATGCGCAAGGCGCGGCGCCGTCACAGGCTTCGTCAGCAGCGCGACCCGGGCCTCGTGGGTGAGGTCGTGCGGCGCCATCTCGTGCTCCAAGGGGACCAAGAAGATGCACGCCGCTGTACCGGCCTGAGGCACCGCATGCAGGCGCCGCATCATGGAGCCCCCCTGCCCCGGGTCCGCATCGATCACCATCAGAGCCACGTCCCGTCCTTTTTCGAGGGCGGTAACAGCTTCTGCTTCCGTAGCCACGCCCAGGGGAAAGAAACGCAAGGCGGCAAGATAGTTTTCGACAGCGCGCCGACGTGTCTCGTTCTTGATAAGAATCAGGACCGCCTGCCCTCTTGCTGGGATCTGATCGTCCTGGAACTCTGGGGTGTCCACAAGGGAATCAAAAGAGAGCTCGACGGTAAACACGCTGCCGCCCCCGAAAACTGAGTCCACAGAGAGGGTGCCTCCCATGAGGGTGACCAAGGAGCGGACGATGGCCAAGCCGAGGCCGGTGCCACCGTAGCGGCGGGTAATAGAACTGTCACCTTGATGGAATGGCTTGAAAAGTTTATCGTGCTGGTCGCTAGTCATGCCGATTCCTGTATCACGTATCGCAAAAGACAGGGTGATCCCTCCCCTTTCTTCTTTGATACCTTTTACAGAGATAGCGACCTCCACTTCTCCCTGCTGGGTAAATTTAATTCCATTATTTACAAGATTAATTAAAATCTGCCCCAGGCGTAGCGGATCCCCGATCAGGTGACGCGGCACGTCAGCGTCCACCGCCACCACCAGATCAAGCCCCTTCTGTTCCGCCGCCAATCCCACCACGGTGACGACCGTATCGACAACGGCATCCAAATCGAACGGGATGGACTCCACACTCATTTGCCGCGCTTCGATCTTTGAAAAATCAAGAATGTCATTTAAAATAATCATAAGAATTTTTGCCGCCCCCAGAGCTTTGTTCAAATAATCACGCTGGCCATCGGACAGAGAGGTCTTGAGAGTGAGACTGGTCATACCGATAACCGCATTCATGGGAGTCCGAATTTCATGACTCATGTTGGCCAGAAACTCGCTTTTCGCTAACGTAGCGGCCTCAGCCTCCTCGCGGGCCCAGCGGACTCTCTTTGCGTTTTCGCGGAAAACCTCCAACGCCTTGGCCATATGACCGATCTCGTCACGATGCCCGAGGGCTGGGATGGGAAAATCCAAAGCCCCCCCCGCCAGGGCTTGCATGGCGTGGGTCATCCGCCGGATCGGGCGGGTCACAGATCCCCCGATCAACCACGTCAAGCCCACTGCCACGATCAAAGCCAGCACGGCTGCATTGATTGCAAGGCGTTGCAAGGCCGCGATCCGTTCGCCTTGCGCCGTGGTGGCCTCGTCGCGGGCGCGGGCAAGGGTTTGTTTCACGCCCCGGATCACCGTATCCAGGATATCTGTGGTCTGCCCCAGTTCAGCTTCAGCCCGCTGCTTCGCCACAAAGGCTTCAAAAACGGCATCCCCAGCCAACCGGTAAGCGGGCGTACTGATCGAGAGTGCTGTTAAAAACCGGTCAACTCTGGGCAAACCCGTAGGGCGCATGCTTCCGAGGGCCGCCATAAAGCGGTCCATTTCGTCGCGTGCGCTCTCGGCGTCATTGGGCTGGACCGTCATGATGTAGCGAGACAGAGCCGCCCGGCTGTTTTGAAACAACGCTTCAAGGTGAGCGTAGGACCGCACCATCGACGGATCGCCTTCCCGGAAGCCGGCCTCGGTTAAGGCCCGGGTCAGGGTTGCCAGCGGCGCCCCTTTGGCCAGAACATCGTCGATGGCCCGACTTTGCCGCTCGGTGGCATATGCGGCTCGTTCCAAGGCGCGGGCATAGCGGGCTAACCCCTCGCGCAAAACCGATGATTGTTCTCCCAACACGGAAACGCCAGCGACTTCAGCGACGGCAGCGTCAAGAGCGCTCCCGGTTTCCAGGGAGGCTTCTCGCGCTGCTGCCACGTCGGCCATATCACGCGAACGCAAAAAAACCCGCGCCGAGCGGTTCATGCGATCAATCCGTGTGGCAATGCGCCCGGCCACGGCCTCGGCCGTCGCAGCCTGGGTGACCAGTTGGGTCGTGCGCTCGATCTCGACCAGATGGTGCCAGGACAACACGGACAGACCGGCCATGAAAACCACGAGGACAAAAAAGCCCCCCAGGGTCCGTGCCGTTATGCCAAAAAAAGAAAAAAGTCGATCAACCGAATCCACGTCCCCTCCTGATTTTCATCATAGGGTTATCCGGGCCCTTTGATCTTCACGGTTCATCCGCCGCTGCACGCAGCCGGCGCAGGAGATCTGCCCCAAATCGGGCCTCCCATTCTGGCTCCAGGGGTGCCAAGGCAACCCGAAAGGTATCGTGATCAACGTTTTCTATCAGCTCCATTCCCTCTTGCCGGAAACCTTCCAAAACAGCGGCCTCTCCCTCCTCCAGCCGGGCATCAATGCTTCGAGCCGCCGTTCGCGCGGCGGAGGTCAGGGCCTCCTGTTCCTGGGGCGACAACGCCCTGAAAGCCTCTGCGTTCATGACCAGGATCTGGGGGTTTTGGCTGATGGTTGTCAGCGACAGGTACTTTTGCACACGCGAAAAGTCCTGGCCGGCCAGCGACAGAAGGGGGTTTTCCTGGCCATCGATCCGTCCATCGTCGAGGGCGCCGTAGACCGCGGGCCAAGCCATGGGCACCACCTGGGCTCCAAGGGCGGCATAGGTCAGGTTGTAAATCGGATTGGGAATAATCCGCACCCGCAGCCCCCTGACATCTTCGGCGCGACGCACCGGACGGCGGGCATTGGTCAGGCGGTTAAATCCGCGCACGACAAAACTCAGCAGGACCAGCCCCTCCCGCCCCACGGCCTGCCCGACCCCCTCCCCCAGAGGCCCATGGAAGACCTTGGCCGCATGACGCATGTCCCGAAACAAGAACGGAACCAGGAGCACCCCAAGCTCTGGGACATGGGAAGAGATGGCTGGCACAGTGACCACCGCCAGATCGATCGCCCCCAGGCTAACGGCGCGCCACAGGTCCAGGTCATCCCCCATGGTCCCACCGCCATGCTCTTCGAGGGTGACTTGGCGCGTGGCTGGGTGGCCCTTGAGGGTGTCGCCAAGGACCTGGGTCAAAAGATGCTGCGGACTACGGCTGCCCCCCATATGCCCAAGAATCAAGGTGCGATCTTGGGGAGGCTGTGCCCGGGCCGGCATGTCCTGTCCCATGAGGGAAAGCGTCACGGACCCCCCCCCAACCAAAGTCAGAGCCTTCATAAGGCGTCCCATGGTGTCCTTTCCGTTGTCAGGGGGTCTCGCGGATCAGGTGAAGAATGTCGCGACCGAACCGTCGCTCCCATTCTCCTTCCAGCGGGGCCAGGGCGTGAGCGAAGGCTTGTCGGTCCACCGTCACGACGTCCATCCCGTTCGCTTTGAAGGTTGCGAGGATCGCCGCGTCGCGCATTTCCTGGTTTTCGCGCGAGTGCTGGCCCGCTGTCCGAGCGGCAGCAAGCAAGGCCGCCCGTTTTGCTCCCGACAAGCCAGAAAACAACTCTGAATTAATTAAAATAACCCCTTGAGACCGGACGTGGCCGGTGAGGGACACCACGGACTGGACCTCGTTCAGGTGAAACGCGGAAAGGGTCAGCACGGCATTGTCATGCCCCTCCACCCAACCATCCCGTAAGGCGGTATAGAGGCTTCCCCAATTCAGAGTGACCACCTCGGCTCCCAGACTGCGAAACATGGTCTCGAACACGGGCGTGGGCACAATGCGTAACGTCAGCCCCTTCAGGTCGGACGGCTCGCGCACGGGGCGATGCCGGGTGGTGATATGCCGCAGGCCTTGTTCGAAAAAGCCCAGCACCACCACCCCTTGGTCGCGCAGTCGGGCCGCCAGAAGTTCGCCCACCGGCCCGTCGAGCACCCGCCCGGCGTGGCCGGCGTCACGAAACAGATAGGGGATATCCAAGATCCCGAGTTCGGGAACAAACGGGACAAGGCCGGAGGTTGTTTGAACCGCGAGATCCATGGCCCCCAGGCGAACCGCCTGCCAAAGATCGCCCTCGTTCCCAAGGGCCGTGGTGCAGCGATCCTCCAAGGTCAAGGCGTCCGATAACCGCAAGGCGACATCGGCGATGAAGGAATGAACAACCCGATGCAAGGCGCTGTCGCCCTGCCCCAGACAGCCGACTCCCAGAGTCTCCAGGCGGCTCTCCTCGCGCGCCAAACCCACGCCTCCTCCAAGAAGCACCACAATGACCGCCAAAACGGCACAGTGCTTCATGATGGTTGGCCTCCCTGGCTGTGCATGCCCAGGGGAAAGGATACACCCTTTTTTCCAAGCACGCGCTAGCCGCGTGGGGTCATACCGCGAAAATCACGGCAGACGATTAAACCCCCCCGTCAGATTGCTCCAGTGACGGCGAATGCTGTCTTGAAGTTTGTGAGCCTTCAGCCGTAGCCGCAGGCGATGGTCCCGATCGGCCCGCCAGGGGTCCACCCGCGGGGCCTGGATGTCCGAGGGCAGGCTGCCTGGTTCGATCAAGGGGGCGGGCGAGACCGCGAACAACCGCATCCCGTTCTCCCAGTAGCGATCCAAGGAGATATCGATCTGCATCACCAGAGGCGAGCACGCCGCCAGGGCTTTTTCCATCCCTACCCGATCGAGCAAATACCCCTGGGTCCCACAGGTGGCGTGCAGGGGGCGAATCAGGGAATGCGTCGGGGTGAGAGAACACACCACGCGGTGACGGCGGTGGCGCAGCCCATAAAATTTCACCATATCCACCCCAGGCGGCAGGGCCAGACAGGCTTTGAGAACGTCGGGGAACTCGGGCACCACGGTGACATCGTCTTCCAGGATGCAGACCTTCTCGAGTCCTGATTTCCAGGCTGCCTCGATACAGCCAAGGTGGCTCAAGGCACAGGCGATCTCATTGGGGGTAAGGTCGTGGCCAAAGCGCCGACGTCGTTCGTGTTGGTCATACCGGGGAGCGTGAGCCGGATCGAGTGTGGCCCCGTCCACCGCCTCCCAAATCTGGGCCTCCAGGCCAACCTCGGCCAAAGAGCCCAAGATGCGTTCGCGCCGCTGCGTGGAGCGGGCCAGATTAATGACAAATAGGCCGAAGGTCATGGTGGACACCCTCTGATGGCTTTCCTGGCGCGGGGCCATAGCCCGGACCGGGCGGTGGCGTCAATCGGCGGCCCCTGGTCTGACGGCGGTCATCCCCCTTGAACCGGGGCGGGGGGTAGGCGACAGTGCGGGATCGCCTTCCCCCAGGCCCTGCTGGAGTGCGCCATGGAACCCAAGGACACAACCCTTAACGAGGCTTACAAGGGTTTTACGAATTCAAACTGTCCTTTTTTGCCATGCCACCAGGGGATCAAGCGCGAGTTCAATTGTTTGTTTTGCTATTGCCCGCTCATCGCCTACGAGTGTCCGGGCCCCTATGAGCTGTATACCGATCGTAACGGACTGGTGCGCAAGAATTGTACCGCCTGCACCCTCCCCCACGATGGCTACCATGCCTCCTGGAACTTCATTCAGAAGTGGCTGGCAAAACCGGTTCCCTGGGCCGGTCACCCCCAAACCCGCCGGCGGCGTTGACTTGACGCGGCCCGGGGGCAACAACGATATCCCCCTGGGGACGCCTCCCCAGCTTCACCCGCCCCTTATGGGGCCTACGGATGGGATGACGGAATGACGCCACCCCGCAGGGCCGTTCCGCTGCCCTCTTGGGCACGACGTGCCGTGGTTGCGGCGATCGGCTTGGTCTTGATCGTTCTTGGGCTGACCCGGCTACTCGCCCCCCTGGCCGATCTGAGCATCGAAAAAACCGTTGTCGATCAGACGCCGGTCACCATTTTCCGACCTGCGGCGGGTCCTTCGGGGCCGGCGGTCGTGATCGCTCATGGCTTTGCTGGATCCCAGCAATTGATGGACAGCTTTGCCATTGCCCTTGCGCGCAACGGCTACGTCGCGGTGACGTTCGATGCCCTGGGTCATGGTCGCGACCCGGAGCCGTTGAGCGGCGACCTCGCCCTCATTGATGGGGCCACGGTCTACCTGTTGAATCAATTGCATCAGGTCGCCCAGTATGCCCTCACCTTGGTGCCTGACCAGCCCCGCTTGGCGGTTTTGGGCCACTCCATGGCCTCGGACATCGTGGTCCGCTACGCCAACGAGGATCCGGCGGTGGCGGCGACCATCGCCGTTTCCATGTTCTCTCCCGCCGTGACCGAAACCTCTCCTGCCAACCTGCTGGTCCTCGTGGGCGGGCTGGAGTCCGACCTTGTGAAAGGCGAGGCCCTGCGCGCGGTTGCGATGGTCGCGGGTCTCGCCGCCCCCCAGCCGGCGGTGACCTATGGCAACCGCGATAAAGGGACCGCCCGACGCTACGCCATTGCCCCGGGGGTCGAGCATATTGGGGTGCTGTTCAGCCGGGCCGCGTCGGCCGAAGCGGTTGCTTGGCTCAACGACGTGTTCCACCGGGGCGAGGCGCGTCCGGCCCCGGCCCGCCTCCCGTGGATTGGGCTCTTGCTGGGCGGCGTTCTCCTGCTGGCGTGGCCGCTGGCTTCCCTTCTTCCCAAAGTCGCCCCGCCGCCCAGCGGGCCCGCCCTGGCGTGGCGCCATTTTCTCCCGGTAGCGCTGGGACCGGCGGTCCTCACCCCGCTTATTCTACGCCCTCTGCCGACCGACTTTCTGCCCACTCTGGTCGGCGACTATCTGATTGTTCATTGCGCCGTGTATGGCCTGCTGACTGCTGGTGGCCTTTGGTGGCTCCATCACACCCACGGGTGGATCCCGCCCGGCTGGCCGCGTCTTGACCGGGCGGGCTGGATCCGCCTGGGCGTGGGGGGAAGCCTCGTGTGCGCTTATACCCTGCTGGCCTTCGGGGGACCGGTTGACACGTTTGTCACCGCGGTTGCTCCCAGCGCCTCGCGCCTGCCCCTGATCCCGATTGCCCTGGTGGGCACCGGGCTTTACTTCCTCGCCGATGAAACCCTGGTCCGCGGCCCCCGGCGCCACACAGGCCGGTCCATCCTCACGCGCGTTTTGTTCCTGTTCTCGCTGGGACTCGCCATTGCCCTCGATTTCGAGTCTTTGTTCTTTCTGATCATTCTGGTCCCGGCCTTGGCAGTGATGCTGATCGTCTTTGGCCTGTTCGGACGCTGGACTTGGCAACGCACCGGCCATGTGGCGGGAGGGGCCGGGGCTCTGGCCGTGGCGTTCGCCCTGGCCATCGCCGCGATCTTTCCTGTGGTGGGGGATTAGGAGACGCAGGCGGGGCGCTTGTTTCGGGGGACACGGGGCGCGCGGTAGCCCCCCGCGTCCTTCGAACAGACACGCCCTTCCCTACAACAGCTCCAGCAAGCAGGCCACCAGGGGATGGCGGACTACATCGTGTTGGGTCAACCGCACAACCCCCACCTCGTCCAGGGCCTGCAAGCGCTGGGCGACCTCGGCCAGACCGGAAAGGCCGGGCAGGAGATCGGTCTGATCCGGGTCACCGGTGATCACCATGCGCGAATGCCAGCCAAGCCGGGTCAGGACCATCTTGATTTGGGCATAGGTGCAGTTTTGGGCTTCATCAACGACGATAAAGCTTCGATTGAGGGTACGCCCGCGCATGTAGGCGAGCGGGGCGATTTCCAAGGTGCCGTCGCCCAGCAAGGTACGCAGTCGCTTGCCGCCCAGGCGATCGGCCAGGGCGTCGTAGAGCGGGCGCAGGTAGGGCAGAAGCTTGTCTTCCAAGGTCCCGGGCAGGTAGCCCAGGCTTTCGCCGGCCTCGACGGCAGGGCGCGAGAGCACCAACCGATCGACCGAGCCTTCCTCCAGGGC
The DNA here is from genome assembly GCF_000284415.1 of Pararhodospirillum photometricum DSM 122. NCBI lineage: Bacteria > Pseudomonadati > Pseudomonadota > Alphaproteobacteria > Rhodospirillales > Rhodospirillaceae > Pararhodospirillum > Pararhodospirillum photometricum. The sequence goes on from NC_017059.1 coordinate 850,007, forward strand.
TTCCACCGCCCGAGCAATGGCCAAATAGGTTTTGCCCGTCCCGGCCGGTCCCAAGGCCAGGGTCAGGGGAAAGCGCTCCATGGCTTCCAGCAATCGGCGCTGGTTCTCGTTATGGGGACGCACCGTGCGGCGAAAACTCTGGTCGCGGCGCTCCTCCTCCCCGCGCAAGGGATCCCACAGGCCGAGGGGATGCACGGGCGCGGTGGCATCGTCGCCGGAGTCGGGCCGGAAAGGAACGGCGCGGGAGCGTTTGGCCATAACGACCTCTCTGACATTACCGAAAACGAGGCAGGGTATCAGCGAACACGACGCAAGCGCCCCGGCCAAGCGAGGGACGGCCTCTTGCACGCCCACCCTAGCAGATCTCCGCCCCGTCCCTCGCATGATAATTGTGCGACCGCACCATTGATCATGCTGCGGTCGCACAATCCGCAAAACCGCAAAGCCCCCCCGCGCACGGCCCCTGGTCACTGTGCGAAAGGCGCTGTACAAAGAACCAAGCGCGGGGTTTCGCCCGGCTCGTTTTGGTGGCGAAACCGTGATGCCATGATGACAGAGGGAACCTGAGCCATGACTCTGACCCGCCCCCGGGTATGGCCGGGACGCCCCTACCCCCTCGGGGCCACGTGGGATGGCCGGGGGGTCAATTTCGCCCTGTTTTCGGAAAACGCCGAAAAGGTGGAGCTGTGCCTGTTCGAGGGAGACGGCGGCCGGGAAACCGCCCGCGTGGTCTTGCCCGAATACACGCACGAAATCTGGCACGGCTACTTGCCCGATGCCCGACCAGGGCAGCGCTACGGCTACCGGGTCCACGGCCCCTATGCCCCCGATGCCGGCCACCGGTTTAATGCCAACAAGCTGGTACTCGACCCCTACGCCAAAGCGTGGGGGGGGCGCTTGGAATGGACGGATGCTCATTTCGGCTACCGCCTGGGGGCGGCGGCCGAGGATCTGACCTTCGACACCCGGGACAACGCTCCCTACATGCCCAAGTGCGTGGTGGTGGACACGGCTTTTACCTGGGGAGAGGATCGCAAGCCCCGGGTGCCCTGGCACGAAACGATTCTCTATGAACTGCACGTCAAGGGCTACACGGTGCGGCACCCAGACGTGCCCCGCCCGCATCGCGGTACCTTTGCCGGGATGGCGGATCAGGCGATCGTAAGCTACCTCAAGGCCCTGGGGGTGACCTCCATCGAGCTGTTGCCGGTGCAGGCGTTCATCCATGACCGCCATCTGGTCAAGAAGGGCCTCTCCAACTACTGGGGCTATAATACTCTCGGTTTCTTTGCCCCGCACACAGAATATCTCGCCAGTGGAAAATTGGGGGAATTTAAGACTTTTGTCCAGGTCATGCACGACGCCGGAATCGAGGTGATCTTGGACGTCGTGTACAACCATACCGCGGAAGGCAACCACCTGGGGCCGACCCTTAGCTTCAAAGGCATCGATAACGCGAGCTACTATCGCCTTGTCCCGGGACGCGAACGCTATTATCAGGATAGCACCGGATGCGGTAACACTCTTAATTTGCGTCACCCTCGAGTTTTACAGCTGGTGATGGATTCGCTGCGCTATTGGGTCGAGGAAATGCGGGTCGATGGCTTCCGCTTTGACCTCGCCACGACCTTGGCGCGCGACAAGGGGCCGTTTGATCCCCATGCCGGATTCATCGAGGCCGTGCGCCAGGACCCGGTGCTCTCGACGGTGAAGTTGATCGCCGAACCCTGGGACGTGGGGGATGGCGGCTATCGTCTGGGAGGGTTCCCGCCGGGCTTCGCTGAATGGAACGACCGCTACCGCGACACCGTGCGCCGATTCTGGAAAGGCGACCGGGGCCAGGTGGCCGAACTGGCCACACGGGTGACCGGGTCGTCGGACCTCTTCGACCGCCGGGGGCGGTGTCCCTGGGCGAGCATCAACTACGTGACGGCCCACGACGGGTTCACCCTGGCCGACCTGACAGCTTACAACTACAAGCACAATCAGGCCAACGGCGAGGACGGTCGCGACGGCACCGACAACAACCACTCCTGGAACCATGGCGAGGAAGGCCCGTCAAACGACGTCAACATTCAGGAGTTGCGTTTACGGCAGATGCGAAATTTCCTGGCCACCTTGCTCCTGTCCCAGGGCGTCCCGATGTTGGTGGCCGGCGACGAATTTGGGCGCTCCCAAAAAGGCAACAACAACCCCTATTGCCAGGACAACGAGATCTCATGGATCAACTGGGGCGCGATCGGGCCCAAGGGACGGCAGATGATCCGGCTCGTGCGCTGGCTGTTGCGGCTGCGCAAGCGGCACCGGGTGTTCCATCGCAACCGGTTTTTCCACGGCGTGACCCTGCGCGGAACCGACGTCAAGGATTTGACGTGGCTCGATGCCCAGGGCCGCGAGCGGCTCAAACCCGAGCACTGGAGCGACCCCGAGGACCGTTTCCTGGCCTTCCTGATCCGGGGCGAGGCGGGCGACTACTTCCTGACCGAGATGGGCCAGCCCGAACCCGACTACAGCTTCCTTGTGGCGTTCAATGCCCACCCACGCACGGTGGACATGGTGTTGCCGCCTTTGAGCGCAGGCACGGCGTGGTCCTTGCTGCTCGATACGGCCCGCCCCGGGATGGAACGCATTGCCGCTCCGCTCGACGGACACACCTATGCGGTGGAGTCCCGCTCCTTGACCATCTTCCGCCGGGATCCCGGCCCCCACCACGGCGACGACGAATCCAGGCCTTGGGGTTAAACCTAAACGAGAAAGACCATGGTGATGTCTGACGACGCCTCGGGCGCCTTGCGCCGTCTGGCCGCGCGGGCCGGAGTGATCGACACCTATCATGACGCCTTCGGCCAGCACATGGTCACGTCCGACGCGGCGCTGATGGCGGCACTCACCGCGTTGGGCTGGCCCCTGACCGCGGTGGAGGACGCCCCGCGCGTGCTGCATGACTGGGACCTCGCGCGCCCTGTCCCCTTGTTGCCACCGGTCATCGTCCACCGGGTGGGTCGGGGACCGGTGGTGGTACCGTTGGGCTGGCCGGAGACGGCGGGTCCCGGGCACTGGAGTATCTTGTGGGAGGCGAGCCTTGCCCTGCCGGCCACGGAGGGGTTCTTCGATCCGGCGACCCTGCCCTGGATGGCGGCGGGACCGGATCACGACGGCTGCCGGCGGCTGGAGCTCTCCTTGCCTTCGACGCCTTGGGGCTACCACCGCTTGCGGGTGCAGGGCCTGGGAGTGCCGGCGCAGGACATCCCCTTGATTCTGACGCCCGAACGGTGCTGGCTGCCCGAGGGGACCGAAGACCCTGAAACCCCCACCCGGCTCTGGGGACTGACCTGCCAAGTGCACGGCCTGCGCGGTCGGCGCGACTGGGGCATGGGAGATTTCGGCACCCTGGCGGCGCTGGCCCGGCAGGTGGGGCGCGAGGGCGGTGACGTGCTGGGAATCAACCCGGTGCACGCCTTGTTCCCAACCCGACCGCTGCACGCGAGCCCGTATTCGCCCAATTCCCGCCTGTTTCTCAACCCGTTGTACATTTGTATCGATGACATTCCCGAGGCGGCGGGCTGCCCGGAAATCGCCCGTCTGGCCGCCGACTTGGAAGAGGTGCGCGCGCCCGATCTGGTGGACCACGAAGCCGTCGCGGCCCGCAAGGGGCCCGCGCTGGAAGCGGCCCACGCCCGCTTTGTTGCGACCGAGCAGGGCCGCTCAACCCCCCGGGCCCAGGCCTATGCCCAGTTCGTGGCCGCGGGGGGCGTGATTCTGGAACGCTTTGCCGTGTTCTTGACCCTGGGCGACCTGTATGCCGAGCGGGGCTGTTCGTGGCGGGACTGGCCGGCCGAGGTGCACGATCCCGAAAGCCCGGCCGTCGCCCAGATCGCCTTGGAGCATCGGCAGCGGGTGGATTTCCATTTGTGGTGCCAGTTCGAGGCGGACCGGCAGTTGGGACGGGTGGCCGAAGTGGCGGCCCAATCGGGACAACGCCTTGGCCTGTATCGCGATCTAGCCTTGGGCTCGGACCCCACGGGCGCGGATAGCTGGATGCTGGGCGACATGCTGGTGAACGGGCTGGCCGTGGGGGCGCCCCCCGATCCGTGGAACGCGGCGGGCCAGAACTGGGGCTTTTCGCCGTTTCATCCCGAGCGGCTGCGCCGGGCTGGCTACGAGCCTTTCGCCCGCATGATCCGGGCCACCATGCGCCACGCGGGCGCCTTGCGCATCGACCATGTGCTGGGGCAGTTGCGGCTGTTTTGCATCCCGCGCGGCATGGCCGGACGCGACGGCCTCTACCTGCGGATGCCCTTTGACGATTTGCTGGCGGTGCTGGCCCTGGAGAGCCATCGGGCGCGGTGCTTGGTGGTGGGCGAGGACCTGGGCACGGTGCCCGATGGCTTTCGCGACCGCATGCATGAAGCGGCCATCTTGTCATGCCGTTTGTTCTATTTCGAGCGCCAGGACCACCGGGCGCTCATTGCCCCGGAGGCCTATCCCCGGCTGGCGGCGGTGTCGGCCTCGACCCACGACCTGCCGACCCTGCACGGGTTCTGGTCGGGAACGGATCTGGCGTGGAAAAACACCCTGGGCCTGTTTCCGTCGCCCGCCATCCGGGACATGGAGAGCATGGAGCGGCACAACGACCGTCCCTTGATCCGCGAGACCCTGGCGCAGGCCGGACAGCCGCTGGACCCGTCCGAGGGGTTCACACCGCCGGCCAATCTGGTGCCTGCGGTCACGGCTTGGCTGGCTCGCACGCCCAGCTTGCTGGTGACGGTTCAGATTGAGGACGTTTTGGAAGAACGCGAGCAGGCGAACCTTCCGGGCACCTTGGACGAGCACCCCAACTGGCGCCGCCGGGTTGGGGTGGCCGTCGAAGACCTGGAGGCGGACGGCCGCTTGGACCGGATCGCACGCCTGTTCGCCGCATCGCGACGCGGCACCGTGGAGTGGCCTGGATGAGCCTACCATTGTTACCAAGGGGCTTTGCTCCCCTTGCCTGTTTTGTGGTCTTGTTAACGCTTTGTTCCGTTGGGCCCGGCGGGGGCACCCCGGTTTGGGCCCAAGATGAGGCCAAGCCGGCCGCGCCCTTGGCGGAGCGCATGGACACCGGCGTCAAAGCCTGGGAAAAAGCCCTCAACGCCATTGATGCGGCGCTCAACAAGCCCGGAGTGGCGGCCACCGACACCAGCTTGGATGACTATGCGGCCAAGCTGCGCCAAATCCGCGAGCAGGTGCCGTCGCTTTTGACGGAGGCAACCGAGCGCGTTGGCGAGGCCGAGCGGCTGCTGGCGGCCCTGGGGCCGGCCCCTGAGGGCGATAAGACCACCGAACCCACCGACATTCGCCAGCGTCGCACCACCTACACCACCGAGTTGACCGCGTGGCGAGCCCGAGTGGCCAAGGCCGAACTGGCCGCCACCCGGGCCGAGGCCCTGATGGGACGCATCGCCGCCTTGCGGCGCAGCACCCTGGTCACAACCTTGTTCGACCCCACCCCTGTGCCGTGGTCGGCGAGCGTTCTCGCCACGGCGGGCAACGACGCCCTGCGAGCACTTGGCCAGATCGGTGATGCTCCCGACGCTTGGTTCGCCTCGGCGCCGCCCGACCAGCCCCGCGGACAAACCCTGGGCCTCGTGGCCTTGTGGGGGCTGGGGGGGATTGTTCTAGGGCTGCTGGGACGCTGGCTGGTGTTGCGCCAGTTTGGACGCAAGCCGGGCCTAGTCCATCCCACCTACTCGCAGCGCACCTTGGGGGCCCTGGCCGAGGGCCTGGGCAATGGGCTGCTGCCCTCCATGGTGCTGGGGGGCGTGATCTTGTGGGCGCAAGGCGCGCTCGCCGACCAGGACCTGCTGCGCCATCTGATGACGAGCACGGTAGCGGCGATCTTGATCACGGTGATTGCCCGGGCCTTCACCCGGGCCGCCCTGGCGCCAGGCCTGCCAGACTGGCGCCTGACGGGCCACGATGATACTCAGGCCCGCAAACTGGCCCGCATCATCCAGGGGCTCGCCCTGGTGTTGGCCGTGGACCTGATGCTGTGGCAGACCACCGGCGACTTGGATCCGGCGCCGGAAACCCTGTGGCTGGTGACGTCAGCCCTCAAACTGGCCGAGGGGGTGATCCTGGTCCGGTTGAGCGGACGCGATCTGTGGCGGCGCCAAGCCGGCCCCGAGGGCGAGGCCGTGGCCCAGGTGGCCGCCGTCGCTGAGGACGACGATGCCCGTCAGGGCCGCTTGCTGTTGCTCCTGGGACGCGGGGTGGTGATTCTGGTGGCCCTGGTGGGCATGGGAGCCGGCCTGTTCGGGTATGGACGCCTGGGCTCTTTCCTGATCAACGGCCTGCTGGCCACCTGCGCCCTGACCGGCGTGGGGCTGGTGATCCGGGGTGTATTGCGCGATGTTCTTGGCCTGTTAAGCCGAGCCCCCTGGCTGCGGGCACGCCTGGGCTGGGAAGAAACGGCCCTGGGACGCACGCGGTTTTGGCTGAATGCGGCCCTCGATCTTCTTTTGGTGTCGGGCTACACGTTGCTGGTTGCGCCGGTTTGGGGCATCCCCGCGATGGAAGTTTTTGACACCGTGGTGACCTTACTCACCGGCATCAAGGTGGGATCGGTCACCATTTCGGTGCTCAACATTTCGGTCGGCATCGGGGTGTTCCTGGCGGCCATGGCCCTGACCCGGATGGTTCAGGGCACCTTGCAACGCAAGGTGTTGGTACAGACCGGCATGGACCCCGGGGTCCGCCACTCCCTGACCACCGGCCTTGGCTATCTGGGCGCCGTGGTCGCCTCGGCCCTGGCAGTGGCGACCATGGGCATTGACCTGACCAACGTCGCCCTCATCGCCGGCGCCTTGTCGGTTGGCATTGGTTTTGGCCTGCAAAACATCGTCAACAACTTCGTCTCGGGCCTGATCATTCTGGTGGAGCGGCCGATCAAGGTGGGTGACTGGGTGATCATTGCCCAGCATGAAGGGTTGGTGAAGCGCATCAGCTTCCGGGCGACCGAACTTGAAACCTTCACCCAAGCCTCGATCATTCTGCCCAACGCCGAAATCCTGTCGCGCCCCTTTATTAACCTGACCCACCGCAACCGGCTGGGCCGGGTGGACGTCAAGGTGGGGGTGGCCTACGACGCCGATCCGGTGAGGGTGAAGGAGATCCTGACCGAGATTGCCCGGGCCCACGAACATGTCCTGTCCTTGCCGGCGCCTTGGGCCGTGTTGACCGACTTTGGCGACAGCGCCCTCATCTTCGAGGTGCGGGCCTACACCTCGAACGTCATGAACCGGGGGTCGATTGCCAGCGACATTCGCCTGGAGATCAATCGGCGGTTCAATGAGGAGAAGATCGTTATTCCCTATCCGCATACGGTCCAACTGCACCGGCAGCCGCGCCCCGGCGATCCGGTCGAGGGGCCGGTGGCAGCGTCACGGCCGCCGGGTGACTGGGAGATGGACGCGGAAACGGTATAAGGCGGGGGAGGCAGGGACCCCGCGCAAAAAAAGGAAGGGGTCCGAGAGGGCCCCTTCAAGGTATCATGGGATGATAGAGAGTGCAGTCACGATGAGCGGCACGCAGCGTCGCACATCATGTCCGGGAGTCTATACGGCCAATGGTTCGTCCGAAATAGCGGATTCCCACAAAGCCGGAAGGGCCGGACTGGCGATGCCATCATAGAGCAAACCCAGACCCATGGCTCGCGCCACCGCCTGGGCAGTGGTGCGGGCGGCCAGTCGGCGCCGGGCCGAGCCCAGATGGTGCTCAACGGTGCGATCGGCCACCCCCAGGCAATCGGCAACCTCCCCCACTTGGCAGCCACGCGCCGCCCATAACAGGCATTCACGCTCACGCTCGCTCAACTGGACGACTTTGTCGAAGGGATTGACCCGGTCGCTGAACAAAGGGAAGCGCTGCATGGCCTCGTGAAAGGCGTGGCTCATGACGACGACGGCGCGGCCCTGGGTGCGATTCAAGGCCTCCCACCCCGCATCATCAAGGCCAGTGGCGCTCAGGAACAGACCGCCGGGGCTGGCTTCCCGCCCAAAGCGCAAGGGCAGGCTGATGCCATTGCGCACGCCAAACCCTATGCCATCGCGCCATACCTCGGCTTGGCGCGGCGTTTGCGTGGTCTTGGTGCGCAAATGCAGCCACGAGACCGCCTCATCGAACCGAAAGGCCCACTGGACGGCCACATCGTGGCGCACATGCTGGGCCTGATCGTAATGGGCGATGAAATCTTCTGGAAAGTGAGATTGATAGAGGGTTTCGCGCTGGAGATCGGCGCGATGATGGGGCGCGAAGAGCCCCCCATAGGAGACATGCGGAAAGCCCAGATCGGCGAAGCTGGCGCGCATCAGGCTCCAGCAGGCCGCCGAGGACTGGCACCGGGCCAGACGGGTCTGAAAGGTGGTAACGATCAGTTCAATCGGAGCGTCCGAGATCATGGCGGCTCCCCTGCTCCCTCACCGACCACCCCCACGACGGCACGGCTCTTGGACTTTGCCCTGAGGGGGAAACAGGAGCAAGGGACCAATACCGTCCGCAGGGTCATGCGACCCATGTGGAGGGAACATTTGTAAAGAAACCTCTCGTTAGAAGAAAGCCCTTTAAGGGCGAGAGGGCTCTCTTTTTTCGTTCAAAGGCGGGGCTGGGGAGATCAGCCTCTCGCCCCGCCTTCCGTTCTCTTCAGCGCGCAGCCATGGTCTCCTTGCTGCCGGGCTTGGCGACCGAGTCTTCCAGGCGCCGCACCAGCGGCGGATCTTGTTCGTAGACATCCGGGCTATAGCGCACGGGGCCGCCCGGGGCATCGATCCAGGCTGTGAAGTAGGTCAAATGCACGGGGGCCGGCCAAGCCAGCCGAACCACCCGGGGGCGCGTCCCCTTAAAGGACAGAGCCGTTTGCCCCGGTCGCGCCGTAAAGCGCCCCAGGAGGTAATCGGCGAGGGCTGCCGGCTCCTGAACGCGGACGCAGCCATGGCTCACCGCCCGAAAGGACCGCCCGAAGACCCTTGGGGCGTTGGTGTCGTGAAGGTAGACCGCGTATTTGTTCGGGAACATGAACTTGACCGTTCCCAAGGGGTTGTTGGGGCCCGGATCCTGGCGCAGACGGTAGGAGCGGGCAGACACGGCCTCGGCGTCCTCCTCGCGTTGGCCGGCGTCGCGTGGTACCAACGTGAAGCCGCGGCGCGCGAGATAGGCCGGATCCTCGGCCTGACGCGGCAAGACTTCCTCCCGGGCGATGGAGGCGGGAACATTCCAGTAGGGGTTGAATTCCATATAATCAATGTCGTCGCTGAACAGCGGCGTCGGGTCATTGGGCCGGCCGACCGCAACGCGCATGCGCAAGGCCTCGCGCTGGCCCTCATACACAAAAAGCTCGTACTGCGGCACATTGACCAAGAGATGAATCGACCCCAGGTTGCGCGGCAGCAGGCGCCAGCGCTCCAGGGCAAGGCGCAGACGATCGACCCCCACGGCCGGGCCATGCGCCAGTTCGCTCAAGGTTTCGCGGCCCAAGATGCCATCGGGGGTCAGGCCATGGACGCTTTGAAAGGCTCGCACGGCGTCCACAAGGGTGGCGTCGTACACGGGCGAAGCCCCGCCTCCTCCCCCCAGACGCCGACGCACCAGGGGCACTCGGGGATCCTGATCGCCGGGCCGAATGGAGGGGCCGGGCATGGTGGCCAAGGCGGGTTCGCCCCCCGAGGCCGGGCGCCGGGCGCCGGCGGCATGTTGCTTATGGGCGTGAGCGAGGGCGCCGATAAGGCGGCGGTACTGGAGCGAGCGGGGTTCGAGGCTGGCCAACATCGCCGGGAGAGACGGTGCGGCGGCGGCGTCCGCCAGCAAGCCCTGGAGAGTGCGGCCTTCCTCGCGCTGCAAGAGAGAGCGCTGTTCGTCAAAGGAGACAAGACGGCGGGTCTGGCCCAGGAGGCGATCGAGAAAGAAGCGGGCGGTGGCCCGGCTGATCAGGGCCTCGGCAACCAGCCGATCCTCGACCGTTCCGCTTTGCAAACGCTGGCCGATGCTCTCCAAATCATAGGCGCCAGAATCCAGGCCTTCCTCGGGGGCTCGGCCCAAGGTGTCGAGCAGCAAGCGCCCCCGTGGGGTCAAGCCAGCCGGCTCAACCCAAAACGGCGCGTAGAGGCGCTCGGCATACAGAGCGGCGAGATGACTGCCCAGGGGATCTTGCCCCAGGGCGCCCAGCAGTGGGGCGGCACTCACACTGGTGGCCTCGGGCACACTGAGGGGAGCCGGAGCCTCGGAGGGGGGGGGCCGGATCGGGGGCGGGGGCGGGGGCGGCGGCCGTGGCACCGGCATTCCCGCCCCAGGCGGTTCCAACCAGGAAACAGCCCACCACCAAGCCCCGCGAGCCCCGGCCCAGACGCCGCCGGACCACGCCACGCGCCTCGGAAGACCCCGCCGATTGAGAACCAAGACCATACCACATGGGCTACCTCCGATCAGCGGACGGAAGGATCCGCTTGTCGTCGTGTCCGCTCCCTTGAGGGGCGATCGTTAGAGACACGAAAAAAACCAGACGATAGACGTCCGGCGACACCATCAAAAAAACGGTGGAACGATACGAGGGGAGAATGGGGTGTAAAGAAGGGGGTGTCCAGGGTAGTCGGAGCCTGGATCGTGAGCCCCGTGCCTTTTTGGCACCATGATGCGTATTGGCAACACTCTTTAAGGCCTTTGGGACCTTTGGGGGCCGCTCCCCAAAGAAGCGCGACACACCTAGCCCGGAGGCTCAGAGATCTCTGGAAGATCTTCCCCCGCTCCTTTCTGAAGCCGGGCCTTGAGCGCCTTGCGCACGACGGCCAGATTGTGTTGCCACTCGCGCACCGGCGTGCCGATAAGCTCGAGAGACTGTCGCATCAGATGCAGCGCCGATTCGGGATGCCCCTGGCGAAAGTGAACAACCCCAAGAAGATGAACGGCGGCGGGATGGCCTGGCACTTGGCGTAAAACCTCGCCCAACGTGGCTTCGGCCTGGGCAAGACGCCCGGCCCGGATATGGGCGACGGCGGCTCCCACAAACGCTCCTGGCACTTCGGGCCCGGCCGGCGGCGTCATGACCTGGAGCAGGCGCTCCTCAAACCCCAAGCCAAGGCGCGCGAACAAGCTGTGAAGGGTCTCGCGCGGCTGCGCGTGCAGGTCCTCCCCGGACACCTCGATCAACCGACCGGGCAACACGGCCCGCCAGTGATGGAGCAAACGCTGTTGAACGGCCTGCAAGCGGCGCCACTCCCTTGGCCTCGTGTCGGCGTTGCCGGCGTGAGCGGCGTCCAGGCAGACGATCAAGGGGGCCTGAGGCAACAAGAGATGGACCAGTCCCACCAAGGCAGCATCAAGCCCCTGGCCATCAAGGACATGGTCGGCCCCCGGAGCCTCTTCTTGCAGACGCTGAAGAACCCATTGCGCCGCTTTGAGGGAATCGTCGGCCGACAGGGCCTCCAAGCTTTCCGGGAACACACGTGCCCGGCCATAATGGCGATCCCAGGATTCGAGGCTTGCGACCAAGGCGGGGATAAGCCCCAGCGACGGAGCGCCGTGAATGTGGGAATGGGCCGACAAAACGGCCCGAATCCGCTTGGCCGTGGGCGTGGCCAGACCGACCAGAAACACCGGCAAGCGGGAGGGATCGCCATGGCTGCGCCGGGCGGCGAAAAAGACCGGTGTCTGGGAGGCCATGATTCTCCTGGCCCGCGCGGCCAAGCCCCCAGGATCGAGCGGGCAAGCCACGGCGTGCGGCGCGATTCCCTCGAACAGCCTTGCTTCCCCTTCCGGTTCCGTCTGGTCCTGGCTCATACTCCGCGCATCCCTGCCCCGCGCCCCCACCCTCGCCCTGTGCGTTCTTGCCTTGCGCCCTCGCACCGGCACCTTGCCCCTTGTCTCTGGCTGGGTCATGGTAACGAGGTCGGCCCGGGTCGCCAAGGCGTCACGCAGGGTCTGTCCTGGTGTTTATCTCTTGTTTTTATCGTCTGTCCCCCGGATTGTTCCATGAATTATGATCATGCCTTCCACGCCGGCAACTTCGCCGATGTCTTGAAGCATGCCTGCCTGTGCCTGTGCCTTGTTCACCTGCGCCAGAAGGACAAGCCCTTCGTGGTCTTCGACACCCATGCGGGTCAGGGACGCTTCGATCTTGCTGGCCCCCAGGCGCAAAAAACGCAAGAGGCGGCGCGCGGCATCGTTCGCTTGCTGACGCGGCCGGGCCCCCGCCCCGACGCGCTTATCCCTTATGTGGACGCGGTCCGCGCCCTGGGATGGGTCAATGGCGCCCTTCGGGCTTATCCGGGCAGTCCCTTGCTGGCGCACCACCTGATGCGTCCGCGTGACCGGCTGGTGGTGGCCGAGCTGCATCCGGTCCATGTCCGGGCCCTGGGCGCCTTGCTGGGCGGACGGGCGCAGACGCGCGTCGAGGCCCGCGATGGCTATAGCGTGCTCAAGGCGCTGCTGCCGCCCACCGAGCGGCGCGGCTTGGTGCTGATCGACCCCCCGTTTGAACGGCGCGACGAGTTTACCGCCCTGGCGCGGGCGCTGCGCGAGTCCTTGAAGCGCTGGGCCAGCGGAACCTATCTGGTCTGGTATCCCATCAAGGACGAGGCGGCGGTGGCGGCCTTTCTCGCGAGCGTCGCTGAGGAAGCGCCTTGTCCCGGGTTGGTGGCCCGCTTACAGGTGCGACCCGCCACGGCGGGGAGCGGTCTGGCGGGCACGGGCCTCCTGGTGCTCAACCCGCCGTTCGCCCTGAGCGAAGCCCTGCCTTCCTTGCTGCCCTGGCTGGCCGAGACCCTGGGGGAAGCGGGACAGGGGACTTGGCATTTGTCCGACCTCGGCCGCCCCTGACCCGAAAAGGCCCCGCATGGCCCGCCTGATCCTCTTCAACAAACCCTTTGATGTCTTGAGCCAGTTTACCGATGGCGAGGGACGCGCCACCTTGGCCCAGCATATCCCGGTGCCGGGCGTGTACGTGTGCGGCCGGCTGGACCGTGACAGCGAGGGCCTCCTCCTGCTCACCGACGACGGCGCCTTGCAGCACCGCCTGAGCCACCCCCGCCACAAAACCCCCAAGACCTATTGGGCCCAGGTTGAAGGGGTGCCCACACCCGCGGCCCTGGAAACCTTGCGCCGAGGCGTCACCCTCAACGACGGCCCGGCCCGAGCGCACGAGGTGACGGTGATGGACGAGCCGGCCGGACTGTGGCCGCGCACCCCTCCCATTCGCTTCCGGGCCCGCATTCCCACCACCTGGATCAGCCTGAGCGTGACCGAAGGGCGCAACCGGATGATCCGGCGCATGACCGCCGCCGTGGGCCTGCCAACCCTGCGCCTGATCCGCTGGTCGGTGGGGGACTGGACCTTGGACGGGCTCGACAGTGGCGCTTGGCGCGAGGCAACGGGGAGACCAAAAGCGTGAACGCCTCTTCCTCTTCTCCCCCTGCCTCTTCCCCCTCTGTCCCCTGGGTTCTTGCGGTCTATAACCAGAAAGGCGGCGTTGGCAAAACCACCACAGCGGCCTCGCTGGCTGCCATCTTGGCGGCGGCGGGAAGCCGGGTCCTGCTGATCGACCTAGATTCCCAGGGCAACGCCACGACGGCGCTGGGGCGGCCGTTCAACCAGGGCCCCGGCAGCTACGAGTTCATGGTGGGGACCGAGCCCCTGGAGAAGGCGTGGCAAAAAACGCGCTATCCCCGACTGCGCCTGCTTTCGGCCTCCCGGCTCCTGGCCGGACTCGACTTGGAACTGACCCAACACCCTCATCCCCAATACGCCTTGCGCCGCGCCCTCGGCTTGGCGCGGGCCCCCATTGATCATGTAATCATCGATTGCCCGCCGGCCCTGGGGCTCCTGCCTATCAATGCCCTGGTGGCGGCGCATGCGGTGTTGCTGCCCGTGCAATGCGAGACCTTCGCCCACGACGGCTTGGTCAATGCCGTTTTCAGCCTGAACCGCCTGCAAGCCACCTTCAACCCGGGTCTGGAAACCCTGGGCATCCTGATCACCATGCGCTCCACGGAAGGGGTGGGTCTGACCCTGGAACAGACCCTAAGAGCCACCTTTGAGCGCCAAGTCCTCACCGCGATGATCCCCCGCGACCCTGAAGTGGGCCGAGCCGCCGAGGCCGACCGGCCGGTGGTCACCCACGACCCGGACAGCCCGGCAGGCCGCGCCTATCTTGCCGCCGCGGTGGAAATCCTCAAGCGCGAGCAGCGCCTACGCGACCGACTAGCCCAACGCCTGCCGCCGTTGACGGACGCCCCGGTCCCGCCCCTGATCCCGGGCCCCCTGCCCGGGGCACTCAGCGATCCCGAGTACGCCGTGAGCCGGGCGCGCGAGCGTTTGCTGACCTGGGAGGGCAAGGACCCCGTCAAGCCCGCCTCCCTGCCCCCGCTCAACACCGCGCCCCAGCCCCCTCCCGAGATGCCCCCGGGGCTTGACGATGCCGACATCCCTCTTTCGAGTCTGGATCTGCTGGAGGATGACCTCGCGTGGGATCCAGACCAATCCTGGCTACGACGGCTGCGCTGGTGGATTTTCCTGGGCCTGGGCGTGACCCTCGGGCTCGGCCTGCTCTTCTGGCGTCTCTGGCAAGAGACACCCGCATAGCGATAAAAATGGAAGAAAACCCCCAGACCCGCTTTTTTTCCCGTCCTGACGCCTTGATGCCCCGCCCCCCCCATCCTAGTTTTTTCTTGAAGCTGAACCGGCAGCCGGTCAGCATGCGCCGCGAGGACGCGGGAGACAGACGTGCCAAGGGAGAACCCCTCCGATGACCGCCAGTCTTGAGACGTTGAGCCGGGCAGAGATCCGAGTGATCGAGGACCTGTTCATGCAGGAGATCACGGGACGTCCGGCGCCTATCCCCCGCCGGGTTGGCATGGCGCTTGCCGAAAAAGGGCTGGTGGAAGAGGCGCTGTTCGTCACGGGGTACAAGCCCACGGGCGCCGTCACCCGCGAAGCCTTTCGGCTGACCACCGTGGGGCATTTTCGCTATACTCAGTGGTGCGAGCGCAAGACGTGACATCACGCGATCTTGTCCTCACTCGGTTTTGGGGACTCCCGCAGGGGGCTCTTCAGTCGGCGCCACCCGGAGAACAGACCCATGGCCTTTGAGCCGCGAGATCCCAACTACGCGCAGCGCGTGCGCGACAATTTCGCCCGCCAAACCGTCATGACCCTGATCGGTGCCGAGTTGACGGAGGTGGGGCCGGGCACCTGCACCGTACGCCTGCCCTTTCGCCCCGACCTCTGCCAACAAAACGGGTATGTGCACGCGGGCATCACCACCACCTTGGCCGATACCGCCTGTGGCTACGCCGCCTTTTCCCTGATGCCCGCTGACTCGGGGGTGGTGTCGGTGGAATTCAAGATCAACCTGCTGGCCCCGGCAATCGGCGAGGCCTTCGAGGCCCGGGCCCGGGTGGATCGACCGGGCCGCACCCTTACGGTCGTGCGGGCCGAGGTCCTGGCCTTTCAGGGCGAAAGGATCACCGAGGTGGCCCTGATGCAAGCAACCATGATCCGTTTGGCTGTGTGAGGGAAAGCCTAGCGTCCCTTCATTTCCGGGTCTGACGGCCACAGCCAAGCGGCCCCGCGCACCCCGCTGGAATCGCCATGGCGAGGCCGCACCACCCGGGTCACGATGGCATCACTGAACACCAAGGGCGCCCACAAGCGGGGCAAGACCTCGGTCAGGTGGGGCATGGCGCCGACCCCACCCCCCAAGACGATGACATGGGGGTCCAGGAGATCGATCACCACGGCAAGCGCCCGGGCCAGACGGTGGGCATGACGCTCCAGCGTGGCCTGGGCCGTCCGATCGCCCGCCTCGGCTGCCTGGGCAATCTCCTGAGCGCTGGCCGTTTGCCCGGTGTGCAAGGCGTGATCGGCCGCCATCCCAGGGCCGGAACAGAAGGTCTCAACGCACCCCTGGCGGCCGCAATAGCAGGCCGGGCCGGGCCGTTCGCCGTCGGTGGGCCAGGGCAAGGGCATGTGGCCCCATTCGCCGGCAATGGCGTTGGGCCCCTGGAGTAAGCGCCCGTTCACCACCACGCCGGCGCCCACCCCGGTACCCAGAATGACCCCGAACACCGTGGCCGCCCCGGTGGCCGCACCATCGTGGGCTTCGGATAGGGCAAAACAGTCGGCATCGTTGGCGAGCCGCACCGGCCGACCCAGGCAAGCGGCCAGATCCTTGTCCAGCGCCCGACCGTTGAGCCACGTGGAATTGGCATTTTTCACCAGACCGGTGGCGGGACTGATCGCACCGGGAATCGCCACCCCCACCGGGGCGCGCTGGCCCAGTTCGACCTCGGCGTCGGTGACCAGGGCGGTGATGGCGGCCAGGGTCCCCGGGTAGTCGTGACGCGGGGTCGGGATGCGCCGGCGCAGGCACTCCTGGCCATCGGGGGTAAGGGCCACGATTTCGATCTTGGTGCCGCCCAAATCTATACCGAATCGCAACCCCATCCCTGTTCTCCTGGAGCCCTGTCTTTAGGGTTAAGGCTGGGGAGGCGCGGCCTCCCCAGGCCCCTCGTTTCCTGCCTTCGCCGGATGCCCCACTCACCCGATTGCCCGACCGTCCTGAGGCAGACTTGCACCGCCCAGGCGAGACAGGCAAGCTGTTTCGCTTTCACACCGACAGGCCCCATAATGAGCGACACCCTGACTTTTCCCCACGCCGACGCCCCGCCCCCTGGAACGCTGCGGCCCGTGGCCCCCGGGGTTTTCTGGCTGCGCATGCCTCTGCCGTTTGCCCTGGATCATATCAATCTCTGGGTGCTGGAGGACGGGCCGGGCTGGACGCTGATCGACACCGGCCTCGCCTCGGAGACCACGCGCGATCTCTGGCGCACCCTCCTCGCCGGCCCCCTGGCCGGTCGCCCGGTCACGCGGCTGATCTGCACCCATTTTCACCCCGACCACATGGGGCTCGCCGGGTGGCTGGAGCGGGACTATCAGGTGCCGCTGTGGGCGACGCTGGGCGAATGGACCTACGCGCGCATGCTGTGGCTGGAGCAAGACGAGACCTACGTGGGGCTGGCGCGGGCTTTTTACGCCCGGGCCGGCCTTGACGAGGCGCGCCTCGCCTTGGTGGACAAGCGGGGCAACGCCTATGCCCGAGGCATCGTTGCGCCTCCCACGCAGGTGCGCCGCCTTCAGCACGGGGAAAGCCTGACGATCGGCGGGCGGTCCTGGCGGGTGATCGTGGGGCTCGGCCACGCCCCCGAGCATGCGGCGCTGTGGTGTGCCGACGACCAGATCCTGATCAGCGGCGACCAGATCCTACCGCGGATCAGCCCCAACGTGAGCGTTTGGCCGAACGAGCCCTGGGCCAATCCCCTGGAGGGCTTTCTCACCAGCTTGGGCCGTTTTGCGCCCTTGGATGCGGACACGTTGGTCTTGCCCAGTCATGGCAGCCCGTTTTTCGGTCTGCATGACCGCCTAGAAACCCTAGCCGGCCACCATCAAGACCGCTTGGACGAGGTGTTGTGTGCATGCCGGACCCAGGCCTTGTCGCCGTTGGAGGCCGTGGATGTGTTGTTCCGGCGTCCTTTGGATTCCCATCAGGTTTTCTTCGCGCTGGGCGAAGCGATTGCCCATCTCCACTGGTTGGAGGAGCGAGGACTGGTAGAGCGCCAAGGACTCCTCGAAAAAAACACCTTCAAAGGGATATAGTTGCTTTTTACGACCATACTTTCTATGGCGTTCCCTGGGAGGGCCGATTACACTATAATCGTTCGGATCAAAAGGCTCATTGCTTCTGCTTTATGACGGTTCATTTTGGGTGAAACATCCGTAAGCAGAAGCACTCTTTTGCGCCAGTCAACCGGGTAAAGGAAAACCATTCATGACCGCCTTCCTCAACCGGCTGTCCGTGGGTGTCAGAATTCTTTTGGGCTTCGCCATCGTCCTGGCCTTGCTCCTGACAGTTGCCCTCCTCTCGTACCGTGACAGCGCTTTTATTGGACGGCAGCTTGGTATTTACCAGGATACATCGAGCCGAACCTTGCTGATCAGCGAGGTGGACAGCAATGTCAATCGCCTGCGGCGGAACGTCTACCTGTTTTCCTCAACCGCCAGCGACCAGTATGCGACCCTGGTGCAAACCATCCTGGGGCAGCTCAAGACCGATCTGAATACCTTGTTGTCCCATGCCCAGGACAACAACAATCGCCAGGACACCCAGCGCCTTCTTGACTTGGTTGTCAGCTACGAGACACAGTTTGGTCAGTTACAAACCTTGATCAAGGCCCGCGACAAGGCCAGCATGGGCGGCGATGGCCTGACCGTGGTCGGCCCCCGCGCCTTGGGCCTGCTCTCGAGCATGGTCGATAAGGCGGCTGCCAACGGCGATTTCCAGACGGCGGTGGCGGTGGCCCGCGCCGAGGAAGCCCTGATGATGGCCCGTGTCGCTGCGGCCACCTTCATGTCCAAGCCCTCGGCCGAGTTGGTCACCAAGACCAAGGACTATATCACCCTCTTTGTGCAGCGGAGTACCCAAATCCGCGAAACCCTGACCGATGCTTCCTTGCGCGATCAGGCCTTGGCCGCCGAAAAGGAGGCCCGGACCTATCAAGCCGCGTTTGACGTCCTATCCAAGGCCGCCTTTGATGCGGAAACCCTGGTGATGGGCCCCATGGCCCGCGACGCCAATGCGTTTGGCGAGCTGGCCCGCCAGATCAAAGACACGCAAAATTCCGGGCTGGCCACCTTGCGTGAGCAGATCCAGGCCTCGGTCGCCGAAGTCAAGACCATGGGCAGCGTGGTCTCCGCCGTGGCGGTTTTGCTCGCCTTGCTGGCTGCTTTTGTGATTGCCCGCAGCCTGACTCAGCCGATCCGCCGCCTTACGCAGGCCATGGAGGCCATTTCACGGGGCGAGGCCCGCTTCACGGTGGAGGGAACCCAAGATGGTGGCGAACTGGGCACCATGGCACGCGGGCTCGACGCTCTGCGCGGTACTGTGGCCGATGCCTTCCGCCTCAATCAGATGGTGGACATCCTGCCCACCGCGGTGATGCTCTGCGACCCCGAGATGAAAATCTCGTACCTCAACGAAGCAACCCGCGACATTTTCCGGGCCATGAACCACCCCAGAGTCAGTAATCCCGATGCAGTGATCGGGCAGAAGGTGACCCATTTCCACGCCAACCCCGAGTTCGTCGATAAGATCCTGACCCAAACGGATAAGCTGCCCTACCGCGGCAAGTTCTCCATGGGGGGCGTGACCATTGAAAACGAGGTGAAGGCGATCCGCGATCGACGCGGCCAAGTCATCGGCACCATGCTCGCCTGGAAGGACGTGACCGAATACGTCAGGCTGTCCGAGGACTTCGAGGGCACGGTCAAGGCCGTGGTCGGCGTGGTCGGGGCGGCGGCGACCGAGCTTCAGGCCTCGTCGCGCGCCATGGCCGAAACCTCGGACCAGACGGGCGAGCGCTCCACCGCCGTGGCTGCCGCCGCTGAACAGGCTGCGGTCAATGTCCAGACTGTGGCCAGCGCCACCGAGGAGTTGAGCGCCTCCATCACCGAAATCAGCCGGCAAGTCCAGGAGTCGGCCCGCATCGCCAGTGATGCGGTGGTCGAAGCCCGACGCACCGACGAAATGGTCCAAGGCTTGGCCGATGCGGCTCAGCGCATTGGCGAGGTGGTCAGTCTGATTACCGACATCGCCAGCCAAACTAACCTGCTCGCGCTCAACGCCACCATTGAGGCAGCCCGCGCCGGTGAAATGGGCAAGGGCTTCGCGGTGGTCGCCGGCGAGGTCAAGACGCTGGCCAATCAAACCGCCCGGGCCACCGACGAAATCGGCACCCAGATCGCCGGGATTCAAACCGAAACCCGCCGCGCGGTCGATGCCATCCAAAGCATCGGCGGCACCATCAGCCGCATCAATCAGATTACCTCGGGCATTGCCGCCGCTGTTGAAGAACAAGGCGCGGCCACCCGGGAAATCGCCCGCAACGTCGAACAGGCGTCCCAGGGAACGACCGAGGTCACCACCAGCATCCAGATTGTCAATGAAGGCGCCCAGGAAACCCGCCACTCCGCCCAACAGGTGGAAGGCGCGGCCGCCGAATTGGCCCAACAGGCCGGAGAACTGGGGATGCGCGTCGAGGAGTTCTTGCGAAAGATGCGGCAGTAAGACGCGTTGCGAGCGGACATGCCGGTCCCTTCGGGGCAGGGCCAACGTTACCGTGGGGCCTGGGGAGGCGAGCCTCCCCAGCCTTCTCTTTTTCGATCCCCCTGGGTGTCGGGTTCCGCCCTTTACGAACTTTTGTGACTTAAGGTAACTTATGAGGCTCCACAATGCCTAAGAGGGGTACACCCCCTCGTGCCACAAAGGACGCCTCATAACACTCGTCGGACGAGTTTTCCCTGTTTGTGGGAACGGTTCATTTCGAGCCGGCTTACCTCGTGCGCGGCAACTCGGGGCCCTTTTCCTTGGGGGGAGATTCGGGATCCCTGGTGACAACCCTTGACCAAAACGGCGAGCGCCACGCCATTGGGCTGGTATTTGCTGGAACCGTTCCCGATGTCTCTTATATCCTCCCCTTGAGGCCAATTCTCGAACGCTTTGGCGTTAGCCTGCGCGCTCCGGCGGGGACGGTGACTATTGCCCGTCACCCCACCCCGCGGGGGGATGAGATTGTGGTGTTTCTGGCTCCTGGCACTCGATTGCCCCTAGAGCGCATGCCCTCGGTATTCCGAGGAGTCCCGGTGCGCTATGAAACCCGCCGCTCTGCCAAAGCGCTGGGATAACCGCTTTTTTTATAAGAGAAGGCTGGGGAGGCGCGGCCTCCCCAGACCCCTCCTTCCCTTGGTGCGGCCCGGGAATCGAGGGGTCTGGGGAGGCCGCGCCTCCCCAGCCTTTCCTTTCCCCCTGCTCGTTCACATTATAACCCAGAAGTCAATTTAGTTTTCCTAAACTACACTAGCACAACGTTATAGATCTATTTAACACATAGCACCGGTGTTGTAATTTGGTTGACGGCGCTCAGACGCCGTGAAATGGTCTGTCTCATCGTTCTTGCATCGCGAAAGAGGGACCCATGCTCGTCTCGCTGACCCTGACCGATCGCCCCGTGGTGGTGGTGGGCGACGGACCGGCCGCCATCGCCAAGGCCCACGCTCTGGAGGGAGGCTGGGGCCCGGGTGTGCGAGACATGTGATCCGCAAACGAAAGACCTGGCCGAGGCGGCCTTGGTGGTGGTGGCTTATCCGGGGGACGAAGCGCGGACCCGCGCCGCCGTTTCGCTGGCCCGGGCCGCCCGCTCCCTGGTCTATGCCGTTGATTTTCCGTCTCTCTCAGACATCGCCTTTCCGGCCCGCCTGCGCCGGGGCGACATCGAGATCGGCCTGTCCACCAAGGGAGCGGCCCCGGCCTTGGCCCGGCTGCTGCGCGGACGCCTGGAAGCCGCCCTGCCCGAGCGCCTGGACGCCCTGGTCCGCTTTGCGGCAGCGGCGCGCCCGGTGGTCAAGGAGCGGGTGGCGACATTCGCAGCCCGGCGCGCCTTGTGGGACGAAGTGTTTCGCGGGGTGGTCGCCGAACGGATCCTGAGCGGTGACGAGACCGGCGCCCACCGGCGCTTTGAGCGGCTGCTGGACCAAGCCGAACACGGCATCCTGAGCGCCCCGACCGGCGTGGTTTACCGCCTCAGCGCCGGCCCGGGCGCCCCCGACCTCCTCACCTTGCGGGCCCAGCGCGTGCTGCTGGGGGCCGATCTGGTGGTGTATGATCGCTCGGTTCCCCCCGAGATCGTGGCCCTGGCCCGCCGCGAGGCTCTCAAGGTGCCCGTAGTGAGTCACGGTAGCCCTCGGGCCGGCCTCTCCAGCGCCGAGGTGGTCGGCCGCGTGGTGGAAGCGGCCCGGGCCGGGCTGACCGTGGTCAGGATCACCGTCGGCGCCGCCGACACCGGCCCCGAGATCGCCGCCCTGAAAGCCGCTGATCTTGCCGTGGAGATCGTCCCGGGGGTCTCGCCCCGCGAGCGCCAGGAGGGACTGGCGCGGCGGGGGAGCGGGCGGCCTGCTGTCTTGATCCGTCGCCGCACCGGTGCGGTGTCCGTGCGAACCCGCGTGCGGGGAGGCCGCTGACATGGCCCGCCGCCCCCCTCTCGATCAGCCCCACGTCCTAACCGCCAACCGGCTGCACGATGGCGCCGTTCTCTATCGGACCCAAGACGGGCAATGGTCCCGGTCCCTGGAGGACGCGCGGATTGAAAGCCCGCTGGCCGCCCGCGAGGCCCTGCTGGCCGAGGCCGACGCCGATGTCGCCGCCGCCCGAGTGGTCGCGCCCACCTTGATCCCGGTCGCCGAGGACCAGGGCCGCCCCCGGCCCCTAAGCCTGCGCGAACGCCTGCGGGCCGAGGGACCGTCCCTCGCTTTGCCGCATGACACCCCTCTGCCCCGCCCTGGAGAGCTGCGCGATGTATCGGTATGACGCCTTCGATCAAGCCCTGGTGGACGAGCGGGTCGCCCAGTTCCGCGATCAGGTCCAGCGCCGCCTGTCTGGCGCCTTGAGCGAGGACGCCTTCCAGCCCCTGCGCCTGATGAATGGCGTCTATCTTGAACTGCACTCCTACCTTCTGCGCGTTGCCATTCCTTACGGCACGCTGGGGGCCGCACAGTTGCGGGCGCTCGCCGCCGTGGCCCGACGCTATGACCGGGGCTATGGGCACTTTACAACGAGACAGAACGTTCAGTTTAATTGGATGGCCTTGGCCGACATTCCAGATGCCCTGGCCGATCTGGCGAAAGTCGGCCTGCACGCCATGCAAACCAGCGGAGCGTGCATTCGCAACGTCACCACCGACCCCTGGGCCGGTGTGGCGGCGGACGAAGGGACGGACCCGCGCCCGACCTGCGAGATCATCCGCCAGTGGTCCACCCAGCACCCCGAGTTCACCTACCTGCCGCGCAAGTTCAAGATCGCGGTGACGGGGGCGCCCACCGATCGGGCGGCCATCCGGGTGCATGACATCGGCCTGCGTCTGGTCGAGGACGCCGAGGAAGGGCCGGGCTACGAGGTGTTCGTGGGCGGCGGTCTCGGGCGCACGCCGGTGATCGGGCAGCAACTGCGAGGCTTTTTACCCCAGCGCCACCTGCTGTCCTACCTTGAGGCGATCTTGCGGGTTTACAACCTTCTCGGGCGTCGCGACAACAAGTACAAGGCACGGATCAAGATCCTGGTCACCGAGATGGGCCTGGAGGCCTTCCGCGAGCGGGTCGAGGCCGAGTGGCAGGCGTTGAAGGACGGGCCGCTGACCTTGACGCCCGACACCTTGGCGTTTTTCACCCACGCCTTCCCGCCGCCCCCAGCCCTCGACGACCCCCGGCGCCTGGAGGATCTGGACCACGCGGCGCTCGACGCCTTGGAGACCGACCCGGCCTTTGCCGTGTGGGTGAAGGCCAACGTGGTCGCCCACAAGGTCGCGGGCTATGGGRTGGTCAACATTCCCCTCAAGGCCGGCGAAACGGCCCCCGGCGATGCGACGGCCAGCCAGATGGAGTACGTGGCCGAGGTGGCCGAGCGCTTCACCGGTGGCGAAATCCGCGTCACCCACGAGCAAAATCTGGTGCTGCCCTCGGTGCGTCTGGCCGATCTCGGGCGGGTGTGGCGGGTGCTGGCCCCGGTGGGGCTGGCGCGGCCGGTGCTCGGGCTGATCACCGACATCATCGCCTGCCCTGGCCTCGACTACTGCGCCTTGTCCAACGCGCGCTCGATCCCGCTGGCCCAGGCCTTGGCACGGCGCTTTGCCGACACCACCCTGGCCCACGCCATCGGGCCGATCACGCTCAACGTGTCGGGCTGCATCAACGCCTGCGCCCATCATCACATTGGCAACATCGGGGTGCTGGGCGTGAATCGCCAGGGGGAGGAGGCCTACCAGATCGTGCTGGGCGGCGCGGCGGGGAACACCCCGTCCCTGGCCCGCCCCCTCGGCCCCGCTGTGCCAGCCGAGGCAGTGGTCGAACAGATCCACACCTTGATTCAAACCTCGCTGACCCTGCGCCAGCCCGGCGAAACCTTCATCGACACCGTGCGCCGGGTGGGCTTCGAGACGTTCCGGGAGAGTCTTTATGCCGCTGTTTGACCTGGAGGGCCAGCCGCTGGCCGATCCGTGGCGGACGTTAGGGGACGAGGAGCCCCTGCCCGCCTCCTCCGTCGCCCTTCTTGTGAGCTGGGCGCGTCTGAGCACGGCGCCCGATGCCGTGGCCGGCCGGTCGGCATGGGGGGTGAGCCTGCCCAACACCGTGGACCCGCACGACCTCTTCGCCTTGGGCCTGGAGCCGCCGCAGGTGATCGCCCTGTCGTTTCCGGTGTTTCGTGATGGCCGGGCCTATAGCCAAGCGCGGCTGCTGCGCGAGTGTCTTGGCTATCGCGGACAGGTGCGCGCCACCGGGGCCCTGGGACGCGATCAGATTCCCCTGATCCGGCGCTGCGGTTTTGACGCCCTGGAGCTGGCGGCGGACACGCCCTGGCTGACCGCTCCCCTGCCCTCTTATCCGTTTGTCTATCAAGGCGCTGCCGATGGCGCGGTGACCATTGGCGAACGTCGGCGCCGGCAAGGAGGCCAGTCATGACCGCGGTGCCGTTCCCGCTGCGTCCCGAGATCGAGAGTCTGGACACCCACGCCCTGTTGACCCTGGCCTTGACCGAGTGGTTCCCGGGCCGCATCGCCTTGGTGTCGTCGTTTGGCATCGAATCCGCCGTGCTGCTGCATTTGGTCGCGGGCATCGCCCCGGCCACCCCGGTGTTGTTTCTGGAGACCGGCAAGCTGTTTGGCGAAACCCTGCGCTATCGCGATACCCTGACCGAGACCTTGGGCCTTTGCGATGTGCGGACCCTACGGCCCGACCCGGCGGCGGTGGCGGCCGTGGATGGCGATGGCATGCTCTGGCAGCGCGATGCCGATGCCTGCTGCCGGGTGCGCAAGGTCGAGCCGTTGGGCGAGGCGTTGACCGGGTTTGACGCCTGGATCAACGGCCGCAAGCGCCATCACGGCGGCACGCGCGCCGCCCTGCCCCAAGGCGAGCAGGACATCGACGGCAAGATCAAGTTCAACCCCCTGGCGCGCTGGTCACGGGCTGACCTGGATGCCTATGCCGCCCGTCATGCTCTGCCGGCGCATCCGCTGGCCGAGGAGGGCTTTGCTTCGGTGGGTTGCTATACCTGCTCGACGCGGGCCGAGGCGGGGGAGAACGCGCGGGACGGGCGTTGGCGTGGGCAGGCCAAGACCGAGTGTGGGATTTCATCGACCCGCTGGGGCGCTGTTGACGCGGGGCTGGTAACGCGGGGCTGGCCGCCAGATTTGGTAACGCGGGGCTGCCGCCCCGGGCCCCGGCCTGGGGCGATGCCCCAGACCCCCTTTTCTTTTTCTCGATAAAAATCAAAGGGGGTTTGGGGCATCGCCCCAAAAATTTTTTTGTTGACGGACTGATCGCAAACCGTTAAAAAATTCCCCTCTGCTGATGGCGGGTGTAGCTCAGTTGGTTAGAGCGCGTGGTTGTGGTCCATGAGGTCGTGGGTTCGAGTCCCATCTCTCGCCCCAAGTCATGAAGGCCGGGTTCTCAGGAACCCGGCCTTTTTCCTTTGGCGCGGAGGTCAGACTCCGCCAGATCGGGGAGCGAACATGACTATTTTTGGCAAAACAGGGCAGGGGGTGGCTGTCGCGTTGGCGCTCCTGTTGCCCGGTACCGCGCTGGCCGATGAGATCGGCTGTGTTTCCACCGCCTTCAAGATGTTGGGACCGAACCACAAGATTTGTATCGAGGCCTTCGACGACCCCGACGTTCAGGGCGTGGCCTGCCACCTGAGTCGGGCCCAAACCGGCGGCCTGGAGGGCATGGTCGGGCTGGCTGAGGATCCCTCGGAAAGCTCCCTGGCCTGCCGGCAGATCGGTCCCATCAAGGTCCTCAAGGACTTCGAGCAGGGGGCTGTGGTCTTTTCCGAGCGTCGCTCGGCGTTGTTCAAGCGTTTGCGGGTGCGCCGCTTCTTCGATAAAGATCGTAACGTTCTGATCTATCTTGTTGTCAGCGATAAGCTGGTCGAGGGAAGCCCCAAGAGTTCCATCAGTTCCGTGCCGATCATGCCCTGGACGGCGACGCCCTGACACCAAAGGGCCGCCTCGCTTCCGGGAGGGAAGGGAAGGCTGCCCCGTTCCAAGGAATCAACGGAACGAGAGGGGGCTGGGGAGGAGGGCCTCCCCAGCCTTCTGCCTTGCTTGACCCCAGCCCCGATCCTCGGGCACCGTAGCGACCTCCCTTTGCCCAATTTTCCGGAGAAGATCATGCGCCTTGCAGCCGCGATCGCCGCCGCGTTCACGTTCTCGCTTGCCACCCTTCCTCCCGCCCTGGCGCAGGACGCCCCGGCCAAGCGGGTCGCCGTCACCCAGATTGTCGAGCATCCGGCCCTCGACGCCACCCGCCAAGGGGTGCAAGACGCCCTGGCCGAGTCCGGCTGGACCGTGGGCAAGAACCTGGACTGGAGCTACGAGTCGGCTCAGGGCTCGGTGTCCACCGCCGCGCAGATTGCCAAAAAATTCGCGGGCCAGGCCCCCGATGTGATCGTGGCGATTGCCACCCCCTCGGCCCAGACCGTTGCCGCCAGCGCCGGCAGCATTCCCGTGGTGTTCTCGGCCGTGACGGACCCCGTGGGCGCGAAGCTCGTGCGCTCCTTGCAAGAGCCGGGCGGGCCCGTCACCGGCACCAGCGACATGCTGCCCCTCGACAAGCAACTGGCCATGATTCGCCGGGCCATGCCGGGCCTGACCCGCCTGGGCGTCATTTATAACAATGGCGAGGCGAACTCGGTCACCCTGGTCGAAACCCTCAAGGGCTTGACCAAGGAAGCCGGTCTGACCCTGGTCGAGGCCACTGCGCCGCGTTCCTCCGACGTTCTCGGCGCCGCCCGCTCCTTGGTGGGCAAGGCCGATGCCGTTTATGTGCCCACCGACAACACCGTGATCTCCTCCTTGGAGGCGGTTATTAAGGTGGGGATCGACAACAAGCTGCCCGTTTTCACCGGCGACACCGCCTCGGTCGAGCGCGGCGCGGCGGCGGCCATTGGTTTTGATTACCACGAGTTGGGCTTGCAAACCGGCCGGATGGTGGCGCGTATCCTGAAGGGCGCCGATCCCCGGACCATGCCGGTGGAAATGGTTCAGAAGCTCGACCTTTACGTCAATCCCGGCTCGGCCGCCCGGATGGGACTGGCTCTGCCGGAAGACATGGTCGCCGAAGCCGCCACCGTGATCCGTTGAGGGACGTGCGGTGAGCCTCATAGCCTTTCTTGGCGCCATTGAAACCGGGCTGGTGTTTGGTCTCGTGGCGCTTGGCGTGTTCTTGTCGTTCAGGGTCCTGGATTTTCCCGACCTGACCGTTGATGGCAGCTTCCCCTTGGGCGGCGCCGTGGCGGCGACCCTGATCGCCGGGGGCTGGAACCCGCTCACGGCCACCCTGGTTGCCGTGATGGCCGGCGCCGTGGCCGGGAGCGTGACCGCTCTGCTGAACGTTCGCTTGAAGATCTTGCATCTTCTTGCCTCGATTCTCAGCATGATCGCGCTTTACTCCATCAACCTGCGCATCATGGGCCGCCCCAACGTGGCCCTGCTCAACGACACCACCGTCTTCACCTGGGTTCAGGGGCCGGGGTGGCCGGCGGCCCAGTGGACCACGCCGGGCCTCTTGCTTGGTGTTGTGGTCGTGGCCGTAGTGGTACTCAATCTGTTCTTGGCGTCCCGAGCCGGGCTGGCTTTGCGGGCGACCGGGGCCAACGCCCGGATGGCGGCCGCCCAGGGCATCGCCACCGGGAGCGCCATCATCCTCGGCATGGCCATGAGCAATGCTCTGGTGGCCCTGGCCGGGGCCTTGTTTGCCCAGTCCCAGGGAGGGGCCGACATTTCCATGGGCGTGGGCTGTATTGTGATCGGCTTGGCCTCGGTCATCGTCGGCGAGGCGGTGATGTCCACGCGGACCATTGTGCTGGCGACCATCGCATGCGTCGTGGGCGCCATTTTGTATCGCTTGGCCGTCGCCTTGGCCCTCAACGCCGAGTTTCTCGGCTTGCAGGCGCAGGACCTTAACCTGATCACGGCGGCTCTGGTGGCCTTGGCGTTGGTGTTGCCGCGCTGGAAAGGCCCCTTGCGGCGTTGGGTGGCCCGTTTGGCCCAAGGAGGTCCCCGATGATTTCCGCGGATGCCCTTCAGGTGGTGTTCAATCCCGGTACGCCGCTGGAAAACCACGCCCTGCGCGGCCTGACTCTCGACATTCCCGAGGGCCAGTGGCTGACGGTGATCGGCTCGAACGGTGCGGGCAAGAGCACCTTGCTCAATGCCTTGTCCGGCGACATCCGCCTTAGCGCCGGGCGGATTCTCATCGGCTCCCAGGACGTAACCCGTTGGCCGACCCACCAGCGCTCGGCCCTGGTGGCCCGGGTGTTCCAAGATCCCCTGGCCGGGACGTGCGAGCGCTTGACCATTGAGGAAAACATGGCCCTGGCCTTGCGCCGGGGCGGGGTGCGGGGCTTGCGGCCCGCGCTCGGGCGTCACGAGCGCGAGTACCTGCGCGAGCGCCTGTCCCGCCTGGGGCTGGGCCTCGAAAACCGACTCAAGGACCGCATGGGCCTGCTGTCGGGCGGGCAGCGTCAGGCGGTCAGCCTGCTGATGGCCACCTTGGCGCCTTTACGCATCTTGCTGCTCGACGAGCATACGGCGGCCCTCGATCCCCGGACCGCCGATCTTATCTTGCGGCTGACCCAAGACCTGATTCGCGAGCTGAACCTCACAGCCTTGATGGTCACCCACTCCATGAAGCAGGCCCTGCACTTTGGGGACCGTACCGTCATGTTGCACGAGGGCAAGGTGGTCCTCGACCTCACCGGCGCGGAACGAGCCGGCATGACGGTGGAAGGATTGCTCGCCCAATTCTCCCACCAGCGCGGCGAGGACCTCGACGACGACGCCTTGCTGTTGGGGTAACCCTCTCGCGACGAAGGGGCTGGGGAGGGCGTGCTTCCCCAGCCGTTGCTCTCTTTTTGACACCGGAGGAGTGTTTGTGACCATCCGAGGACGGGTCGAGACCCTGCTGTATCTCACGGGGCTTTACGTCCTGATCGTGGCCATCGTCGAGCAAGCGACGGGAGTCGCTTTATGGACCCAGGCCTTGGGCGTCGATCTGCTTTTAACCTTGGGGCTGGCGATTCCCTTGCTATGGCTATCGCGCTCGCGCCGACACTTTTTGCTGCTGATGACCCTGGGACTTGCGCTGCTCCATGGGGGAAATGCGGTGAAGATCCGCATTCTCGGTGGCCCCTTGATGCCCGACGATCTCTTTGCCGCCCGCTCGTTGTTCCTGATCATGACCGATGGCCAGCGCGTGATGGCGTTGGGGGGAGCACTTGTCCTGGCCCTGGCCTTGGGGCGGACGATTTCCTTGAAGGCGCGCGGCGCCGGGATCGCGTTGTTGCTGCTGTTGGCGTTACCGGTTCCGGGAATCGTGGCACCGTCCGCGGTGGTGGCGCTGCTCGATGATCACTTCGGCAACGTTGTGTGGAACCAACGGACCAATTACGAAAGCCGGGGGCCTCTTGTGCATCTGGTGCAAGAGTTGGCCCGCCACGGCTCCCGGCAAAAGCCCCCCCCGGATGATACCGGCGTGCGCAATGCCGTTGCGGCCTTGCGCTCCGATGTTCAGCCGGCCCAGGCGTCGGCCCTGGACAGCATGGCGGCGGGCAAGCCCCGTTCGGTAGTGCTGGTTGTTTTGGAATCGTTTTGGGATCCCTCGGCTCTGTCGGCGGCCGGTCTGTCGGACGACCCCCTGGATCCTCGCTTTCGTGCCCTGTGGCGACAAGCGGGGGACTCGCGGGCCCTGGTGCCGGTATTTGGCGGTTATACGGCAAATTCCGAGTTTGAGGTCCTGTGTGGGTTTCCCGTGGCCGAGGACACGGTGTTCTTTGAAACGCGCCTGCACAACGACGTGCCCTGTCTGCCGCGCCTGTTCAGCGATGCGGGCTATGCCGCCACGGCGTCCCACCCCAATGTGCCGGTGTTCTGGAACCGGGTGAACGCTTATCGCCGCATCGGTTTTGACGTCTACCGCTCGTTGGCCGATTTCACCCTCGACGAGATGCACGGCGAGTACCTGAGCGATGCGTCCTTGTACCGGCAGGTGTTGGAAACCCTGAAACCCGTGCAGGAGTCAGGAACGCCCAGCTTTACCTATATCCTCACGTTTTTCGGTCACCTTGATTATCCCCTCGACGACGCCTTGGTGCGCGTCCGGGCCACCAGCGCCGACCCCTTGGTGGAGCGCTATGCTTCGACGGTTTTGGAAAAATCGCGCTCTTTTATGGACTTCCTTGAAGAACTTCAAGCGCGCGATCCAGAAGCTCTGGTCGTGGCTGTCGGCGATCATCTGCCTTTTCTGGGGCCAAACTTTGGAGGATACCGCGAGTCCGGGGTGCTTGCCGCTGACCGCGCCGACTTTGATGACCGGATGTTCCGCGATCTCGTTGCGACCCCTTTGCTGATCATCGATGGTCCCCGGGGGGCCCTGCCGGTGGGAACGCTGGCCCTCTATCAGGTTCCGGGGCTGATTCGCACCCTGGCCGGTCTGACAACCTCCGCCCCCATGGATCTGCTGCACAGGGCCGAGGGGAGCCTCCGTCCCTTGCCGGGAATGCACTTTGTGCAACATCAAGACGATAGCCTCACGGTATGCCGTTCCGCGCTGGTCTCCGACAGGTGCGCCGAGGACCAGGCGTGGCTGGACGCAGTGGGGACCCTTTCGCGCGATCTTTTTTCGGGACACGGATATGTCTTGTCAGGGGAAGGAGGGCAGGGGATCTCAGGGGGATGAAGATAGGCTGGGCAGGCGAGACCGCCTTCAGTTCTGGGGGGTGCATCCCTTCGGATTATAGGATCTTCGGCTGTATTTTTCGGGGGACGGATCGCTGTTTTTCCCTCTTTTTGGGGGAGGCGGTGTTAAGGGGTTATTGAATCTTTTATGGCGCCGCCTCCGTGCCTTGAAACCTGGGCTTTCCCCCTTTAGGATCGGGGGCAACTGAAAAAGGGGCTGCCGTGTCTCTCGTTCTCGATCAATTGCCGGAATTTCGGTGATGGTTGGGGAGCGGGCAGGGTGCCCTGTGGATGGGTTTCAAACACCCACAGTCCTCCCATAAATAATTTGCGCGCATTGGGGCATTGGGGAAGTCTTATGGTTGAACTGCTCCTTGTTGTCTTTCTTATGGCCGTTGTGGTCCGTCTGATCGAGGAGAGGTTGGACAAACGGCAGGCCAGACTGGATAACGCCTTCCGGCGAGCCCAGTACGTCGCCGTTTCCGGCATTCGTCGATAAAAAATCAGGCTCCCTCCGGGGAGCCTTTTTTTTACCGAGGAAAGCCCGGATCCTCCACTTCGGGGCGAGGATGGTGGACAGGACGAGGGAGGCGTCGCTATCTATAAAGGAGGGTTGGTCTCTCTCTGAAGCAAGCGGCGAGGCACTGGGGCATGGCGCGCACGATCCTGATGGTGGAGGATTCTCCCTCTAACGCCGAACTTTACGCCGCCTTCTTGCGAACCGTCGGCATGACGGTTCGGGTTGCCACGACAGGCGAACAGGCCTTGGCCTGCCTCTCGGCCCCTGAGGACCGCTATGATCTGATGGTCCTGGATTTGGGGCTGCCCGACATGGATGGCCTTGACATTTTGCGCCGCCTGGACCCGGACACCACGCCTCCAACCATTGTGCTCACCGGAACTGGCTCGGTACGGCGGGCCGTGGAGGCCATGCGCGAAGGCGCCCTTGATTTTCTCGTCAAACCCTGCGCGCCGGATAAGCTGCGCAACGCCGTTGATGACGCGCTGGAGCGGCGACGTCCGCATCACACCCGCACCACGGCGCCAGAAGAGCCGCCGGAGCCGGGCCGCACCCGCCCGCGCCGCGGGCCCTCGGGATTTCTCGGCACCTCGCCCGCCATGTCCAACGTCTTCAGCCTGATTGAAGCGGCGGCCAGCTCCAGCAGCGCCAGCGTGTTCATCACCGGGGAAACTGGCACCGGCAAGGAGCTGTGTGCCAATGCCATTCATAATCTCTCGGACCGGCGCAATGGCCCCTTTATCGCGCTGAATTGCGGGGCCATCCCCCGGGAACTGATGGAGAGCGAGGTCTTCGGTCATCGCAAGGGCGCGTTCACCGGGGCGGTTGCCGATCGCGAAGGGGCCGCCAGCCGGGCCGATGGTGGGACCTTGTTCCTTGACGAAATCTGTGAAATGGACCTGGAACTCCAGGTCAAGCTCCTGCGCTTCATCCAGACGGGCACCTATCACCGCGTCGGCGATGGCGCCGATCGACCGGCCGATATCCGCTTTGTGTGCGCCACCAACCGCGACCCCTTGGCGGAGGTCAAGGCAGGACGCTTCCGCGAGGATTTATACTACCGTCTTTACGTCGTCCCCATCCACTTGCCCCCTTTACGTGAGCGTGGCGAGGACATTGTTTTGTTGGCCCGACGTTTTCTGGCCGATTTCGGTCGCCTGGAAGGCAAGGTCTTTCATGATTTTACCCCAGAGGCCCTGCTTCGGATCAAGGGGTTTCGCTGGCCTGGCAATGTGCGCCAGCTTGAAAACGTTGTGCGCAACATCGTCGTGTTGAACGAAGGGCCCGTGGTTGATCTCACCATGCTCCCGCCCCCGCTCGACCAGGGGGAGGAGCTGCGCGGCGAGGTGGCCGACGCCCGCCTCGCCTTCGATACCCTCCTGGCCCGCCCCTTGGCCGAGTTGGAGGCGATGGCCATTGAGGCCGCCTTGCGCCTGACGGACAACAACGTCACACGAGCGGCGCGCATTCTGGATGTGTCGCCTTCAACCATTTATCGCAAGCACGCCGCCTTCTCTTCGGGCACTCGCAAGCCCCAGCCTTCCTAAAAGGGAGGCCGCGGGGATTAGTCCCCGTGAATAAAACCATAGGCGGCATAGGACCGGCCATAACTGCCGATCTCCGGGTGCAAAAAGCGAACCTCGGTCCAGTCATTGGCGGCAGAGGCATCGACAACGGGCATGTTTTCATACACCCGCCCCCGGGTTTTGCCGTCCCAGCCCCAGTTGGCATGACTGACCCGCAGGCTGCGGGGGCCCTCAAGGGTGGTCACCACCGCAACGTGGCCATCGGGAAGGCGCGGGGAAGGGCGCAAGACCAAGACGGAGCCCAGACGCGGCTCGCGCCCCCGGCGATAGCGCCCCTCGGCCTGATCCCACCACGTGCGGGCGTTGCCCTGAAGGTTGAGGCCCGAAACATAGCGCGCATAGGGAACGCACCACACAAAACCCTGGGCCGGATAGGGGGGCACGGCCATGCGAGGGGAGGCGGGAAGGCTGGGCTGCTGGGCGCAGGCCGCGAGCCCGAGCAGTCCCGCCACCCCTGCGACGCGGGCGAGAGAGCTGGGAGAGCGGAAGGCACGCATCATATCTCCTTCAATACGTCATCTCTCATAGAGGACGAGGGGCCTGGGGAGGTGTGCTTGTCCCCAGGCTTCCTTTTCGCCGCTGCCGTCTCTCCTACACCCCGCGCCAGACGGCGGGACGCTTTTCCAAGAAGGCATCAATGCCCTCGCGGGCATCCTCGGCCATCATGTTCCGGGTCATGATGGCGCTCGCATAGGCGTAGGCGTCATCGAGGGGCATCTCAAGTTGCCGATAGAAGGCCGCTTTGCCCAAACGCAGAGTCAGCGGCGACTTGGCGGCGATTTCGCGGGCCAGGGCCTGGGTCTCGGCCTCCAGGGTCGCGTCGGGAACCACTGCGTTGACCAGCCCGTGCGTCAGGGCCTCGGCCGCTGACACCGGGTGGCCGGTGAAGAGCATCTCCAAGGCTTTCTTGCGGCCTACCGCGCGGGATAGGGCGACCATCGGCGTGGAACAAAACAGGCCAATGGCCACGCCCGGCGTGGCAAAGCGGGCACTGTCGCCGGCCAGGGCAAGATCGCAAGAGGCCACAAGCTGACAGCCCGCCGCCGTGGCCATGCCTTGTACCCGGGCAATCACGGGCTGGGGCAGGCGGACAAGGCGGGTCATCAGGCGCGAACATTGCGTGAACAGCGCTTCACAGGAGGCGAGCGACGGATCGGCGCGCATCTCGCGCAGGTCGTGACCGGCGCAAAACGCGGGGCCGTTGGCGGCGAGTACCACCACCCGGACCTCGGAAGAGGCGGCGGCCTGCTCCAAAGCGTCTTCCAAGGCGCTCATCAAGGCGCGGGAGAGCGCATTGCGGGCGTCGGGCCGGTTCAAGGTCAGGGTCAGGAGGCCGTCTTGGAGCCGGGAGAGGAGAATCGGATCCCCTGGTGTCATCTGGTCCTCACCTGCATTGCATTTTTGGGGGGAGAGCGAGGATAGCGCCGCTAGGTGATCCAAGACAACGTCACTCCCGGATCCGCAAGGGGCAGCCGCGACAGGGCAAAAGAGGGTGAGATCAAGGTGTTGGGAGTGAGGTAAATTGATACCAATCAATTAACTCATTGATATAAAACAATTAAATTTGTTTGACAGCCACACAGATCCTGGCATACTCCCCCGCCACATCCCCCCGCTTTTTGCGAAGGGGATCGTCCCTTCACCGCCGCGCCGTCCTGCCTGGGAGCTTCCCTCAAGGGAAGCCTCCGAGAGGGGGGCAAGGAAAAAGAAAGAACCGATGAAAACCTATTCCGCGAAGCCCTCCGAGGTGGAAAGGAAGTGGTACGTGATCGACGCCGAGGGCGTCGTTCTCGGCCGTCTTGCCGTGATCGTGGCTGATATCCTGCGTGGCAAGAACAAGCCGATGTACACTCCGCACATCGACACCGGCGACCACGTGATCGTCATCAATGCCGAGAAGGTTCACCTGACCGGCAACAAGGCCGCCAACGAGCGCTTCTTCTGGCATACCGGGCATCCTGGCGGGATCAAGAGCCGCACTCTCGGCCAGATCCGCGACGGCGCGCACCCGGATCGTCTGATCCTCAAGGCCGTGCAGCGCATGATGCCCCGCGGTCCGCTGGCCCGCGCCCAGTTCAGCAAGCTGCGTGTGTACGGTGGCGACCAGCACCCGCACGAGGCGCAGCAGCCCGAGGTGATCGACGTCGCCGCCCTGAATGCGAAGAACAAGAGGAGCGCCTGATCCATGGCCGACGAAATCAAGTCCTTCGAGGATCTGAAGGCGGCCGGATCGGCGACTGAAGTGCGCGAGCCCAAGCGCGATGCCCTGGGCCGCAGCTATGCCACCGGCCGACGCAAGGACGCCGTGGCCCGCGTGTGGATCAAGGCCGGTAGCGGCCGCATCACCGTGAACGGCCGTGACCTGGAAACCTACTTCCCGCGTCCCGTGCTGCGCATGGTCATCAACCAGCCGTTCGTGGTGACCAACACGGTCAATCACTTCGACGTGGAATGCACCGTGACCGGTGGTGGTCTGTCGGGTCAGGCCGGCGCCCTGCGTCATGGCCTGAGCCGCGCCCTGTGCGACTACGATCCCGAAATGCGCAAGGCGCTGAAGGCCGTGGGCTTCCTGACCCGTGACCCGCGCGCCGTCGAGCGTAAGAAGTACGGCCGCGCCAAGGCGCGTCGTTCCTTCCAGTTCTCGAAGCGCTAACGGGGATCCCCGAAGCGAAAAGGCCCGCCCTCCCTGGCGGGCCTTTTTTTTTCGTCGAGGAGACGGTCATGCCGCTGCCATCGCCGGAGTTTTTGCTGACCTGCTTGGTGTTGGCCCTGCTGCCCGGCACCGGAGTGGTCTATACCCTGGTCAGCAGTCTGGCCGGAGGGACTCGGGGCGGTCTGCTGGCCGCCTTCGGGTGCGTGCTGGGCATCCTCCCCCATGGGGTGGCGGCTCTGGGAGGAGTAACGGCCCTGCTCCAGACCAATTCCACCGCTTTGTTGGTGATGAAGGGGGTGGGGGTGGTGTTTTTGCTATCCCTGGCCTGGGGCTTGTGGCGCCAACGCGGCGGCTTGACCTTGAGTCCGGCCACCGTGCCCGAACGCTGGGGGCGTGTGGTGGGGCGGGGCGCGGTGATCAACCTCCTCAACCCCAAGATTCCTCTCTTCTTCTTTGCCTTCCTGCCCCAGTTTCTCCCGGCTGAAACCGCGACAGCAACAGCCGTGCTGGGCTTGGGCCTGATCTTCATGGCGATCATGGGGGCGGTGTTGCTGATGTATGGCTGCTTGGCAGCCCGGCTCCGTCAGGCGATCCTCACCCGCCCCTCGGTCATGACCGCCTTGCGCCGAGGCTTCGCCGCCGTGTTCGTCCTGTTTTCCCTGCGTCTCGCCCTGACCTGAGCCCAGGGATCAAGGGGTCTGGGGAGGCCAACCTCCCCGGCCTTTTTTCCAAGGCCCCGCATTTTGTGCTTGATTGGAGAAGGGGGGCTGGCTACATTGCGCCTCCCGACGGACGGCGGCTTCGCTGTCCGCCCCCAAGTCACCGAAATTCCTCGGTTTTTCGGTGCTTCTTCGGTCGGAGCGTGGCGCAGCCTGGTAGCGCACTTGACTGGGGGTCAAGGGGTCGCTGGTTCGAATCCAGTCGCTCCGACCATTTTTTATGAAAAGGCAGATCCCTCTGGGGGCCTGCCTTTTTTCATGGAATCTTCCAATTTTTTTAAGGATTCTTGAGGGAACCTCGGGCATTGTAACTTAGCTGCTCTTGATATTGATTAATTCTAGGGTGCGTTCTAAGTTTTTAGGCAAGACTCCCTCCAAAATGGACGACGCGAGCGGCAAGTCGCCCCAAATCCACAGGGGCGATGCGAGCACCGGCATCTTTATAAACCTTTGAAATACCGTCGATAACTTGGGAAAACAGATCCTCATCCAGGAGCTGAGACGGCGCCGCGCGAGTTACGGCGCCTACCTCGAGAGTCGGCTCGTACGCATCCTTTACTGCCCTCCCCGTCAGGAGCCAGTTGACATCTATCCCCAGCACGGCGCGCAAGCGCGCCAAAACGTCGCCTCCAGGCACGACGATACCACGCTCATACTTGCCGATCGTCTGCTTGTGGACACCCAATAAGGTAGCAAAGTCATCTTGGCTCATATCGCCTCGCACCGAGCGCAGGCGAGAACCGACCGTTTCCGGTTCCAAAGTCATTCTGGAAACTCCCGCATCGCTATCTGTAAATGGTTTACACATCAGATAAGCCTTTGTTTTTAAAAACAAAATCATTTCCGACGCCGCACACCCAAACAAAACAAGTGGAAACACCAAAAAAGGTTTCATCGCTCTTGCCTGAGAGCTTTTTTGGTGCCATTGTCATATCCCGAACGTCAAAACAGACACCCAAAATTAACCGGCCTGCGGGGCCGGCTGGCGGAGGAGGACCCGTGACACGCACGCACCCGCACCTATCGGACACCCCGGACACTGCGGACACCCCGAGGGGAGACCTGCCACCGGAGACAGTTAGGTGGCTCTTGGACCGTCAGGGGCTGACCTACGCTGACGTGGACCGAGCTTATGGGCTCCCCGAAGGGACCTGCCGCAAGGCAGCCCGGTACCCCGTGTTTGCTGGAGAGCTCGCCCTCGCCGAAACGCTGGCGCGGTCCCCTCGCGAGCTGTGGCCCTCGCGGTACCGAGCGGATGGAGCGCGTCGCCGCCCTCAACCACCGGCCAACTATGCCCCGCCGCGCCGCCGGACGACCAGTCAAAAGCGGAGGGACTCATGAGCACGAGCATGGACTTTGCCCAGCCACCACTCCCCCGGCGGCGGAGGCAACCCCAAAAAGACCTGATCCTCGGCCACCTGCGGCACGTCGGCCCCCTG
The DNA here is from genome assembly GCF_000284415.1 of Pararhodospirillum photometricum DSM 122. Taxonomy (NCBI): domain Bacteria; kingdom Pseudomonadati; phylum Pseudomonadota; class Alphaproteobacteria; order Rhodospirillales; family Rhodospirillaceae; genus Pararhodospirillum; species Pararhodospirillum photometricum. The sequence goes on from NC_017059.1 coordinate 887,778, forward strand.
ACGGCCGACGAGGCTCGCGCCGCATACGGCGTCCGCCGGCTGGCCGCGCGGGTCTCGGAGCTAAAGGAAGACGGTTACGCGGTCGCCCGGACCATGGTTGACGGCGTGGCCGTCTACCGCCTGGAGGGTGTGTCGTGACGGTGGGGCGGCCTCTACTGCGCCGCGCCTATCGCGGCAACCGCCGCGCCGCCCGGTACGTCGCCAGGGTGTGGCGTGACGTTTGGAACTTGCGCCGCCATGACGCGGTGCTTTGGGGGTTGGTGTAATGGGTGACAAAGAACGGACGGATGATTCGCCCCTTATTGCAGCTCTGCGTAAGTCTGGCTCTCACTTGCCCAACCTACCAGAAGAGGTGCTGGCTTGTTTGGCTTGCGGAGATGAGTGCGGCGCCTTCCTCGCTTGGGCGGATGGAGGAGCTATCACCAGAGATGGCTGGTTGGTTCTGTTGAGCTACCTATCCGCGCCGTCATTCAACCAAGATCTGCGGCATTACCTGCGCGGAGGCCGCGAAGATGCTTGAGGCGCGGGCAGCAACTTCACTTTTCCCACCCCTTGGGAGGCAAAGTGATAAAGGGCGCAGCCCACCGCTGCCACCAACGCAAATTCAGGCGGGGGTCCGGCTGCGCACCAAGGCTGCGCGCCTCTTCCGCCTGACACAAGACAATCAGGGCAGCCTTGGGCGCGGGTTCGCTTTCTTCGACCAGCAAAAAGTCGGCCAACACCTCATGAACAATACTTGGTTCTGGCTGATCTCCGGCTCGAACAAGGCGTTCTTGCAGGCGAGTATATTGCCGATACAGGTCTGTGTGAGACCGGGCCTTGTCGGCCCAACGAAACACCAGGCTAAACGCAGAGGCCAAGGCGACGGCCAAGCTGGCGGCAATGGGGGCGCCGGACACGCCCCCCACTGCATTGGCGAATGCCATGCTACCGCCGACCAGGGACGTGACCGTCGCCAAGTTAGCCAGGCCAGCATAATGGGCAGCCAAGCGCGCATTGTAGCGACGCGAAACACCAAGTCGAAAACCAGCATCCCAAGCCTTTGCTCGACCTACTTCTCTTTGCTCGGTGGAGAGGGTGGGGGTGGGGGTGGGGGCGGGGGAACGATCAGCATCGTGTTGATCGCAACCCCATCCCGAGGAAGCTGCTGCGTCCCTGTTGTCGTGGTCCTGCTTGGCGGGCATGGGGGTGTCCTGTCGTTGCTCATCGAAACGTCTCCTGGTCGTTCAAGGGGTTAGGGGACGGGCGGAGTGGGTGTTGCGAGCACCCCTCCGCCACTACCATCACCAATACCACAGCAACGAGCAATCGTCTCGTTTGGGGGGTACTATGGCGCAGCTAGATAAACGGACGCTCGACCTCTTTGCCGACTGGACCCCGCCGCGCGTGGCGGTGGGGGGTGAGGTGGTGCGGGCACACCCGGACGTGGACGCGCGAGTTAGTCTTGCCGTCGCCCAGACGTTGCGCGACTGCGGCCGGCCGCGTGACGAGGTCGCCGCCGCCATGGCGGCATACCTTGGGCGACCGGTCCCCGTGGCCACCCTCAACAATTACGCGAGCGCCGGCCAGGAAGGGCACTGCATTAGTCTGGCCCGGGCAGTGGCTTTAGTTGCCGCCACCCACGACCCGCGACCTCTGGCCGATGAGCTGGCTCCGCTAGGCTGGGCTGTGGTCGAGACGAGGCACTTGCACGCGGTCCGTGCGAGCCTCGCCCGTCAGCGGGCAGCGGAGCTGACGCGATTGGCGCGCCAGGAAGAAGCGTTGTGGCGGACTGTGTCGTGACAGCCGAGCGCTACTACACCACCGCCGAGCTAGCGGCGCTCGGGCTGCCCGGGCTGCCGAGGACCAAACAGGGCGTGAACAAGCTGGCCACCCGCGAGTCCTGGCCTGCGCGCGACCGTCAGGGCCGGGGCGGCGGGCGGGAGTACCCCGCCTCGGCGCTGCCGGAGGTGGCCCGGGTGGCACTGGGCAAGCGGCGGGTGAGCGAGGCGCGGGCGGTGACGGCGGTGGATGCGGCCCCGCCCCTGGTGGCCGTAGACCCTGGCCGCCTGACCGACGCGGCCCGGGCTACCATGGCGGCACGAGCGGCCCTCTTGACAGAGGTGGACCGCCTGCGGGCCGAGGGTGGGCTGTCGGCACGCCAAGCCGTGCTGGTGCTGGTCGAGCACGCTCAGGCCGGGACGTTGCGTCCCGATCTGGCCGCCCTGGCCCCGGCTGCCAACGCCCGGGGAGGCAAGGTCGGGGCGCGCACACTATCGTATCGGACGCTCTACCGCTGGCTGGCCGAGCGTGACGCGGGGGGCATTGCCGCCTTGGCGCCCGCCGCGCCGGCCCCGCCGGAGTGGCCGGACTGGGCGGGGACGCTTCTCGACCTCTACCGTCGCCCCCAGAAGCCGGCGATCGCCGCCGCCCTCTCCCTGTGGCCTGAGGGCGCTGGACCGGCCCCCAGCTACGACCAAGCGCGCCGGTTTATCGGCGGCCTGGGCGCGCTCGCGCGCAATGCGGGCCGCATGGGGCCGCGCGAGCTCAAGTCGCTGCGGGCGCACCGGGTGCGGACATTTGAGCACCTGTTACCTGGGGATGTGTGGACGGCGGACGGCCACTGCCTGGACCGCGAGGTCATGCACCCGCTGACCGGCAAGCCGGCTCGACCCGAGGTGGTGAGCATTGTCGATGTCTCCACCCGTTTGTGGGTGGGGTGGTCAGCGTGGCTAGACGAGGCGGCGTGGCTGGTGGCGGCGGCGCTCCGTGTGGCCACCCTGGCCTATGGGGTCCCGGCGATCTGGTACGTGGACAATGGGTGCGGTTTCCGCAATCGCGCGCACGCAGCACCGGTCACGGGGCTGTTGGGGCGACTGGGTGTCACTCCCAAGCACTCCATCCCCTACAACTCCCAGGCGCGGGGCGTCATCGAGCGGTTTCACAAAACCGCCCTTGTCGCGCCGGCCAAAGAGTCGATGGCCTACATGGGTGTTGATATGGATCGGCAAGCCCGGCAGCTGGCCTACAAGACCTCGCGCCGGGACCTGCGGTTGTACGGTTCCAGCCCCATCGTTCAACCCTGGGACGAGTTTGTCGGGTGGGTTGACGAAATGCAGGTCCGCTACAACGCCCGGCCTCACTCGTCGCTCCCCAAAGTGCGCGACCCTGAGACCGGCAAGGTGCGCCATCAGACCCCCGCCGAGGCGTGGGCCGCCAAGACGGTGGAGGCCGAGGCCCAAGGGGTGGCACCAACCCGAGTGGATGAGGCCGAGGCCCGCGACCTGTTTAGGCCGCACGAGGAGCGCACGGTGCGCCGGGCCACCGTCAGCCTGGGTGGCGCCACCTATTACAGCCGGGTGCTGGAGGAGTGCGACCTGCACGGGGTGCGGGTCCAAGTCTGCTACGACGCCCACGACCTCGGCCGGGTGTGGGTGCGTGACCTGGAGGGGCGGTTGATCTGCGAGGCGATCCGCGACGGCAACGCTACTCCCTACCAGCAAGACGAGGACGTCGCCTTGGCCCGCGCCACCCGCGCCACGGCCGTGGACCTGCGCGCGCGGCGAGGTGAGGACGCCTTGCCGGCGCTGATAGCCGAGCCGACCGTGGTGCCGCTGGTCTCGGCCGAGACGGCCCGCGCCCTGGCCGACCTGCGTGCCGAGATGGCGGCGCCAGAGATCGCAGCCGGGGTGCCGGCCACGCCTAAGGAAAGGTACCGCAAGTGTCTGATGATCACGGCGGCCCACGCGGGCGGGCGGCCGGTGGACACGGCCGCCCTGACCTGGGCGGACGGATACCGCCGGACCCCGGAATACCGCACGCAAGAGGAGATGCACAAGGATTTTGGCGCGCTGTACCTGCCGGAGGAAACGGCAGTCAGGGCCTGAATAAAGAACGCCGGGAGCGGGAGGCAACCGCACCGAGCAAAACCAAACCTAACTGAGGATGGATATGTCAGACCAAACACCCCCTGTCAACACGGGCACGATCGCACCGCTCACGAATGTGGCCCTGTTTGGGTCTGTTGTGACCCGGATTGTTGATCGTCAGCGTCACTTGCCCGGCATCGGGCTTTTCTACGGGTTCTCGGGCTACGGCAAGACGTTTGCCGCCCGGTACGCCGCCAATAAGCACCGCGCTTACTACCTGGAGGTCGGTGAAAGCTGGACGAAAGCTAAGTTCTTGCGCGCCTTGCTGGCCGAGTTGGGCCGTCAGCCCCGAGGTACCGCCGCCGATATGGTCGAGCAGGCGATCGAGGCCCTGGCCCTTAACTGCCGCCCGGTGATCGTGGACGAGTGCGACCACGTCATCCGCCGGGGGTACCTCGAGACCTTGCGGGAGGTCCACGACAAAAGCGGGTCGCCGTTCGCTCTGATCGGCGAAGAGCTCTCGCCGTCGCTGATCGCCCAGAGGTCCGAGCGGTTCCACAACCGCATCTTGGTGTCCGAGGCTGCCCAGCCCATGGGGGCCGACGATGCTGCCGTGCTGGCCCGCCTCTACCACCCGGGTCTCACTCTCACCCCGGATCTGCTGGATGTGCTGGTGCGGGCATCTGGCGGGCGCGCGCGCCGCGTGGCTGTCAACCTGCAAAAGGTCGCCGACGAGGCCGCTGTGCAAGGCTGGACTCGTGTTGACGCCGCCCTGTGGGGAGGGCGGGAGTTGTATACCGGGGCCGTCCCAGGTCGCCGGAGGGCTGAGTAATGGGGCGGCTACCGGTGGACGAGGTGGCGCGGCTCTCGGTGCGGGTGCCGCGCGGACGACAGGGAATATGGCAGACGATCCGGGCCCTGGCTGGTGGTGGTGGAGGGGCGTTTACGCTTCCTGAGGTCATGGCTCGCAGCGCCGAGCGGTCCAAAGAGACGGTGCGGACATATCTGCGCTGCCTGGAGGCCGGAGGTATCGTGGTGCGCGAGGGTCTAGCGGTGGATGGTGGTGCGATGCGTTACCGCCTCGTGGCCGACCCCGGCCCCGAGGCGCCGCGTCTGCGCCGCGACGGCAGCCCGGCCGCCCTGTGCTTGGGGACGGAGCAGATGTGGCGGGTGTTGCGCATGGCATCGCCTGGCCTGGACGCGCGCGAGTTGTCGGTGACTGCCTCGACCGAGGAGCACCCTGTCGCCCTCGGAGCGGCGGCGGCCTACCTCCGTGCGCTGCACCACGCCGGCTATCTGGCGGTGGTCGAGGCGGGGCGCCCTGGCCACAAGCCGGGCACCGGCAAGCGGACGGTCTACCGGCTGACCCGGTGCACGGGGCCTCTTGCCCCGCAGATCCAACGGATCAGGGCCGTGTGGGACCCTAACCTCTCCTGCCATATGGGCGAGGGCGTGGTGGAGGGTGGCCATGACTGACCCCCGCTGGCTGGTCCTGCTGCGGGCCGAGGCCGAGCGCAGCTCCATCGCCGCCGCCGCCCGGCGGGTCGGTGTCTCGAGGTCGGCCGCCTCGTCCCTCCTGAGTGGCACCTACCCTGCCACCAGCACCGCTGCTATGGCGGCCCGGGTGTTGGCTGCGCTGGACGTCCGGGTCTGCCCAGGTCTCGGGGGCGAGGTGGCGCCAGAGGTCTGCGCCGACTGGCGAGACAAGGCCTGGGCGTTAGTAGCAACCAACGGACAGCGGGTGGCGATGTACCGCGCCTGCCGCGCCTGCCCCCACTGGGAGGGCCAAGGCGATGTCTAACGATCTGCGCCGCACCCTCTCCCAAGCCTATCACACGCTGGACGACCTCGTCGCCGAGGCCGCCCTCGCACCCGGCGGCGTCACCGTGGTGCCCCTGCCTGCGGGGGAGGCTGTTGCCCTGCTGTGGGCACTCGGTGACGCTCGCGTGGAGGCCGAGCGGCTGTGGCGCTTGCTGTGCGCTACGGGCCTGCTGGGTGCCGAGCTGGGGCCGCGCGCCGTCGAGCGGGTCCTGCCACGCGCCATCCCGATCTGGGGGGGCGCCCATGAGTAACCCCCCGGCGCTCCACCTCCGCTTGGGCGAGCCCCTCGACCTCCCGACCGAGGCCGGCGCCCCTCTGTCGGGGACCCTGCGCAGCTACCTCGACCTGGGCCGCTACGTCGTGGCCACGCTCGACACCTCCGCCGGTCGGCGCCAAGCGCTGCTGGCGCGCGAGCGTGGCGCCCTGCGCGTCCACGCTCACGCCCCGAGCCCAGCCGAGGCCCGGCGCCACGCCGAGGGAGTGCTGGCCGGCCGGCTGGCGTGCGACGCCCCAGCCCTGGCCCTGGCCGTCCTAGCGTTGACCACCCCCCAGGGTCCCGTCAGCGGACTGCCTGACCTGACGCGAGGGCACGACGCCCTCGACGTCATCGCCCAGGACCACCCCGAGCGGCTGCCCGGGGCCCTGCGCGTCCTCACTCTCCTGGCGACCCTGCCGGGAGAGGCTGTGCCTCCGATTATGCAAGGACACTGAGATGAGCAACCAAGACACCCCTGCCGGGTATATGCGCGATGCCAAGGGACGTTTGGTGCCCGAGCATCTGGTCAAACCCCTGGACTCGCTAATGGATCAGGCCGTGCGCGCCCTGATCGGTCATGCCGAGGCGTTAAGCGCCCAGATTGCTCGGTTCCGTGGCCATTCGTTCGACGATATCGCATCGTTTTTGTCGATCGCCGCTGACCAATACGGCGCCAAGATCGGCGGCGCCAAGGGCAATATCACCCTGACCAGCTATGACGGCACCCTCAAGGTCCAGGTTGCGGTAGCGGACCGACTGACGTTTGGCCCCGAGTTGCAGGTCGCCAAGGCGTTGATCGACGAGTGCATTGTGGACTGGAGCAAGGGCGCGCGAGATGAGATCTGCGCCCTGGTAGAGCACGCCTTCCGGCCCGACAAGGAGGGCCAAGTCAGCCCCGACGCAGTGTTGGCCCTGCGTCGGGTCGAGATCGGCGATGATCGTTGGCAGCGGGCGATGGAGGCGATCACCGACAGCATCCGCATTGTGGGCAGCAAGAGCTACATCCGGTTCTACCGCCGCGCGAACGCGCAAGCGCCGTGGCAAGCGATCACCGTCGATTTGGCGTCGGCGTAGGAGGTCCCCATGTCCCACCCCTTTAAGCGCCACCCCCACCTCACTCGCGCCCGGCGCCGCGCTCTGCGGCAAGCCGCTGCCGCACCCCTCGCCGTCACGCTGACGTCGTCGGGCCACCTGCGGAGCCCCAAGCCCCCCCCAAGTGGAGGGGCTTACGCCCCCGCCACCTTGCTCGCCCTCATTGAGAGCGGGCTCTTGGCCGATCATCTGGACCGGCTGGTGCTGACGGATGAGGGCCGGGCGGTGCTGGTGGGGAGGGTGCGATGAGCGATTACCGGAATGCTGCGTCTCGCGTTGCTGCGTCAGTTTGGGTGGAAGTTGGGGGGAGCCTTACTCCCTGCGGGTCCGTCCGTGCCTATGCTCTCTTGTTGGCTGCTACTGCCCTGATGGCCAAGCAATGCGTACTTGTTGGGGTAAGTAGAGCTGCTTTAGCGGGTCCCCTCTTGGACTTGGTGACCATCATTACTAGTCGCCCGCCCTGCCCGGAGTTGCAACGTCATGACCTGCCCCGCTGACGATCTCCCCGCCTTACGCCGCGCCCTCCACGCCGGCGCGCGCACCTTGGGCCTGGACGAGGAGGCCAGGCGCGGACTGATGCGCCGGGTGACGGGCCTGGACAGCAGCAAGGACATGTCGGCCGGCCAGCTCCGGGCGGTGCTGGCCGAGTATGACCGGCTGCGCGGGCCGGAAGTACGCAAGGCGTGGCGACGGCCGACGAGCGCGCGGGCGGACGTGCGGCTGCTCTTTGGCCTGTGGCGCGGGCTGCACGAGGCCGGGCTGATCCGCGATGCCTCCCCCCGCGCCTGCCGGGCATGGGTCGAGCGTCAGACCGGCGTCTCTGACCCCGACTGGCTGACGGTGGCGCAGGCCCGCGCCTGCGCCGAGGCGCTCAAGGCGTGGCGGGCGCGGGGGTGTCCGTCGCAGCCTGAGGACGCATGATGACCACGCCCTCTTACCGCGACCGCTGGGGGTACCTCCCCGCCGTCCTCGTGACGGTGGTGGAGGCGGCTGGCGACGAGGTAATGTTGCGGTTAGTCTCCGCGTGCCGGGGGCGGGAGATTACCGTCCCCGCGCGCGACGACCACGTTGAGTCCAGTGTTTTGGGTCAGGCCATCGCCGACCCGGTGGCGGCCTATGCCGTCGTGCACGCTTTGCGGGCGCAGGGCTATAGCCGCGTGGCTGTCCCTATGTTAGGGCACGCCTGGGCGCTCCAACGGCGGCGCCACATCGAGCAGCTCCGGCGGGATGGCGCCACCATCGCCGCCATCGCCCAGCGCGTCGGCATGACCGAGCGGGGGGTGTGGGCTGCCTTGGCTCGGGCCAGGGCGGCCCGGCCCGATAGCCGTCAGCTCACCCTGTTTGGCGACTAACCCCCGCCCCCTGAACGGCTTCAGGCTCAGTCCGACACCGCCACCCACGCACACTCCCCTTGGTATAGAGGAGGGGGTGTCATGGCCGACGACCAAGTCTGGGCCGCCGCACTGGCGGCGGTGCTCGCCCACGAGGGGGGCTACGTCAATGACCCTCGCGACCCTGGAGGCGCGACAAAATGGGGGGTCTCGCTGCGCTGGTTGCGCGCCCTTGAAGGCGGTGCTGGCGACACCGACGGCGACGGCGATGTGGACGCCGACGACGTCAAGGCGCTGACGCCGACCCAGGCTGGCGCCCTGTATTATAAGGAGTGGTGGGTACCCCTGCGGTGCGCGGCAATGCCTCCTCCCATCGCCATCAAACTCTTTGACACGGCCGTCAATGTCGGCCCGCGCCCCGCGATCACGATCTTGCAGACCGCTCTCAACGTGACCGGGGGACTGCCGCCGGTCGCGGTGGACGGCAAGGTAGGGCCGGAGACGCTGGGCAAGGCCCAAGGCATCTTGCCGATCAGGATTGCCGATGTGGTGGCGGATATGTGCGTCGCCCAAGAGGCCTATTACCGCACCCTGGTCGCTCGCATACCGGCCCGCGCTGTCTACCTCATAGGCTGGACGCGCCGCGCGCGCTGGCGCCCTTAGGTGTGAGGAGAGTCCAATGCTCCCCCTGATCCCCATTGCCCTGGGCATCGCCCAGGCCGCCGCGCCCTGGCTAGTCTCTAGGGTCTTGGGTGACGAGGCCGGGCTTGTTGCAAGCCGGGTGGTCCAGGCCGCCCAAGGGACCACAGGTGCCGCGTCGCCCGATGAGGCTCTTGCAGCCGTCCGCGCCACCCCCGAGACCGCCGCCCGAGTGCAAGAGGCCTTAGCGCGGCTCGAAGCTGACTTGGCCCGCGAGGACACGGCCCGACTCCAAGCCATCAACGAGACGGCCCGCACCGAGAGTCGGTCCGAAGACCCTTATGTCCGGCGCTGGCGCCCGACTTGGGGGTACGTCACCGCCGCCACCTGGGCGGTCCAGGGCGTGGGGGTGCTTGCCGCCCTAGTCGGTGCCGTGGTCGCCACCCTCGAGGGCAAGACCGCCGCCGTCACGGCGCTCCTGACCGGGGCGTCAGAGCTGGCGGGCGCACTGACGCTCCAGTGGGGTGTGGCGTTGGCGGTGCTGGGCGTGGCTGTCCAGCAGCGCACCCGTGACAAAGAGGCCGCCCAGGGCTCGCCGCCGCCCACGATGTGGGAGGTGGTGGGAGGAGTCCTGACCCGCAAAGGGGGGAAGGGATGAGCATGCACGAAGCATGGGACCTACTGACTCAGGCGGTGCCGCTCGTCTCCTTGGGGACAACGGTCCTCGGGGGGGCGGTGCTCTGGCGTCTGTCTCGGGTATTTGTGACGCGTGAAGCGCTGGACCGCCACGCCGAACACGAAGCGGCGTGGCGAGGTACGCACGACGCCCGGTACGAAGAGGTGGCGGAGCGCCTCGACCAAGGGGCCCGGCGATTTGCTGTCCTGGAGGCAACGATCAACGCGCTCCCTTCGCAAGCGGATGTCCGTGCTCTGGGCCAGCAAGTGGCCGACCTGCGTGCCGATGTGGCGCGGCTGGCCGGTCAACTGGAGGGGGCCCAGGGTCTGACCGCTCGGCTGGAGAGGGTCGTTGATATGCTGACCGAGCACCACTTGCAGCAGGAGCGCCGGCCATGACCCTGGAAGAGCGTGTGCGCGAGGACCGCCGCTTGTGTGTGCTGCGCCTCCTTGCCGAGGATGCCGACTACACCCTCAACACCTCCATTTTGCAGTCCGCCTTGACCGATCTGGGCCACGGCATCGCGCGCGACGTGGTCGAAAGCGATGCGGCTTGGCTGGAGGAGCAGGGTTTAGTATCCCGAGAAAGTCTCGGCGGCGGTAAGGTCATTGTGGTGCGCCTGCTTGGGAGGGGGCTCGACGTGGCCCAGGGCAAGGCGACGGTGCCCGGCGTCAAGCGCCCTAGGCCCGGAGGCTGACTGGATGCCCCGGAAATCGCGCATTCAAACCGACTTGTCGGCGGAGGATTTGGAGGCCTTCAACCGTCTGCTGGCGGGTGGACGTTTGACCATTGACGACCTGCAAGACTGGCTGGAGGCACGGGGCTACGACATCAGTCGGTCGGCGGTCGGGCGCCATGTCAAATCCTACTCCCAAGTCGCGGAGCGCCTGCGCCAGTCGCGCGAGGTGGTCGAGGCTTTGGCCCGTGAACTACCCGATGCCGCCACCCAAGGCAAGCAAGGCCGTCTTTTGGTCGAGATGACCAGAGGGCTCGCCTTCGACCTTTTGGAGCGCATGCAAGCCGAGGGCGACGCCGCGCCCAAAGATATCCAGGCCCTGGGCAAAGCGTTCGCCGAGTTGGGCCGGGCGGCGAGGTTGGATCAGGACTTTGAAGAGAAGGTGGCCAAACTCAAGGAACAGACGCGCCGGGAGTATGAGGCGGAGCTAAAGCGCAAGATCGAGGAGGCGGCCGGCAAGGGCGGTTTCGACGCCGCCGCCGCCGAGGAGGCGCGGCGCATTCTTGGGTTTGCGTGATGGCTGCGCCACCACTGATCGCGTTCCTGCCCTATCAGCGGCAATGGCTGGAAGACCGCGCCCGCTTCAAAATCGGGATGTTCGCGCGCCAGACAGGCAAAACATACACCACCTGCGCCGAAATTGTGGACGACTGCATCCAAGCCGAAATCAAGGGGCGGCGCGTGCGATGGGTCATTCTGTCGCGCGGCGAGCGGCAGGCGGCCGAGGCCATGGATGAGGCTATTAAGCCATTCTGCAAAGCCTTTTACGCTGTTTACCGCACGGTGTTGGCGGGTCGGCAGGCCCCCACGTTCTCGACTGAGGCGTTCGTAGTAGACAAGCCGGAAGGTGGCAGCGTGACCTACAAGGCACTTGAGGTGCGCTTCCCGTCAGGGTCGCGGATCACCGCCCTACCCGCCAATCCCGATACGGCACGCGGCTACTCAGCCAATGTCTTCTTAGACGAATTCGCCTTCCATAAAGACAGTCGCGAGATCTGGCGAGCCTTGTTCCCGGTGGTGTCCAAGGCTGGGCTGCGCCTGCGCATCACGTCAACGCCCAACGGTAAGGCCAACAAATTTTACGAGCTTTGGACGGCCCAGGACACGGGATGGAGCCGGCATGAGGTGTCGTTGAGGCAGGCTGTCACCGAGGGTCTGGACCGGGACATTGAGGCCCTGCGGGCGGCCTTGAACGATGACGACGCTTGGGCGCAGGAGTACGAATTACAGTTTCTTGAGGAGGCCGGGGCGTGGCTGTCCTTTGACTTGATTACGGCCGTTGAACACGCCGACGCCGGTCAAGCCACTGCCTACCAGGGCGGCGACGTGTACATCGGCAATGACATTGCGCGGCGCCGGGACCTTTGGGTGGCGTGGGTCCTGGAGCGGGTGGGGGATGTGCTTTGGACGCGCGAGATCGTCGAGTGCAAAGGCATCAGCTTCGCGGAACAAGACGCTATCCTGGATGACCTTGTTGCCCGCTACCGGGTGCGGCGGATCGCCATGGACCAGACCGGCATGGGCGAAAAGCCGGTGGAAGACGCCAAGCGGCGGTACGGTAGCTTGCGGGTTGAAGGTGTGCTGATGACCGGCGCGACACCCCTGAATGTTGCTACGACCGCCCGGCAGGCGTTCGAGGATCGCAAGATCCGCATCCCAGCAGGCAACGTCGTGCTGCGCGCCGACCTGCACAAGATCAAAAAAGTGGTGGGAGCGACTGGCGCACCGCGCCTGTTGGCTGACCGGGATGGAGCGGGTCACGCTGACCGGGCGTGGGCCTGTTTCATGGCTCTAGCCGCTGCCGCTGGAGGGGGCATTACCTACGCCTACGACCCCGCTCCCCCACCCGCCCCCACGCCAGACGGTGACGACCAAGACGACGCCCCCGGCCTGTTTGGCCCGGGGACTTATTAACAAGGAGTCGCCATGCCTGCGACGATTTACGGCCCCGATGGCGAGCCGATCCGGCGCCGAGACCTGCAAGACGAGATCAGCGGCCCGACGCTGACGGGCGTGCGCTCGCCCTGGCGTGAGGCCATGGCCTCTGACGTGACGCCGCGCAAGGTGGCGCGGCTGCTGCGTGCTGCCGACCAAGGTGATGGCGCCGCCTATCTAGCCCTGGCCGACGACATTGAGGAGCGCGACCTGCACTACGCGGCGGTGCTCGGGGTGCGCAAGCGCCAAGTCTCCCAGCTCCCGATCGCGGTCGAGGCCGCCAGCGATGCGCGCGACGACGTAGCCGCTGCCGACTTGGTGCGGGAGTGGCTGGCCCGCGATGAGTTGGAGGATGACCTATTCGACTTGCTCGATGCGCTGGGCAAGGGCTACGCCGTGGCGGAGCTGCTATGGGAGCTGTCGGCGGGAGGGCAGCGCCTGTGGCCCCGGCTAGAGGCCCGCGACCCCGCTTGGTTTCGCTTCGACCGCCGCGACGGCCGCACCCCCCTGCTCCTCGACGATGGTGGGCAAGAGCGCCCGTTACCGCCTTGGAAGTTCGTAATCCACCGAGGGCGTTTCAAAACCGGAATCCCCTTGCGCTCCGGCTTGGCTCGGGCCGCCGCTTGGGCGTGGTGCTTCAAGAGTTTCGATCTTAAGGCGTGGCTGATCCTCTGCGAGGTCTATGGCCACCCCTTGCGTCTTGGTAAGTACGACACCGGCGCCAGCGAGAAGGACAAAGACACGCTGATGCGCGCAGTGCGAGGCATCGCCCAGGACACTGCCGCGATCATCCCCCAGGGGGTGGAGATCGAGTTTATCGACACCAAGATTACGTCGAGCGGCCAGTTGTATGAGCGGTTGGTCACGTACTGGGACCAGCAGGTCTCCAAGTTAGTGCTCGGGCAGGTGGGCACTACCGACGCCATCGCCGGGGGGTACGCCGTAGGCAAGGTGCATGACGGCGTGCGCGAGGACATTGAGCGCGCGGACGCCAAGGCGTTGGCTGGGACGCTTAACCGAGACGCGGTGCGTCCCTTGGTGGATATCAACCTCGGACCGCGTGACGCATACCCCCGCGTCCGCATCGGGCGGACTGAGGAGACCGACCTTGCCCAGCTGACCGGAGCCCTCCAGGTCCTAGTCCCTCTGGGGCTGCGGGTCAGTGCGTCCGAAGTGCGCGATAAGCTCGGGTTGGCCGACCCCGATGCTGACGAGGCGGTGTTGACGCCCCCGGCGCCCGTGCTGACGGCGGCCCACTCCCAAAAGCCACCCCTCCCCACCTCCACCGCTCCCCGAGATAGCTCCGACCGAGCGGTGGCGCAGCTTTTGGAGGCGAGCACCCCCACCCTCCAGGGCTGGCTCGGCGAGATCCGTGCCCTGGTCGAGGCTTCGCCGGACCTCGAAACAGCGATCGACCGCTTGTCAGCCCTGAGACCGGACGCGTCCCTTGAGGCTCTGCAACGCCTGATGCAAGACGCCTTGCTGGCCCAGGCTCTGGGAGGAGCGGCCGAGGTCCCGGGAGGTGGGGATGCCTGAGGTGTCCGATGGGCTTCCCTTCAAGGAGGCGATCCGCTTTTTCGAGTCAAAGACTCGCCTGCCAACCCGCGCCTATACCGACATCAAAGGCGGTGCCCACGCCCGCAGTTTCACCATGGCCGGCGCCACGCGCGATGCTTTGTTGTCAGACATGCACCGTGCCTTGATTGCCACATTCAAGTCTGGGCACACCAAGGACGATTTTTTGGAGGATTTCGACGCCATCGTTGCGCATCATGGCTGGGATTTTTATGGCGAGCGACGGTGGCGGGCGGCGCTGATCTACGACACGAACCTCCGCATGGCCCACGCGGCGGGCCGCTGGGAGCAAATCCAAGCCCAGGCAGACCGTGAGGCGCAGGCCGGACGGCCCCTCTACTTGCGTTATGTGGCGCTGTTGGACGGTCACACCCGACCCGAGCACGCAGCATGGCACGGGGTCACGCTGCCGCACGATCACCCGTGGTGGCGGGCGCATTATCCGCCGAACGGCTGGAACTGCCGGTGTGACGTCCAATCCCTGACCGAGCGCGACCTCAAGCGCTACGGCATCACCCCGACGCCTGAGGACCAAGTCCCGCCCACCGAGTTGGTGCCGCGCCAAGTGCGACTGGCGGACGGGTCCTATGAGACCTGGGAGACCCCGCGCGGCATCGACCCGGGGTTTGACTATAACGTCGGCCAGAGCTGGCTTGAGGGCGCGGTGCCTCCGCCGCTGTCAGGGCCACTGCCGCCACCCGCCGCGCCCCTGCGGCCCGCCCCAGACCTCCCCCCGTTGCCTCCCCCGCGCCCGGTGCCGCCTGAGGTTACCACACCGCTCGCGGATGGGCTGGGCGACGAGGCTTATATCAAGGCGTTTTTGGGCGTGTTTGGGGGTGATATCGGCAAGCCCGTGCCTTTTCGGGATGCCGTCGGGAATTTGCTGGCGATCGGGGAGGAGTTGTTTATTGATCGCAGGGCAACTTCGGCCGCGCGGAAGATATCTCCTGACGCGCCGCCTGTGTGGAAGGTCGAGAAAAATGGCCGGCACCTGATTTTACCGCTACTGGCCTATGCCTTAAAAGACCCCGACGAAATCTGGCTGGACTGGTTCGAGGCCAAGGGTGGCTCGGTATTGCGGCGGCGTTACCTGCGCCGCTTCGAGGGGCTGTTGCTCCCCCCTGAAGCGCCCATGACAGCCGGTGCTGTTGCGGCGTTTGAGTGGACCCATCTTGGGTGGACGGGCACCACCATCCACCCCTCGGCCCGCAACCAACAAACAGAAGGCCAGCGACACGGTGTCTTGCTATGGTGCAAGAGGATAGATGGCGGCAGGTAAATTGGCCCGGCGGTGCTGCCCCCGTGCGGGCCAAATCGCCCCCCTAGGGCAGCCGACAGCGGCTTCGGCATAGGGCGATCTCTGGGGATCAATATACCGCACCACCGCCCGGCGGGCAATACCGGGTGTCCCCCTCAAAAAATCCGTCCCTGGCGCGTGCGCCCCCTTTGAAGTGGGGTTGCCTAGCCTCCCGGTCTGAGGCGCACACAGCCCCCGTCAGACCCCCGTCAGCGGCGACGTTATCGCCCTCCTCCCCCCCTCCTCCCCGTGACCACCCCCTGAACGGCTTCAGGGCTCCCCCACCTCCCGCCCCCCGCTAGTGTCGGCTCACCGCTACCAGGGAGCCGACCCATGCCCCGTGCCGTCTGCCAAGTGAGCCTGCCCGACCAGAGCACTCCCCCGGAGTGGGTGCACCTACTGCCCATGGGGACGGTGCGCGGGGTGGACGGGCGCGGCCCTTATGTGCTGCGCGACCAAGCCCATGCCGCCCAGGTGATTGCTGCCAGTGGCACCGGCGTGGATCTGCCCATTGATTATGACCACGACGCCATTTTGCCCAACGGGCGCCGGCCCATTGCAGCGGGCTGGATCAAGGCCCTGGACGCCCGACCCGATGGGATCTGGGGGAGGGTCGAGTGGACCACGGCGGCGGCGGCGCACCTGACCGCCCGCGAGTACCGCTACCTCTCTCCTGTGATTGACCACACCCGCTCCGGCGACGTGCTGCGCTTGCGCATGGCCGGCCTCACCAACACCCCCAACCTGTCCGCCCTCACGGCCCTTGCCTCACAGGAGCAACTGGACGCCATGGATCTCCTTGTCCCGATCCGGGCCGCGCTCGGCCTGCCCGATAGCGCCACACCCGACCAGATCACCGCCGCCGCCGCCCAGAGCCGTCAGGCAGCGCAGACACTGACGGGGGTGGCGCGGGCGCTCGGTCTCCCCGACGCTGCCACGCCCGACCAGATCACCGCCGCCACCCAGGCGCGGACCTCGCCCCCCGCCGCTTCCAACCCGCCCGACCCCAGTCAGTACGTGCCAATGAGCCAGTTTACCGCCTTGTCCGCCGATTTGGCCGCCATGCGCCAGCGGCTGGATACCGACGCGGCCGGCCAAGCGGTCACGGCCGCCCAGGCGCAGGGCAAGGTGACGCCGGCTATGCGCGACTGGGCTCTGGGCTATGCCGCCAAGGACCCACAGGGGTTTACCGCTTGGTGCAGCGCGGCGCCGGTCTTGGTGGCCCCAGGCACGCTTGCGCCGTCCGGCCCGGCCCCGGCCGCTCCCGGGGTCGGCGACCAGGCGGTTACGGCGGTGTGCTCTCAGCTTGGCCTCGACCCCAAGGCGCTCACCACCCCCGCCACCAAGGAGGCGTAAGTCATGGCTGCCCTCACCTCTGACCGCGACACGCCCGCCCGCGACGGCCGGCTGTTTGTTCACCCCGTCAAGGCGGGTGTGGCGATCTACGCCGGGGCTTTGGTCATGCTTGATGCGACCGGCGCCGCCGTGCCGGCGAGTGCCGCCACCACCCTCAAGCCGGCGGGCCGAGCGGCTTACGCCATGACGGGTGGCTCGGCTGACGGCGACGCATCGGTCACGGTCGAGCGCGGGTGTTTCCGGTGGGGCAATGCCGGCGACATCACCCGCACCCACACCGGGTCCGCCGCTTACGCCGTCGATGACCAGACCGTCTCCGCCACCGCGACCGGACGGTCAGCGTGTGGTGTTATCCGCGACATCGACGCCTTAGGCGTGTGGGTGGAGGTCTGACCCATGATTATCAGCCAAGCCAGCCTGTCCGCTATCACGACCGGTTTTCGGGTGCTGTACCAGGGAGCCTTTGATGCGGCGCCGTCGGATTGGGACAAGATCGCCACCGAGGTGCCCAGCACCACCCGCCAGCAGACCTATGCCTGGCTGGGCACCACGACCCGCTTCCGGGAGTGGGTCGGCGATCGTGTGTACCAGAACCTGGGCGCGCACCAGTATGCGATTCCCAACAAGTCGTGGGAAAACAGCATCGAAGTAAACCGTGACGACATCGAGGACGATCAGCTTGGTGTCTACAGGCCACTGGTCACTCAATTGGCGCAAGACGCCAAGACTCACCCCGACGAGCTGGTGTTAATGGTGAGGGCGGCCAGGTCGGCGTAGGCCGCCGTTTTGGCCGTGGCGTCCTGGCCTGAGCCAAAGACGAGGGCCGCCTTGGCAACCTCAGCGAGGCGCACGACAGCCACCCCGTGAGCATCCCCGCCCGAAGCGTCCACAGAGGCAAACAAAATGCCAGCAGCGGCTTGGGTGCCATCGGAAGCGCCGTTGTCGTAAGCGGCGTATTTGCCCGAGGCCGTGACCTTACCCAGCACAGCGCCGGCCTGGAGATCCTGGCCGGATACGACAGTAATGCGCTCACGGGAAATGGAGCCATTGCCCTCGGAGACGAGGAACGCGCCGGCATGCAGGGTTTCAGTGAGAGTTGTCATGATGCCTCCTTACCCGGCAAAGCCAGCCAGCTTATTGGCCCGCGCAATGGCGTCGGCGTGGGAGTGTGTCGCGCCACCTCCAGCGGCCACTCCCGCCGCCGCTTCGGGCGTCAGCGTGTTGACGATGGCCGTGGCCGTGCTATCGGCGGCGAGGCGATCCCACAACGCCTTGCGCGCCGCCTCGGGCGACGTGCCGGCCGCCAGGAACTCGCGCTCCAGCGCCTGTGCATCGAGCGACGGGCTCAGGCGCTTGGCCGTGGCGCAGGTCGCCCTGATCTCGCCGGTCGCATCGAGCTTCGCCTTAACCTCGGCGACACTCAGGCCGGCCGCCATGAAGCCGTCCGCCAGGGCCGGAGCGCCGGCGGCGGTGCACATCTTGGCGATGGTCGCGCATCGATCACGCTCGGCGGCCAGGGGGTCGGGGGTGGCGCTGGCAGCGGCCGGCGTCGGCGGTGTGCCGTTTTCCGACATATTGGGGGTCTCCTGGGGGTGGACGGTTTGGGGGGCGGGAGTCGTCATGAGGGCACGCGCCGGCCACTTGTTCGCCGACGCCACCGCGGCAATGCCCTTGGGCACGTGTGCGTACCGATGCCAGCCGCCAAAGGCGACCGGGTCCGCAGGCTTGTTGTCATTGGTTGCGCCATCGGCGCGGTCGGCGAACCCTTGGGCCACGGCCTCTTCAGGCCCCAACCAGACTTCACGCTTCATCAGGGCGCGCATTTCGGTCACGGGCTTGCCGGTCTTGTCGGCGTAGACCTGAGCATAAGCGTCGCCCAGCGCGTCTAGGGCATCAGCGGATGCGCGGTGCTCTTCGGCGGTCCCCCACGTGCACCCGCTGGGGTCGTGGATCATCATGACAGCGCCAGGCCGCATCACCGTCTTGCCCGCCATCGCCAACAAGGAAGCCGCAGAAGCCGCCCAGCCCTCGATCACGATTTCAACCGCGCCCCGGTGCATCGACAAGGCGGAGTGGATGGCGGCGCCCTCGGTTGCCAGCCCGCCGCCGCTATTCAGGCGCACCCTGATGTCCGTGGCACGTCCGACCTGAGCCAGAGCGGCCAGCACATCGGCGAAGGTGAAGCAATCATCCTCCTCCCAGAGCCGGCCGACCGTGCCAGTCAGCACGATCTCGGTACCATTCACCACGCACGCCATCAGACGCCCTCCGTCTCTGTCGTCTTTGTCGGGTCGCTCACCGCGCGACGCCCGTCGCTGTCGTAGGACAGACCAACCGCATCGGCGCGAGCGTTGTCGGCCGCCTGTTCCGCGTCGATTTGCTCCGCGTCATAGCCCTGCTCGCTGACCACCTCGGCCCGGCTCTTGAAGCCGTTGCGCACCGCCATTTGCTGCGACTGCACGTCCTGGACCGGGTGAATATAGCTCCAGCCCTGCGGCACCCACTTGACCCGCAACAGGTCGCGTTCGGTCATGCTGCGCGGGGGTCGGACAGCGCCCGACAAAACGGCCGCCGCCATCCATTGGCGATGCGTCGGGCGGCACATTTGGAAAACCGCGAGGTGGTGCTGCCACGCCTGGCAGCGGCGGCGGAACTCATTGACGGAGGCCCGGAAAGTACGGTCGTTGACTTGGCTGTAATCGCCGGTCAACTGCTCGTACAGAACCCCCGCCGCCGAAGCCACGAGGCGCCGTTGCGCGCGCAAAAAGACCTCGTAATTCCCACCGACATCAACGGGCGCCGTGAACTCGACATCCTCGCCCGGCTCCAGGTCTTGCATGGTGCCAGGCTCCAAGGACACATGCCCGATCCCGTCCTCGATCTCAGCGCCACCACCCCAGGCTTCGGCCAGATCCTCAGGCGTCATGCCCTCGGGTACCGGCCGGCGGCGGAAGCCGACGAACATGGCGGCAATCTGCTTGCGCTTCAGCTCGGCGTCGTCGTACTGGGCCAGTTCGTTCAGCTTCACCAGAGCGCGCGTCAGCCACGGCTCACCCCGAACCTGCCCGGGGCGGCGCACCTGCATCAGGTGGAAAACCTCGCTTGCGGGGACGCGCACCGGTAATCCGGCCTGCATACGCGGATTGGTGCCGTCGTAGGGGTGCTCGCGGTAAAACCAGTAAGCGGTGCGCGACCCGAACGGCGTGAACTCGACACCCGAGATGATGCTGTTGGCGCCGTTCATCTCCGACTTTTCAGCGGGGCAAAACTCGCCCTCAAGGACCTGGATTTGCAGAGGCACGTCCAAGCCATCTTCGGGTCGGCGCAGTCGGAAGCGGCCAAAGGCGTCGCCTCCCTCAATCATCGACCGCACGGCCAAGGCCTGGAGGCCGTAAAAGTCCAGTTGCCCGGCCGGGTCGGCCTCGTCCGTCCAGTCCAGCCATAGGGCCGCCAAATCCTTGTTCAATCCCGCGTCCGATGTTGCGAACTGAGGCTTGATCCCGGTGCCGATGACGTTGGTCACAGCCACGTCGATGGCGGCATCGGCGAGAGGGTCGTTGCGCACCGCATCGCGCGAGCGGTTGCGCAAGGTCGGGAGGCTGGCCGCTGGCGCGTTTGGCCCACCATTCACCCCGCCCCAGGAACGAGAACGCCGCCCTGTTGAGGTGGCGTCATAGGAGGCGGTGAAGGCACGCCACGCGGCCTTGGTGCGGCGAAGGAGGCTCAAAGCCCGGATCCTCCGTAAAAGCGCACCGTGCGCACACGTTTCACCGACTGGAGGCGGCCGATCTCCGCCTCAATCTCCCGGATGATCGCGTCCTGGCCGCTGATTCGATACGACACCGACGATCCATCGGCATAACTCATCTGACTAACCAGCGACCGCCGAATGTTCCGCGCCTCGGCAAGCTGCGCTTCCAACTCTTCAAGCGTTGCCATCAAATCACCTATTCATCCAGTTCGAGCGCGCCATCGGCCGAACAAACTGCGCGTGCATTTCCATTGCGCGCCAAGCGTCGGGGTCACCGTGCCTGACAGCGTGGCGCACGAGCCCCTCAAAAGCTTCGTCGGCAGGGGGGCTGTCTTCCCGACCCGGTGGCGGCGGCGGCCCTGGCGGCAGCGGCCGGGGCTGACGGGATCACCGCCCACCTGCGCGAAGACCGCCGCCACATCCGCGATCGGGACATTGAGCGTCTGAAGGCCGAGATCGCCCTTCCTTTGAACATGGAAATGGCCGCCACCCCGGAGATGCAAGCCATCGCCCTTGCGGTGCAGCCGCATGCCGTTTGTCTGGTGCCCGAAAAGCGCGAGGAACGCACCACGGAAGGGGGCCTTGATGTCATCGGCGGTCGCGCCTCCCTGGCGCCGGTGATCCGCTCCCTGAGCGACGCGGGGATCCGGGTCTCGCTGTTCGTGGAGCCCGAGGCAGCCGTCCTGGAAATGGCGAAAACCTTGGGAGCGCCGGTGGTGGAACTGCACACCGGGGCCTACTGCGACGCCCCCGCAGGCCCGGCGCGCGAGGCCGAACTGCGCCGGTTGCAACAAGCCGCCCGCCACGCCGAGGCCTTGGGGCTGGAATGCCACGCCGGCCATGGCCTGACCTATGACACCGTGGGCGCGGTCGCGGCCATTCCCACCCTTGTTGAGCTGAACATTGGGCATTTCCTGATGGGTGAGGCCTTGTTTGTCGGTCTGAGCGAGTCGATCAAGCGGATGCGGGCCGCAATGGACCAGGGGCGGGTCTGAAAAAGGGACGGCTGGGGAGGCGCGGCCTCCCCAGTCCCCTCCTTCCCTCGGGCCGGGCTTCTTGACAAGGCCGGTGGTAGAGGGCTTGATCCCCCCCGGCGGCCGGAGCCCCAGCGTCGTCATCTTTTTTCTCTATGCGTTACGAGAGCCCGTACATGAATCGAAAAAAAGGCGGCGGCCTCGGGGAAACCATCAAGACGGTGGCGTATGCCTTTCTCATCGCCATCTTGATCCGCACCTTCGCCTACGAGCCTTTCCGAATCCCCTCGGGCTCGATGATCCCCACCTTGTTGGTGGGCGACTATTTGTTTGTCTCAAAATATGCCTATGGGTATTCTCGCCATTCATTTCCGTTTGGCTTGATTCCTTTCGAGGGTCGGGTCTTCGGATCGGCCCCACAGCGGGGCGACGTGGTCGTGTTCAAGGAGCCCAGCGACACCAGCGTTGATTTCATCAAGCGCGTGGTAGGACTGCCCGGCGACCGGATTCAGGTGCTCAACGGCATCTTGCATGTTAACGGCGAGCCGGTGCGACGCGAGCGCATGGAAGACTATGTGCGCCGCGATCCCTCTGGCAGTGTCCTGCGTCAGACTCGCTATCTGGAAACCTTGCCCGAGGGACTGTCTCATCCCATCTTGGAAATCCATGGGGATGACTACTTCCTGGATAACACCCGGGTCTTTCTCGTCCCCGAGGGTCACTATTTCATGATGGGTGACAACCGGGACAGCAGCCAGGACAGCCGCACGTCGGTCGGCTTCGTGCCCGCCGAAAATCTCGTGGGTCGGGCCGAGTTTCTGTTTTTCTCACATGACGGCTCGGCCGCGTTGTGGGAACCTTGGAAGTGGCCTCATGCCATCCGCTGGGATCGTTTCTTCCAGGCGATACACTGACCATGAGCACCAAAAACACGACGGCGGATCTGGCCTCGCTCCAGAACGTGCTGGGCCATCGCTTCACCGATGTGACTCTCCTCGACCGGGCCTTGACCCATCGCTCCCGCGAGGGACGGCCGTCGTATGAGCGCTTGGAGTTCCTGGGGGACCGGGTGTTGAGCTTGGTGGTCGCCGACCTCCTCTACACCCGCTTCCCCAACGAGGACGAGGGCGCCTTGGCCCGACGCCACGCTCACCTCGTGCGCCAAGACACGGTGGCGCGTGTGGCAAGCGCTCTTGGCCTGGGCGAGCGCATGCGCGTTGCGCGAGGCGAAGCCGACCTGGGGGCTCAGTCCAACCCCTCCTTGCTCTGTGATGTGTGCGAAGCGGTTCTGGGGGCCCTGTATCGCGATGGCGGCATGGAGCAGGCCCGGCGCGTGATCAGCCAATGGTGGTCGCCTTTGGTTGAGGAAGATCCCACCCCGCCGCGCGACGCCAAAACCGCCTTGCAGGAATGGGCCCAGGGACGAGGCCTGCCCCTGCCCGCCTACGATGAGGAAAGCCGGGAAGGCCCCGCCCACAAGCCCGTCTTTACCGTGCGGGTGTCCGTCCAGGGCCATGGGGCGGAAGCCGCCAGCGGCCCCTCCAAACGTATCGCCGAGCAGGCCGCTGCCCGATGTCTCCTTGAAAGGCTGACCCTTGATGTCTCCTGAAACCGCCTCTGCCGACGTGATGCGATGCGGCTTTACCGCCGTCATCGGCCCACCGAACGCGGGCAAAAGCACTTTGGTCAACCAGTTGGTGGGGGCCAAGGTCACCATCGTGACCCACAAGGCCCAGACCACCCGCTCGCGAGTCCGCGGTGTGATCGTGCGGGGGTCGTCCCAGGTGGTGTTGATCGACACCCCGGGTATTTTTAATCCACAAAAGCGCTTCGATCGGGCCATGGTCGCCGCCGCCTGGGAAGGCACCTTGGAAGCCGATCGCGTCTTGTTGGTGGTCGATGCCCGCAAAGGGCTGACCGACGGGGTCGTGGGCATCTTGGAACGCCTGAAGGACGCGGGGCGCCCGTGCCTGCTCGCCCTTAACAAGGTGGATGTGATCGAACGCCCGCGCCTCCTGGAGATCGCGGCCCAGTTTAACGCGGTCTTACCCTTCGAGCGCATTTTCATGATCAGCGCGCTCACCGGGAGCGGCTGCGAGGACATTTTGTCGTACCTCGCGGCCCACGCCCCGGAAGGCCCGTGGATGTTCGACGAGGACGATCTCTCCGACCTGTCGCAACGCCTGTTGGCCGCCGAGATCACGCGCGAAAAAGTCTACCTCCAGCTCCACGACGAACTCCCCTACGCCGCCGCCGTGGTCACGGAAACCTGGGAAGAGCGCGCGGATGGCTCGGTCCGCCTGGAACAACTCATCTTGGTGGAACGCGACACCCAGCGCGCCATCGTCCTGGGCAAGGGGGGCCAGCGCATCAAGGCTCTGGGGCAAGCCGCCCGCCGCGAGCTGATGGAAATCCTGGAACGCCCCGTGCACCTCTTCTTACACGTCAAGGTGAGCGAGCGCCTCTGGGAAGATCGGGAGCAGTACGCCGCTTGGGGCCTGGAGTACGATGTCTAACCTGAGCGGCGCCCCCCCCTCAATGCCCCCCCTTCGATGAACGTCACCGGCATTTTCCTCCTGTGGGGGGCGTTGGCCGTGGTCGGCTTCCTTGGGGCCCGGCGCCGCCGTCCCCTGCCCGTCTGGGCCCTGGCGGCGGCGGTGTTCACGGCGGCGCTGTGTCTTGTTTTGGGCTTGGTGTTGATTTTGCCATGACCGCCTGGGATGATGAGGGACTGGTGCTCTCGACCCGCCCCCTGGGTGAAACCGACACCATGGTGGTGATCCTCACCGCCGAGCATGGCCGCCACGCCGGCGCCCTGCCCGGCGGCCAGGGTCGGGTTTTGCGGCCGCAGACCCAGACCGGCACCGTGGTCCAGGTGACATGGCAAGCTCGGCTGGAAGAACACCTGGGCACGTGGCGCCTGGAGGCCTTGGAGAGTGTCGCTCCGCGCGTGCTCAACGACCGGGACCGGCTGGCCGCCTTGGCGTCTGTGTGTGCGCTGTGCGAGGTATTCTTGCCCGAGCGCGATCCCTTCCCCGAGGTTTTTGACGGACTGCGTCTGGTCCTGGGCCTCCTGGCCGAGGAAGAGGAGTTTTTGGTGTGGGCCGGGGCGCTGGCCTGTTTCGAGCGCGACCTGCTGGATGCCCTGGGCTTTGGCCTGGATCTGGAAAGTTGTGCCCTGACCGGGGCCCTTGAGGATCTTGCTTATGTATCGCCGCGCACCGGGCGGGCCGTCACCCGCGCGGCGGCGGGGCCGTGGATCGAGCGGCTGCTGGTGCTGCCCGCCTTTTTACGCGATGACAGCGTTCCCGAGACGCCCGAGGCGGTGGGCGCCGCCCTGACCTTGACCGGGCACTTCTTGGGCCGTGTCAGCGAGGTGCCCTTGCCCGAGGCTCGGACGCGTTTTGTGGGCCGCCTTGTGCGTTAAAAAAAGGCTGGGGAGGCTTGCCTCCCCAGACCCCTGCTTCCGTTCAGCCTTTATCGCGCAGGACCCGCGCCTTGTCGCGGTTCCATTCCCGCTCCTTTATTGCGTGGCGCTTGTCGTGGGCCTTGCGGCCCTTGGCAAGACCGAGCTGGACCTTGGCGTAGCCACGATCGCTGAAATACACCAACAGCGGAACCAAGGTCATGCCGTCGCGAGTGATGGCCGCCAACAGGCGCCGCGCCTCGCGCCGGTGGACCAACAGCTTGCGCGGCCGGCGGGTTTCGTGGGCGAACGCCTTCACCGCCTGGCGCCAGTCGGGAATATAGGCGTTGTAGAGGTAGAGGTCGCCATCCTTACCGGCGCCGGCAAACGCATCGGCGATGTTGGCCCGGCCGGTGCGCAAGGACTTGACCTCGGTTCCGGCAAGGACAAGCCCCGCTTCCAGGGTTTCCTCGATGGAATACTCATGGCGGGCGCGGCGGTTTTCCGCGACCCGACCATGGGAGATGAGGGTAGATCCGCCGCGCTCGGCCATGGCTGCCTCAGATCAGGCCCAGGTCGCGCATCGCCGCTTCAACGCGCTCGCGCGAAGAGGCGGCGATGGGCACCATGGGCAAACGGGTTTCGGCCGAGGCCCGGCCCAGCAGGCTGACGCCGTACTTGACCGGCCCCGGACTGGTTTCACAGAACATGACGGCATGGAGCGGCGCCAGCTTGTCGCGAAGGGCAAAGCAGGTCTCAAGGTCGCCGGTGCGCCATGCGCGCTGCATGTCGGCGCACAGACGCGGCGCGACATTAGAGGTCACCGAGATGCAGCCCACGCCACCCTGGGCCAGGAAGGCGGTGGCGGTGGCATCCTCGCCCGAGAGCTGGATGAACGAGGGGCCCAGGGCCACGCGGGTGGCGAGGGGGCGGGCCAGATCAGCGGTGGCATCCTTGACGCCCCGGATGTTGGGGAGATCGCGGACCAAGCGCTCCATGGTCTCCAGGCTCATGTCGATCACCGAGCGGCCCGGGATGTTGTAAACAATCACCGGCAAGCCATCGGCGGCCTCGGCCACGGCCTTGAAGTGCTGGTAGAGGCCTTCCTGGGTCGGCTTGTTGTAATAGGGCGTGACCACCAGCACGGCATCGGCCCCGGCCTTGACAGCAAAGCGGGTGAAGTCCATGGCCTCGGCGGTCGAGTTGGACCCCGCCCCTGCGATCACAGGAATTTTCCCTTTAGCCACCTCCACCGCCAGGGAGACAACGCGCTTGTGCTCTTCGTGGCTGAGCGTCGGCGACTCGCCGGTCGTGCCCACGGGCACGATGCCGTCCGAGCCCTCGGCGATCTGCCAGGCCACGAAGTCCTGAAAGGCGCGCTCGTCAACGGCGCCGTCCTTAAACGGCGTAATAAGGGCGGTGATGGAGCCCTGAAGCATGGCCTTCTCCCCTGGGGGCGTGATCCTTGTCCCCGCACGCGGTCGTATCGGGGAGGGGATGTTTTAGCACACCCCCACTCGCCGGCAAGCCCGGGTTTGTCACACAAACAATCGAGGATCGGTGCCAAGGAAGGGAGGGGTCTGGCCCCCAGCCTTCCCTTTCACGACGGATCAATCTCGTCTTCGTCGCAATACCGGTTGCGGATATCGCGAAACACGTCTTCGAGGGCGAGGAAGGCATCAACAATGTCGGGGTCAAACCGCGCGCCCCGATCCGCAACAATCAGCTCCCGAGCGCGAGCATGGGGAAACGGCGGCTTGTAGACCCGCCGACTGATCAAGGCATCGTAAACATCGGCCACGGCCATCAAGCGGGCCGACAAAGGAATCGCCTCGCCGGCCAAGCCTTCGGGATAGCCGGTTCCATCCCATTTTTCATGGTGATAGGCGGCGATGTCGCAGGCATGACGCAAGAAGGCGATTTCGCTTTCGCCCCCCTCCTCCACGGCAGCGCGCAGGGCCGAGCGCCCCAGCACCGTGTGAGTCTTCATGATGGTGAATTCCTCGTCGGTGAGCGGCCCCGGCTTAAGCAAAATTCGATCAGGAATCCCCACCTTGCCGACGTCGTGCAGCGGCGCCGACTTGAACAACAAGTCAATGGTGCGATCATCGAGCTGTCCGGCAAAGCGCGGGTGAGCATGCAGGTGCAGGGCCAAGGCTCGGACATAGTGCTGGGTGCGCCGGATATGGTTGCCGGTTTCGTTGTCCCGGGTTTCGGCCAGCGAGGCCAGGGCGCGGATGGTCACCGCTTGCACCCGCTCCACCTCCTGGGTGCGCTCGGCCACCCGGGCCTCCAGGGTATGGCTGTAGTTTTCAAGGGCGCGCTGGGCCCGGGCCAACTGAACGTGGGTGCGGACCCGGGCCTTCGCCAACAAGGGGGTCAAGGGCTTGGTCAGGTAGTCCACGGCGCCCAGGTCGAAGCCATGCAGCTCGTCATTCGGATCGCCCAAGGCGGTGACAAAAATCACGGGCACGTCCGCCAACCGGGGATCTTGCTTCATGCGCCGACAGACCTCGTGACCGTCCATGCCCGGCATCATGACATCAAGCAAGACCAGATCAGGAGCCGGGTCCATGGCCATGCGTTCCAGGGCCTGGACGCCGTTCTTGGCGACGGTGAGGGCATAATCGTCGCGCAGCATTTCGACCAACACCTTGATGTTCATAGCCTCGTCATCAACAATCAACAAGCGAGGGCGGTCGGAGAGGGGCGCAAGAACAGCCGGAATCATGATCAGGCCTCCGGAATGCGAGGAAGGGGTCCCCCGGGACGGATCAAGGTCGCCAGCGCCACCAGGGCATCCGTGAAATCAAAGGCGGCGGTGGCCGTCGCCAGACGCTCGGCCGCGTCGCGCGCCTCCCCCTCAAGATGGGGACACAGCTCCCGCGCCACATCCTCGGCCAGAGGATCGCCGTTGGTGAGCAGGCCTTGCAAACGATCGATCAACGACCAGATCCCCTCAAGACCGAGGCGTGCTGTCGAAGCGATCGGCGCCGGCACAGGGAGGCTGGTGATCGCGTCAAGCACGGGGCGCAGCGCCGCGATGAGGCCGGGCGGGGTCTGGGGCGGCAGCCCCAGAGAGGGGAGGAGGAAGACGCAGGTCTTGCGCCCCCCCCTTGCCCCCGGAGACGAGGTGTCTCGGGTTGGTTTTACTCGTATTCCGCCGAGGTCTCGCCGCTGCTTTTGTTGTACTTGATGGTGATCTTCGACGTGGTGCACAGATCGAACTCGTCCCACTCGGCGCTTTCGTTGTCGTCGTAAACGACCTTCACGTCCCATTTGCAGGTTTTAGTCGCCCGGTTGAACCGGATGGTGACAAACTCGCCGTTGCCGAGCTGATCCTGGCCGAGAACATCCTCTTCCCAGTCGCTGCTGCGCGAGGGAGAGACGTAGACTTGGTCAATGGTATAGCCTGTCTTGTTGACCAGAACGAAATCCTGCTTGGATTGAGCCAGCGCGCCTGTCGAAACACACGCCAAAACAGCCGCAAGAGCTAAAGTTCTGCGAACCATTTATTCACTCCCCACGTCATTGATTGTTTATTTCCCGTGGAAATGGCGGCCACGGAACCAACTGAAGTCTAACTGATCTTGAGCGGTCGGGCTACAAAAGGATGAGCTTGGGGGCTTTGGTCTGGGTCTCGCCCTGCGGGACATGCTTCCCGCGTCCCGCCCTCCTGGAACCAAAGGGGGGGAGAGGAACGAAGCGGTCTGGGGAGGCCGCGCCTCCCCAGCCTGCCTTAACCCTTCCCCCGGCTGTCCTTGCTTGCCGGCGGCGGGCGGGACGCTTATCCTAAGAGGTTCCATGATCGCCGTCCCCAATCGGAGTTTTTCCGGTGAGATACGTGAGCACCCGGGGCCGCGCCCCCGTCTTGACCTTTGATGACGTTCTGCTGGCTGGGCTCGCCGAGGACGGTGGCCTGTACGTGCCCAGCCATTGGCCGACCTTCACCCCCGACGACATCCGGGACATGCGTGGCCTGTCCTATCAGGAGCTGGCGGTCCAGGTGATGGGGCCGTTTGTGGCCGGGGCGCTGACCGACGACGAACTGACTCAGGTCGTCGAGGACGCCTATGCCAGCTTTACCCACCCGGCCATTGCCCCCTTGCGCCAACTGGGGCCCGATGATTGGGTCATGGAGTTGTTCCATGGGCCGACTCTGGCGTTTAAGGACTACGCCTTGCAGGTCGTGGGCGGCCTGTTCGACCTGATCTTGGCGCGCCGGGGCGAGCGCGTCACGGTGGTGGGCGCCACCAGTGGCGACACCGGCAGCGCCGCCATTGCCGCCCTGCGCGACCGCGCGGCCGTCGATGTGGTGATCTTGCTGCCCAAGGGCCGGGTCTCCGAGGTGCAGCGCCGGCAGATGACCACGGTCGAGAGCCCCAACGTCCATGTCGTGGCGGTGGACGGCACCTTTGACGACTGTCAGGCCCTGGTGAAGTCCTTGTTTGCCGATGTCGCCTTCCGTGACGAGGTTGGCCTGGGGGCGGTGAATTCCATCAACTGGGCTCGGGTGATGGCCCAGACTGTCTACTATTTCTGGGCGGCCCTGCGCCTGGGCGCCCCCGACCGGACCTTGGGCTTTGCCGTGCCCACCGGTAACTTTGGCAACGTGCTCGCCGGCTGGGTGGCGCGGCAGATGGGGCTGCCCATCGAGCGTCTGGTGGTTGGCTCCAACCGCAACGACATCCTGGCCCGCTTCCTGGAAACCGGGACCATGAGCCGCCGCCCGGTGGAGCAGAGCTATAGTCCCTCGATGGACATCCAGGTCTCCAGCAACTTCGAGCGCCTGTTGTTCGAGATCGTGGACCGTGACGCTCCCGAGGTCGAGCGCATGCTGCGCCAGTTCGCCGCCACCGGCAGCTACAAGGTGGCCGAGCCCCTGCATCAGGAGCTGCT
Organism: Pararhodospirillum photometricum DSM 122; assembly: GCF_000284415.1. Lineage (NCBI taxonomy): Bacteria > Pseudomonadati > Pseudomonadota > Alphaproteobacteria > Rhodospirillales > Rhodospirillaceae > Pararhodospirillum > Pararhodospirillum photometricum. Next base: position 917,370 of record NC_017059.1, read on the forward strand.
GGGTCTGTTCCGGGGCTATCGCCTCGACGATCCCGGCACCGAGCAGGCCATCGCCGATCTCTATGCCGCGACCGGCGAGATCCTCGACCCCCACAGTGCCATCGGCGTGATGGCCGGGCGGGTGGCCGGGCATCGGGACCTGGGCACCCCCATGGTGGCGCTGGCCACCGCCCATCCCGCCAAGTTCCCCGAGGTTGTCGAGCGCGCGACCGGGGTGCGCCCGGCCCTGCCGCCCAGACTCGCCGACCTGATGACCCGTCCCGAACGGCTCACCGACCTGCCCAATGATGTCGAGGCCGTGAAGGCCTTGGTGCGCCAGCGGATCGCCGGAGGCCGGGCATGATTGAGGACGTGCGGGTCACCACCCTTCCCAGCGGTCTGGTCGTGGCCACCGACGTGGTGCCCACGGTGGAAAGCGTGACCCTGGGGGCCTGGGTGGCCACCGGAACCCGCCACGAGGCGCCGGCGGTTAATGGCGTGTCGCATCTTTTGGAGCACATGGCCTTCAAGGGGACGCGTCGGCGCGATGCCCGCCAGATTGCCGAGGAGATCGAGGCGGTGGGCGGGCATCTCAACGCCTACACCAGTCGCGACAACACGGCCTACTACGCCCGGGTCCTGCGCGAGGATACGGGGCTAGCCCTCGATATCCTCGGGGATATTCTCCAGAACTCGGTATTTGATGCCGAAGAACTGGGGCGCGAGCGCGAAGTGGTGGTGCAGGAAATCCACCAAGCGCTCGACACCCCCGACGATATTATCTTCGACTACTTCCAAGAAGCGGCCTTCCCAGACCAAGCTTTAGGGCGGCCGGTGCTGGGAACGGTGCCGGTCGTGCGCAGCCTGACCCGTGACTGCGTGGATGGCTACCTGCGCTCGACCTACGCCCCGGAGCGCATGGTGGTCGCCGCCTCGGGCCGCCTGGAGCACGACGCCTTCGTTGAGGCGGTCGCCCGGCATTTCGACGCCTTGCCCACCGGCGGGCCATTGGTCGAGGAACCCGGGCGCTATCGCGGCGGCTGCTACCGCGAGGAACGCGACCTGGAGCAGGTCCACGTGGTACTGGGCTTCGAGGGCGTCTCCAACCTCGACGACGCCTACTATCCCCTGTCGGTCCTTGCCACCTTGCACGGTGGCGGCATGTCCTCGCGCTTGTTCCAGGAAATCCGGGAAAAGCGCGGCCTTGCCTACTCGGTGTACAGCTTTTCATCGTGCTACCAGGACACTGGCCTGTACGGCGTGTATGCCGGAACCGGCGAAGCCGAGGTCGCCGAGCTGATCCCGGTGCTGTGCGAGGAAACCCTGCGGGTGGTCGAGGGCATCACGGCGGAAGAGGTCAACCGCGCCCGCGCCCAGCTCAAAGCCAGCTTGCTGATGTCGATGGAAAGCACCTCGTCACGCTGCGAGCACCTCGCCCGCCAACTCCAAGTCCACGGCCGCCCCGTGCCCATGGCCGAAACCCTGGAAAAACTCGACGCCGTCCAGGTCGCCGACGTGGAAGCCTGCGCCCGCCGCCTGTTCGCCTCCGCCCCCACCCTCGCCGTCATCGGCCCCCTGTCCCGCGTCGAGGACAACGACCGGATGCTGGCGCGGCTGACGCTCTAGGGCGGGGAGGCGGTTCTTCGCTTCGGTAACGCGGGGGACTGTCGCCCCGGACCCCACCTGGAGGCTGACGCCTCCAGACCTCCGCTTTCTTTTTATTAATTGGTCCCTCCCACTCCCCCCTCCCCTTTGAAAAGCCGCGCTTTTCAAAGGGGAGGGGGGATGGGAGGACCATGAACAGAAGAAAAAGGGGGGCTGGGGCATCGCCCCAGGCGGGGCGCGGGGCGGCAGCCCCGCATCGCCGAAGCGAAGCACCACGCCCCCGCCTCAGAGAGCCAGCCAAACCAGAACCCCCGGCGTTGAGCAGGAGGAGGCCGGGGGCCCAGCGGGTGACGGAGGCTTTCCAGTGCTGAGAGACGACGTGGCCGATGAGGCCGATGGCCCAGAGGCCGGGCAGGGTGCCCAGGGTGAAGGCGGCCATGCCCAAGGCGCCCCCCAGGGCGCTGCCGCTGGCGGCGGCGGCGGCGATGGCGCCGTAGAGGAGGCCGCAGGGGAGAAAGCCGAGGACGACGCCCACGGCGTAGCCGCGACCGGCCCGGGGCAAGAGGCGGCCCAGGACGGGGGGCGGCCTTGGGGGGGGGCGCCGCGCCTCCAGCGGGGCAGGGGGACGCCGAGACGACCGAGGGCCTGGACCACGAACACGCCGGCCGCCCCCAGCATCAGGAGCGACGACACGCCGTCCAGCCCGCGCGCGATGAGCCCGGCGACGCCGCCGGCCAGGGCGCCGAGGGTCATGTAAGTGGTCAAGCGCCCGAGATGGTAGCCAAGCAGCAAGGCGCCGAGCCATCGGGTGTGTTCGCGCATGCGCGCGGCCGGCACGGCTTGCAGGCGGGAGGTGACGAAGGACAGAACGAAGGGGCCGCACATGCCGGTGCAGTGCATGAGGCCGCCAGCAAAACCCGCTCCGGCCAGCCCCAGAAACAGGCCTTCCTGGCCGGTGACAACGGCGCGACAGTGAGCGAGGCCGGCCCCGGCCAGAGCGACAAGGGCCGCAACCTCGCCCATGCTCAGGGATCCAAGCCTGGGGCGCCGTGGGAGAGGAAGGGCGAGGCCCAGGCCTCGGCGCCCACGGGCTCGGGCGGCGTCCACCACGCCAAGCGATCGGCCAACGGAACGACATCGCCGACCACGAAGAGGGCCGGGGGGACCACGCCCAGGCGGTCACGATCGGCCACCGCCTGATCCAGGGTCGTGCGATAGACCTTTTGGGTGGCGGTCGTGGCATCGACGAGGAAGGCGGCCGGCGCGTCGCCGGAGCGGCCCCCGGCCTTCAGGTGGCCGACGATGGTCGCCAGATGCTTGTGGGCCATGTAAAAGACCAGGACGGGCAGGCGGGCCAGGGCCGCCCAGTCCAGCGCATCGGGGACGTCGCCGCTGGCGGCATGGCCGGTGACAAAGGTCACGGCCGCGTTGGTATCGCGGGTGGTGGCCGGGATGCCGGCATAGGCCAGCCCACCGATGCCAGCCGTGACGCCGGGCACCACACGAAACGGCACGCCAGCCTGGGCCAGAACCTGGGCCTCCTCGGCGCCGCGTCCGAAAATGAACGGATCGCCGCCTTTCAAGCGCACGACGCGCAGGTTGGCGCGGGCCAGTTCGACGAGGCGCTGCGAGATGTCGGGCTGACTGGGCGAGGGCTGGCCCCCGCGCTTGCCCGCGTGGATCAAGGTGGCCCCGGGACGGGCCAGCCCTAGCACCCGACCGTCGATCAGGGCATCGTGGACCACCACGTCGGCCTCGGCCAGGGCGTGGACGGCAAGAAGGGTCAACAGGCCGGGATCGCCTGGACCAGCGCCGACCAGCCACACCCAGCCGGGCTTGAGCGGCGGCAGGACGGGGGACAGGCGCGACAGAGAGAGACAGTGTTCCATAGCGGTATACGTACACGCCCCGACGGCTGGTTTCCAGGGTCAGCGTGGCGGAAATCCGCTTCCTGGAAAAGCGGGGGCAAGTACGCCATGATCCGGCCTTCCTTTGGCCTTGCGAGCGAAATCCCCATGGCGGATCTTGAGACAACTCTGGCAAACGGATTTTCTTTTTTGGACGCTGGACAGGTGGCCCAGGCGGAGCAGTGCTTTCGCGCCGTGTTGACGCAGGCCCCCCAGACGCCGCGCGCCCTGACCGGCCTAGGCCTCGTTGCCTTGCGGGCGGGGCAGGGGGAGCCGGCCCAGGCCCTGCTGGAGCAGGCGCTGCGCCTGGACCCCCGCGACGCACGCGCGCGCGAGGCGTTGCTGGAGGCGGTGGCGCGCACCGTGCGGCCCGAGGATCCGGTGGGGTTGATGCGCTTGGGACGAGCCTTGGCCGAGGCCGGCGACGCCCACGGCGCCCGAGAAGCCTACGTGGCTGCCCTGGTACGCGACCCACTCACGACGGAGGCCCGCTTTCTGGTCAACCGTCAACTCCCCAGGGTGTACCAGTCGGCGGAAGACATGGCGCGCTGGCGGGCGCGCTTTGCCACGGCGGTCCAGGGATTGGATGCTGCCTTGCACCCGCAATCGCCGCAAGAGGCCGAGCCCCTGCTGCGCGCCTTGCTGCTGCGCAGTAACTTCGAGCTGGCCTACCAGGGGCAAGACGATCGCCCTTTGCAAGAGGTGTGGGGGCGGCTGGTCACACGGGTGACGGCCGCCGCCTTTCCCGATCTGGCCCAGCGGCCCGCCGCCCGTCCCCTGGCCGGGCGCGCCGACCCCCGGCTGCGGATTGGCTATGCCTCGTCGTGTTTCAGCAGCCACACCATCGCGTTGCTGTTCAATTCCTGGATCCGGCGGCTCGACCGCTCGGCCTTCAAGGTCCATGTGTACGTGTTGGGCGGCAAGCGCGACAGCGCCACCGAAATCCTGCTCAACGCGGCCGACGTGGGGCGGGATCTCCGGGCCGCGCCGCTCGGCGACGATGCCCGAACCCTGCGGGCCGATGAATTGGATATCCTGATTTATCCTGACCTTGGCATGGATGCGCGCAGTTTTCTGCTGGCCTCGCTGCCGCTGGCGCCGGTTCAGGGGGTGTCGTGGGGCCACCCGGTGACCACGGGCCTGCCGTCGATCGACTGGTTCCTAAGCTCCGAGGCCATGGAGCCGGCCGGGGCGGAGGCGTTTTATTCCGAGCGCCTTGTGCGGCTGCCCCGCCTGTCGATCGCCTATACCCCGACTCCGGTTGACAATGAAAAGAGCCGCGCCGCCCTCGGACTGCCTTCGGGGGTGCTCTACCTCTGCGTCCAGGCCCTGCAAAAATACTTGCCGGCCTACGACGGCCTGTTCCCGGCCATTGCCCGGCACGTGCCCGAGGCTCGTTTTGTCTTTATCGAGCACGGCACCATGAGTGTCGCCAACCGCCTGTTTCGCGAGCGCTTGGAGCGCGCCTTTCGGGCGGCGGGCCTCGACCCGGCGGCGCACTTGGTGTTCCTGCCCTGGCTGGACTGGCGCGACTACTTGGCGCTCAACGGCGCCGGCGACGTTTTCCTGGATTCCGTCGAGTGGTCGGGCGGTAACACCACCTTAGAGGCGCTCTCGCGGGGCGTGCCCCCCGTGACCTTGCCGCGGGGGTTCATGCGCGGGCGCCATACGGCCGCCATGCTGTCGCTGATGGGACTAAACGAGTTGATTGCCCGCGATCTTGACGACTATGTGCGCATCGCCGTGCGCCTGGGTCAGGATTCGTCGTGGCGCCGCCAGATGCGCGAGGCCGTCGTGGCGCGCCGGGCGCATGTTTTTGAAGACAATGGCGCGGTGCGGGCGCTGGAAGACTTCTACCGGCAGGCACATGCCTTGTCCCTGGCTCCGGGATGGGGCGGGGCAAGCCGGCACTAAAGATAAAAAAACAGGCTGGGGAGGCAGGCCTCCCCAGACCCCACGCTCCCTTGGGGACAGCGCGTCTGGCCGGGGCGGGAACTCCCGTGGGTCAGGGGGCGTATCTCACGCCGGGAGGCGGATCGAAGGGCGCGGCGAAGGAAGGAGGCGTTGCAGTCTCCCAGGCATCGCGCTCCACCGGTGGACAGCATAGCGTGAGCGTATAAAGGGCGCGCGGGACGGTCACCGTCCTGTTGTCGCCGAGATCAAGACGAACCGACTCACCGTCAAGAGACGACGGGCCGAGGTGCACGGGGTGGGCGGCGGCGAATGGGTCCATCAGTGGTCCCTCCCAGGCAGCGGATCCCTTTCCTAACCCCAGCCCTCTCGCCGAGAGGGCCGGAATACCCCCCAATCCTAGAGCGCTTCTTGGATTGGATCTCATGACAGCATTAGGACATTTTGCGGCCAACACAAGAGTGGAATGGGGGGGATGCGCCACTTTTGGTCATTGAGTTTCGACCTGCTCGTTGTGGCGCCGACAAAATCGGACAATGAAAACCGAAACACCGATGAGGACGTGTTTTATCATGAACAATATCGAACAAAGCGAGGCGCTATGCCGGATCTGAGCTTGGAGCGGGCCCTGGGCGGACGCGTGGCGGGGTTGGACGAGGTGGGACGGGGGCCTCTGGCCGGCCCCGTGGTCGCGGCGGCCGTGGTCTTGCCGCAAGGCGGCCTCGCCGGCGATCTGGCCGCGGCTATTGATGATTCCAAACGGCTCACCGATCGGGCCCGCCGAACCCTGGCGCAGGCCTTGCGCCAGACCGAGGGGATTGCCTTTGCCCTGGGGGCTGCGTCGGTGGCGGAAATCGACCAACTCAACATTTTGCAGGCGTCCTTGCTGGCCATGCGCCGGGCCTTCTGGCGACTGGAGGCAACGGGCGGGCGGGTGGAGGCGGCCTTGGTCGATGGCCGGCACGTGCCGGTCTTGCCCTGTCCGGCGCGGGCGGTGGTGGGGGGCGATGGCATTTCGTTATCCATTGCCGCCGCCAGCATTATCGCTAAAGTTGTTCGCGATGACCTCATGAGGACCCTGGCCGGCCGCTATCCCGGGTATGGGTGGGAGCATAACGCGGGCTACGGAACCCGCGTGCATAAAGAGGGTTTAAACACCCTTGGGGCGACCCCTCATCATCGCCGTTCCTTTGCCCCGGTGCGGGCCGCCTTGGAGGAGGGGAGGGGGGAGAATCGGGAGGAGTGAGGTATCAGGTGCCGAAGGAGCCCACGGGCCGCGTCGCGCCCCCCCGGTTCCTGGGGGTATTATTAGAAAAACGCCACACCTATTTGATTTAAAAGAATAAAAAGACGTTTTGTAAAATCATATTCCAGGATAAGAATCGGCTCCGCGTCCAGAGGGTGGTTAAAAAAAACAGGATTCTCGTTAATTTTCTGTGGATATCTCTTTGTCCTTGACCACGAGATCCGGTAGGCGACACGGTTCTGTGGACACAACATCGTGAGATGAGCCCGAGGTGGTCTCAATTTATGTGGATAGGACGCCAACAGACTGATTCTCCTCATTAATATCTCGGTAAGGGTTTGGCTGGCACAGTCGCCTCATGATGAACGCACCACTCAGCAACCGCATTCTCCAGGGTGACTGCATCGACATGATGCGGACGCTCTCCGCCGGATCCGTAGACATGATCTTCGCGGATCCTCCCTACAACCTCATGCTCGGGGGCGAACTGCACCGCCCCGATAACAGCCGCGTGGATGGCGTGGACGACGACTGGGACCGCTTTGAAAGCCCCCAGGCCTACGCCACGTTCACGCGGGAGTGGTTGGCCGAGGCCCGGCGTGTGTTGAAGGATAACGGCACGCTCTGGGTGATCGGCAGCTATCACAATATCTATCGCGTGGGCGCGGAGCTTCAGGACCTGGGCTTCTGGATCCTCAACGACGTGGTCTGGCGCAAATCCAACCCCATGCCCAATTTCAAGGGCACGCGCTTTACCAACGCTCACGAGACCCTGCTCTGGTGTGCCAAATCCGCCGATGCCAAGTACACCTTCAACTACGAGGCCATGAAAAACCTCAATGAAGGCGTGCAGATGCGCAGCGACTGGACCTTGCCTCTGTGCGGCGGGACCGAGCGTCTACGCAACGCCGACGGCCAAAAGGTGCACGCCACCCAAAAGCCGGAGAGCCTGCTCCACCGGGTGATCTTGTCCTCGACGCGGCCGGGCGACTTGGTGCTCGACCCCTTCCTGGGCAGCGGCACCACGGCGGCGGTGGCCAAGCGTTTGGGCCGGCGTTGGCTCGGCATCGAGCGAGAGACCCGCTATATTGAGGCCGCCCAGGCGCGCCTTAACGCCGTGGAGCCGGTCGCCGATCCCGACTTGCTGCGCACGCCGTCCAAGCGAGCCGAGCCGCGCATTCCGTTTGGCACCGTGGTCGAGCGCGGCTTGCTGTCGCCCGGCGCCGTGCTGCGCGACGCCGGCAAGCGTTGGACCGCCCGGGTACGGGCCGATGGCACCTTGGTCGCCACTTCGGCGCGGGGCGACCACAAGGGGTCGATCCATCAAGTGGGGGCTGCCGTGCAAGGCGCGCCGGCCTGCAATGGGTGGACGTTCTGGTATGTCGATCGCCCGAACGGGGCGGTGCCGCTCGATGTCCTGCGCCAGCAGGTGCGGGCCGAACTGGAGACGGTGGCGTAAAAATTCGAGCCCAAGCGAGAACCTTTGGAGGTTTGCCGCTTGTGGTCGTTAAGGGCGGCGTTCGAGCCGGGGAAAACCAGGCCTCCGTGATGTCCTGGCTTGGGTTCCCGTGGGAGGACGCGGTATGCTGCGGGTGCACGGTGTTGCTTGATATCCTCCGTTCCTCCTGTTGCTCAGATCGTCGCCATGTCCCGTCCGTCCCGTTTTCTGTTCGTGATCGCTCCGCTGGTGCTGGGGCTGGTCGTGGGAGGGTGCGCCGAGGAGCCCCCCTCCCCCGTAGCCGCCGTCAAGGTCGAGCGCAGTCACATGCTTGCGTCGGCCCCGCCGCCGACCCTGTTCACCATTGTCCCAGCGAGCCGCGCCCAAAGCGCCGATCCGGCCTTTCAGGTGGCGGCCAATCTGGTGGCCGCGCAATTAGAGCGCTTGGGCCATCGCCGTATCGTGGGCGATGGGGCGGCGCGCGCCGCCTGGAAAATCTCCCTCGAGACCTCGATCAGCGCCGGCGGTGCCACGGCTGGCAGCGGCCTGACCTATGGCTTTGGCTGGGGCCAACCGCCTTTGCGCGTGCTGGGCGGCGGGCAGGAAGTGACCTCGGCGAGTGCTCAGGCCGGCGCCGCCTCGTCGGTGGAAAAGCGCTTGGCTGTGACCATCAGCGCCGATGGCAAAACGGTGTATCAGGGCCGCGCCGTGTTGTTCGATCCCTCGCGTGATCTCGTGGCCGCCTTGTCGCCGCTGTCCCGACGCTTGCTCGACGATTTCCCCGGCCCGCTCGGCGCCCAGGGACAATCCCGCTGATCGGACACCCGTCATGAGGGGTCTGGGGAGGCGAACCTCCCCAGCCCTTCTTTTTTTTATGGCCCACGTCCCTCCATCCGCCGCTTGAAGGAGCCCCCGATGGTTGCCGCCTCTCCTCCCCCCGATCCCGCGCGGCGGGTGGATTTGTTTATGACCGCGCTGGTGCGGGCCTGGGTGCGTGGCGTCGAACGCCGCCCCCGGCTGGCCCTGGGGCTCACGCTGGGCTTGATGCTGCTCTCGGGCTGGGCAATCGCCACCCACCTGTCGATCCGCACCGATACCTCGGCCATGCTGTCGCCGGATCTGCCCTTTCAGCAAGACCACGCCCGCCTCAAGGCCGCCTTTCCCGACCTCGGCGACGATCTGGTGGTGGTGATTGATGGCCTGACCCCGGCGGTGGCCGAGCGGGCGGCCCAGACTTTGTCCCAGGCCTTGACCCAACGCCCCGACGTGATTGCCCGCGCCGTTGACTTGGCCGGCCTGCCGTTCTTTCGTCGCAACGGCCTGCTCTACCTCTCCCCTGCGGCCCTTGATACCCTGGCCGGCACCTTGACCCAGGCCCAGCCCTTCTTGGCCGGGCTGGGGCGGGACCCGTCCTTGCGCGGCCTCGCCGACCTCATGGATCTGGCCCTGGGGCACACCGAGGCACCGAGCGACCCGATCTTGATCGCGGTGCTGGAGCGCATGACCGCGGTGACCACCGCCACCCAGCACAACGAGATGGCCCTCATGGACTGGTCGGCGGCTTTTGGCACCTCGCCGGCGCGGGGCACCGCCACCCGGCGGTTCTTGCTGATCAAGCCGGTGCTGAACAACGCCTCCTTGTCGCCGGCCGGAGCGGCCATGGCGGCGGTGCGCGCGGCGGCCGCCGAGGCGGGACTCAGCGAGGCCACCGGGGTGCGGGTGCGCCTCACCGGCTCGGCCGCCTTGGCCCAGGAAGAACTGGGAACGGTGCGCAGCAGCATGGGGGTGTCCAACCTCGTGTCCTTCGGCATTGTGGCACTGCTGCTGGTTTGGGGATTGCGCTCCGGGCGGCTGATCTTGGCGACCAACGCGGCCCTGGTCGCTGGTTTGGTGATCACCGCCGGCTTTGCCGCCGTCACGGTGGGTACCTTGAACTTGATCTCGGTGGCGTTTGCCGTCTTGTTCATTGGCCTGTCGGTGGATTTTGGCCTGCACTATGGCTTGCGCTATCGCGAGGCCCGAGTGGCCGGGCTGGCCAACGCGGCGGCGCTGGACGAGGCGGCGAGCAGCACGGGCACCTCCTTGGTGCTCTCGGCGCTGGCGGCGATGCTGGCTTTTCTGTCGTTTTTGCCCACCGACTACCTGGGGCTGGCCCAGCTTGGCCTGATCTCCGGCGCCGGCATGGCCATTGCTCTGCTCCTGAACCTGACCTTGCTCCCGGCCATTTTGACCTTGATGCCGGCTAGGCCGGTCAAGCCGATCGGTGTGCCGGCCGGCGCCTTGCGGTTTTCCCTGTTGCACCTGCCCGAGCGCCGGCCGCGCGCCACCTTGGCGATGACGAGCGTCCTGGTCGGTGGGGCCCTGTGGCTGGCGGTGCAGATCCGCTTCGATGTGGATCCGCTGGCCCTCAAGGACCCGGCCACCGAATCCCTCTCGACCTTATATGACGTGATGAAGGAGCCGGGGCTCGATCCTTATTCCATCGACATCCTGGCCGCTGATGCCGCCGAAGCGGCCCGCTTGACCGAGGCGCTAAACCAGTTGGAGGCGGTGCGCAGCGTGGCCAGCCTGCCTGCCCTGGTGCCGGCCGAGCAGGACCAAAAGCTGCAAGTCATTGAGGATCTCGCCTTCACCGTGGGGCCCTCGCTCAGTCTGCCGCAAGAAGCGCCGCCCGATGCGGCCGGCTTGGTCGAGGCCCGACGTCGGTTGATCGCGCGGCTGGCGGACGTGCACGCCGGGACGGCGGCGCCGGCGGCCCAGGCTTTGGCCACCGCCCTGGGCGCCCTGGGCGACGACCCGACGGGGTTGGAGCGCCTTCAGGCCCGGCTGCTCGACGGCCTGCCCGACCAGATCGCCCGTTTGCGCGACAGCCTGAGCGCTGGCCCGGTCAGCTTGGCCGACATTCCGCCCGACCTGCGCGCGCGCTACGGCGCCGCCGATGGTCAGATGCGCCTGCAAGTGTTCCCGCGCGATGACCTGCGCGACCCCCGGGCTCTTCAGGCCTTTGTTGCGGCGGTGCGGCCCGTGGCCCCGCACGCCACCGGCGCCCCGGTGATCATTGTCGAGGCCGGCCGCACCGTGATCGGCGCTTTTGCCGAGGCCGCCGCCCTGGCCACGGTGTTGATCACCGCCATGCTGGCAGCCGTGATGCGCCGGCGCCGGGATATTCTGCTGGTGTTCGTGCCGGTTTTGCTCTCGGGGCTGTTCACCCTGGGCTCGGCGGTTCTGATCGGTCAGGCGCTCAACTTGGCCAATGTCATCGTGTTGCCCTTGCTGGTGGGCCTGGGCGTCGCCGGGGCCATCCACGTGATTGGCCGGGCCCACGAAACCGCTGGCGCCGTGCTCGACAGCTCAACGCCGCGCGCCGTCGTGTTCAGCGCCCTGACCACCGTCGCGTCGTTCAGCTCGCTCATACTCTCCGACCACCCGGGCACCGCCAGCATGGGCATTTTGCTGACCCTGGCCCTGACCTTGGGCTTGGTGTGCACCCTGGGGATTTTGCCGGCGATCCTGGCCTTGCTGCGTCGGTAAATAAGGCTGGGGAGGCTTGCCTCCCCAGATCCCTCGATCCTGGCCGAATCAGGCGGATTTCACATCGCGCAGGAAGCGGTCCACGACCCCCTTCAGATCGTTGGCCTCGCGCGACAGGGCGCGGGCAGAGGACAGCACTTCGCCGGCTGCGGCACCGGTTTCGGACGACGCTTGATGAACGGTGCCGATGTTGCCGGCGATCAGGTGAGTCGCTTCCGAGGTCTGCTGAACGTTGCGGGCAATTTCGGCGGTGGCGGCGGACTGCTCCTCGACGGCGGACGCGATGGCGGTGGCGATTTCGTTGATTTCGACGATGCGCCCAACAATGCCGCTGATGGCGGTCACGGCGCTGGCGGTGGCCGATTGCACGGTGCCAATCTGGCTGGCGATCTCGTCGGTAGCCTTGGCGGTCTGGTTGGCCAGCGACTTGACTTCCCCGGCCACCACGGCGAAGCCCTTGCCCGCTTCACCGGCTCGCGCCGCCTCGATGGTGGCGTTGAGGGCCAGCAGGTTGGTTTGTGAGGCGATCGAGTTGATGAGGCTGACCACGGTCCCAATGCGCGACGACGCTTCGGCAAGGCTTTGCACGGTGGTGTTGGTCCGCTCCGCGTCCTCGGAGGCGGCGCGGGTGATGCGGATGGACTGTTCGACTTGGCGCCCGATTTCGTTGATGGACGACGACAGTTCTTCCGACGCGCTGGCCACCGTTTGAACGCTGTGGGACATTTCCTCGGTTGCCCCGGCCACGGTCGAGGCCTTTGCGCTGGTAACATCGGCGGTGCCGGACATGGTTTGGGCGGTGGCTTCCATCTGAGTGGCGGCGCCGGCCACGACCTGAAGCATGCTGCCCACCGCCTGATCGAAGCCCTGGGTCAAGGTTTCCAGGGTCTTAGCCCGACGCTCGCGCTGGACCCGTTGGGTCTCCTGCGCGACGGCCAAACGCTCGGCTTCCATGGCGTTCTCTTTAAAGATCGCAACGGCGGCGGCCATGGTCCCGATTTCGTCCTGGCGACCTTGGGCCGGGATGGCGACGGTGCGATCGCCCTGGGCAAGGCGACGCATGGCCTCGGTCATCGCCCCCAAGGGCAGGGCCAAGGCGCGATACAAGAGCATGCCCAGGACAACGGCAAGAACCACAAAGACCGCCACGGCGCCCAACATCCCCGCCTTGGCAGTTCCGGCGATGTCGCGCTGGTGGGTGCTGGCCTCTTTGGCGCCGCTCACGTTGAGGTCAACGATTTTGTCAAGCTCGGCCAAGGCGCCTTGGAACGCGGGCCGGGCTTCCTGGATTTGAACGCGAAAGGCGTCGTCGTTCTCGTTTTTGCGGGAATGATCGAGCGCCTGATCGCTCAACGTAATGTATTGCGCGTACAAAGCCTTGAACCGATCGTAGGCCAGCTTTTCCTCGTCAAGCGCTTGCAGCATTTCGTAGCCGCGCTGGATCTCCTGAAGTTTTTGCCGTCCGGCGGTAATAATCACATCGGTTTTGGCCATGGCCTCGGCGTCGGTCAGCATGATGTGGGTCAGTTCATGGCGGCGGGTATCGAGCATTTGCGTCTTCATCGCCCCGGCCGTGACCACGCTGGGCAACCAATTGTCGGTGATTTCGCTGGTCGCCCGGTCCATTTCATTGACCAGCGCCAGAATAACCGCCGCGTTGAGGCCGATCAGACCGATCAGCACACCGAAAACCAAGAAGAGCTTGCGGGAAATCTTGAGATGATCCAGCATGGCCATGGTGATGCACCCTTGTTAGGAGGCGGGCCTTTGGGATCCCCTCCCTGGCCTGCTTCCGATGTCCCAAATACCGCTGTGTATTTTTTCTTTATAACGGTTCCCCCTGGCGGCGCGGGGAAAGAACCTTTTGAGTGCATACTTTGGGTCATGCTCCGGTGCTTTCAAGGGAGAGAGGGGTCTGGGGAGGCCTCGCCTCCCCAGCCTTGCTTTTTTTYCCCTCCTCGGCGTCTTCACCCCCCCCGATCCCAAGGCGGCACCGGCGAAAAACGCTCCACAAGAAAATCAACAAAGCACCGCACCTTCGGCGATAAGTGGCGAGGCGTCGGGTACACCGCATGCACCGCGCCATGGTCTGGCAAAAACCCGGGCAAAACCTCCACCACCCGCCCGGCCTGCACGGCAGGTCCGGCAATAAAGGTCGGGAGAACAGCCAGCCCCAGTCCGGCCAGCGCCGCTTCCAGCAAGGCATCGCCGTTGTTGGCGCGCAGCGGACCCGAGAGCGTCAGCGGCCAGGACGTGCCGTCGGAGCGCACAAACCGCCACTCCTCGGTCATGCTCACATTGGCATAGCTCAGACAGGCGTGCCCGGTGAGGTCGTCCGGGGTGGCCGGCGTGCCATGGGCCGCGAGATAGGCGGGGCTGCCACAGACCATCCGACGCACCGGGGCCAAGCGCCGCGCCACGAGGTCGGATTCTGGCAGGCGACCAATGCGCACCGCCACATCCACCCCCTCGTCGATCAAATCCACGAAGTGGTCGTTCAAGGTGAGATCCAGCGTGATCTCGGGCGCCACCTCCCGAAAGGCCCCCAGCGCCGGCACCAGATGCCGCACCCCAAAACTGACCGGAGCATTAATCCGCAACACGCCGCGCGGGCTGGCCTGAAGCTGACGCACCGCCCGATCAGCGTCGTCGAGATCGGACAAGGCCTGCGAGACCCGCTGATAATAGCCCTGGCCGGCTTCGGTCAGGGTCAAGGAGCGGGTGGTGCGCTGGAGCAGACGAACCCCCAGCCCCGCCTCCAACTGGGCAACCTGCCGGCTGATCGCCGAGGTCGAACTGCCCAGCCGGCGCGCCGCCCCGGAAAACGACCCCTCCTCAACCACGCGGACGAAAGCCTGCAAGGGAAACAAGCGGTCGGTCATTGTTGCGTATCCAGCAATAGTGTCTTGCTGCTACGATGAATTGTTGCGAACCGCTCCACAAGCCATGTTTCTAGCGTGTTCACCCGCTCCCCGAAAGGACCGCCCCCATGACCCTTTTACACCTTGATTCCAGCTTGCTCGGCGACGCCTCGGTCACCCGCCACCTGACCCAGCGCATTGTCGCCACCCTGACGGCGGCCCACCCCGGGACCACGGTCGTTCGGCGCGACTTGGCCGCCCAGCCGCCCGCCCCCCTCGACGCCGAGTTGATCAAGGTGGTCAAGTTCCGTGACCTCACCGATTTGACCGCGCGCCAGCAAGCCGAATTGGCCCTGACCGACACCTTGGTGGACGAGTTTCTGGCGGCCGAAACGGTGGTGATCGGCGCCCCCATGTATAATTTTTCGATCCCCACCCCCCTCAAGGCCTGGATCGACCGCGTGGCCCAGCCCGGTCGCACCTTCCGCTACACCGAAACAGGGCCCCAGGGGTTGGCGGGCGGACGCCGGGTGATCATCGCTTCGGCCCGCGGCGGACGCTATGCCGGCACACCGGCCGAAACCGCGTTCGATCACCAGGAAGCTTACCTGAAGGCCGTGATGACCTTTTTTGGCATTCCCGAGGTCGAGATCATTCGGGCCGAGGGGGTTGCCATGGGCGACGAGGCACGCGCCGCCGCTCTGGCCGCCGCCGAGGCGCAGATTCAGGCTTTGGTCTGAGGGGAAAAAGGCCGGGGAGGCGCGGCCTCCCCAGACCCCTCTCGAGGTAGATCGAGCGGGAATGGTCTTTCATGATACGCTGGGCTCGTTACAGGAATTCATGACGCGGTATTGGTTTTCATGGCAGACGGATTTCAGGATCGTTTTTCAGGGCCGGTGACGGCTTTTCAGGATCGGGCGTTGCCGGAACGGGCGGTCCTGACGGGCTATGCCGCGTTGATCGATGCCTTTCAGCTTGCGGTCCCGCTGCCCCGAACGCTGGCCGCCATCGGCTCCCAGCACAAACTCTATGACCGGGAGGGCTGGCGCTTGTTCACCCCCCGGCACGCTCGCCCCGCCAGTCTTGAGGGGCACCTGACCTTTGCCCTCAAATACGAGGGGGTGGATCTTCTTGTGCTCAAGGCGCTCTTCAAGGCCGTCGGCCCCGGCCCGATCATGGCCTTGGTCAAAGCCACGCCCACCGGGAGCTATGCCCGGCGTCTCTGGTTCTTGTACGAATGGCTGATCGGCACCCCCCTCGACCTGCCGAATGCCACGGCGGGAGCCTATGTCGAGGTCCTCGATCCCCGACAGCAATGGGGCGCCGCCGCCCTCCTCTCCTCCCGGCACCGGGTGAAAAACAATCTGCCGGGAACGCCGGCCTTCTGCCCCCTGGTGTTCACCACCGACAAGCTCCGCGCTTTCCAGGCGCTTGACCTCGCCGACCAAGCCCGGGCCACCCTCGCCAGCGTGCCAAAGGATTTGCTGGCGCGAACAGCCGCTTTTTTGTTGCTCAAGGATTCGAGATCCAGCTTCGCCATTGAACGGGAGTATCCGGCTCATGACCGCGTCCAGCGCTGGGGCAAGGCCATTGGCGAAGCGGGGCGGCGCGCTCTGGATCTGGACGAGTTGTTGCGGCTGCAAAGAATCGTCATCGGCGACGCCCGATTTGTCCGGCTGGGACTGCGCAAGGAAGGCGGTTTTGTCGGGGAACACGAACGCAATACCGGCGCCCCCTTGCCCGACCATATCAGTGCCAAGCCAGAGGACCTCCTTTCCCTGATGGAAGGGATCACCCGGTTCAGTCGAACAGCCGGTCGCACCCTTGATCCGGTCATTGCGGCGGCCGGGCTGGCCTTTGGCTTCGTCTATACCCATCCGTTTGAAGACGGAAATGGGCGCCTACATCGCTACTTGATCCATCATGCCCTGAGCGAGCGGGGCTTCAATCCGCCAGACATGGTGTTTCCGGTCTCCGCAGCCATTTTGGACCAACTGCATGCGTACCGCCTCACCTTGGAGAGCTACTCGGCCCGACTCCTGCCGCATATCCAATGGGAACCAACACCCACGGGCAATGTCCATGTCCTCAACGACACGGCAGATTTTTATCGCTACTTCGACGCCACACCCCATGCCGAGTTTCTGTATGAGTGCGTTCAGCGGACCATTGAAGTCGATCTCCCGGCGGAAACCGCTTATCTCAAAAACTATGATGCGTTTCGGGACGGGGTGGCGGCGCTGGTGGACATGCCGGAGCGGACCCTTGAGAGGCTGCTGCGTTTCCTTCGGCAGAATAACGGGGTCCTCTCGAAGCGGGCACGAGACAACGAATTCCGAGCCCTCACCCCGGAGGAGGTCCAAAAAATCGAGGACCTGTATCAGAGCGTCTTCTGAGGGCGTCATCCCGGGGCCCGATCAACGCCCAAATGCAAAAAACGGCCCCACGATTGCGGACCGTTCCAAAAGCAGACAGGGAGGGAAATGAGGTGGCGCGCCCGAGAAGATTCGAACTCCTAACCTTCTGATCCGTAGTCAGATGCTCTATCCAGTTGAGCTACGGGCGCAACCTCAGGGACAACCGCGAAAACCGATGGGGCAATGGCGCGCCCGAGAAGATTCGAACTCCTAACCTTCTGATCCGTAGTCAGATGCTCTATCCAGTTGAGCTACGGGCGCCTTGCACACAGGTTTCTCACACCAAGACGCGGCCCTGAAACCAGTGGCGCGCCCGAGAAGATTCGAACTCCTAACCTTCTGATCCGTAGTCAGATGCTCTATCCAGTTGAGCTACGGGCGCTTTCTTGGTGCCTTCCGTCGCGCTCCCCGAGGGGGGTCGTCGTTGGAAGGAGCGCTTTGTACCCGCACGGCTCCGAGCAGGCAAGAAAAAAATCACGCCCCCTCTCTTTTTTTCACGGCCGGCGCCAGGAGGAAGGGTACGCTGGGAAGGCGCGGCGGGCCCAGCCCCCTCGTTTCCTTCACACCCTGCGCCACCCAATTGCCCGGCGGGCCGGTCACTTCCCGCTTGTGACCCCCAAGGCTTCTGAGTACACTGCCGCAAAAATTTACGGGCCACCTCGGCCGTCCCGCGCACCGGCGGCCATGTCCCCTGGGCCGTGGGATCGGAGCCGGTCCGCGGTGTGGTGGCAAACCGTGCCCGGTGGTCGTTCTCCCCCGGCACGTGCGGACGTCGCGCACCGCTCTCGCTACGAGGGGGTGCGCAGCCCTGGGGAAAAAAGGTCGTGGTCGATGGCGTTCTTTAAACGGAAGCATTTTGTTCTCGTCACGGCTGGTCTCGCCCTGGCGGCGTGTCAGTCGGGGAACAACGTCCTGTTCCCCTCGCTCAGTGGGTCATCCGGTGGTTCGTCCATCGCCACCGCGATTGAGGGAGGGCCGCCGCAACTCGGCAGCACCTACTTTGAACCCGAGGGGGTCACTCCCGGCGAGCCCACGGGCACCTTCGTGGGACAGAAGGTTGTCTCCTATCGCCAGGAACTGGCCCAGCTTCAGGAAACCATTCGCAACCAGAACACCCAGTTGCAGGCCCTGCGCAATAAGACCATTCAAGATAGCAATGGCTACCACGAAAACGTGGCCAGCATGCGCGCGCGCTTGCAGCTCGGGACCACCCCGGGCAACCCCATTCTCATGAACCGGTGGGAAACGGCCCAGGCCCAGCTCAACACCATCAACCAAGATGTGGTCTTGATGGATCAGTTGGGCCAGATGATCGCCGTCAACCAGGACACCGCGACCTATCTGTTGACCAGCGTGCGCTCGTCCTATGCCATCCCCGGCGCCGTGGACGAGGATCACCGCCAGTTGCGCATCGTCGAGGACGAGGCCCAGCAAACCGCCGTGCTCATCGACCGCTTGTTGAGCGAACTCAACTCCGATATCCGCCGCCAGACGGCCTACGTTGGCAACGAAAAGATCAACCTGGGCTCGTTGTCTACCGCCATTCGCAATGGTCAGCTCTTCGGCGCCGTTGGGCCCGATGGGTACAGCACCGCCCCGGTCATGGCCGGCCCCTCCCCGACCCCGGCCGCCATGGCGCCGTCGGGCGTGCCGCTGGTCGTCGTGCGCTTCGACCAACCCAATGTCCGCTTCGAGGAGCCCCTGACCCGGGCCGCCCAGGCGGCGCTGGCCCGCAATCCCAACGCGTCGTTCTCGGTGGTGGCCGTTTCCAGCGGCGCCGCCGGCACCGCCGCCCGGGGCGCCGAACAGGTCGTGCGTGTGCTCTCGCGCCTTGGTATCCCGCCCGGGCGCATCACCCAGACGGCGACCACCAGCTCGGGCACCGACGAAGTCCGCGTTTTCGTCCGCTGAGACCAAGGGGTCTGGGGAGGCCGTCCTCCTTCCCAGGCTTTCCCTTCGGGCCCGTGAGGGAGCATCACATGGGAAACGCCAAGTCAGCAGACAGGTAAGCCGCAACACCCAGGAGGGTCGTTGCGGCGTTCTGTTCGATTCTTTTTCTCCGATGACCGACCAACAGACGCCGCCCGGTATCTTGATCGAGCGGACGATATCTCATGAGCACCCCGCGCCCGACATGGGCTTTCTCGCTGTCGGCGGCTTTGCTGCTGATGGCGCCTTTTGACGTTCTCGCGTCGCTAGCGATGGACCTGTATCTCCCCGTCGTTCCCGCGATGCCCGGTCTTTTGAACACGACACCCTTTCTCATCCAACTCACCCTGAGCCTGTACATGGGGATGCTCGGTGTGGGGCAGGTGATCTTCGGCCCGATGTCGGATCGGCTGGGGCGGCGGCCCGTGCTGTTGGTCGGTGGATCGGTTTTCGTTGTCGCCTCTCTCGGCGCGGCGTGCTCGTCCACGGCCACGGCCTTTGTCGCGTTTCGTCTGCTGCAAGCGATGGGGGCCTCGGCGGCCTTGGTGGCGACCTTCGCGACGGTTCGCGATGTTTATGGCCGCCGGCCCGAGGGCGTTGTCATTTACGGTCTTTTCAGTTCGATTCTGGCTTTCGTGCCCGCCCTTGGCCCCCTTGTGGGCGCGTTGATCGGGGCGTGTTGCGGGTGGCGGGCGATTTTTGTGGTGCTGGCTGTCCTGGCCGTGCCGGCGCTGGTGAATGCTGGGGTCCAATGGCCTGAAACCCGCCCGGTGGTGGCCGCCAAGACGCGCCGCTTCGTTCTGCCGATCGTCACCAGCGTGGCCTTTTGGGTTTACACGCTGGGCTTCAGTGCCGGCATGGGCACCTTCTTCGTCTTCTTTTCAACCGCCCCTCGTGTGCTCATCGGCCAAGCGGGCTTTTCCGAGGTCGGCTTCAGCGTGGCTTTTGCGGGCGTCGCGGTCGTCATGATCGTGACAACCCGTTTCGCTAAAGCCTTTGTCGCCCGCTGGGGCATCGCGGGATGCGTTGCGCGCGGGATGGTGCTGCTTGTGTGCGGGGCCGTCTTCCTGGCTCTCGGTGAACTCTTCGGCTCGCCCTCGGTCCTGACCTTCATTCTGCCCATGGGGGGGATGGCGGTTGGCATTGTGGTTACGGTGTCCGTGACCGCCAACGGGGCCCTCGCACGGTTCGACGACACCGCCGGATCGGCTGTCGCCCTCTACTTCTGTTTCCAAAGCCTGATCGTCAGCCTCGCCGGGACGGGGGCGGTCGCCCTGCTCAACGGCGACACGGCATGGCCGATCATCGGGTACGCCGTGACGATGGCGGGGCTGGTCCTGGCGGGGCTGGCGCTGCTGCGCGTCCGTCCCGGCGAGCGGCCCGCCTGAGCGGGGGCCGACAGGACGGCGCGTCTCCCCGTGGTTTTCTAGCGCCGTTGATCGGTGAGCAGGGCCCGGCAGTCGGCGAGGCGGATATCCTCCAGGCTGTCCACCACCCGGGCCGCTCCGGGAAAACGCTCATGCCGGCTGTAGGTGGCGCGGGTGACCAAGCACTGCAAGCCAGCCGCCCTTGCAGCGGCCAGGCCAATCGCGCTGTCCTCAATGGCCAGGGCTTGGTCAGGGTCCAGGCCCAAACTGGAGAGGGCGAGGCGATAGATGGCGGGGTCGGGCTTGCGCCGTGCCACCTGATCGCCGGCAAAAATGTGGATCCGCTGGGCCCGGGCCGGTCCCAGGCCAGCGACCACGGCCCGCACCGAGCGTTCCTCCGACGTTGAGCACACCCCAATGTCCAAGCCAGCCGCCAGAGCCTCGTCCACCAGCCGCTCGACGCCGGGCCGCAAGGGAACCGCCCCTCTCGCCACCAGGGCGATGAAGTGGTCGGTTTTGCGCTGGTGCAGATCGGCAATCACCGGTTCGGGGAGTTCGGGGCCGAAGTGGCGGCGCAGGCGATGACGCCCGCCTCCGGTGTCGAGCAAGCTGCCGTAGTGGTCCACCGACCAATGATCGGTCAGGCCGGCATCGGTAAAGGCATGGTTAAAGGCCACCCGATGGCCGTCGCGTTCGGTGTCGGCCAACACGCCATCGCAATCAAACAACAACGCTCGCATGGGGGTCCTTTCGTTTGGGGGGCGCCCAGGGAGGAGGGAAAGGAGGGAACTCCCTTCCTTGCCCGTCCTCAAATCATCGCCCGCGCCCGCAACAACGCAATCACCTCGTCGGCTAACACGTCAGGATCCTGCTGATCCGTCGCGACCCGCAAGTCCGGCGCCTCGGGCGGCTCGTAAGGACTGCCCAGGCCGGTAAAGTTGGGAATCAGCCCGGCGCGGGCCTTGGCATAGAGCCCCTTGGGATCGCGCGCCTCGCAGACCGCCAGCGGGGCATCGACAAAAATCTCCACGAACAGGCCCTCGTCCATCAGATCCCGCGCCATCTGCCGCTCGGCTCGGAAAGGCGAAATGAAGCTCACCAGGGTGATCAGCCCGGCCTCGGTCATCAGCCGGGCCACCTCGGCCACGCGACGGATGTTTTCCACGCGATCGGCGTCGGTGAAGCCAAGATCCCGGTTTAATCCATGGCGCACATTGTCACCGTCCAACAACATGGTGTGGTGCCCCAGCCCATGCAAGCGCTGTTCGACCCGATCGGCCAAGGTGGATTTGCCCGAGCCCGACAGCCCGGTGAACCACAGTACGGCCGGCTTCTGTCCCTTGGCGGCGGCGCGGGCGGTACGATCAATGCGGGTTGGCTGCCAGTGGATATTGGCGGCGCGGCGCAGCGGGAAGTCGATCATGCCACACCCCACGGTGGCATTGCTCAGGCGGTCAATCAGGATGAAACCGCCCATGTCCCGGTTTTCCCGGTAGGGATCGAAGGCCACTGCCCGGTCAAAGGACAAGGTACACACCCCGACCTCGTTCATGTCCAAGGTCCGGGCCGCCAATGGGGTGAGGGTTGAGACGTCCAGGCGGTGTTTGAGCGCCGTCACCTTGGCTCCGGTCTCGGCGGTGCCAATCCGCGCCAAGTAGGGGCGGCCGGGCAACAGCGGGGCCGGGTCCATCCACACCACATGGGCCGACACCTGATCGCTAACCGGGCACGGTGCCCGGGCCAGGGTCAGGACATCGCCGCGTGCCACATCGACCGGGTCCTGCAACACCAAGGTCACCGACTGCCCGGCGCGGGCGCTTTCCAAGTCGCCGTCGGCGGTGACGATGCGGGCCAGTCGCGAGGTTTGTCCCGAGGGCCACACCGCCAGGGGGTCCCCGACCGAGACCATGCCGCCAACAATCAAGCCGGTCTGTCCGCGAAACCCGGCATCGGGTCGGCTGACCCCTTGCACGGGAAAGCGAAACGGCCCCAGCACCGGGTCGGTGAGCGGCGCCAGGGTTTCCAGGTGGTCCAGCAAGGAGGGGCCGGCATGCCAGGGGGCTTCGTCGGCCGGCCGGGTCACATTGGCCCCCGTCAGGGCCGACAGCGGCAAACAGGTGAGATCGGGCAGATCCAGGCGGGCGGCAAAAGCCCGGGCGTCGTCGGCAATGCGCCGGAACACCGCCTCGTCCCAGCCCACCAGATCCATCTTATTGACCGCCACCACCGCGTGGCGCAGGCCCATCAGCGACAGCAGCACGGCGTGGCGATGGGTTTGCGCCAGCAGGCCCAGGCGGGCGTCCACCAGCAACACCGCCACGTCGGCCGTTGAGGCGGCCGTGGCCATGTTGCGGGTGTATTGCGGGTGGCCCGGGGTGTCGGCCAGGATGAAACGGCGCCGAGGCGTGGAAAAATAGCGGTAGGCGACGTCGATGGTAATGCCCTGCTCGCGCTCGGCGGCGAGGCCGTCCACCAGCAAGGCGAAATCCAAGTGGTCGGGGCCGGTGGTGCCGTGGCGGGCCGAGTCCGTGCGCAGGGCTGCCAGTTGGTCATCATAGAGGGCTTGGGCGTCGTGGAGCAGGCGGCCGATCAGGGTCGATTTGCCGTCATCGACCGAGCCGCAGGTCAGCACCCGCAGCAAGGGCCGTTGCTCCCGTTGAGCCAGGCGCGCGGCAAGGGAGGGGGAAGAGGGGGAGGGGGGAGAGCCGGCGCGCATCAGAAGTAGCCCTCCTTTTTCTTGGCTTCCATTGAGGCGCCGCCCTCGCCGTCGATCAAGCGGCCCTGGCGCTCGCTGGTGCGGGTGGCCAGCATTTCCTCGATCACGGCTTCCAGGGTCTCGGCGTGGCTCTCAATGGCACCGGTCAGGGGGTAGCAGCCCAGGGTGCGAAAGCGAACCCAGCGCTGTTGCGGGATCTCGCCGGGCTGAAGCGGCAAGCGCTCGTCATCAACCAGGATCCAGGCCCCATCCCGCTTCACCACCGGCCGCGGCCGGGCGAAGTAGAGAGGAACCACCGGAATGTTTTCCTGATAAATGTACAACCAGACATCAAGTTCGGTCCAGTTGGACAAGGGGAATACCCGCAGACTCTCACCCGGGGCGACGTGGCCATTGTACAGCCGCCACAGCTCGGGGCGCTGGGCGCGCGGCTCCCAGGCGTGGGTGCGGGTCCGAAAGGAAAAGACCCGCTCCTTGGCCCGGCTCTTTTCCTCGTCGCGCCGCGCGCCACCCAACGCGGCATCAAAGCCGTGGCGCTCCAGGGCCTGCTTCAGCGCCTCGGTTTTCATGACGGCGGTATGGACCGCCCCGCCGTGGCTGACCGGCCCGATCCCCTGACGCACGCCGTCTTCATTGATGTGCACGATCAAGTCGAGATCGAGCGCCCGGGCCTGGTCGTCGCGAAAGGCGATCATCTCGCGAAACTTCCAGGTTGTGTCCACATGCAAGACCGGGAACGGCAGACGCCCCGGATAAAACGCCTTGCGCGCCAGATGGAGCAGAACCGAGCTGTCCTTGCCGATGGAGTAGAGCAACACCGGTGCGCGACACTGAGCGACCACCTCGCGCAAGATGTGGATGCTCTCGGCTTCAAGCTGGCGCAGGGAGGGCAGGGGGGCCGGGGGGGACGCCGACATGAAACAGGCTGCCTTGGCTGTCTTGGAGGAGCGCTTGTTGTGCGCCTTAGCGCCTATTTTGTCCATGCCCCACCCTTTTGATGCCCCAGGAAAGGCGGGGTCTGAGGAGGCCCCGCCCCCCCTGTCTTCTCTTTACTTTTTTACGCTTTTTTTCCCAATGCCCTGCCCTGGCCATGCGTCAGGGTTGACGCGGTATCCCGAGAAACGTATCGTCTTTTATCGAAAATAAATCTCGGGATAAATCCGGGCCGGAACAGGACGCTTTCCGGCAAATGGTCCCCAAGTCCGTAAAGTCGTATCTTCGGCTCGTTGGACCCCACCCGTCGTCCAGGCAAGGATAAGCAACGCGATATCCTTGCCCCCCATTCACGCAGACCGTCAGCTCTCCTCTCACGACCCCCTGTTTTTGTCTGAGCGGTCGCCTGTTGGAAGGAATACGGCCATGCGCGATCTTCGCGTTGCTGGATTCTTCGTAGTGCCTAGAGGAGCCTCTCTTCCTCGCCGCCTTATGCCTTTCGTTATAGCCCTTGCCCTGACCCTCCCCGGACTGGGGACCGCCCGGGCCGCCAATGGCGAGACCTTCCGGGCTCTCTCGCCGGAAGCCTCCCTGACCCCCTTGATCCAAGGCGAGAGCATCGCCCCCGAGGATCATCCCGCCATCGTCGAGGAAGCCCTCCAGGCCCTGGACTATAGTCTGGACGCGGTGCGCGATGGTTTCGTTGAAGTGCCGCCGGTGTTCCTCGCCCGGGTTCCCACCGACCTCAACACCCTGGGGTGGGGAGAGACCCGCAAGACCACCTTTCAAAAAGTGCTGCTGCCCCTGATCCTGGCCGTTAACGCCGACATCACCGAGGAGCGGGCCCGCCTGTTGGATCTTCAGGCCAGCCTCGCCCAGGGACAGCCCCTCACCCGCTTGGACCAGGACTGGCTGGCCCGCCTTGCCGACCGCTACGAGATCGCGAGCCCCAGCCCCGAGGCCCTCCTGATCCGGGTTGATGCGGTTCCCCCCTCTCTTGCCCTGGGGCAGTCCGCCCTCGAAACCGGCTGGGGGGCGCCCGCCTTGTGCTGGAAACCCAAAACCTCTTCGGACACGTCGGGGGCGGGCGCTTTGACACCTTGCTGGACGCGGTCCACGCCTACGTCCACAACCTCAACACCCATCCGCAGTACGAGGGGTTCCGCCTCGCGCGGTCCCAGGCCCGAGCCGAGGGCGAAAAAACCCTCGACGGCGATCGCCTCGCCGCCACCCTTCGGGGCTACTCCACCCGCGGCATGGCCTATGTCGCCGACCTGCGCGCCTTGATGCGCGACAACACCATGGCCAGCCTCGATGGGGCCCGCCTCGGTCGGGTCACGCCACGGCGCTGGGCCCAGGCCTGGTAACCCGCCCACGCCCTCAGGGAACGAGGGGTCTGGGGAGGCTCGCCTCCCCAGACTTCCCTTCGCCCCCCGGGCTCCCGCGCGACGGCAGACTCGACCAACACGCTCCAGAGCCTTAGGCTTTCAGGCGAAGCAGACAGGTCCTCGCGGGGAGTATCTTGCATGTCTCAAGGCCGATTGGCCGGGCTGGCCCGGCGCCTGGGCGGCGCCGTTTTCGCCCTCCTTGTTTTGTTTGGCGTCGCGTTCGCGGGACGCGCCTTTTTGTTGCCCGGGTTCGACCTGGGGCCCCAGACCGGCATTGGCGGGCCCTTTACCCTGGTGGACGGGAGCGGGACCACCGTGACCGAAAAAACCTATGCCGGACGCTTCTTGCTGGTCTTCTTCGGGTACACCTTCTGCCCGGACGTGTGCCCGACTGATCTCGCCATTCTGGGGCGTACCTTGGACCTGCTGCCCCCTGAAGCCCGGGGCCGGGTGGCACCGCTGTTCATCTCGGTTGATCCCGAGCGCGACACCCCTGAAAGCGTGAGCCAGTATGCCAAGGCCTTTCACCCGGCCCTGATCGGCCTTACCGGCACCCCAGAGCAGGTGGCGGCAGTAACCCGAGCCTATCGGGCCCAGTATCAGCGGGTAGAAGCGCAAAACGGCGGGGTTTATACCATCGATCACTCGGCCTACACCTACCTGATGGGGCCCGACGGCCGGTTTCTTGCGCACTTCGAGCACGCCACACGGCCCGAGACCATGGCAGCCGTCCTGCGCAAGGTGATGGGATTGCCCGCATCGTGACGCCGATCTCCCGCACTCCCGGACTCATAATCGCCGCCCCGGCCTCGGGGTCGGGCAAAACCACCGTGACCTTGGGCCTCTTGCGGGCCCTCGCCCGGCGTGGCGTGGCCGTGGCCGGCGCCAAGGCCGGGCCGGATTACATCGACCCCGCCTTTCATGCCGCCGCCAGCCGGCGTCCCTGCCTGACCCTGGATACCTGGGCCATGCCGGGGCCGCTGGTCCGCGCCCTAGCCGGCAGCCGCCCCGACCTTGGCCTCGTGATCGCCGAGGGGGTCATGGGGCTGTTCGACGGGGCGCTGGGGGTCGGTGATCCCCTGGCCGATGGCTCGTCGGCCGCGCTGGCCGCGCTTACCGGCTGGCCCGTGGTCTTGGTGGTGCCGGCCAAGGGGATGAGCGCCAGCGCCGGCGCCCTGGTTGCCGGTTTTGCCCGGCATCGGCCCGACGTTTCGCTGGCGGGGGTGATCTTCAACCGGGTGGGCTCGGCGCGTCACCTGGAGGCGCTGACCCAGGCGGTTGTCGCAGCGGTCCCCGAGGGGCGTGTCCTCGGCGGGCTGCCCCACGCGCCGGCGCTTACGGTGCCGGAGCGCCATTTGGGGCTGGTTCAGGCCGGCGAGCATCCCGCTTTGGACGCCTATCTGGAGCAGGCCGCCGACCTTGTGGAACGCCATCTCGATCTCGAAGGACTGGCCGCCCTGGCCCGCCCCTTGCGCGATGGCGAAAGCGATGCGGCCCGCCTGATGTGGCCGCCGCTGGGACAAACCGTGGCCGTGGCGCGCGACGATGCCTTTGCCTTTTGTTACCCGGCCTTGCTGGAGGGGTGGCGCGCCGCCGGGGCGGAGGTGGTGTTTTTCTCACCCCTGGCCGACGAGGCCCCCCCGGACAGCGCCGATGCGGTCTATCTGCCGGGGGGCTACCCGGAACTACACGCCGGGCGGCTCGCCGCCGCCGCCACCTTCCTCAGCGGCCTGCGCCGCGCCGCCGCGCGGGGGGCCCGGGTTTATGGCGAGTGCGGGGGCTATATGGTGCTGGGCCGCACCCTGACCGACGCCGAGGGCAAGGCCCACGCCATGGCGGGTCTGTTGCCGGTCGAGACCAGTTTTAAGGTGCGCAAGCGGTGCTTGGGCTATCGGGTCGGACGCTGGCTGACCGACGCTGGACCGGGGCGGCCCGGGCAGATCTTTCGCGGGCACGAGTTCCATTATGCCAGCGTGACCGCCGAGGCCTCGGTCGGCCGCTTGGTGCGCCTGAGCGATGCGGCCGGAACCGACCTGGGGGCGGCGGGACACTTTGCCGGGCGGGTGGCCGGGAGTTTTCTCCATGTGGTCGCCGGACCGTTCGAGGTCTTGCGGGCGTGAGGTCGTCTTGCGGCCGGCGGCCAGGAGCGGCACCGGTGTCGGCAGGAAGCGAGGGGGGAACGCCCCGCCCTGTCCTGCCGCACCGATGCGCTTTCTGGGGGCTTCCCCCTCAGATGGACGGTCGTTTGCCGTGGTACCAGATCAGCCACGCCAAGCCGCGCCCCAAAAACACCAAGGCCAGGATCTCAAGGAAAGCCGCAAGCCCGCTCCCAAGGATCCGTAGCCCATTCAGTTCCTGAGGCGACAGCGGCGAGATCAGAGCGATGGCTGCTGGCAGCGCACCTTCAAGTAAAAACGCTTCAACCACCACCATTATTGCCAGCACTACCCAGAACAGTGACTGAATTAATAGACTAAGCGTCACGACATTAAACGCTGTTTGATTTCCAGATTCCCAGAGGTTTAGCGCATTTATCTTGTATGAGCTGGTATTTTGCTGGCGGATGATGGGCGGCGATGCTTGTCGATGTTTAATGATCACAAACGGCGCAACAAAAAAAACACAAAAGGCGAGAGCGATGACAAGAAAGGGGGRAGACTGAAGCTGTTGGTCTAGGATCATGGTGCTTCTCCGCGCGCCGATGCCAGCAAGGGATGCTCTTGGATACCGAGGAAGCGTAAATTAAAACCTTAGTTGGTCAAGCAGCAAATAACTCGACATGCGTGTGCGGCGCCGCTACGAGAGTGTCGGGGAGGGTATATTTGTGCGACGCACAATATTCTTGACAGGCGCCCTGGCAATGCACATTTTAGCGTTATGTTGCGCCGCACAAGAGCGGCGTCACGCCAAACTAGGCGGTCCCCGCCGCGCTTCTAGATGAAAAGGAACACGTGATGTTGAAGACCTATGAAGATCTGCTGAAGTTCAGCAAGGACAATCTTAACGCTGCCGTTGCCTTTAACACTACCCTGACCAAGGGTCTGGAAGACCTGTACCGCGAGAACGTCGGCTTTGCCGGCAAGGCCCTGGA
Source organism: Pararhodospirillum photometricum DSM 122 (assembly GCF_000284415.1). NCBI lineage: Bacteria > Pseudomonadati > Pseudomonadota > Alphaproteobacteria > Rhodospirillales > Rhodospirillaceae > Pararhodospirillum > Pararhodospirillum photometricum. Next base: position 945,689 of record NC_017059.1, read on the forward strand.
GACCGCCGTTGAGGCCGGCAAGGAAATCGCCGCCGCCAAGTCTCCGGTGGATGTGGCCAGCGTGCAGACCAAGGTGGCCCGCGAGACGGTCGAGGCCCTTGTTGCTCAGTCGCGTAAGGTCACCGAGCTGACCTCCGAGGCCCTGAAGGCCGCGCTAGAGCCGGTGAACGCCCGCGCCAAGGAAGCGATGACCCTGTTTGCCGTCAAGGCCGCGTGAGACCTTACGACGGTTACGGAACCTCCCCCCCTCAAGGCCCCCGGGGGACGAAGCTGTCTGGACCCCTCTGGTTATCGGACACCATGGGGTCCAGGCGCTCCCGGCTGGTTCAGCTCGCCGGTGTCAGAGCGGTGTCGCGGGCAAACGCCCAGTAGAGGTCACGCGCTTTGCGATACCAGGGGCCCTGGGGCAAGTCGCGATCCTCCAGGCGGCGGCAGGGGCCGACCTTGAAATAGTTGCCGGTGGCAAAAATTTCGTCGGCATCGCGCAGTTCGGCAAACTCCACGGCGCGCTCGACCACATCCACCCCCGCGTCACGCAGCAGGCGGATGACCCGCTGGCGGGTCAGGCCGTTTAGGAACGTGCCGTTGGGCACCGGGCTGATCACCTGGGAGCCCCGAGCAAAGAACAGATTCGTGTAGCTGAATTCGGCAACGTTCCCGGCGGGATCGAGCACGACCCCGGTATCGAACCCCCGCTCGCGCGCCCAGCGCAAGCCCCGCCCCACGTTGGGATACAAGCAACTGGCCTTGGCGCCGGTGGGGGCTTGGTCGCGGGCAGGACGCCGGAAGGGGGTCAGGCACGCCGAGAAGCCGTCTGGGGCGGGCAGGGGAGCCTCCCAGATTGAGAGCACGAGTCGGGCACTCTCGGCGTCGGGCAAGATAAAGCCGGTCTCGCCATACACCATGGGGCAGATATAGAGATCGGCGTCGGCCTCAAAACGGCTCTGAAAGCGGCGGATGCCCTCCCAGGCCAGTTCAGCGATCTCGGCGCCGGTCAGGCAGGGCTCCAACCCCATGAGCCGAGCCGACTGGGTCAGGCGCTCGCAATGGGGCAAAAGGTCGGGAGCCATCCCGTCGAAATAGCGGGCGCCATCAAAGACGGTAGAGGCCATCCATACGCCGTGAGTGGTGGGGCCAAGCAGAGCTGGGTTGCCTTCCTGCCAGTCGCCGTCCACGCATACCAGGGTCCGTTGCCGCCCGTGTGCGGTGCCATGACCTGCCATGGGGTGATCCTCCTTGCGCGTCCCGAGGGCGCGTCGCGCCGCGCTCCGTTCTGCCTTGAGAGTAGCCGGGCTGCTCGCTTTTTGTCCACCGGGCCATGGGGCTCGGGGAGGGCACGGCTTGGTTTTGACGAGAGCGGCCTTGCGTTTTACGTCGGACCGGGCAACCCTTGACCCGAGACTCGAGGAGGGGGACCGCTCTTCCAAGCCATCGAGCGTCATGACAACGGTCTGAGGCGCTGGGGCCCGGGTTGGGTGCCTTTGGCGTTCAGGGCCTTTCCTCTGGCTTGCGACGGGGACCGCCTATCCATGTATCCCTATGATTTTGTTCTCGACCTTGCCGTTTGGGCCGCGTTGGCGCCTTTGATCGGCTTGGCCCTTGTCGTGGTGGGGGTCGGAGGGCTGGCGTGGCACTGGCGCCAGGCGTGGCTTGCCGTCCAAGAAGAGCGCCAGGGGGTCGAGGGTCAGGTGGAAATCCTGCGCGAAACCCTCGTCACCAGTGCCGACGGCTACATGATGTGGACCGTCGGGGACGATTTTGTCTGTTCGCGCCGTTTGGCCGTCTTGCTGCGCTTGGCGGGGGGCGAGACCTCCACGTTCGAGGATGTGCTGTCGGGCTTCACGGCCCCCCATGCCGAGGCCTTGCGCCGCGCCATCGCCGGCCTGCGCGACACCGGCGTGGGCTTCGTGCTGGACCTGGAGCGCGAGACCAGCGGCCGATGGTTGCGCACCGTCGGCGTCGCCGCCACCGGCCAGGATGGCCGAACCGTGGCCGACGTGGTGTGGATGCGTGATGTCACGGATGAAGCCCGGGTGAGTGGCGAGTTGGAACAGCGCGTGGCGTCGTTGCAAGCCGAACGCGATCGCCTGCGCGCCGTTCTCGACACCTTGCCCACCCCGGTGTGGACCCGGGACGACAGCCTGACCATCCAAGACTGCAACTGGGCTTTTGCCCGGGCCCTCGATCAGCCCGAAGACGACGAGGTCCCCGCCCAGCGCCGCGAACTGGCAACGGGGGGAGCGGGCCAAGAAATGCGGGCCCTGGCCGCGCGCAGCCGGGCGGCGGGGGAAGCCTGCCGGGCGCGGTTTCACGCCATTTTGGAGGGCGAGCGTCGGCTGCTCGACATCACCGAGACACCGGTGACCCAAGGACCGCTGGCTGGCTTTACCGTGGGGCTGGCCCAGGACATCACCCCCATCGAGGAGGTGGAAAGCCGCCTGGAACGCGAGATCGAGGCCCACGCCGAGGTCTTGGAGCGTTTGGGCTCGGCCATTGCCCTGTTCGGGATCGACACCCGCCTGCGCTTCCACAACGCGGCCTTTGCCCAACTGTGGGGGCTGGAGGCGGCGTGGCTGGCCGCCGGCCCCGGCTATGGCGACTTTCTGGAGCGCCTGCGCGAGAACCGGCGCCTGCCCGAGGTGGCCGACTTTCCCGCCTTCAAGGCCGGGGAACTGGGCTTTTTCACCAAGCTCTTGCGCCCGCGCGAAGATATTTTGCACCTGCCCGATGGCGCCACCTTGCGCCGGGTGGTGGCGCCCCACCCCCTGGGCGGCCTGATCGCCACCTTCGAGGACGTGACCGACTCTTTGGCCCTGGAGCGCTCTTACAACCAGTTGACCGCGGTGTTGCGCGAAACCCTCGATCATCTGCACGAGGCTGTTGCCGTGTTCGGGGCCAATGGCCGGTTGCGGCTGTTCAACCCGACCTTTGTCAACCTCCTCGACTTGCAAGACTCCTTGGGCGAGCCGCTGGCCGCCGACCTCGTGACCCGGCTTGACCCCTCCATGCGGCCGGGCCCCCAGTGGGAGACCTTCCGGCGCCGACTGGCGGCACGCAGCGAGGGCCGGGGGCCACGCACCGGCCAACTCGTGCGGATGGATGGCCGCCACCTTGACTATGCCACCGTCCCTCTGCCCGATGGCGGCCTGCTCCTGTCCATCTTGGATGTCACCGACCGAGTGCGGGTCGAGCAAGCCCTGCGCGAACGCACCGAGGCCCTGCGCGCCGCCGACCGCATGAAGAGCGCTTTTATCGAGAACATTTCCTATGAACTGCGCTCGCCGCTCGGGGTGCTGTCCGGGCTGGCCGGTGCGCTGGCCGATCCGACCCACGACGGCGTGGGCGAGAGCGCGCGTGAAACGGTGGGACGGATCGTCGAGGGCATTGGCCAGCTCTCGCGCCTTGTCGAGGAGATCAGCGGTCTGGTCAGCATCGAGGCGGGGAACCTGTCCTTGGATCTTGATGCCTTCGATGTCCCGGCCTTGCTCTCGGCGGTGCTGGCCCTGGGCCGCGAGGCGGCGCGTCGGCGAGGCGTCACCTTGAGCGAGGATTGTCCCGCCGACATCGGCTGGATGGTGGGGGATGCGACCCGGGTCAAACAGATCCTCTATCACCTGATGTCCACAGCCCTCACCAGCACGGGGCCCGGCGGCGCGGTGGTGCTGGCGGCGCGGCGTGACAGCGCCAACGCCCGGGATTGGATGGTTTTTACCGTGGCCGACACCGGGGGCGCGGTCGAGGGCCTTGGCAGCACGGTGCCCGGCGAAGGCCTGGGGCTCGCTTTGGTGCACCGCTTCGCCGAACTGCACGGCGGCTCCCTGGCGATCGAGGGCGACCCCCAAAACGGAACCACCGCCACCGTGCGCCTCCCCGTCGGCGGCTAACGCCCCCCAGGGAAAGGAGGGGCCTGCTCCCCAGCCTTGTTCAGTCTGCCGCCGAGCCCGCGACCGCCCGACTGAGCAAGCTGGTATCCCCATACGAATAAAACCGATAGCCGGCGGCGATGGCATGGGCATAGGCCGCGTGCATGGTCTCCAGCCCGGCAAAGGCCGACACCAGCATGAACAGGGTCGAGCGCGGCAGGTGGAAGTTGGTCAATAAACGATCCACCACCTTGAAGCGGGCACCCGGCACCAAAAACAAGCGGGTGGCCTCGTCGAACGGATGGACGATGCCGCTATCGTCGGCGGCGCTTTCCAGCAGACGCAAGGCGGTGGTGCCGACCGCCACGATCTTCCCGCCGGCCGCACGGGTGGCATTGATGGTCGCCGCCACCTCGGGGGTCAGGACACCGCGCTCGGCGTGCATGCGGTGGTCGTTGGTGTCGTCGGCAGTAACCGGCAAAAAGGTCCCGGCCCCCACGTGCAAGGTCACCGCCACCCGGCCGATGCCGCGCGCCGCCAGGGCATCGAGCAGGGCCGGGGTCAGGTGCAAGCCGGCCGTGGGGGCGGCGACCGCGCCATCCACCCGGGCATAGACGGTCTGATAATCGGTCCGATCGCGCGCGTCGTCCTCGCGGCCCATGTAGGGGGGCAGGGGCAGGCGGCCATGGGCCTCCAGCGCCGCCATCAAGGCCGCACCGGCCACGTTAAACCGCAACACCGCCTCGCCGCCCTCGCCCCGGGACTCGACCACGGCGCGAAAGTCCTCGGCGAAGAGAATCTCCCGCCCCGGCGTCAGCTTGCGTGCCGGCTTGGCAAAGCAGCGCCAGCAGTCCAGGGCTTCTTGAAAGTGCAAGGTCACCTCGACGCCCCCGGCCCCGACCCGGCCCTTGAGCCGCGCCGGAATCACCCGGGTGTCGTTGAGCACCAAGAGGTCGCCCGGCGCCAACAACGCGGGGAAATCACGCACGCTCAGGTCTTGCAGCGCCGCACCGGGCCCCACCCGCAACAAGCGGGCCGCCTCGCGCGGCTCGGCCGGACGCACGGCGATCCGCTCGCGCGGGAGATCGAAATCAAATAAATCCACTCTCATGCCGGGAGCTTTCGCACCAAAGGAATCGGGACGCCCCAATCGGGTTTTTCTGGTCACGCGCCACTTGGTGTGCTTTACCAACACCGCGCCCGGCGGTGAAAGAGAATTCCGTTGGCGCCTGGCTGGGCGCCGGAACGTCGGACGATTGGACAAGGGGGAAACCATGGCCGACGATACCGATCTTCGCGAAACCCTGGACCACCACCCGTTCTTGCGGGGACTTGAGCCGACCTTGATCGATCGCTTGGCCGATCTGGCCCACGAGGGACAGTTTGCTGCCGGCGAAACCCTGTTGAGCGAGGGCCGCCTCGCCGAGCGCTTCTTTCTCGTCTTGGATGGCACCATCACCTTGGGGGTTGCCCAGGGCAGCGACAAGCTGAGGGTCATTGAGGTGGTGCGCGAGGGCGATGCCCTGGGCTGGTCCTGGCTGATCCCGCCCTATCATTGGACCTTCGAGGCCCGCACCCGCACCCCCGTGCGCGCCCTGGTCATTGATGCCGTCACGTTGCGTGAACGCATGCGCCACGACCACCAGTTGGCCCACGCCTTGATGGACCGCATCTTGCCCGTCATGGCCGCCCGCTTACGCGCCGCCCGCCTCGAAGTCCTGGCCTGCGAAACCAACCACGCCCCTTCCTGACCCGAGGGGTCTGGGGAGGCCCGCCTCCCCAGCCTTGCCTTTGTGGGTCGCTCAGGACGGAAACGCGAACTGCGCCCCCTCGCGCACTTGGCTTGATGGCCAGCGCTGGGTAATGGTCTTGCGCCGGGTGTAGAACCGCACCGCATCCGGGCCATAGGCCGCAAGATCGCCAAACAGCGAACGCTTCCAACCGCCAAAGCTGTGGTACGACACCGGCACCGGCAACGGCACGTTGATGCCGACCATGCCCACCTGAATGGTCTCGGCGAAATACCGCGCCGCCTCGCCATCGCGGGTGAATAGGCAGGTGCCGTTGCCGAACTCGTGAGCATTGATCAGGTCGATGCCCTCTTGCACGCTGGCCACCCGGACGACACCGAGAACGGGACCAAAAATCTCGTCCTTGTAGATGCTCATGGCCGGCGTGACGTGATCGAACAAGCAACCGCCCAGGAAGAAGCCGTCCTCGTGCCCGGGCACCCGCAGTCCCCGACCATCGACCACCAAGCTCGCTCCCTCGGTCACGCCCTGATCGACATAGCCGCGCACCTTCTCGTAATGCGCCCGGGTGACCAGGGGCCCCATCTCGCAGCCCGGCACGTCGCCCGGCGCCACCCGCAGGCCAGCCAGCTTGTCCTTGAGACGCGCCACCAGGGCGTCGGCCACGGCATCGCCGACCGCCACCACGATGGAAATCGCCATGCAGCGCTCGCCGGCCGAGCCATAGGCCGCCCCCATCAGGGCATTGACCGCGTTGTCCAGATCGGCATCCGGCATGACGATGGCGTGGTTCTTGGCGCCGCCCAGCGCCTGCACCCGTTTGCCGTGGGCGGTGCCGGTGGCATAGACGTATTCTGCGATGGGGGTGGAGCCGACAAAGCTCACCGCCTGCACCCGGGGATCGGTCAGCAGGGCGTCCACCGCCTCCTTGCCGCCGTTGACCACGTTGAGCACCCCGGGCGGCAGGCCGGCCTCGTGGGCCAACTCGGCAAGGCGCAGGGCAGCGCTCGGGTCACGCTCTGAGGGCTTGAGCACAAAGGTGTTGCCGCAGGCCACCGCCGCCGGAATCATCCACAAGGGCACCATGGCCGGGAAGTTGAACGGCGTGATCCCCGCCACTACCCCCAGCGGCTGGAACACCGACCAACTGTCGATCTCCGGCCCAACGTTGCGGCAGTGCTCGCCCTTGAGCAGGGTGGGAATGGCCGTGGCGAACTCGACATTCTCAATCCCGCGCTGCAATTCGCCGCGGGCGTCGTCCAGGGCCTTGCCGTGCTCGCGGGTGATCAGCGCGCACAGGGCATCGGCGTTGGCCTCCAGCAGGTCGCGCCAGCGGGCCATCACCCGGGCGCGCTTGGCCGGCGGCAGGTCGCGCCACGCCGGAAAGGCGGCCTGGGCGGCGGCAATCGCCGCCTCCACCGTCGCCACACCAGCCAGGGCGACCTGGCCCACAACCTGGGCGGTGGCCGGATTGACCACGTCTTGCAAACGCTCCATCGGCCCCGGCGCCACGGCGTGACCGTTAATCAGGTGAGCAATCAGAGTCATCGGGATATCCAGTATTTTTTAGGAGGGGAGGGGTCTGGGGAGGCCCCGCCTCCCCAGCCTTCCCTTTCATCGCCTAGGCCGTGGCCGCGAGCGCGTCGGAAACCGCGTTCATCAATCCATCAATGTCCGACTTTTCGCTAATGAAGGGCAGCCCGAACTGAAGGGTGTCGCCGCCGTAACGAACGTAATAGCCCGCGTCCCAGCACTTCTTGGCCACGTCCCACGGCCGGCGGGCCGGCTCGCCCGGCAGAGCCGCAACCTGAATCGCCCCGGCCAGCCCACAGGTGCGAATATCCGCCACATGCCGCACGCCTTGGAGGCCGTGCAGGGCATTTTGGAAATAAGGAATCAAGGCCGCCGCCTTGTCGAACAGCTTCTCGCGCTCGAAGATCTCCAACGCCGCCAAACCGGCGGCGCAGGCCACCGGGTGAGCCGAGTAGGTGTAGCCGTGCGGGAACTCGACCAGATACTCGGGCCCGCCATTGTCCATAAAGGTCTGGTAGATCTCGGTCTTGGCAACCACCGCGCCCATGGGCACCGCGCCGTTGGTCAGGCCCTTGGCGATGGTCATCAGGTCGGGGGTCACGCCAAAGGTCTGGGCGGCAAAGGCCTGCCCGGTGCGGCCGAAGCCGGTGATGACCTCATCGAAAATCAGCAGGATGTTGTGCTTGTCGCACAGGGCGCGCAGGCGCTGCAAATAGCCTTGGGGCGGCACCACCACGCCGGCCGAGCCCGAGAACGGCTCGACGATCACCGCCGCGATGTTCGAGGCATCGTGCAGGGCGACCAGTTCCTCCAGGGCGTCAGCCAGTTCGACCCCGCGCTGCGGCAGACCCTGGGTGAAGACGTTTTCCGGCAACAAGGTGTGCGGCAGGTGGTCAGCGTCGATGCCGGTACCGAACAGCTTTCGATTACCGCCGATGCCGCCGACGCTGATGCCGCCATAGTTGACGCCGTGATAGCCCTTGGCGCGGCCGATCAGCTTGGTCTTGGTCGGCTGGCCCTTCAGGCGCCAGTAGGCGCGGACCATCTTGAGCACGGTATCGACCGACTCGGAGCCCGAGTTGGTGAAAAACACGTGGTCGAGGCCGGGGGGGGTCAGCGCCACCACCTTGTTGGCCAGACGGAAGGAATCGGGGTGGCCGAACTGGAAGGCCGGGCTGTAGTCCAGCGTGCCAATCTGCCGGCTCACCGCCTCGGTGATTTCCCGGCGATTGTGCCCGGCGCCACAGCACCACAGGCCTGAAAGGCTGTCGAACACCCGCCGGCCCCGGGCGTCGATGTAATGCGCGCCATCGGCGGCAACGATCATGCGCGGGTTGGCCTTGAACTCCCGGTTGGCCGTGAACGGCATCCAGTGGGCTTCCAACTCCTCGCGGGTCAGGCCGGCGGCCTGGGCGGGGTCAAACATGCGAGTCTCCTTGAAGGGGCAAAGGGAAGGCTGGGGAGGCTGGCCTCCCCAGACCCCTCCGATCCTGGGGATTCCCTCAACGCGAAACGCCAGTGGGAACGAGGGGTCTGGGGAGGCCAGCCTCCCCAGCCTTCCCTTCCCCGACTCCCCCGAAGCCGAGACCGGAGTGTGCCCAGCCTTTCATATCTGTTAAATCTGAACTTCCCAATCTTCAGGCAAAGGAACGCTTACCCATGGCCGCCGCCCTGCCCGCCCTGACCGATGTGGACCTGCGCCTGTTACGGGTTTTCCTCACCGTGGTGGCCTGTGGCGGCTTCTCGGCGGCCGCCGTGGAACTCAACATCAGCCGCGCCGCGGTCAGCCTGCACATGGCCGATCTGGAGCAACGCCTGGGCCTGAGCCTGTGTCGGCGGGGCCGAGCCGGTTTTCGCCTGTCGGACGACGGCAAGGCGGTGCACGAAGCGGCGCAACGCCTGCTTGCGGCCGCCGAGAGTTTTCGTGGAGAAATTCATGCCCTGCACGCCCGTCTGCGCGGCACCTTGACCATTGGCATCACCGACAATCTGGTGACGCTGCCCCATATGCGCGTGACCCATGCGCTGCGTGGTCTCAAGGAACGCGGCCCCGACGTGCACGTGGCCATTCGCATGATGCCGCCGCCCGACATTGAGCGCGGCGTGCTGGATGGCCGTTTGCATATTGGCGTGGTCCCGGCCACCCGTCCGTTGCCGGGGCTGCTGGCGTTTGCCCTGTATGACGAGGAGGCCCAGCTTTATTGCGGCGCCGACCACCCCTTGTTTGCCGTGCCCGAGGCCGAGATCACCCCGGCGCGTCTTGCGTGTTACGACATGGTGGCCGTCTCCCCGGCGCCGACCACCGCCCCGGCCCGCGTCACCGCCACCGCCAGCGACCGCGAAGGTGTGGCCTTCCTGATTTTGACCGGCTGTTATCTGGGCCAGCTCCCCACCCACATGGCCCGGCAGTGGGTGGCCCAGGGACGCATGCGCGCCCTTCGGCCCGATCTCTACCGCGACCACGTGGCCTTCCAGGCCGTGATTCAGAAAGGGGCCCGACCCAATTTGGTGCTGGAGACCTTTCTCGCCTTGCTGAAGTGAGGGGGGGGCATCACGTCGTGGGCCATGCGCCCTCAGCCTCCCAAGAGCGGATCGCCGAGCGCCGTTGCCCCGGGCGAGGGGGCGCCCCCGGCGGCTCGACGCCGCCTTTGCGGAAGGCTTTGTAGGAGAGGGCATGCTTCTCCAGGCGCAGGCCGAGGATCCGCCGGGTCAGGCCCAGGTGCCGAGCCGCCTCGGTGATGTTGCCGTGGTGGGCCTGGAGGGCCTCCAAGATCAGCGCGCGCTCGACCGCGTCCAGTTTCGTCGCCAAGGTCCCTCCCTGGAGCGCCCCGGTCGCCTCGGGTGCCTGGAGCGCGGGGGGCAGGGCGTGGCTGTGGATCACCCCGTCGTCCGACAAGATGACCGCGCGTTCCATTACATTTTCCAGTTCCCGCACATTGCCCGGCCACGAATAGGCCCGCACCAGGGCGAGCGCGGCGGGAGACAGGCGCTTGGCCCCACAGCCCAGGACGCTGGCATGACGTTGGATGAAGTGGTTGGCCAGCAAGACCACATCGTGGCCACGCTCGCGCAGGGGGGGGAGGGTCAGGGGAAAGACGTTGAGGCGATAGTAGAGGTCATCGCGAAACGTTTTGGTCTCGACCATCCGCGCCACGTTGCGGTTGGTGGCGGCAATGATGCGGACATCCACCCGCACCGGGCGATGCCCGCCGACCCGCTCGAAGGTCTTGTCCTGCAACACCCGTAATAGCTTGGCTTGCATGGGGAGGCTGAGTTCGCCCACCTCGTCGAGAAACAAGGTTCCGCCATCGGCAAGCTCGAAGCGGCCCTTGCGCTGGGCGATGGCACCGGTAAACGCTCCCTTCTCGTGGCCAAACAGCTCGCTCTCGATCAGGCTTTCCGGCAAGGCGGCACAGTTGAACGTCACGAACGGCCCCTGGGCGCCCTGGCTGTTGGCGTGAATGGCGGCGGCCACCAACTCCTTGCCCACCCCGCTCTCCCCCAAAATCAAGACGGTGGCCTTGGTCTGGGCCACCTTCTGGATCAAGTCATAGACCGCCAGCATGGGGGGCGAGACCCCGATGATGTTGGCGGGACGAAACCGCACGGCCGGGGCCGGAGGCCGGGGCGCGGGCTGCCGAAGGGACCTTTCCACGGCCGGCGCAAGGATCGCCGCGAGGATGCGCAGCACATCCACGTCTTGTGAAAGCGCACCACGCGGCCGCGAGGCCACCTCGGCCCCCAGGATCCCTAAAACCTTTTGGTGCGAAAAGATCGGGACACACAAGAGCATAGGGGGCAGGGCGGCTCCCTCGGGGGCGCTGTGACGAAGGGGGCGGATGAGTGCCTGGCCACTTTCCGCCACGAGGCGAATCAGATCCTCGCCCGGGGCCCACGAGCTCCAGCCGGCGCCCCCCGCTGCCGGGCCKKGGGCGGCGCCATGGTCGGGGAAAGCCGTGCCCGGCTCCACCAGCGTCATGCCTCCCCGGACCACGCCGAGGTGGGTTTGCATCCCGCGCACCACGAGGGCGACCAGGGCCCCTAGGTCATCGGCGGCGGCGGCGCCTTGGCTGATGTCTGACAGCAAGGTCAAAAGAGAGCCCTGGCCCGGGTCGGCGGGGCGGGAGGGCAAGGCCGCTGGGGGATCTTTGGCGGCGATCGCTGGCGTGGGACCTGTTTTCATGCGCGTCGCTCCTCGTTCCCTGGCGAACCGGGGCGGGGGGCGCGCAAGACGGGCCAGGCGCGCCGCCGGTCCTGGGTCGCTGCGTTATGTCCCTGAGGTTCATAACGCGGTCGATCGCTGTTGTTTTCTCTCCCCGCCCGCCCCGACGCAAGCAGATCGTGCACCTTTTTTGGGGGCGCGGCCGGCCGGTCGGTCTTTGCGCGGCCGGGGCTCTCCCCTGGTTCTTTTTTTGCTGGACGACGCCGCGTCTTCCCGAGAGGGTGGCCCCCGTCCCTGTCCCGCGAGAACCAGACAGACTGGTGTGGCCTTCTTTTTATCTCCTGAGAAGGGTTGGTTTCCCCCTGGGGCCCGGTCGGGGCGAGGAGGCGAGATGACGATGCGCCGGCGGGGAGGCCGTGCTCTGGTGCTGGGGGGCGTGCTGCTGGCCCACGCGGCTGTCTTGGGGGCGGTGCCGTGGCCGACACCGGCCGATCCGGTGGTGGGGCGCGTTTTGCCGCCCTCGGCGGGGGGAGTCTTGGACACGACTCTTCTTGACATGCCCGCGCCCCCCCCGCCGAGGGCGGCAAAACGCGCCCCACCACCGACCGACGCGTCCGGTCTGACACCCTTGATGATTGCGGCAGTTGGCGCGCCGCTGCCCTTGTCCGTGATGCGGGCGATCACCGCGCCCGTGTTCCGCCGTTGGGTTCGCGCCTGGGGAGGCCCGCTGTCGGGACGTCCTGGAAGGCTTGACCGGCTGCTTGTCGATCCGCCCCGTAGGCTGGCCCGTGGTGCGTGGATATCGCCGTAGGCGGCCCGAACGGGCTCGACGTCTTCTTGGAGCGGCCCGACCACAGCTTGGCCACCGCCATTGTCTCGGCGGCCCCGGAAGTGCTGCTCGACCTGATGGCCGCCGAGGACGGCCCCGATGGCGATGGTGCTTTTTTCTCCCGGGCCCTGCGCATTGAAGGCGACACGGGCCTTGTCATGGCCTTCCGCTACGCCATCGAAGACAATGGCATGAACCTTCGCGCCCTGATGCGCGACCTTCCCACCCCTGCGGCCCTGCTGGTGGAACGCCTGTCGGGCCGGCTGGGTCCCCTGCATGAACGCGCCACTGCCGACCTGGAAAAGGCGCAGGCCCTGCTGCTCGGCCCCCTGCGCGGCGAGTTGGCCCGCCTGAACACCCGGGTGACCCGCCTGGAGACCCAGGGTCCCGCCGGGCGCCGCCCCAAGGTCGTCTCGCGCGAGGAGCTTGCCCATGGCTGAGATCACCCCTCTTCACCCGGTTGCCCCGGCACCGCGTGACACGTCGATTGAGCTTGTGTGTCCGGCTGGCACGCCAGCGGCGCTGGCGACGGCCGTCGAGGCTGGCGCTGACGCTATTTACTTCGGCTTTCGTGACCGCACCAACGCCCGCAACTTCCCTGGCCTGAACTTCAACGAAAAGGAAGCGGCCGAGGCGGTCGCCACCTGCAAGGCCAAGGGCGTCAAGTCCATGATCGCCGTCAACACCTACCCCGACGCTGGCGACGACACGATCTGGCGCCGGGCGGTGGACGTGGCCGCTGATCTCGATGTCGAGGCGGTGATTTTGTGCGACATGGGTCTGGCCGCCTATGCCGCCAAGAAGCACCCGAACTTGCGTTTGCATCTGTCGGTGCAGGCATCGGCCTCCAATCCCGAAGCCGCCAAGTTCTACCAGGAGGCTTTTGGGGTGCGCCGCGTGGTCCTGCCGCGCGTGATGTCGGTGGCCGAGATCGCCGAGCTGACCCAGGCCATTGCGCCCATTGAAACCGAGGTGTTCGTCTTCGGCGGCCTGTGCGTGATGGCCGAGGGCCGGTGCTGCCTGTCGAGCTACGCCACCGGCTTGTCGCCCAACAAGGACGGCGTGTGCTCGCCGGCCAGCCATGTGCGCTATGAGCAAGAAGGCGACGTGATGGTGTCGCGCCTGGGCGAGTTCACCATCAACCGCTTCGATGCTGGCGAGTCGGCGGGTTACCCCACTTTGTGCAAGGGCCGTTTCCACTCCAAGGCCCGGTCCGGCCACCTGTTCGAGGATCCCACCAGCCTCGACGCCACCACCATCTTGCCCGACCTCAAGGCAGCGGGTGTCAAGGCGCTCAAGGTCGAAGGACGCCAGCGCGGCAAGGCCTACGTCGCCCAGGTCGTGCGCTCGTTGCGCGCCGCCATCGACGGCGAAACCCGTACCGCCGACCCCGCCACCCGGCACCTCATGGAAGGCCAGGGCCGCACCGAGGGTGCGTACCGGCGTGACTGGCGTTAAGCGGCGCAAGGAGACAGCTTTGATGCTTGAAATCGCCCTGGGGCCGCTGACCTATAACTGGTCCACCGCCAAGCGCGCGGCCTTTTATGCGGCCGTGGCCGCCGAGCCGACCTTTGATGTCGTGTATATCGGCGAAACGATTTGTGCCAAGCGCCAGGCCATCAACGGCCCGGTGATGGCCGAAGCCGCCGCCGCCCTGGAGGCCGCGGGTCGCACCGTGGTGCACTCCACGCTGTCGCTGGCCACCACCGATCCCGAGCGCCGGGCCATCGCCGATCTGACGGGCGAGCCCTCCCTGAAGGTCGAAGCCAACGACGCCGGCGCCCTGCGCGGTCTTTCGGGCCGGCCGCACTACGTGGGCCCGCACATCAACTGCTACAACACGGGCACCTTGGAGGTCCTGGCGGCGCGCGGCGCGATGTCGATCTGCCTGCCTTGGGAACTGGACCGCAAGTCCATTGCCATCCTGGCCAAGCGCGGTCGTGAACTGGGCATGGATGTCGAGGTCGAGGTGCTGGGCAAGGCCCCGCTCGCCATCTCGGCCCGCTGCCACCATGCCCGCGCCTATGGCATGACCAAGGATGGCTGCCAGTACGTGTGCGACCGCGATAACGAGGGCATGGCCGTCGATACCCTGGACGGCCAGAGCTTCCTCACCTTGAACGGCTTGCAAACCCAGGCCCACGCCGTGACCTTGCTGGTCGCGGAGATCCCGACCCTGGTGGACATGGGGGTTAACCGCCTGCGGCTCTCGCCGCTGGACCTCGACATGGGCGCCGCGGCCCGGATCTACCGCCAGCTTCTCGACGGGGCTCTGACGCCCGCCGCCGCCGAGGAACAGATGATTGCCTTGTTGGGCGAACGCGAGCCGGCCAACGGCTTCTTCTATGGCGTTGAAGGCGCGACCTGGGCCGCCTGACCAAGGGCTCCTTCCAGAATCCGAGGGTCTGGGGAGGCTGTGCTTCCCCAGCCTTTTTTTTTGCCTTTGTCTGTCCCGATTCTTGGTCGCACAGCCGATCCTCTAAAGAGAACGCGCCGAGTCTTGACGTTTTAGCGATTAAAATATAATGTATCGCTTTCAAAATGTTTCGCTCGCATGGGCGCACGCCGGGCCCTCGGCTGCGTCCATTCCCTGACCCGGCCCTTCCTTTCCGCCTCCTGCCAGGAAACCAAGGTTCCGGGTCCTCCCCTCGCCCGGAGCACAAAGGACGCGCAATGGCCGGGAACCGAAGTCTGAGCGTCGCGGCAACGCTGACCGCGCTTTTCGCCGCTCTCTACACCTATCTGACAGCCTTGATCGTGAGTGATGCGCTGGAGGATTATCATCTGTGGTCGGTCAGCCGCACCGGCGAGACCACAGCCGAAGCGTCGCTCTCGGTCTACAAGGCGATGCAGGCGCTGCGCTCCGAGCGAGGCAACACCAATCGCCTCCTGATGCAGCCTGCCGGGTCGGAACCCGACATCCAGAACAAAATCTTGCCGGCTCTGCGCGCCGCCTCGGCCGACGTGGTCGCCACGGTACGAACGGTATGCGCCCAGGTCCCCTGTCCCGCGGGCCTGGGCCCGACCGACATTCAAGCGGCCATGGGCCGGGTCAATACGTTGCGCCAGGAGATCGACGCCGCCCTGTCGCAAGACAAAAACGCCCGGCGCCCTGGTCTGACCGACGAGTGGACCAAGGAAGGCTTGGCGACGGTGGCCTTGATGACCTCCATCGCCAACGCTCTTCTAGAACCCCTGCGCAGCGCCGATCCGGTGTTTGGCAGCCTGCTGCCGTTGAAGGATGCCGCCATCGCGGCGCGGGGGCACTTCACCGGGGTGCGCTCGACGTTCGATATTGCCCTGACCAGCCGCCAAGTCACGCCCGAGACCGCTGGCAAACTCCATACCGCGCGCGGGCGGCTGGAAGGGGCCTGGGGCGCCCTGCGCGACGCCGCCCCGCGTGCCGACACCCCACCGGTGATCCGAACCGCCATTGAGGCAGCCCAGCGCTCGTATTTCACCGACTATGGTGCGGTCCTGGACAAGACCCTGACCCGTCTTGCCGAGCGTGGCGAACTCCCCCAGGCGATTGGCGAGATCAACGGCAGCGCCGACCGGGCCATGCTCGATCTGGATGGCGTGGGAACCGCGATCTTGACCCAGATCCACACCGAAACAGTCAGCAAGACCGAGGATGCAGCCCGCGGCCTTGGGTTGGCCGGTCTCAAGATCTCGCTGGTTCTGGCGTTCAGCGTGATCGGCTTCCTGATCGTGCAGCGGCGCGTGGTGATCCCCTTGCGGGCCATGACCGAAACCACCCGGCGCGTGGCCGCGGGCGACCTTTCGGGCCACATCCCCCATGGCGAGCGCGGCGACGAGATCGGCGCCCTGGCCACCGCCCTGGCCACCTTCAAGGAAAACATGTGCGAACGCGAGCGGCTGGAAGAGCGCAGCCGGGCCGAGCGAAAAATCCGCGAGCAACGCACCCAGGAAATCGAGCGCCTGATCGCCTCGTTTGGCGCTGACTTCACCCGCATCCTCGATATTGTCACCGGCGCCTCAGCGCAGTTGCACCACACCGCCCGCTCGATGACCGACATCGCTGAACGCACCAAGGAAAAGGCCGGGGCCTCGGCGACGGCCGCCCAACAAACCTCGGCCAACGTCCAGACCGTGGCCGCCGCCGCCGAGCAAATGCTGGCCTCGATCCATGAAATTGGCCGGAGCATGGCCAGTTCCACCGAGGTGGTGGACGAAGCGGGGCGCCGCGCCCAGGAAACCATCGATACGGTACGCGGTCTGGCCCAGGCCGTCGGGGAAATCGGCGAGGTCGTTCGGCTGATTCAAGACATTGCCGCCCAGACCAACCTGCTGGCCCTCAACGCCACCATCGAGGCGGCGCGCGCCGGCGACGTGGGCAAGGGCTTTGCCGTGGTGGCGGGCGAGGTCAAGACCCTGGCCAATCAGACGGCCCGAGCCACCGAGGATATTGCCGCTCAAATCAGTGCGGTGCAAACCGCAACCCGCAGCACCGTCTCGGCCATCGACGCGGTGGGC
Source organism: Pararhodospirillum photometricum DSM 122 (assembly GCF_000284415.1). Classification (NCBI taxonomy): domain Bacteria; kingdom Pseudomonadati; phylum Pseudomonadota; class Alphaproteobacteria; order Rhodospirillales; family Rhodospirillaceae; genus Pararhodospirillum; species Pararhodospirillum photometricum. Next base: position 962,324 of record NC_017059.1, read on the forward strand.
GACACCATTGCCCGGCTTAACGAGATCTCCAGCACCATTGCCGCCGCCATTGAGGAGCAAAGCGCCACCACCTCGGAGATCAGCCGCAATGCGCAGCAGGCGGCGACCGGAACGTTGGAGGTGTCGATGAATGTGGCCGAGGTCAACCAGACGGCGGCCCTGACCGATGAGGCGGGGGACAAGGTTTTGGGGGCCTCAGCCGACATGGCCCGCGAGGCCGAGACCTTGCGGCGTGAGGTTGAGGCGTTTTTGGTGGGGATTCGCCAAGCCGGCGCTGTCGGGCGGGGGTAAGGAAGAAAAAAAGGCTGGGGAGGCGGGCCTCCCCAGACCCCTCGATGTCGTTAGCTTCCAGAGGAAGCCATCCAGCCGGCGAAGCCAAAGAAGCTGATCCCGGTCACGCGGTTTACCCACGCTTTGGCGCGATCAAGAACCCCTGAATGGCCAAGGCCGCTGCCGATCAGGGCATAGCCCCACAGGGCGGCGTATTCGCACACCAGATAGATCGCGCCCATCACCAGGAAGCGCAGGGTGAAGTTGTCGGCGTGGCCGATGAACTGGGGAAAGGCGGCGGTGAAGTAGAGGATCGCCTTGGGGTTGGCCAGGGCGGTGGTGAACTCCTGGCGCATCAAGGTGCGCAAGGGGACCGAAGCGCGGGTGCGGCGCGCGGCGGCAAGGTCGGGGGCCGGAGCGCGCAGCAGGCGCCAGCCCAGCCACGCCAGATACGCCACGCCAAACCACTTGATCCCGATCAGCAGCCAAGCGGCCTCAGCCAGCACGGCGCCCAGGCCAAACGCCGTGATGACGATCAGCAGGCCAAAGCCGGCGATGCGCGCGAGGCCCGCAATGCCAGCCGGCACCGCGCCATGCTGCAACGCATTGGAAAACGAGAGAAAGTTACTGGGGCCCAGCGGGATCGCCATGAGAATGGCGGCCGGCAGGAAAAGCAGCATGTCATAGACCGACATCGTGTCCTCAGGGGAGAGATTCGGGAAAAGGGAAGGCCGGGGAGGCTCGCCTCCCCAGACCCCTCGGTCCCGGCGTTGTCGCTTTTACGGCGACGGGGTTACTTTTTTTTCCAGATCGGGGTGCCAGAGCCGGGCAGGCCATATTGGTCCCAGCGCCGGGTGACCTGCTCGATGACCTCATCGCCCATCCGCAGCACCTGTCCCCATTCCCGATGGGTTTCGGGCGGCAGTTTGTTGGTCGCATCCAAACCGATCTTGCCGCCCAGGCTACTCTCGGGGCTGGCGAAGTCGAGGTAGTCGATGGGGGTTCCCGTCACCACGGTAAGATCGCGACCCGGATCCATGCGCGTGGACAGGGCCCACATCACATCCTTCCAGTCGCGGGGATTGATGTCATCGTCCACGACAATGACGAACTTGGTATACATGAACTGGCGCAGGAAGGACCAGACCCCCATCATCACCCGCTTGGCATGGCCGGGATACGCCTTGCGCATGCTGACCACGGCAATGCGATAGCTACATCCCTCGGGCGGCAGCCAGAAATCAACGATTTCCGGGAACTGCTGGATGAGCAGCGGGATGAAGACCTCGTTGAGCGCCTCGGCCAGCACCGCCGGCTCATCGGGCGGGCGACCGGTGAAGGTCGAGAGATAAATGGGGTTGCGCCGCATGGTCACGGCGGAAATGCGAAACACCGGGAACGGTTCGACCGCGTTGTAATAGCCGGTATGATCGCCATAGGGCCCCTCGTCGCCGTACTCGTCGAGCATGACGTGGCCTTCCAGAACGATCTCGGCGGTGGCCGGCACCTTGAGAGGCACGCTCACGCAGTCGGCCAACTCCACCTTGCGCCCGCGCAGCAGGCCAGCGAACTGGTACTCGGAGAGGGTATCGGGCACCGGGGTGACGGCGGCCAGGATGGTCCCGGGATCGGCGCCAATCACCACCGCCGCCGGCAACGGCTCCTGGCGCTCGGCTTTCCAGCGCTGCCAGTGCTGGGCACCGCCGCGGTGCTTGAGCCAGCGCATCAAGGTGGTGTTTTTGCCGGTCACCTGCATGCGATAGATGCCGAGGTTAAAGGCATCCTCGCGCTTGGCGCCCGGCCCCTCGGCATGCGGCCCGCGTGTCACCACCAACGGCCACGTAATGAGCGGCGCCGGCTCGCCCGGCCAACAGGTCTGGATGGGCAGGCGCGACAGGTCGATGTCGTCGCCCTTCCAGACGATTTCCTGACACGGCGGGCGCGAGACGGTGCGCGGCTTCATGGCCATGACCGACCGGACCAGGGGCATCAGTTCCAGGGCATCGCGCAAGGCGGCGGGCGGCTCGGGCTGCTTGAGAAAGGCCAGGGTCTCGCCGACCTCGCGCAGTTGCTCCGGGGTGCGTTGCATGCCCAGCGCCACCCGCTCGACGGTGCCAAACAGGTTGACCAGCACCGGCATCGCATAAGGGGTGCCGTCGGGCCGGATCGGGTTTTCAAACAACACCGCCGGCCCCTGCTCGGCCAGCAGGCGGGTCTGGATTTCGGTCATTTCCAGATGGGGCGACACCGGCGCCGTGACCCGGACCAGAAGCCCTTTCGCCTCCAGCAAGGTCATGAATTCGCGCAGACTGTCATAGGGCATGGAGGGACTCCAGAGCACGGGATCAACAAGCAATCTTGGCACTAAACGACCCCCTGGCCCAAGCCGTCAAGCAGCCCCCTCCATTCCTGGGGCATGGCGTCGTCCGCGGAGTCAATGGGACCGGGGGGCTGGGGAGGCCGCGCCTTCCCCAGCCTTCCCTTTTGGACCTGCCTCCTGGACCCGCCGTCCTGGATCTGCGACCATAAACGCCCTATACGTCAACCGCCCGACGGGATGGCGAAACAAACAAACACCCACGATGCAAAGGGGGGGTGGAGATGGGGACGGCGGATCTTCTACGAAATGCACTGCGCCAAGCGGGGCCGTTTCCGGCCAACAAACCCCGCTGGGATGATGACCCGGCGGACAGTCCAGAGGCCCCGGACCCCACCAACGACGCCCCAGCCGCTCCGCCGCCCTTGGGGGSGCAGCCGCTCGCGCGACCACCTGCGCCGCCTGATCGAGGCCGGCATCGCCCTCTCGGCCGAGCGCGACCACGATGTGTTGGTCGAGCGCATTTTGTTGGAAGCCAAATCCCTGACCAACGCCGATGGCGGCACCTTGTACCTGCGCACCGACGACATGCGGCAGTTGCGCTTTGTGATCATGCGCAACGACAGTCTCAACGTCGCGATGGGGGGGACCACCGGCAAGGCCATCCCGTTTCCGCCTTTGAACATCTATCAGCCCGACACGGGCGAGCCCAATTATCATAATGTATGCACCTCGGCCCTTCTCGATGGTCGCACCATCAATATTGCCGACGCCTATGATTCCCATGACTATGACTTTTCCGGCACCAAAAAATTCGACCAAACCACCGGCTACCGTTCCAAGTCCTTTCTGACCATCCCCTTGCGCAATCATAAGGACGAGGTGATCGGGGTCTTGCAGTTGATCAATGCGCAAGATCCCCACGGCACGGTTATCCCCTTTGGCCGGGACGTCCAGCAGATCATTGAGGCCCTGGCCAGCCAGGCGGCGGTCGCCTTGGACAATCAGGTGCTCATTGCCGCCCAGCGCCGCTTGCTCGACAGCTTGATCAAACTGCTGGCCGGCGCCATCGACGCCAAATCGCCCTACACCAGCGGCCACTGCGATCGCGTGCCCGAACTGGCCTCCATGCTGGTGCAAAAGGCCGCCGAGGCCACCGAGGGCCCGTTCGCCCGCTTCAGCATGAACGAGGACGAGCGCTACGAGTTCACGCTGGCCGGCTGGCTGCACGATTGCGGCAAGATCACCAGCCCGGAATACGTGGTGGACAAGGCCACCAAGCTGGAGACCATTCACAACCGGATCCACGAGGTGCGCACCCGCTTCGAGGTCCTGTGGCGCGATGCCGAGATCGAGGCGCTCCAGGCCCGTCTTGACGGCGCCGATCCCGCGGCGGTGGAGGCGGCGAAGCACGCGCGTCAGGCCCAGTTGCAAGACGACTTCGCCTTTATTGCCCGCAGCAATGTCGGCGGCGAGTTCATGGCCGATGCCGATGTGGAGCGTCTGAAAACCCTGGCGGCAACGCCTTGGGTTCGCCACTTCGACGACCGCCTGGGCCTCTCGCCGGTCGAGGAACTGCGCCTGGAGGGCTTGCCCGCCGTCCCGGCCCCGGCCGTCGAGCCGCTGCTGGCCGACCGCCCCGAGCACGTGGTGCCCTGGGGCAGCCGCAAACCGCCGGTGCAAAAAGACGATCCGCGCAACACCTGGGGCTTCGACATGACGGTGCCGGAGCATGCCTACAATTTTGGCGAGGTTTATAACCTCTCGATCCGGCGCGGCACCCTGACAGAAGAGGAACGCTTCAAGATCAACGAGCATATCGTGCAAACGATCATCATGCTCTCCAGCCTCCCCTTGCCGCGTCAGTTGAGCCGCATGCCCGAGATTGCCGGCAACCACCACGAAAAAATGGACGGCTCCGGCTATCCCCGTCGCTTGCCCCCGGACAAACTCTCGGTGCCGGCCCGCATCATGGCGGTGGCCGATATCTTCGAGGCCCTTACCGCCGCCGACCGCCCCTACAAAAAGCCCAAGACGCTTTCGGAATCGGTCAAGATTCTGTCGTTCATGGCCAAGGACAAGCACGTGGATCCCGATGTCTTCGAGCTGTTCCTGACCTCGGGGGTCTACCGCCAGTATGGCGAGCAGTATCTGCGGCCGGATCAGATCGACGACGTGGATATTGGCCGCTACCTGCGGCCGACCGCCGCCCCGGCTTGAGGACTCCCCCAGGAGTGGAGGGGTCTGGGGAGGCCCCGCCTCCCCAGCCTACCTTTTTTGTTTTCCCTCTCCATGAAGCCCCAGCCCCTCCTCCCCCTTGCGCCAAGGGCAAGAACACGACAGATAAGGGAGGGCTTGGCCTCCAGCCCTCCGCATCTTGTGAAGGAACCGTCTGCGCATGTCCTCGATTTTTACTGCGAACGCTCCCACCACGCCCGCCGGCGCCGGTGGATTTGCGCCGCCCCTGGTGATCGAGTCCGACACCAGCCGCTTTGTCGCCGACGTTCTCGAAGCCAGCCGCAACGGCCCGGTCATCGTTGACTTCTGGGCGCCGTGGTGTGGCCCGTGCAAAACCCTGGGGCCGGCGCTGGAAAAGCTGGTCAAGCAGCGCAACGGCCGGGTGCGCTTGGTCAAGATCAACGTGGACGAAAACCAGAGCCTCGCCGCCCAGTTCCGGGTCCAGTCCATCCCCACGGTCTACGCTTTCCTGAACGGCAAGCCGCTGGACGGCTTCATGGGCGCCCTGCCCGAGAGCCAGCTCAAGGCCTTCATCGACCGGCTGGACGGCGGTCCCGGCCTGGATGTGGACGCCGTGATGGCCGAGGGGCGCGCCTTGCTCGATGCCGGCAACCCCGAGGAAGCCATGAACGCGTTTCAGGACATCCTGAGCGTCGATCAGGCCCACCCGGGCGCGCTGGCCGGTGTGCTGCGCTGCCAGTTGGCGTTCGGCGAAATTGAGGCCGTGCGCGAGGTCCTCGACGCCCTAGAGCCGCCCCTGGCCACCCACGCCGACATCACCGCCGTGCGCACCGCCTTGGACTTGGCCGAACGGGCCCAGCATGCCCCCGATCCCCGGCCGTTGCTGGCCCGCCTGGAGGCTGATCCCGCTGACCACGACAGCCGGCTTGCCCTGGCCGAGGCCCTGTTTGCCCGGGGCGACGCACAAGGGGCGTGCGATCAGCTCTTGGAATCCCTGCGCCGCGACCGCACCTGGAACGAAGGAGCCGCGCGGGTGCAGCTTCTCAAGTTCTGGGAGGCCCTGGGCCCCACCCACCCGGTCACGGTCAGCGGGCGGCGCAAGCTGTCGTCGATCTTGTTTTCCTGACCCCCTGGGACGGCTAGGCCCTTCCCGATGAGAAAGGAAGAGTTCGCGCATGAGCAGCCACTTCTTTCAACCTCGGTTTGAGGACCTGCCGTCCGTTGTTCCCGTGTTTCCCTTAACGGGCGCCTTGCTCCTGCCGGAAGGGCATTTACCGCTTACCATTTTCGAACCCCGGTATCTGGCCATGACCCTGGATTGCCTGGGGCAAGGCCGCTTGTTCGCCATGGGCCAGCCCCGCGATCCGACCCAAGATCCGTCGCCGCTTTATAGCGTGGCCTGCCTGGGACGGGTGGTGTCGTTCGTCGAGACCGGCGACGGGCGGCTGGGCATCACCTTGGAGGGGGTGTGCCGCCTGAAGTTGCTCGAAGAAAAGGAGCTGCACCGCGGCTATCGGCGCTTTGCCGTGGACTACACCCCGTTTGCCGCCGACATGCAGCCGGCGCCGACCGCCCCCAGCCCCGACCCCGACTTCATGCCGGTGCTCAAGGCCTATGCCGAGGCCAACGGCCTTAATCTGGACTGGAAGGCCTTGCGCGAGATCCCGCGTGAGGCCCTGGTCACCTCCCTGGCCATGGCCTGCCCCTTTGAACCCAGCGAAAAACAGGCCCTCCTCGAGGCCCCGACCCCCGCCGAGCGAGCCACGCTGTTGACCAGCCTGTTGCGTATTGGCGCGGCCTCGCCAATAACCGGGGGCTCAAGGCAGTAAGCCTCCCTCCCCTTTCGCTCAAGGAACCCTTCCATGACCACAAGCGTGCGCCCGACCGATCCCAAGCTGCTCGACCTGCTGGTGGCGCCGGGCTCGCAGAATCCGCTGCGCTACGATGCCGAGGCCCAGGAACTGGTCGATGACGTCGGCGGCCTCGCCTTCCCCATCCGCGATGGCATCCCGGTGATGCTGGTGGACGAAGCCCGCGTGCTGGGCGACGCCGCCAGCGCCGGCCCGGATATGACCCCCTCGGTCTAACCCTCCTTCTTTAGGAATGGAGGGGTCTGGGGAGGCCCGCCTCCCCAGCCTTTTCTTCCCTTCTGGTCCAAATTCGCCCCCAGCCCGTAGAACCGCCAGGGCCCTGGCACCTCTCGCCCAGGCCTCCCGACCAGGGAGTACCGGTTCATGCTGACCAAAGATGTCTTGATCATCGGCGGGGGCCTCGTCGGCGGCACCTTGGCCTGCGCCTTGGCCCGCTCGGGCGTCTCGGTGGCGGTGGTCGATGCCACGGCACCCGAAACCTTGCTGGCCGCCGAGGCCGATGGCCGCTGGTCGGCCTTGGCCCTGAGCAGCCGCGCCCTTTTCGAGGCGCTGGACCTGTGGGCGCCCCTCGCCCCGGGCAGCCAACCGATCACCGACATCCGCGTCTGCGACAACCACGCGCCCCAGATCCTCGATTTCGACGGCCCCGGCCCCCTGGGGGTCATGGTCGAGAACCGCAGTGTGCGCCGCGCCCTGTTTGCCCGCCTCGCCGCCCTGCCCGCCGCCACCGTGCTCGCCCCGGCCCGCCTGCGCCACCTGGAACGCCACACCGATCGGGTCGAGGCCACCTTAGACACCGGGCAGCGGATCCAGGCTGCCCTGGTGGTCGGGGCCGATGGCCGGGACTCCCAGGTGCGCACCGAGGCGGCCATCGGCCTCACCCGGCGGACCTACGGCCAGAGCGCCCTGGTCCAGACGGTGGGCCATGCCGAGCCGCATGATGGCTTGGCCGTGGAACTGTTCTTGCCCGGAGGACCGTTTGCCATCCTCCCCCTGCCCGGCCGGCGGTCCTTGGTGGTGTGGAGCGAGCGGGCGGCCTGGGTGACCGACCTGCTGGCCCTGCCCCCGGCACGGTTCTTGGGGGAGTTGGCTCACCGGTTCGGCGATTTCCTGGGCCCCTTGACCCTGGAAGGCCGGGCCTTTGCCTACCCCCTGGGGTTCAGCGTCGCCGAGCGGCTGGTGGAGAGACGTTTGGTTCTGGTGGGGGACGCCGCCCATGGCATGCACCCGGTGGCGGGTCAGGGCTTCAATTACGGCCTGCGCGATGTGGCGGCCTTGACCGAGATTTTGGTGGAGGGACACCGTCTGGGCCGCGACCCGGGGGACGCCTCGGCCCTGGCCGCCTATCAGGCGTGGCGCCGGCCCGACACTTTTGTCATGCTGGCGGCCACGGATGCCCTGGTCCGCCTATTTTCCAACGACATTGCGCCGGTGCGCGTAGCCCGGCGCCTGGGACTGGCCGCTGTCAACCGGATCGGTCCGCTGAAAGGCATTCTGCGTGACCATGCCATGGGACGGCGGGCCATTGGCCCGGTGCCGAAGCTCTTACGGGGCACGCCCCTCTAGAAAGACAGGAAGGCTGGGGAGGCGCGGCCTCCCCAGACCCCTCGTCAATGGGACGGCTGATAGGGCAAGGAGCTGTGATGCAGGTTGATGCGCAGATTGCCCTTGGCGTCGCGGGTATAGCCGAAGGTGTATTCGACCTTGACCGGATCCCCCTTCAGCGGCGTGAAATAGTAGTTGCCCATCACCAGGGCCTCGTCATCCTTGAGGACCATGGCGTGGTTTTCGAAGCGAACGTTGGTCCAAGGGGCCAGGGCGAAGCCATGATCCTCGGGGTTGCTGCCCTTGACGAAATAGGACAGGGCCTGATCACGGGTCTCGCGGAACTGATCCTCGGCCGCCTTGGTCGGCTTGAACAGGACCGGCCCCAGGCCATAGCCGTAGAGGGTGTCGAGGTGGTGAGCCGCCGCCTTGACGGCCGCGCGATGGCTGCGCATCGACGCCTTGCCAATGGCAACGATCCCATCGCCCCACGCCTTCTCGGCCGCCAGAACCTCGGCCTCGGTGATGGGGGCGGCAAAGGCCGCCGGAATGTGCAGCATCAGCAACAGCCCGGCCAGGGCCGACAACACGCTCCTGAAGCTCATGGGCAAACCTCCAGAAAAAAGGAAGACGGCCTCCTGCCAAAGGCCGATTCGACCCCCGGGGGAAGCGTGTGAGTGACCGAAGGTCCAGGCTTCGGTCCTTCATCACTCTTTTGCTTGCCCCAGACAAAAGTCAAGACTGGAACCGATCTCAAGTGCCCCCCCCTTCCGCCCTAACCCTTAAGAGGGAAACGCGCCCCGTCTGGACAACCCCGAGCCCGCTTGCTACCCAATTCACTGGGTCATTCCGCCGCCACAGGAGTTCGAGCCATGCCGCAGACCAAGCCGCTGGTCATTGTTACGCGCAAACTGCCCGACCCCATCGAAACGCGCTTGATGGAACTGTTCGACGCTAGGCTGAACCTGGACGATCACCCCTTCAGCCGCGACGAATTGAGCGCGGCCATGGCCGAAGCCGACGTTCTGGTGCCGACCCTGACAGATCGCCTCGACAGCGCCGTCATGGCCCAGGCGGGACCACGCCTGAAGCTGCTCGCCAACTTTGGCGCCGGCACCGACCATATCGACATTGCCAGCGCCCACCAGCGCGGCCTGACCGTGACCAATACCCCGGATGTGCTCACCGAAGACACGGCCGACATGACCATGGCCCTGATCCTGGCGGTGCCGCGCCGATTGACCGAGGGTGAGCGTCTGGTGCGCGAGGGCAAGTGGACCGGCTGGACCCCCACCTTCATGATGGGCCATCGCCTGTGGGGCAAGCGCCTGGGCATCATCGGCATGGGCCGCATCGGTCAGGCGGTGGCGCGCCGCGCGCGCGGCTTTGGCATGACCATTCACTACCACAACCGCCGGCGCTTGCATGAAAGCGTCGAGCAGGGCCTGGAGGCGACCTACTGGGAAAGCCTGGACCAGATGCTGGCCCGCATGGACGTGATTTCCCTGCACTGTCCCCACACCCCGGCCACCTACCACCTGCTCTCGGCCCGGCGCCTCGCCCTGTTGCGCCCCCACGCCTATCTGGTCAACACGGCGCGCGGCGAGGTCATCGACGAGAATGCCCTGGTGCGCATGTTGAGCAAGGGCGAACTGGCCGGCGCCGGCCTGGATGTGTTCGAGCACGAACCGGCGATCAACCCCAAGCTCCTGACCATGGACAACGTGGTCTTGCTGCCCCACCTGGGCTCGGCCACCTTGGAAGGCCGGGTCGAGATGGGGGAAAAGGTTTTGATCAACATCAAGGCCTTCATCGACGGTCATTGCCCGCCCGACCGGGTGTTGCCGGGCTTGTGAGGCCTGGAACACAGCCCTTGTGGCGGTCAGGGAAAAGACCGCCACATCCTCTCGCTTGCCCCCTGCCCGGACCTGGGGCCATGCATTGGCTCGCCCAGGGGGACTCAAACCGTACACGTTTTTCGGGGTTGCCCCTTGAGAAGCGTAGGAAGCCACCGACCTTCCTTGACGACCGCAGGAAGCCAAAAAAAACATACTGGTCTTCCCTCACCCCTCAATTAACGGGCTCCTCGACGTTTCAAGTGGATTTGATGATGCCGCCGAGGGGTGCGGCGATGAGGTAGATCATGGTGATGAAGGTGTGGACATTGCGGTAGCCGCGCGCGCTTGCGCGTGCTGCCTGGAAGATGCCGTTGAGGGCCTCCATGCGGGCGTTGCTGAAGGTCGAGGCCCAGCGTCTGAGGATACGCTCGGCGTGCTTCTCTACGGTTTCGACGGCGGTCAGCACCGGGGCCAGCAGCGGCCCGCATTGGACCTTGTCACGGGCATGACAAAGGAAGTGCGAGAGGCGCCAGCGTGCGGCCCTGGGGCGTCGTGGCTAGGCGGACCCAGCGCAGCTTCTCCTTGATCTGCCAAGCAACGGCGGTCAGCAGGCCCCCGGCCTTCAGTTCGGCCAAAGCCGCTTCCTGCTTCGGCGTGAGATTGCTTTCCCTGGCCTTCAGCACGGCCCAGCGGACGGCGGCGGGCATCTTGACCATCCGGACCTCGGCCTTGCGCACGTCGTCGAGCGCCGTGGTGAACAATTGGACGACGTGGAACCAGTCAACCGTCACCGATGCCTCGGGAAAATTCTCGTCCACCACCGCCAGGAAGGCGGGGGACATGTCGCAGACCACCTCGACGACGCGGCCCGGCTTACCGTTGTGGGTAGCTAGGAAATCCTTGAATCGGCTGACGGTCTCCTTGCCTTTGCCGGGCGTTGGCGAACACCACCGGCCGCGAGATCCGGTCCATGTCGATGAAGATGGTGACGTCGTTGTGGCCCCTCTTCGAGGCGGTCTCGTCGAAGGCCACCGCCTTGGCGCCGGCGAGATCGAGCCGACCCAGCGCCTGCCCGACGTAATGGCCGATGATTCGCCACAGCCGTTGGTCGGTGATCGCCATCTGCCGCGCTGCCGCCTGCACCGGCATCTCGCGGGCCAGCATCAGCGCCACCTCCTCGAACAGCAGCGTAAACCCGCTGCCCTCGCGTGCCCACGGCACCTGCACCCGCTTCACCCCATGCTCCGGGCAATTGGTGCGCGGCATCCGTGCCGTGATGAAGCAGTGGTGCTGGAAGAAATGCAGATGCCCCCAGCGGAATTCGGTGAAATCGTGCGCCTTGCAGGCCCGGCCGCACTCCGGGCAGGCGAACAGCGATCCCCGATCCGCCTCCAGGCGCAGGTGTAACTCGTGGGGCTGCGTCTCCGTCTCCAGGTCCTGGCTCACCAGACGCCACGGCGGCGTTACCCCGAGACCCAGCGCCAAAATCTCTCCCACATCCATCGCTGCCCCCCCCTAACACGCGGGGGAAAGGTTATCTGATCACGTCGCAGCCTTCAGCCGAATTCCATTTGCCGCGTCGAGGAACCAATTAACGCAAAACGTCTTGTTTCTTGGTTGCAGCGTGGCCTCTCCCCATTCTCTGGGACGAATTTTCTTAATTTTTGCATCTCTAGATTGTTAAAAAATTCTTGCCGCCGCCGAGGCAGAGAAAAAATCAGCTTTTAGTTGATTTTTTTGTTTGCTATTTTTGAAAAATAAACCATTGAACTAGCGGTCTTAAAAAAGTACAATTTTCATGTTGCTACCTCTTTAGTTGCCACCCACCCCTTGGGCCTGAGAAGGTCAAAAAGTCCGACTTCAATAATGGTGACGTCGTGACAGGTCGTTTATGAATATGACACCGTAGACGTTACCACTGGACTCTCAAATAGCGAGATGACAATGGAAAACTATGGAATTAGAAAATCAAACATTGAGACTCTAGCCAAGCTTCTTTTTGATAGAAAAAAAACGGGAAGAATGCCAGTTCTTCTGATTGGCTCTGGAGTTTCTATTGAATCAGGAGGACCAGATGGTTACGGCTTGATGGAAAGCATCCTTAGATCTTATCCACCAACCGAAAAAGATTGGATTGACGTCATTAAAGATTTTACCCCTGGAATAAAAGAACATGATACTTCCAGTTTGATCAGGGATTTCACTGACTACTTGAACCGCTTATCAAGCGGAAAAAAATTAACAGATCAAAAAAACATCAATTACTATTATGAATTAGTCTCAAGCCTTTACAATTTAACAATAAGCAGGCGCTCAATTCAAGAAATATATGGAATATATCATGAATATCTTCAATATCATCGCCCATCTATCGGGTATGAATATTTCGGTAAACTTGCAAAGAAAGGGTATTTTGAATGGATTGTCTCAACAAATTTTGACCCGTTAGTCGAAGAGGCTTTTGCTGATGCCAAAATTCCCCAGCACGATATGATCTTGCTCACCAGAAAAATGAGCGACCCCAATGAAATTGCCTTGTTCATCAAAAGTGATTTTCATAACCCTCCGCTGAAATTATTCAAAATTCACGGGGACCTTAGAACCCGAAAGATAGATGCAACCAGCGAAACAATTCAGCGGTTTGACCAAGAAACTGAGATTGAATTAGAAAAAAATCTTGTCTCTCTTGTCAACAGAAGGGACCTTGTCGTTATTGGCCACAGCCTTCGGGACAACAATATTAATAAAATTATAAGCAAAGCATGTATTTCTGAAAATCACGTCAACAAACTTAACTCGATTTGGCTTCTTACGATGCCTGAACACGAGGTTTTGTCTAACGCTTCCCTAAAAAAAATCGATTCAGAATACAAAGATCGCAAAAGCGGTGGCATAAATTACATATTGGACGATGAAACCGAAAAAAGAAAAACAATAACGACAGAACATCCAACGATAGCGATGAAATAAAAAAAACAACTACTCAGAATTACTATTTTGACAAGTGCATGAAAGAACTATATAAGAGAATCATGCGCCTAGAAAAAGATGAATACACGAACAAACCTCGCCCCCTTCACGATTTTACAACGATACATTTTACCTGCGGCATGACACCCAATAAAAAACAATTGATGCATCTCGTTGTTGCGCCAAAGCACCTTGGAAACCCCCGCGACGCTACAACCCTTAACGACTGGCTCTTCTCAAGCGAGTGCTTGAAGGATGGTGTTGCAAATTTTGATAGAAATATTTCTCCAATCTACTTCTCTCACCTCTTGGACCCACTAAACCTTTATCTTCTCCAATCCGGGATGGCACGACAACGGTCGAACGCGACGGTCGCGCCGACCATGAGCGATTTTCCCTCAATTTATTTGCCCTTCGTGCGCGAAGTCTACCTTCGCTCCTCAGAAAGCGAGGGATTTTCTAAAGCCCTCCTCCTCGACACGGTGAATACAAAAAAAGGAATTAGAGCATTAAGCCAAGCCCTGCGTGACATCTACAAAGATCGTACCCAGCCTCTCTCCGTATACATAGACCCGTCCCGCGCTCCGCAAGAAGAAAATTTTATGCGCAGCCAAAACTACACACAGATGGGGCAAGGCGAAATTGACCTGACACCAATTCTTAGGTCAATGACTATTCTTGCTGGTCACCCAAAATACATGAAATTCGCAAACACCGCCAATGAAGCTGATGTCACCCTGAGTTTTACCCCGCAAGACGGCGACATCGCTATTCCGATTTATCGCTTCATCCCTGTTATTACAAAGGACACCTCCACCTGGACAAAGATGAAGCGCTCTGAAGAAGACGATGCCATCTTCTTGACCGTTGGCGGCCCTGAACACAACAAACTTCTAGAGATGTTTATCGCCCTTCACCGGTGGGGCAGTGGGCAAACAGTGATGAGCCAATCCAATCACTTCGACATGCAGGATTGGGAAGGCATTGATAGCGCCGTCATGCTGCATACCGAGGCGTACGTCGGGGGAATTATGCGCCGCCTGCGCCAGGATGAGGCAGAAAATAATGTCGAGCGCAAGCGCAGTGGAGATGGAGCATTCCTGATCAACTTCACCGCCCCGTTAGATATTCTGGACCCTGCCTTCCCCCAGGAAAATCCGGAGCTCCGCGGCAAATCTATCAAGGTGGTGGCGGTGATCGGCATGTCGGCCCGAGGCAGCGTCACGGGCCTCACCTACGTCGCCTACAATACAAGATATAACTTCGAGGCTAATTCCGCCAACATCCTCGATCTTCCTGGATATCAAACAACAGCAGAAAATAACGTCGGAAGCACATTTCCTATTGATTACATCCGCCGCATCCTCAAAGGAGAAAAAATTGGGACCGCTGACTGGGATAAACCTTTACTAGCAGAAACCATAGAAGATGAACCTAAAGAAATTATTGCCCGCCTTGCCACACGCTTGAATAGTTCTGTCTTTAATTTGCTTGGGCAAGAGAAACTTCATTTTCCAGAATTGGCAAGGGGCGACACCCATGCTATGTTGATGACCCTGATTGCTGAGAGGTTTTTCATCAAAAAGCCATAGCAGAGTTTCTCGCCAGCATGCTTTCCCTTATTGCTATTCTCTTGATTATGGCCGCCGGAGCTTATCTCCGGCGGTACCAAGAAGCTCGGGTGATGCCTTGGGCGGGAGTTTTGCAGCAAAGCACTCTATTTTTTTTGACACTTTATACGATTTGCCTCTTTTCCCACCCTCTTGCTTCCTCTGACCTCTGGTTACTTTTGACGATTGGATTTTCGCTGCAAGCGGTCCCAAGCCTTCTTGGCTTTTCCCTCCTAAAACAAAAAAAATCTATCGGCCGTGATTTTATAGAATTTTCTACTTACGGAGGGGGGAACCGAGGAGTTCTTCTCCTTTCGCTTCTTGAGCCGCAATGGCTCCCCATTTTTATTGGAATTGACTTAGGTAACTTTATATCTCTTCTGCTACTTTTCCCCATTCTTGCCCGCAGGGGAGAGCAAGGGGAGACCTCTCCTGCGCGACAAACCTTGATGAAATCGTGGCGGCAAGCGGCTATTACCATGGGTTGCGTCGGCCTCGGCTTGTTCCTGGAGACAGTCAACGTCCCCGTCCCAGCGCCCCTAGAGACAATACTGAAGGTCCTTCTCACCACAAGCATCGCCTTACACCTGGGCTTACACTTTAGCCCACGCCTCGTCGCTCCCGGCCGTCTTTTGAGACGTCTCCTCGGAGTCCGAGCGGTCGGCGTGGGCATCACCGTCTTTGCTTACACTGTCGGAGCGTTTTTCCTTGGAGGTTCCTCGACTCCCGCCATTTGGGCGACATGCTTGATTTTTTTAATTTTGCCGACGAGTTCGATCGCACCGATGTTTTTGTCGCCTGGAGCGTGGCGCGACCAAGTCATGGCGAATGTGATTGCGACCTCCACGGTGTTTATCGCCCTTCTCCTGGGGCTTTCCGGCCTCAAGATCATTGCATCCGTATTTTTTTGAGTTCGTCGTTGATAGATGCGCACCCTTTACGGGAAAAAATCACACTACTGTCGCATCGACAGTCTCTTCCCTCCCTTCGTCCGCGATTGTTTAGGGGTGGACCCCAAAAGTATCATGGCCGCTCTGCTTGACGAGAACATTGATGATATCGACCACCCCCTCCGCAAAAGGCAGAGGTGAAACATATTTCGCCACGGATTTTACAGCATCGCAGGCATTCTCAGGCGCGGCGGGATATCCGACACGAGTCAAGAAAGGAATATCTCCCGCACTATCACCAATTCCAAGCATAAACTGCTCATCAATTGACGTGAGCTGTGAAAGCCAGCGCACCCCAACCCCTTTATCAATGCCAAAAGGCGTAATATCGACAGCCGTTGTTGAATGATTAACCGAAAAAATAGATTGATCAACCATGTCTTTAACAACGTTATACAACTCAACTACTTTCTCTCTCAGTGAAAATTCTTCTCCACCATCCTTGGATATTGGATTAAGGCTAATGCACACTTCTTTCCCTGGCTCCACCTGAAAAGTGATGCCCGAGAGATGTCCATCTGAAAATTTTTCGCGCATTCTATTGATTTCGTGAAGAAAACTTGGACGAATCGTTGGATGAATTAGGATTGTATCCTGATCAGGCTTATAAATAACGGCACCATTTTCACAGACACACGGCATTTTTACCCCCAGCAACTGGGAAAGAGCCTCCACATATGGCTGAGGCCGTCCCGTGCAAAAAACTAGAGGCGGCAACCCCATCTTTACCAGCCCGTTATTATAATCGCGTAATAATTTTAAAGAATCTATATCGATTGAACTTTTCTTACCTTGCGTCAAACACCCATCAATATCTGCGACGACAAGGCTAATTTTGTTTTTATCATAACCGCAGGTATGCATCGAAATATCCTTTTTGATGCGATTTGACATTCACCGCCAGGTTAACTTCACACTCTTACTTCCTTTGCCCCCTTCTTGGGCTATTGCTCTTCTACGTCCAGATCCGAGCATCGCCAGGGCAGCTAGGACGCATAAAACTCCGGCCATAAAAAACGGCGGCAGGGCGCTGCCATAGAGCGTGTGACTGAGGCCATCGCCATAAGCGGCACAGCCCTCCAGTTGGTCGCTGGCAAAGACCTAGCCAAACACCAGATTAGCCAGTTCGCCGAAGCGATCGTCGGTCAGATTGACTGCTAGGAAACGCCCCCAGTCCAGAGCATAAGACATGGGAAACAAGGACGGGCTCGCCAAGCCGGAATCGGTAAACGGCGGG
The DNA here is from genome assembly GCF_000284415.1 of Pararhodospirillum photometricum DSM 122. NCBI lineage: Bacteria > Pseudomonadati > Pseudomonadota > Alphaproteobacteria > Rhodospirillales > Rhodospirillaceae > Pararhodospirillum > Pararhodospirillum photometricum. The sequence continues at coordinate 979,131 of NC_017059.1, forward strand.
TACGGCAACGACAAGCCGCACAAGCCGTAAGACCAAAACTCGGTCATGAACGAGGAGCCCAGCCCCCCAGCGCCGATCACCCCAAGGGCAACACTAGCGACAGGCCTGAGCCCAAAGCGTTTCATGAACGCAGCAGCAAAGGACCCCATCAAGCCATACAGAAGCAGGCGCAAGGCGAAGCCCGAGAACAAAATGGCGGTGTCCGAGCCGTAATGAAGGTCGGCCCGAGCAAACAGGGCAGCAACGGGGGACAGGTGATGGGGCATGTGCCCTCCTAGCCGGACGAGCCCCGGTTCAGGTGAAAGCGATCGACCTCGCACGATTGCGAGCCCGCCGCCTCGATGCAAGCCCCAAAACGCAAAAAACGCCCCGAAGGGCGTCTTTGCCGGCACTTTTGTTTGAACTGGAGCGGGTGATGAGATTCGAACTCACGACCCCAACCTTGGCAAGGTTGTGCTCTACCCCTGAGCTACACCCGCAACAGTAAAAACATCGTGGCATTTGGAGCGGGTGATGAGATTCGAACTCACGACCCCAACCTTGGCAAGGTTGTGCTCTACCCCTGAGCTACACCCGCACTCCCCGGCTAGCCCAGACCGGACCACGTACTCTTCAGAACAGTTGGAGCGGGTGATGAGATTCGAACTCACGACCCCAACCTTGGCAAGGTTGTGCTCTACCCCTGAGCTACACCCGCACCCGTCTGTTCTTCCCGCTTTGGCGCCTTGGAGCGGGTGATGAGATTCGAACTCACGACCCCAACCTTGGCAAGGTTGTGCTCTACCCCTGAGCTACACCCGCATCCGCTGCGCCCGAGACAACCCTTTGGAAACAAAGAATTCCTTCGTTTCGACGGGGCTGCCGTCGTCGGTGGAGGCGGATAATAGCCATCGGCCTGAGGAACGCAAGCGCTTTTTTGGGAAATTTTGGCGGCGGCTTCCGGGCGCGGCTTCCCTGGACCGATGTCCTGCGCTACAGACCCCTCAGAGGGCATCAGGGAGATCACCATGAGTCTGCTTCGCGCCATCACCACCGTGGGCGGCTACACGCTGCTCTCCCGGGTCGCCGGGTTTGTCCGCGACATCATCATCGCGCGCTACCTGGGGGCGGGCGCGGTGGCCGACGCTTTTTTTGTCGCCTTCCGCTTTCCCAACTTGTTTCGCAGTCTGTTTGCCGAGGGGGCGTTCTCGGCGGCCTTCGTGCCGTTGTTCGCCGGCGAGGTCGAGGCCCAGGGGCGCGACGCGGCCCGGCGCTTCGCCCGCGAGGCCTACACCGTGCTGGCCTTGCTGCTGGTCGTGTTCGTCGCAGCGATGGAGATCCTCATGCCCTGGGCGATGATCGCCCTGGCCCCGGGCTTCGCCGACGTGCCGGGCAAGATGACCCTGGCCGTCGAGTTGTCGCGCATCGCCTTTCCCTATCTCCTGTTCATCTCGCTGGCGTCCTTGCAATCGGGGGTGCTGAACTCGCTCGGACATTTTGCCGCCGCCGCTGCCGCCCCCATCTTGCTCAACCTGACCCTGATCACCGCCTTGCTGGGCTTTGCCGACAGCGCGCCAACGCCGGGCCACGCGCTGGCCTGGGGAGTGAGCGCGGCGGGCGTCTTGCAATTCGTTTGGCTGGCGGTTCATTGCCGGCGCGCTGGCTTGCCGCTGGGCCTGACCCGGCCCCGCCTCTCACCGCTGGTCCGCCGCCTGGGTCGGCGGGTGGTGCCGGTGGTGTTCGGCTCCAGCTTGTATCAAGTTAACCTACTCATCGGTACCGTGCTGGCCTCGCTGGTCAGCGACGGCGCGGTCAGTTACCTCTATTACGCCGATCGGGTCACCCAGTTGCCGCTTGGCGTGATCGGCATTGCCGTGGGCACGGCGCTGCTGCCCTTGCTGTCGCGACAACTCAAAGCCGGAAACATAGAGGCGGCCCTTTGGAATCAGAACCGCGCCTTGGAGGTGGCCCTGCTCCTGACCCTGCCGGCCGCGGCCGCGTTGATGGTGCTGGCCACCCCGATCACCGCCACCTTGTTTGAACGCGGCGCCTTCTCGCCCGAGGACACCGTGGCCACCGCCGCCGCCATGGTCGCCTTTGGGGCGGGGTTGCCGGCCTTTGTGCTGGTCAAGGTCCTGACCCCGGCCTTTTACGCCCGCGAGGACACGGCAACACCGGTGCGCATCGCCGCTGTCGCCATGGCGACCAACATCGGCCTCAACGTCGCCCTGATGGGCCCCCTCGGGCATATCGGCATCGCCATCGGCGCCAGCGCGTCAAGCTGGCTCAATGCGGTTTTGCTGGCCGTGGTCTTGCACCGGCGCCGGCTGTTTTCGCCCGATGCCCGCCTGGGAACCCGCCTGCCCCGGATCGTGGCGGCGGTGGCCGGCATGGGGGCCCTTTTGTGGGGCGTGATGGACCTGCTGGAGCCCCTGAGCGCCCATGGCGATCTCACCCGCATCCCCGCCCTGATCGTGCTGATCGCCGCTGGCGGCTTGGGCTATGGCGGGCTGGTCTTGCTGCTGCGCGCCACCTCCTTGGCCGACCTGAAGACCGCGCTGCGCCGCTAAAGGAATCGTGGGGTCTGGGGAGGCCGCGCCTCCCCGGCCTTCTTTTTTTAAGGCTGGGGAGGCGCGGCCTCCCCAGACCCCTCGATTCTCTATTAATTAGGCAACGCGCATGCCTTCCAGAAAGCGCTGGACCATCCCGCGGAGGGCCTGGGCTTCGCTGGTCAGGCCGGTGGCGGCGTCCAAAACGGTGCTGGCCGTGGAGCTGGCGCCGCGCGCCGCATCGTTGACCCCGTGGATGGTCGAGGAGACGCGCTCGGTGCCGGCGGCGGCCTGATGGACGTTTTGCGAGATCTCGCGCACCGCCAATCCCTGTTGTTCGATGGCCTGGGCGATGGTCGCGGCAAACGTGTCGATCTGACCGATCACGCTGGCAATGGAGCCGATGGCAAGAGCCGTCTCGCTCGATATTTTCTGGATCCCGGCGATCTGGGTAGCGATCTCCTCGGTGGCGCGGGCGGTCTGAGTGGCCAGGGTCTTGACCTCGCCGGCGACCACGGCGAAGCCCTTCCCTGCCTCGCCAGCGCGGGCCGCCTCGATGGTGGCGTTGAGCGCGAGCAGGTTGGTCTGGCTGGCAATGGAGTTGATCAGGTCCACCACTTCACCAATACGCTGGGCCATCTCGGTGAGGCTTTGGACCTGATGATTGGTGGTGCTGGCCTGGGTCACCGCCTGACGAATGATTTCGGTGGACCCCGAGACCTGCCGACTGATCTCGCCGATGGAACAGGTCAGCTCCTCGGTCGCCACCGCCACGGCCTGAACATTAGCGGTGGCTTGTTGCGAGGCCACGGCGACCTCGGAGGCCCGCGCGCTGGTATCTTGGGCAATGGACGTCATGGTGCCGGCGGTCTGAGTCATGCGCCCGGCCGCATCGGCCACCTTGACCAAAACGGTGGACACGTGGGCATCAAAAGAGGTGGTCAAGTCGGCCAAGGTGGCGGCCCGCTGGGTGCGTTCCCGTTCCAAGGTCTGTTGCCGCTGGGCCAGAGAGCGGGCCTGGATCAGGCCATCGCGAAACACGGCCAGGGCCTGCACCATTCGCCCCACCTCATCTTGCCCGGTGTGGTCGGGGAGCGGCACCTCGAGATCGTTGTGGGTCAGGCGCTCCATGACGTGGGACACCTGATTGAGAGGACGAACGATATAGCGCCGACTGACCACCAGAGTGAGACCAATCCCGGCGGCGATACTGACTACAGGTACCGCAATTAAAAGAAGAAAGACCCGAGTCTCCGAGGCTTTCATCTGCGCGAGAACGCTGGCAGTCTCCTGGGCATTGGCCTCGGTAAATTCCTTGAGATATTTGTTGAAGGCGGCACGATTGCTTCTATTGGCGTCGTTGTCGCCAAAAACACGGGCCTGGGCCGTGGACTCTTCGCGAGCCAGTCGGACCAGTTCGGTGCGAAAGCGGATGAAGGCCTGGGCCTGGGTGTTCATTTCCTCGAACTGCGCCAAGCGCTGCGGCGGCACCAGGAGCCGCCATTCATCAAGGCGTTTTTGAATTTCTTCCAGGTTGGCCAGAAGGGGTTTGCCAAATTTTTCGGCCGCGGCCCAGTCCTTGGACATGTAGATGCCCCGGGAATCCATGACCACGGCATAAACCAGCCCGTTCACCCGTTCACTGACCAGGGCCCGGGCCGCCGTATTGGTCATGTGGTCGGCGGTCTGGCTGTAGTGGTGGGTGGAGACCCCCCCAATCCCGGCGACCACCAGCGAGGCCAAGGACAAAAGCCCGACGATCAGACCGATCTTGCGGGATATGGACAAGGAAGCGAGCGTCATCGAAGGTCCCTCCTTCGCATTCTGCAACGGCGTATGGCAGAAAAGATCTGTTCCTTAGAACAGATAGGCGCCGGGCACCTCGAGCACAAGGCACTTCCGCCAGGGCAGGTGCTCTTTAGGCCGTTGCATACTGCAACAATCGAGAGAAAAAAGGAGGGATTTACAGGAAATTTTTGTTGCTCTTGGCAAAAATAAAAAGGCTGGGGAGGCGCGACCTCCCCAAACCCCTCGGCTTTTTAGGGGAAGCGCGGCCGGTGCTCGACGCGCACGTCGTAGGCGGCAACGGTTTTTTCAGGAGCGAGCGCCAAGCCCATCCCCAGTTGGGTCAGGGTCATCGGCTCGTCCTTCGCCTGGGCCGACACGGCCAGAGAGCCCGGCGCCAGCAAGAAGGCGTCAAGGGCCGTCACCAAGCGCTCGGCCAGATCGGCGCCCACGGTTTGGCGCAAGGAAGGGGCGAGTTGGGTCCGAAGGAGTTCCAGAAGTTCGGATCGCTTGAGATCCCCCTCGGCCAGCAGGACATCGAGATAGGCGGCTGTCAGCTTTTCGGCCTCGGCCCCCGCGCTGAAGCCGCTCAAACGCACAGCGTCGAGCAAGCGCTCGGGCCGCTCCAGGGCCTCCAGCACGGTCGCTAGAGTCAGTCCGTCGAGGGTCACGCCCCCCGACACCGCCCCCACGTCACCGATCTCGGCCCGCAGGGGCCCAAGGCTAAGGCGGCGGGCCTCGTCGTCGATGGCATGGGCCCAGTGCACGGAGACCTTGAGGGACTCCATGGCATTGGCAGCGAAAAAGGCCTGATGACGCCGGTCGAGCAGACTGACGGGCAGCACGGCGCCTTCCAGGTCGAACGTCAGTCGGGTCGGAACGCCCAAGCGGCTGTCCAGGTCAGCCAAAGCCAGACGGTCGAACACCAAGCCCAGATCCCGGGCCTGCCCCTCCACGCCCTCCAGGCGAAAGGCTGTCACCCCCAAAGTGTCGAAGGCTGGCTTGTCCTTGACCAGGAGAGCCCCCTGGGTCTGGCGAGCCCAGGCGAGGGCGCGCGGGGCATCGAACCCCACCAGGGACAGCGCGTCGATGCGGGCCTCAGCTTCGGGATCGCGCACCCGGATATCGTGCACATCAAGCTGCCCCAAGCGCCCCTGGCTCACCCCGGAGATCGTGACCTCGCCCACCGCCAGGGCGCGCTGGTGGGTGGGTTGATCGACGGTCAGCCCCTCCAGGCGCACAGGCCCCAGGTCAAAGGCGGCAAGTGCGGCCGGATCCAGGGCCAAAGGATCGCGGGCTTCCTTGAGGGCGCGTCCAAGGGCCTTGATACGGTCCAGATCGAGGTCTTCCCCCTGGGCCCGCAGCAAGCCACCATGCACACTGCCCTCGGCAGACGTGCGGGTGAGACTGACCTCGTTCAGCGCCAAATCAAGCGAACGAAGGTGCTTGCCCGCAAACCCCGGGTCGGAGACGACAACGCTGCCCAGACTCACCTCCAGATGGCGCCCCTCATCGGTGAGGCGCACCCCACGCAAGGTCAGAGCCAGGGCCGCCGGATTGACCGACAAGGCCTGATAGGTGAGGCTGGTCCCCGGGGGGAGGGAGCGCTGAATCCCGGCCAGAACCTCACGGGCCTTTTGCTCGCCCACCCAGCGCCCCCCCCCATAGACCGCCCCGCTGGGGCATCGCCCCAGGCGGGGCGCGGGGCGGCAGCCCCGCCTCGCCGAAGCGAAGCGCCCCCCCTCGGCCTCAGGGCTGCTCGAACAGCGGTGTCGAGAGGTAGCGTTCGGCGAACGAGGGGAGGATGACGACGATAGACTTGCCCTTATTTTCCTCGCGCTGGCCGAGTTCCAGGGCGGCGGTGAGGGCGGCGCCGGAGGAGATGCCGACGGGGAGGCCTTCGAGGCGGGCGACGGCGCGGGCGTTGGTAAAGGCAGACTCGTTGGCGACCTTGATGATTTCGTCGATGACCCCGGTGTTGAGAATATCGGGAATAAAGCCGGCGCCAATACCTTGGATTTTGTGCGGGCCGGGCGCGCCGCCCGACAGCACCGGGCTGTCCTCGGGTTCGACGGCCACGACCTTGACCGAAGGCTTGAGGGCCTTGAGCACCTCGCCGACGCCGGTCAGGGTACCGCCGGTGCCGACACCGGCCACCAGGATATCAACGCCGCCTTGGGTGTCTTCCCAGATTTCGCGGGCGGTGGTGCGGCGGTGGATCTCGGGGTTAGAGGGGTTTTCAAACTGTTGGAGGATCAGGGCGCCCGGAATGCTCTCCACGAGTTCTCGCGCCCGGGCAACCGCCCCCTTCATGCCCTTGGCCGCCGGGGTCAGTTCGATTTCCGCCCCCAGGTGGGTGAGCATTTTACGCCGCTCGATGGACATGCTCTCGGGCATGGTCAAAATCAGGCGATACCCCTTGGCGGCGCAAACGAACGCCAGGGCAATGCCGGTGTTGCCCGAGGTAGGCTCCACCAAGGTGGCGCCCGGCTTTAGCCGGCCATCGGCCTCGGCGTCCTCGACCATGGCCAGACCGATGCGGTCTTTGACGCTGGCGAGCGGGTTAAAGAACTCGGCCTTGCCGAGAATCTGAGCGCCAACGCCATGGTGAGCGGCGAAGCGGGACAGGCGAACCAGGGGCGTTCCCCCGATGGTATCGAGGATGCTGTCGTAGACGCGGCCCCGGGTGAAAACCGGCTCGTCGGAAGTGCTCATGGTCTTGTCCTGTCCCTTGGCGTGAAACCGTGCGGATCAACCCACATGAGCCGTATATTTATGGAACTGATCGGCCGCCGTCAATCCCCTTGCGGCGAACGAGAACAACGCGCCGTGGGGCGGCCTGAGGCAGCCCCACGGAATCGATCAGCACCCTCCATAGTTATTGAGAGTCACCGATGCCGCGCCGGAAACACTCAAGGTGTAAGTATCCGACCCGACCGTCGCGGCATACACCGAATAACTTTCGGCGACGCCGTTGTTATCCAGGTCTTGGGTCTTGGTGCCGGTGAATTCCCAGCTTTGATACTCGTAGCTCAGGATGACATCGACCTGGGCGGCGGGATCCAGGATAAGAGACACATCGAAGGGGTCGCTCTCTCCTCCATAAAGCCCAGAGAGATCGCCGGAGGTCAAAGACAGGCTCGTCAACCCCGAGACCTGGGACAGATCCAGACCTTCAAACGCAGACAGATGCTCCAGATCAGCCCCGGTAAGGTCCGCCTTGCTGCCTTCCAACTGCAAGAGATCGCGGCCTTCTCCACCCTCCAGGCTTTCCCAGCCGTTGTCAAAAGACGCAAGGATCACGTCGTCACCAAAGGCCCCATACATCGAGCAACTCCCCTCGCGGCCATCCAGGGTGTCATCGCCCCAACTGCCGAAGAAGGTATCGTTGCCACCTCCCCCGATCATCCACACGCCGCTGGAACTGTCCGAGGCGCGGAAATCATCGTTGCCCGAGTCGCCGTGGATGCCCTCAATGTTCTCGAACTGGCTGGAATTGCTCAGATCGAGGACGAGCCCGGTTGTCGGGCTCGAAAAGTGCAGCCAGTCGAAGCCCTCGCCGCCCTTGTAAACCGCGTTGGCCGAGAACGCCCCGGCAAAGGTATCGTCGCCGGTGCCGCCCTCCAGGGAATCGGCGTCGCTGTCCAAGCCCCCGGACAAGAGGTCATTGCCGGCACCGCCTCGCAGGAGATCGGCGCCCTCCCCTGCGTCCAAGATGTCGTCGCCCGCCCCGCCCAGGAGGGTATCGTCGCCGGTGCCGCCCACCAGGGAGTCGGCCCCGCGTCCTCCCTCCAGGAGGTCGTTCCCCTCGTCCCCCGTGAGCGTATCCCCCACCCCACTGCCGATCAGGGTGTCGGCATCTTCGGTGCCGGCCAGGGTCAGGGGGGCGTAGGCGGCGTCGGTATATGTCACGAAGTCGTTGCCACTGCTGTTAACGACGCTGATCGCGTCCTCAACATTGACGGTATAGGCATAGTCACTGCCCAGGCTGCTGTTGGTCAGGGCAAAGGAGTGATACGTCCCGGCCAGATCGCCGTCGTCACGCGTCAGGGTGCCAGCGTAGCTGACCGTCCAGCCGTTCTGGATCCAGTCGTCAAGACCGCTGACCGTCATGTCGGTGCTGCCTGAGGCGGTGACCCAAAGGGTTTCCCCAAACGGGGTCATCCACCATGCGGTGGTGGTGTCGGCCAGGGTCTCGGCGCCGCCGGAGAGGTCCAAGGTGGTGTGGGAGCCGAGGGCCACGCCGTCGATCAGGGCCGAGGCATGCACATCGACCACTTTACTCAGATCGTACGTGCCGGCTTCGCTCAAGACGATGAGATCGGTCTCGGAACTCCCCTGCCACGCCGCGTCGGCCCCGATCACGCTCTCCCCAACGTGGGAGGTCACGACAACGTCGTTGATGCCAATCTGAAGATTGGCGCCCTGCCCGAGGATCCAAACTTCGTCCACGTTCTGGAAGGCGGGATCGTTCAACTGATCGCCATAGGCCAAGGTGGTGGCGGCCCCGGCAACCAGGATCAGCGAACTCTGGGCCACCAAAACGCCGTTGAGATAGCCCTGGACCAAAACCGGCTGATCCTCGCCGGCGGGATAGGTCACGGTCAGCGAGACAAGGCTGAAGGCCCGACCCTGAGCGTCCGCAAGCACCCACACGGCATCGCCGTCGTCGCCAGTGTCCCGGGACACAACACTCCCGGCATAGTCCGAGCCTGAGTCCGTCCCATAAACTTTCAGGAATCCCTCGTTGGCGTCCGTCTTCTGCGTACCGTCGCTGTTGGCGGCATAGAGTTTGAGAGAATAGCGGGCCACGTCGGTCGCGCCGTTTTGACCATCGGTCGCCTCGTTCCCCAGCCACGTGGAGGTCGTGGCCTCGGAGGCGACCCAGGTCAACGGGCTGGTCACGGCCGTTGGCCCCTGGGTATCGGCGAGGGTGAGAAGGAAGCGGTCATCGCCGGTACCGCCCGACAAGGTGTCGAGGCCGCCGCCCCCCGACAGGGTATCATTGCCAGCACCACCGGCCAGATGGTTGTCCCCCGTATCCCCGCCCAGAGAGTCGGCCCCCGCCCCGCCCTGGATGTTCTCGATCCCGGCCACGAAGGTGATCCCTCCGTTGCTGGTGGTGGCGATCTGAGTGCCGGTCAAGCTCAAGGTCACGTCGGCCGTTTGGTCGCTGAAGTCGATCCAGTCGGTGCCGCCGCCGCCCTCTACGTTGTTGAGCCCGGCGCCGGGCGCCAACGTATCGTCGCCGTCGTTGCCCAAGAGGCTGTCGGCGCCCGCCCCCCCTTGCAACACATCATCGCCGGTGCCCCCCACCAGGGTATCACTGCCCTCTCCCCCGACCAGACTATCGTCGCCTCCGTTGCCGATGAGGGAGTCATCGCCCGGCGCGGAGAGGGTCGCCACCTCGCAAGTCGTTGTAAAGGTGTGGGAAACGACGAAACTGCTGTTGTTGGGATCGGTGTCGGCCACCGTGATCTCAAGCTCAAGCGTGAACGACGCCTGATCCAGGGGCAAACTGAAGGCAAGCTGCAAGGGAACAAGGTGGCTTGTCGGATCTTGGGTCAGGGTAACGGAGCCGTCCGTCACGGTGAGGGGGAGGCTAAAGCTCGGAAGGATCCAGACGCCCTCGGGAATGCCCGAAATTTTTATCGAGGTGATGCCCTCTGAGGCATCATCGGTCGTGCCCGCAGCGTCGGCGGCGGCGGCCTCGCCGGTGGTCAAGGGCAGGGTGACGAACACATTCAGGCGCTGATCGTCGCCGATCAGAAGGTTGTCGGCCGCGTCCCCGGTCAACGTATCACTGCCGCCGCCGCCATTGAGCGAGGCCTCCCACTCGTCCGTGGTCAGCGTTTGCGCTTCGTCGTTGACGATGACATTGAAGGTATCGCTGCCGGTCCATACGGGGGTCTCTGGCACCGGGGTCACGATGATGCCATAGGACAGCTCGGTGGTGGTGGAGTTGTCCCACACGGCCGTGACGGGGATCCACTGGTCCGTGGCGTTGTCGTTGGGTGTCTTGACGCTCAAGCCCGCCAGTTGGGTGGGGGTCAGGCTCACGCCCCGGTCCCCGTCCAACGTCACCTCGGTGCCATCGACGAGGAAGGTGTAGCCCTCGGGCACGGTGAAACTCACGGACACCAAGCTCCGCCCGGCGGCCTGTCCCGTCAAGTAGGACAGGAGGTTCATGGTCACCGTCTCGCCCTCCTGGCAGGTCAGGGCCAGGAAGGAAAGCTCCGCGCCGGTGGCATCGACGAATGACACATGCTCAATCCCCGTGACCCTCAGGCCGGCCGCCTCCAGGGCTTGGTCATCGCCCACATGGCCGCCGTTGATCAGGGACCGCAAGCTGATCAGGTTTTGAATTATCTCGATGTCGTTCATATCGACCGTCGAGATGTCAATCGTCAGGGTGTCGTCACCGGCCCCGCCTTGGACGTTTTTGTAGCCGGCGAAAAGCTTGACCTGGATCTGGTCGTTCCCGCTGTCTCCATACAGAACGTCGTTGCTGGTGCCGCCAATCAGGGTGTCGTTACCGGCGCCCCCGGACAGGGTTTCGTCATGAGTCCCGCCGACCAGAAGATCGTCGCCCCCCATGACGATGGTCACAGTGTGAGACGTCGTGCCGGTATCGGTGGCTCCTGTGGCGCTTTGGTCGGTGATCGTCGCCTGGAAGGTCAGGCTGAAGGTGTCTTGCGTGACCGGAGTGCACAGGCGCAGACCTTCAAGCTGCCACTCGCTCAGGGTGACCGTGCCGCTGGTGATCGTCAGCGCCGTTCCCTCGCTGTCGGTCACGGTGACCCCTTCGGGCAACCCCGCGAGGGTATAGGTCATGGTTTCCGACCCGTCGGTATCGCCCGCCGTGGCCGAGAGGTCGAGGATAACGACGATGTCAAGGCCGTAGTAGTCGCCAAAAATGGTGACGCTGTCGTTGCCGGCGATGAGGGTGTCGTTGCCCCCGAATCCGGCATAAAAGTTCGTCCCGCCAGAGGCGGTGATCTCGTCGTCGGTTCGACCGTCAACGACGTCCTCGCTCTCGTACACCTGCGCGTCGGTCAGAGTCGCGGTGTCGGCCACCGGGAGCACCGTGACGCCCAGGGTCTTGGAGGCCTCGGCAAAGGCCCCGGTGGCGTCCTCGGTGGTGCGCGCGGTGACCGTGAGGGTGATGCTCCCGGCGTAGTCGGGGGGCGGTGTCAGGGTCAGGCCGCTCAGTTGGGCGGTCGTCAGGGTCCAGGTATTGTTGGCTGGGGTGTAGATCCCCGCCGACAGGCTGGCCCCCGAGGGCACCCCGGTGATGGTGACGGAGAGGGTTTCCGAGCCGTCGGCGTCGGGGGTGGTGGCGGTGATCGCCAAGGGGATGGCCGTGTCCTCGTCGCCTTGGGCGGCCGTAATGACCAAACTCACCGGGTCGGCGACCGGGGCCACGCTCACGCTGAAGGTATCGCTGGCCTCGGCCGAGGTCCCGGTGGCGCTTTCGGTGGTGCGCGCCGTCACCGTGATGTCAAAGCTGCCGGAATACTGCGCGGGCGTCGTGAGGGTCAGGCCGACCACCTGAGCCGGCGTCAACGTCCAGGCCTGGGTGGTGGGGTCGTAGGTCCCGGCCGACAAGGTCACGCCCTGCGGCACGCCGGTGAAAATCAGGCTGAGGGTTTCCGACCCATCGGTGTCGGGCGTGGAGGCCGTGACCACCAGGGGAATCGCCGCCCCGTCCTCGGTCCCCGAGACATCCGACACCGTCACCACCGGGGTGTCGGCAACGGCGGTCAGGGTCACGGGCACCTCGATCTGGGTGCTCTGGGTGGTGCCATTGCTGGTTTCGGTCGCGGTGGCCGTGACGATCAGGGTGAAGCCGGCGTCGCTGTCGGCGGGGGGGGTCAAGGTCAGGCCGGTCAACTGGGCGGGCGTCAGGCTCCAGGTGCCATCGGCATTCCGGGTCCCGGCCGAGAGGGTGGCCCCGGCCGGCAGGCCGGCGATGGTGAGGGCCAGGGTTTCCGCCCCATCGGTGTCGGCCAGGGCCGCCGCGAGGGACAGGGCCAGGGTCCCGTCTTCCAGCCCCGTGACCGGGCCGCCGGTCAAGGTCGGGGGCTGGGCCTCGGGCTGATCGAGGGTCAGGGTGAGGGTGGCCGAGGTTGTGTCGCCATCGCCATCGACCAGGGAATAGCCGAGTTCGACCGTGGCATCCGTCGCGCCGGCCCCTGGCGTGACGGTCACGCTGTAGGCCCCGGTCGCGAAGTCAACCCACACCTGAGCGCCGCCCGCTGTGGCAATCGTCACCGTGCCATCGGCGCCAGCAGTGTGGACGGTGCCGTTGAGCCGGATCTCGGTGATCCGCCCCAGGCCATCCGCCCCCAGAAGGTCATTCTCGACCAAGGAGCCGCTCACGGTTTGGGGCGTCGTGCCGACCGTAATGCTTTGGCTGTCGTCCTGGGCTTCGGGGGTGTCGTCGTGAACAACCACGTTGAGCGTGCCATCGGCGGTGGAGCCGTCGCCGTCCGTCACGCGATAGGCCACGACCAAGGGCAGATCATCCCCCGTCGGGTGATCGAGGGGAAGATGCTGGGTATAGGTCACAACGCCGGTGGTGGTCTCCAGGGCCAGGGTGAACACCGTCGCCGTCCCCACGCGGCCAATCAGACCCCCGGCCCCATCCGAGGTCACAACCACGCTCTCGCCGCCACTGGTCAGGGAGGTCGAAAGACCGGTCAGGCTCAGACGAGCCCCCACGGCATCGTACCCCCCGTCATGGGGCAACAAGGCGCTGGCCGTGGCGCCGGTGCTGGCCACGCCATCCTCGGCCACGGTGAAGGTCAAAGTTCCCGCCTCGGGACCGCTGTCGATGACAAGGGGCGTGCCGTTGGCATCGACAAAGCTCACCGCTTCCCAGTTTCTCACCGTCAGGCCGAGGGCCGAGAAGCTCGCCGCCTCCCCCGCCTCGGAGGTGGCGTCGGCCTGCGCCGCCACGAAATCGCGCAGCCGCTCCAGGTCCTGCATCACGGCCCGGTTGGCAAGATCGCTCGCCGACAAGACCACGCGCAAGGTATCGGTGCCAAGGCCGCCGTCATAGGTATCGGCACCGCTGGCCGTGGCATCGCGGCTGAAGATCCCCAGGTCGTTGCCCGTGCCGCCCATGACGACGTCGGCCCCGATGCCCCCGTCCAGGGTATCCTCGCCGGCCCCGCCGATCAGGGTGTCGGTGCCGCTGCCGCCTTGCAAGACATCGTTGCCGGCCACGCCGGGATCCACGGTGATGTGGGAGGTCCAGGTTTGGGTCGCCGAGACCGACGTGCCGTCGTCGGGATCGAGATCCACGACGGTGGCGCTCAGGGTCAGCACGAACGAGGTCGCCCCCGTCGGCATCGTGACCGTGAGCCCGGGCAGATCGGCGGCACTGAGCAGCCAGGAGCCATCGCTTTGTCTGGTACCGGCCGACAGCAAGGCCGTCTCGGGCAAGCCCTGGAGGCGCACGGTGACGTCTTCCGAGCCGTCGCCATCGACCAGAAGGGGGGTGAGATCGAGCTTCTCCGAGAACCAGCCGGTTTCCTCATCCCCCAGCAGAAGGTCGTCGCTGCTCCCCCCGGTCAGGGTATCGTTGCCCCCGCCTCCTTGCATCGTGCTGCTGCCGTCCCCCCCCTCCAGAACATCGTCGGAGGCATGGGGCGTGACCAGGGTGTCCGCCTCGGGAAGGTCGAAGGTCACGCCGTCCACCACCGGGGTGACCACAAGCGTCAGCGTGCCGGTTGACGTGGCGGTGGACCCATCAAGCGCGGTCGCGGTCGCCTCCACCTGAAGCTGGATGTCGGCGGCGCTCTGGGCGGGCGGTGTGAGGGTGAGGCCAGCAAGCTGATCGGCGCTCAAGGTAACCGCGTGATCGGTCTGAACCAGTTCGGCGCCAGAGGCATCGCGCAGCACCGCGCCCTCGGGAATCCCCGAGAGGGTTACCGTCAGGGTTTGCGTCACGCTGCTTGTCGCACTGACGGCAAGACGAAGACCAAGGGCCGTGTCCTCGGCGCCGCTCGTGGACACAAGGGTCAGGGCCGGGGATGTGACAACCCCGTCCAGGTCTACCTCGGCCCCCGCGCTGTCCACGATGCGCACGCTTTCCCAGCCCTCCAAGGTCAGGCCCAGCGCGGAAAAGCTTGTGCTTTCACCAGGGTGGGCCTCCACAAAGGCCCGGACCTGCGCCAAGGCGGCCAGACGGTCGGTGTCCTCAAGGTCGGCGTCCGTCACGGTGATCACCAGCGTGTCGGTACCCGCCCCGCCGGCCACGGTGACCTCGGCCCCGGCGGTCAGGGTGAACCGGCCGTCGTCGTCGCCAGCCCCGGCGTCGATCAACCCGCCCCCGATCCCCAGGTCGAGGGTGTCGTTGCCGCCCAGCCCGACCAAGCTGTCACTGCCGGCGCCGCCTTGCAGGGCATTTGCAGCGTTGTCACCGGTCAGGGTATCGTTTCCGGCCCCGCCGATGACGTTTTCGATCCCCGAGAGAACATCGACCCCGACATCCAGTCCCCCAGCAGTGCCCGCGCTCAGGGACAAAACGACAGGGTTGGTCGCATCGCTGTAATCGGCCCAGTCGGTGCCGTCGCCCCCCACCAGAGTGTCGTTGCCACGGCCGCCTTGCATGGTGTCGTTGCCGGCGCCCCCTTCCAGGCTGTCGTTGCCGGCCCCGCCGGACAACTGGTCGTTGCCGACGCCGCCTTGCAAAATATTATCGTCGGCGTTGCCGATCAGGGTATCGTTGCCGCTACCCCCCAGGACGTGCTCCAGGGCATAGAGGCGGTCGGTGCCGATTTCGCTGCCGCTGGCCACGCCGGAGGCCAGATCGACCCGGATGCCCTGACCGGTGGAGGGAAATAAAATCCAGTCGTCCAGATTATCGTCGTCGTCGTCGCTCAGGCCGTTGCCACCGCTGTAGGTATCGTCGCCATTGCCCGAGCCGGCGATGAGCGAATCGGCGCCCGAGCCGCCGATCATCACATCGTCGCCGTCGTTGGACTTAAGGATGTCGCCGCCGGCCCCGCCCACCAAGGTGTCGTTGCCCGCCCCGGTTTCAATGCTGTCGGAGGCGGTGGAGCCGGTCACATCCCAGTTTTTATACCAGTCGCTGGAGGAGGCGCTCACCACAAAGGTCGGCATGGGCGTGTCCGGGCTGGCTTGCAGGACTTTTTGAACCGTGGTCCCTCCACTGCCGGTCCCGGTATCGGTCCCTCCACTGCCGCTCCCTGTACTCCCACTGCCGCTCCCTGTACTCCCGCTGCCGCTCCCTGTACTCCCGGTGCCGGTCCCCCCGGTGCCACTGCCGGTGTCTGGACTCCCGGGGCCGCTGCTTCCCGCCGGCGCTTCCGATCCTCCGCTGCTTCCCGTCCCGGACGCGGAAGAACCACTGCCAGAGAGGGTTGGCGAGGGGGACGACGTCAGAGTGGTTGTGGCATCGGTGGTCGTTTGCGTCACAATGGTCCGGGCAATGGTGTCGGCAAAGGACACCACGGCCGAGGGACGAGTCGCAGACCCGGCCGACGTCGTCGAGCCGGTCGTCGTGCTCCCCCCCGAGATGGCGTCGTCCTGAGCGCTGCCCTGGAGGGTCTCCGCCGCCGTGCCACTCAGATCCAGGTCCAAGGGGCGATAGACCAGCGGTTGGCCCTGCGTCTGGCTTGCCCCCGTTTCCTGCCCGGTGTTCTGGGCTTGCTGGGTGTCTTGTCCGGTGTTGGCGTCGCTTTTGTCGGTGCCGGTGTCGCCCTGACCCTGGGGCTTGCCGTCTGGCTGGGCGGGCGCGTTGGTCTTGCCGCCTTGGTCGTCTTGGGATTTGGACGGATCGGCAGGAAGGAAATCAAGGGAGCGACCGGCCGCCCCCTCGCCACGGAAATCGTCCGGCGAGGCCGTGAAACGCGCGACCGAGGTCTCGACCCGATCAAGGATCTGGCCCACCGTGACCCGCAAGCCGTCGTAGGCCACGTTCAGGACCTGGGGCTCGCCCCCCATCGGCGTAAAAATGATCTCGCCCGTTGTCCCATCGGCCTCGGGCAGCAAGACCACGTCCAAACTGACTCCGAGCGCCCCCAGCCGGGCCCGCACCGCGTCCATGTCACCGAGATCGACCCCCTCGGGCACGATGATCTTGATCACACCCATGGTGCCCCGCACGCCGATGGTGGCCACGGGAGTGACCAAGGTCATGGCGTCGGGACCGGAGCGCGCGATACCGCCCGATACAAAGGAAAAGACGCCGGCCACCAGATCGACCGAACTGTGGCCCTGGCCCGAGGCCGGGTCGTAAACCAGTTCGTCGAGGACCATGCGGCCGTTGCCGGTCAGGGAGAAGGCCGAGCCGTCCATGAACTTGATACCAATGGCGCCGTCGCCCTTGGTTTCGACCACGTCATCCTCAAACACCGGATCCCCCGCCCGGGGCTCGATGCGGGTGCCATCGGCCCGGGTGATGACCACGGCGCCCGTGACTTTTTCAATGGTGCCGATGGGCACGCTGGTGCCCGACGCCGGGCCGGCCTGCGCCACCTGCCCCGGAGTCGCGCTGCCCGCCAAGCGCGCGACCACATCGCCCTCCAAACGAGCGCCCTCGGCACTGACGAGGGCAGGCGGAGGGTCCTTCAAGAAATAGTCGGTCACGATGACCCCGTGCCCCTGGCCATCCACAATCAGCAGATCCGCGCCGTCGCGGCTGTAAATGCCGTGCAGCAACAACCCGCTATCGCCAATCACTGGGGAGGAGCCATCCAGCGACAGAATCGTGAGCCCGGCGCCGCCGTCACTCCAAGGAGAAAGCCCGGTGTCGGTCGCCTGATCCGGGCGCGCGTTTTGCGTCACGATGGTCATCGGTTCCCTTTCCGGCGGGTCGCGGCCTGCCTGATCCTGAAGGACGAGTCAACCACTCCCTGGGGTGGAGCGGGCTAAAAAAAATGCAAAATAAGGTATGAAACGCGGCACCGAGGGCACGGCAGCCTTCGGGGAGGCTTCTGCATACCAGAATGCGATGTTTTTACGATGATGACAATCACAGGAAAACGGGAGTCCTGCGTCCAGGGCGCATGAAAGGCCCAGGCCCGTTCCCTTGCTCCTTTTGTGGCTTTTGACTGTTTCCTTTCCGATCCTTCCTTCCCATGGAACGGAAGGCGTCTCCGCAGACTTCACGGAAGTCTTCCGGCTTTTGTTCCAAGGCCCTTGCCGTACCGACAGTCCCCTAGGCGATCGGATCAAAAGCGCAGGTATCCGGCGGCCCCGGGGCAAACCACCCCTGGACAGGCCCGGCCGGATGCTCCGGCGCGGCCAAAGCCACCAAGGTGGTGCACAAGGTTCCAAAGCCCGCGTCGGTCATGAAACAAGCGGCGGTGTCCGGCTGCCCCGGGGTGGCCGGGACGCGATCGCCCAAAGCGGCAACCCAGCCCTCCCAGGCGGCCAGACCGTGGTCGGGATCGGGCCGAGGCGTCGTGCCCAAGCGTGCCAACACCCGGGCCAGCCGGGGCTCGCGAGTGTCGTTCAGGTCACGGGCCGTCAGCCCGCAGAGGCCGGGCGGCAGGGGAAAGGCCTGGACCGGCGCCCGCCCCGAGGGGTCGGCGTGCCGCAGCCAGAAGGCATCGCGGTTGTCGGCCACAATCAGCGAAAACGGCCGATACGCTCGCCCGTCCAGGGCTTGCAAGGCTTGAGCGGCCTCGCTGGCATCCGCGTGCCCCAAGGCCTCCAGCACCAACTCGCCGCGCGAGCGACGCCCGTCCTCGGGACCCAACGTGCCCTGTCGGTTGACCACACACGCCATCACCCCGTCGTCATTCACCCCAATCCAGGTGCCCAGGGCCACATCGTCAAGCGGGGCGCGCACCTCGGGCTGCTCGGGCCAGTGTCGCGCCGGACCCCGCCAAGGGCGCTGGCGGCGCTCGTCGCGGTTGCCCGCCAGGACTAGGGGCCACGGAGCCCCCGGACACCAATCGACCACCACCAGACACATGGCCTTATCCTCTTCGTTGTCTGCGCGCGGGCCCCCAGCCGGGGCGGGAGTTTGGGACTACCCGGGAAAGGGAGCAAGCGCTATAACCGGCCCGGCACGCCGGCGCCAAACCCGCGTGTCCAGGTAATCATCACGCCCCAGTGGCAACCAATAGATGAATCCAGGGAACAACACACGATGAGCGATGCTTTCACCCACCGTGAGCGGGCGATGGAAACCGGACACCGGCTGGACGAGGAACTGCGCTTCAAGGCCACGGCCCGCCGGAACAAAGCGTTTGGACTGTGGGCGGCCGGCGAACTGGGCCTTGAGGCCGCCGCGGCAGACGCCTACGCCTTGGCCCTGGTCGAGGCCGATCTCGCCCCCAACGGCGAGGACACCCTGATCGCCCGGGTCCTGACCGACCTGACGGCCAAAGGCGTGGACATGACCGAGGGGCGCCTGCGCATCAAGCTGGAGCGCCTTTTGGCCGAGGCGGAAGCGGCCGTGCGCGGCGCCTGATCCCGGTGCGGCGCGTCCTGCCCAGGGCGCGCCACCGCCTTCCCCAGCCCCAACAACGAAAAACCCCGCCGGGCGGCACCGGGCGGGGCTTCAAGTGGCTGGGGGACCTGGATTCGAACCAGGACTGACGGAGTCAGAGTCCGCAGTTCTACCGTTAAACTATCCCCCACCAGGGACTTTTTTGTATCCTGCCCGTCAAGGGCCCGAAGACCCTCACGGGAAGTGGCTGGGGGACCTGGATTCGAACCAGGACTGACGGAGTCAGAGTCCGCAGTTCTACCGTTAAACTATCCCCCACCAGRGATCTCGTTTTAAGGGACCGTATTCCAGCGGAAGATGTTCTACCGGAAGGATGCCTCGTCGCGAGGGCCAGACGTTTACCACGCAGGCCGGGGAATGCAAATGCTTTTTTGCGCGAGAGCGTCGAAAAACGCCTCTTGGATCGCCATGAACAACGAGGGTAAAATGCAAGGTCGTGCCGGCTGCTCCCGGCCCGCCTTCCCCGTCGCCCTTTCCCTTGGCCCAGGAGTTGGAGTGCCCCTTCCGACTGCGTCTTGCCGCGTGCGCCCCCCCTTCCCGCCGGGACCGCGGTCCCCGGGGGATGTGTATGGCGCCCTTGATCTGGGCACGAACAACTGTCGGCTCCTGATTGCCCAACGCAAGGGGACGGGGTTTCGCGTGGTGGACTCCTTTTCCCGCATCACCCGCCTGGGCGAGGGCCTGTACGCATCGGGAGCCCTGGGCGAGGGGGCCATGGAGCGCACCTTGAGCGCCCTGGAAGTCTGCGCCGAGCGCCTTCAACGCCACGATGTCCGGGCCGCGCGCTGTGTCGCCACCGCCGCCTGTCGCGCGGCAACCAATGTTGAGACCTTTTTGGAGCGGGTGCGCGAGCGAACCGGCCTGAGCCTGGAGGTCATCCCGCCGGACGAGGAAGCCCGCCTTGCCCTGGCCGGCTGCGCCCCCTTGTTGCGCGCCGACACCCCATTTACCCTGGTGTTCGATATCGGCGGCGGCTCCACCGAGCTGACCTTGGCCGAAGTCACGCCCAGTGCCCACGGGCCGCGCCTGGGGGGCATCCGCGCCATGGAAAGCCTGCCGCTGGGCGTGGTCACCATGGCCGAGGCGGTGGGCGGCGGGCACTTGTCGCAGCGGCTGCACGCCGACATCGTGGCCCATGTCCGCGCCCGGCTGGTGGCCTTTGACCGGGCCCACTCCATGCGCGAGCACGTGTTTGGGGGCGCCTTGTCCATGCTGGGCACCTCCGGCACGGTTACCACCGCCGGCGCGGTGGCTCTCAACCTGCCGCGCTACGACCGGGCCCGCATCGACGGGCTGACCCTGTCGGTGGCCGATGTGCGCGCGGTGGGCCGGCGCCTTCTGGCCATGACCCCGGCCGATCGCATCGCCCACCCGTGCATCGGTCGCGACCGCGCCGACCTTGTGCTGGCCGGGTGCGCTATTTTAGAGGCCATCTTGTCCTTGTGGCCGGTCCCCGATCTCCGGGTGGCCGATCGGGGGATCCGCGAAGGCCTGTTGCTTGACTTGATGCACGCCGCCGATACGGCCGTTCCTTCCATGCGTCCCAGGGAGATCTCCCATGTCCTCGCGTAAGCCGCCGTCCTCTTCCGGTCGTTCGAAGGGGGGCGGCGTGAGCGCGCCCACCGTGGCCCGCGATCTGACCGTCAAGGTGCGCACCGCGCGCCGCCGCTCGAACTCCTCCACCCAATGGCTACAACGCCAGCTCAACGACCCCTATGTCCAGGAGGCCAAGCGACGGGGACTGCGCTCGCGGGCGGCCTTCAAGATCATGGAGCTCGACGACCGCTTTCATCTGCTGCGCCCGGGCCTCAGGGTGGTAGACTTGGGGGCGGCGCCCGGTGGCTGGACCCAGGTGGTGGTCGAGCGCACCCGCCTGCTCGACGGCGGCCGAGGTTGCGTGGTCGGCATCGACATCCTGCCCTGGGAGGGCGTGGCCGGGGCCCACTGCCTGACCCACGACTTCACCGCCGACGACGCGCCCGATCTGCTCAAGACCGCCCTCAACGGCCCGGCCGACCTTGTGCTCTCCGACATGGCCGCCCCCACCACCGGGCATCGTAAGACCGACCACCTGCGGGTCATGGCTCTGGCCGAAATGGCGTGGGACTTCGCCGAAAGCGTTCTGGCCCCGGGCGGAGCCTTTTGTTGCAAAGTCTTCCAAGGCGGGACCGAAGGGGCATTGCTGGCCCGCATGAAACAGCTCTGCGAGTCGGTCCGTCATGCCAAGCCGGCGAGCAGCCGGGCGGAATCGCCCGAGGTGTATGTCATCGCCCAAGGCTTTCGCGGTCGGCCCGATGGCGAGGAGGACCTGTGAATTTTCTTGAGCAACAAGAACGGGGATTGATTTTCAGGCAGCTTTTCCCAGACTCTCGCTCTGGGCGCGCAACGAATTAACATTCCCTTCAGGGGTCGTCTCCATAGTTTCCCGGAAGGGATCTCCTGGGGCACGACCCGCAGACAGGCATCATATCGACGTTTCCCCAGGAAAGGGGGCAAGGAACAAGGCGATGGACGGGCGGGGGGACGGCAGCGAACGGGGCGGAGGACTGGGAGGAGCCCAGTCGCTTTTCCTTTCCGTTTACCTGTTGCTGCTGGCTTTTTTCATTGCCCTGTGCAGTCTCGCCACCCCAATGGGCGATCGCACCCAGGCAGCGGTCCGTTCGGTGGCCAAAACCTTTGGGGCACGCGGCGCGGGCGTTCCGGCCCCCAGCCAAACGGGACCGGTTCTGGGGAGCGATCGTGAGGTCACCCCCCCGGACGTGGGCGACCTCTTTCGCGCCGAGATCMCCGCCGCCCACGTGGAAACCTTGACGGCGGGCGACGTTCTTCAGGCCTCGTTTCGCACCGACGCCCTGTTTTTGGAAGGCACCGACGCCTTGCGGCCCGGACGCGAGGCGTTCCTGGCCCGCTTGGTGGCCGCGTTGACCCCGGCCTCAGCGGCCCCGCCCCGGGCCATGGAGATTGTTGTCGCCACCGGCGGCGCCTCTGACGCCACCATGCCCGACCCCACCAGCTTGGAAGTGCGTCGGGCCGCCACCTTGGGCCGCTTGGCCCATGCCCTGGGGGGAGGCCCTGGCATGATCAGCGCCGGCCTGGGTCCCGGGCCTTTGGACACCGTGGTCTTCACCTTTCGCCGGCGCGGCGAGGGAGGAGGCCTGCCATGAGTATTTTCGACGACCGCGACGCCGATCTCCAGGCCGTGTCGGCCGGATCCGTGGCCTCGGGCAAATCGGCCGGGGGCATCTGGATGGTGACGTTCGTCGATCTGGTTTTGCTGCTCTTTGGATTTTTTGTTTTGTTGTTTTCCATGTCGAGCCTGGAGACTGCGGGCCCCATGCCCGACGCATTGGCCGTCTTGCCAACGCGCGCCGACGCCCCGATCCGTCTTGAAAAGACTCCGGCCCGTGCCGACGCCAATATCGGCGCCCGGTCCCAGCCTCGGGCGGCGGCGACCGAGTACCTGACGGTGTTGCTGCGTGACGCCCTGGACCGCGTGCCGACCTTGCGCCCGCTCCGATTGGACAACGAGGGCGACGATGTCAGACTCTCGGTACCGCCCGCCCTGTGGAGCGGGGCCGCCCCGGGCCTTGGCGACCTTGCCGCCCTTCTCGACCGCCTGGATAACCGTGTCATGATCATCGCCCCCACCCAGCCTTCCCGTTACGCCTCATACAACTCCTCAACCAAGGTGGGCCGGGTCACGGCATTGCCGACCACGCGGTTGCGCCCGGCGCGCTTGGCGGTGTAGAGGGCCTCGTCGGCGGTGGCGATGAGGATATCGGGGCCATCCCAGGGCACCCCCGAGGCGGCGCCGATGCTCAAGGTGACAGGGCCGCCGTCCGGGCGTCCGCCGTGGGGCAGGTGCAGGGCTTCAACCGCGGCGCGGACCCGCTCGGCCACCTGCAAGGCGCCGGCCAGATCGACATTGGGGAGCAAGATGGCGAACTCCTCGCCCCCGTAACGCGCCGCCAGATCGCCCTGGCGGAAAATCTGGGCCTCGATGGCCTGGGCCACCGTGCGCAAACACTCGTCGCCCTTTTGGTGGCCGTGGGTGTCGTTGTAGGCCTTGAAGTGGTCCACGTCGGCCAGCAAGACCGATAGCGCGGTGGTGTCGCGCTGGGCCTGCTGGCAGTCGGCGACGATGGCCGTGTCGAAGGCGCGGCGATTGGCAAGACCGGTCAGGCCATCGCGGTTGGCCAAGCTGTGCAGGGCCATTTGCGCCAGTTTCTGCTCGGTCATGTCGCGCAAGGTCTCAACGACGGCAATCAAGGTGCCGTCCTCGCTGAAGATGGGGCCGGCGTCGATGGCCAGATACAGGCGCTTGGCCGCCCGGGGCATCACGCACCAGTTTTCCGCGCTGAGGCCCAAGGTGTTGTCGCTGGGCACGGTGTGGCTGTCGTAAAGCCGGGTGAGTTCCTCGGTGCGTCCCAGGATCAAAGTGTCGGCCAGACAGTAGCGCGGGGTGTCATAAAAGGCGCGCCAGTGGTCGCGGGTGCCCAGGACCTCGGGGGCGCCCACCCCCGTGAGGCGCTCGCAGGCCCGGTTCCAGATGACAACGCGCCGTGTCGCATCCAAAACGAACGTGGGCACCACCAGATGCTGCATCAGGCGAACGGCAAACGTTCGGCCCAAATCGAGATGCGTTTCGGTGTACATACCCGTCCCTCCCTGTGGCCGTGGGTCGGCCTTTTTGTTTTTTACGGGGAATGATGGCGCCAGGAGAGGCTTCCTTTGAGAACGGCGAGCTTCTCCTTTCTGTGGCGGCGGAAGTGTACACGGCTCCGGCCGGTCTCGCTAGCGTCGAGGAGGCCGGGGGGAAGCGGTGAAGAAAGACGGCTGGGCAGGCGCGACCTCCCCAGACCCCTCGATTCTGGCTGCCGTGCTTGCACGCTCCCGGGTCCTGCTTCTACGATAGGCACTCCTCTGGCGTTCGGGGTTTCCATGAGCATCCATGTCGCGCTGACCCACCGCACGGTCTACACCTACGATCGGCGGGTTTCTCTCACGCCCCAGGTGATTCGCCTGCGACCGGCCCCGCACAGTCGAACGCGCGTTTTGTCCTATAGTCTCGAGATTTCACCCAAGCCGCATTTTATCAACTGGCAGCAAGATCCCAACGCGAACTGGCTGGCCCGCGTTGTTTTTCCTGAAAAGGTTGATCATTTTGCCGTCACGGTCGATCTCGTGGCCGACATGGCGGTGTATAATCCCTTTGATTTTTTCTTGGAGCCCGACGCCGAGCGCTACCCGTTTACTTACCCCGAAGATTTGGCCGAGGAACTGGCGCCTTATCGCCGGCCGGTTGCGGCGGGGCCCGGCCTGAGCGCTTTTTTGGCTACGGTGTCGCGCGAGCCCCGGCGCTGCGTTGATTTTCTGGTCGATCTCAATGCGCGGCTCCAGCGCGAGATCAAGTATCTCGTGCGCTTGGAGCCCGGGGTGCAACCCCCCGAGGAAACCCTGAGATTGGGCAGCGGCTCGTGTCGGGACACGGCTTGGCTGCTGGTGGCGATTTTGCGTCATCTGGGGTTGGCCGCGCGTTTTGTCTCGGGCTACCTGATCCAGTTGACCCCGGACCAAAAGCCGCTCGATGGCCCGGCCGGACCCAGCGCCGACTTCACCGACCTGCACGCCTGGACCGAGGTGTATCTGCCCGGGGCCGGCTGGGTGGGGCTGGACCCGACCAGTGGTCTCCTGGCCGGCGAGGGGCATATCCCCCTGGCCGCCACCCCGGATACGCCCTCGGCGGCGCCGGTATCGGGCGGGGTCGAGCCGTGCGAGACGACCTTCGACTTCACCATGGAGGTCCGGCGTCTGCATGAAACGCCGCGGGTGACCAAGCCCTATACCGAGGCCCAATGGCAGGCCATCCTCGATCTGGGCCACGCGGTGGACCGGCGCCTCACGGACGGCGACACCCGCCTGACCATGGGCGGCGAGCCAACCTTCGTGTCCGTTGACGACATGGACGGCCCGGAGTGGAACACCGAGGCGGTCGGGCCGACCAAGGAGCGGCTGGCGACCGTGCTGTTGCACCGCCTGAAGGACCGCTTCGCGCCCGGGGGACTGATGCTGTTCGGCCAGGGAAAATGGTACCCCGGCGAGCCGCTGCCGCGCTGGGCGCATCATCTCTATTGGCGAACCGATGGTGTGCCGCTGGTCCAAGATCCCGAGGTGTTGGGCGATCCGGCCCAGCCCGGCGCCCACGCCATCGACGCCGCCGGCGCCTTCATGACGGCGCTTGCCGAGACCCTGGCCGTGGATCCAGTAGCGGTGCAGCCGGCCTTCGAAGATCCCTGGCAGATGATGGCCGAGGAACGCCGCTTGCCCATCAACCTGGAGCCCGGCGACGAGCGGCTCAAGGATCCCCTGGCCCGCGCCCGGCTGGCCCGCGCCCTGGAGCGTGGTCTGGAGACCCCGGTCGGCTATGTCCTGCCCGTTCAGCGCTGGAACAGCCCGGCCCACGCGCCGCGCTGGCTCACCGAAATCTGGCAGTTCCGCCAGGGGCGATGCTACCTGATCCCGGGCGATTCGGTGATGGGCCTGCGGCTGCCGCTGGAGAGCCTGCCTCATCTGTCGGCGACCCAGTATCCGTTTTTGTTCCCGGTCGATCCCTTTGTGCCGCGCGGCCCCTTGCCGCCGTTGCCGGCGCCGCGCTTGCAACGCCGTCTCCCGGCCGACCACGCGCGAGCCCAAGCCGCAAAATCCCCAGCCGAGCAAGCCCAGGCCGAGCAGACCTCCTTGCCCGACCAGGAGCCCCTGGCCGCGGCCGCCGGCCGGGGGGTGGTGCGCACCGCCGTGTGTGGCGAGATCCGCCAGGGTCGGCTGCACGTCTTCTTGCCGCCCGCCGAGGCCCTGGAGGACTATATCGAGTTGGTGGAAGCCGTTGAGGCCACGGCCCGGCGCCTGGGCGTTCAGGTGATCTTGGAGGGCTATCCGCCGCCGCACGATCCCCGGGTCAACGTGCTGAAGGTGACGCCAGACCCGGGAGTGATTGAGGTCAACGTCCATCCCGCCGGCTCCTGGGATGAGTTGGTCCACATCACCGAGACCCTTTACGACGAGGCCCGCCATGTCCGGCTGGGCACGGAAAAGTTCATGATCGACGGGCGCCACGTTGGCACCGGAGGCGGTAACCATCTGGTGGTGGGCGGCGCTACCCCCGCCGACAGCCCGTTTT
The DNA here is from genome assembly GCF_000284415.1 of Pararhodospirillum photometricum DSM 122. Classification (NCBI taxonomy): domain Bacteria; kingdom Pseudomonadati; phylum Pseudomonadota; class Alphaproteobacteria; order Rhodospirillales; family Rhodospirillaceae; genus Pararhodospirillum; species Pararhodospirillum photometricum. Next base: position 1,005,115 of record NC_017059.1, read on the forward strand.
TGCGCCGGCCCGACCTGCTGGGCAGCCTGATTCGCTTTTGGCAGGGGCACCCGGCGCTCAGTTACCTGTTCAGCGGCCTGTTCATCGGCCCCACCAGTCAGGCGCCGCGCCTGGACGAGGCCCGCGACGAAACCCTCTACGATGTCGCCCTGGCCCTCGACCTCCTGCCCACCCGGGCCCAGGCCGAGGCCGGGGGGGTGGCCCCTTGGGTGGTGGACCGCATCTTGCGCGATCTGTTGATCGACGTGACCGGCAACACCCACCGCACCGAGATCAGCATCGACAAGCTCTATTCCCCGGACCGGGCCGGCCGGCCGCCTGGGGCGTGGTCGAGTTCCGCGGCTTCGAGATGCCGCCGCATGCGCGCATGAGCCTTGTGCAACAGCTCTTGTTGCGGGCCCTGATCGCGCGCTTCTGGGAGACGCCGTTCACCGCGCCCCTGGTCCCTTGGGGCCATGCCCTGCGCGATCGCTTCATGCTGCCTTATTATGTGGAGCAGGATCTGCGCGATCTGTTGGCCGACATGGCTCGGGCGGGCTATCCCTTCGATCCCGCATGGTTCGCTCCCCATCTCGCGTTCCGTTTCCCCACCTATGGCACGGTGCATCACGGGGGCGTGGACATCGAGGTCCGCCACGCCCTGGAGCCCTGGCATGTCAGTGGGGGAGGATCCGGGTCCGGGCGGCACGGTGCGTTTCGTTGATAGTTCGGTCGAGCGACTCCAGATCCGCACCCAGGGCCTGATCCCCGGCCGCCATGTCCTGACGTGCAATGGCCGGCGCCTGCCCCTGACGGCCACCGGCACGCCGGGCGAAAGCGTGGCGGGGGTTCGCTATCGGGCGTGGTGTCCGTCCCGCTGCTTGCACCCCACCGTCGCCCCGCATGTTCCCCTGGTGTTCGACCTGCTCGACACCTGGAACGGACGGTCGATGGGTGGTTGCGTCTATCATGTGGCCCACCCGGGGGGGCGGTCCTATGACGTGGTTCCCATCAACGCGAACGAGGCCGAAAGCCGGCGTCTTGCCCGGTTCTTCGCCATCGGCCATACCGCGGGGCCGATGGTGACGCCGCCGGCTGAGATCAACCCGGCGTTCCCGCTGACTCTGGACCTGCGCCGTCCGATAGGGGCCTAGAGGGGAGGGGAGGGCGTCGGAAAGAAAGAAAGCTGGGGAGGCGCGGCCTCCCCACGACCCCTCCGATCCTTTCTTTTGGGTTTTTCAAGGCGACGGGGTATAATTAACGGGTTTTCTTGGGGGAATTGGCCCGTTTCTTCGGCAACGGGCCGAGGCCTCCGGGAGCCTTTGCGGAGATCTCCGATGCGTTCCAGCCCGACAGTTGCCCGGCCCCAGGGGGCACTGTCCCCGTTGCCGTATCCCATGCCCGAGGGGTTCGACGAAATGGTCGATGCCGAGGGCAGGGTACGGTCGCGCTGGCAGCCCTTCATGACCCGTCTTGCCGCCTTGGAGCCCGACGAACTGTCGCGGCGCTGGGATCGGGGCCTGCGGCTGTTGCGGGAATCCGGGCTGGCCCATGATGTGCCCGTGGATCCCGACAGCACCGGCGAGACCGGGCGCTCGTGGGCGCTCGATCCCATTCCCTTGCTCGTGGAGCCGCGCGAGTGGCGTTTCATCGAGCGTGCCCTGGTCCAGCGCGCCGCCTTGCTCAACGCCGTGCTCGCCGACCTTTACGGCCCCCACCACCTGCTCAACGAAGGCCAGTTGCCCCCGGCCCTGCTGCACGCCAACGCCGGCTTCCTGCGGCCGCTCCACGGGGCCCGGCCCCCGGGCAAAACCTATTTGCACTTTTATGCCGCCGATCTGGCCCGCTCGCGCGATGGCTTGTGGTGGGTGATCGACGACCGTACCGAGACCCCCTCGGGGGCCGGCTATGCCCTGGAAAACCGCCAGATCGTCGGGCGCGTTTTGCCCGAGATCTACCGCGCCTTCGATGTCCAGCGCCTCGCGCCCTTTTTCGGCAAGGCGCGCGAAGCCCTGGCCCGGCTGGCGCCCCGCCCGGTCGAGGCCCCCCTGATCGTGGTGTGGACCCCGGGCCCCTACAACGAAAGCCACCACGAGCACGTTTATCTCGCCCGGTATCTCGGCCTGACCCTGGTCGAGGGCGAGGACATGACCACCCGCGATGACCGGGTCTATCTCAAGACCCTGGAAGGCCTGAAGCCCATCGACGTGATTGTGCGCTTCAATGAGGGCAGCTATTGCGACCCTCTGGAGCTGCGCGGCGACAGCACCCTGGGCGTGCCCGGGCTGGTGGGGGCGGTCCACGCCGGCACCGTGACCATTGCCAACGCGCTGGGGGCCCGGGTAGCCGAAGCCCCGGCCTTCAAGCCCTTCCTGCCCGCTTTGTGCCGGCGCCTGCTGGGCGAGGATCTGCTCATGCCCTCTATTGCCACGTGGTGGTGCGGGCAAGAGCGCGAACAGACCTACGTGCGCGACCACCTGGAGTCCCTGGTGCTTCGCCCGGCCTTTAACGTCCGCGCCGACCCCATCGCCGGCGACAGTCTCGACGATGCGGCCCGCACCGCCGTGTTGCGCCGGCTCGACGCCCGGCCCTGGAGCTATGTCGGCCAGGAGGCCGTGCCGCTCTCCACCGTCCCGGTCTGGCACGACGGGCGGCTCCATCCCCTGCCGCTGGTGCTGCGGGTGCATCTGGTCGCCGATGGCGACGGCTATGCCGTCATGCCAGGCGGCCTTGCCCGCGTCGGCCCCGCCCCCGGCATCGCCCCTGGCCGCGTCGGGCGGACCCGGGGGGGCGGCACCAAGGACACCTGGGTGTTGAGCGAGACCCCCGCGCCCGCCGTGATCACGGTGCGCGGCACCCGCGACGAGACCCCGCGGCGGGGCCTGCGCGATCTGCCCTCGCGCGTCGCCGACAACACCTGCTGGCTGGGTCGCTACGCCGAGCGCGGCGAGGACACCGTGCGCCTCTTGCGCAAGGCCTGCGTGGTGGCCGCCGAAACCGGCTTTGGCGAGCCGGAACTGGCCGTGGTGCTCTCCTTGTTTGCGCTCCTGGGCCATCTGCCTCTCACCACCGACTATAGCGACGCTGCCACCCAGGAGCAGGCCCTGCGTACCGTGCTGCGGCTCAATGCCGATCCCAGCCAGCCCCTGGGCCTTGCCGCCACCTTGGCCAACACCCGGCGCACGGCGGTGTCGGTGCGTGATCGCCTGTCCAACGATACTTGGCGCGCCGTGGCCCAGATCAACCGCATTCCTCTGGTCGCCCCGCCCGAAACCGGGGTGCTGGACCTGGAAACCCCGCAAAGTGCCCTGGAAAGCCTGATCATGGGCTTGTTGGCTCTGGGCGGCCTCGCCCTCGACACCATGACCCAGGCGTTGAGCTGGCGTTTCCTCGACATCGGACGGCGGCTGGAGCGGGCCACCCATGGGTTGGACCTGCTGACCGGCCTGATCATGGTCGATGAGGGCGATGTCGGTCCGGCGCTCGACGTGGCCCTGGATGTTTCCGATTCCATCATGACCTATCGCTCGCGCTATCTGGCCCCGCCCGGGCTGGCGCCGACCTTGGACCTGCTGGTTTCGGACGAAAGCAATCCGCGCTCGCTGGCCTACCAGTTGGTCCGGCTGGAGGGCCACATGGCCAAGCTTTCCCCCGACCACGCCTTCGGCCTGCCCACCGAGGAGCAGCGCTGCATGGCCCGCCTGCTGGCCGATGTGCGCACCTTTGATCCCAGCAAGGTGTCTCTCGACATCGCCCCCCCCGATGGCCAGATCGCGCTGGGGGCGTGGCTGGCCCGGGTTCGCCAGGGACTCGCCGATCTGAATGGGGTCTTGACCTTGCACTATTTCGCCCACGCCCTGGAAACCCGGCCGGAGATGGCCGGGCACCCCGATCTTGAGGCGGCCTTGGCGGCGCGCGATGCCGAGCGCCGTCCCGAGATCGGCCCCGCCTCGCCGTCCGACGCCTTGGCGGAAGGAGGCGCGTCGTGAGCGGGACCTCGGTGCTGTATGACGTCGAGCACATCACCACCTACAACTACTCGCAGGGGGTGACGGTCTCTCACCACTCGGCTCACTTGCGGCCGCGCTCCTTCGCCACCCAAGACGTGATCGAAACCGAGCTGCGGGCCTCGCCGCTGCCCGAAATCCGTGCCGAGCGCACCGACTACTTCGGCAACACCGTTACCAGCTTTTCCCTGTCGCGCCCGCACGAGGCCCTGACCATCATCTCGCGCTGCCGCGTGCGGGTGCATCCCCCCGACCTGCCCGATCCGGCCGACACCCCGCCCTGGGAAGAGGTGGCCCAGCGCCTGCGACGGGGGTTTGGCGCCGACACCTTGGATGCCTGCACCGTCTTGCACGACAGCTTTTATGTTCGCACCTTGGGGGCGGTCGCCGAGTATGCGCGGCCCTCCTTTCCTCCGGGGCGACCTATTCTGGAAGCCGGCCTCGACCTGACCCGGCGCCTTCATCGCGACTTTGCCTACGACCCCAGCGCCACCACCATTGCCACCCCCCTGGCCGAGGTTCTGCGCAATCGGCGTGGGGTGTGCCAGGATTTCGCGCATCTCCAGATTGCGTGCTTTCGCGCCATGGGCTTGGCCGCCCGCTATGTGAGCGGCTACATTCTCACCCACCCTCCCGAGGGCGGACCAGCCCTGGAAGGGGGCGACGCCAGCCACGCCTGGGTGGCCCTGTTCGTGCCCTGTCCCAACGCCCCCAACGGCGGCTGGATCGGCCTCGACCCCACCAACGACAAGGTGGTAACGCGCGAGCATATCACCGTGGCCTGGGGACGCGACTTTGAAGACGTGAGCCCGGTCAAGGGCGTGATGCTGGGCGGCGGCGCCCAACGGGTTGGTGTCTCGGTTCGGGTGAGCCTGCTCTCGCCGTGCGCGCCGCGTCTTGTTGCGAGCGGCGGTGGCTGAGGTCGGGGACGGGGGCTGCCGCTCAGTCGGGTAACCCGGGGCTGCCGCCCCGGACCCCGCCTGGGGCGATGCCCCAGACCCCCTTCTTTTTTTAGTTATAATAAAAAATATTTTTAACAAAAATTTTTGGGGATTGTAATGGCGCTTTGCATAGGAAGTGGCAGGTTTTGGAGCCTTTCCTCGCCGATGTGTCTGTGATCCAGGAATGCGACAATCCAGCCCTGACCAAGGATGACGCCTATCGCACCTGGGCAGGCAATCCCCTGTGGGGCGGGTAGAACAAAAATAGGGGACTGGGTGTGTTTGCCCGCGACAACGTCGCGCTAGGGGCGGTGGCGCTGGAGATGGAGGCCCACCGTCTGTTCCTGTCCAGGATCGTGTCCTGTTGAGTGGTGTAACCGCGGTTTCGCCGTTTGATCTCCGGCGGGCTTGGCCGGTTTGATCAGGCTGCCGCGACGAGCAGCAAGCCGTTGATGGGATCAACGCCGAAGAGTGCGATGGATTCCAAGGTCATGGAGCAGGCTCTCTGGACGGCCCATTCGTCATTCGGCTCAAGTGAGGATGGCGCTGATCAGACGGGTGATGGCGTCTTCGTTTGGGAACATGACCCAACGCAAGGTCGCATATACGGGATAATAGAAAAACTGGGGGGCGGGAACCTCGCAGAAGGAGGTGAGTCGCCTGCATAAGACAAAATTTTCAACCCCAAAAAAACAATCAAAGATTTACTGGTTTCTTAAAAATTGATCTAGGGAGCCATACTTAGCAGTCTAACGTTTAGCAAAAGTCATGCCATACCCCAGATTCAACCCACGCATCCCATCGCAAGCGCACCAAAAAACATGTTCAATTAGATTTTTTCACCACAGAAACAACTAAAGGTTTGATATTTTGATATCCATCGCGATACTGGTTGATGTCATTCCGCCTTAAAGATAGCCTAACTTTTAAGGGCATTCTATTCGATCCATTGTCTTCTTTGCAGGAGGAGCCCGTCATGGGTACAGATGATTGGTGGCCGTCAGATGGACACGATCACAGAGTGATCAGTAAGGAAGGAATCTATATCAATACAAAGATTCAAAAATTTTTGGAATCAGACAGAATAAACTTAATAATTGCAACAAAGGGAATGGGGAAAACTCTTTTAATGAGGGTGAAGCACTGGGCTTTAAGAACAAGTGAAGGAACCTCTTCTTCAGAATCGTCGTTGCAAATTATTCCATCAGACAACTCTGAAATAGATGAACCTCAAATCAATGCAACTCTTTCGGCAAAGGGATACTCCGATGTCAAAATGTGGAAGCATATTTGGTCAGAGTCCCCAGACCCCTCCGTTCCTGGGACTTTCGCCTCGGCGGCAGGGCCAATGCAATGAGGGGTCTGGGGAGGCCCGCCTCCCCAGCCTTCCTCTTACCCCCACCTTTGGATTTATTTTTCCCCCCCCATGTCCGGCCGGCGCCAGATCAGGTAGTCTCCGCCGAGATTTTCTGACGCGGGGCGTTTCGAGACAAAGGCAGACCTTTTCTCGGGCGAGTGGGGCGTTATGATGGGCCCGAGGGGGGAACATGCGGCTGGTCGTGGTTTTTGTCTTGCTTGCCCTCCTGGTGACCTGGACGGTTGTCGCCGAAACCAGCCGGCGCGAGGCCGATTTGTTGAACGCCCGCACTGAGTTGTTGCACACGGGAGCGGCTGCCATGCTGGAGGGCTTTGTCTCCAGGGGGCGGGTGCTGCAATCCGTGCTGCTGCGCGACGACCGCACGTTGGACTTGGTGTCGCGTCTGACCGCGAGCGACGCCGGCGCCCGCGACGAGGCCACCCGAACCTTGCACGCTTTGCTAGAGAGCCGTCAGACCGCCTTGCAGGGCCAGGGCTATGGCGGCCTCAGCTTGCGCGATGCCCGGGGAGGCTTGCTGTTGCCGCTGGGAAGCCCGGTGGACCAAAGGCCGCTGGGGCTGCCTGTTTTGCGGGCTTTGGAAAGCCGCGGGCAGGTGTGGGGGTTCGAGGCCGGTGATCGTTTTGCCCTCTTTCGCATGATCCATGTTCTGGAAGACGAGGGCGAGCGCGTGGGCTATTTGGACACCAGCCTCTCGCGCGCGGTTGTGCTCAAATCCCTGGCCTTGAGCCTGCCCGGGGTCGCCCTTGACCTTGTGCTGAATGGCTCGGCCGTGGGCGCCGCCGTGCCTCCCGGGAGTCCCGGCGTTGCTCCGTCCAGCTTGGGCCCTTCGTTTGTGCGGGAGCTTCCTCCGCCGGGGGGCGGTGGTTTGGATGATGGCCATTTTGGCCTGCGTGATCCTGGGGGCCTCGTCGAAGAGGCGCTGGCCCGGGCCCCGCGCGAGGCCCTGAGCGCCGGCCTCGCGCGGGGGCAGGCGTTTGCCCTGTTTGTGGATGGCGGCCCCGACGTCACCGGGGTGATTGCGTTGCTGCCCTTGTTTGATCTTGAGGGGACACCGATCGGGCTGATGACCGGCTTCTGGCCCGGCACCGAGCGTGCCGCGTTGTGGACGCAGGCCGTTCTTGTTTTGGCGATTGGCCTGGGGTTGATCGTGGTTCTGGGGGGGTGGCCCTGGTTTTGCGTCAGACCTGGATTCGCGCCGAGCGGGAACGTCGGCGCTTGGTGACCGTCACAGACACCATGGGCGAGGGCTTGTATGTCGTCGATCGGGCCGGCCGCGTGGTCATGGTCAATGTCGCCGCGTGCCGTCTTTTGGGCTTCACCGAAGCCGAGGTTTTGGGCCAGTCCGCCCACGAGATGTTCCATGCCTGCGGCGATGGCGACCCCTCGCCGGGGCCTCTTGAGGACTGCCCGGTGCATCGGGTTCAAGAGGTCGGGGCCCCTTGCGCTGTGTCGGCGTGGTTTCGCCGCAAGGACGGTGTTGTCCTGGCGGTGGAGATCACCTGCTCCTTGATGACGGGCCCGATGTCGGCGACGGCGCGGTCCTGGCGCGAGGGGGTGATCGGCTTGTTGCTGGGGGAGGGCCGGTCGCGCCCGCGCGATGGCGATCCCGTGGCCGTCGTCACCTTTGTGGATGTCACCGAGCAGCGCCGGCATGAAGCCTCGTTGCTCAAGCTCTCGCGCGCCGTGGAGCAAAGTTCGGCCAGTGTGGTGATTACCGACGCTCAGGGCCAGATTGAATATGTGAATCCCGCGTTCTGCCAGATCACCGGCTATACCCCGGAAGAAGTGTTGGGCCGCACCCCCGCCATGTTAAAGTCTGGCCGGGTGCCCGCCGAAATATACCGCGATATGTGGCAGACCATCGCCTCGGGGCGTGAATGGCGAGGCGAGTTCCATAACCGGCGCAAGGATGGCACGCTCTATTGGGAGCGCGCCACCATCTCGCCCATCAAGAACGAAGAGGGGAAGATTACCCATTTTGTCGCGGTCAAAGATGATATCACGCAAAAAAAGGAGATCGAGGAGGAACTGTTCCACCGCGCTAACTACGATCCCTTGACCGGCCTGCCCAACCGCCAGCTTTTGCTCGATCGCCTCAACACCGCCTTGGCTGTGGCCCGGCGGGAGAGCCACCGTGTTGCCGTCATGTTCATGGATCTCGACCGGTTCAAGCAGGTGAACGACACCTTGGGCCATAACGCCGGCGACGTCCTCTTGAAGCAGGCGGCGTCGCGGCTCTCGGCGGTGCTGCGGCCCCAGGATACCTTGGGCCGGCTGGGAGGGGACGAGTTTCTGGTGGTGGCTCCCGGGTTGCACAAACCGAGCGAAGCCACCGTGGTGGCGGGGCGCTTGCTTGAGGTGGCTCGCCAGCCCTTCACCGTGGACGGTCGCGACATCTATGTGTCAGCCAGTATCGGGATCTGTCTTGGGCCCGGTGACGGGACCAGTCCCCAGATTCTCATGCGCAACGCCGATGCCGCTATGTATCTGGCCAAGGAAAACGGGCGCGACGGCTTCCATTTCTTTACCCCGGAGGTCGAATCAGCCTCGCGCCGGCGCATGATGATCGAAACCGGCCTGCGCTCCGCCGTGCGCGATGGCAGTCTTTCGCTGCTCTACCAGCCGATTTTTGCCGCGCGGGACGGCCGCATGACCAAGGCCGAGGCCTTGCTGCGCTGGAGTCATCCCCAGTTGGGGCCGGTGTCTCCGGCCGAGTTCATTGATGTGGCCGAGGAAACCGGGCAGATTCTGGCCCTGGGCTCCTGGGTGCTGGAAGAGGCCTGCCGCAATCTGGCTAACCTGGAGGTCTCCGGGGGTGGGGCGTTTCGCATCGCCGTCAACATTTCCAGCAAACAATTCGGGCAGGACCTGTCCACCCAGATTCAGGGCCTGCTGGAGCGCCATGCCCTCGATCCCCGGCGGCTGGAAATCGAGATCACCGAACGGGTGTTGCTCCATCCCTCGACCGAGGTTCTGGGCCAGTTGGAGGCCCTGCGCGCGCTCGGGGTCAGCATCGCCATCGACGACTTCGGCACCGGGTATTCCGCCCTCAGTTACCTGATGGCGTTTCGTATCGACACCCTCAAGATCGACCGCTCCTTCGTGGTGGCCATGGAAAAGGATGTCCGCTCCCAGGCCCTGGTTGGGGCTATCACCGGCATGGCCCACGACCTGGACGCTCGCGTGGTGGCCGAGGGCGTGGAAACCGCCGAGCAGGCCGCCTTGCTCTCCAGCTTGGGGGTCGATGCCTTGCAGGGCTATCTATTAGGGCGGCCCATGCCCCTCGACTCGTTGCAGAGCTTGTTGTTTCGCACGGGGGCGGTGGCCTTGGCGCCGCTTTAGAAGGAAGGCTGGGGAGGCGGGCCTCCCCAGCCTTCCTTGTTAGCGCACCACCAAACTCTCAGGAGTCAGCCGCCGGGCCAACGCCTCGACATCACGGGCCGGCGTCGTCTCAGGATCGCGCCAGCCCGCCGCCTGCAAGGCATGGGTCAGGCGGACCACCATAGGCGGCTGCAAGGCGGCGGCCCGCAGCAAGGCCGGATCGCGCAGCACGCTTTGCGCCGGCCCCAGGGCGAGGATGCGCCCCTGGGCAAACAACGCCACCCGGTCGGCCCAGGCGTGGGCCAGGTCCACGTCGTGGGTCGAAAAGACCAAGGTGGTACCGTCGTCGTTAAGGCGCTCCAAGGCGGCCAGCATCTCCATTTGCCCGGAGGCATCCAGGCCGGCGGTGGGCTCGTCCAGGATCAGGATGTCCGGGCGCATGGCCACCGCCCCCGCCATTGCGACCCGCTTGCGCTGGCCATGCGAGAGCAGATGCGGCGGCTGGTCGGCCAGGGCGCTCAAGGAGAACTCCTCCAGCACCCGGGCCACCCGCTCCTCGGCCTCGCGCTCGTCCAGTCCCTGATTGAGCGGCCCAAAGGCCACGTCCTCACTGACCGAGGCGGCAAAAAGCTGATCGTCCGGTTCTTGCAACACCAGTTGCACCCGCGAGCGCCAGCGGCGCAGGGCGGCGCGGTCATAGCCCTGGGGCTCGCCCGCCAAGCGGATCTCCCCGTCTTGCGGACGCAAGGAGCCGTTGAGGTGCAAGAGCAAGGTGGTCTTGCCCGCGCCATTGGGGCCCAGCAACGCCAGCCGTTCCCCCCGCTCGACGCCAAGCGACAGGCCATCCAGCGCGGGGGTGTCGCGCCCGGGATAGGTGTGAACAAGCGACCGGGCTTCAAGCAGCAAGGCGGGGCTCATGGCAGGAAACCTCCCTGGACCGCCGCCAGCACGGACGGTCCTCCAAACTCCAGGGCCAAGGCGGCGGCGGCCAGGGCCAACGGCAGGCCAAAGGCCAAGCTCCAGTCGGCGCCCCGGGTCGCCGGCCCCCGGGCTAGGGGTGGCAAGGCGCCGTCGAACCCGCGCGCAGCCAACCCCCGCTCCAGGCGCCGCGCCCGTTCCATGGTACGCACCAGCAACCCCGCCCCCAGCCATGACAACGACCGCAAGGAGCGGTGAAAGCCGTCGTGACCCAGGCGGGCACTTTGGGCCCGAACCCCGGTCAACGCGCTGTCCCCCAGGAGGAAAACAAGCCGGTATGTCAAAACCGTGATGTCGATGAGGGCCGGCGGCAGTCCCAGGCGGGCCAGCAGCCGGATCAGGTCGAGTAACGGGGTGGTAAGCGCCAGCAAGGCGAGACACGCCGTCCCCGCCAGCGCCCGGACCCCAAGCAAGAGCGCCGATCCCAGGCCATCGGGGATGAGATGCACCTGAGGCCAGAAGCCCCCCGCCGTCCAGTCGAGGGAAACGGCTAATACAGGCGCCGAGAGCAGCAGGAAGCCCGCTGGAGCCCCCAACAGCACCAAAAGGATTCGGGGAGAGACCCCCGCCGGCCCCAGGGCCAGGGCAAGGGCCGTGGGGAGGACCAAAAGCGCACCCCAGGGGGCAGGGGCGGCCAAGGCCACCCCCAAAAGCCCCCCGACGAGCACGGTCTTGCCGCCCACGCCGCGGCGCGCCCATCGGCTGGCATGGGCCGCGCGATCGAAGAGATCAGTCATCGCGCCCCGTGGTGTGGTCTTTGCCGGCCCGGCCCCGGTGGAAGCCCAACACGTAGCCCAAGATGCCGGCGCCAAGACCGGCCTGAAGGGCAAACAGCAAGCTCTCGATCTCGCCGCTTGGCGGCTCCCACAGCGACTCGAACCACGGCTGGTAGTCGGGGGCAAGGGCGGTGATCACGCCCTCGGCTTGACTGTCGGCCCCGGAGAACTCGGCGTCCTTCAGGCTGGGCATCAGCAAGGGCAGCAGAAGAATTCCCACCACTAAGGCGAAGATAATGCGGTTGTCGCGCAAGAAGGTCATCGGGAGGCTCCTTAGCGGATGCGGGCCAGAGTGCGCAGGTCCTCGGTGCTGTAGCGCGCGAGGCGGTTCATGATGGCCACCGTCAGCAGACCCTCGACCAGGGCCAGCGGCACCTGGGTGACGGCAAACACGCCCAGGAACTTGACCGCCGCCCCGGCAAAGCCCGACGCCGGATCCGGGAACGCCAACGCCAACTGGACCGAGGTCACGCAATAGGTGGCCAGATCGGCCAACGCGGCGGCGGCGAACACCGCCAGTTCGGAGGGGGCGTTGAGGCCCCGCAGTCCCTTCCACACCAGCCAACCCACCCAGGGGCCGGCGATGCCCATGGAAAAGATGTTGGCCCCCAGCGTGGTCAGGCCGCCATGGGCCAACAGCAGCGCCTGGAACAGCAGCACAATGGAGCACAAGAACGTCATCACCGCCGGGCCGAACAACACCGTGCCCAGCCCCGCCCCGGTGGGATGCGAACAGCTCCCGGTGACCGAGGGCATCTTGAGCGCCGACAAAACAAAGGTGAACGCCCCCGACGCCGCCAGTAACAGCCGGCTTTCGGGGTGGTCGCGGACCACGCGCACAACCTTGAGGCCGCCGGCAATGACAAAGGGCGCGGCGGCGGCTGTCCAGGCCGCGGCGTGGAGCGGCGGTAGGTAGCCTTCCATGATGTGCATGAAACTCTTCTCCCTGGATGATCCGGGAGACGTGGGAATCGATGGGGAGGGCCCTGCCGGAAAAGACGGGTCTCCCTCGCGGGCGCCCACCGGACTGGTCCCGCGTCCCCGGGACACCCCGCCCGGAAGAATGGCACGGATCGGAAACGGCAGGTCTCCTGACTTGCGGGTCTGGGCTCTCTTCCCGCCTTCCCGGCCCAAGGGCCAGTGGCACGTCTGGGAAGAGCGCTCGCCGCTCACAGTTGCGGGGGCAGTCCCGGCTTTGGTCCGTCTGGGCCGCACCGGAGTTCCCTTTTAATCCCCGGAGGACTTGGACCGGGGAACCTGTTTCCTTGTAACGGGGGGGACCTTAGGCGCGGCGGGGGGGGACGTCAAGGTCCGCCGGTGTCATCAAGGCAAGGGGAATGAGGGCGTGAGAGCCCGTTTAAGAAGAGGGATCCGGCCGAGGTCCAGGCCCCTCCTTTCCTTAAAAGCCTGCTGTTAGCGCCTCCGCGAGATCTTCGGCGATCAGGCCGGGTCCATGTGTCCGGGCCGCTTCGGCGTGGCGCCAGACGGCAGCGGCAGCGGCCGGGAAGGCGGGCAAGCCCTGGGCGAGGTGGGCGGCGATGATGCCGGCCAAAAACATCTCCCGAGCCGGCGGTCGCCAGATCGGGCGGGGCGTTAAGGGTGAGGGCCGCCAAGCCCGCCGGATGGGCGATCACCGTATCGGGCCCCTTGAGCACCACCACCGCCTGGGCGGCACGGGCGGCGGCGCGGGCTCGGCCCAGGCGGTCGGCGGGTAGGTCGGCGAGATCACCGAACAGGGCCTGGAATTCTCCGTCGTGTGGGGTCAGGACGCAGGAGGCCGGTCGGGCCACGGCGGCCAAGGCGGCGCGTTGGCCGGCGAGGCTGGTCAGGGCGTCGGCGTCGAGCACCACGCCCCGATCGCTGGCGGCCAAGCTCAGGGCCTCGGCGGTGGTCGCCAGGCCTCGGCCTCGTCCTGGCCCCCAGCACATAGGTCGAGCGGCGGGGATCGCCGAGCAAGGCGGCGAGGTCGCCGTCGTGCTCCAGGTCCCACAGCAAGGCTCCCGGCTGGTCGGCGCCCAAGAGGGGTAAGGTAGCGGGGGGGCCGGCCAGGGTGACCAGCCCGGCCCCGGCCCGGCGCGCCGCCCGGCCAGCCAGCCGCGCCGCGCCGGTCAGGCGCGGACCCGACACGACCACCACATGGCCGCGCTGGTATTTGTGGCCGAGCCGGGGCGGGCGGGGCAGCGTCCACAGGCCCGGGGCGTTGATGAAGGTATCGGGGGCTAAGACGTCGAGGACAGCGGGCGAGATGCCGATATCGGCGACTTCCAACCGGCCACACAGGGCGCGGCCGGGATAGAGCAGGTGGCCCGGCTTGGGACGAAAAAAGGTGACGCACAGGGCGCAGGTAGGCGCCGCTCCCAGGATCTGCCCGGTGTCGGCGTCCAGGCCGCTGGGCACATCAACGGCGACGCACGGCAGGTCCAAGGCGGTGAGGCGCTCGATCACCGCCCGGGCCAGCCCGGTCAGCGGCCGGGTGAGGCCGGCCCCGAACAGGGCATCAATCACCAGATCCCCAGGGCGCAAGGCCTCGGGTGTGAGGGGGGCCACCGGGCCCCGCCAGCGCCGGGCCATGACCGCAGCGTCGCCCGAGGGCGCCCGCTCGGGCCACAGGTCAAGGACCCGCACCCGCCAGCCATGCCGCGCCAAATGGCGGGCGGCCACCGAGCCATCGCCCCCGTTATTACCGGGACCGCGCAGAACCACAACGGGACGACGTGCCCACGTTTGACGCACCGCCCGCGCCACGGCATGGCCGGCCGCTTCCATCAAAGCAAGGCCAGGGGTGCCGGCGCCAATGGTCAGGCGGTCAGCCTCTCCCATGCGCTGGACATCAAGAACGGCACAGTCTATCGGCAAGGACATGACGATCCCTCCCGGAAAGGGGCCTTGTCAGTGTAGCCGGGAGGCCCCGCCCTCGCCAAGACCCCAGGATGGGAGGGGTCTGGGGAGGCTTGCCTCCCCAGCCTTCCCTTTTTTGTCGTTTCGTGAAAACGACGTATAAGAACGGCCAGGGGCGGGTCAGCGACCGGGCCAGCCCACGAGTGAGGAGTCAAACGACCGTGAGTGTGATCGTGTTGGGCGCGGGGGTGGTGGGGGTGACGACAGCGTGGTATCTGGCGCAGGCCGGACACGCGGTCACGGTGGTGGACCGCCGCCCTGGGGTCGGGCTGGAAACCAGTTTTGCCAACGGCGGCCAGATCTCGGTGTGCCACACCCATCCCTGGGCCGGGCCCGAGGCGCCGCGCCAAGTCCTGGGCTGGCTGGGCCGTCCCGATGCGCCGCTGGTGGTGCGCCCTCTGCGCTGGGATCCGCCGTTGTGGGCCTGGGGTCTGCGCTTTTTGGCCAACTGCACGCCCTCGGCCTTCACGCGCAACATGGAGCGGGCGGTCCGGGTGGCGCTCTATAGCCGGGCCCAGCTCAAGGCCCTGCGTACCGAGATTGGTTTAGAGTACGATCAGCGGACCCAGGGCATCCTCAAGATCTACCGCAGCCCGGCCGTGCTCGAGACGGGGCTGGCGGCGATGGCGGCGGCGCGGGCCTGGGGGCTGGAGCAGCGGGCCTTGGATGCCGACGCCTGCGTGGCTCTGGAGCCGGCCCTGGAAGACGCCCGCCCCACTCTGGCCGGAGGCATTTTGGCCCCCGACGACGAAAGCGGCGATGCGCATCGCTTTACCCGGGCCCTAGCCGAGCGGGCCCGGGGGCTGGGGGTGCTGTTTTACGAGGCGACCACGGTTGTGGCCCTGGAGGCGCAGGGCGGGCGCATTTGTCGGGTGATGACCGACCAGGGACCGCTGGAGGCCGACTGGGTGGTGGTGGCCCTGGGGTCCGAGTCCCCGCGTCTGCTCCGGCCGTTGGGCCTGCGCTTGCCGGTGTACCCGGCCAAGGGGTATTCCATTACCGTGGACGTGCCGCCCGAGGGGCTGGCGCCTACCGTGTCCCTGACCGACGAGGAAAAGCGCATGGTCTACTCCCGCTTGGGCAACCGGTTGCGCGCCGCCGGCACGGCCGAACTGGCGGGCTGGGACCCGCAGTTGCGTCCCGAGCGCGCCGCCTTGATCCGACGCGAGACCCAGGCCCTGTTTCCGCGAGCCGGCAAGATCGCCGAGGCCGAGGCGTGGTGCGGTCTGCGTCCCACCACGCCCGACTCGGTTCCTCTGCTGGGCCGGGTCGCAAAATACGACAATCTGGTGCTCAACACCGGTCACGGCACCTTGGGGTGGACCATGGCCTGTGGATCGGGCCGTCTGGTGGCTGATCTCTTGGGGGGGCGGACCCCGGAAATCGCTCTGGACGGCCTTGGGCTAGACCGGTTCTTGTTGGCAGGCTAAGGTTTTCCTCCCCAGGGACAGGGATTGGGGAACGGGCGACTTTTGGGTGTGTTTCTCTCCGGGCCGGAAGACGTGGGCATGCCGGGGCGATTGGAAAAAACCGGGGGTTCGATGGGTGCGCGCGACGCTAAAACGCTGGAAAGCTTGAGAGCCGAAAACGCCCAGCTCCGGGAAATTCTAGCCATCACCGAAGATAATCTCAGGGCCAGTCAGGAGGAGGTTCTCCGTCTGTCGATGGTGGATACCCTGACAGGAGTTTTCAATCGCCGCCATTTCATGGACCTAGCCGACCAGGAGGTCAGCCGGGCCCGGCGCTACAAGCGCCCGCTTGGGGTGCTGGTGGTGGTGCTCGACAACATGCGTGCCGTCAACCAAGCCCACGGCACCGAGCGGGGCGATGCGGTGTTGGGGGTCATGGGCGCGGCGATCATGCGGGCCCTGCGCACCGCGGACATCGTGGGCCGCACCGCCGGGGCGACATTTGCCGTCTTGCTGCCCGAAACAGAGCGCGACGGGACGGTGGCCCTGGCCGAGCGGCTGGTCCTTGAAATGGCCCAGGCCGCGGCCGATCTTCTCAAAGACGCCCCGCCTCTGCCCACCGTCAGCCTGGGGGCCACGCATGTGGTGCGCGAGGACGTTATCTTTGATGCGGTGTTGCGCCGGGCCGACGAGGCGGTGGCGCGGGCCCGTCACGCCGGGGGGCGCCAAGCCGTGTACCTCGCGGCCGATGACCTGCCCGCATAGGAGGACGGGGGTGCCACTCCTTCCCCAAGGATCGAGGGGGCTGGGGAGGCGGCGCTCCCCCCCGTCTTCTCGTTATGGGGGCCTGTGCGGCTTGCGGGTCTCCCCGCGGGCTGACGTGGCCCTCTTAAATTCATGCAAAATGCAGGCGGCCCGATTGACAAGCGCCGCTTGATGTCTAAAGGCTTGCCCGTGCGCGGGGTTTCTTGAAAGACCCCTCCACACCGGCGGGGCGGAGAAAGGCAGGCTGATGGAGCAGGAACAGCGCGCGCGGGGGAAAGCCCGCGTCATCGTGGTGGGCAACCAGAAGGGAGGCTCGGGAAAGTCCACGGTGGCCATGCACCTGATCGTGGGGCTGGTGCGCGCCGGGCAAACGGTTGGATCTGTGGATCTTGATGCGGGGCAGGCCACCTTGACCCGCTATCTCGAAAATCGGCGGGCCTTTGCCGAAAAGCGGGGCATGGAGCTGCCCAGCCCCGAACACGTGCCGCTGGCGCCCGGCCATAACCCCGAGGCCGATCAGCGTCGTCTTGAACACACCATGCTGGCCTTTTATGAGCAGGTGGACACCGTGGTTATCGACACCCCGGGCACCGACACCTCGCTGGCTCGTTGTGCCCATGCCATGGCCGATATCCTGATTACCCCGCTCAACGACAGTTTTGTGGATCTGGACGTCCTGGCACGGGTGGACGGCGAATCGATGACCGTGATCGGCCCCAGTGCCTATGCCGCCGCCGTGTGGGAGGCCAAGCAATTACGGGCCCGGCGCGACGGCGGGGCCATCCGCTGGATCGTCCTGCGCAACCGGCTTTCGCATCTGGATGCCCGCAACAAGCGCGAGATGGAAGAGGCCCTGACCGATTTGTCCCGGCGCATTGGCTTTACGGTGATTCCCGGCCTGGGCGAGCGTGTCATTTATCGAGAATTGTTTTTGAACGGCTTGACCCTTCTCGATCTGCGCGACCACGGCACAGGGATCGACATGAAAATGTCACATGTCGCGGCGCGCCAGGAACTGCGCGGCCTGTTAACCGCCATTGGGGTTGAATAAGGTTTTTCCCCTGGTTCTTTGGGGGGGCGCGTGGAGAACCCGGGATGGCGGGATTTCCTTGGGCCCTTTTCTGGCCAAAGCCGGCGCACCCGGCGCGCAACGGGTGCTAATACAAGAGCTTGGCCTGTCAAACCCTGCTTGAAGTCCGCCGGCCGCCATGGCATGAACGCTGGAGGACGGCCGCCGGGAGCAAGCGCGCCCCCGGACGATGCCGCCCCATCAAACCAAGAGGGAAACGCATGTCTCGACGTGTCCGTAAGGCCGTATTTCCGGTGGCGGGGATGGGCACACGGTTCTTGCCGGCGACCAAGACCATGCCCAAGGAAATGCTGCCCGTCGTCGACAAGCCTCTGATTCAGTATGCGGTCGAGGAAGCCGCCGCCGCTGGCATCGACCATTTCATCTTTATCACCGGCCGGGGCAAGGGCCCGCTGCTCGACCACTTCGACCATATGCCGGAGCTCGAAGCCCTGCTGAAGGAGCGCGGCAACATCACCGTGCTCGATACGCTTCTGGGGGCCAAGCCGCCGCCCGGCAAGGTCTATTCCACCCGCCAGCAGCAGCCCCTGGGCCTGGGGCACGCCGTGTGGTGTGCCAAAGCGTTCGTGGGCGACGAGCCCTTTGCCGTGTTGCTGCCCGACGATTTGGTATTGTCGGACCAACCTTGTATCAAGCAGCTCCTTGACGTTCACGAGAAGATGGGCGGCAACGTCGTCGCGGTGGAAGAGGTGCCGCGCGAGCGTACCAACAAGTACGGTATCTTGGATGTTGTCGAGGACAACGGCGTTGTGGCCCGCGCCAAGGGCTTGGTGGAAAAGCCCGCCCCCAATGTCGCGCCCTCGACCATGGCCATCATCGGTCGCTATGTCCTGGAGCCCGGCATCTTCGAGCATCTGGAAAAGGTCCAGCGCGGCGCCGGCGGCGAGATCCAGCTCACCGACGCCATGAACGCCATGATCGACTCCACCCCCTTCCATGGCCTGCGCTATGAGGGCAAGCGGTTCGATTGCGGCGATAAGGTCGGCTTCCTCCAGGCCAACATCGCCTTCGCCCTCGACCGGCCCGACATGCGCGACGCCGTGCGCGAAATGCTGGGCGAGTTTACCGCCGAATAAGAGTGAGGCCGCTCCGTCCCGAGGGGGGCGCGGGCGGCCTTTTCCTTTTGAAGCCTGCGAAGGAATGGGGATATGCGCATTGCCATGATCGGCACTGGCTATGTGGGCCTAGTGTCTGGGGCGTGTTTTTCCGAGTTCGGTGTCAATGTCGTGTGCGTTGACAAGGATGCGGCCAAGATCGACGGCCTGCGCGAGAGAGGCGACATCCCCATCTATGAGCCGGGCCTGGAACAACTCGTGGCGTCCAATGCCCAGGCCGGTCGCTTGTCCTTCACCACCGACCTTCCCACTGCGGTGGCCGGGGCCGATGCCGTGTTCATTGCCGTCGGCACCCCCAGCCGGCGCGGTGACGGTCACGCCGACTTGTCTTATGTGTATGGCGCGGCTCGTGAAATCGCTGCCGCCATGACCAAGTACACCGTGGTTGTCACCAAGTCCACGGTCCCGGTGGGCACCGGGCGCGAAGTGGCCCGGATCATTCGTGAGGTCCGACCCGACGCCGAGTTCGATGTGGTGTCCAACCCCGAGTTTCTGCGCGAAGGCTCGGCCATCAACGATTTCATGCGCCCTGACCGGGTGGTCATCGGCACCGAGTCCGAGCGCGCGCGCGCCGTCATGCGCCAGTTGTACCGTGTGCTGTATCTGATCGAAACCCCGATTCTGTTCACGTCGCTTGAGACGTCCGAACTGATCAAGTATGCCGCCAATACCTTCCTCGCTGCCAAGATCACTTTTATTAACGAAGTGGCCGATCTGTGCGAAAAAGTGGGAGCCGACGTTCACGACGTGGCGCGCGGCATTGGCCTTGATGGGCGCATCGGCCGCAAGTTCTTGCATCCCGGGCCGGGTTACGGCGGGTCGTGCTTCCCCAAGGACACCCTGGCCCTGGTCAAGACCGCCCAGGAATACGGCGCCCCCTTGCGGATCATCGAGACCGTGGTCGATATCAACGCCAAGCGCAAAAAAGCCATGGCGGACAAGATCATCCAGTTCCTCGGCGGCTCGGTGGCCGGCCGGACCCTGGCCATCCTCGGTCTGACCTTCAAGCCCAACACCGATGACATGCGCGATAGCCCCAGCCTTGATATCATTCCCGCCTTGCAGGCGGCCGGGGCCAATGTCCGCGCCTTCGATCCCGAGGGCATGAAAGAGGCGGCCAAGCACCTCGCCAACGTAGAGTATGCCGACAACGCCTATGCCTGCATGGACGGGGCCGACGCCTTGGTCATTCTCACCGAGTGGAACGAGTTTCGCGCCCTTGATCTCGCCCGGGTGCGCTCCTTGCTGCGCGAGCCGGTCATGATTGACTTGCGCAACATTTACACCCCCGAGGACATGGAGGCCCAAGGCTTCCGCTACAGTCCGGTTGGCCGGCGCCAGATCGGCTGACGTCCCTTTCTTGAAGCGTTCGACACAAGGAGTTCCCATGGCCGAGCGGGTGATCGACGTCGCCACCACGCCCTTCGCGGGCCAGAAGCCCGGCACCTCGGGGTTGCGCAAGACCGTGACGGTATTTCGCCAGCCCCATTACCTGGAAAACTTTGTCCAGGCGGTGTTCGATGTGCTGGAGGGGCTGGAGGGCCAGACCCTGGTGGTGGGGGGCGACGGGCGCTATTTTAACCAAGAAGCCATCCAGATCATCTTGCGCATGGCGGCCGCCAACGGCGTGGCCCGGGTTCTGGTGGGGCGCGACGGCCTGCTGTCCACCCCGGCCGCCAGTTGTGTGATTCGCGCCCACGGCGCCTTCGGCGGCCTCATCCTCTCGGCCAGCCATAACCCCGGCGGCCCCGAGGGCGACTTCGGCATCAAGTACAACATCGGCAACGGCGGTCCCGCCCCCGAGCGCCTCACCGAGGCCATGTACCAACGCTCCCAGGTCCTCTCCCGCTATCGGATCTTGGACACCGACACCCCGGTGGACCTGAGCCGAGAGGGCGACAGAGTCCTTGGGGGAATGCGCGTCACGGTCATTGACCCCGTGGCCGACTACGCCGCCTTGATGGAACAGCTCTTTGACTTCAAGGCCATCGCCGGGCTGTTCGCCCGGGGGTTCACCCTGTGCTTCGACGCCATGCACGCCGTCACCGGCCCCTACGCCCACGCCCTGCTCGAAGACCGCCTGGGCGCCCCGCGCGGCACGGTGATCAACGGCACGCCGCTGCCCGATTTCGGCGGCGGCCATCCCGACCCCAACCTCACCTATGCCCCCGAGTTGGCCGCCTTGATGTTTGGGCCCAATGCCCCCGACTTCGGCGCCGCCAGCGACGGTGATGGCGACCGCAACATGATTCTCGGACGTGGCGCCTTCGTCACGCCTTCCGACAGTCTGGCCGTGCTGCTGGCCCATGCCGAGCATCTGCCGGGCTATCGCGGCCGCGTGACCGGCGTCGCCCGCTCCATGCCGACCAGCCGCGCCGCAGACCGGGTTGCCGAGGCCCTGGGCCTGCCCTGTTTCGAGACCCCCACCGGCTGGAAATTCTTCGGCACCTTGCTGGATGCCAAGCTGGCGACCTTCTGCGGCGAGGAAAGCTTCGGCACCGGCTCGGACCACGTGCGCGAAAAAGATGGCCTGTGGGCCGTGCTCGCTTGGCTCAATATCCTGGCCGCTACCGGCTCCTCGGTCGCCGACGTGTTGCGCGAGCATTGGGCCCGCTTTGGTCGGACCTTCTACACCCGCCACGACCACGAAGGCGTGGACAAGGATGCGGCCGAGGCCTTGATCGCCGACCTGCGCGGCCCGTCCCTGGTCGGCCAGACCTTCGCCGGCAGAACCGTGGTGCTGCACGACGACTTCGCCTACACCGATCCGGTGGACGGCTCGACCACTCAGGCGCAGGGCATCCGCCTGCAAACCGACGACGGCGCCCGCCTCGTCGTGCGCCTCTCGGGGACCGGGACGCAAGGGGCGACCTTGCGCTTGTACCTCGAGCGTTTCGAGGCCGATCCGGCCAAGCATGGTCTCGATG
Organism: Pararhodospirillum photometricum DSM 122; assembly: GCF_000284415.1. NCBI lineage: Bacteria > Pseudomonadati > Pseudomonadota > Alphaproteobacteria > Rhodospirillales > Rhodospirillaceae > Pararhodospirillum > Pararhodospirillum photometricum. The sequence continues at coordinate 1,026,699 of NC_017059.1, forward strand.
CCCAGGAGGCTCTCGCCGACCTCGTGCTGGCGACGCGTGATCTGCTGCGCCTTCGGGAGCGCTTTGGGTCCGAGAAGCCGACGGTCATTACCTGACGACGGGCGCGGGAACGCGGGGCTGCCACCCCGGACCCCGAGCCTCCAGACCTCCCCTTCTTTTTTTGATGATTGGCCTCCCCCTCTCCCTCCTTCTGAAAAGTGCACTTTTCAGAAGGAGGGAGAGGGGGAGGGCCATGACCAAAAGAAAAGGGGGTCTGGGGCATCGCCCCAGGCGGGGTTCCGGGGCGGCAGCCCCCGTGTCCCCCGTCCGACCGCACCCCCTGGAGAGACTTACCATGCACGCCTGGAGTCGGCCCTCCCTGGGCGAGGGGCTGGGCTTGTTGTGTTTGGGGGCTGTTCCCCTGCTGGCCCTGGCGACCCATAGCCAAATCATTCTGCCCATTGCGGCTCTGGCCCTGTTGGGCCTGGGGGGGCGAGCGCCCTGGCCGCGCGATCCCCTGCTGGTTCTGGCGGGGCTGTTCTGCCTGTGGGCGGCCCTGTCCCTGAGTTGGACCCCGGCCTCGGGCGCGGCGGCATGGCGCCCCGCCTACACCGTGCCCCTGGTTCTTCTGGCCGGGGTGGCCCTAAGCCGGGGGAGCCTGCCGCCCCTCGCTCTGCCGACCTTGGCCGTCAGCATGCTGTTGGGGGCCCGTGTTTCCCATTTGATGATCGCTCTTCGCTCCCGGCCTCGTCCCCCCTGCTCTCGCTTGGCAGACGCACGCTGCGCTCCGTAGGATCCGCCCCGCCGCAGTGGTGCGGTTCTTGGGGGGGGACGCGGTGTGACGCTGGCGGTGCAAAGTTTTTGTGGGACTGGGGGTTTTTTGTGGCCCTGTGCTGGGCGATCAGTGAGGATCGGCGGGCGGTTCCGTGGCGGGTGGTGGCGATCGGGATGGGGCTTCAGGTGGTTATCGCCTTGGTTCTTTTGAAACTGCCGCCGGTCCAGCACGCGTTTCTCGCCCTTAACGGGGTGGTCGAAGCGATCCAGAGCGCGACGCGGGCTGGCACGAGCTTTGTCTTTGGCTATCTGGGCGGCGGGGCGTTGCCGTTTGCCGAGACGACCCCGGGCGGGTCCTTTGTCCTGGTGTTCCAGGCGCTGCCCATCATCTTGATCATGAGCGCCTTGTCGTCGCTGCTGTTTCACTGGCGGATCTTGCCGGCGGTGGTGCGCGGCATGGCCTGGGTCCTCACGCGGACCTTGGGCGTGGGCGGCGCCGTGGGGGTGAGCGCGGCGGCCAATATTTTCATGGGGATGGTCGAGGCGCCGCTGTTGATCCGCCCCTATGTGCGCCACCTCAGCCGCTCCGAACTGTTCATGGTCATGACCTGCGGCATGGCGACCATCGCCGGGACCATGATGGTGCTGTATGCGTCGTTTTTGCAAGGCGTGGTGGACAATCCGCTGGGCCAGATTCTGATTGCCTCGCTGATCAGCGCCCCGGCGGCGATCGTGGTGTCCTTGGTGCTGATTCCCAGTCAGGCGCGCACGGGGGGCGACTACGTGCCGCCGCCCTCGGAGGCCGCGACCGCCATTGAGGCCATTGCGATTGGCGCCCAGGAAGGGGTGCAGCTCTTGATCAGCGTCGCGGCCTTGCTCCTGGTGATGGTGGCGTTGGTGGCGCTTTTGAACAATGCCTTGGGAGTATTGCCCGATGTGCTGGGGGCGCCGTTGACCCTGGAGCGTATGCTGGGCTGGCTCATGGCGCCGGTGTGCTGGCTGATGGGGATGCCGTGGGCCGAAGCGATGGTCGGGGGGCCCCTGCTGGGGGTCAAGACCATCCTCAACGAGATGATCGCCTACATTCAGCTCTCTCACCTGCCCGAGGGGGCGTTGTCGGAGCGCTCGCGGCTGATTTTGACCTATGCCTTGTGCGGTTTTGCCAATTTCGGCTCACTGGGCATCATGGTCGGTGGCCTGAGCACCCTGGCGCCCGAGCGGCGCGGCGAGATTGCCCGGCTGGGGCTCAAGTCGATCCTGTCGGGCACGGTGGCGACGTGCATGACCGGGGCGATCATCGGCCTCGTGGTGTGGTGAAACCGTGGATCTGGGGATGCGCGTGCTGACTCCCGAGGGGGTGATTGCCCTGCTGGTGCTAACCGGCGCGCTGCTGGCCGTCATCCGGCTGGGCCTGAGCTTGCTGCGCCGCGCCCGACCCGAGGCGCGGGCGGAGGCCCTGACCGAGCGGCTGCTGGCCACCCAAAGCGAGTTGGCCGGGCGGGTGGCGCAGTTGAGCCGGGGAATCGACGATCGCCTGGACCGCCTGTCCCGACAAATGGGCGACAGCCTCCAGTACAGTACCGAGACCACCCACGCGACCCTTGGGGAGATGCGCGAGCGCCTAGCGACCATTGATGCCGCCCAGCGCACCTTGGCTGAACTGTCCGGGCGCATGGCCAGCCTGCACGACCTGTTGAGCAACAAGCAGGCCCGGGGCGCCCTGGGGCAGGTCCAGATGGAGGATCTGGTGCGCGACCTGCTGCCGCCCGGCACGTATCGCTTCCAGGCCCCGCTTTCGACCGGGCGCATTGCCGATTGCGCGCTGCTGCTGCCCAACCCGCCCGGGGTGATCTGCCTGGATGCCAAGTACCCCCTGGAGGCCTACCGCGCCTTGCTCAACGCCGAGACCGATGGGGCGCGGGCCGGGGCGCGGCGCGGCTTTGCCAAGGACCTTCTGCGCCATGTCCACGACATTGCCGAACGCTACATCGTGCCGGGGGAGACTGCCGATCAAGCCTTGATGTTCCTGCCCGCTGAGTCGGTCTACGCTGAAGTTTACGCCCATCATCCGGCCGTGGTGGAGGAGGCGTTTCGTCGGCGGGTGTGGATCGTGTCACCCACCACGTTGATGGCGACGTTGACCACGGTGCGGGCGATCGTCAAGGACGCTCGCCTTTCCGAGACGGCGGAACGGCTGCGCGGCGAGATCCAGGGGTTGGTCGGGGAAGCGCGGCGGCTGGCCGAGCGCTCCGAACGCCTGGGACGGCATGTGGAGCAGACGGCCGGCGATGTCCGGGCCCTGAAAGCCACGGCCGAGGCTTTGGTCCGGCGGGGCGAGGCGATTGACCGCTTGCAGATGGGGGAGGAGGAGGCGCCGGGTTCGTAAAAGGAAGGCTGGAGAGGCGTGGCCTCCCCAGACCCCTCGGTTCCTGGCCCCCTTACCGTGATCGAGGGGTCTGGGGAGGCCGCGCCTCTCCAGCCTTCTCTCCCTCCACCGGCCGCCGCGCAGGCAACCGCACACACACGGTCGTCCCCTTGCCCAGCGCGCTGGCCAGGGTCAGGCTCCCTCCATGCAATTCGACCAGCGCCTTGGACAGCGGCAGCCCCAGACCGGTGCCGTCGTAGCGCCGCGCCAAGGTGGCATCGACCTGACCGAAGGCCTGCAAGGCGACCGGGATGTCCTCGGGGGCCATGCCGATCCCGGAGTCAATCACCTGAATCTCGAGAAAGTCAGCCTCGGAGCGGGTGACAACCCGCACGGTGCCGCTCGCCGGAGTAAATTTGATGGCGTTGCTCAGAAGGTTGATGAGCACCTGCTTCAGGCGGCGCGGTTCGCCATCGACCAAAGGCAAGGCGCCTTGGGTGTCGAAGGTCAAGGCGACGCCGGCTGCCTGGGCACGCTCGCTGATCAGGCGGCGCACCGCCTCCAGGATGCGGACAACGGCCACAGGCTCGAAGAACACCTGCATGCGCCCGGCTTCCACCCGGCTGACGTCGAGGATGTCGTTGATCACGTCGAGCAGGTGGCGGCCCGACTCGCTGATGTTGACGGCATAATCCCGGTACTGCCGAGCGCCGACTGAACCGAACATCTCGTTTTGGATAATCTCGGAAAAGCCGATGATGGCGTTGAGGGGGGTACGCAGCTCGTGGCTCATGTTGGCCAGGAACTCGGACTTGGCCCGGCTGGCCAACTCGGCCTGTTCCTTGGCTTCGAGCAGGCGTTCTTGGGCCTTGCGGCGATCGGTGACGTCGGCAACCGAGCCGATCAGACGGACCAGCCGGCCCTCGGGCCCGCGCCGGGCCGAGGCTTGGTGACGCACCCAGGTCTCCTCACGGTTGGCCAGCCGAATCTCGGCCGAGAAGAGATCGCTTGTGCCCGAGAGCACCCGGCCCAGTTCGGCGCGGTAGCCCTCCACATCGTCGGGATGGACCAGGGCCAGCCAGTCGCGTGAGGTGGTGATGGTGGCCGGATCGGCGCCGATCACATCGCGGATACGATCGGAATAGGTCATTTGGTCGCGATCCACGTCCCAATCGACGATCGCCTCGTTGATCGCCGACAGGGCCAGGGCTTGGCGCTCCTCGCTTTCGCGCAACCGAGCCTCGGCCTTCTTGCGCTCGGTGATGTCGCGGGTCACGGCGGTGTAAAGCGGCTGGCCGCCGAGGTGCACCTGGCTGACCCCGAGTTCCACCGGGAACTCGCTGCCATCGCGCCGCCGCCCCACAACCTCGCGGCCGGGCCCCAGGGACGGCCGGTCCTCGCGCGGGCGCACGGCGGCCAGCAGGCGCCGGACCTCGCGCCCGGGGACCAGAACGGCAAGACTGGCGCCCACCAGATCCTCGGCCCGGTAGCCAAACATGCGTTCCGCCGCCGGGTTGAGGGACTGGATCAAGCCCTGGCCATCAACGACGATCACCCCGTCGATCATGGCGCGCATGATGCCGTCCAGACGCTGCTCGCGCTGGCGCGCCATTTCCGAGGCCTTATGGGTATCGGTAATGTCGATCATCACGCCCACCCGGCCCCCTTCCGGGGTGGGTGATTCGATGACGCGGACCCAGCGCCCCTTGGCGTTGAGAAAGTCCCAAGGGCCGCGCGGGGCCTTGTGCCGGGCGAGGCACAGGCCCAGCCAGCGCCCCGGGTTGCGCTGGGCCGCCGGGATGGCGCCGAGGAAACAGGCCAGACTCATCATTTCATAGTAGCTGGTGCGCCCGGGCGGTGGCTTGAGGCCGGGCAGAAGCTCCATGACCCGATGGTTGCACAGCACGATGCGGTCTTCGTCGTCGCAGAGATAGAAGCCCTGGGTGGTTGACTCCAGCGCGCGAGACAGACGGGTCTCTATCTCCAGGACACGACGCTTGCTTTCCTCCAGCATCTCGGCGCGACGCTTCATAGCGGTGATGTCGCGCACGAGGGTGAGGCTGGAGCCATCGCGAAAGACCTGATCGCGGGCCAGCGCCCAATGGCCATTACTGAGCCGAACCTCGGAAGCTTCCCGCCGCGCCCGGCGTTTCAAGCGCTCGGCGATCCAGCAGGCCCCGCCATCTGTGCCGGGATCGACATAGCCAACCTCGACCAAGGCGTGGATGAGGTCGGAGAACGTCCGCCCAGGGACCAGGAGGGGCTTCAAGGCTTCGAACATCGCCATGTACCGGGCGTTGACATACACCAGACGATCCTGGCCATCGAAGTAGACGGCGCCATCCTCCAGGGTTTCCAACAGGTCGAAAAATTTCTGCTCCGAGTGCATGACGGGGGTCATGCCGTCTTGTGCCTCCCTGCATGGCATGAGGCCTGGCCCCACCGATCCGGGCGCAGGTGCTCGCCTTTGTAAACCAACGAGATCAAGCTCCCTATGAAGGATCATCCCACACGCAAAGGCAAGACACAGGCGCGTGCCAGGGGGCCTAAAAAAAGCAGGAGCGCGGGCCCGGACCGCCCCCGCGGGATCACAACTCTGGTTGACCCAGGTACAAAGCGAATCGACAATAACAGAAGGAGGGGACGCGCGGAAAAAGGACCAGAGACATGGCGCGATCCGGGGATAAAAAGCCATTTACAGCCGAGTTGCACCGGCGCCGTCCCCAAGACGGCGAAGAGGTGGACAATGCCACTCTTCTACGAGCCATTGAGGCTCTTCAGGCCCAGGTCGCAGCCCTGGGGGGAGGTCGCACCGACGATGACGAAAACGACCCACAGACTGCCGCCTCAACCGATCCAGCGGCACCGCCCCCCGTGAGCCCGACCCAGCACGCGGAAAACCGCCTGCTGAAGATTGAATTGAACGCCCTGGCCCACAGTATCGAAACCACCAAGAAAGAAATCGCCCTTCTGGTTGCCGAAGACAGTCAAGGCGATCGCCTGACCACCGTCACCAACGAACTGGACGCCGTGGTCAGCGCCACCGAAAACGCCACCCACACCATCTTAGACAGCGTTGAACGCATGGCCGGCCTGGCCGCCCAAATCCAGGCCCAGGAGCAAGACAGTTATATTCGCCGCCTTGCCGACGAAATCCAGGAACTGACCGTTGGCGTTTTCGAAGCCTGCAATTTTCAGGACCTGACGGGACAACGCATTGGCAAGGTCGTCAACACGCTCAAATATATCGAGGCGCGTGTGGATCGCATGATGACGATCTGGGGCCGGGATACCTTCCGCGATTTGCCGTTCGAGCCGGAAGAACGCTCCCCTGATGTGGACAAACGCCTTCTCAATGGACCGCAAGATCACGTCAGAGCCATCAGCCAAGACGAAATCGACCTTCTTTTCGGATAAGGGGCCTGCAAAAGGGGCGGCGCTTGACCGTTTTCCCCTTCATTTCCGTTGCTGGGAGAGAGAAACAAAACGTATCCTAAGGTATGGGACTCGGCACGGGAGGGGAGAATGCGGCCAGGAAAGACGACGCGGTTAACCATGACGGTGTCCCAGCGGGTCGCCCTGGTGGTTCTTCTCAACACACTGCTCATCGGCCTGACCGTTGGAGTTGCCACCCTCTCCATCCTCACCCAAAAAGCCGAACAGGACGCCCTGGACGCCATCGACCGCTCCATGCGGGTCGCCTGGAACGAAGTCACGGCCCTGGGCGAGCCCCTTGCCGTGCGCGATGGCCTGCTGTACGCCGGATCGCAGAGGCTTGATGACAACGACGCCGTCGTCGATCGCATCGTCGCCCAGGTCGGGGGCACCGCCACCGTGTTTCGCGGCGAGACCCGTGTCGCCACAAACGTGCGCAAGCCTGATGGCACGCGCGCCGTAGGAACCACCCTGGCCCGCAACGCCGCCCACACAGCGGTGTTCACCCGCCAGGAGCCCTATCGCGGCATCGTCGAGATCCTCGGCGAACCCTACATCACTGGATACGACCCCATTCGGGGAACCGATGGCAGCGTGCTTGGCATTTTGTACGTGGGCATGCCCGTCGCCCAGTTTTTTGCCGCCGCCGAGGCGGTCAAAACCTGGATCTTGGTCACGCTCGTCGGCTGCGGCGCCTTGGGGCTGGCCCTGGCCCTGGGGCTGGCCCGTCTGACCATCGTGCGCCCGCTGCATGGCATCACGGCGACCATGGCCCGGCTGGCGGCGGGGGAAGAAGTCCAGGCCATCCCTCACACCGAGCGCGGCGACGATATCGGGGCCATGGCCCGCGCCCTGGAGGTTTTTCGCGCCAACGCCGCCGAAACGCTGCGCCTGCGCGGCGAGGCCGCCTTGCGCGACGAGGCCCAGCGCCGCCAGCGCCGCCAAGACCTCCTGGCCCTCGCCGACGAAATGGAGGCCAAGGTCCACACCGTGGTTCAAGCCGCCGGCACGTCCATCGACCGGCTGCATCGGGCTGCCGACGATCTGACAGCCAATGCCGGCCGCACCGGGGCGCAAAGCACCACCTTGGCCCAGGCGAGCACTCTGGCCTCGACCAAGGTGGAAACCGTGGCGGTGGCGGGGCAACAGCTCGCGGCCTCCATCCAGGAGATCGCCCGCCAAGTGGCCCAGTCCAGCCAGATCGCCGGCGAGGCGGTGGCCGAGGCTACCCAGACGCGCGACATTGTGGAAGGCTTGGCCCAGGCCGCCACCCGCATCGGCGAGGTCCTGACCCTGATTGACGGCATCGCGAGCCAGACCAACCTGCTGGCCCTCAACGCCACCATCGAGGCAGCGCGGGCCGGCGAGGCGGGCAAGGGCTTTGCCGTGGTCGCGCATGAGGTCAAAACCCTGGCCGGACAAACGGGCCACGCCACCGACGACATTTCCCGCCAGATCGCCGCCGTGCAGGAGGGAACCCGGGCCGTGGTCGCGGCCATCCACGCCATTGCCCAGACCATTGGGCGGATCGACACCTTTTCCAGCGGCATTGCCGGCGCCGTCGAGGAACAAGGCGCAGTCACCGCCGACATCGCCCGCACTGTCGAAGCCGCCAGCCGCGGCGTGCGCGACGTCTCCACCAGCGTGGCTGCCGTGGCCCAGGCCGCCGCCGACACCGGCCGCATGGCCCAGGCGGTCTTTGGCGTGGCCGAGGAACTAAAGCGCGAAAACCAGGAAATCCAAGACGCCATCGAGAGCTTCCTGACCGAAGTCAGAGGACGCCCCTAAAATAGACCGAGGGGTCTGGGGAGGCCGCGCCTCCCCAGCCTTAAAAAAAGAAGGCTGGGGAGGCGCGGCCTCCCCAGACCCCTCGATTCCGTCAGAGGATCCCATGGGACGCTTGTTTTGGAAGCTGTTCTTCTGCTTTTGGTTGGGCATGGTCTTGTCGTTCGTTGCCGGCGTGACCTACCTCCTGCTCACCGACTACCGCGAGGCGGCCCACTCGACGGCGGGGGTCCAGGCGGGGGTGATGCTGGCCACCGCCGAAGCCCTGGTCGCCACGGGCGGCGTGGACGCCCTCACCCCGGTCCTTGCGCGCTGGAACGCCGAAAGCCCGCGCCTGGGCGTGCTGGACGCCACCACCGGACAGCGCCTCGCCGGTGTCGTGCCCACAGCCCCCCCCGGCAGCCGCCTGGACGTGACGCCTCCCGATGGGCGCCCCGTGGTGCTGGTGACCGACGTGGTGGCCCTGAGCCTGGGCGAGCACCCCTCGCCGGTCGGCATCCCGGTGATGTCGGGCGCGGTGGTGGCCTTTGTTCTCAGCTATTTCCTGGCGTGGTACCTGTCCCACCCCTTGCAGAAGATCCGCTGGGCCCTGGGGCGGGTGGCGGAGGGGCATTTTGATACCCGGGTGGCGCCGCGCCTGGGCCAGCGCCGCGACGAAATCGTCGATCTCGGCCACGACGTGGATCGCATGGCCCGGCAACTGCAACAGTTCGTCGAGGAGCGCCAGCGCTTGTTGCACGATATCTCCCACGAACTGCGCTCGCCGCTGACCCGGCTTCAAGCCGCCATCGGGTTGGTGCGCCAAGATCCCGCACGCTCCGGCCCCATGCTGGAACGCATCGAGCGCGAGGCGGTGCGCATGGATGTTTTGATTGACGATCTGCTGACCCTGGCTCGCCTTGAGGTCGGGTCTTTCCCCTTCGCCCGCGAGCGGGTTGATTTGATCGACCTCCTCTCGGCCATTGTTGACGATGCCGCCTTCGAGGCCGAGGCCCAGGGCTGCGCCGTCACCTTGAACGCCGAGGGAAATTTCGTGTGCACCGTGAGCGGCGAGGTCTTGTATCGGGCGTTTGAGAACATCGTGCGCAACGCCGTGAAGTTCACGGCGCCCGGTACCACGGTGGTGGTGCGGGCCGAGGCCCTTGAGGAGGAGGGCCAGCCCTGGCTGCGGGTCAGTGTCGAGGACCACGGGGCCGGGGTGCCGCCGGCGCTTCTGGGGCGCATTTTCGAGCCGTTCTTGCGTGTGGCCAGCGATAGCCCAACCCCGGGGTTTGGCCTGGGCCTTGCCATTGCCCGGCGCGCCGTCGAATCGCACGGCGGGCGCATTCATGCCGAGTTGGCTGGGCATGGCGGCTTGCGGGTGGTGATGGTGTTGCCTGGGGCGCCTGCGGGGGAGAAATAAGGGCAGGCTGGGGAGGCGGGCCTCCCCAGACCCCTCCGATCCTTGGGGATCCCTCGGGAACGAGGGGTCTGGGGAGGCCCGCCTCCCCAGCCTTCCCTTTTTACCCTTCCGCGAGAGCCGGCTCGGCAGCGGTCGCGGTTTCCAAAGCCTCATGGGCCAACAGCCACGTTTCCTCGGCCTCGGCCAAAGCACGCTGAACCTCGCCCAGGTCGCGTTGCAAAGCGGTCACGGCAGCGGCCGGTCCCTGGTACAACGCGGGATCGGCCAGCTTGGCCTCGATCTCGGTCTTTTTCTTTTCCAGAGTCGCCAGCTTTTTCTCGGCCGCCTCCACCGCCTTGCGCAAGGGCGCCAGACGGGTTCGGGCCTCGGCGGCGGCGCGGCGACGGTCCTTCTGGGCCTGGGCCGAGTTGAGCGCGTCGCTAGGACCGCTGGCCGAGCCCTCGCGCCGGGCTTCACGGGCGCGCTCCAGCAACAAGGCGCGGTAATCGTCCATATCGCCGTCAAACGGGGTCAGGGTGCCGCCATCCACCAGCCACAGCCGGTCGGCGACCATTTCCACCAGACGCGGATCGTGAGAGATCAGGACGACGGCCCCTTGGAAGACATTGAGCGCCCGCATCAGGGACTCGCGCGAGTCGATGTCGAGGTGGTTGGTCGGCTCGTCCAAGATCAGCAGATGCGGGGCCTCGCGGCAGGTCAGGGCGATCAGCAACCGCGCCTTCTCGCCGCCCGACAGCGACGACACCGGCGTGTTGACCCGCGCCTCGCCAAAGCCGAAGCGGCCCAGGTGGGCCCGGATTTTCTGGTCGGCCAGATCGCCCATCAAGCGCCGACCGTGCTGCAACGGCGTCTCGCCCAGGCGCAGCTCCTCGGTCTGATGCTGGGCAAAGTAGCCGATGCGCAGCTTGGAAGGGGCCCGCAGCTCGCCGCCCAGCAGGTCCAGCCGCCCGGCCAGCACCTTGGCCAGGGTTGACTTGCCGTTGCCGTTGGCGCCCAGCAGGGCGACCCGGTCGTCCATGTCCAGACGAAAGTTGAGACCGCGCAGCACCACCGTGTCGCCATACCCCGCCACCCCGTTCTCCACGGCGATGACCGGGGGCGGCAAGGACTCGGGGTCGGGGAAATCAAACGGGATCACCGCTTCCTCGACCGTGGCGGTGATCGGGGTCATGCGCTCCAGACGCTTCAACCGACTCTGGGCCTGACGCGCCTTGGTCGCCTTGGCGCGAAAGCGATCGACAAACGCCTGGATGTGCCGGCGCTCCTCGGCCTGACGCTGGGCCGCCTTGGCCAAGTGCTCCAGCCGCTCGGCCCGCGTCCGCTCGAAGCGATCGAAGTTGCCCTGGTAGGAGACCAGCTTGCCGTTCTCCAGATGCAAGATGCGCTCGACCGCCCGGTTGAGCAGATCGCGGTCGTGGCTGATGACGATCAAGGTGCCGGGATAGCTGGCCAGAAAGCTCTCCAGCCACAGCGTCGCCTCCAGGTCGAGGTGGTTGGTCGGCTCATCGAGCAGCAAGAGGTCGGGCCGGGCAAACAAGGCCGCTGCCAGGGCCACGCGCATGCGCCAACCGCCCGAAAAGGTGCCCACCGCCCGGGTATGGTCCTGGGACGCAAACCCCAGACCGCAGAGAATCGCCCCAGCCCGGGCCGGCGCCCCGTGGGCCCCGATCACCGCCAGCCGCTCGTGCAGATCGGCCACGCGGTGGGGATCGGGGTGGCCGTCCAACTCGGCCAACAAGGCGGCGCGCTCGGTATCGGCGGCCAGCACGCAGTCGAGCAGCGAGATCTCGCCGTCGGGCGCCTCCTGGGCCACCTGCCCCACCCGGGCGCGCGGGCGCACGGCGATGGAGCCGCCATCGGGGCTGCGCTCGCCGAGGATCAAACGAAACAGGGTCGTCTTACCCGTGCCATTGCGGCCGACCAGACCCACCCGCTGGCCTTCGGGAACGTGGGCGCTGGCGCCGTCGAGAAGGGTGCGGCCGCCAATGCGGCTGACCACGGAATTCACATGAAGCATGGGCCGGTCCCGCGCGCGAATCGTTAAAAGGGCACCATACGAAGCCCCTCGGCTTGGCGCCAGCCCTCCGCTTTGATGTATTCCACTCCTTGCCCCCCCAAGGAGTGGAGGGGTCTGGGGAGGCCCCCGCCTCCCCAGCCTGCCTTTTTTGTCTTTCCTGGCCCACAGCCCCAGTCACCACAGTCGGGACTCCGCCCGGAAACCTCGCCCATAGGAGAGGCCTTGAGATGATGTTGTCGCGTGGCACCCGCACCCCCCTCCAAACCCTGGTGGGCGGGTCGGCGTTTTCCCTGACCTGGCACCTTCGCGGCCTCGGCGCCGAGGCCTCGGTATTTGGCCTCGATGCCCAGGGCCGACTCGCCGACGACCGCTACATGGTCTTCTATAACCAGCCGACGTCGCCGTGCGCCGGCGTGCGCCTCGCCGCCCCCGACCGCTTTGAGGTGGACGTCACCCGCCTGCCGGCCAGCCTCCAACGCCTTGTCCTGGTGCTGTCCGTCGAGGGCCCCGGGGTTTTTCACGACGTGACGGCGGGCTCCCTGGTTCTCAGTGCCCCGGGCCACGAGGCCCGCTTCGATTTCACCGGCCAGGAGTTCGCGCAAGAGCGGGCCTTGATGCTGGCCGAGGTCTATCGCAAGAACGACCAGTGGCGGGTGGCGATCGTGGCCCAAGGGTTTAACGGTGGCCTGGACGCGGTGGTCCGGCATTTTGGCGGCGAAGTCGCCGAGGACACCCCGCCACCGCCCCGTGTCTCCCTGGAAAAGCGGGTGGCGGCCGAGGCGCCCCACTTGGTGGACCTGACCAAGAAGGTCGGGGTAAGTTTGGAGAAGAAGGGCCTGGGCCGCCTTCAGGCGCGAGTGGGACTCGTCTTGGATGCCAGCGCCTCCATGCGCCGTCAGTACAAGGACGGCAAGGTGCAAGCCCTCCTCGACCGGCTCTTGCCGCTGGCCCTGCGCTTTGACAGCGATGGCGCCTTGGATGTGTGGGCGTTCGACGATCGCCAGACTCCCCTGCCCCCGGTATCCCTGGCCAATTGCCGCGACTATATCGCCCAGGCCAATGGCGGCTGGCGAGCCTGGGTGGGGGGCGCCAATGACGAGCCCTCGGTCATGCGCGACGTCATCACCCACTTTAAAAAGGATCGCAGCCGACTGCCGGTCTATATTCTTTTCGTGAGCGATGGGGGGGTTCACAAAAACCGCGAGATCAAGGACCTGATCACCGAGGCCTCTTCCCTTCCCCTGTTTTGGCAGTTCATGGGACTGGGGGGGCGCAATTATGGCGTCCTTGAACGCCTGGACACCATGGGCGGCCGCACGGTCGATAACTGCGGCTTCTTTGCCATTGATGACCTGCACGACCTGGATGACGAGGCGTTTTACGATCGTCTGCTCCAGGAGTTCCCCCTGTGGCTGGGCGCGGCCCGCCAAGCCCGCATCGTCCAGGACGAGGCCTAAGGCCCTCCGCCCCCCGAACGAGGGGCCTGAGGAGCCGGCGTTCTCCATGCTAGGCTCCCCCCCTCCGATTCCCCTGTTTTGCTTGACGGTGGGAGGGGGCGCGCCGTATAAGGCATGTCTTCTAGGCGTCCCCGGGTCCCGGGAGGGATTGGGGCGGGCGCTTTTTTTCACTTGACCATCATGTGGAGCAGGGAATGGCCAACCACAAGTCGGCGGAAAAGCGCATTCGCCGCAATGCTAGCCGCGCCGAGATCAACCATGCGCGCATCGGGCGTATCCGCACCTTCGTGAAGAAGGTCGAGGCGGCGATTGCTCGGGGCGACCAGGCGGCGGCAGGCGAGGCGTTCAAGGTCGCCATGCCCGAGATGCAGCGCGGCGTGACCAAGGGGGTTCTGCACAAGAACACCGTGTCGCGCAAGATTTCCCGCCTTGCCGCCCGCATCAAGGGTCTGGGCGCCTAAAGCCTGCGGACTCGGCACCCTGGGTGCCAGAGCCCCGACGCCAGGGTGGAACGAGCGCGCTCGTGTCCGCCCTTTTGGCGTTTTAAGAGACCCCCCGATCGCGTTGGCGACGGGGGTTTTTTCGCGTCCGGCCCAGGCCGCCGATCGGCCAAGGAGCACATATCACAGGTTGTTCCCGGAGTCTGGCGGAGTCAGTTCTAGACTCTGGTTCAAGAACGCTTGGTAACCCCCTGGTTTCCACAGGATGTTGGGTTTAATAGCGCTGGATCGACGATGACGCACAAAATATGGTGTCAACGCGGGAAATTAACTGTGTTCTCCTTTCGATCTCGTTGCCTTGTGCCGAAGCTGGCCCTACCCTTCTGCCGTCATCGGTGTCCTCAGAGTCTAAAAGACCGGCCGATTCGATTGCCTTGACCTCCTTCGAGTCTCCTTCTGGAACCAGTCAAGGTCAATCTTATGAAGTCTCCCCATGGATCGAGAAAGAAGCGGTAGGAATTTATTAGGATGTTCTTTGGTATTTCTTGTATGTGGATTTGTTTTTCCCTACATGCTCCTGGATAAGGGGTATTTTAACGAGATGTTAACCTTGGTGTGACGAATTCCGGCCCCCGCAACGAAGCAGCGGGAAGCATGGGGGAGGATCCCCTGGGGTCGTGTCCCTGTTGGGACGCCTGAAAGTGGAGTGGGAACAATGGACGGAGCGTCGGGGCGCGATGGAGCGGCGGTGATCCGGTGGGATCGCGTGCGGGGCCAGCTCAAGCGGGAATTCGGAGAAACAGCGTTCCGAACCTGGGTCCAGCCCATGACCTTGGCCCAGATTGGCCCGGGCTCGGTGCGCCTGGGCGTGCCCACCCGCTTCATGCGCGACTGGGTCATGACCCACTACGGCGACCGCATCCGCTCGCTGTGGACCGAGGAAGATCCCTCGGTGCGCATCGTAGACTTCGTCGTTGAGGGCAGTGCACGCCCGACCAAGCCGGCGGCTGGTGCCGGGTCTGCCGGGCCCATCGTGTCGCAGCCTGCCTTCGAGGAGCCTTCGTCCCCGCCTGCCCCCCACGGCCCCTGCCCGTCGTCCCCGGGCCCCGCGCTCACGCCTCAAAGCCGAGGAGCCCCGCGTCTCGGCGCCGACACCGGCCGCCCCGCCCCCGCCCCCGACTCTGGATGATGGCCTGTCGGCCCCCCTCGACCCTCGCTACACCTTCGACAACTTTGTCGTGGGCAAACCCAACGAGTTCGCCTACGCCGCTGCGAAGCGCGTGGCCGAGACCGCTGGGATGTCGTTTAACCCGTTGTTCCTGTACGGCGGTGTTGGCCTGGGCAAAACCCACCTGATGCACGCCATTGCCCGCTGTGTGCGCCAAAACCAGCCGCTGCGCCGGGTGATTTATCTGTCGGCCGAGCAGTTCATGCACCGCTTCATCCGGGCGCTGCGCCAGCAGGATACCTTGTCGTTCAAGGAGCAGTTCCGCAGCGTGGACGTGCTGATGGTGGACGACATCCAGTTCATCAGTGGCAAGGACAGCACCCAGGAAGAATTTTTCCATACATTCAATGCCCTGGTCGATCAGGGCGCGCAGATCGTCCTCTCGGCCGACAAGTCGCCGACCGACCTTGACCACATCGGCCAGCGGCTGCGCTCGCGCATGTCCTGTGGCTTGGTCGCCGACTTGCACCCCACCACCTACGAGCTGCGCCTGGGCATCTTGGAGTCGAAGGCCGAGCAGATGGGCGTGCCGGTGCCGCCGCGCGTGCTGGAGTTCATCGCCCACAAAGTCACGACCAACGGCCGCGAGGTCGAGGGCGCCTTGATTCGACTTGTGGCCCATGCCCAGCTCGTCGGCCGCGCCCTGACCGTGGAGACGGCCCAGGAAGTCCTCCACGATCTGGTCCGCGCCCACGACAGACGGGTGACCATCGAGGACATCCAAAAACGGGTGGCCGATCACTTCAAGATTCGACTGGCCGACATGCACTCGGCGCGCCGGGCCCGCGCCGTGGCCCGGCCGCGTCAGGTGGCCATGTACCTGAGCAAGCAACTGACCAGCCGCTCGCTGCCCTACATTGGCAAGAACTTCGGCGGGCGCGACCACACCACGGTGATGCACGCGATTCGCAAGATCGAGGAACTGATGGCCGGCGACCCCTCCTTCGCCGAGGACGTGGACCTGCTGCGCCGCATGCTGGAAGCCTAAGCCGCCCAAGAACCGAAGGGCCCCGGGGAGGTCCGCCTCCCCGCCGTTCGGCTTTTGCCGCTTTTCCTTGGGTCTCGCCACCGTTTAGCGTATACTCCGGTCCTTTTCTCGTCTGGCCCGCGTGGCCTCCAGATTGGTCCAGGTCCCCATGAAGCTGACTCTTGAGCGCACTGCCTTCCTCAAATCCCTGGGGCACGTCCAGAGCGTGGTCGAGCGGCGCAATACCATTCCCATTTTGTCGAACCTGCGCATGACAGCCTCGGCGGAAGGCCTGGGCCTCAATGCCACCGACATGGACCTGGAGATCACCGAATCGATCCCGGCCACCGTCTCCCAACCCGGCGCGACAACCGCCCCCGCCCATACCTTGTACGACATCGTGCGCAAGCTGCCCGATGGCAGCCAGGTGGAACTCAGCCACGAGGGCGGCGACGGCCCCTTGGTGTTGCGGGCGGGGCGCTCGCGTTTCCAGTTGGCCTGCTTGCCGGTGGACGACTTCCCGGTGATGAGCCCGGGCGACTTTTCCCACAGCTTTGTCCTGCCGGCCGCCGATCTGCGGGCGTTGATCGACCGCACCCGCTTTGCCATCTCGACCGAGGAAACCCGGTATTACCTGAATGGTATTTTCCTGCACGCCACCGAGGCGGCGGGTCAGCCGGTGCTGCGGGCGGTGGCGACCGATGGCCATCGCTTGGCCTGCGTGGAAATCCCGCTGCCCGAGGGCGCGGCCGGCATGCCGGCGGTCATTGTCCCGCGCAAGACGGTGACCGAACTGCGCAAACTGGTCGAGGAAACCGGCATGGTGGTGAACGTGTCGCTCTCTGAGCACAAGATCCGCTTTGCCTTCGACGACGTCTGCCTGATCTCCAAGCTGATCGACGGCAAGTTCCCCGACTATGAGCGGGTGATCCCGACCGACAACGACAAAATCCTGGAGGTGGCACGCCAGCCCTTCGCCCAGGCCACCGACCGGGTGGCGGCGATTTCCACCGAGAAGTCGCGCGCCATCAAGGTGGCGGTGGCGGCGGGCACCCTGACCTTGTCGGCCTCAAGCCCCGAGGCCGGCTCGGCGGTCGAGGAGATCGAAGCCTCCTATGGCGCCACGCCGTTGGAGATTGGCTTCAACGCGCGCTACCTGCTCGACATTCTCGATCAGGTCAAGGGCGACGCCGTGCGCCTGCATCTGGCTGACTCGTCATCGCCCACCGTGCTGCGCGACGCCGCCGATGCCTCGGCGGTGTACGTCTTGATGCCGATGCGCGTGTGAGTCTGGGGCCCTGGCCGCCGGCGGCGGTCCTGAGCCTGACCCTGACCCGGTTTCGCGGCTTTGGTCAAACCCGCCTGAGCGTGGGTCCGGCCCCCGTTGTGCTGTGGGGCGCCAATGGGGCAGGCAAAAACAAACCTCCTGGAGGCCTTGTCGTTTCTCACCCCGGGCCGGGGCCTGCGCGGCGCGGCGCTGGCCGAGGTCGGGTATCGGCCCACGCCGCACGCCCCGCCGTCCCCAACGTGGGGGGTGGCGGCCCGCTTGGCACTGGGTGTCCGGGGCGCGGCCGAGGTGGGCACCGGGCGCGAGGTGGCGGCGGGCGAGCGGCGACTCGTGCGCATTGATGGCCGCAGCGCCGCCGGGCAAGCGGCCTTGGGCGCCTTGATGCCGGTTTTGTGGCTGACCCCGGACCTGGACGGCTTGTTCCGGGGAGCGGCATCGGATCGGCGACGATTTTTGGATCGACTCGTCAACGCCTTGGATCCCGAGCACGCTGGCCGGGCGGCCGCCTATGCCCGGGCCCAACGCGACCGCCTGCGCCTGCTGCGCCAGGGCGGCGCTGTCCCCGCGTGGCTTGATGCCCTGGAAGACGTGATGGCCCGCCAAGGGGTCGCCGTGGTGGCGGCGCGGGCCCAGTTGCTGGATCTGCTGGGCGAGACCGCCGCCGCCGGGGCCGGGCCGTTTCCCGGGGTGCGGGTGGATCTGGTCTCCGAGATTGCCGGCTGGCTGGCCCACGAACCGGCCCTGGGGTGGAAGAGCGCCTGCGCCGGGCCCTGGCCGCCAGCCGGCGCCCCGATGCGGCGAGCGGGACCACGGGCCAGGGCCCTCATCGCGATGACTGGCAGGCCAGCCACGCGTCCACCGGGCAGCCGGCGCGCCACAGCTCGACAGGCGAGCAAAAGGCCCTGCTGATTGCCCTGGTGTTGGCCCAGGCCCGGGTCCTGGCGACGCGCTGGGGGATGGCGCCCTTGCTCTTGCTTGATGAAGTCTCGGCCCATCTCGACGCAACGCGGCGTGCGGCCTTGCTGGGGGAGATTGATGCCCTGGGCGCCCAGGCCTGGGTCACGGGCACCGACCCTCAAGCATTTGAATTCTGGACCAAAACCGCGCAATTTCTGCGTCTCGACGCGGGGGCTGTGCTAGACTAGGCCCTTGCTAGATCGCCGGCTCCCTGGGCCGCTTCCTCGCGCGTCCGGCCCGTCGCCGGCTGCCCAACCCTGACGGAACCCCCATGACACAACAGGCCTATACCTCTGAATCCATCAATGTTCTCAAGGGCTTGGAGGCGGTGCGCAAGCGCCCGGGCATGTACATCGGTGATACCGACGACGGGTCGGGCCTGCACCACATGGTCTACGAAGTCGTTGATAACGCCATTGACGAGGCGCTGGCCGGCTACTGCGACCGCACCGAGGTGGTCTTAAACGGCGATGGCTCCATCACGGTGCGCGACAACGGGCGCGGCATTCCCGTCGATATCCACAAGGGCGAAGGGGTGAGCGCCGCCGAAGTGGTGATGACTCAATTGCACGCCGGCGGCAAGTTCAACCAGAACGCCTATAAAGTCTCGGGCGGCCTGCACGGGGTCGGCGTCTCGGTCGTCAACGCGCTGTCGGACTGGCTCGACCTGTACATCTGGCGCGACGGCAAGGAGCACTACCTGCGCTTCGAGCACGGCGCCGCCGTGGCCCCCTTGGCCGTGGTTGGCGACAGCCAGGGCCGGAGCGGCACCCAGATCACCTTTTTTGCCTCCCCGTCGATCTTCACCCATACCGACTACGACTACGCCACCTTGGAGCACCGCCTGCGCGAGCTGGCCTTCCTGAACTCCGGCGTCCGACTCGTTCTGATGGATTACCGGAGCGCCGAGCCTCGCGTCGCCGAATTCCACTACGAGGGCGGCATCGAGGCCTTTGTCCGCTACCTCGACAAGTCCAAGAAGGTGCTGCACGCCTCGCCGGTCACCGCCTCGGGCGAACGCGACGGCATCACCGTGGATCTGTCGCTGGAATGGACCGACAGCTATCACGAGTCGGTGCTGTGCTTTACCAACAACATCCCGCAAAAGGACGGCGGCACCCACATGGCGGGCTTTCGCGCCGCTCTGACCCGCACCCTCAACACCTATGCCCAAAACAGCGGCCTGCTCAAAAAGGAAAAGGTCGCCCTGACCGGCGATGACATGCGCGAAGGCCTGACCTGCGTGCTGTCGGTCAAGGTTCCCGACCCCAAGTTCTCCAGCCAGACCAAGGAAAAGCTGGTCTCGAGCGAGGTGCGCCCGGTCGTCGAGGCCGTGGTGTCCGAACGGCTCGACCAGTGGCTGGAAGAGCACCCGCAAGACGCCCGCCTGATCGTTGGCAAGGTCATTGAGGCCGCCGCCGCCCGCGAGGCCGCCCGGCGAGCCCGCGACCTGACCCGGCGCAAAGGGGCGCTCGACATGGCGAGCCTGCCCGGCAAGCTGGCCGATTGCCAAAACCGGGATCCGGCCCACTCCGAACTGTTCATCGTGGAGGGTGACTCGGCCGGTGGCTCGGCCAAACAGGGCCGCGACCGCGCCTTTCAGGCCATTTTGCCCCTGCGCGGCAAAATCCTGAACGTCGAGCGGGCCCGCTTCGACAAGATGCTGTCGTCGGCCGAAATCGGCACCTTGATTGCCGCCCTGGGCACGGGCATCGGCAAGGATGATTTTGCGATCGAGAAGACCCGCTACCACAAAATCATCATCATGACCGACGCCGACGTGGACGGGAGCCACATCCGCACCTTGTTGCTGACTTTCTTCTTCCGGCAGATGCCGGAGATCGTGGAAAAGGGCTACCTGTACATCGCCCAGCCGCCGCTATACCGGGCCCGGCGCGGCTCGTCCGAGCAGTATCTCAAGGACGACCGCGAGATGGAGGACTACCTCATCAGCGCCGGCCTGGAGGATACCGTCTTGATCCTGGGCGACGGCACCCAGGTCGGCGCCGCCGATCTGCGCGATCTGGTGGAACGCTCGCGCCTCGCCCGCTCCGCCGTGTTGGGCATGGGCCGCAAGGTGCCCTGGGACCTCCTGGAACAAGCGGCCATCGCCGGCGCCTTCTCGCCCGAGATCCTGGCCGATCCCGTTCGGGCCCAGGCCGCCGCCGATCAGGTGGCCGCCCGGGTCGATGCCCTGGCCGATTCGCTGGAACGGGGCTGGCGGGGCAGCCTCGCCGACGGCGGCGGCCTTTCCCTGCGCCGCACCCTGCGCGGCGTCGAGGAGGTCCACACCATCGACGGTCCGATGGTCCACAGCACCGAGGCGCGGCGCCTGGGCACCATGGCCGGCGCCCTGCGCGACATCTTCGGCCAGCCGGCCACCTTGCGCTCGAAGGAAGGCGACACCCGCATCCCCGGCCCCGTCGCCCTGGTCAACGCCATCATGACCGCCGGTCGGCGCGGCATCTCCATCCAGCGCTACAAGGGCCTGGGCGAGATGAACCCGGAACAGCTGTGGGAAACCACCTTGGACCCCAACGCCCGCCGCCTGCTCCAGGTCAAGGTCGCCCAGGCCGATCAGGCCGAGGATGTGTTTGCCACCTTGATGGGCGACGTGGTCGAGCCGCGCCGTGAGTTCATTCAGGACAATGCGCTGAACGTGAAGAACTTGGACGTTTGAGGAAAGGCTGGGGAGGCGGGGCCTCCCCAGACCCCTCCGCTCCTGGGGAATCGTGTCGGCGGCAGGACCCCATGAATGTGGGGTCTGGGGAGGCAAGCCTCCCCAGCCTTCCCTGTTACGCGGCCCGCATCGTCGCAACAAACCGCTGGAGCTGCGCCTCCAAGTCCTGCACCCGCCCCCTCAAGGTCTGGGCCGCGACGTGGACGGTGTCGGACTGGCCGCTGACCTGCCCCACGGTGGTCGAGACCTCGTGGATGTGGCCGGTTACATCCTGGGTGCCGGTCGCGGCCTGGGTGACGTTGCGTGAAATTTCCCGAGTGGCGGCCCCCTGTTCCTCGACGGCGGCGGCGATCCCGGCGGCCAGGGCCTGGGCCTGACGGGCCACGTCGTTGATCGCCCGGATGCCGGCGACGGCCTGGGCGGTGGCCTGCTGGGTGGCCTGGATGCGGCTGGCGATCTGCCCCGTAGCCTGGGCGGTTTGGGCGGCCAGGGATTTGACCTCCCCGGCGACCACGGCAAACCCCTTGCCGGCCTCGCCGGCCCGCGCCGCTTCGATGGTGGCGTTGAGGGCCAGCAGATTGGTTTGGCTGGCGATGGCCTCGATCAGCGTGACGATTTCCCCCACATCCTCGCTATGGCGGGCCAGATCTTCGATGAGGCGGCGGGCTTCCTCGGCGTCGCTGGCGGTGCGGCTGGCGATGTCGGCGCTTTGGGTGACTTGGCGGGCGATTTCGTCGATGGAGGCGGCGAGTTGCTCCGAGGCCACGGCGACGGTTTCGACATTGGCCGAGGTCTTGACGGCGGCCTGTCGCACGGCCTCGCTGCCGTGACCGGCTTCGGCCATTCTAGCTTGCAGGGCCTGGGCCATGCACTCCATGTCGGCACTGGAGGCGCTCAAAGCCTGGAGCACGTGGGTGACGGACGCCTCGAAATCGAGGAGCAGTCCCCCCAGCAGGGTCTTGCGCGCTTCCTCGGCCTCGTGGCGCTGGGCCTCCTGGCGGGCTTGCAGCAACGCGACCTCGTGGGATCGATCTCGAAAGACCTCGAGGGCGCGGGCCATGGCGCCGAGTTCGTCCTGGCGGTCGCGATCGGGCAAGGCGGTGTCGAGGTGGCCGTTCGAGAGCGCGGTCATGGCGACGGTCATGCGGGAAACCGGCTGCGCGACGCCGCGCCACAGGAAGACGGCCAGCGTGGCCAGCACGATGACCAAGCAGCCCAGCACGCCGCCGCCGACGACCATGCCGAGAACCCGCACAGGGGCATGGATGCTCTCGGGATCGAGGGCGACGCCCACGGACCACTTCCCGGCCATGAGTCCGCCCAGGGGATGGAACTGGAGGAGGGGGATGTCCCCGTCGGGCACGGCCGGCGGCTGATCGGGTGCAAAGCCGAGGGAGGTCAAGACCTTGGCCTTGTCGGGGTGGACCAGGATCTGACCCTTGGCATCGACCAAGAACAAGAACCCCTTGCCGCCGAGAGTAACGGTACTCAAATACGCTTGCAAGGCCTTCAACGGCAGATCGGCCCCCACCACACCACGCACCGCGTTCCCCTGCCTCACCGGTTGGGCCAGGGTCAGAACCAGGACCTTGGTCGTGATATCCACATAGGGATCACTCAGCGTCAGGGTGCCGGCCTTGAGCGCTGCCTGATACCAGGGTCGTGGCCTTGGATCGTAGCCTGGGGGCAGTCCCGGTCGGGTTGGAGGTGGTAAAGGCGCCATCTGCCTGATGACCAAAGTAAACCTCGGAGAACAAAGAGGTCAGAACAGGGCGAGTGACCAGGGGCGCCAGGGCGGCCGGATCAGGGGTGGTTTCAATATCGGCGGCCAATCCCTGGATCAGCAGCAGGCGGCCTTCGAGCCAGTTTTGCACGGCCAGGGCAGCGGAATGACTGGCCTCATTCACTTCGGTAGCAATTTCCTGCTCCAAAATACGACTACTGTAGGTGTAGACCCACACCCCCAATCCACCGAAGGACAGGATCAACAAAAGCCCGGTCCCCAGCAGAATCTTGATCACAAATTTCTTGCGTGCGGTCTGCCGCACAATACCCTCATCTGGGAACGCCGCTGTGGATGTCCTGACCATGGTCGTGCACTCCATATTCTTTACGCCTTTCATCCCTCAAGGAGATTCTCCTTGATGATTATAAAAGGCACCCCCCTTCTCTCAGGAGGCGAGGCATCATCCTCTGCCTATACCACCAGCACCCGCCAATCGGAATGCCCTTGATGTCGTTTTTCTGGGCACCTGAAAGGTGACATTCTTATAAAGGCAGTGGTTTTTTGTTTTTTTTCCCGCAACCTTAATCTTGCTGTCATCCTCGTGTAGATACTACCATTTCCTACTTTCCTCGGACTTGGCTACGGATGCCTCTCCATGCTCCCTCCTTCGCCCCTGATGCTCTTTTTTGCCCGCGCCTTCCGGCCTTTTTTCCTAGGGGCCGGGCTTTATGCCGTCGTGGTCATGGGACTTTGGCTGCTTGTACTGCAAGGCCGCCTCGTGATCCCCGGCCCCTTTGCGCCGCTGGGCTGGCATGCCCATGAGATGCTGTTTGGCTTTGCCGGGGCGGCCGTGGCCGGCTTTGTCCTGACGGCCTCCCCCAGTTGGACCGGGCGCCCCCCGTTGCGGGGGGGACACTCCTGCTTCTGGCCTTCTTGTGGCTGGCGGCCCGCCTTCTGATCGCCCTGCCCACGCCGTGGCTGCTGGGCGCTGCGGTGGAGACAGGCTTTTGGCTGATGCTGACAGGCTTGTTCACTCACGAGGTCGTGGTGGCGCGCAACACCCGCAACCTGCCGGTCAGCGTGGCCCTAGGGCTCCTGGGGGGCGCCTCGGCGGTGGACTGGCTGGAAACGGCGGGCGTGCTCCCGGACCAGAACATCGGCCCCCGGCTGGCGCTAACGGTGTTGGTTGGGTTGATCGCTCTGATCGGCGGGCGGATTGTGCCCAACTTCACCCGAACTTGGTTGAAGCAGCACCAAATCTCCGACGTCCCCCCGCCGCCAGATCGCCTGGATCACATCGCCCTGGGCCTCACGATCGCAAGCATGGCGGGGTGGACCGCCTTCCCCCAAAGCCCGATGGTCGCCCTGCTTCTGGCCTTGGCCGGCCTTGCCACCGTGGCCCAATTGGCGCGCTGGCGTGGCGCGGCAACCGGGGCAGAAGGTTTGGTTTGGATCTTGCACGTCGCCTATGCCGGAGTACCGGTCGGGCTTTTGGTGCTGGCGGCGGCGGTCTGGCGGCCGGCGTGGGGCCTGGACGGGGCGGCGCTGCATGCCCTGGGAGCGGGGGCGATCACCTTGATGGTAGTGGCCATCATGACCCGGGCCACCTTGGGCCACAGCGGCTTGGCGCTGCGTGCCGATGCGCCAACTCGTTGGATTTATGGTTTTTTGCTGATCGCGGCGCTGGCGCGCGGAGGCGCTGCGGTGCCGGGCACCCCGTATTGGCCGCTGCTGCTGATCTCGGGCGGCGCGTGGATCGCCGGATTTCTGGTTTATCTTGGGCGCTATGGCGTGATCCAGGCCCGGGGAGCAGGTCCCCAGCCACGGTAAGATGGGCCTTGGGGAGGCTTGCCTCCCCGGCTGTCACGATACCCGTCACGACCAGGAAAATGGTGCCGCTGAGAAGAATTGAACTTCCGACCCCACCCTTACCAAGGGTGTGCTCTACCCCTGAGCTACAGCGGCTCATGCCGACAAAAAATGGTGCCGCCGAGAAGAATTGAACTTCCGACCCCACCCTTACCAAGGGTGTGCTCTACCCCTGAGCTACGGCGGCCCACGCCGACAAAAAAAGTGGTGCCGCCGAGAAGAATTGAACTTCCGACCCCACCCTTACCAAGGGTGTGCTCTACCCCTGAGCTACGGCGGCACGCCATGGACCGGGATCCGAGAGGACCCCGTCCGGGGAGGGCGGCAAAGTGCCACGCGCCCCGGGGGCTGGCAAGGAAAAAATGAGGGACTTTGCTTTTTTGCCGCGCCGGACCTCCCGGGAAGAACCACGAAAAGAGAAGACAGGCTCCCCCTTCCCTTCCTGGAGGCTCAGGTGGCCGTGGCGAGACAGCGCGCCAAGCTCCACCCGCCAACCAGCCGCTCGAACTCGGCAACCGGGACGGCCGCGCCGTAGAGAAAGCCCTGGGCCACCTCACACCCCAAGGCGGCGAGGGCTTGGTGTTGCTCGACGGTCTCCACCCCCTCGGCGACGACGCCCAAGCCCAGGCCGCGGGCCATGGCAAGAGCCGTGGCGACCAGGGATCGGGACGCCCCGGCCACGGTGAGAGACGCAACAAACGTGCGGTCGATCTTCACGGCCGTCACCGGCAGGCGTTCCAGCAGGCTGAGGGAGGCCCGACCGGTACCAAAATCATCGAGCAAGACCTCGAAGCCGGCCCGGCGCAGCTTGGCAACCTCGTCCAGAACGGGACGGGGATGGATCAGGATCTGGGCCTCGGTGATCTCGAACGCCAAAAGGTCGGGGGTCAGGCCCAGGGCCTCGATATCGCGCAGCAAGGTCTCCACAAAGTCGTCGCTGCTGAGATCCATGGCGCTCAGGTTAACCGACAAGCGCAACGCAGGGCGGCCAAGGGCACGACGATCGGCGCCAATCTCGGCGACGCGCTGGATCACGGCCCCGGTCAGGGCGCGCGACAGACCGCCGGTTTCGGCCAGGGGGATGAACTCCTCGGGCAGCACCACGTGACCGTCCAAGAACCAGCGGCACAAGGCCTCGGCGCCGATGATGGTTCCGCGCGCCAGATCAACCTGGGGCTGAAGGTGCACGTCAATCCCCCGGTCGCGCTCCAGGCTTCGACGCAAGGCGGTGCGCAGGCGCAAGCGACGATAGAGACCATCGTTCATGGCCCGGGTATACCGAATCGTTCCCCCTCCCTTGCCCCCCTCTGCCGCCAGCAAGGCGGCTTGGCCGTGCCGGGAGAGCGTGGACGCCTCGCGGACCTCAGACCCCGGGTCCACGCACGCCACGCGCAACCGCACCGGCGCCATGCCTCCTTCAACCGGGACCGGCTGGGTTTGCAGGGTCTCCAGCACGGGCGGGTCGAGACCATCGGGACCGGCAAGCCCAACGAGGCTGTCATCGGCGAAGCGAGCAAGGCGATCAAGGCCGATGGGCGGACCTTGCAAAACACCGGCCACGGCCCGCAACACCTGGGTGGCCGCGGTGGCGCCAAAGGTGGCCGCGATGACCGCCACCCCTTCCACCGCACAAAAGACAAGCACCGGCCTGGGTCCCGGCTCTTGCAACCTCTGGTCTAGCATGCGCTCGAAACCATGGCGGTTGGGCAAGCCCAAGGCACCATCGTGATAGGCGAGGCGCTCAAGACGCGCGATCTGGTCCACGGTTTCGGCGGCCTGAGCCACACTGCTGGCGAACCGCCAAAGACTATCAAGCATGTCTCGCGCAGGAGGACGAGCCAGTCCCTCGACCACCAGAAAAATGCTGCGCCTCGGCCCCAGGGGGATCAGCAAGGCGAAGCGGCCGTCACGCCACCCCCCTCGGCGCGGCCGGCAGCCGCGGCAAAGGCCTCCAAGACAGCCCCCCTTCCCCGCGTTGCGAGGACACCGAGGTGCCGGACAGCCCAGCAAAGCGACCACAGCCTCCAAGCACGACAAAGCCGATCGGATCGGCGGCCGCGTCGGAACCAGGGCCAGAGGCCACCAGGGCGCTCCCATCGCCGCCCAACAGCCCGGTGATTTGCAGCAACAACCCCCGCGCCAGGGTCTCAAGACGCCCCCGCGACCTCGGATCCTCCAGTGCGACCAGCGCCTCAACCACCCCCTCTCGGTAGTACCGCAGGCGCAGACGCTGCTCATAGGCACACAAGGTGACGTGCAAAACGATGAGCAACCGCCCTTGGGTGAGATCGCTTCGGCGACAGACGTCGCTCACGTCATGGCGTGTCAGCATGGACAAGGGCGGGATCTGGCTGGGGTGGCGGACCCAAAGAACAAGGCGCATCTCGGCCGGCGCCTGGGCCCGCACCCGCCCAAGGAGGACTTCGAGAGCCGCCGGCCCCTCCTCCCCGACATCAATCAAGGCCACGGCCGGCGCCTCGGCACTTCGCACGATGCGACAGGCCTCGACGGTGGTGCCGGCCGGCACCAACAGCAGGGGCCGGCCCAGGAGTTCGACATCCTGGAGCGCAAAGAACACGGCAGCACGCCCCTCTGGGGTGGGCTCCACAACCAAAATCCGCCATGGCGCCGAAAAAGACTCCGGCGCGGCGGGAACCGAGGACAGGGCTCCAGGCGATGCAGACATCACGCGGGCTCCTTGTTGCGGGGAGGATCGGCCTCGGGCGCTCGTCGCGGCAACGTCAGCGTGACGCGGGTCCCCTCGCCGGGGGAAGACACCACCGCGACCCGCCCCCCCAACCGCTGGAGAGTGAGGGCCTCGACCACGCACAGCCCCACCCCCAGCGCCCCCGGTTGGGTCGAGAAAAAGGGCTCGAACGCGCGAGCTTCGACGTCGGGGGGCATCCCGGCGCCGTCATCGGCCACCGAGACGACAACGGTGCCGCCAGGGCCGGGCGCGCTGCGCAAGACAACCTCGCCCAAGGGCCGTTCGCCCAGGCCGTGCCGAACGGCGTTGTCCAGCAGCTCTTCCAAAATCTGGCGCAAGACATCGGGAGGGCCCTCAAGATGGGCGCGGGCACCGGCTTCCACGTTGAGCTGAAAGGGGCCAGCGCGAAACCGGGGCCGCACCATCTCCGCCACCGCCAGCACCAGTTCATCGAGATCAAACAGACGCGAGGGAAAGGCGTGGGGCGTGGCGCCGATGTCGCGCAAGCGCTCCAGCACGTGCCCGGCCTGATCAAGTGCGTGACACGCTGCGCCCAGCCCGGCGTCCATGCGGTCGGCGAGGCCCGACAGTGCCCACGGGGTCAAGGCGTCGGGCGGCTGGCGCAAGGTCGCCGCCAGGGGACGCACGGCGGAGACCAAGGTCAAGGCATTGGCCAACCCTGGCGCCAGGGCTTGATTGAGACCAACGGCCAGGGTCCCCAAGACCTCGATCCGTTCGGAGCGAGGCGGGTCGGGGGCCTGGCGCTGATGCCGGCGGGAGTCGATCACCAGACCCACCACGATCAGCCCGGCCAAACCCAGAACGCCTCCCCCAACCTGTTGGACGTGGTGCAGGGATCCGCCCGCAGAAGCGCCAGCCCCTTGCAGGTCATACCACACCGGGGCATGGGCCACGGGAAGGCCGGAGAGCGCCGCGAGATCAATCCGGGCAAACAACCAGACATGCCCATCGTCGGCGTAGCGCCCGGTGCCCCGCTCGCGGATTTGCCCCCACAAAGGAGGGTTCTCCAGCGCCAAGGTGGCGTGGCGGTCGCGACGCATCCCCCCAGAGCCGCTCCGGGGGCGGCCCCACTCAGCCAGTACCCTTCCTCGTCCAGCACCGAGCGCTGAAGGGCCACCCCCGGCCCCTCAAGGTCGCTGCCTTGCAGAAGGGGAGAGGCGTCCACGGTGAGCATCACCATCCTCTGGTCTTCGCTGCTCACCCGCTGGGCGAAATGCAAGGTTGGGATGCCGGCCGCAAAGCCCCCTCCTTCCTCCTCCAGGTCGGGACCGCTGATCACCATCCGGCCCACCGGGTCGGCTGGGGGGACGCCGGGACCGGGGGAAGCCCCTTGCACGAGGCGAACCCCTTCTTCGGCCCGCTCCGCGCGCCACGCCAAGCCATCGGTTTCCAAAAGCTGGACCCGCGCGACCAGGGGGTCGCGGGCCACCACGCCGCGCAACACCTCGGCCGGCGCCGCGCCCGCCGCGAGGCTTTGGGCCAGGAGCGCCACCTGGGCGGCATATCCGCGCACAAAAGAGCGGGTGAACCGCTGGACGGCCTCCGCCCGCGTCAGAAGAAGTGGGCCCGCGGCATCGGCGGGACTCTGTCCCCCCTCCAGCAGCAAAAACCCGCCAATCCCGGCCAAAATCAAGGCAAGGCCTCCGAGGAGAGCCACGCAGCGACGTTGAGCCTCCCCCCCTGCCCTCTCGGCTCCTCTCGCCCTGGTTGGTTGTTCCCGTGACATCTCCCGCCCCCCCGCGGCTGCCCGCCCCCCGCGATTCGTCTTGCTTTGATGTCTGATGGCGGTCCCGGCCTTGCAAGAGAGGGCAGAATAAATCAAAGCGAAAATTTTTTGCTGTGAATAACACTTATTTGGCGATTCCCCCTCCTCCCACGCCACTCGCCACGTCCCTTGCACCGGAAGGCGGGATGGGATAGGAACCGCCTTTTATCAGGGAAGGGGCCCCGGGATGGGCCTTCCCCCTGCCCCCGGGAGACTTTGCTCGCATGGATCGTATCCGTCTCGTTGGCGGTACCGCGCTGGATGGCACGGTGCGCATTGGGGGCGCCAAGAATGCCGCGCTGGCCTTGATGCCCGTCAGCCTCCTGACCGACCAGACCGTCAGCCTCACCAACTGCCCCGACCTCGCCGATATCAGAACCATGGCGGCCCTGCTGGAACACATGGGCGTGGGGGTCTCCCTCAACGACGCCACATCCAGCGCCGGCCGGGTGGTGGACCTGAACGCCGGCAGCCTCAAGGACACCACCGCCCCTTATGATCTGGTGCGGCGCATGCGGGCCTCGATCCTGGTCCTGGGTCCGCTGGTGGCCCGGCACGGGCAGGCCCGGGTCTCACTGCCGGGGGGCTGTGCCATCGGCACGCGGCCGGTGGACCTGCATCTGAAGGCCCTGGAGGCCCTGGGGGCCGAGATCGATCTGCGCGAGGGCTATGTTCACGCCCGGGTCAAGGGACGGCTCAAAGGGGCCCGCTTCGAGTTTCCCAAGGTCACGGTGGGCGGCACGGAAAACGCCTTGATGGCGGCCGTCCTGGCCGAGGGCGAGACCCTTCTCGACAACGTGGCGCGCGAGCCGGAGATCATTGACCTTGGCCGCTGCCTTCAGTCCATGGGCGCCGACATTGAGGGCCTGGGCACCCCCACCTTGCGCGTGCGCGGCGTGGCCTCCCTCAGCGGAACCCGTCATGCCGTGGTGCCCGATCGCATCGAGACTGGCACCTACGCCCTGGCGGCGGCCATCACCCGGGGCCGCCTGACCCTAACCGGCACCCGCTTGGAGTTGGTCGAGAGCTTGGTGGATCATTTGCGCCGGGCCGGGGTGCGGGTCAACCGGGCCGATGGCGGCTTGGAGGTGGACGCCCGCGGCGCCCCGGTGGTGGGCGTGGACGTGATCACCGAGCCCTTCCCCGGCTTCCCCACCGACATGCAGGCGCAATGGATGGCCCTCATGGCTACCGCCGAGGGCGCCTCGATGATCACCGAGAACATTTTTGAAAACCGCTTCATGCACGTCCCCGAGCTGATGCGCATGGGGGCCGACATCAATATTCATGGGGGGTCCGCCATCGTACGCGGTGTCAGCCGGTTGTCGGGGGCCCCGGTCATGGCGACCGACCTGCGTGCCTCGGTGTGCTTGGTGCTGGCCGGCCTCGCCGCCGAGGGCGAGACCATCGTCAACCGTGTTTACCACCTCGATCGCGGCTACGAGTGCCTGGAAGCCAAGCTGGCCGCCTGCGGTGCCCAGGTCGAGCGCCTGAGCGATCGCAAGCCCGCCTGAAGACAACGAGGGAGGGGGGGCGGCCGCCTCCCCAGCCCCCTCTCATCTCCGAACGCTCGCCCCCAGCCCGGCCTTGTTTCCCCGCTTGCCCCCGGTGCTTGAAATGCGTTCAATGAGCCCATGACATGGCTCCTGCGCACACTGGATCGCTTGGCCGGGGCGGCGGTCGCCGCCATGAGTGGCATGGTGCTGTCCCAAGCCCCCGGCTTCAGCGCCCACTATCTGCACCGCCTGGGGCTTCAGGCGGCCGAGGCGCGGGCCGCCCTCACCCAGGCGGTGGCCTCGGCCGGAGGCTCCCTGCCCGGCCCGCTGGCCGAGGCTCTTGCCCTGCGGGTGACGGACCTGGAGCACCTCCACCAAACCCTGGCCCATCATGGCCTCTGGGGGGGCCCGCTGGTGCTGATGGGGCATCTGAACGGGGACTTGTTCCTAGAAACGCTGGAGCATTTCGTGCCAACACTGCCGTTCTCGGCGGTGGGGTTCGCCTATTGGCTGGCCGGCGTGGCCTTGGGGCTCCTGGCTTATGACGTGCTCAAGCTGCCGCTTGGCCTTTTTGGCCACCGGAGCCGACGTCGGCGCTTGTTTGAAACCCGAAGCGGGTTTTGAAGGCTGGGGAGGCACCGCCTGCCCAGACCCTCTTCTTTTTTTAGGAATTTTGGAAAACGGAGGTCCTTGGGTGATGCTTTCTCCCAGTGTTTCCCTCCCCGCCCGCACCGGGGGGGCCCTGTTGGCCGATGCGCTCCTCAGCTTGGGGGCGGAGACGGTGTATTGCGTACCCGGCGAGAGCTTTCTTGGCTTCCTCGATGCGGCACACGACCGGGCCGGGCGCCTGCGCCTCGTGGTCTGCCGCCAAGAAGGGGGGGCCGCCTATATGGCCGAGGCCCATGGCAAGCTCACCGGACAGCCCGGCGTGTGTTTTGTCACCCGTGGCCCCGGCGCCTGTAACGCCACGGTTGGCGTTCACACCGCGTTTCAGGATGCCACCCCGCTGTTGGTGCTGGTGGGGCAAGTCGGGCGCGGCATGGCGGGCCGCGAGGCCTTCCAGGAAGTGGACATGACCGCCTTGTTCGCTCCCCTGGCCAAGTTCACCGCCACCGCCGATAGCGCGGGCCGTTTGCCCGAACTGGTGGCGCGCGCCTGGGCGGCGGCGACCTCGGGACGCCCCGGCCCCGCCGTTCTCGCCCTGCCCGAGGATGTGTTGACCGAGCTGGCCACGGCCCAGGATCCCACACCCTGGCCGGCCGCCCGCCCGGCGCCGAGCGCGGCCAACCTGGAAGCCCTGGCCGCCCTGCTGGCCGACGCCCGCCGCCCCCTGGTGGTGGTGGGCGGCGGCACCTGGACCCCCGAGGCCGCCACCCAGGTGACCCGCTGGGCCGAGGCCTGTGACCTGCCGGTGGCCGCCGCCTTTCGCCGCCAGGACATCGTTGACAACGACAGCCCCAGCTATGTTGGCGACCTCGGCTTTGGCGCCAGCCCGGCCCTCAACGCCCGGGTGCGCGAGGCCGACCTGATTGTCGCCCTGGGCGCCCGCCTGGGCGAGGTGGACACCCAGGGCTACACCCTGTTGAGCAGCCCGCACCCCGCCCAAACTCTGATCCACGCCGTGCCCGACCCCGCCGAGATCGGCCGCGTGTATATCCCGCGCCTGGGCTTGGTCACGGCTATGGACACCCTGGCGCCCCGCCTGCCGGTGGTGGACGGCCAAGCCTGGGCCGCATGGCGCCAAGCCGCCCGCGCCGACTACGAGGCCGCCCTGATCCCCGATCCCTGCCCCGGCGCCGTCGATCTCGGGGCCGTGATGGCCACCTTGGAAGCCCGCCTGCCGCGCGACGCCATTGTGTGCAACGGGGCCGGCAACTACGCCGGCTGGGTCCATCGCTTCCACAAAAGCCATGTGTTCCCGAGCCAACTGGCGCCGGGCAACGGGTCGATGGGCTATGGGGTGCCGGCGGCGGTGGCGGCCAAGATCGCCCAGCCCGAGCGCTGCGTCGTCGCCTTTGCCGGCGACGGCTGCTTCCTGATGAACGGCCAGGAACTGGCCACCGCCGTCGCCCACGGGCTCGACCTGCTGGTGATCGTCATCAACAACGGCATGTACGGCACCATCCGCATGCACCAGGAGAAGCGCTATCCCGGACGGGTGATCGGCACCACCTTGGCCAACCCCGACTTTGCGGCACTGGCCCAAGCCTACGGGGCCCGTGGCTACAGCGTCGCCACCACCGAGGCCTTCGCCCCGGCCCTGGACGCCGCCCTGGCCGGACAGGGCCCGGCCGTGATCGACCTTCAGGTGGATCCCGAGGCCCTCTCGACCCGCGCCACCCTTTCGGGAACCCGGGCCCAGGCCCTGGCCCTGGCCCTGGCCCGACGCTAACCCCCCCGAGGGGTCTGGGGAGACCGCGCCTCCCCAGACTTCTCTTTATCTCGACTTAGTTCTTCTTGCACTCCGTCCCGGCCTGCTCGGTTCCCTTCATGTAGGCCAGGGAGACCGACGCACCATCGGAATAAAACGAAACGCTCTCCCCGGTGAACATTTCGGCCGCACTCCCGGGCTCTCGCGTCACCGCCTGAGGCTTTTGGCCGGCGAGGGTCAATTCACCGGTCTTTTTGTCATCATTGACTTTCAACGTGAAGGTTAAGCCATCGCTACAGGTGAACGAGCGCAGATCCTCAGCCGAGGCTGTCGCGCCGAAGGCCACCAGGCCGACCAGCCCCAAAGCCATTCCCATCATCCGCTTCATGGGTGTCCTCCCTCCATGACAGTCGCCTGACCTTTCCCTGGATTGCCTCGGGAAAAGCCTTAATTCCGCCACAAAAAGAGTATTCCGCTCCCCGACCGTCGCGTCAACCGCTGCGCCCCCAACCCTGCCATAAGGCATACCCGCCCCCTCGCAACGTCACCCGACCGAACCGCCCACGGTGCCGATCCTGCCGGCCGGATCCCGGCGTTCAGGGGGGAGTCTGGCAAAAGGTGGTGTAAAGCAGGCCCTTCTTGTACCGCCCCAAGCTGATCCCCGTCTTCTCGGGGTAGAGGTTATGGCGGGCATTGCTATACACCGAAAGCTGGCCCGTAGGTTCGCGGGCCAAAACTTCGGGTGGATTTTCGTTCAGCGTGAGGCTCACGGTGGGCGCATTCTCCAAGCCGGCCACAGTAAAATGCGTCCCATCGGCGCAGACATACCCCTGACCGAAAAAAATCGGCGAGACGGTCGGTGCGCTGGCTTGGCCGGCCGGAAACCCGGCAAGAAGCAGAAGCCCCGAGGCGAGTGCCAAAACGTGAATCCGTTTCGAGTCCAACATCATCCCCGAGCCCTCCTTAACAAAGTGCTTGACGAAGAGGCAATGAGACGACTCCCATCCAAAGTATTGGCCCAACGATACACACCGTCAACGTGCTTTTAGGGCCTCCGGCATTTTTCTTGAGGGGCTTCGGGGCGTGGACCGTCTTGTGTCCTGGCGGCGTTAGTTTTTGTCCCGAACACGCGGGGCGACCGCCACCGCCAAGACACAAGACAGTGTGCCCCAGAGTTTTTTTGGTTTTTCCCAGCGCGCCTGCGGTCCACAACAAAAGGGCTCCGCCTCTCGACCAAGAAAGACAGCCCGATGGCCTTGGATGTCCCGCCGCTCATTGCCGCCCTTCTCGACAGCCTGGACGATGACGTGACCGTGGTGGATCAAAGCGCCCGCGTGGTGTTTGCCAATGCGCGCGCCCGTCAGCGCTTGTCCAGCGCCCCGCCCGGCCCCGAAACCCTGATCACCGGCCTCTCGGACACGGCAGGACAGGCGAGATACGCGGCGTTGGCGCGGGTCGGCGCCTGTGGCGTGGCGGAGACCCTGGAGGACCAGAGCGACGGTCGCTGGTGGTCGGTGCGCTTCACGCCGCTGCCGGAGGGGCTGGTGGCGGTGCGCGCCCGCGATATCACCGAAGCCCGCGACCTCAGCTTGGCCTTGGCCGATAGCGAGGAGCGACTCCACAGCACCTTCGACGCCGCCGGTCATGGCATGGCCCTGCTGGGGCAGGATGGCCGCTTTTGGCAGGTCAACCGGGCCATGACCACCTTGCTGGGCCTGGCCCCTGACGCCCTGGGCACCTTGGATGACGTGGTTATGCCCGACGATCGGGAAATCGCGCGCGACTTGTTGCGCCGCCTGCGCGCCGGGCCGGACACCGCGCTGACGGTTCGGTTGCGTTTTCGCGGTGCCCAGGGCGAGCCGCTCTGGGGCGAGGTGGGCGCCGCCATCCCCCGCCACCGTCCCGGGGATGCCCCAGGGGTGGTTTTGCACCTGCGCGACGTCACGGAGGAACACCGCGTTGATGAACGCCTGCGTGCCGCCAAGGAAGAGGCCGAACGCACCAGCCGGGCCAAAACCCGCTTCCTGGCCGCCGCCAGCCACGACCTGCGCCAGCCCTTGCAGGCCCTGGCCATGTTCATCGCGGTCTTGGCCCGGCGCGAAACCGACCCCCGGCAGGCCGCCCTCATCGAACGGATCGAAAAAACCACCGAAGCCTTGACCGGCCTCCTCAACACCTTGCTCGACATCTCGCGCCTCGACGCCGGCCTGATGCGTTGCGAGGCCCGCGACACCCCGGTAGGGCCTCTGCTCGCCCGTCTCGCCGAGGAGTTCCAGCCGGTGGCCACCGGGCGAGGCCTGGCCCTGCGCCTCGTCCCCACCAGCGCCCACGGCCATGCCGACCCTGCCTTGGTTGAAATCATTGTCCGCAACCTCCTTGGCAATGCGGTGCGCTACACGAGAGTTGGCCACGTGCTCCTGGGCGTGCGCCGTCGTCCCCGGGGACGGGTGGAGATTCAGGTTCTCGATTCTGGCCCGGGCATCCCCCGCGACCAGCACGCCTTGGTGTTCGAGGACTTTTATCAGGTCGATAACCCGGCCCGAGAAAAGGGGGAGGGTCTGGGCCTCGGTCTGTCCATTGTCCGGCGCGTCGCCTCGCTGCTTGGCGCCGAGGTCAGCCTCGCCTCCGTCCCGGGGCGGGGCTCGCGCTTTTCCCTGGTCCTGGCGGCAGCGCATGGCGTGGCCCCCGATGAGCGAGGCAGCGGGCTGCTCGGCGCCGACCCCAAGGCCGCCCACGGCCTCACCGTCATGCTGATCGACGACGACCCCACGATCCTAGATGGCTTGACCCTGGTCCTGGAGGGATGGGACTGCGAGGTCCTGGCCTTCGGCGATCTGGGACATCTGCTGGAAGGCCTGGAGTCGGGCGGACTGCTCACCCCGCCCGATGTCATCATTGCCGACTACCGCCTGGGCGGCGGGGCAACCGGGGTCGATGCCGTGGCGATGATCCGCGCCGCCGTGGGCCTGCCGATTCCCGCCCTCCTGCTCACCGGCGACACCGCGCCGCAGCGGCTGCGCGAGGCCGATGCCAGTGGCCTTCCCTTGCTCCACAAGCCGGTGAAACCCGATGCCCTGCGCGCCGCCCTAGCCGATCTGATGGCTGGGGGCCTGACCTTGGAGGAAGAGGACACATCGGATCCTTGGCTGCTCTGACCCACGGGCTCTGGGCAAGAGCCGCGGCAAGGCCCGCACAGCGACGTAAAAAACCCCCGTTCCAGCCGAGGGGAAGCCGGAACGGGGGTCGTTTTGCCGGCGGGGGCAACGGACAAGGGGGGGGGGACGCCCGTCGCCCAGGCCAAACCGGCGATGATCCGCGCGCGATCTTCGGGAGGGGTCGAAGGAAGCTGCGGTCTTATTCGAAGAGATAGGGGGGATGGCGCATTTCTCAAGGCCTGGACACAGCCTTTTGTCTTAATTTTCTCGGGCCGGGCGAAG
Source organism: Pararhodospirillum photometricum DSM 122 (assembly GCF_000284415.1). Classification (NCBI taxonomy): domain Bacteria; kingdom Pseudomonadati; phylum Pseudomonadota; class Alphaproteobacteria; order Rhodospirillales; family Rhodospirillaceae; genus Pararhodospirillum; species Pararhodospirillum photometricum. The sequence goes on from NC_017059.1 coordinate 1,062,865, forward strand.
CCTCGCCATCGTTCAGCCCTCCGGCCCAACAGCAGAAGGCCCCCTGCCGGGGAGGGAACCGGCGGGGGCTCTGAAAGACCAGGATTAGTCCGGGGCGGGGCTAGGACGTCCCTGCTACGACCGGGGTTGTGCAGAACCCTCGGTCCGCCATCCTTGGTCACCGAGAGGAGGAGGCGTTGCCCGGGAGGGAGCGGGGCGCCAAGTCGATCTCTTGCACTGACTATGGCGGACTGGGGGGCTGGGGTCAAGGGAAAAACCAAGTTTCTTTGTCGGAAATAGACCACCCCCCCTGACCAGTCGAGTCGAAAGCAAGCGCCCCCGCTCACGCGACAGGCCGCTGGCACCTCCCCCAGGACCAACCTTTGGAAATACAAAGGGGGCCCCCGGCTTCTTCACCGGGGGCCTCGGGAAAGATCATGTGCGTGCCTGGAAACGGGCTAGCGGGTTTTTCCAGGCGCTGGCCACGGCGGCCATGTCCCGACATTTCCCCTGTGGACCCCAACTCCCACCCTCGTCTCTTCCAGGAGGTGAAAAGACGGCAAGAGTCGGCTCCTCTCCAGCCCCCCAAAACCTCTTCCCGGGAAAGAGGCGGGGCTGCCCCTGCCATCATCTTCCCCTTCGACCGGAGGCCCGATTTCTCGGAGGAAGACAAATTAGAAGGCCCCCGTCCGGCTGAGGGGGTGCCGGGGCGGGGGCCTTGTCTGACCAACGGAATTCCTTGGGCCGGGCTAGCGTTACCCAAGGTGCCTGGACACCTCGTGGCATCCGGTACTCCATCTTCGGGCCATGCACGGCGAAGATGGCGCCGGTCTGGAACTGTTGCCTTGAGATCCGGGAGGTAATCGGACCCGGGCACCAATCCCGTGAGATGACTATCGCTCTGGAGCGCCCCGTGAGTCAAGAAAAAAATCCGACGATCTTAGTCGGAACAAAGCGAGCAAGGGGTGCAGACTCCGGGAGGAACTTCCCCCAAAGCGATGCCATCTCATTGAAAAAACGCTGAATTCAGAAAGAACCGCTCTGAGGGGCGCAGGCTGCCCCCCCGCAACGGCGGAGACAAAGCCCTACCCGTGGGCTTGGACAAAACAACGCACCTCTCTTCTCCCTAGGAAGAAGGACGACACGATCGGTCTCTTTCTTGAAAATATTACACCGGCGCTCTGTGGCTTAATCATGGCGCGTGCGGGGTGGTTTCAAGGCTGGGGAGGCCCCATCTCCCGATCGTCTCCCCCCCCCTTGCCTTTCTGTCTATCCTCGCCAGAAGCCCCTGTCACCCGATCGCCCTGGGTGGGCGAGCCGCTTGCGGGGCGCGGCCGACACGGTCATAGTGGTGTCACAGGGAGGCCCCGCCGCGAGCGTGGGGCGGTCTCAGGTCAGCCGGAATCCGGGAGTCATGCTGCGCCAACCCCTTTTGACCGTGCGCGAGGTCGCGGACCTGCTCAAAGTCCGGGAAGCCACCGTGCGTCAGTGGATTCGCGACAAACACCTGCGCGCCGTCAAGTTTGGCCGGGAGTGGCGGGTCGCCCACGTGGACCTAGAGGCCTTCGTCAATCAGAACGCCAACCGCTGAGGCCTTAGCTCTGCTCGAAGGGAGGGGCTGTGCTGCTTGGCGCCCCTTTAGAACCCCCCATCGACCCCCTGCGCGCCGGTCTGCAACGGCAGCAGGAGGGGCAAAAAGGCCTCGTGCAAGGCCTCGCCAACAATCAAATCCAAAAACACCACGCCGACCACGGTGATCATCGGCACCCGCAGGCCGCCCCGAGCGACAACCCCCAAATAAAACGTCATCACCAAAAACACGAGGCTGTTCAAAAAGGCCACCACCGGCAACGGGGCGAGACCGAAGGCCGCAAGGCCGGTCAAAGGCAGAAAAGCCAGCATGACGGGCACCTGAAGCCAGTTGTACGCCGCCAGCCAGCGATAAAAGAGCGCCCGTCGATCAAGCAGCCGACACAAGATCTCCATCATGACGGGGTACAGCGCCCAGCCTAGAACGTAATGCAGCAGCTTGAGCAGGCCATACGGGCCGAAGGGACTGCCGCCCGCTCCCCCTTGAAACTCCAGCAGCATATAAAGCAGATACAGCGGAGCCAGGACCACGGCGGCCCAAAAGCTGCGCGCGGCATCGGCCGGCGTCTCGCCCAGAAGAGCAAAGGCCCGGATGTCCAGACGCAACAACAGGCCAAGACCGGCCACGATTCGGGCCGTAAAGGCAGCGCTCATTCCGGGGCCTCAAGATAGCGTTCCAGGAAGCGATGATAAATCTGGGTCAAGGACTCCAGATCCGCCAGGGCGACCGCTTCGTCCGCCTTGTGCATGGTCTGCCCGACAAGGCCAAATTCAACCACCGGGCAAACAGCGCGAATGAACCGCGCGTCGGATGTGCCGCCGGAGGTGGAAAGAACCGGACGCCGCCCGACCACCGCCAAGCAGGCGTCTTCCAGCAAGGTGGTCAAGCGCCCAGGCTCGGTCACGAACGCCTCGCCACTGAGCTTCGTGACCAAGGTGAAGGCGTCGCGTCGCCCATCGCAGGCCTGAAGCGCGCGCTCTTCGAGCCAACGCTGGAGCGAGGCCCCGGTGTGATGATCGTTGAAGCGAATGTTGAGGGTCACGCGAGCCTGGGCCGGGATGAGGTTAGGGGTGGGATTGCCCACATCCAAGCTGGTCAGTTGCATGCTGGAGGGCTCGAAGTGGGCGCTGCCGCGATCGAGGGGCGCCGCCGTCAAATCCGCCGCCAAGCGCACCAGCCGGTGCACGGGATTGTCGGCCCGGTGCGGGTAGGCCACATGGCCTCCTTGCCCGCGCAAGGTGATGGTGGCCGAGAGACTGCCACGTCGGCCGATCTTGAGGGCCTCGCCCAGAGCCTCGGGGTTGGTGGGCTCACCGACCAGACAGTGATCGACCGTAATGCCCTGGGCTTGCATCCACTCCAAGACACGCACGGTGCCATGAAGGGCCGGCCCCTCCTCGTCGCCGGTGATGAGGAAGGCCAGCGGCCCCGGGTGATCGCGCGGCAGCCGGGCCACGGCGGCGATGAAGCAGGCGATGGCCCCCTTCATATCCACGGCGCCCCGGCCATAGAGCAGGCCGTCCTCGACATCGGCGGCAAAGGGATCGCGGGTCCAGCCACTGTCTGCCGGCGCCGGCACCACGTCGGTGTGGCCGGCGAAAGCCAGCACCGGCCGGCCGGAACCGCGCCGGGCGAACAGGTTATCCACCCGGGCCTGATCACCCTCGCCTCCCTCCTCGCCGAAAGAAAGGCGCTCGACGGCGAAGCCCAAAGCGGTGAGCGCTGCTTGCACCACATCGAGCGCGCCGTTATCGGCCGGGGTCACGCTGGGACAGGCGATCAGAGCGCGGGCCAGGGGCACGGGATCGGCCAGGGCGTCGGCCGTCCACTCGGACGCAAGAGGACTCACCAGGGACTCCTTAGCGCGGCAGATCGCGCAGCAGATCGTTGATGGACACCTTGGCGCGGGTCCGTTCATCCACCCGCTTGACGATGACGGCGCAGGCCAGACCCGGCCCCGGGGTGCCATCGGGCAGCGGCTTGCCGGGCAAGGTGCCGGGAACGACGACGGCACCGGCCGGCACGCGGCCCATGAAGACCTCGCCGGTCTCGCGGTCGATGACCCGGGTCGAAGCGCCGATAAACACGCCCATCGACAGCACGGCGCCGGTTTCGACGATCACGCCCTCGGCCACTTCCGAACGGGCGCCAATAAAGCAGTTGTCCTCAATGATCACCGGCCCCGCCTGGAGCGGCTCCAGCACGCCGCCGATGCCCGCGCCGCCCGACAGATGGACATTGCGCCCGATCTGGGCACAGGAGCCGACGGTGGCCCAAGTGTCGATCATCGTGCCCTCGCCAACGCGAGCGCCCAGATTGATGAAGCACGGCATCAAGATCGCCCCGGGAGCAACATAGGCCGAGCGACGCACGACGCAAGTGGGCACGGCGCGAAAGCCCGCCTCCTGAAAGCGCGCAGCGTCCCAGCCCTCGAACTTGCCGGGCACCTTGTCCCACCAGACGGCGCCGGCCGGGCCACCGGTCATGACGGTCATGTCGGACAGGCGAAAGGACAGCAGCACCGCTTTCTTGAGCCACTGATGGACGGTCCAGGTCCCGTCGATCTTTTCCGCGACGCGCAGGGTGCCCCGATCAAGGCCGTCCAGCGCCGCTTCAACGGCGTCGCGCACCGGACCGTGGGTGGCCGGGGTCAAAGCGTCGCGCTCTTCCCAGGCGGCATCAATGATCTGGCTCAGGGACTGGTCGGTCATGGCGTCCTGGTCGCTCCTGCGAATGTCTTGGGGAGGGGGCCTCCGGCAGGTCCCAGGGTCGTGGGCACACGCGAAGGCGTAAAGAACCGGCAGCGAGAGGGTCTGGGCCGGGCCACAACCATACCCCCCGAGGCGGTCAAGTCAACCATGGCCAAAGGAACGAAGGGGGGGGGAGAGACAAAGGGAAGGCTGGGGCGGCGAGGCCTCCCCAGACCCCTCCGATCCTGGGCGGCTTTTTCGCTGGTCAGGAGGAAATCGCTTGCGTATATCGAACCCTTCTCGCCTAAGGATCTCTCGACGCCCTCACACGCTAAGGAATCGCCCGCCATGGCCTCGACCTGGACCCCGGACAGCTGGCGCTTGAAGCCCGCCCGGCAGATGCCGGACTACCCGGATGCCGCGCATCTCGCGGCCGTCGAAGCGGAGCTGGCGCGATTTCCCCCGCTCGTGTTTGCCGGCGAAGCCCGTTCCTTGCAAAGCGCCCTGGCCCGGGTCGGCGAGGGCAAGGCTTTCTTGCTGCAAGGCGGCGACTGCGCCGAAAGCTTCGCCGAGTTCTCGGCCAACACCATCCGCGATACCTTCCGCGTGATGCTGCAAATGGCCGTGGTGCTGACCTTTGGCGCCGCCTTGCCGGTGGTCAAGGTGGGGCGCATGGCCGGTCAGTTCGCCAAACCGCGCAGCGCGCCGTTCGAGACCGTCGAAGGCAAGGAGTTGCCCAGCTATCGCGGCGACATGGTCAATGCCATGGATGCCGACCTGGACGCCCGCATTCCCAATCCCGACCGCTTGCTGCGGGTCTATCACCAGTCGGCCGCCACCTTGAACCTCCTGCGCGCCTTTGCCCAGGGCGGCTTTGCCCATCTGGCCCAGGTGCACGAATGGACCCTGGGCTTTGTCCAGGGCAGCCCGCAGGCCGAGCGCTATGGCGCCTTCGCCGATCGTATCGCCGAATCCCTGGACTTCATGCACGCCTGCGGCTTCACCGCCGAATCCGTGCCACAGATGCGCGAGACCGACTTCTACACCAGCCACGAGGCGCTGCTGCTCAACTACGAGCAGGCCTTAACCCGCACCGACTCGCTGACCGGGCGCTGGTATGGGTGTTCGTCGCATTTCCTGTGGGTGGGCGATCGCACCCGCGAGCTTGATGGGGCCCATATCGAGTACCTGCGCGGCATTGCCAACCCGGTGGGGGTCAAGGCGGGCCCGTCGATGAAGACCGACGACCTGTTGCGGCTGTGCGACGTGCTGAACCCGCACAACGAGCCGGGCCGTCTGACCATCATCGTGCGCATGGGGGCGGGCAAGGTGACCGAGGGCCTGCCGCCCTTGATCCGCGCCATCACCCGCGAGGGCCGCAACGTGGTGTGGTCGTGCGATCCCATGCACGCCAACACGGTCAAGGCCAGCAGCGGCTACAAAACGCGCGACTTCCTCAAGATCTTGCAGGAAGTCACCGAGTTCTTTGCCGTGCACCGCGCCGAGGGCACCCACCCGGGCGGCGTGCACTTTGAAATGACCGGGGCCGACGTGACCGAGTGCATCGGCGGCGCCCAGGAGATCACCGAGGCCGCCCTGGGCGATCGCTATCATACCCATTGCGACCCCCGCCTGAACGCCAGCCAGTCCCTGGAACTGGCGTTCTTGATCGCCGAGGCCCTGAAGGCCGAACGCAGCCGCCTACGGGCCCAATCCCGCGCCTGAGCGGGGAGTGTGGAGGAGAGGACCATGGACAGGCGCTCCGATCGCTGGCCCGGTGCGGCCGAGGTCGCGCAGTGGACCGACAAGTATTTTTCCCGCACCGCCGATGTGGTCCGGCGGTTCGGGGATGTCACGGTGACTTATGCCGTGTTCATGCGCCGTCCGGTGCTGTTTGCGCCGCGTCTGGCCCTCGACTGGCTGAAAAACGTGGCGGCCGAGCGCGGCACCCCCGTGGACATCACCCCCCTTTATAAGGAGAGCGAATGGGTGGGCGCCGGCGAGCCGATGGTGTATCTCACCGGCTCGTTTGCCGCGCTGTCCGAACTGGAGACCTTGTTTCTCCAGAAGCTGGGGGCGTGCTGCGTCGCGGCCTACAATGCCTTTCACATGTGCATGGACCTGCCCACGGTCGCCTTCCTGGCCATGGATGCCCGCCACTGCGCCGGGACTGAAATGGCCGATCTCATGGCTTATGCCGCCTCGGTCGGCGGGCAGCGGGCCCGGCGCAAGGGCGACGCCAAGGGCTTTGTCGGCAACGCCACCGACGCCACCGCCCACTACTTTGGCCAGGACGAGGGCCGGGGCACCATGCCCCACAGCCTGATCGGCTATGCCGGCTCGACGTTGCGCGCCGCCGAGATGTTCCACGAGACCCACCCCGAGGTGGATCTGATCGTCCTCGTCGATTACTTCGGCCAGGAAATCACCGATGCCCTGGCCGTTTGCCGCCGCTTTCCCGAGTTGGCGGCCGAGGGCAAGTTGGGCATGCGCCTCGATACCCACGGCGGGCGCTTCGTCGAGGGCCTGGACACCCAGACCTCTTACAGTGTCCTGGAGCGCAACGCCCGCGAGGCGATCCGCGGCTACCGCTCGGAAACCGAGTTGCGCTACCTGATTGGCACCGGCGTCTCGGCCGCCGCCTTGTGGCACATGCGCGAAACCCTGGACCGGGCCGGCTTCCCCGCCGTGCGCCTGATTGCCTCCTCGGGCTTTTCCCCGGCCAAGTGCCGGGTGATGGCCTATGCCAAGGCCCCGGTCGATGTTATCGGCACCGGGTCTTATCTGCCCGAGAACTGGAACGAAACCTACGCCACCGCCGACATCATCTCCTACAATGGCGAAGCGCGGGTCAAGGTAGGCCGCGAGTTCTTGTTGCGCGCGCGCGAATAATCGGCTCACAACGCCGCGTTGATGATCCCCAAGGGACTGAGGGGTCTGGGGAGGCCAGCCTCCCCAGCCTTCCTTTCTCCCGAGGACGGAAAGTTGAAATCATGACCCCCCTTCTGGTCATTCCCGCACGTCTGGCGGCGACCCGCCTACCCAACAAACCGCTGGCCGACATCCACGGCGAACCGATGATCGTCCACGTCTGGCGCCGAGCCCTTGAAGCGGATCTGGGCCCGGTTCTGGTGGCGGCGGGCGATCCCGAAATCGTGGCCGCGATCCACGCGGTTGGCGGCGAAGCCGAGTTGACCGCCCCCGATCTGCCAAGCGGCTCGGACCGGGTGTGGCAGGCCCTGTGCCGACGCGACCCCGAAGGCCGCCACGATGTCATCCTCAACGTCCAAGGCGATCTACCGACCCTCGCCCCCCAAGTTCTGCGCGAAACGTTGCGCGCTCTAGCCACCGATCCGAGCATCGACATCGCCACCCCGGTGTGTGCCATCACCCGCCCGGAAGAACGCACCAATCCCAACGTGGTCAAGGCAGTGGCCGGCTTTGCCCCCGGCGCGCGCCACGCCCGCGCCCTCTATTTCAGCCGGGCCAGCGTGCCGTCCGGCGACGGGCCGCTTTACCACCATATTGGGCTCTATGCGTGGCGCCGGGCCGCGCTGGCGGCTTTTGTCGGCTGGGCGCCCGGCGTGCTGGAGCAGCGCGAGCGGCTGGAGCAGTTGCGCGCCCTGGAGCATCATTTGCGCATTGAGGCGGCCCTGGTCGAGACCGTGCCGCTTGGCGTGGATACCCCCGAGGACCTGGAGCGAGCCCGCGCCGCCCTGGCGCCCCGGGCGTGAGCGTCTTGTTGTTTCCTTCCCTTGGAGTGCGCCGTCCATGAGCGATCCCACCGTGACCGTGGCCTTCCAGGGCCTGCCCGGGGCCTATTCCCATATGGCGTGCACGCGCCTGTTTCCCGGCTGGTCGGTGCTGCCCTGCCCGGCGTTCGAGGACGCCTTTGCTGCGGTGCGCGAAGGCCGGGCCCGCCATGCCGTGCTGCCCATTGAAAACTCGGTGGCCGGCCGCGTTGCCGACATTCACCACCTGATGCCCGATTCTGGCTTGTTCATCGTCAACGAGTTCTTCCTCAAGGTAAGCCACCACCTGTTGGTCGTGCCCGGCACGCCGCTCGAAAGCGTCAAGGTCGTGCGCAGCCATGTCCACGCGCTGGGCCAATGCCGCAAGTTCATCAAGGCCCACGGCCTGACCGCCATCGTCCACGCCGACACGGCCGGCGCGGCGGCCGAACTGGCGGAGCAGCGCCGCCCCAACGAAGCGGCCATCGCCAGCGAACTGGCCGGCGAGTTTTATGGCCTGGAGTCCCTGTGCGCCAACATTGAAGACGAAAACCACAACACCACCCGCTTCCTGGTCATGGCCCGCGAGCCGGTGGTGCCCCGCGATGATCTGGCGTGCATCACCACCTTTGTCTTCCAGGTGCGCAACGTGCCGGCGGCGCTGTACAAGGCCCTGGGCGGCTTTGCCACCAATGGCATCAACATGACCAAGCTGGAGAGCTACCAGGTGGGCGGAACCTTTGTCGCCACCCAGTTCTATGCCGACGTCGAGGGCCGTCCCGAAGATGCCCCCCTCACCCGCGCCCTGGAAGAACTGGGGCACTTCACCAAAGAAGTTCGGGTCCTCGGGGTCTACCCCGCCCATCCCTACCGCTTCGCCGCACGAAAAGGGTTGCCGGCCGAATAAGCCCGCACAAAAGAAGGGGCCTGGGGAGGCTGGCCTCCCCAGCCTTTTCTCTTCTAGCCTCCCGCCCCCTTCGGAAAGCTCAAGACAAAGGTACTCCCGCGACCGGGCTGGGACCGTACCGTGATCCTGCCGCCATGACGGGTCATGATCTTCTTGCACACCGCCAAGCCCAACCCGGTCCCCTCGCGCGGTTCGTCGGTTCGGGCCCGTTGGAACAGGGCGAACACCCGGTCTTGATCCTCCGACGCGATGCCGATGCCATTGTCGGTGACTTCGATCACCACCTCTTTGCCGCTGTTCCACCCGCTCACAGAAATGACCGGAGAGAGGGTCTTTTGCCGATAGGTGATGGCGTTGCCAATCAGGTTTTGGAACAAACGAACCAAGTCGATACGATTGCCTAACACGGTGGGCAAGGGGGTCCCCAGATCAATGCGAGCCTCGCTCTCGCGCGTGGCAACGCGCAGGTTCTCCAGGGCCTCGCGAACGACGGTCGCCAGATCAATGGATTCCCGGGGCGTGGTGAGGCTGCCGACCCGCGAGTAGTCGAGCAAGGCGACGATCAGTTGGTCCATACGCCGGGCCCCGCCGAGGGCAAAGTCGATGAAATCCCGCATCTCACCGGTGGCGTCGGGTCCCAGCCGGCGATTGATCAAGTCCAGGTAGCTGCTGACCATGCGCAAGGGTTGGCGCAAGTCATGGGAGGCCACGTGGGCGAAATGCTCCAACTCGGTGTTGGAGCGTTGCAACTCGGCCTCCAGGGCCTTGCTGCGGGTGATGTCGTGCCAGACGCAAACCAGCGCGGGCCGCAAGTCCAGATCAATGCGGTTGATACACACGTAGGTGATCATCGGCGAGCCATCGGCACGAGCGTGGACCCACTCAAAGCACGGGGACTGGCCGCCAAGCGCCGCTTGCCTGATCTCCTCGTGGATCTGCCGCGAGGGGCGGCCGTCGGGCTGGATCTCGGGGGAAATGTCGAGAGGCCCCCGCCCGACTATCTCGCTTTTGCTACGGCACCCCAGGACATGCAAGGCGGCGGCATTGCACTCGGTAAAGCGATCCTCGACTAAGATCAGCATGGGTTGAGGAGACGCCTCGAACAGCTTGGAAAAGCGCAATCTCCCTTGACGAACCCTTTTGTTTTGCCACTCCAAAATCCCAACCGCCGCCCCCAGCAGCAGGCAAAACACCAAAACAGCGACAACAGCGCTTCGATAGCGCCCCCAAAGATCGGCCAGGGAAAAAAACGGCGGCGCATCGAAAGGCGGCGCACGCATCCGGTGCAAAACCTCCTCCACCGGGCCATAGTCGGCGGGAATGGTAAACCCCTCGATCCCCAGAGCGTGCGCCAGCTCTGTGTGCTCCCCAAGGGTCAACAAGGCCACCGTCAACCGCCGGGCCCGGTCGGCCTCCAAACCGGGCCGCACCGCCACGGGCCACTCGGGATACAGCCGGGTCGAGGTCGCGTGCGGAAAAAACGGCTCCTCCTGGCGATGCAACACCCGCACTGAGGCCGGGTCGAGCGTCCCTTTGGCCACCATGGCTTCCATCTCGCTGGTGTGCACAAAGGCGACATCGACGCGCCCCTCAAGCAGAGCCTCCACGGCCCTGTCATGGGGCATGCCGGTGACCAGGATCTGCTCGCCCTGGGGGATGGGTACCCCGGCGGCCAGCAGTTCGAAGGCTTGCACCTGGAAGCTCCCCAAGGACTCCACGGACGGCGTAGCCACCCGCTTGCCGACGAGATCGGACAAGGTCGTGATCTGGGGGTCGTCGGCGCGCCCCAAGATAACCCCGCCAAACGAACTCAGGGCCTTTTCCCCCTCGCGGACCACCTTGGTGGCCACGGGGGCCGACACGGCAGAGCGGGCTTTCAAAACGCTGTAATGGGATGGATTGGTGATCACCACGTCAAGGGCCACGGCGCTCACCGCCGCGTTCATCTCCGGGGTGCCATAGGCCTCCACCACGACGGAGCCCCCCAGGGCCTCTTGCAGATACTGGGCCAAGGGCTGCCACTGAGCCCGCGTTCTGGCCACATCACGACAGGCCAGCAGCCCCACCCGCAACGGCTCGTCGGCCTGAACGGCGCCAAGGCCGGTCAAAAACACAAAGAGCACGACCAGGATCTTGTTCACGGCATCGCTCCTGTCCCCGTCCAGTGCTTGGGGACCCGGCGTCCGGTTTCGACCGCCCTCGCCAGTCCCCCCGGGGACCCCGGGACGGGGGAGAGAGCGGGCCACTCCCTCCCTCGTGTGTCTTCAAGATGACACTCCTTGAGACTTTTGGCAAATGGGGCTGCCGCTTAAGCCAGCGCGCCGTGGCAGTGCTTGTACTTTTTGCCCGAACCGCAAGGGCAAGGCTCGTTGCGCGAGACCGGCCCCCAGGTTTCGGGGCGCTGGGGATCGATGGGGTGACCGGTCACGCTCATGGCGACGGGGCCGGTCGCCGAGGTCGGGATCGGGGGCTCGGTCTGGGCCTGGGGCGGCGGCTCGAAGTTGAGCTGAACGTTGCACAACACCGCCGTGACCCGCTCGCGCAGTTCGGACAGCATAGCCTGGAACAGCGAGAAGGCTTCCGACTTGTATTCGTTGAGCGGGTCGCGCTGGCCGTAGGCGCGCAAGGAAATGCCTTGGCGCAGGTGCTCCAGGTGCAGCAGATGTTCCTTCCACACGCCATCCAGGATTTGCAGCAGCAGGCTCTTTTCGACCATACGAATGACCGACGCGCCATAGAGGGCGACGCGCTCGGCCATGTGGGCGTCGGCGGCCTCGACCAGACGGGCGCACACCTCGTCGGTGGCGATGCCTTCCTCGTGGGCCCAGTCGGCCAGCGGCACCGACAAGCCCAAGATCCGCTCGACCTTTTCGGCCAGCCCCTCGACATCCCACTGCTCGGGCATGGCTTTGTGGGGCATGGCGGCCAGCACCATGTCCTCGATGACTTCGTGGCGCATGGCGGACACGGTCTCGCTCACGTCCTCGACGATCATCAGATCGCGGCGCTGTTCGTAGACGACCTTGCGCTGGTCGTTCATGACGTCGTCGAACTTGAGCAGGTTCTTGCGGATCTCGAAGTTGCGCGCTTCGACTTTTTGCTGGGCTTTTTCCAGGGCTTTGTTGACCCAGGGGTGGACGATGGCCTCGCCATCCTTCAAGCCCAGCTTGCGCAGCATGCCGTCCATGCGGTCGGTGCCGAAAATACGCATCAGGTCGTCTTCCAGCGACAGGAAGAAGCTGGTAGCGCCCGGGTCGCCCTGACGGCCCGAGCGGCCGCGCAACTGGTTGTCGATGCGGCGGCTTTCGTGGCGCTCGGTGCCGATGACATAGAGACCGCCCGCGTTCAGGGCCTGGGTCTTTTTGGCTTCGATATCAACGCGCAGGGCAGCGATGCGCGCGTTGCGCTCCTCTTCGGGCAGGTCGGCCGGGATTTCGCGCTGGACCCGCATGTCCAGATTGCCGCCGAGCTGGATGTCGGTGCCACGGCCGGCCATGTTGGTGGCGATGGTCACGGCGCCCGGCACGCCGGCTTGGGCCACGATGAAGGCTTCTTGTTCGTGGTAGCGGGCGTTAAGCACCTGGGGCTTGATGGTGGTGTGCTTGCGCAACAACTCGGCCAGCATCTCGGACTTTTCGATGGACGTGGTCCCCACCAGAACCGGCTGACCGCGCTTGTGGCACTCGTCGATCAAGGTCACGATGGCGTCGTACTTTTCCTTGGCCGTGCGATAGACCTCGTCGTCGTGGTCCTTGCGCTTGACCGGACGGTTGGTGGGAATATCCACCACGCTCAGGCCATAAATCTCCTGGAACTCGGGGGCCTCGGTCATGGCCGTGCCGGTCATGCCGGCCAGACGGGGATACATGCGAAAGTAATTCTGGAAGGTGATCGAGGCCAGGGTCTGGTTCTCGGGGCGAATATCGACGTTTTCCTTGGCTTCCAGGGCTTGGTGCAAGCCATCGGAGAAGCGCCGGCCCTCCATGGCGCGGCCGGTGAACTCATCAATGATGATGACCTTGCCGCTTCGCACCATGTAGTGCACATCGCGGTCAAAGAGCTTGTGGGCGCGCAAGGCCTGGGTGGCGTGGTGCAAGGCCGTGACGTTGCGGGCATCGTAGAGGCTGCCCTCGACCAGCAAGCCGGTTTCTTGCAGCAAGGTCTCGATATGCTCGGAGCCTTCGTCGGTAAACGTAACGGCGCGGGCCTTTTCGTCCACCTCGTAGTCGTCGGGCACCAAGTGGGGGATCAGTTTATCGACGGCGCGGTAAAGAGCCGAGCTGTCCTCGGCTTGTCCCGAAATGATCAAGGGGGTGCGCGCCTCGTCGATCAAGATGGAATCCACCTCGTCCACGATGGCATAAGAGAAGGGCCGCTGGACCATATCCTCCAGGCGGTGCTTCATGTTGTCGCGCAGGTAGTCGAAGCCCAACTCGTTGTTGGTGCCGTAGGTCACGTCGCAGGCATAGGCCGCCTGGCGCTGGGCATCGTCCATCTCATTGACAATGACCCCGACACTGAGCCCCAAGAAGCGGTAGACTTGGCCCATCCACTCGGCGTCGCGCTTGGCCAGATAGTCGTTGACCGTCACCACGTGCACGCCCCGGCCGGTCAAGGCATTCAGGTACACAGGCAAGGTCGCGACCAGGGTTTTGCCTTCGCCGGTGCGCATCTCGGCAATGCGGCCTTGATGCAGCACGATCCCGCCCATCAACTGCACATCGAAATGGCGTTGACCCAAGGTCCGCTTGGCGGCCTCGCGCACGGTGGCGAAGGCTTCGGGCAACAGGGCCTCCAAAGACTCGCCATCGGCAAGGCGGTCCTTGAACCAGCCGGTGCGCGCACGCAATTCCTCGTCGCTCAGTCTCTCCACCTCTGGCTCCAGAGCCGAGATGGCCGCGACGGTCTTGGTCAGACCCTTGATGGTCCGGTCATTCGCGGTTCCGAAAAGCCGCCGGGCAATGGCGCCGAACATGGAAATCCTCGAGGTTGCGGGAAAGGTGGCGGGCGGACGAGCCCACGGCTCCCGACGACACCGGGAACCGGGATGGAACAGATAAGCGCCGTCCTTCGTCCTGTCAACGCAGGGCGGCGGCGGCGCGCTGGCGAGACAAACCCCGACCCTGCCCAAAACAAGACGCTTCACGAGCAGCACCTTGCATTTTTTGCTTTTCCCGGCGAGGTGTTGTCCCCATCTTCAGCCGAGACGCCGTTTCGCAGGGAGCCCCGCTTGTCCTCCCCCCGCCCGCCCCCGCGCCGCCCCTCCGGCCCCCGCTCCTTTTGGGAGGGGACGAGGCGCTGGCTGTTGCTCAGTCGCCTGTTTTTGGTCTGGGAACGCCTGTGCGCCGCCTTCTGGCCGCTGGCCTCGGTCCTGGGGGGGCTGCTGGCCCTGGCCCTGGCGGGCCTGCCCGCCTGGATGCCGGCCTGGGGCCATGCCCTGGTCTTGATGATCGGCGTCGCCTTGATCCTCGCCACGACAGGAGCCGGGTTGCGGCGCTTTCGCTGGCCCAGCCCGCACGAGGCGCGCCGACGCCTCGAGGCCGGCGCCACGGAGCGGGTGCTGACCGCCGCCACCGACCGTCTTGCCCTTGGAGACGCCGATCCCCTGACCCGGGCCCTGTGGGCCCGCCACCGCCGCCGAGCCCGCGCCGCCGCCGCCCGGTTGCGCCCGCGGCCGCCCGATCCCGTGGTCGCTGCCCGGGACCCGCGGGCGCTGCGCTTTATTCCGGTGCTGCTGCTGGTGGTGGGGGCGGTTCTGGGAGCCGGGGATCCGGGCTCCCGCCTGCTGGCTTTCTTGTCCCCGCGCCTGGGCAACGGCGAGGGCCGGCCCATCGCCCGGGTCTGGCTGACGGGGCCGGCCTGGGGCTGCCAGCGCCGACCCCGGACGAGGTGGTGGACCGTCTGCGAACCCTGCGGGCCGCCCTGGCCGATGGAGCGTTGACGCAAGAGCAGTTCGCGGCCGAGCGTCTGGCAATCTTGGATGCCTTGCTGCCGGCCCAGCCTCGCGAGCGGGCCCGCCTGATGCCGCCGCCGACCTTACCGGCGGAGGGACAGGTTGCCGAGGATCGGGTACGGGCCATGCGCGCCGCCGGACTGGTTTCTCCGGCCGATCTTGGGGCCGAGACTGCCGCGATCCAACGCAGCCTACGGGCCGCTGTGCCCAAGCCGGCCACCGCGGCGCGACCGGCGACGGCGGGGGAACGTGCCGCCAACGGGGTTCATCTGGCGTCGTATAAGTCGGAAGCGGCGGCGCGGGAGGCCTGGAAGGACTTGACCCGGCGCTTTCCCACCCTTCAGGGCTTGTCGCCGCGGGTCGTTCAGACCGATTTGGGGGCCAAGGGCGTGTTCATGCGGCTGGAGGCCGGGCCGGTCAGTTCGCCGCAGGCCTTGTGCCAGAGCCTGAAGCAGGCAGGGCAGTACTGCGCGCCGGTTGCGCTGTAGCGGCAGTAAAACAAGAAAGGCTGGGGAGGCGTGGCCTCCCCAAACCCCTCCTTTCCAGGGCTTCGTTTACCCGAACACTACTTTGGGCAACCACGTGGCGCCCTGAGGGAAGAGGGCCAGCAAGCCCAAGGCGAGAATCTGGATCAAAATGAACGGCACCACGCCGCGATAGATGTGCATGGTACTGATCTCGGGCGGTGCCACGCCGCGCAGGTAGAACAGGGCAAAGCCGAACGGGGGCGTCAGGAAGGAGGTCTGAAGGTTCATGGCCATCATCACGCCCAGCCAGACCGGATCGAGGCCCATCTTCAACAGCACCGGCCCGACAATGGGCACGACCACGAAGATGATCTCGATGAAGTCGAGGAAGAAGCCCATGATGAACATCACCAGCATGACCACCAGCATGGCGCCGACAACGCCGCCCGGCAGGTCGCTCAGGAACTGATGCACCATGGCCTCGCCGCCCAGTCCCCGGAAGACCAGGGAGAACAGGCCCGCGCCAATGACGATGACAAACACCATCGACGAAATCTGGGCCGTGGACCGCGACACCTCCCACAGCACGCCCGACGCCGACAACCGGCGCAAGGACACAACAAGACCCCAGACCACCGCCAGCAGGCCGAGAGTCGCCAGGACAAGGCCCAAGCCATCCGCAAAGCCAATCACCGTGCGGTTGATGCGCAGGTCGAACATCTGCACCATGACCAAAACCAGCACCAAGCCCAGGCCAGCGGCGTGAATGGGCAAGGGCGAGGCGTTCGCGTCGCTGCGCAGGCCGCCCAGCAGCAAGGCGCCGACCGCGCCCAGGGCCGCCGCTTCGGTGGGGGTGGCAACGCCCGCCAGAATGGAGCCCAGCACGGCGACAATGAGCAAAACCGGCGCCAGTAGAGCCTTGGCAAGGCGCAGCAGGGTTTGGCCCAGCGCCACCTTCTCGCCCTCGCTCGGCATGGCCGGGGCGCACGAAGGCCGCAACCAAGCGATCACGATCACATAGAGCATGTACAACCCGACCAGCGCGAGGCCGGGGATCAAGGCGCCGGCGAACAGGTCGCCCACGCTGACCGGATCGGGGGACCAGTTGCCCAGCGCGCGCTGGGCGTCGCCATAGGCGTTGGAAATCTGGTCGCCCAGCAGCACCAAAACGATGGAGGGCGGGATGATCTGGCCCAAGGTGCCAGCGGCGCAGATGGTGCCGCAGGTCAGGGCCGGGTCATAGCCGCGGCGCAGCATGGTGGGCAGGGACAGCAAGCCCATGGTCACCACGGTGGCGCCCACGATGCCCGTGGATGCCGCCAGCAAGGCGCCGACCACGCACACCGAGAGGCCCAACCCGCCGCGCAGCGACCCGAACAGGCGGCCCATGCTCTCTAACAGGTCCTCGGCCACCTTGGAGCGTTCGAGCATCACGCCCATGAACACGAACAACGGTGCGGCAATGAGCACGTCGTTGGTCATGGTGCCGAAAATGCGCTGGGGCATGGCCATGAGGAAGGCCGTGTCAAAGGCGCCGATACCCGCGCCCGCCAAGCCAAACAGCAAGGCCACACCGGCCAGAGTGAAGGCCACCGGGAACCCGGCGATGAGGAAGCCACAGGTCGCGGCAAACATCGCGAGGGCGTACAGTTCCTTGGCAAAAAGGCTCATGCGTGGTGCTCCCGCCGGGGGCCGAAGGCGGTATCAAGGCCCAGGAGAGTCAGCAGCGCACGCGCTCCTTTCGAGACACCTTGCACGATCAACAAGCCGGCAAAAATCAAGATGCTGGTTTTCAGCAAATAAATCCCCGGGATGCCGCTGGTCTCCTTGGATCCCTCGTGGACCGCCCACGCATTGGCCACATAAGGCCACGAGACATAGAGGACCAAAATACAAAACGGGAAGAGGAAGAAGACCGTGCCCAGAAGGTCAATCAGCGCTTTGCGCCGCCGACTGGCCTCGCGGTAAAAGATATCGACGCGCACGTGGCCGTCCATCAGCAAGGTATAGCCCGCCCCGACCATGAAAATCACGGCGTGCATGTACAAAACCGATTCCTGGAGCCAAATGAAGCCCAGACCGTACACATAGCGCAAGACCACGACAAGGAACTGGACCAGCACCATCACTAGCGCCAGTCCGGTGACAAGGCGCCCGACGGCCAAATTGAGGGCGTCAAGGGCACAGGAGAGGCGATATAAAGCACCCACCGAAGCCTCCCGGTGTGACAAGAGAAGAAAAAAACAGGAAAAAAGAGCGCCTTTCAGGAACGGAGGGGTCTGGGGAGGCTTGCCTCCCCAGCCTTCCTTTCCTCTGGCCTTTTAGTACTCGAACGGCAAGGCCCGAGCGTTAAAGTAAGCCTGATCAGCCAACCGGCCCCACTCCACCATCTTCTTGCGGAACGCCAGGAAGCTCTCGTACACCTTGGTGGTCATGGGATCAGCGGCTGCGACCTCGCGCACCACATCGCCCGACAGCTTGCCAATCTGGCGGATCGCCTCGTCGGGGAACAGGCGGTGCTGGACCTTGTGATCATTGACCAAGGTGCGCAGGGCGTCGGCGTTGCGGGCGTTGAACTCGGCCAAGCCGTAGTCGTTTTCCGCGCCACAAGCCGCTTCCATGATGGCCTTGTCTTCGGCCGACAACGAGTTCCAGAAATCGAGGTTGAAACCGGCCGAGATCGTGGCGCCCGGTTCGTGGAAGCCCGGCGAGTAGTAGTACTTGGCCACTTTGTAGAACCCGAAGGCCAAGTCGTTCCATGGGCCGACCCACTCGGTGGCGTCGATGGCCCCGGATTGCAGGGCCGGGAAGATCTCGCCGCCCGGCAGGTTGACCACCGCCGCGCCCAGACGCCGCATCACCTCGCCGCCCAGACCGGGCATGCGGATCTTCAGGCCCTTGAAGTCTTCCAGCGTGTTGATTTCTCGATTGTACCAGCCGCCCATCTGAACGCCGGTGTTGCTGGCGGCAAAGCCCTTGACCTTAAAGCCCGCCGCCAGTTCGTCCCACAGAGCCTGTCCACCGCCATGGTACAGCCATGCGTTGATCTCGGGACCGGTCAGGCCAAAAGGCACGTTCGAGAAAAAGTTGAAGGCTTTCGATTTGCCTTGCCAATAGTATTCCGAGCCGTGGTACATCTCGGCGGTGCCGCTGGACACGGCGTCGAAGGCCTCGAAGGCTGGGACCAGTTCGCCCGCCGCGAAGACCTTGACCGTGAACCGGCCTCCGGTCATGCGCGCGATGCGCTGGCCCAGTCGTTCGGCGGCGGTGCCCAGACCAGGGAAGTTCTTGGGCCACGCGGTGACCATTTTCAGTTCCCGGGTCCCCTGGGCCAGGGCCGGCCGGGGGAAGCTGCTGGCGGCGGCGACGGCGCCGGCCGCCGCTGCGCCACTCAGAAAGTCGCGGCGTTTCATGGGCGGATGTCTCCCTTTCGCTTTTTCGCGCGTCGCTTCCCTTCAAGGGAAGGCCCAGCGCGGCTGGCGAGTATGGGGGGGCTGGCCCCAAGAGGCAATCCCGCGACCGTTAGAAAAAAAGCAAGGCTGGGGAGGCGGGGCCTCCCCAGACCCCACGCTCATACGGGCTCTTCCCGTAAAGGAGGCCTCAGGAATCGAGGGGTCTGGGGAGGCCCCGCCTCCCCAGCCTTGCCTTCCATCACCCAGCGGTCTCCAGGTCCTCGAACGGCACCCAGCCCTGTCGGCTGAACGCTTCCAGGGGTTGAAAGCGTTCCTTGTAGGCCATCTTCGGACTGTTGGCGATCCAGTAGCCCAGATACACATAATCCAGGCCCTGGCGCAGGGTTTCCTCGATCAGCCAAAGGACAATCCACGTCCCCAAGGAGCGCTGAGGCGGCAAGGTGGTATCGAAAAACGAATAAACCGCCGACAGCCCATCCGAGAGATGGTCGATGAGACAGGCCGCCTTGAGGACCCCCGCCGGATCGCGGAACTCGGCGAGGGCCGTGCGGATCGGGCTATCCTCGATCATCGAGCGGTAATCAAAAAAGCCCATCAGGGCCATGTCGCTGTCGCCGTGGCGCGCGTGCTGGTACTGGGAGAACAGGTGGAACTGCTCGACGTTGGCCCGGGCCGGGATGAGACGCCCGCTCAGGTCGGCGTTGGCCGCCCAAACCTTGCGCAAAGTTCGCCGCTGTACGAAGTCATGCGAACGGATGCGCACAGGAACACAGGCCTCACAGCCCGCACAGACCGGGGCGTAGGCGATGGTGTGGCTGCGCCGGAAGCCCGCCCGCGACAAGGATTCGTGCAGCGGTTCGGCCTCCGATCCGGTCAGGTCGGTGACAACCTTGCGCTCCATCCGGCCCGGGAGATAGGGGCACGGCATGGGCGCCGTCGTAAAGAAAAAATGGGGACGATGGATGGGTCCCTGGTCCATGGTCTTTTGTGCCTTTTCCCAAACCGGCGTCCCCCTCGCCTGGAGACGGGGGTGTTCTGTTCCCGTTTTGCCAAAATCGGGAACGATTCGGGGAGGGCCCGTCTCCTCCCCCGCGCCCGGGTTTCCCCCTCGGAGCGACACGCCTAAAGCTGATTCGACTTCGGCACGGTCAGAATGCTAGGCGGGCGGGTCTGCGGCGCTCCGCTCGGCGCGCCGGCTCCTGAGGGGGCAGCCCCCGGGCCGTTGTCCTTGTACAGCTCCCGGTCGCGCAACAATGTGATGGTGATGCGACGGTTCCGGGCATTGGCCTTGTCTTCCGGCAGCAGCGGTTCGGTGTCCGCCTTGCCTTCGACTCGGTTGATTCTGCTTTCTCCCAAGCCAGTTGCCAGCAAGGCGCGGCGGCTGGCCAAGGCTCGGTCGGCTGAGAGTTCCCAGTTACCATAGCCGGAGGGATCAGCATAGGGGGTGGCATCGGTGTGCCCGGCGATGGCCACCTGATTGGGGAGGTCAGCAATGGACTTGGACACCAAGCCCATCAACTCGCGGGTATGGGGCAACAGGCGGCTGGAGCCGCTCGGGAACATGGACACGCCGTCTTGATCGACAATCTGAATGCGCAGGCCTTCGGGGGTATTGTCCACCAACAGGCTATCAGCCAGGGCCTTCAAGGCGGGCACAGCCTGGATGGCTTGTTTGAGGTCGGCGGCGGCCTTTTGGAATTCCTGATCCTGGCGCTTTTCGGCGGCGGCATCGCTTGGCGGCCGCGCTGCTCCTTGCCTTGGTCGCCTTGCTGTCCTTGCTGCCCTTTCTGGCCCTGGCCGCCCTGGGGCTTGCCGGTGCCGGTGCCGGGTTGGGTCCCGTCCGCGCCCATGCCGCCATCGGCGCCAGCGCCTTCGCCGGCATCGGCGTCGGGTTCGCCGCGGCGCGGGGTGTCGGCGTCGGTTTCGGTTTTTTCCTGGCCCTCGTTGGCGTCGCTAAAGTCGCTGCCGCCCGCGCCAATCGTGGGCGGGGGCAAGATAAGCTGGACGGTGGGAGAACTGGACTTGGATTGCATGGCGCCTTCCCCCAGGACCTGTCCGCCGAGCAGGCCGCCGGCGCCGCTGGGGTTTTGGGAGACGGCGGTGGGCGCAAAGTAGTTTGAGATACCGACCAACTGCTCCTCAGTGACTGAATTGAGCAGCCAGAGTAGCAGGAAGAAGGCCATCATGGCCGTCACGAAGTCGGCGTAGGCCACTTTCCAGGCGCCGCCATGCGCGGCATGACCGCCTTTTTTGACCCGCTTGATGATGATCGGCTGTTCGGCCACGGGGCTCGGCTCCTGGATTGATCGGGGGACCCTTGCCTTAGTCGGTCAGATTCGTGACCGTATCTTCAACCTCGGCGAAGGAGGGCTTGACCGAGGGGGGCAAAGTCTTGCGGGCGAATTCGATGGACACCTGAGGGGCATAACCCTGCATGTGGGCCAAAATGGCCGACTTCATGCACTGGAGGTACACGGTGTCGCTGTTGTGGACCGCCTCGATGGCCCGGGAAAAGGGTGCGAAGAAGCCATAGGAGAACAGCACACCGCAGAAGGTGCCGACGAGGGCGGCGCCGATCAGGTGACCCAGCACTTCCGGCGGCTCGGTGATCGAGCCCATGGTGTGGATCACGCCCAGCACCGCCGCGACGATACCCAGGGCGGGCATGGCGTCGGCCATGTCGTTCACGGCCTTGGAGATGGCGTGGTTTTCCGCATGATGGCTGTCGATTTCCGCGTCAATGATCGACTCCATTTCATGGGCGTTGTTGGTGCCCAGGGTCAGAAGGCGCAGATAGTCGCAGAGGAACTCGACGTTGTGGTGGTCATGGGAAACGTTGGGGAACTTTTGGAAGATCGGGCTCTCCTCGGGCTTTTCCACGTGGCTTTCGAGCGCCAAGTCACCTTTGGTTTTCGCGAGGCGAAACAGGGTGTATAAAAGCGAGAGAAGTTCCAGATAACTGGTCTTGTTGTGCCGGGGCCCCTTGAGCATGGGGCCCAAGGCCTTGGCTGTCCCGGAGAGGACCGTCTTGGTATTGCCGATAACGAACGATCCGGCTGCCGCGCCGAGAATGATCATGAATTCGAAGGGCTGCCAGAGCACGCCCATGTGGCCGCCGCCGAGCAGATACCCGCCCATCACGCTGCCGAGAACAATGATGGTGCCTATGATGATGAGCATTGTTGCACCGTGCAGACCGACCCGATGGATACCACGACCAGACATGGTCACTCTGTCATCTTAAGTACAGCGCTCTGCCCACATTCTCCAGCACAAAAAGAGCTTGACCCGTAACGATCGCGACCAACATCTCCAACGGGCCCTTTGCATCCTGCAACGAAAGCCCCGTCCCCTTTTCGGGAGTCTCCCCTCATGAGCGTTGATTCTTCGGTGTTTCGCAAGACCTTAGGGTGCTTTGCCTCGGGTGTGACCGTAGTCACGGCCCGAACGAAGGAAGGGATGCCGGCCGGCGTGACCGTGAGTGCTTTTTCTTCCCTGTCCCTCGATCCTCCGCTGGTGTTGTTTTGTCTTGGCCGGAGCAATACCCAGATTGATGCCTTCACCAGCGGCCCCTTGTGCGTGTCCATTCTCTCCTCTGAGCAGCGTGACGTGTCTTCACGCTTTGCCACCAAGGGAATCGACCGCTTTGCTCAGGGGGATCTTGAGGAGACGGACACCGGAATTCTGGCGCCCAAGGGAGCGTTGGCGCGTTTGGAGTGTACCGTTCACCAGGTGGTGGAAGGGGGAGATCACCTGATCATCGTGGCGCTCGTCGAAAAGGCCACATGGAGTGCCGAACATCGCCCCTTGGTTTACTTCCAGGGCGCCTATCAGGACATTCGCCCCGCGCCGTAATGTCTTTTTCGCAGGCCCGAGGGGTCTGGGGAGGCAGCACCTCCCCAGCCTTCTTTTTCTGGCTTGCTTCTCAGAGCATATTGAGGATCACGGTCTTCTTGTGGGTGAAGTGTTCCAGCATCGATTCCAAGGTGGCTTCCTTGCCCAACCCCGACGTCTTGACGCCGCCATAGGACAAGTTCGGCTGGACGACGAGGTTCTGGTTGACCTGCACGAAGCCAGCCTCCAGGCGCCGGGTCGCCTCCAGGGCCTTTTGCAAGTTGTTGGTCCACACCGTGGCGGCAAGGCCGAAGGGGCTGTCGTTGGCCGCCTCGATGACCGCATCGAAGTCAGTCCATTTGAACAGGCAGACCACCGGGCCGAAGACCTCTTCGCGGGCCGGKGGCGCGTCGGGCGCGATGTCGGTGAAAATCACCGGGCGCAGGAACAAGCCCTTGGCCAGGGCTGGATCGGTGGGCAGGCCCGAGCATTCGGTGGTGGTGGCGCCGCTGGCCCGACCTTTGGCGATATAGTCCTGGATGCGGGCGAACTGCTCGGGCGAGATCACGGTGCCGATGTCGGTGCGTTCATCCAGGGGGTCCCCCATCGCCAGGGCATCCACCCGCGCGCGCAGCCGTTCGAAGAAGGCATCGAACAGGTCGGCATGGACATAAATGCGGCTTGATGCCGTGCAGCTCTGGCCTTGGCGGGTGAAGCGCATGCCAGCCACGGCGCCGTCCACCGCGCGTTCCAGATCGGCGTCGGCCAGCACGATCATCGGGCTCTTGCCGCCCAGTTCCAGCGTGACCGGGATCAGCTTTTCCGCCGCCGTCTTGTAAACGATGCGTCCGGTTTCCACCGAGCCGGTGAACGTCACCTTGCGCACGTCGGGGTGGGAAACCAAGGGCGCTCCGGCGCCGGGACCGTCGCCCGAAACGATGTTGAACACCCCAGGCGGCAGCAAGGCGTTGAGGATCTGGCAGACCCGCAGCACGGTGAGCGGCGCTTCCTCGGCCGACTTCACCACCACCGTGTTGCCGGCCACCAGGGCCGGGGCGATCTTCATGGCCATCAGCAGCAAAGGGACATTCCAAGGGATGATGGCCCCCACCACGCCCAGCGGCTCGCGCAGGGTCACGGTCAGCATATCGGGGTTGAAGGGCACGCTTTCACCCTTCAGTTCCGAGGCCAAGCCGCCAAAGAAGGTGAACATGTCGGCCAGCACCGAGGCTTCCACCCGGCTTTCGGTCCGCAGGGCCTTGCCCGTTTCCAGGGCGACCAGCCGCCCCAACTCCTCCACATGCAGCAAAAGGCGCCGGCCGCACTCGGCCAGCAGCTTGCCGCGTTCGCGGGCCGGGCGCCGCGCCCACGCCGTTTGCGCCCGCTTGGCCGCCTTGACCGCTAGGTCAACATCGGCGGCCGTGCCCTCGGCGGCCTGGGCGATCACCGCGCCCGTGGCCGGGTTGATCACATCAAAGCAGCGGCCCTCCACCGGGGCCACCAGTGCCCCGTCGATCAGGTGCACCCCCGAGAGGGCGCGGGCCAGGGCATGGGGATCAAGAATCGGATCAAGGCTGGGCATGGACGTGTAAACTCCCTGACTTCCTTGTGTTTTTTTAGCCGGCGGGCCGGGCGCTTTCCGATTACGGAAACTCGCCCCAGGACCATACCCGTCCCGAGTGCGCGACACAACGCCAAGACCACGAAAAAAGGGGCGCGGTGTTGGAGCGGGCACGCTACCATGCCCCGGGTTCGTCTTGCGCAAAGGAAGAGAATGCGCCGCTTGTCGATTGCCGCTGGCCTGCTGGCTGTGGGTCTGGCTCTGGGGACACTGGCGTCGCCGGCCCAGGCCACCACCTTGAAGGCCGCCCACCCCTATGGCGACTCCTTGCGCGAGGTCCGCCATCGCCTGCTGGAGGTCATGGGCCGCGAGCTTCGGCGGCGGGCCCCTGATCTGGATCTCAAGATCTATCCCCGCGGCCGGCTGTTCGCGGCATCCGAGCTGTGGCTGGGCCTGACCTCCGGGACCCTGGAGTTGGCCATCTTACCCCTTGCGCCCCTGGCCAGTGTTGACCCGGTGTTCGCCGACTTGAGCCTGCCCGGGCTGGTGACAACCTCGGCCGAGGCAAAAGCGCTGCACGACGCGCCCTTGATGCAAGCGGTCCGGCGCGTCCTCTTGGAGCGCGGTGTGCGCGTGCTGGCTGATGTCTGGGTCCCCGGGGCCTTCGTCTCGCGCGACGGGGTGTGTCGGCATGCCCCCGCCGACTTCGCCGGGGTCACGCTGGCCGATGGCGGCCGGGCGGTGGGCGAGATCGCCGCTGCCCAAGGCGCCAAGCGCGGCGCCGACGAGGCGAAGGCCCAGGTTGTTGCCCAGCCGGATCTTGACCTGCTGACCGCCGAGGGGAAGGGGCTGTGTGCCAGCGTGGCCGGGCCCGGGGCGGTTTGGTTCGACTTCCAGCCGCTGGTCATGGGCGAGCGGGCGTGGCAGCGCCTGAGTCCTGGCGATCAAGTCGCGCTGCGTCAGGCCGCTGCCGCCGCGCAGGAGTATGCCCGCGTGGCCATCGAGCAAGCCATGGAGGCGCCGGACGTCCGGCTGGAAACCTATGTGAAGCAAGGCGGGCGTCTTTACGTCTTTACCCCCGAGGACCTTCTGGCCTKGGGGGCTTTGGCCCGCGCCCGTCTCGACCGAGCCCTTGTCCCTGCGTTGCCCTCCGCCGTTCCCCAGCCCCTGCCGCCTGAATAGGGCCAGAAGAAGGGTCATCCCCCCATGATCGCTCCCGTCGCCGGAGACGTGCCTGTCCTGCGCACCGAAGGCTTTCGTCGTCTGGCCTATGTCCGCTGGCAAGACGACCAGCCGCAGGCCCATCCCCCCGTGGTGTGTGTCCACGGCCTGACCCGCAATGGCCGGGATTTCGACGTTTTGGCCCGGCGCCTCGCCCGGGGGCGTAGCGTGTATTGTCCCGACATGCTGGGGCGCGGCCTGTCCGATGACCTCGGCGATCCTCTGGGCTACACCAACCCGGCCTACGCCGCCGATCTCGTTCCCCTGATCGCTCGGACCGGTGCCGCCCAGGTGGATTGGGTGGGCACCTCCATGGGGGGGCTGATCGGCATGATCCTCGCTGTCTTGCCGGGCTCTCCCCTGCGCCGGCTGGTGCTTAACGACGTGGGCGCTGTGGTCGAGGGGGCGGCCTTGCTGCGGATCAAGGAGTACCTGCGCGAAACCCCGGCCTTTGCCTCGCTCGACGCCTTGGAGGCCCATCTCCGCCGGGTCCACGCGCCGTTTGGTCCTCTCACCGATGCTCAATGGGCCCATCTCGCCCAGCATGGGGCGCGGCGGCGTGAGGACGGCGGGTGGGTGCCCGCCTTTGATCCGGCGATTCAGGAGGTTATGGCCGACCTGGACGGCGAGGATATCGTGCTGTGGCCGCTGTGGGAGGCCCTTCGCTGCCCCGTTCTGGTGATTCGGGGCGCTCATTCCGACCTGCTCTCGGCCGACACGCTGGCGCGCATGCAAGCCACCGGCCCGGGCTGCACGGTGCTGGAGGTTCCCGACGCCGGCCATGCTCCCGCTTTGATGGCTCCCGAGCAAGTCGAGGCGATTGCCGCTTTTCTGGAGGAGGGTAGCGGAGCGTGAACTGCCGTTCGTGCAGAAACCTGACCTTTCATGCAAGGGGGCGTCGTTTCGCGATTCGACCATTGTTCTCACGAAGCGCCGATGGCACCGTCAAGCCACCCCCCAAAGCCGACCTTGCCTCTTTGCATGAAGGAACGCCCCATGCTGTCCACTCCCGTGCGTCCAGCCGAGGACAACGATCCCGCCGTGCCCGAGCGCTACATCAGTTTTCGGGGCATCGACTTTGACGGCAACATGAAGGCCGTCCTGGACCACCTGCGGCCTTATATCGACGATCCTGCGAACAGCAACCTGTTTTGGGAACGCTTCAAGAAGCGCCTCGCCGACGCCGAAAGCAGCGAAACCCCCGTCGCCGACAAGCTCCTGCTCTTGCACTCCCATGTCTATTACATGGTCGAGCTGTTCGAGGACCACGACGACGATACGGCCCTGGCGGCGCTCAAGAAACTTGAGGAAGAGTGTTTCTAAAGGGAAGGAGGGGCCTGGGGAGGCGAGCCTCCCCAGCCYTCTATCCTTGACATCCCCCCGACCTCACACCGCCAGCAACCGCCGAACCAACCCCACCTTATCGCGACTGACCGGGATCAACTCGCCGTCATCCGCAAGGCGCAGGCACAAGCGGCCGTCCAGGCGCTCGGCCGCCAGAACATGGCGCAAATTGACCAAGTGGCCGCGATGAACACGCACAAAGCGCCGGGGGTCCAGGCGCCGTTCTAGGTCGGCCAGGGAGCGCGGGCAAAAGGCGCGAAAGCGCAGGGTGCGGGCCTCGGCATAGTGACCCTGGGCGCTCAGGCACACCACGTCTTCGACATCGACCAAGGTGGTAACGCCGCCCTGACCGCGGACCACGGGGAGCTTGAGCAAGGGCGCCCCGGCCTCGGTCGATTCCCCCATTTGGCCGTCGCCCAAGGTGTGAAACATCATGCACAGCCCGGCCTCGCCGACCAGTCGGGTGACCTTGGCGACCAAGCTGCCCATGGGGGTGGTGACGACCAGGGCCGCTTCGCCCTCGGGGGTATCGCGGGCGCAGTCGATCAGCCAGCGCACCTTAGCGCGGGCGCTTGGGGGGTGGAGGTCGAGCAGGTCCACGCCTTGCCAGGGGCGCGCCTCGTCCTGGCCCAGCAGCCGCAGGGCCACCGGGTTGACCGAACGGATGCGCCCGGCGTCGTCGAGGATGACCACGCCGACCGGCGTGCGTTGCAGCCGATACTCGAACGAGGCCTTTTCGGGGCGGGGCGGGGTGAGAGGGTCGGTCATGGTCCGGCGGCGATCACTGGAGAAATTGCGTCGGTCGTGGGATGATATCCTGTGTCTTCTTGAAAGCCTGGAAGAGCAAGGGGAAAAGGGAAGGCTGGGCCCCAGACCCCTCCATCCCTGGGTTCGCGTCGTCCGCAGGGCTAAAATCGAACGAGGGGTCTGGGGAGGCCCGCCTCCCCAGCCTTCCCTTTATTCACCGGGCTTTTTGCTGAGCGTTTGAGAAAATCATCGTCGCTGGGAGTACGTTGTCATGGCCGCCACGCCGCCGCTGTCCCTGTCCCCGGAAACCCTGGCCGCCGGCGCCCTGGGGTTCGAGGAACCGCTGACGGGCGGTCTGGTCCCCCCGCTGCATACGTCGACCACCTATATGCGCGATGCGGACACCGGCTACGCTCGGGGCCACGTCTACGCTCGTCCTGATAATCCCACAGCCGCAACGCCCGCCGCCCTTCTCACCGCCTTGGAAGGGGGGCACGACAGCGTGTTGTTTGCCTCGGGCATGGCGGCGGCCACCGCCGTGTTTCAGGCCTTGGCCCCGGGCGATCACGTGATCGTGCCTCGGGTGATGTACTGGGGCTTGCGCGCGTGGCTGCTGGATCATGGCACGCGCTGGGGGCTGGCGGTGACGGTCGTGGATGTCGAGGATCCCGACGCCCTGAGGGCCGCCCTGCGTCCGGGCAAGACGCGGCTGGTGTGGATCGAGACGCCGGCCAATCCCTTGTGGGGCATCACCGATATCGCCGCCAGCGCCGAGATTGCCCATGCCGCCGGGGCGCTTCTGGTGGTTGATTCCACCGTGGCCACCCCGGTGCACACCCGGCCCCTGGCCTTGGGCGCGGATCTGGTGATGCACTCGGCCTCCAAGTATCTCAACGGCCATGGC
Source organism: Pararhodospirillum photometricum DSM 122 (assembly GCF_000284415.1). Lineage (NCBI taxonomy): Bacteria > Pseudomonadati > Pseudomonadota > Alphaproteobacteria > Rhodospirillales > Rhodospirillaceae > Pararhodospirillum > Pararhodospirillum photometricum. The sequence continues at coordinate 1,091,207 of NC_017059.1, forward strand.
GACGTGATCGCCGGCACCCTCACCACCGCCCGTGACGACGCCTTCTGGGCCCGGATCAAGGGGGTCCAGCGGCAGATCGGCGGCATCCTTGGTCCTTTCGAGGCGTGGCTGCTGCTGCGCGGGATGCGCACCTTGTTTGCCCGCGTGCGGGGGCAAAGCGCCAGTGCCCTGACCCTGGCCGAGCGGCTGGCCGGCCATCCCCAGGTGGCCGCCGTTCTTTACCCCGGCCTGCCGGACGCGCCCGGGCATCTCCTCGCCTGCCGCCAGATGAGCGGGGGCTTTGGCGGGATGCTGTCGCTGCGAGTCAAGGGGGGAACCGAGGCCGCTCTCGCTGTGGCGGCCCGGGTTCAGGTGTGGCGGCGCGCCACGTCGCTGGGTGGGGTGGAGAGCCTGATCGAGCACCGCGCCAGCATTGAAGGCCCGACGTCGCCGGTTCCGGGCGACCTGTTGCGCCTTTCGACCGGCCTGGAAGCCGTGGATGACCTCTATGCCGATCTGGCCACCGCTTTGGAGAGTCTGCGATGACCGCGCCCCCGCCCTCCTACCTGGAGCGCGTCGCTCCGTTTATCGACCCCATGACCGCTTGGCGCCGCGCCTTGCACGCTTTGCCCGAACTCAGCTATGCCGAAAGCCAGACCGCCGATCTGGTGGCCCAGACCCTGGCCGAGCAGGGCCTCAGCGTCCACCGGGGGCTGGCCGGCACCGGGGTGGTCGGCACCTTGCACGGACGGCACTTGGGCGAACGGGCGATCGGCCTGCGTGCTGACATGGACGCCCTGCCCATCCAGGAAATCAACGACCTGCCCCACGCCTCGCGTCACCCCGGCGTCATGCACGCCTGCGGCCACGATGGCCATACCGCCATGCTCTTGGGGGCCGCCTGCGCTTTGGCCCACAGCCGCGATTTTGCCGGCACCGTGCATTTCATCTTCCAGCCCGCCGAGGAGGGCCGGGGCGGGGCGCGCAAGATGATCGACGACGGCTTGTTTCGCCTGTTTCCCGTCGAAGCCGTCTACGGGCTGCACAACTGGCCCGAACTGCCGGCCGGCGTCTTTGCCGTGCACCCGGGCCCGGTCATGGCGGCTTGCGATGCCTTTACCATCAGCATTCGCGGCTGCGGCGGGCATGCCGCCATGCCCCACCAGACCGTGGATCCCGTGTTGATCGCCGGCCATGTCCTGACCGCCGCCCAGAGCCTGATCAGCCGCAGCACCAATCCTTTTGAGTCGGCCGTGGTGTCCGTCACCCGCCTGGAAGCCGGCACCGCCTTTAACGTCATCCCCGACGAGGCCCGGCTGTGGGGCACCATTCGCAGCTTCGACCCGACCACCCGGCGCATGCTGCATGACAAGCTCGACCGGCTGGTGGCGCACATCGCCGCTGCCTTTGGCGCCGAGGCCCAGTTGGTTATCGAACCCCGGGCCAGCGCGACCATCAACCACCGCAGTGAGGCCGAGCGGGCGGCCCAGGCTGCGGCCCTGGTGGTGGGCGCCGACAAGGTGGTCCGCGACCTGCAACCCGCCATGACCGCCGAGGACTTCGGCGATCTGCTTAACGTCGTGCCCGGCGCCTACCTCTGGCTGGGCCAAGGCAACGACCGGGCGCCGTGCTACCTGCACCAGCCGGATTACGACTTCAACGATGCGGTGTTGGGGGTGGGCGCGGCGTTTTGGCTCGCGTTGGTCGAGAGCCTGCTGGCGCCTTAAGGCAAGGCTGCTTTGCCCCGTTCTCACGCCTTGCGGGGTTTGGTGCGGTTGGTGGCGTCGGCCAAGGTGGGGTCCTCGGGCCAGGGGTGTTTGGGGTAGCGGCCACGCATATCCTTGCGCACGGCGGCATAGGACGTTTTCCAGAAGCCGGCGAGGTCTCGGGTGACTTGCAGGGGGCGGCCGGCCGGGGAAAGCAGGTGGATGAGCACGGGACGGCCGGCGACAGTCGGGGTCTGGGTCAGGCCGAAGAGTTGCTGGACGCGGGCGGCGAGGACGGGGCCGTCGGCATCGGTATAGTCGAGGGGAACGGGGACGCCGCTTGGGACCACCAGGGTCCGGGGGGCAAGGCGCTCCAGGTCGGCGAGGCGCTGGCGGCCGATGTGATCCTTGAGGGCGTCGGCCAGGGGCAGGCGGGTGAAATGGCTGCGCCGGGTGATGCCGGGCAGGAAGGGGCCTAGCCAAGTCTCGAGGGTGTCGAGAAGGGCGCTATCGCCGAGATCGGGCCACCCGTCCTGGGGGCGGGCGGTGGCGAGGAAGGTGACGCGGGCGCGAAGGCTGGTGGTTTCCGGGGTCCAGGGGAGGCAGGCAAGGCCCAGGCGGCGCAGGGCGTCGAGGACCACGGCGACGGCGCGGGGGCCGGGCGTGGGAAGGTCCTGGCTCTCGAGGACCAGGGCGCCGAGGCGGCGTTCGCGCCGGGCGATGACGGCTTCGGCGCGGGGATCCCAGGTGAGGGTTTCGACGGCGGTGGGGCTGAGGGTGGCGTCGATGTCGTCACGGTCGAGGGGGGCGGCAAGACGGATGCGTCCCTCGGTGCCCGTATCCTCGACGAGGTCAGCGACAACGAGATAGGGAGCGTGGGCTAGGGGCTCGTGCGGGTCGAGGCTGGCGCCCCGGCCAGAGGCGAGGAGAAAGCGGCCGGGGGCGCCGGGGCGGGCCTGGGCGACGCGGTCGGGATAGGCGAGGGCGAGCAGGCGGCCGCCGGCCTCGGGCGAGAGGGGCGGGCTCTTGTCGAGTTCGGCGAGGCCGACGCGGCGGCGGATCTGGCGCGCCGTGTCGCGTACCCGGGCGAGGGCGTCGGCGCGGCCGGTTGGGGGGGCGGGCTGGCGGCTGAGGGCGAGGGCGAGGCGAGGGCGAAGGTCGGGGTCGCGCGCGCGTAAAAATGTCGCGCTCTTCGAGGAGAGCGGCCAGCACGGCGGCGAGCGCCCCCTCCGAGGGGCTGGCCTCGGCGGCGGTGACGACCATGTGGGCGAGGCGCGGCGGCAGGGGCAGGCGGGCGAGGGCGCGGGCGTGCGCGGTGGCTTGACCCTGATCGTCGAGGGCGCCCAGGCTGTGCAGGAGGTCGCGGGCTTGGGCGAGGGCGCCGGCCGGAGGCGCGGTGGGCAGGGAGAGGCCCTCGGCGGTGGGCGGTCCCCACAGGGCAAGATCAAGGGCGAGGCCGGCAAGGTCGGCGGCCAGGATTTCCGGGGTTTCGTGGGCGGGCAGGGCGCGGTGTTCGGCCTCGGGCCACAGGCGCAGGCACAAGCCGGGTTCCAGGCGGCCGGCGCGGCCGCGCCGCTGCTCGGCGCCGGCTTGGGAGATGCGGACGGTTTCGAGGCGCGAGAGGCCGCGCCGGGGATCGAAGCGCGGGGCGCGGCGCAGGCCGCCATCGACGACAACCCGCACGCCGTCGATGGTCAGGCTGGTTTCGGCGATGTCGGTGGCCAGCACCACCTTGCGGGTGCCCGGGGGGCGGGGGCGAGGGCGGCGTCCTGGTCGGTGGCGGGCAGGGCGCCGTAGAGGGGGCGCACGCTGACGCTGGCGGGCAGGCGCTGGGCGGCGAGGGCGGCTTGGGTCGCGCGGATTTCGCGCTCGCCGGGGAGGAAGGCGAGGACGCTGCCGGGCTCTTCGTCGAGCACGTCGGCGATAACCCGGGCCAGGGTCTCGGGCAGGGCGCGGGGGGCGGGGCGCTCCAGGTGGCGCACGGCGACGGGGAACTGGCGGCCCTGGCTTTCCAGGACGCTGGCCCCGGGCAGCAGGCGGGCGACGGCGGCGCCGTCGAGGGTGGCGGACATGACGACGAGGCGCAGGTCGGGGCGCAGGGCGTCTTGGATGTCACGCAGGAGGGCGAAGGCGAGATCGCCGTCGAGGCCTCGTTCATGAAACTCATCAAGGATCACGCAGCCGACGCCGTCGAGGCCGGGGTCGTCGTGCAGGCGCCGGGTCAAGATGCCCTCGGTGATCACCTCGACGCGGGTGCGGGCCGAGACCTTGCTTTCCAGGCGCACGCGGTAGCCGAAGGTTTCTCCGACCGTTTCGCCATGCTCCTGGGCCATGCGCCGGGCGGCGGCGCGGGTGGCGAGGCGGCGGGGTTCGAGCATGAGGATGCGCTGGCCGGCCAGCCACGGGGCGTCGAGGAGAGCAGGGGGCACCCGGGTGGTTTTGCCGGCGCCCGGGGGGGCGATGAGGACCACGCCCGGGTCGTGCTCCAGGCGCCGCAAAAGCTCGGGCAGGATGCTGGTGACGGGCAGGGCGGGCAGGGGGGAAGGGGCCGGCATCGGGGAGATCCTGCAAGATGATCAGGCCGCGCGGGGAAGCGGGCGCGTGGAGAGCACGGAGGAGGGGGCTTCCTTACCATGATKGGGGGGGTGGGCAAGCTCTTGTGTGGCGATGCGATAAAAACAAGGCCGGGGAGGCGGGGGTCCCTCTCCTTTCCCGTAAAGACGCTGGGGTCTTGTGTTCAGGGCCTGGGGCGGGCAAAATCACCCCTCCCTGACAAGGCCGGGACACTTCAGCGGCGCGAGGGGCGCCACGGGAGGCAGCATGGAAATCCGGGTCGCCAAGTTTCACATCGGGCAGGTGGTTCGCCATAAGGTTCACCCGTTTCGCGGTGTAATCGTGGATGTGGATCCTGTGTTTGATAACACTGAGGAATGGTATGCTGCCATTCCCGAGGCCATTCGGCCGTCGCGCGATCAACCGTTTTATCACCTGCTGGCCGAAAACGGCGAAACCACCTATACGGCCTACGTCTCGGAGCAGAACCTGTTGCCCGAGGAAGACCCGACCCCGTTGACCCATCCGGCGATTACCGACTTTTTCGATGCGGTCGAGGGCGGCTTGTACGTCAGTCGGATCAAGCGCGTTCACTAACCCGGGGGCGTCCGCGAGGCTGATCCAGCGGGTGGGCGTTGGCGTACTCCTTCTTGCCATTTCCAGGAAGGCAAGGGAGAACGCGCCATGACCAATGACACCGCGACCGAGATGCCGGGGAGCCGGGCAACGTTTGCTGCCGGCTGCTTCTGGGGGGTGGAGGAAACCTTTTTGCGTCAGCCCGGGGTTCTGGCGACGCGGGTGGGCTATACCGGGGGCCATGCGCCGCAGCCCACTTATCATGAGGTCTGCCAGGACACCACCGGCCACGCCGAGGCGGTGGAGGTGGTCTTCGATCCGGCCCAGGTCTCTTATGAAGACCTTCTGGCCGTGTTCTGGGCCTGCCACGACCCCACCCAGGTCAATCGCCAGGGGCCGGACATTGGCTCGCAATACCGCTCGGCGGTGTTTGTCCACGATGCCGAGCAGGAGGCGCTCGCCCGGGCATCGCTGGCCCGCGAAGTTCCGCGCCACCGTCGCCCCATCGCCACCCAGATTGTCCGGGTGGGGCCGTTCTGGATGGCCGAGGCGTATCATCAGCAATACTTGAGGCGCTACCGGCCGGGAGCGGCGGCCTGTGGGGTGTGCGGGTGAGAAAGGAAGGCTGGGGAGGCGGGGCCTCCCCAGACCCCTCCGTTCCTGGGACTTTCGCCTCGGCGGCAGGGGCCAATGCAATGAGGGGTCTGGGGGAGGCCCCGCCTCCCCCAGCCTTCCTCTTACCCCCACCTTTTGGATTTATTTTTTCCCCCCCCCATGTCCGGCCGGCGCCAGATCAGGTAGTCTCCGCCGAGATTTTCGCCTTTCGCGCCTCGATCGGTCCGACGCTCTTGCTCATGATTGTGCAGGTGCGCTGCGCCTCATACTGAAGGCCGCAGCCCACCCGCCGCTGGACCAGAGCAACAAAACCGAGGCGCGACAGGCCCAGGGCCACATCTTTGACGACTTGGCAGGCCCGACGGTCGTCGGCGCGGATGTAAACCACGGTCTCGCCGGGTGCGGCGTTGCGCACGGCACGGACGAGGCCGGCTGGGGTCATGGCGGGGCGCTTCATCGCAGCACCTACAGCCCGACAGCGGCGCGATACACCGACAGAAACTCATCTTCTTCGGCGAGGGCCTGCTTGCTTTTCTTGCGCATGGCAATCAGCTTGCGCAGGATCTTGACGTCAAAGCCGGACGACTTGGCTTCGCTATAAACCTCGCCGATGTCGTTGGCGATGTTGGCTTTTTCCTCTTCCAGCCGCTCGATCCGGGCCACGAAGGCACGCAACTGGTCAACAGCAACGCCGTCGATATTGACGGGGGCATCGGTCATCTCAGGCGCTCCTTGTGTTGTCGAAAACGGGTCGGTCAACCCACGTCAAAAACGCGGCCCGCTCCTCTGGGCTGGCCTTGGCCCAGGCGGCTTTCATCGTGTCCAGCGGGCTCTTGCGCTTGCGGTACCCCATCTCGACCGCCGCCGCGTTGCACGACACCTTGCCGCCATCCACATCCGCCAGGAGTGCCGCCGCCCGTGCCCGGGCGTCATCGTCCAAGCGGGTGCGGTCGGGGTCGGCATCGCGGGCGAGTCTCGCTCGGGTGTAGTCGGCGGTGTTTGGGGTGATGGATGCGTCTGTTTTCAAGCTGGCAATGCCAGCTTGAATATCTTCGTCACACGCGCTCCCTGGTCCAACGACAGCCGGCCGCCCCGCGTTGTCGCGCTCCCCACCATGCCCCTTGACCTCCGCCCCCCAAGCCGCTCTGACCTGGGCTTCAAGCGCTTCGCGGTCAGGCAGTTCCGAGGATGCGATCAGCGCTCGCACCTGCTTTTCGTTACTGCCAATCCCAACGGGGTAGGGGTCCGACACGAAGCAGCGGAAGCTGATCGGCTCAATGGTCCGGCCGCTGTCCAGGCGCCGCGTGCGCTCCCAAACTCGATCCCGCAAGGCAATCGCAAACGAGGCGGCAAAGCACTTCAGTTGCTCGCCCCCCTGAAGCATCCGGCACATGTCCGACACAAGGCTTTGCCGACGGGCTTGTTCTGTTGCTTCGGTGGCATGGCCGAACTGGTACACTTTAGGGGCCTCCGCGCTCATGCCGCTTCCTCCGGCATGGCGATGGCGCCGCAATCAATCATGACTCCGACCACTTCCGCGTCGGTCCAGGTGGCGTACTGGGCGCCTTTCTGGCGAAAACTGCGGATCTGGTCGCGATGCGCTTCGATGAACGTAATCGGCAGCATCTTTCCGCTGACGGTCACGCCCTTCACGTCGCCGTTGCTGTTCAGCACCTCAATCTCCCGCCGACATCGCCCCTTGCCGTTGCCAACCGTGCGCAAGTGCGGGCGGTACTCTTCGCCTAGCGCGTGGCACCGCTCGCGTTCGATCTGGAGTGCAATGGCCTCAAGCTCGGGGTCTGCCGGCATGAACACGTATGACCGTTCATGACGACTCTTCATCACACGCGAAAAACGGCCGCAATACTGGTGGAAGTACAGGGGGGCTGTGATGTTCGACGCATACACGCCAACCCGAAGTCGTGGGATATCCACGCCTTCGGACAACATGGCGACTCCGACGATCCAAGGCGAATTGCCCTCGCGGAACGCTTCGATCTGCTTCTGGGCGTCGTCAATCTTGGAATGCACAACTGTCGCTGGCTCTCCGGTGATGGCCTGCAACTCCATAGCAATGGCTTCGGCATGGTCGGTGTCGTGTGCCACCACCAGTCCGGCCGCGCGGGCGTCAACCCCGGCCCCGCTGCGCAACTCCATCAGCCTTTCGTTGGCCTTGGTCAGCATCGTCTGGGGGAACTCCCCATCAACCGCGATGGCTGCCAGGAGCCGCTGTCCGCTTCTCTTCTTGTTCAACGGATCGCCGAACGACGCAGTGAAAGACTGGCCCGCGGCCGACCACGACATTTCGCCATCGAACATCGTGAACTCGATAGGCCGGCATACGCCGTCCTCAATCGCCTGCTGGTACGAGTACCGAACTAGCGCGATTGCTTCTTGCGCCCCATTGTAGGACACAAAGGAAATCGGGTTATCGCCTTCGCGGAATGGCGTGCCCGTGGTGCACAGCTTGAACGCCGCCGTGCTGAAAGCGTACTCAATGGAGTGCCCCCAGGCGTTGCCGTCCTTCTTTTTGCTCGGTCCAGCCGCGTGGTGCACCTCGTCGAAGATGACAACTGGGCGGTTGCGCTCGCAGTAGTCCCGGAGGCTTTCTCTGATCTCAGTCACTGCTTTCTGGTACGAGACGATGAACCCGAGCTCAGACAGCGCCAATTCTTCCTGGCGGAGATCGTACCCAGACCGCAGGTGCCGCAGGTTCAGGCCAATGCTCGCGGCACGGTCGATCCACTGCGTTCGGATCGCCTCGTTCGGCGTGACCACAACGATCTTCGGACCCAGGCCGACCGTGTGCACCAAATCATGCGCCACCATCAAGCCCCCGTACGTTTTCCCGGAGCCAGGGCATGCGTATATCAGCGCTCTATCGCTTCCCGCCTGAGCCTGAGATCGCACTTGGTACACCGCATCCATCTGCCATTTTCGCGGCGCAATCCCTTTAATCTCCGCTGGCATTGATGCGGCAAGCGGAGCGGGGGGTTGTTTTTYCTTTCGCGTGCGCGCCATTTCTCACTCTCTATTTATGAAGGCATGCTGGCCCCGGCGTCTTCTTCAGGGCTAGGGCGCGGCTGTCTGGACCTGCACCCCTGGAAACTCGATCACCGGCATCTCTGCCTTCCGAAGCGCCGCATTGGCCTCTTCAATCATCGCCCGCACTGGCACCACCCGCCCGTCGAGCCGCCACCCCGAAGGGCTGCGCTTGTCGGACTGGACCCGGCGCCCGGTTTGGGCGAGTGCGGCAATTGCCCGGACAGTCGGGCTCTCGTTATTCATGGTCGTGTCTCGGCTCTGGCTTGGGCATGACCACGTAGGCCCGAGCTGCGTGCTCGGCGCAGTAGGGCTTATCGGGCAGGGCTGGCTCGCCGCAAAAGGTGAAGCTGGGCTCGCCAGGGTGGCCGATTGGCCAGCGGCAGGCAATGATAAGGAGGGGGTCTGGGGAGGCCCGCCTCCCCAGCCTTTTCTTTCGCCCCGAGACACGCAGACCGATCAGCCAGCGAGCGCGGTATACTCCACTTCGTAGGCGGTGTTGTGCGGGATGTTCTTGGGGTCCTTCTTGATCAGCGCGACAACGTCGTCGGCGCTGACCCCGGCGGGCACGTTGATCACTTCATAAATCACGCTGGAGCCGGTGGTGGGACCCGCATCGGAATTGCGGTGGGCTTGGTTGACAAGGCCTTCCCCGGCCACCTTGATCATGTACGACGCCATGAGCGATTTTCCCCTGTCTCAAAAAATGACCGCGAATGCACGCAACGGACGTCCGAGGGAGGGGGAGAATCCACCCGAACGGCATTGGCCCGCACGATACGGGGTTTTGCGCGGGAGGTCAAAGCGAGCGCGCGAGACGGAAAAAAGGGAAGGCTGGGGAGGCTTGCCTCCCCAGACCCCTCCGATCCTGGGGGCTGGGGAGGCAAGCCTCCCCAGCCTTCCTTTTTCCTCCCCTGAACAATCCGTTGCGCCAAACGACGGGCCACGTCTTTATGATCGCCGCTCCCTCTCCCTCGTGTCGGAGGATTGCCCCCGTGCGTTTTTCCTTCTCTTCCCTCGCCCTGGTCGTGGTTCTTGCCGTGGGCACCCCGGCCCAGGCCCAAGGCCCCTCCTATGAAGAGCGCTCGCTGGGCGCCGCCACGGCCCCGGTTCAGGTGATCGAGTATTCATCCTTGCTGTGCAGCCATTGCGCCACCTTCCACAAGGACATCCTGCCGCAGATCAAAAAGGAATACATCGACACCGGTAAAGTCCGTTGGGTGTTCCGCGACCATTCCCTGGGCTCGCCCTTGGCCTTGGGGGCGGCGATGATCACGCGCTGCGCACCGATGGATACGTACTATCCTTTGATGGGCACCTTGTTTGCCAATCAACGGGCCTGGGCCTCGGCACCTAATCCGATGGAAGCCCTCCAGAGCTATGCCGCGCTGGCCGGCATGGATAAAGATGCGGTCGCGGCCTGTCTCGATAGCGAATCGGTGTTCAAGGGCATTCGGGACGGCGAGGCCGAGGCCGAGGCCGCCGGGGTGGATTCCACGCCCAGCTTCCTCATCAACGGCAAACCGGTGATCGTGGGGGCGCAGTCCGTGGAGCAGTTCCGCGCGGTGCTCGATCCCCTGCTGGCCGCCAAAAAGTAAGCGCGGACCCGGGAGCCGCCGGTGCTGCATTTTTCCCGACTGCGACTGGTGGGCTTCAAGTCCTTCGTCGAGCCGGCCGAGGTGATCATCGACCCGGGCCTGACCGGGGTGGTGGGACCAAACGGCTGCGGCAAGTCAAACGTGGTCGAAGCCTTGCGCTGGGTCATGGGCGAGACCTCGGCCCGCCAACTGCGCGGCGGCGACATGGACGATGTCATCTTCGGCGGCACGGCAACGCGCCCCGCGCGTAATGTCGCCGAAGTGACCCTGTCCCTCGACAACCAGGAACAATCCGCGCCGGCGCAGTTCAACTCCGCCTTGGAACTAGACATCACCCGGCGCATCACCCGGGGCGAGGGCTCGGTCTATCGGGTCAACGGCAAGGAAGTGCGGGCCCGCGATGTGCAACTTTTGTTTGCCGATGCGGCAACCGGAGCGCGCTCCACCGCCATGGTCAGCCAGGGCCGCGTCGGCGCCCTGATCAACGCCAAGCCCAGCCAGCGCCGCGCCTTGTTGGAAGAAGCGGCCGGCATTGGCGGCTTGCACACAAGGCGCCAGGAGGCGGAAACCCGCCTGCGCGCCGCCGAGGGCAATCTGGCCCGGCTGGAAGACGTGTTGAGCGCCCTCGACACCCAGTTGGTCAGCTTGCGACGCCAAGCCAAGCAGGCGGCCCGCTACCGCGAGCTGTCTGAGCGCGCCCGCTTCCACGAAGCGGTGGTGCTGCGTCGGCGCTGGGTGGCGGCGGTGCGCGCCTTGGAGGCGGCCCGTGCCGCCCATGCCGCCGCCGAACGGCTCGCCGGCGATGCCACCGGCGCCGCCGCCAAGGCCAGCGCCGCCCAACTGGCCGCCGCCGAGGCCCTGGAACCAGCGCGCCGCCAAGAGGCGGAGGCGGCAGCCAAGCTCCAGCGCCTCGCTTTGGCCCGCGAGCAGCTCGACGCCGAGGCCCGCATGCTGGCCCAGGCCTGGAGCGACAACACCACCCGCCTCGCCCAGGCCCGGGCCGACGCCGAGCGTGCCCGCGAGCGAGCCCAAGACGCCGCCACCGCCTTGGCCCGGCTCGCCGAGGAGCGCGAGGCCCTGGTCGAGGCCCAGGCCGAAACACCGCTGGCCCTAGAGAGTGCTGAGGAAAGCCTGGAGCACGCCCGGGATGCCGCCCAGGTTTTGGAAGAGGCCCTGGAAAAGGCCAACCGCGCCACCGCCGACTGGCAGGCCCGGCGCGAGGCCCTGCGCCGCGCCGGCGCCGAGGCGACCCAGCGCCTGCATCGCCTGACCCAACGCCGCGACGATCTGGCACGCCAGCAGGCCGAGGCGAAAGCGCGCGCCGTAGCCCCCGAGGTTCTGGAGGACGCCCACCTGGCGGTGGAAGCGGCCGAAGAAGCCCTGGAGAGCGCCCGCGAACGCCTTGAGGACGTGGAAACCCGCCGGGCCGACGCCAAGACCCAGGAAGCCCGCACCAGCGAGGCCCAACGCGCCGCCGAAGGAGCCCTCACCCGACTGCAAGCCGAGGCGCGCGGGCTGCAAGCCGCCCTCGCCCCGCCGCGCGGCGCCAAGGGAGGACCGGCCGCCCCGCCGGTGCTCGACAGCCTGACCCCGGAGCCGGGGATGGAAAAGGCCCTAGCCGGTGCCCTGGGCGAAGACCTGCACGCCGCCTTGGAGCCCAACGCCCCAGCCCACTGGCGCGCCCTGCCCGCCCTGGAGGCCCCGCCGGCCCTGCCCCCCGGAGCGCGGCCCTTGCGCGACGCCCTGAGCGGCCCGGCCGCGCTCGCTCGGCCGGGGTTTCGGGCACCGGCAAGCCCAGGCTGCGGGCCAGACCGCGCGGCGTGGGGGCGCAAAACCGGRCGGGCCGCACGAAGGCGAAGAGATCGAGCACATCGTGGGCGGGAAACCAGGACAGGGCGAGGCGCCGTGCCGCGTGCAGGCGGTGGCAAACCATGGGCCGCGTCTGGGTCAGGCGGGCCAGGGCGCCGTCGCCGGGCACCACGGGTTCAATCTCGCCATCGGGATAGAGCAGCAGCCCGCCGCCCGCCCCCACCACCAGGGCGGGCACGGGGGGCGGCAGGGCAGGGGAGGGGGCGGGTGTGTGATCCATTGCCCGCAGTATAGGCGAGGGGCGCTGCGAAGGGGGAAGGGGAAAAAAGAGAAGGCTGGGGTGGCGGGCCTCCCCAGACCCCACGTTTCTCCACGGAAAACGTCCCGCCTGTGACACGGATCACTTTGTCCTCCGGCCCCTTGGCCCCATGATACACTCACCCCCAGGCCTTTTGGGAGGATGCTCGCGTGGCCGGACCCCCCCTGTTTCAGCGTCGCACCTATCTTGAGGGAACGGTCCTGTTTCGGCAGGGCGACCCGCCCGATGGCGTCTACATGGTCGAAAGCGGCCTCGTGGAAATCGTCGTGCGGCGCATCGACGGCGAGGAGAAGATCTTGGGCACCGTGGGACCCGGCGAAATGTTCGGCGAAATGGCCCTGATCGACGACAAGCCGCGCATGGCGACCGCCCGGGTCGCCCTGGAAGCCAAGCTGGTACTGATCCCTGCGGCCGCCTTCCAGGCCCAGCTCAAGACCATCAACCCCGTGATGTCGCGGGTCATGGGCCAACTGACCCAGCGCATCCGCGCCTTGGCCACCGAGTTGAGCTTGCAGTCGCGCTCGGAGTAAACACCGCCAAAGATAAAAGGGGTCTGCGGAGGCGTACCTCCCCGGCCTTCTCTCTTGCCTTCTTTCTCCAAGTCTCTGCCAAGCCATCCTGGGGCGCATTTCGCGCTTGCCTTCGGGAAGCGCGGTCCTAAGGTGTCGCCATGCGCAAGCTCTACCATCATGAACTCTCGCCCGCGTCGCGCAAGGTCCGGGTTGCCCTGGCGGAAAAGCGCCTGGAGTTTGACCCCGTGATCGAGGAGACCTGGGTTCGCAACGAGTCCTTCCTGGCCCTCAACCCCGAGGGCGAGGTTCCGGTGTTGGTCGAGGCTGAGGGGTATGTCCTGGCCGATGCCTGGGCCATCTGCGAATACTTGGAAGACAGTTACCCCGACCCGCCCTTGCTGGGTACCGACCCCTTGATGCGGGCCGAAGTGCGCCGGCTGGTGGCGTGGTTTGACCGCAAGTTCAATCGCGAGGTCACCGAGCCGATTGTTCAAGAAAAGCTCATCAAGCGGGTGGTGTCGGGCGGTACCCCTGACAGCCGGCTGATCCGGGCCGGGCGCGCCAACATCCACACCCATCTGCGCTATATCGCTTGGCTGATCCATCGGCGGCGTTGGCTGGCCGGCGACATGATGACCTACGCCGACATCACGGCGGCTTGCCATCTTTCCTTGGTGGACTATGCCGGCGACGTTCCCTGGGAGGAGCATCCCCAGGCCAAGGACTGGTACGCCATCATCAAGTCCCGCCCCAGCTTCCGGCCGCTCCTGGAGGAGTGGATCGCCAATATCCGCCCGCCCCGGCACTATGCCGACCTTGACTTTTAGGGCCGACACGCCACATGGGCGGCCGGTTCCCGGATGCTGATGGCGGGAACCCCTTTTTCTCGTGGAGGCCCGCATGCGCTCCTTGCGTTTTTCCGTGTCGTCTCTCGTGTTGCCTGCGGTGCTGGGGCTGGCCCTGTCCGGGGCGCCGGCGCCGGCCCCAGCGTTCGAGATGGGGCCTGACGGCGTCTTGACCTTGGCGCCCATGCTGGACCGAGTGACGCCGGCCGTGGTCAATATTGCCGTGCGGGCTTCGGTGGCGGCCCCCACCAATCCGCTGTTCAACGACCCGGTGTTCCGGCAGTTCTTTGGTCTGCCGCCCGGCGCCGAGATGCCGCGCAAGACCGTGTTGAGCGCCGGCTCCGGGGTGATCGTCGATGCGAGGCAAGGGCTTATCCTCACCAACCGCCATGTGGTCGAGAACGCCCAGGACATTTCCATCACCCTGAAGGACCGCCGCGTGGTGCGCGCGCGCCTGCTGGGCAGCGATGCCGGCACCGAGATTGCCGTTTTGCAGATTGAGGCCGACGGGCTGACCCAGGTCACGTTCGCCGACTCGGATCGCACCCGGGTGGGCGATCTGTCGGTGGCCATCGGCAATCCCTTTGGCCTGGGCCAAACTGTCACCACCGGGGTGGTCAGCGCCAAGGGGCGCAGTGGTCTCATCCCCGATGGCTACGAGGATTTTATCCAAACCGATGCCCCTATCAATCCCGGCAACTCGGGCGGGGCGCTGGTCAACTCGCGGGGCGAATTGATCGGCATCAACACCGCCATCCTCTCCCCCGGGGGCGGCGGCAACGTGGGCATCGGCTTTGCCGTGCCCAGCAACATTGCCCGCGCCGTCATGGACCAGATCGTCAAGACCGGCACGGTGCGCCGAGGGCATTTGGGGGTGGTGATCCAGTCGGTGGATCCGGCCATCGCCGAAGGCCTGGGGCTTCAGCGCGCCGAGGGCGTGATCGTGGCCGAGGTGGCGCCGGGCTCGCCGGCCGAGCGCGCGGGACTTCAGCCCGGCGATGTGGTCGTTGCCGTCAACGGCGAGGCGTCCGACTCCGCCGAGGTGCTGCGCCGCCAGATTGGTCTGAGCCCCGTGGGCGACACCGTGACCCTTAGCGTGCTGCGCAACGGCCGCGCCGTCGCTCTCAAGGTCCGGGTCAGCGGTTAAAGGGACAAGAAGGCTGGGGAGGCGGGGCCTCCCCAGGCCCCTCGTTCACATGGCTTGGTCGGGCGGGGCTTGGCACGGCTCACGCCTCGTCTTAGGATGCCCTTCCCGCCCGGTGTCCGCGCGCGTCTTTAGGACCGCTTGTGGGTCTCCGCGCCCTTCAGGACCATCCAGCATGTCCCCTCGGGAAGCGCAAGAGTTCCGCGTCGTCCAGGAACTGGAGAATTTTCTCCTTTTGCTTGAGCAAAGAATTATTGCTCTCGCCAAGTGTACTTTGATCTTGCAGCGGCACGACGACCTTCCCCCGCGTTTCGACGATTTCACCCGCACGCGCAGCCTGACCAGTGAATGCTTGGCGTTTTCGATTGTCATCGAGCGACGGATCGACCAACTCCCCGAGCCGCGCCAGTCCCGGGTCCGCGATCGCTTTGATACCTTGACCGTGCGCATTTGGGCGACCTTGCTGGAGGGGTCCTTAACCTTTTTGAAGGCCATCGCTCGCGAGGAACATCTGCCCCTGGGCTCGCGGGAAGTCTTCCTCCATGAGATCAAGACCTTGTATGATGCCTATAATACCTTGAACCAGGAGCGCTACGTCGGCAAAGTGGAGGAAGAGACCTTGCGCAAGTGCAAATCCGCCGAGAAGATTCTGCACAAAATCATCGAGCGCGCGCCACGTCTCCTGGATCTGTCGGTCCCCCAGGCGGACTAACCCGAGCGTTTTGTGACAAGAGGAACCCCGATGGCCCGAGCATCGATTCCAGAAACGCCGGAAGGCCCGCAGCCCGCCCGCATCAAGGGACGGGTCTTGCAAGGCTTCGGGGCGCTCCGCCAAGTTCTGGAAAACGCTGGACGCCAGGATGTCGCCCGCCATTTGGCCGCGTGGGCCTCGGTGGACGAGCTGCTCGCCCGCTCCCCTGAACTTGTCCCCGTTTTGCTGAACTTGGCGTGGGAACAGCGCCGGGATCCGGCGTTTGGTGATTTGTTCCTAGCCGAGGACGGAACAGGCCTCGCCGAGGCCCAGGACCAGCCCATCGCTCCATGCGGTCGGACCTTCCAGCAGATTGTGTTGTCGCATCTCTATGCGTCGGCGCGTCTGGCTTTCGAGGCGGCCGAAAAGGAATGGGCCACCAACGAGGCCAAGCGCGCGCGCTTGCAATGGCGCAAGGAACAAAAGGCCGCCCGGCGCAGCCTGATGCGACTCTTGCGCAAGCCGCGCGAACCTGATTTCGACCCGGCAACCTTCCGTCTGCGCGCCCCCATGCGCGGGCTCTACGAAGCCATGAAGCCCTATCTCCTGCGTCCCGAGCAGTTTGGCATGGTCAGCGCCTATGCGTTGCTCTCCCGGGCCCAGGTCGAGGTCCTGGGCGATCTCTTGCCCAGTTTTACCAAATCCGAGCAGATTGGTTACTTGGCTGGCCTTAATGAGGGCGACCTTTATGTTCTGCGCCGCAGCGCCCGCTTGTTCGCCGAGTGGAAGCTGGGCGTGCGCCGGCCCAAAAAGACAGCCCGGGCCAGCCCGTTGCCTGACGATGTTCCCGAGATTTCGGCCGAAGACGAGGCCAAGCTGGTGGCCGAGGAGTCCCGGGTTTTTCGCGAACTGATGGCCAAGCATCACCACGCCATCGAGGAATTGCGGGTGATGGGCGCCAACGCCGAGAAGCTCATCAACCTTCTGGCCCCCGTGTTTGGCGACGGTATTTGGGCGATCCTGGACGACAAGCGAGCCTTGGCCAATGTGGTGAACACGCCTGAGCACTTGATGGAAGTTCTGGGGCCGTTCTGCCGTTATGTCTCGCCGGCGCTCTCCGAGCAGTGGTTGCAGATGAACGACCAGGAGATCATCAAAGACATCCTTAAGTTCTGCCGAGAAACCTTCCGCGAGAAGGAATTTGCCAGCTATCTGGTCGATCCCTCGCGTCTTGTGGTCTGGGCGTCCTTGCCCAGCAAGTTCAATAACAACTTCAAGTATCAGCGCGACGCCATGAAAAGCAAGCTGGTCCGCAACGAGGAAGACCTGCGCACCGTCAGCGCCGGCATCTTCGAGTCGTTGCGCCAGGGCAAGGTTCTTTGAGGGAGCGTTGTCCGACGACCCCCGCGTGATTCCCGAGCGCCGGGGGCGGCGCTGGGTCCCTGTCCTGGCGGGGCTGGTCGGCGCGGTGGCTCTCGTGGTCCTGGTCGTGTGGCCTTTGGTCGCGCTGGGCCTGGGGCGGGTGGTTCCGATTGTGATCACTCCCTTGATGGTTCAGCGCCTCGTCGAAGGCGAGGGCCTCCACCACACCTGGATCGCCCCCAACCGGCTGCCCGACAGTCTGCGCCGCGCCGTCATCGCCAGCGAGGATGCCCGCTTTTGTAGCCACCATGGGTTCGACTGGGTGGAAATCCGCCGGGCCTGGGCCGAGTACCAGCGCGGCGAGCGGTTGCGCGGGGCCAGTACCTTGTCCATGCAAACCGCCCGTACGGTTTTGCTGTGGGGCGGCCGCGACCCCCTGCGCAAGGGGCTGGAGGCTTGGTACACCGTGCTGCTCGAAGCCCTGTGGCCCAAGGATCGCATTTTGGATGCGTATCTCAATACGGTGGAATGGGGGCCCGGGGTTTATGGGGCCGAGGCTGCGGCCCAGCACTTTTTCGGCGTGTCGGCCAGCGCCCTGAATGCGGTCCAGGTGGCGCGGCTGGTGGCGATCTTGCCCAATCCCCGGGTGTGGTCGGCCTCCCAGCCCTCGCCCTGGATCTTGCGCCGCACCACCACGATTCGGGGGCGGGCCGAGGCGGTGTCGGTCTCGGGGGGGCAGGCGTGCCCTTGAGGGAACGCGGGGCATAAAAAAAGGCGCCCCCGGGAGGAGGGCGCCTTTCGCAGGCTTCAGCGGAGCCGAAGTCTTACTTGAGCAGGATCACGACGCGACGGTTCTGCGGCTCGCGCACGCCGTCGGGGGTCTGGACCAGCGGATCGCTTTCGCCCTTGGCGTACACGGCCACGGACGAACGAGGAATGCCATTGCGCTCCAGCTCGGCCATGACGGCCTCGGCGCGGCGCATGGACAGACGCTCGTTGTAGACCGGCGTCCCGGAGCGGTCGGCGTGGCCGGTCACTTCGATGGTCGAGGTGCCCTTGGACTTGGCGGCCTTGGCGGCGGAGTTGACGATCCCGGCCGCTTCCGGCGTGATCGCCACGCTGTTGAAGTCGAAGAACACGAGGTAGGATTCGGGCACCTGGACCACGGCCTTGGCGGCCACCGGCTGCACCGGAGCGGCCGGAGCGGGGGCGGCGGCCATCGGCTTGGCCGGGGCGCCAAACGCGTAGCGCAGGCCCAGCATCACCGTGTGGTTCAGGTAGTTTTCATAGGAGGCGTCGCCCGCCGCCGGATTCTCGAATTCCATCCCGGTCGTGCCGAGGAAGCGATAGTCCAGGGTCACGCCCACGTTCTGGGTGACGTTGTAGCCCACGCCGGCGATGCCCTGGAAGCCAAAGGCGCCGCTCAGGTCATCCTTGATCTGGCCCGCGTCCATCTTGCCGATGACCCAGCCCAAGCCGGCACCAACATACGGATAGAAGGCCGTTCCGGTGGGGATGTCGTAGAGGGCGTTGACCATCAGCGCCACGGAATCGATGCTGCCATCGTTCGCATAGGTGCCGATCTTGTCGATGCCGTTGGAGCGCCAGGTGGCTTCCAATTCAACGCGCGGCCCCCCGAAGGAGTAGCCGGCGGCACCGCCAACGGCGTATCCCAGATTGGTTTCGACGTCGCGGCTGACCGCGCCGACATCCAACTCGCGCTCAATGTTGAAGTTCACACCGCCTTGCAGCGCCACGTAAGGGCCCTGGGGCGTCTGGGCCTGAGCGGCCAGCGGCAGCAACGCCGCCGCGCCGGCCAGAACAGCGTAATGAAAGGTCTTGGTCATGGCAATTGGATCCCATATGCCCAAAGTGAAACAGCGCGCGGGCCCCTCCCGTGCCCGGTGGCGCCCCCCTGGGGCGGAGTCCCTGAGCGGGACGCCTCCCCAACGGGAAACGCATGGACCCGCGTCGATCCCGCCTGTGCCCTAAGATCCGGGCTCCCCGGACGAGAGGCAAGGCTGAAACCGTTTTAGAAGGCCGATTTCCGCCGGTGTGTGCCCTGGGTGTCACAGTGTGATGAGGGTGCAACCCCTCGGGGTCATCGATCGTCCTGGTCTGCCGGCGCCTCTCCCGTGGGCCTTGTTTCCTCACGAGGTGGGGCCCAGGAGAGCGAGTCCGGGGTCCCGGGGTCCCCTCGCGCGGCTGGGCGTTGGGTCGTCGGAGGTGCCCTCGGGGGCCGCGAGACGGGAGAGAGGGGCGATGCGTGGCACCGTCACCAAAAAGCGGCTGCCCCCGCCTGGAAAAGTGTCCACCTCGATCCGCCCCCCCAAGGTGTGGGTCACGAGGTTGTAGACGATGTTGAGCCCGAGGCCCGAGCCCCCCTGGCCACGCCGGGTGGTGAAGAAGGGATCGAACAGGCGCCGCCGGACCTCGGCGCTCATGCCCACCCCCGAGTCGGCCACGGTCATCTCGATCTGGTCATCGGCCCCGACCTGGGCGCTCAGGCGCAAAACCCCGGGGGTGGCCGGATCGGGGAAGGCGTGAATGAGGGCATTCATCACCAGATTGGCAATAATGCGGGCAAAGGCGCCAGGGTAGCTGTCGAGGATCAGGCCCTCGGGGATCTCGACGTCGAGGCGGTGGGGAGCCTTGCGCAGCGGCGGCCCTAGGCTCAACAGAACCTCGTGGGTATAGTGCGCCAGATCAAAGCGCCGACGCTCGTCGCTGGTCTGGTCCACCGCCACCTGCTTGAAGCTCTGGATCAGTTCCGAGGCCCGTTCCGTGTTGGCGAGCAACAAGGTGGACGCCTCCTCAATCTGCTCGAGAAAGGCCAGGAAGCTGGAGCGACGCAAGGTGTCGTTCTCGACCTGCTGGCGTAAGGCCCGCGTCTCGTCGGCGATGAGCGAGGCCGCGGTCACGGCAATGCCCACCGGGGTGTTGATCTCGTGGGCCACCCCCGCCACCAGTTGTCCCAGCGACGCCATCTTTTCAGCCTCCACCAAATGCCCCTGGGCATCGCGCAGATCGGCCAGGGCCTTCTCGGCCGCGTCCTTGGCTCGGGTCAGGTCGGCACGGACCCGCTCGCGTTCGGTGATGTCGCGCAGGCTCCACAGCCGACCAGCGATCGCACCGCCTACCCGGAAGGGCGCCGTGTACCCCTCCAGCAAGCGGCCGTCCGCCAGCACCAGGGTATCGGCAGCCACCGCCTCGGGCGAGGCAAGCACACCTTGATACAGGTTCAAGAAAGACTGCGGATCCGCCATCGTCTCCCCCGACATCTGGGCGCGGCGCGGCTGGGCGTAGGTCACCATGCGGTCGGGATCAAGGCCCAGCAGTTCATGGAAGCGCCGGTTCGAGGTGATGATGGTGCCCTCGCGGTCGGTGACCATCAGGCCATCCACCGATGCCTCCTGGGCCGCCGCCAGCAACGCCAAAAAATGAGCGCGCTCGGCCTCGGCCCGGTGACGCTCCGAGGTATCGCTCAAGGTCACCACCGTGACTCGCCGCCCCGCATGATCAAGGACATGCGCGCTCATGTCGGCCGGAAACATCGTCCGGGCCCGCCAGCAGTACACCCCCATGACCTGGTGAGTGTGCGCGGCGCGCTCCATCATGGCGAGCACGCTCTCGTTGCCTGTTCCGGGAATGCCGGGGTTGCCGGGCGGCGCCACCAGACGCCCCAGGCTGGTGCCGACCAGCGAGGCCGTCTGGCCAAAAAGATCCTGGGCCGAGCGGCTGGCCGCGATCACGGTGCCCGAGGCATCCACGCTGAGAATTCCCTCGGGCACCGCGTCGATGACCGCCCGCAGGTGGGCTTCACTGGCGCGCAGATCGCCCTCGCGGGCCGCGATGGTGGCCAACAGGTCCTTGAGCGCTGCCGCCATGTCGCTGATTTCGTCGTTGCCCGTGCTGGGGACCGGCACAGCGTGCCCGGTCACGTGGGCTGCCATGCTGTGGCGCAGGGCGCCCAGGCGGCGAATGACGGTGCGGTGCGCATAAAAGCCCAGCAATCCCGCCGTCACCAAAGACAACACGGCCAACCCCAGCAACAGGCCCCCCATGCGGACTAAGGTGTGCTGCTGCTTGCGCGCCGCCTCCAAGATGGCGGTTTCGCTGTCGTGGACCAGCGCACTGGCGGCAAACACCAAGCGAAAGGCATAACGGGTGTACGCCGTGAGCAGGGCGTCCGTGCGCCGCCGCACCGCGTCTTGGCGCTCGCGCAGGGCATAGGGATCGGCGCCCGCCACGTCGGGGGGCAACACCGCAAGGTAATCTGAAAGCGCCGCGCCGCTCCCGGCCAGCGCGGCGTTTACCCGGGCCAGCGCCGCGCCGTGCGCCGTGCGCAGGTCGGGCAGTCGGCCCAGCGGGACCGTCGGGATTTGTTCCAGAAAAGCCCGGATCTCGGACAACCCCAGCCGCGCCGCGATCCGGGCCTCGGCCGACAGGCCAGGGAAAGGGCGTTCAACTTCAAGTCGCGCCACCTCCAGGGCTCGGCGGCTCTCGTCCAGGCGCTCGCGCAGGCTTCGCTCTAGCACGATCCGCTCGGCGATCTGCTGGTCGAGGACACTTAAGGTCGCCACCAAGTCGGCGCGGCGCCGGGCCACGTCTTCCAGCAGGGGGGACGACGGGACCCGGGGGCGCAGCCGGGCCAGCAGATCCTCCAGCCCTTGCGCCTGAGTCCGAATCCGGTCGCTGGCCGAGCGCCGTTCCACATCGGTATGGGCCATCACCAGTTGGGGGGCCAGCGCCACTAGCGCCTGGGCGCCCTCGGCCAGGGCATGAGCCAGCGCCTGGGCGGGCAGGGCCTCGTCCATGATCGCCCGCTGCGATCGTTCCACGGCCTGAAACGACAGCAGGCCCACCGCGCTGGCGGCTACCGAGATCAGGGCCGTTGCGAGAAAGGCACCCAGGAGACGGGCGCCGACCGTGATGCGTCGTGTCACGCTGTGTTCCCTCGCCGTGGCCCGGTTTTTCCCCGGTCAGCATGACGGCTCCCCTGGGGGGCGTCAAACACGCGATGGCTGCCTGTTGGCGCGCCGGGTGGTATCATGAGAGGGGAAGTCTGAGGATGGTCGGGCAGGTCGGGCTTCCTCGCCCCCTCGGCACGGGGAGGGACCCCCTCCACCGTAAAGCCGGGGGCGGGCGGGTGTGGTCGATCTCTGTCTTAAAGCAAACGTGGGAAGAGGAGCGTGGTATGCGGGGGGACCGGCCGAAGGGGCAGGGGGGGAGGGCAGGCCTCAGATTCGCAGGGGGGCTCGTCGTGAGCCTCTTGCTGGCGACCGGGGCGCTGGCCCAGGAGCGTTCCCCCACGGTGGGCCGGATCAAGGAGCGGGGCGAGGTGACCTGCGGTGTCAGCCCCAACCTGCCGGGCATGAGTGCGGTCGATCCCCGGGGCGAGTGGGGGGGGCTGGATGTCTCCTATTGCCGCGCCCTCGCCGCCGCCGTGCTCGCCGATGCCACCCGGGTGCGCTTTGTCCCGCTGGCGACCACCGCGCGCTTCGATGCCTTGGCCCAGGGCGATGTGGACGTTCTCAGCCGGGCCACAACGTGGACCTTGTCGCGCGATGCCGGGCGGGGCTTGACAATGGTGGGAGTCTCTCTCCACGACGGGCAGCGCCTGTTGTTTTGGAACGATGTGGCCGGCGCCGACCTGGGGGCCATGCCCTCGGGCACCCGGATCTGTGCCTTGCAAGGCACCACGTCGTTCGTCGTCCTCAAGGAGGTGGTGGAAAGCCGGGCTCTGCCTTTGGTGATCAAAACCTATCTGTCGCCCGATGAAGCCCGGAGCGCCCTTTTTTCCCACGCCTGCGACGGGTTCACCGACGATGGTGTGGCTCTCGCTGCGGTTCTTTTGGCCGAGGCGCCCCGGCCTCAGGATTTTCGGCTGTTGCCCGAGGTGCTCTCGCAAGAGCCGCTGGGCCCCGTGGTGCGTGATGATGACCCTGCTTGGTTCGACATCGCCCGCTGGACCTTGTTTGCCTTGATCCAGGCCGAGGCCTGGGATCTGCATCGGGCCACCGTCCAGGTCGCGCTTACCCAGCCGCAAGATCCCATGCGCCGGCGCTTCCTGGGCCTGGATCCCGGGGTGGGAGCGCCTTTGGGCCTTGATGACCAGTGGGTCCGGCGGATTGTGACCCAGGTCGGCAGTTACCGCGATGTCTATGAGACCTCCCTCGGCGCCTTGAGCCCGCTTAAGCTGCCGCGCGGGCCCAATGCCTTGGTGAAAGATGGCGGCCTCTTGTGGGCGCCGTCCTTTCGGTGATTGAGGAGAAAAGGCCGGGGAGGTGCTGCCCCCCGGACCCCGGCCTGTGGCGCGCCGTGGTCAAGGAACGCTGGTCGCCGGTGCTGGGGGCTGCATTGTCCAGTTTCGTCGGCCCCTGCGCCCGTTCCAGCGCTTTGTCCTCAAGAGCCGCATGCTCTCCTGGGACGACAAGTGGGTGTATATCGACCACCGCGTGGAGTCCGAGGGCGCGCTGGTCTGTTATGCCATGGTGCGCGGTGCCTTCGTCGGCCGGGGTGGGGTGATCCCGCCGGCCGAGGTCGTGGCCCGTACCGCCTTTACCGGTCCCACGCCGCCGTTGCCCCCTTGGGCCCAGGCGTGGCCCACCGCCGACACGGCCCCCCGTCCCTTGCTGCGCGAGGCGTCATGACCACGCTGAAAAACAAGACCCTGTTTATTACCGGCGCCAGTCGGGGTATCGGCAAGGCGATCGCCCTGCGCGCCGCCCGCGATGGCGCCAACATCGTGATCGCCGCCAAAACCGACCAGCCCCATCCTAAACTGCCCGGCACCATCCACGAGGCTGCCGCCGAGATCGTCGCGGCGGGCGGGCAGGCCCTGGCGCTGGCCGTGGACATTCGCGACGAAGGGGCGGTGGCCGAGGCGGCGGCGCGGGCGGCCGCGACCTTCGGCGGTATTGATATTGTGGTCAACAACGCCAGCGCCATCTCGCTGACTCCGACCCCGCAGACGCCCCCCAAGCGCTTCGACCTCATGATGTCGGTCAACGTGCGCGGGACCTATGTCGTGACCCAGGCCTGCCTGCCCTGGCTGGCCAAGGCGCCCAACCCCCATATCCTCACCTTGTCGCCGCCGCCGTCGATCCATCCCCAGTGGTATGGCGGCCATGTCGCCTATACCATCAGCAAGATGGGCATGAGCCTGTGTGTGCTGGGCTGGGCCGAGGAGTTCCGCGACCAGGGGATTGCCGCCAACGCCTTGTGGCCGCGCAGCATCATCGCCACGGCGGCCCTGGCCATGTTGGGCGGGGCCGTGGATCCGGCCCGCTGCCGGACCCCGGAGATCGTCGCCGACGCCGCTCATGCCATTCTGACCCGGCCGGCTCGGGGCTGCACGGGCAACTTCTTTCTGGATGAGGAGGTGTTGCGCGAGGCGGGGGGTGTTGATTTTACGCGCTATGCGGTTGATCCGGGGCAGCGGTTGTTGCCCGATCTCTTTGTTCCGGGGCTGGAGGAAGGGTAAGGAAGGTTGGGGAGGCGCGGCCTCCCCAAGCCCCTCGATGCCTGGGGGCATGTATGGTGTGCATGTACCCCATGCCTTTCGTCGGCTTGTTTTCCCCTCCAGGTCGTGTCATGACGATCTTGGGGRTTCAAGAGGCGTGAGGGATAATAAACCGGGGCTTAAAAGTCCCCAACCAAAGGACCCGCCGGCCCCCGAGGCGGGGAGGGAGCTATAGGGAGACGGGCTCCTTCCCCTGACAGAACGAGGGGTCTGGGGAGGCCGCGCCTCCCCGGCCTTGTTTTTTGGCATTACGGCCCGTGCTCGGCGATCGCCTCCAGGGCCGGACATTGCTCAACCTTGTTATAGGGACAATCGGGACTGACGCGCTCGATCTCGGCGCGCATGGCCTGGAGCTTGGCGATTTTGGCGTCGATGGCGGCGATATGGCCGCGCACGATGCCATGGGCCGAGTGACAGGGGCCGCCCGGGTGGTCGGTGAGCGCCAGCAATCCGCGGATGGACTCGATATCAAACCCCAGATCGCGGGCATGGCGAATAAAGCGCAGCCGCGTGACGTGGGGCGGACCATAAAGCCGGCGGTTGCTTTCGCTGCGTGGCGGCGGGGGCAGCAGGCCGATTTCCTCGTAATAGCGGATCGTCGGAATTTTGGTGTCGGTCGCTTCCGCCAGCCGGCCAATGGTGATCAGGCTCATGGCGTTTTTCCCTCTTGATCCTCTAGCCGCTAGAGCTTGTAGCGTTCCTGGCCTGGGGTAAAGCCCAAAAAGGGGATGACGGCAATGGATGCGATCGAGGCGATGGAACACCTGGGCGAAACCCGCTTCAGGGTCGAGGGCATGGACTGTGGCGGCTGCGCTGGCAAGATTGAACAGGCCCTGACGCGTGTTCCCGGGGTGAGCGAGGTGTCGGCCTCGGTGTTGAGCGGTGTGGTGCGGGTGGTGCACGGCCCCACCGCCAGCGTCGCCGAGATGCTTCGGCGGATCGGCGCGTTGGGCTTTACCGTGGTGGAGTCCCCGGCCCTGGCGGGAGGGGGCTGTGGCTGTGGCGGGGCCCATGGGGGCGCCTCGTCCTCGGCGTGCCATGATCACGACCACGACCATGATCACGACCACGACCACGACCACGATCATGCCACGTGTAAGAGTGGCTCACCCCCTCATGTGCACGAGCACGCTCACGGCCATTCCCACGGCGGTGCTTTTGAGAGCAGCGGTCCGTGGTGGAAAAGTGCGCAAGGGCGCTTGATCCTGGGAGCCGGGGGGGCGGTGGCCCTGGCCTATCTGGTGGGCACGCTGGTTCCGGCCGTTGAGCGCCCGGCGTTTATCCTGGCGGCGCTGGTCGGTTTGGTGCCAGTGGCGCGTCAGGCCTGGGCGGCGGCGCGCACGGGCACGGTCTTTTCCATTGAGGGCCTGATGACCTTGTCGGCCACCGGCGCCATTTTTATTGGCGCGGAAGCCGAGGCGGCGGCGGTGGTCTTTCTGTTTTTGATTGGCGAGGCGCTGGAAGGGCTGGCGGCAGGGCGGGCGCGGGCCGGGATTCGGGCCATGGCCGACCTGTTGCCGGGGCAAGCCTATCGTGAGGGGGCGCAAGGGGACGTGGTCGAGGTGGACGCCGCCAGCCTACGGCGCGACGACATTATCGTGGTGCGCCCCGGCGACCGCCTGCCGGCCGACGGGGTGGTGCTGGCGGGTGAGAGCAGCGTGAACGAAGCGCCGGTGACGGGCGAGAGCGTGCCCCGCGCCAAGTGTGTGGGCGAGGATGTGTTCGCCGGCACCATTAATGGCGAGGGCGTGCTGCGGGTACGGGTCACCGCCGACCCGTCCGACAACACGATTGCCCGCATTGTGCGCCTCGTCGAAGAGGCCCAGGAGAGCAAGGCACCGATTGACCGGTTCATTGATCGCTTTGCCCGCGCCTATACCCCCGGGGTGGTAGCGTTTGCCGCGGTGGTGGCTGTGCTGCCGCCCTTGCTGGGGGGCGAGCCCTGGGGCGACTGGATTTACAAAGCGCTGGCTATTTTGTTGATTGGCTGCCCCTGTGCCCTGGTGATCTCGACCCCGGCGGCCATTGCCTCGGCGCTGTCGGCGGGAGCGCGGCGCGGCCTGCTGATGAAGGGCGGTGCTGTCTTGGAGGCCTTGGGGCGGATCACCACGGTCGCCTTTGACAAGACCGGTACCCTGACCCGGGGCGTTCCCCGCGTGACCGACGTGGGGGGCGAGGCGGAGGTCCTGCGCGACGCCGCGGCGCTGAGTGTTGGTTCCAGCCATCCCCTGGCCCGCGCCATTTTGGACCACGCCGCTGCCCAGGGCGTGACCCCGGAGGCCGCCGCCGCCGTGCAGGCTCTCCCCGGACGCGGGGTCATGGGAGACGTGGGCAAGCAGCGGCTGTTCTTGGGGGCGCCGCAGGCGGTGGCCGATCGGCTGGATCTCGAAATGCGCGAGGTGTTGGCCCGGTTGGGGCGCGAAGGCAAGACCGTGTCGGTGGTGGCCGATGACCAGCGGGTGCGCGGCTGGGTGGCCCTGCGCGACGAGCCCCGCCCCGATCTGGAAGAAGGCGTGAACGCCTTGCGGAGTTTGGGGGTGGGGATGGTCGTGCTGACCGGCGACCAGAGCATTGCCGCCCGCGCCCTGGCCCAGCCCTTGGGTCTGGAGGTGATGGCCGAGTTGCTGCCCGAGGACAAGGTGCGGCTGGTGCGCGAGCGGCAGGCGCGGGGCGAGCGGGTGCTGGTGGTCGGCGATGGCATCAACGACGCCCCGGCCCTGGCGGCGGCCCATGTGGGCTTGGCCATGGGCGGCGGGACCGACGTGGCCTTGGAGACCGCCGATGGCGCCAGCCTGCATGCCCGGGTCTCCGATGTCGCCGCCATGATCCGGCTGTCGCGCCGGACTCTGGCGATCATTCGCCAGAATGTCGCGATCGCGCTGGGCCTCAAGGCGGCGTTCCTGGTGACCACCCTTCTGGGCGTGACCGGCTTGTGGCCGGCGGTGATCGCGGATAGTGGCGCGACGGTGCTGGTCACGGCCAACGCCCTGCGCTTGCTGCGCTCCCAGCCCTAAAAAAAGGAAGGCCGGGGAGGCGTGGCCTCCCCAGACCCCTCGATCTGTCTTGGAAAAGCGGTTTCCCCATTTCGGCTCTCGCTCTAAAGTGCCGCCCGCTGGCGCGATCTTGGTGATGGGCATCGGATCGGCCCTGGGGAAATGCTCGGATGCTTGAAAAAACTTATCGGTATATCCTGAACAAGTCAGACACGCGGGCCGCGCCGTGGTGGCTGGCGGCCGTGGCTTTTGCCGAAAGCAGCGTCTTTCCCCTGCCGCCCGATATCTTGCTCATTCCCATGATTTTGGCACGTCGTGACCGCTGGCTGTTTCTGTGCCTGCTGGCGAGCGCGTCGTCGGTGTTGGGGGGGCTTTTGGGCTATGCGATTGGGTATTTTTTGTTCGAGACCATTGGGGTCTGGGTTATCAATTTTTACGGCCTTGAGGAGTCGTTCCACACCTTTAAAGAAATGTTTCACGAGTGGGGGACCTGGATTCTCCTGCTCAAAGGGGCAACGCCGGTGCCCTACAAGCTGCTGACCATTACCGCTGGGGCCGTTGAACTGCCGTTGTTGACCTTCGTCCTGGCTTCGCTGGCGTCACGCTTGATGCGGTTCTTGGTGGTGGGCGTCTTGTTGTTCTACTTTGGCCCGCCGATCCAGACCTTTATCGAAAAGCGCCTAGGCGTGGTCAGTGCCCTCGTGCTGGTGCTGACAATTGGTGGCATCGCCATGGTCAAATTGCTCTGAGGGGCCATGACTGCGACACCGGACTTTGACGATATTYCCCCCGATGGCGTGATCGCTGCTGCCCTCTATGCCGAGGGGCGCCGCGTGGCCGACATCTCGTTGCACGAGGCCGGAACCCTGGCGCGGCGCCCCGGTCATTTTGTCTGGATCGGCTTGCATGACCCCCGGGCCGAGGTCCTGGGGGTGGTGCAGCGTGAGTTCGGCTTGCATGAACTGGCGGTGGAGGACGCCCTCAAAGCTCACCAGCGCCCCAAGATCGAGCTGTATGGCGAAACCGTGTTTTGCGTGTTGCGCCCGGCCTGGATTGATGCGGGACGCTTGGCCTTTGGCGAAACCCACGTGTTTGCGGCGCGCGGCTTTGTCGTGAGCGTGCGCCACGGTCCCTCCGAGGCGTATGGGCCGGTGCGGGCGCGCTGCGAAGCCGTTCCCCATCTTCTGCGCGAGGGGGAAGATTACGTGCTCTATGCCATCATGGACCACGTGGTGGACAGCTACTTTCCCTTGCTGGAAACCCTGGAGAACGAGGTGGAGGTCCTGGAGGCCGACATGCTCCACCGCCCGCCCTCGGTGCAGGAGATCGAGCGCATCCACGTACTGCGCCGCGATCTGGAAAGCCTGCGCCGCACGGCGGTCGCCACCTTGGATATCTGTTCACGCCTGGAGCGCCTTGATCTGCCGATGATCGATCCGGTGATGCGCCCTTACTTTCGCGACGTGCATGACCACGTGATCCGCATCAACGAGTCGATCGAAGCCTTGCGCGAAATGATGCGCTTTGCTTTTGAAGCCAGCCTGATGTTGGCCGCCGGACGCCAAGGCGATGTCACCCGCCGTCTGGCTGCCTGGGCGGCCATCCTGGCGGTGCCCACCGCAATCGCCGGGATCTACGGCATGAACTTCGACCATATGCCAGAACTGCACTGGCGCTGGGGGTACCCCGTGATCATGACCGTGATTGCCGTGGCCTGCGGCTGGCTCTACACCAAATTCCGCCACAACGGCTGGCTGTAATTTTCCTAAAAAAAGAGGGGTCTGGGGAGGCCGCGTCTCCCCAGCCTTTCTTTTTTGGGTTATCTCTCCCCCGCCCGCGTTGCCGCCATCAAGGCCCGGTACCACGCAAACGAGTCCTTGGGCGTGCGCTTGAGGGTCTCGTAATCGACATGGACGAGGCCGAAGCGCTGGGCATAGCCGCTGCCCCACTCGAAATTGTCGAGCAGACACCAGACAAAATACCCCCGGACATCGGCGCCGGCCGCCATAGCCTCGCGCAGGGCGTCTTGATACAGCTTCAGATAGGCAATGCGGTGGGGGTCGTGGACCGCCCCACTGGCATCGGGCGCATCCGTGCCGCCGCCGCACCCATTCTCCGTGATGTACACGGGCAGGCCATAGCGTTGGGTGAGGGTGATCAACTCATCGCGGAACACCTCGGGAAACACCGCCCAGCCGATCTCGGGGTTGACCCGGCCTTCAGGTGCGTCGCCCCAGGCATAGCCCCAGGTCCAGGTTGGGTCGGCGCGGGCGAAAATCGGGCCGTAGTGGTTGAGGCCAAAAAAATCG
The DNA here is from genome assembly GCF_000284415.1 of Pararhodospirillum photometricum DSM 122. Lineage (NCBI taxonomy): Bacteria > Pseudomonadati > Pseudomonadota > Alphaproteobacteria > Rhodospirillales > Rhodospirillaceae > Pararhodospirillum > Pararhodospirillum photometricum. Next base: position 1,120,785 of record NC_017059.1, read on the forward strand.
ACGGGGCGGCAGATGCGCGCCATGTCGCCGGCCTGGACATAGGGCTCGATAGCCTGGGCGGTGCGCTCGGGGTAATAGCCCAGGAGTTGCGGGTCGGGAAAGACATCGTTCCAGTGTTCGGACAACAGGGCCGCCGCCTCGCGGTGGATCTCCAACTCGCCCTCGGGGAAGACCTGCTGGCGGTTATGGACCGCGCCAATGACCGCCCCCGGCACCAGGGCGCGTACCACATCGACGCCGGCGCCATGGGCCAAATTGACGTGGTGGATGGCCTTGAGGTGGGCTTGGCGATCGGTGATGCCCGGGGCCGACCAGTCGATGGCAAAGCCGAACATGGTGAAGACGGAAAATTCGTTGAAGGTGATCCAGTGTTTGACCCGATCACCCAGGCGCCGGGCCACCACGGTGGCATAGTCGGCAAACCAGCCGGCGCAGTCGCGGTTGGTCCAGCCCCCGAGGTCTTGGAGGGCTTGGGGCAGGTCCCAGTGGTAGAGGCACAGCCAAGGGGTGATGCCGGCGTCGAGCACGGCATCGGTCAGGCGGTCGTAAAAATCGAGGCCCTTGGGGTTGAGCCGGCCGCGGCCGCGCGGGAAAATCCGCGGCCAAGCCACCGAAAACCGGTAGGCGTCCACGCCGAGCTCGCGCATCAGGGCGATGTCCTCGGGCCAGCGGTGGTAGTGGTCACAGGCCACATCGCCGGTTTCGTCGGTGCCGATCTTGCCGCGCATTAGGCAGCGGGTATCCCAGATGCTGGGACCTCGGCCATCGTCGCGGACCGCGCCTTCGATTTGGTAGGCGGAGGTGGAAACGCCCCAAAGGAAGTCACGGGGCAGGGGAGCAAGCGAGGCGGTCATGGTGGCCTCATGGGCTGAGGAGGGAGCACCCCCCCAAGGGTCCGCCGGACTGCCGCCCGGGCCCGCTTGGGGCGATGCCCCAAACCCCCTTTTTTCCAAAAAAAAGGGGACGGGGCCCGGGGCGGTGGCCCCGTGTCACCAAGTTTTGAGTATACCGCCAAAGGCTTCCGCCGCCTACCCGGTGTAGGAGGGCAGGGACGCGCTGGCCGGGAAGGGGGGCAAGGTGATGACCCGGAAGCTCCCCTTGTCGGTGGGGACGATGCCCAGGCGGTGGTGATCGACGCCGGGGCAGACCGGGCGCTGGCCGACATTGATAACCGTGGCGGGGAGGAGGTGGCGTTCCAGGCGCGGCAAGATGAAGGCCGCTTCGGTCGGGTCGAGGGCCTCAATGGCCTCCTGGATGAAGATCCAATGGGGCCCGGGATCGTGCATGAGAAGACGGGCAAATCCAAGGCGACGTTGTTCGGGGACGCTCAGGGTCTTGTCCAGAATCATCTGGTCGTGCAGGCGGCCAATGAGAGGGGTAAGATTAAGAATTTCCAAGGCTTCATGGGCTCGTTTGACGAGTTTTTCGTTTTCATTTTCCCATTGATCTTGCATCTTGGCGTTTATTTTGACCTGCTGTTCTTTCCAGGGGTCGCGATAGGCCTTGGGATAAATCAGGGTTTCCATGAGGGTTCCGGGGAGGTAGGGCCGCCGGGGGAAGAACAGGACGTGGAGACCCGAAGGGCGGTCTACCACGCCTTGTCCCCAGGGCCACAGCCCGGTCACCACCTTGAACAGCCTGAGAGCGGCGAGGGGATCGCCCGAGAGCAGGACCTTTTCGCCCGGGTGAAGAGTGAGGTTGAACGGCTCGATGATGGTTTCACCATCGGGGCGATCGACCCGGAGCTCGTGAAAGGCCAGGGCGGAGCCGCCATTGCGGATGAGCGTAATCCCTTCTTGTCCCCGGCAACTGACCGGCGATGCGGTGATCTCCAAGGCCTCCTTGAGGGCCAGCACCCGCTCGACCGAGGCCCGCCACTCGGCAACCCGCGCAAGGTTGTCGATGGGCCACGACAAGGCGGCGCTCATTTGCTGGAAGGCCTGGGCCGTTTGCATCAAGGTGCCCAAGGTGATGCTGCCGCTGATATAGCGGGGCGCCACCACCAGGATCGGAAAGACCCCCGAAAGGGTCGAATAGCCCGAGGTAAAGGCGGTGATGTTGCGCAAGGCAGCGGTTTGTCGGCTCCAGGCCTGACCGATGGCCTCGAAAAGCTGGTACAGCCGCCGCCGCTCTCCGGTTTCGCCATCGAGCAAGGCAATGGTCTCGGCGTTTTCCCGGGCGCGGATCAGGCCGAAGCGGAAATTAGCCTCGCGGGTTTGGCGCAGATTGACCGCCCGCACCAGGGGGCGGCCGAGCAGCAAGGCGGCGCTGGTGCCGGTGGCGGCGTAGAGCAGGGCGATCCACACCAAGGATCCCGGCAGCGGGATCGCGAAGCTTCCCAGGTGCACCGTCATCTCGCCCGAGAGCGACCAGAGGATCTGGGTGAAGCTGGCCAGCAGAAGAACGCAATAAAACAGGGAGTGGCACAGGTCCACCGCCGCTTCGGTGCTGATGCGGATGTCCTCGGCAATGCGACCATCCGGGTTGTCTTCCTTGCCTTCCAGTCCGGGCTGATGGCTGACCTCGTACTGCCGCCCGTTATCCATCCAGTGGCGCAGGATTTCCTTGGTGAGCCACTCCCGCCAGCGATAGAGGATTTCTCGCTTGACCCACAGGTGCCCGGCGTTCACCCCCATGGCATAGACCAGCACGCCGCTCAACCACGCGATCAACGACGGCAATTGGGCCACGTTGCGCTGTTCCAGGGTGTCGAACAGCAAGGCGCTCCACTTGTTGATGGCGACCGGGATCAGGACTTGACCCACGGTGAGCACCACGAGGCCTAGGGTCAGGGCCCGGGCCTTGAGGTGGCGGTATTTGTCGGGGGCGCGTTCCGTCAGGGGGCGGGGCTTGTCGGCGAGCCAGAAGGGGCCGGCCAGTTTGAGAAACCGATGCGTGAACGGGGAAAGATCGGGGCGGGGGCAGGCAGGGGCATCGGACATCCTAAGGCCTCGGCTGGGACAAGGGATCGCCAGGATCCCCACCCCCCGATTAAGCACTGGCCGCCGAGCCCCGCCAATCCTGAAAAAACAAGGTCGTTCCCGTCCCCCGAGACCGAGGGGTCTGGGCAAGCCGCGCCTCCCCAGACTTCTCTCAGGCGCTGGCGCGCACGTTCGCCAGGAACTCCTCCACCTCCTGCCCCAAGGCGGTGGTCTGCTGGGCCAGATGGCCGGCGGTGCGGGTCAGGGTGCCCGCCGTCTCGGTGGAGGCCCGCATGGCCTGATCCATGGTCTCCAGGCTGCCGCCCAGGGCGGTCATGACCCCGGCCGCGTCCTCCACGGCCCCGGCAATCCCGGTCATGGCCTCGTGCTGGGTGTCCATGGCCCGGGCCAGGGTGTGGGTGATGGCGTGAACCCGGCTGACCGCGTCGCTGGAGGTGGTGATACCGGCAATGGTGTGACCGATCTCGGCTTGGATCCGCTCGACCTGGGAGACGATCTCGCTGGTGGCGCGGGTGGTCTGGCCGGCCAGGGTTTTGACCTCCCCGGCCACCACCGCGAAGCCCTTGCCCGCCTCGCCAGCCCGCGCCGCCTCGATGGTGGCGTTGAGGGCGAGCAGTTGGGTTTGGCCGGAGATCGCGCCGATCAGGTCCACCACGTGGCCGATGCACGTGGCGGCGTCGGCCAGGGCGTCCACGCGCTGACTGGCTTCGCGGGTTCCTGCATGGGCGGTGTCGATGGCCTGTAACGAGTCGGTCAGGTGGCGGCGCACGGTCGCGGTCGATTCCAGCAAGGTGCCGCTGCTGTCCACCACCTGGGCCATGGTGACGGCCGCGCCCTGGAGAGCGGCGGCCACGGCCAGCCCGGTTTCGCGGGTCCGCGTTGCCTCTTCGGCCATGCGCCGGCTTTCGCCGCACAACTGCGTTGCGGCGGTGTCGAGATCGGTGGCCAGATGGTGGACCGACGCCTCGCAGGTTTCGGCCAGGGTCATCACGGCCTGACGTCGGCTGGCTTCGGCCTGGGCGCGTTGGCGCTGGCGTTCTTCCTGCAAAGCGTGGACCTCGGCGGCGTTGTGTTTGAACACCAGCACGGCAGCGGCCATGCGGCCCAGTTCATCGCGTCGGCCCAGGCCTGGAATCATGACATCGGTGGCGCCGCCGGCCAGGGCGTGCATGGCCGCTTCCATCTGGCGCAGCGGTTGGTAGATCGAGCGCGCCACGCCGCCCGCCGCCAGCAAGAACAGCAGCAATAAGGCGCCGGATCCGCCGAACAGCGCGGCTTGGGTGCGGGCGTGCGCCCGGGCGAAGCCGTCCTCGGCGGCGGCCAGGGCGGTGGCGGACTGCTCGCTCAGGGTTCCCAAGGTGGCGTCGAAGGTTGAAAGGCTGGCCTCTAGCGCCGTCGAGGCTGCCTCGCGGGTTTCCACTGCCTTGATGTAGTCGCCCAGGCTTTTGACATAGCCCGTCAAGGCCGCCGAGAGCTGGCCCGCCGTGCTGGCGTCGAAGGGGCCGCCCATCAGGGCGAAATCGCACTCGGTGGCCGCTTTGCGCAGCCGGCCCAGGGTGTCGGGGCTGGGAGTGATGAAAAACGCCTGCTCGTAGCGCTTGAGTTGGGACAGCTTGCCCATGATGCCGCCGACATTCGGCCATTGAGCCAGTTCCCGCTCGATCTGGTCGATGGGGGCCTTCAGGGCGCCGCGCAGGCCGCTGTCCTCGGTGCGTCCCACCGCCCGGCTGTGGGTGGCAACTTGGGTCATCAGGGCGTCGAAGCCCCGGGCCTCGTCGTGCAGGCGAGGCGGTGGTGTCAAGCCCGAGGTCGCCGCCAGCGGATCCAGCCGTCCCAGGGTCTCGCGGGTACGGGCGCTGAGGCGGGCAAACTCGTCCAGGGCCGCCTGTTCCGCGCTGGCCGGACCATGGACCACGGTGAGGTGGGCCAGCCGCAGGGCCAAGGCGGTACGCCCGACCTCCTGCAATGTCCGATCAAGGTCGCGAAACACCGCCCGGCGTTCCAGCGCCCGGGTGTTCTCGTGCTCGCCCACCAGATGAATCCCCACCGCACCGGCAAATGCCACCAGCCCCAACAGGCCAAGCGCGATGATCCGGGCCGCGATGGGAACGCCGGGCCACGGGAAGGAGGGCCAGTGCAGCCTCCTCCAGGGCCTGTCCTCGACGGGCTGAAGGGCCACCGCGTATGCCATGCCGGTCATGCCTGCTTGTCTCCTGGACGGCCTGAAAGACCTTTTTGTTCCAAGCGGCAGGCGTAGCACGCAGCCTCGGGGATTCCCCGGGACACTTCCGTGAAAAATCCGGTGCGGTTCAGAATAAGGCGCGGAAAAGACACGTAAAAAAGGAGAGAGGGGCCTGGGGAGGCCCGCCTCCCCAGCCTTCCTTTTCCTGCCTCGCGTGGTCCTAGCGCGGCGCCATTCCCGGCACCGCCGCGCCTTGCGCCTCCAGCACCCACATCCCGTCGCGCTTGGTCAGGCTAAGGCCCCGGCTTTGCATCTGGGCCTGAAGATCGGGAAGCGAGCCGCTCCACGGCAAGATGAACTGCGCCTGATCGCGGCTTACCGCCTGCAAGGCCATGGCGCCGCCGCCCGGCAGCCCTTGCAGGCGCCGGCGGATCTCCACCCACTCGGCCAGCGACGCAAACCGCGCCAGGATGACCGGCGAGGCGCTGGTCGGCGGAGCCATGGTGGCGCTGGCCGGGGGCTGGGCCGAGGGAGTCGGGCCGAGGGCCGTGGGGGGCGCAAGCCCGGTGGGATCGGTTGCCCCCAAAGGCGCGGTGCCGGTCTGCCAGCCCAGGCCCGGCGGTACCGCGCTGACCGCCGGCGGGGGAAGCGCCGCGCGCTGTCGCCGGAGATATTGAAACGCTGAAGCGGTTGGACTGAGGCAAAAACGGCCGAGGCCCGGGGAGGCGCTGCTTCCCCGGGCAGGTTTTCAGGCTAAAGGGGAGGAAACCCGGCGGACCCCCAACTGTTCACGGGGGAAGGTCCGCCCCACCCGGAGAAGCAGGGCTTCCCCGGACCTCGGCCGTGGCGTCAACGGTGCTCAAAGAGGGTGGCCACCAGCAAGGAGGGATCGGCACCCGTGGCCTGAGCAACCTCGCGCAAGGAGTGGGCGCTGCCGACATCGACCCCCTTGCCAGCTAGGGCAAGGCGCAAGCCGGCCTCATCGATGCCAGCGACCTGAGCCACGGCGGCCAACGGCGCCGCCTCCAGCGACTGAAACACCACGCGCGGCGACACCCCGGCGCGCTCGGGATGGGCGGTCAGAGCGACGACCACCAAACTGATCATTGCGACCCCGGCCAGGACGGCACGCGGATGCGGTCGGCGCAGGTAAGCGGCAAAGCCCTTGAAATGCCGCCAAAGATGCCAGATCGCCACCGCCCCAAAAACAAGACCCAACCATTCATGAGCCGACTTTACAAAGGATTCACCGAAATTAAAGAACATCATCACGCCGCTAACGACAATAAATAAAAATAATATCGACGTTGCTGGAGTGACAAAATCACGAGTCACTGAGAAAGTTTCCGATCTTTCCGTAAGCATGATTGACCTCTTGAGATGCGCCCTGGAAGCTGATGGGATTATCCTGCCCCAAACCTTAACCCTTTCATATTTAATTCGCTGTCATCTTTCGGAAAGGTCGGAGGGTGCCGCTCCCAGGACCATCAGGCAAAGGCTGGAAAGGAGGGGTCCGGAGAGGCTCGCCCCCCAGCCTTCCCCTTTCTTCTTACCGTGAACCGGCCCTCAATCCCTTGAACCCAAGCACCAGGGGGCCTAAGCTTCTTCCCCCGCATCGTGTCAAGAAAGGACCTCGGGAGTCATGGTCGCCATTACTCTGCCGGATGGCAGCGTCCGTCAATTCGAAGGCCCCGTCACGGGCCTTGAGATCGCCCAGGGCATTGGCCCGGGCCTCGCCAAGGCCGCGCTGGCCATTACCGTAGACGGAACCCTGGTGGACCTCGGAACGACCGTGACCCGAGACGCCCTCGTGTCGATTGTCACGGCCCGCGACGAGGCCGCCCTTGACCTGCTGCGCCACGATGCCGCCCACGTCATGGCCCAGGCGGTCCAGGAACTGTTCCCCGGCACCCAGGTCACCATCGGTCCGGCCATCGAGAACGGGTTCTATTACGACTTTGCCCGCGCCGAGCCCTTCTCGCTCGACGACCTTGCCCAAATCGAAGAGCGCATGCGCGAGATCGTGGCGCGCAACCTCCCCATCGTGCGCGAGGTCTGGAACCGCGACGAGGCCATCGCTTGGTTCACCGACAAGGGCGAGCACTATAAGGCCGAGATCATTCGCGACCTGCCGGCCGGCCAGACCATCACCGTCTATCGCCAGGGTGAGTGGCTCGACCTGTGTCGCGGCCCCCACCTGCCCTCGACCGGCAAGCTGGGCACGGCCTTCAAGCTGATGAAGCTGGCCGGGGCGTATTGGCGCGGCGACTCGCGCAACCCCATGCTTCAGCGCATCTACGGCACCGCCTGGGCCGATGCCAAGCAACTCAAGGAATACCTGACCCGCCTGGAAGAAGCCGAGCGCCGCGACCATCGCCGCCTGGGCCAGGAAATAGGGCTGTTTCACCTGCAAGAAGAGGCGCAAGGCGCGGTCTTCTGGCACCCCAAGGGCTGGACGGTCTACCGCAGCCTCCAGGCCTATATCCGGCGTCGCCTGGAAGGGGCCGGCTACGTGGAGGTCAACACCCCCATGCTGGTTGACCATACCCTGTGGGAAAAGTCCGGCCACTGGGAGAAGTTCCGCGAGAACATGTTTACGAGCGAGGCCGAGGAGCGCATCCTTGCCCTCAAGCCGATGAACTGCCCGGGCCATATCCAGATTTTCCGCCAAGGCATCAAGAGCTACCGCGACCTGCCCTTGCGCATGGCTGAGTTTGGCTCGTGCCACCGGAATGAAGCCTCGGGCGCTCTGCACGGCCTGATGCGAGTACGGGCCTTCGTGCAAGACGACGCGCACATTTTCTGCACCGAAGATCAAATCGTTAGCGAGACTCAGAGCTTTTGCGCCCTGCTTAAAAGCGTCTACCACGACCTAGGGTTTGAAAGCGTGCGCGTGAAGTTCTCGGATCGCCCGGCCAAGCGCGCCGGCAGCGACGAGACCTGGGACAAGGCCGAGGCCGCTCTGCGCGACGCCACCGAAGCCGCCGGCCTGGAATGGACCCTCAACCCCGGCGAAGGCGCCTTCTATGGCCCCAAGCTGGAGTTCGTGTTGCGCGACGCCATCGGCCGCGACTGGCAGTGCGGCACCCTTCAGGTGGACTTCGTGCTGCCCGAACGGCTCGACGCGTCGTATGTGGCGGAAGATGGGGCCAAGCGCCGGCCGGTGATGCTGCACCGGGCGATTCTCGGCACCTTCGAGCGCTTCATGGGCATCTTGATCGAAAACTGTGCCGGTCGCTTCCCCTTGTGGCTGGCCCCGGTTCAAGCCGTGGTTGCCACCATCACCTCGGAAGCCGACGCCTACGCCCTCGAGGTGCAAAAACTCCTCAAGGCCAAGGGCCTGCGGGCCGTGGCCGACGTGCGCAACGAGAAGATCAACTACAAGGTCCGCGAGCACTCCCTGGCCAAGGTGCCCCTGCTCGTGGTGGTCGGTCGCAAGGAAGCGGAAAATCGCACCATTGCCTTGCGCCGGCTGGGCGGCGAAACGCAGGAAGTCCTTGCGCTTGAAGACGCCCTTGCTACATTTGTCAAGGAAGCGACCCCGCCTGATCTGAGCGCCTGATCCGGCACCAGACGAAGGGTCGAGGAAAGGTCGGCACCCCGGAAACGGGGGTCGGCTGGCCTTTTAAAGTTTGTCACTAGTGGGAGATTGGAAACATCGCCAGACCACCGATGCAGGCGTCGCCGTCCAAGGATGGACCGCGCGCCAACCGGGAGATCAGAATCCCCGAGGTTCGCCTGATCGACGAAAACGGCGAAAACGTCGGTGTTGTGCCGACGCGCGATGCCCTGTATCGCGCCGAAGCCGCCGGCCTTGATCTCGTCGAGATTTCACCGAATGCCGATCCGCCCGTGTGTAAAATTCTGGATCTGGGCAAGTTCAAGTACGAAGCCCAGAAAAAGAAGAACGAGGCGAAGAAGAAGCAGAAGGTGATCGAGATCAAAGAGATCAAGATTCGCCCGAACATCGACGATCACGACTATGACGTGAAAATGCGCGCCGCCAGGAAGTTCCTGGAAGAAGGCGACAAGGTCAAAGTGACCTTGCGTTTTCGTGGCCGCGAAATGGCGCACCAGGACATCGGTATGGGTGTCCTCAAGCGGGTGAGCGACGATGTGGCCGAAATGGCCAAGATCGAACAGCATCCCAAGCTCGAAGGGCGCCAGATGATCATGGTCATGGCACCCAAGTAATGGCGGGGCGGCCGTCGGGGTTCCAGACCGCCAACCCCGATCGCCCTGACGTCCCGATCCTCTGGCTTCCCGGGCCGTGGTCCGTCCCGCCCGGAGGCTTTTTCTCCAGGAAAGACGAAGACCCGTGGCTCTCGATGCCTCGTTTCTCGAAGCCCTGGCGGCCGTGCTCGGCCCCCGGGGGCTGGTCACCGACCCCGCCGACTTGGCCTCCTTCAACGCCGAGGAACGGGGTCTGTACCGGGGGGAGGCGACCGTCGTCGCCCGTCCCGACTCCACCGACGCCTGCGCCGAGGTCGTGCGCCTGTGCGCGACCCACGGTGTCTCCATCGTGCCCCAGGGCGGCAATACCGGCCTGTGCGGCGGCGCCGTCGCCGGAGCGAACCAGATCATCGTCTCGACCGGGCGCATGAACCGCGTGCGCTGGATCGATGCCGATGGCTGCCGCATGGCCGTCGATGCCGGGTGCGTGCTGGCCGACATCCAGGCCAAAGCCCGCGACGCCGGCTGCTTGTTCCCTCTGTCGCTGGGCGCCGAGGGCTCGTGCCAGATTGGCGGCAACCTCGCCACCAACGCCGGCGGCGTCGGCGTCTTGCACTACGGCAACACCCGCGACCTGTGCCTGGGCCTTGAAGTGGTGCTGCCCGATGGCCGCATCTGGAACGGTATGCGCGCCCTCGAAAAGGACAACACCGGCTACGCTCTGCGCCAGTTGTTCATCGGCTCGGAAGGCACCCTGGGCCTGATCACCGGCGCCGTGCTCAAGCTGTTCCCGGCCCCCACCAGCACCGCCACCGCCTTGTGTGGGTTCGAGGATCTGTCGCGCGTCACCCGCTTGCTGTCGCTGTGCCGCTCAATCACCGGCGACGACGTGACCGCCTTCGAGCTGATCCCGCGCTTCGGCCTCGAGATCGCCCTAGAGCACCTAGACGGCCTGCGCGACCCCCTGGAAGGCTCGCACCCCTGGTACGCCCTGGTCGAACTCTCGACCTCGCGCCCGGGCGCCGACCTCAACGAGGTCATGGAAAGCCTGCTCGGACGCGCTTTTGAAGAAGAGATCCTGAGCGACGCGGTCATCACCGCCAGCCTCGATCAGCGCGCCAGCCTGTGGCGCCTGCGCGAAGGCCTGCCGGAAGCCCAAAAGCACGCCGGCGCCTCCATCAAGCACGACGTCTCGGTACCGCTCTCCCAGGTCCCGACCTTCATCGAGCGGGCCAGCGCCGCTGTCACCGCCGCTTGCCCCGGCATCCGCCCCTGCCCGTTCGGTCACGTTGGCGATGGCAACATCCATTTCAACCTGACCCAGCCCAAGGGCATGGACAAGCAGGCCTTCCTCGACCGCTGGGAAGAAATGAACCGCCTCGTCCACGACATCGTGGCCGATCTCGGCGGCTCGATCAGCGCCGAGCACGGCATCGGCCGCCTCAAAGTGGACGAAATGCGCCACTATAAGGCCCCCCTCGAACTCGACCTGATGCGTGCCCTCAAAACCGCCTTCGACCCGGCCGGGCTGATGAATCCGGGGGTGATTTTGCCCGCGACGACAGCCTAGGGTCCCCGGGGATCTCGAGGGGATCAGGAAGAATAAGGCTGGGGAGGCGCGGCCTCCCCAGACCCCTCGATTCCGGCTGGAGATGTGTTATGGGTGCGCGTATCGGTTTTACCGTTCAGCAAAGTACCCTTCAGGGGCTTGACCGGCAGGTGGGCCGGGCCTTGGCCCTCGGAGCCGATGGCGTCGAACTCAGCCTGACGCCGCTGGGCGTGGTGATCGGCGGGCGGCTCAACACCGGCCATCTCGCCCGCGTCCAGCGCATCCTTCACAGCCACCGCCCCGCCGTTACCGTGCACTCGGTGCTGTCCCTGTCGTTCATGGACCGCACCCACGCCGAGCGCCACCAGCGCGTGGCCGATGCCGTGGTGGACGCCTGCGCCGCCCTCGGGGGCACGGTTCTGGTCGTCCATCCCAGTTGGGTCGATACCCCAAGTTTCACCGCCGAGCGCGATGCCCTCATGGCCCGCGAACGCGACGGCCTTCACCGCATGGCCGAGCGCGCCGCCGCTCACGGCGTCACCATCGCCCTCGAGAACATGCCGGTGATTCAGGAATACCTGAACGGCACCGACACCAACCACGGCCTTGACCCGCTCTCGATCGCCGCCCAGGTCGAAGCGGTCAACCATCCCTCCTTACGCGCCACCATCGACGTCAGCCACGCCCACATCGGCGCCCGCCATTTTGGCTGGGATCTGACCGAGCGCCTGCGCCCCCTCGCCCCCCTGGCCACCCATCTCCATCTGCACGACAGCCTCGGCGTGCCCCTGTGCATGCCCGGCCTCTTCCCCGGCGAAGACCGCGTGTTCGGCGTCGGCGATCTCCACATGCCCCTCGGCTGGGGCGACGTCCCCTTCCCTTCCCTCCTCCCCGCCCTCCCCCTGCCAGAGAATTACACCGTCGCCCTCGAGATCGGCCTCGACCGCATCGACGACGACGTGGCTGCGGAAAGCCTCGCTTTGGCGCGGGCGTGGTCCTCGGCAACCACCGCCTTGGGCTCTTCTGGCACCACCTCGGCAACCACCGCCTTCGGCTCTTCCGGCACCACCTCGGCAACCACCGCCTTCGGCTCTTCCGGCACCACCTCGGCAACCACCGCCTTGGGCTCTTCCGGCACCGCCTCGGCAACCACCGCCTTGGGCTCTTCTGGCACCACCTCGGCAACCACCGCCTTCGGCTCTTCCGGCACCACCTCGGCAACCACCGCCTTCGGCTCTTCCGGCACCACCTCGGCAACCACCGCCTTGGGCTCTTCCGGCACCGCCTCGGCAACCACCGCCTTGGGCTCTTCCAGCACCACCTCGGCGACCACCGCTTTGGGCGCCTCCGGTAGCACCGCAGGAGCGGAAGCAGAAGGAGCCACCGGAGCCGGTGTCAGGACCTCCCGGGGGGAAGCAACCATCGCGGTTGTTGGCAGGACAACGTCGAGCCCCAGGTCCTCATGACCAAAGTCATCCTCATGGAGGGCTTCGTCAGGAAAGCCGTCTTCGTCGAGTCCCACCATGGTGGCGCCGACCAGAGTCGGCCGGTCGCGTCCCTCGCCGACCTGGGCCAGAACCGCGCGGAGGCCGCTTTCGCGAAGCAACTTTTGCGCGCCACGAATCGTATAACCGTCGTTATAGAGGAGATCCCGAATCGCCGCGAGCAAGACAACATCTTCCGGGCGATAATAGCGCCGCCCTCCCCCCCGCTTCATCGGCCGGATCTGCGAGAACTTGGTTTCCCAAAAGCGCAGAACGTGCTGCGGGACGCCAAGATCAGCCGAGACTTCGCTGATGGTGCGGAAGGCAGAGTCGGACTTCCCAGACCGGCGTTGACCGTCGCCCTCGAAGTCCCCGTTGGGATCAGGTGGCAGCGTGTTGCCCATGCTCACGGATCATCACCCGTTTTCGAGCTGGCGGCCGACCGGGCCTTCATTGACCCGCGCCTTCAGGAGTTGGGAGGGACGAAAGACCAGGACCCGCCGGGGCAAAATAGGGACCTCCTCGCCGGTTTTGGGGTTGCGACCGATGCGCTGCCCCTTTTCCCGCACGGAAAAGCTACCGAAGCTGGAAATTTTGACGGTTTCGCCGCGCACCAAAGCCTGGGACATCTCGCCCAGGACCATTTCCAGCAAGTCGGCGGATTCATTACGAGACAGGCCCACCTCTTGATAGACCGCCTCGCTTAACTGCGCTCGGGTAATGGTCCTGCTGCTCATGCCCTGGCTCCCGCTCCTGGACGAGGTGCTTCGCAAAAAGCGTAGAGCAGGCGGAGAAACCCGTCAATATCAAAGCATTGAAAGACGACGTGGACCCAAGAAAGGAGGGGCCTGGGGAAGCCCCGCCTCCCCAGCCTTCTCATATTCCTGGGCTGGCCTACAACCGCACGAGGGCAGCCCCCCAGGTGAAGCCTCCGCCCAAGGCCTCCAGCAAGACAAGATCCCCCGCCTTCAAGCGGCCATCGGCCCGCGCCACACTCATGGCCAGAGGAACAGAGGCGGCCGACGTATTGGCGTGCAGGGCAATGGTGCTAATGACACGCGCGGGATCAATTTCCAGCTTGCGGGCTGTTCCGTCGAGAATGCGCTGGTTAGCTTGGTGCGGGACGATCCAGTCCAGGTCGGCAGCGCTCAAGCCGTTGGCTTCCAGGGCCTCGGTGACCACGCCGCTGAGGTTGGTCACGGCGTGGCGAAAAACCTCTTTGCCATGCATGCGCACAAAGCCGGTGGTCTGGGTGCTCGAAGGCCCGCCATCGACATACAGCAAGTCCTGATACCGACCATCGGCGTGGAGGTGAACGGAATGGATGCCGCGCTGCTCCAGGCCGCCCGAAGCGTCGCTAGCTTGCAAGACCACGGCCCCCGCCCCATCGCCGAACAGCACGCAGGTGGTGCGGTCGTTGAAGTCGAGGAGACGCGAAAAAGTCTCGGCCCCGATCACCAAGGCGGTGCGGGCCAGCCCGACTTTGACCATACTGTCGGCCACGCCCAAAGCGTAGAGAAAGCCCGAGCAAACCGCCTGAACATCGAAAGCCGGGACCCCGGGGCGGCAGCCCAGCAGGGTTTGAACCCGTACAGCGGTCGCGGGAAAGGTCTTGTCGGGAGTGGCCGTGGCCAGCACGATGAGATCCACCGCGTCGGCCTCAAGGCCGGCGTCGGCGAGAGCAGCGCGTGCGGCCTGAGCGGCGAGATCCGAGGTCAGCTCGCCCTCAGCGGCGAAGTGCCGGGCCACAATCCCGCTGCGTTCGCGGATCCAGGCGTCCGAGGTATCGACCCGCTGGGCGAGATCATCGTTGGTCACACGGTTTGCGGGCAGGTAGGCGCCGCATCCCGCGATCACGGAACGCACCATGACGGATCACCCCTATGTCTGCAAGGCCCCGGCCCGCGCCGGGCAACAAGGGGCGCGGACAGGGGTCTGGTGGCTGGGAAACGGGACTCAGGAGGCCACGGGCGCCGGCGCGGGCCCATGAACCTTGCCGAACTCCCCCTTGATCGTTTCGTTAAAGCCTTGGCGGACCAAGTCGATTGCCACGCACACTGCATTGGCAAAGCCAAGGGCATCGGTCCCGCCATGGCTTTTGACGGCAACCCCGGTCAGCCCCAGGAGCATGGCCCCGTTGTAGCGCCGAGGATCGGTGCGGGCCTTGACTTTCTCCAGGGCCGGCCGGGACAGCATGTAGCCGAGTTTGGCCAGGGTGGAGCTGGAATAGGCATTGCGCAAAAACTGGGCGTAGAGCTTGGCGGTGCCTTCAACGGCCTTCAGCATGACGTTGCCGGTAAAGCCATCGGTCACGATGACATCCACGGTGCCCTTGGCGAGATCATCGCCCTCGACAAAGCCATAAAAATCAATGGGCAAGGCCGAGTCGCTGAGACGGGCAGCGGCTTCGCGCTCGGTATCGGTGCCTTTGCCGGCCTCGGATCCGATATTCATCAGGCCCACGGTGGGACGGTCTAGCGCCAGCACGGTTCGCGCGAACACCTCGCCCATGATCGCAAAATCGACCAAGTTCTTGGTGTCGCACTCGGCGTTGGCACCGAGATCGAGCATGACGCAGTCCCCCTTGAGGGTCGGCAGCACGGTGGCGATCGCTGGCCGATCGATGCCGGGCAGGGTGCGCATGATCAGTTTGGACATGGCCATGAACGCGCCGGTATTGCCGGCCGAGACGACACCTGCCGCCTCGCCCTGCTTTACGGAGTTGATGGACAGCCACAAGCTGGACTTGCGCCCGCCGCGCACGGCTTGGGAGGGCTTGTCTTCCGACGAGACCACCTCGGTCGTGTGATGCAAGGTGCAAACGTCTTCCAGCGCGCGGTGAGCGCGCAGGAGCGGGCCAACCCGTCCCTCATCCCCATAGAGGCGATAGTGCACCTCGGGATGACGGTCGCGGGCCAAGGCGAGCCCCTTGATCACCACGTCCGGGGCCTGATCCCCGCCCATGGCGTCCACAGCGATGACCAAAGGCCCGCTCACCGCTTCCCTCCCGGCTGTGTCATGAACAGCACCCTGTCTGGTGTGGTTACGCGGCCGACTCGGCCACGACCTCGCGGCCGTGGTACTGGCCACAGGACGGACAGACGTGGTGCGGGCGCTTCAGCTCGCCACAGTTCGGGCACTCGTTGTACGCCACGGGCTTCAGCGCGTGGTGCGACCGGCGCATGTCACGCCGCGACTTGGAAGTCTTTTTCTTGGGTACTGCCATGATCCAATGTCTCGTCAGAGGGACGGAGCCGGAGTGTCGCACCGGGTCCTTGGAGAGCGTGGTTGTTTAGCGAGATTCGGCCGCTCCGGCAAGGGTTGCGGCACGATGACGTTATTTTTTCCGCAATCTTTCCAGAACGGCAAAGGGATTGGGTCCCTGAGGCTCGGGATCGGGCTCTTCCTCGAAGGCCAGCGCGCTGTACTCGGCTCCTGGCGCCCGGGGAAAGGGATCAAGCCCCAGCGCCAGCTCCTCGGCCAGCACATCGCCCAGATCAATGCGCCCATCAACCAGGGGATCGGGGGGATCCTCTTCGGTCAGCAGGGCCTCCAGGTCGATCTCATCGAGATTGGCCAGGGCCGCGTCGGGATCCTCGGCGTCGGGAGAGTAGGTCCGGGTGAGATCGACGTCCACCACCGCGTCGAGCGGGACCAAGGTCAGGCCGCAGGTCTGCACCACCTCGGCCCGCAGATGGCCCTCCACCCGGACCCCGTCGTCTTGCCAAGGGGTCAGGGTCAGGCGGCCCACTAAGCTGTGCACGGCCTGAAGGTCCAAAGACCGGGCCACCGCTTGGCACTCCTCGGGTGTCGCCGTAATTTCAAGGGCTCGGCCGGCGGGCGGCACGGTCCGCACCTCAACCACGCGGCTAAAGCCCCCTTCGGGAACGATGGTCATGCCCCCTCCTGTACGTCCAAAAGAGCCGGCACCGGACCAAACGCCAAGGTACCGGCCAGGAAAGACGCCTCGGGCTGCTGGGCCAGAGCCTCGGCCTCCCGGGTCATATAGGCCACCATGGCCGCCACCTGGGCCGGGGTCGGCGAGACGGCCCGATATAAGGTGGCCCGCACGGCCTCCTCCAAGGTCCCGTCGCGCCAACCCGCTTCGTAAGCATAGGCCCGACCGAAGTAGGCGCGGGCCATTTTCTTGACCTCCTTGCCCACTTTCATGTCCGAAACCCCGATCTCGCGCAGGCAAGAGTCCATGTCACGCATCATGAGGTCGAACACGGCCTGGGCCAACCGGGCCGCCGGGGCCCGACGCAGGGGAGCCTGCCCGGGATCCACCGTCGAGAGCCGGCGCAGCAGCAACGCGGCATGGATCACCAGCATGTCATAGCGGCCATCCAGGGTGTCGGGCACCCCCAGCGTATTGTAAAACGCCACGTCACGCGCCTTGGCGACCACACTCCCGTACAAGGTCCGCGCTGTCTCCTGATAGGGAGAGCGGGACCGAAACACCCCGAACACCATGAGACTCCATCCTTACAGCTTGCCCGAGTGTCAGGCTTTCATGCCCCCAGGCGCGCCCAGGATGAAGCGAGAGCGCCGCCTTGGCAAGAAAGGATAGGCTGGGGGAGGCAAGGCCCCAGGAACGGAGGGGGTCTGGGGAGGCCGCGTCTCCCCAGTCTTCCCTGTTTCCTTCGCCGTTCCATCTTGCGGGCCCGCCCCGGGTGATTTACAGTCGCGCCGTTTCACGCGAGCGGACAAGCTCCAAAAACCATTGATAGAGTTTGCCTTTCGGGAAAAGCGCTGCCCACTTCTCCCCAGCGATCTCTCGTGAACCGCAACAATCACACAAGGAGGGTGCACGCCATGGGTCGCTTGACGGCGGGGGTCCTTGGGGCCGCCTTGGTGCTGGGCACGGCCGGATGCTCGCACGACATCAACGCACACGGCAATCTTCCGACCGAGGAGGCCATGGGCCGCCTCAAGGTCGGCGAGCAGACCCGGGCCGATATTCAGACCATCTTGGGAACGCCCTCGTCCACCTCCCTCTTCGGCGGCGAAACCTGGTACTACATCAGCAACCAGACCGCCCAGGTGGCCTTTTATGCTCCCGAGGAACTGCGCCGGCAGGTTATCGCCGTGCGCTTCGACGATCAAGGCGTGCTCCAGGGGGTGGATCGCCTGAGCCGTGAGGATGGCCGCGTCGTCGAGGTCGTCAAACGCGAAACCCCCACCCGCGGCACCGAAGCGAATTTCTTTCAGGAATTCCTAGGCAACCTCGGCCGCGTCAGTGCGAGCCAGATGGGCAACAACAACTAAAAAGAAAAGTCTGGGGAGGCAGACCTCCCCAGACCCCTGATGTGGTTTAGTGCGCCATCATGGCCAGCAACAGCAGGGCCACAATGTTGGTGATCTTGATCATCGGGTTCACGGCCGGGCCGGCGGTGTCCTTGTACGGATCGCCAACGGTATCACCGGTCACGGCCGCCTTGTGAGCGTCCGAGCCCTTGCCGCCGTAGTTACCGTCCTCGATGTACTTCTTGGCATTGTCCCAGGCACCGCCGCCGGCGGTCATGGAAATGGCCACGAAGAGGCCGGTCACGATCACGCCCAGCAGCATACCGCCCACGGAGGACAACGCCTCCGCCTTGCCCCCCACGATCAAGATGACCATGTACAGCACCACCGGCGCCAAAACCGGCAGCAGCGAGGGCACGATCATCTCGCGGATGGCCGCCTTGGTCAGCATGTCCACGCAGCGGCCGTATTCCGGCTTGGCCGTGCCTTCCATGATCCCCGGGATCTCGCGGAACTGACGGCGCACTTCCTCAACGACGCTGCCGGCGGCGCGGCCCACGGCCGTCATGCCCATAGCGCCGAACAAGAAGGGCAGCAGACCGCCCAGGAACAAGCCGATGACCACGTAGGGGTTGGACAAGGAGAAGTCCAAGGTCAACCCGGCAAACGAGGGATACAGCTTGGGATTGGCCACAAAGTGCGAGAGGTCCTCGGTGAAGGCCGAGAACAAGACCAGGGCGCCAAGACCGGCCGAGCCAATGGCATAGCCCTTGGTCACGGCCTTGGTGGTGTTACCCACCGCGTCGAGGGCGTCGGTGATCTTGCGCACGCCTTGGTCAAGATCCGCCATCTCGGCGATGCCGCCCGCGTTGTCCGTCACCGGACCATAGGCGTCAAGCGCCACCACCATCCCGGCCAGGGCCAGCATGCTGGTCACCGCAATGGCCACACCGAACAGACCGGCCAGCATGTCGGTCAGCACGATGGCCGCGCAGATGATCAGGGCCGGCAGCGCCGTCGCTTCCAGCGACACGGCCAGACCCTGGATGACGTTGGTGGCATGGCCGGTGGTCGAGGCCTTGGCCACCGAGCGCACCGGACGGAAATCCGTGCCGGTGTAGTACTCGGTCACCCAGATGATCAGGCCGGTGACGACCAGACCGATGAAAGCGCAGAGGAACAGGGCAATGCCGCTGTAGCTCTCGCCGTTCGCCGCCTCGATGCCGCCAAGACCCGGGACCCAGGCCGTCGCCACGGCGATCCCGCCCAGCGAGAGCACGGCCGAGGCCAGGAAGCCCTTGTAGAGGGCGTTCATGATCGGGTTGCTGGACAGCTTGTTGATCCAGCCCTTGGCGTCGCTCAGCTTCACGAAGAAGGTGCCGGCAATCGAGGCCAGGATGCACACCGCGCCGATGGTCAGCGGGTAGGCCATCATGGCCGTCTGATTGTCGGTGCCCGCAAAGAAGATGGACGCCAGCACCATGGTCGCGACCACGCTCACCGCGTAGGTCTCGAACAGGTCGGCGGCCATGCCGGCGCAATCGCCCACGTTGTCACCAACGTTGTCGGCGATCACGGCGGGGTTGCGCGGATCATCCTCGGGGATGCCCGCTTCCACTTTGCCCACCAAGTCGGCGCCCACGTCGGCGCCCTTGGTGAAGATGCCACCGCCCAGTCGGGCGAAGATGGAGATCAAGGAGGCGCCAAAGCCCAGCGCCACCAGCGGATCGACGAGGCCGCGCCCCTCCGCGCCGGCCATCACCAAGATCACGTAGTACACCGACACCGCCAGCAAGGCGAGACCGGCGACCAGCATGCCGGTCACGGTCCCCGACTTGAAGGCGATATCGAGACCCCGCGCCAGACCCTGACGCGCCCCCTCGGTCACGCGCACGTTGGCGCGCACCGAGATGTGCATGCCGATGTACCCGGCCGCGCCCGAACACACGGCGCCGACCAGGAAAGCCATCGCCACCGCGAAGCCCAGGGTCAGAAGCAGGATGACAAAGACCACCGCGCCCACGAGAGCGATGGTGCGGTATTGACGATTGAGGTAGGCCTGAGCCCCCTCCTGGATCGCCCCGGCGATCTGCTGCATGCGGTCAGAGCCGGCTGGCGCCGCCATGATCGCCCGGGCGGTCGCGGCTCCGAACAGGAGAGCCGCCACGCCGCAGGCAATGACGAAGAGGTAAATTCCTGTCATTAAGACATTCCTTGCGCTGTGAGCCCAACGGCGGCCCTCGGGACAAGGACATGGAGCCCCCTCACCCCCAGGCCGTCGGGTAACTTCCGAAAGGCGGGAAGAGCGTGCCAGAAGTGTGGGATTAGGGCAACAAAACTGCGAACTTGGCCCGGCTTTTGCCATAATCCCCCGATCCAGGGGAGTCAGTTTAGATCAACGCTCAAAATAGCCCTGAATCAGGATCTCCTTGATCACCCCGGCTCCCACCACCCGGTCGGCTACTACCTTGAGGCGATCCTTGATGGCGCGCAAATCCACATCCGTGCGCCCCTCCATCAGTTGGGGCATAAAGCCCATCATGTCCTGAAAAAAAGCCGCATGCAGGAGATGGCCACGCTGACTCAAGGTGGAATTGTCCGCCTCCTGCAAATGCAGCCTCAGGCGGATGGACAGCCGCCGCGTCACCTCCCCGTTCTGAATCACGGGGATCTCTAGGGGCTTCATCGACAGCAAGAACGGCGGCGGCCCCAGGCGTTGACGAGGGGTGGGCGGCAAAAGGGGGGCCGACACCGTAGGGGCCTGGGGAAACAGATGGAAGATATCGGGCAAATACCCCATCGCCATCCCAGCCGCGCCGCCTCCCCCGGCCAGAACAACCAGGACCACCAACGCAATGAGAATTTTGATCATGGGGGCTGTTCCTCGCCGTCACCTTGGGGGCTCTGCCAGTGTGCGACGAAATCTGGGAGAGGACCAGACGAGAATTGCCTTCCCCCCTTAGGGGAGAGAAAAGGGAAGGCTAGGGAGGCGGGCCTCCCCAGGATCGGTGGGGTCTGGGGAGGCCCGCCTCCCCAGCCTTCTCTTCAAGCGTCGTGCGCCCAGCCGGTACGTTCGAGCGCCAAGGGCTCCCCCTGGGCGTCCACGACCACCACCGCCGCTTCGCCCGCCTCCACCCGACCAATGCGCGTCACCAAGGTCCCGCACGCCGCCGCGCCGGCCGCCACCGCGTCGCGTTGGTCAGCGGGAGCGGTAAACAACAGCTCGTAATCATCTCCGCCGGCCAGCACCTCGACAAACAAGGCAGGATCGTCGGCGATGAGCGTCGCCGCGCCCTCGGACACCGGCAGGACCGGCGCCTCGATCCGCAGCCCAACCCCGGAGGCGCGGGCCATGTGCCACGCATCGGCGCACAGGCCATCGGAAATATCCATGGCGGCGCTGGCCACGCCGACCAGGGCTTGGCCCAGGGCAACCCGGGGCACCGGCCGGCGATAGCGCTCGCGCAGAGCCTCTTGCAACGGCCAGGGCAGGCCCATCGCCCCGCCGCGCGCCACCCGCAACCCCAAGGTGCCGTCGCCCAGGGTCCCCGACACCCACAGGTCGTCGCCGACCCGGGCCCCCGCCCGGCGCAAGGCCCGCTCCGGGACGACATCGCCCAAGATGGTGACGGAAACGGTGAGCGGCCCCGGCGTCGCCACCGTGTCGCCTCCGAGCAAGGCGATTTCGAAGGCCGCCAGATCCTCGCCCAACCCCCGGGCGAAGGACTCCAGCCACGCATCGTCCAGGCCGGCCGGCAAGGCCATGGTCAGCAGAACCCCCACGGGGCGCGCGCCCATGGCCGCCATGTCCGACAGATTGACCCGCAGCGCCTTGGCGGCGATCGACCCCGGGGGATCGTCGGGGAGAAAGTGCACCCCGGCCACGATGGCATCCGCGCTCACCGCCAAGCCCCCCAGCCCCTGAACCGCCAGCAAGGCGGCATCGTCCTCCAGGCCCAGGGCCTCGGGCCGCACGCGGGCCAGCGGGGCGAACAAATCGCGGATCAGGGCAAACTCGCCGCGACGCGTCATCCGGCCTTGGTCCCGAAGGCCTCGGGGCGGGCCGAGCGCGCCACCCGATCCAACAGCGCGTTCACCAGCTTGGTCTCCGGCCCGGAATAAAAGGCGAGAGCGATATCGACATATTCCTTGATCGCGACCTTGGGCGGCGTGCGCGGACGCTCCAGCAGTTCATAGACGCCGGCGCGCAGAATGGCGCGCACCAAGGCTTCCAAACGCTCCCACGGCCAATCGGACGACAGGGTCGCCTGGATCACCTCGTCTAGCCGCGCGCGCTCGGCGGCGGCGCCGCGCACCAACTGGCAGAACAGTTCCCCATCCGGGGGCTCCAACTCGGTACGGGTTTCGGTGGGATCGAAGATCCCGGCGGGATCAGGCACATCCACCATGGTGTAGCCGCCCACCGCGCCATTCATGAACGCCCGCACCAGTTCCTCGACCGATCCCTCGCCCACGTCCAGGCTATAAAGCGCCTGAACGGCGGCGAGCCGGGCGGCGGCGCTGCGCACCTGCCGCTCGCCTTTGCCTTGTGTCTGGGCCATGCCCATCCTCTCGCTTTTGATTTTAAACGTCACAGCGGAGACTGCCGCCCCGCCCCACCCTCCAAAAAAGGAGGGGTCTGGGGAGGCCCCGCCTCCCCAGCCTTTCTTAAAGCCCCAGTTCGCGCTTGACCTTCAGCATGCGCAAACACGCCCGGGCCGCCTGACCACCAAAATCGCGCTTATCAGGATCCGAGCGCTCCAGGGCCTGCTCATAGGTCTGGCAGGTCAGGATACCATTGCCCAAGGCCAGCGAGTAGGTCAGCGTCAAGTGCATCAAGCCATCGATCGCCACGCGGCAGGCGTTTTCGTAGTGGTCGGTCTCGCCCTTGAGGGCGCAGCCCAGCACGACATAGCCGGCGTAGCGGTGATCGGTGGCCCGCAACTCGATCGACCGGATGGCATAGCGCACCACGGCCGGCGCCTCAATGATGCCGGGCACGATGATGCGCTTGAAGCCCGCGCCTTCCTTTTCCAAGGCGTTGATGGCGCCCCGGACCAGATTATCGGTAATGTCGTCGTAGAAGCGCGCTTCGACGATCAGGATACGGGGACCCCCAGCCATCCGGTTTCACTCCTCTCAAGAAAGGGGACGCTGCCCCACGACCCGCAGGCCATAGCCATCCAGGGCGATGATGGTCTTGGGGGTATTGGACAAGAGGACCATGTCCTTCACCCCGAGGTCCAGCAGGATCTGGGCTCCCACCCCGTAATCGACGAGACGCCCGGCCGCCCCCGGCTCGCCCATGCGGGCTTTCAGACGGTCGGCGAGAACGGTGGGGCCGGATTCGCGCACCAAGACCACCACGCCGCGCCCGGCTTTGGCGATCTGGTCCATGGCCTGATGCAGTTGCCCCTGATGCTCGCCCTCGGCGTCCCCCAGCACGTCATCCAGGAGGTTGAGGGCGTGCACGCGCACCAACACCGGATCGTCGCCGCTCAGGTCGCCCTTCACCAAGGCGATGTGCTCGCCATAGGAGACGGTGGAGACATAGAGGATCATGCGCCAGTCGCCACCGTGCACCGAACGAAAGGCGGTTTCCATCTCGCGGCGCACGAGGCGCTCCTTGACCCGGCGATAGGCGATGAGGTCGGCGATGGTCCCGACCTTAAGCCCATGCTCCTGGGCAAAGCGCACCAAGTCGGGCATCCGAGCCATGGTGCCGTCGTCGTTCATGATCTCGCAGATCACGCCGGCCGGAGGCAGCCCGGCCAGCCGGGCGACATCGACCGCCGCCTCGGTGTGGCCAGCCCGCACCAGCACGCCGCCATCGCGCGCCACCAGGGGGAACACGTGGCCGGGCGAGACGATGTCGCTGGCCTTGGCGTCGGGATGCAAGGCCACCTGGATGGTGTGGGCGCGATCGGCGGCGGAAATGCCGGTGGTCACCCCCTCGCGCGCCTCGATCGACACGGTGAAGGCCGTCGAGTGTCGCGAGCCGTTGTGCCGCGCCATCAAGGGCAAGTTCAGGTGCTCGCAGCGCTCGCGGGTCATGGCGAGGCACACGAGACCCCGCCCGTACTTGACCATGAAGTTGATGTCGTCGGGAGTGGTGATGCTGGCCGGGATGACCAGATCACCCTCGTTCTCCCGGTCCTCGTCATCGACCAGAATGAACATGCGGCCCTGGCGGGCGTCTTCGATGATCTCTTCCGGCGTCGCCAGATAGTCACGGTAGGTCAAGGGAATGCCTCAGGTCTCGGAGTTCAGGAGCCGCGCGACGTAGCGCGCCAGCATGTCGATTTCCATGTTCACCCGGCTGCCCGGGACCAAGGTCCCGAAGGTGGTCACGGACTGGGTGTGGGGAATGATGTTGATCCCGAAGACCGCGCCTTCAACCTCGTTGACCGTCAGCGACACGCCATCCAGGGCCACCGAGCCCTTGGGCGCGACAAAACGCTTGAGATCCTCGGGGGCACGAAAGCGAAAGCGTCGGCTCTCGCCATCGGGGGTGATGTCAACCACCTCGGCCACGCCGTCCACGTGGCCCGAGACGATGTGGCCGCCCAACTCGTCGCCCACCGCCAAAGCGCGCTCGAAATTCACCGGCGTGCCCTCGGTCCAGGTGCCCAACGTGGTCTTGGACAAGGTCTCGGCCGAGGCCTGCACGGCAAACCAGTCGGCCCCGGTCTCGATCACCGTCAAGCAACAGCCGTTGCAGGCAATGGACGCCCCCAGGGGAATGGTCTGGGTCTCGTAAGCGGTGGCGAAAGTGAAGCGGGTTTCGCCGCTGTGGTCCACGTGGCGCACGCGCCCTAGGTCGGTAATGATGCCGGTAAACATGCGCTCGTCACTCCTTCGGGCAAAGCAAGGATATCCAGGCGATCGGCTCCCAGGAAGCCACAGCCCTGGGGCTCAAAGAGGGCACAATCGGCCAAACGGTCAACCCCGAACGGCGCCACCGCCGCCAAGGCGTCGCCGCCCAGCAGCTTGGGGGCCGTAAACCACGCCAGCCGGTCCACCCGCCGGGCGGCGAGAAAGGCCGCGCTTAACCGCGCTCCGCCCTCGACCAGCAGCCGGGTCACGCCCAGATCGGCCAGGACTTCCAGGGCCTTGTCGATGCGGGGCCGTCCCTGGTCATCGGCCGCCACGCCCAGCACCCGAAGGCCCAGCGCCTCCAGGGCGGCCCGGCGCGCCGGATCGGCGGCGGGCGTCCCCACCACCCATACCGGTGGGCCAAGGCGGGCCTCTTGGGCCAAACGGCTGGTCAGGGGCAGGTCCAAGCGGGCATCAAACACCACGCGCACCGGCGAGCGCTCTTCCAGGCCGGGCAAGCGGCAGGTCAACACCGGATCATCGGCCCGCACGGTGGCAAGCCCCACGGCGATGGCGTCATGTGTCGCCCGCAGGCCATGACCAACGGCACGGGCCTCGGGCCCGGTGATCCACTGGCTCTCGCCGCGGGCGGTCGCGATGCGGCCATCCAGCGACGCCGCCACCTTGAGCGTCACCAAAGGCCGCCCCTGGGTGCGGTGAAGCAAAAAGCCCAACGCCAGCTCGCGGGCCTCGGCCTCGCGCAGGCCCGTCTCCACCACCACCCCAGCGGCCCGCAGCCGGGCCAGCCCGCGCCCGTTGACCCGAGGATCCGGGTCGCCCAGGGCCACCACCACCCGGGCCACCCCAGCGGCGATCAGGGCCTCGGCACACGGCGGCGTCTGGCCATAATGGGAACAGGGCTCCAAGGTGACATAGGCGGTTCCCCCCCGGGCCCGCTCGCCGGCCTGATCCAGGGCCACCCGCTCGGCATGGGGACGTCCGCCGGGCTGGGTCCAGCCCCGGCCCGCCACCCGCTCCTGGGCATCAAGCAGCACGCAGCCCACGGCGGGATTGGGCCACACTCGGCCCAGGCCCCGCGCGGCCAAGCCCAGCGCCGCGCGCATCGCCTGATCATCCAGCAAAGAAAACCCGGGTGGGCGACGGCCGCCCTGCTGTCGCGCGCCATGGCCCAGTACACCCAGGCCTGGGGGGGTTCGTCGGGTGGTGTTGGTGGGGTATTCTTTTGGCGCCGACGTGCTGCCCGCGACCTTTGCCGCGTTGTCCGAGGCCGACCGGGCGCGGGTGGTGCGCCTGAGCTTGCTGGCTTTGTCCCCGGTGGGGGATTTTGAAATCAGCCTGAGTGGCTGGATGGGGCGTCGCCCGCCGCAGGGGATCCCCACGCTGCCCGACCTGGAGGGGGTGGCGCCTGGGATGATCCAGTGTGCCTATGGCGAGGACGAGGCGGCGGAGTCAGCGTGTCCGGCCCTGGAGCAGCGCGGCGCCGATGTGCTGCGCACGACGGGCGGGCATCATTTTGATGGCGACTATGGCCGGCTGGCCCGCTGGATTTTGAAGGGGATTTGAAAGAATAAGGCTGGGGAGGCGCGGCCTCCCCAGACCCCTCGGGCTCTTTAGGAATTCATGGCCTCGAAGAAGTCGTCGTTGTTCTTGGTTTCCTTCATCTTGGAGAGAAGGAACTCCATGGCATCCTGGGTGCCCATGGGCGACAGAATGCGGCGCAGCACCCACATCTTGGAGAGCACATCGCGGCGGACCAGAAGCTCTTCCTTGCGCGTGCCCGAGCGGGTGATGTCGATCGAGGGGAAGATGCGGCGGTCGGCCAGCTTGCGGTCGAGGATGATTTCCGAGTTGCCGGTGCCCTTGAACTCTTCGAAAATCACTTCGTCCATGCGCGAGCCGGTGTCGATCAAGGCGGTGGCGATGATGGTCAGCGACCCCCCTTCCTCGATATTGCGCGCCGCGCCAAAGAAGCGCTTGGGCTTTTGCAGGGCGTTGGCATCGACACCGCCGGTCAGCACCTTGCCCGACGACGGCACCACGGTGTTATAGGCGCGGGCCAGTCGGGTGATGGAATCGAGCAAGATGACCACGTCGCGCTTGTGCTCGACCAGCCGCTTGGCCTTTTCACTGACCATTTCGGCCACCTGGACGTGGCGGGCGGCGGGTTCGTCGAAGGTGGAACTGACCACCTCGCCATTCACCGAGCGGGCCATGTCGGTGACTTCCTCGGGGCGCTCGTCGATGAGCAGCACAATGAGGTAGACCTCGGGATTATTGGCGGTGATGGCGTGGGCGATATTTTGCAGCATCACGGTCTTGCCGGTGCGCGGCGGCGCCACGATGAGGGCGCGCTGACCCTTGCCCAGGGGAGTGATCAGGTCGATGACGCGGGTGGTGAATTCCTTGCGCGTCGGGTCGTCGATTTCAAGCTTGAGGCGTTCGTCGGGATAGAGCGGGGTCAGGTTATCGAAGTTGATGCGGTGGCGAACCGCCTCGGGCACCTCGAAATTGATCTTGTTGACCTTGAGAAGTGCAAAATAGCGTTCGCCGTCTTTGGGGGAGCGGATCTGGCCTTCCACCGTATCGCCGGTTCGAAGACCAAAGCGACGCACCTGACTGGGGGAAATATAGATGTCGTCGGGACCAGGGAGATAGTTGGCCTCGGGAGATCGGAGAAACCCAAACCCATCTTGCAGGATTTCCAGAACGCCTTCACCAAAAATTGCCGTATCGTTTTCCGCCAGTTGCTTAAGGATGGCAAACATCATGTCCTGCTTGCGCAGGCTGCTCGCATTTTCAATTTCCAGCGATTCAGCAAACGACAAAAGATCGGCAGGAGATTTTTTCTTAAGTTCCTGAAGATGCATGGAAGGTCTCAGCCTGCGGAAAGGGACGGGGGCGGCTGGCAAATGGCAGCGGCGCGAACGGACGGGAAGCGGGAAGCAAGGGACAGCACGATCCGGGAACCGGACCTGGGGACGCCGGAAATGTCTCTCCGCTCGCGAGCAAGAACGGCAAGGGCCGATCGATCGACCCGAGCGGAGACCATTTGTCAGGGATGGGGAAGGCCAGTCGGCCCTGATCGGACGTCGCCTTGGTGTACTGCCCGAATAGAGGGACGTCAACGCTTATGAAGGCGGGAGGAGTCTGGGGAGGCGGAGCCTCCCCGGCCTTCCTTGAGCAACCGGCCGGCTTCTGGCCGCTTAAGGGGTATTCAGAACCACCAAGGGAACGATCACCAACATCAAAACCGTCGGCACTTCGTTCGCATAGCGATAAAAAACGTGGCTGCGCTTGTTGCGGTCCTCGGAAAATTCCTTGTACCACTTGGCATACAAGAAATGCATGACGATCAGACCGACGACCATCAGCAACTTGATGTGCATCCAGCCCAAGGTAATCCAGTCTCCCACGATCAAAGGACCGGTCAACCCCACAACGATCAGAGACGGGTGCATGATGCCATTGAGCAGTCGGCGTTCCATGATTTTGAAACGCTCCGACGTGGCAGACCMCACAGGCTCTTGGGCGTGATAAACGAACAGTCGGGGCAGATAGAATAATCCCGCCATCCACGTAATGACCGAGATGACATGAAGGGTTTTCACCACTCCATAAAGCTCGGATCCATACGAAATCATGTCTCGGGCTCCTTGTTCGTCCTGTCAGGCGGCCGCCACTTGGCGATGAGGGCAGCGCTTGCAGACCGAATCACAAATGCGATGGTTGATATGGCTGCTGGGTCCGCCATCCACGCGAACCGCCCGCTCGACAAGATCGGCAAGGCCACCGATAAACGCCGGATGCCGACCCACCGTGGGCACCCGCAGATACAGCGGCACGCCATGATTCTGGGCAAAGTGGGCGTATTCCAGATCAAGCTCGACCAGGGTTTCCGAGTGCTCGGAGACAAAGGCCACGGGAACCACCACCACCGGCCGCCCTAGGGCGCCCGCGCGGGCGATTTCGTCCTCGGT
This sequence comes from Pararhodospirillum photometricum DSM 122, assembly GCF_000284415.1. Lineage (NCBI taxonomy): Bacteria > Pseudomonadati > Pseudomonadota > Alphaproteobacteria > Rhodospirillales > Rhodospirillaceae > Pararhodospirillum > Pararhodospirillum photometricum. The sequence goes on from NC_017059.1 coordinate 1,149,176, forward strand.
ACTGGGGCCGATCCACTCCATGGGCCCCACCCGGCTTTGGAAACACAGGCGGGCCTCGACCCGGGGTTCGCCCAAGGCGGCGACCACGGCGGCGACCGTTTCCTCCACCTGCTTTTGGTAGGGATCGCCGGCCTCGATGATCTTGCGCGGCAGACCATGAGCCGAGAACAGCACAATGGGCTCGCCCACCGTTCGCGCCTTGGCCACCTCAACGGCGGTGAGGTCGCGAAGGGCTTTCACAAAACCGGGCTCGGTGGGATAGCAGCACACCTTGTGCGTGCGTACTGTCAACCCGACCTTGCTGGCTTCCTCGTTCCACTGGGTCAGTGAGGAGCCGGCGGTCGTGCCGGAATACTGGGGATAAAGCGGCAATAAAACAAGGTGATCGGGCTTGAGGGTGCGCACGCGGGCCACCGCTTCGCGGATGTAGGGCTCCCAATAGCGCATGGCGATAAGACAGCGCACATCGTGCCCGCGCGCCTTTAGCAGGTCTTCCAGGGCTTCGGCCTGGGTCTGGGTTTGCTCCAGCAGGGGCGAATGGCCCCCAAGGCGGGCATAGATGTCGCGCGCGATGGGGGCCCGCCGCCAGGAGATGACCTTGGCCAGGGCGTAGCGGATCGGACCCGGCAGATTCATGATCGCCGGGTCGTTGAACAAGTTGAACAAGAACGGTTGAACAGCCTCCAGGCTGTTCGGACCGCCCAGGTTAAAAAGTACCACGGCCATACGCGCCATGCCGGCCAATCCAATTCTAAGGTTCCGGCCTTGGCGGACCGGCGTTCCGGTGAGTGTCCCGCCTTACAAGGGGCGTCGCAGCAGGTCCATCAAGTGGGCGACGTTTTCCGGGGGCGTGGGCGGCACGATCCCATGTCCGAGGTTGAAGATAAAGGGTCCGTGTTCCAGAGCCTCGCGAATTTCACGCACAGCGGTTTCCATGGCGCTGCCACCGGTCACCAGCAGCAGGGGATCCAGGTTGCCCTGGACGGCGCAATGGGGCTGGAGAGTCTTGGCGGCCCAGCGCACGGGCACGGTGGCATCCAGGCCGATCCCATCCACGCCGGTTTCCTTGACGAACTCCTCGGCCAGCAGGCCGGCCCCCTTGGGGAAGCCGATCACCGGCACACCCGGGCGCTCGGTATGGATGCGCCGGGTGATCTCGCCGATGGGGCCGATGACCCACTGGCGGAAGTAGGTCTCGGGCAAAACGCCGGCCCAGGTGTCGAACAGTTGCACCGCTTCCGCACCGGCATCGATCTGGGCGATCAGGTAGCGGCTGGTGGCCTCGACCAGGGTTTCCATCAGGCGGGCGAACAGGGCCGGCTGGCCGAACATCATGGCCTTGGCCTCGGCGAAGTCCTTGGAGGACCCCCCTTCGAGCATATAGGTCGCCACGGTCCAAGGAGCCCCGGCAAAGCCGATCAGGGCCGTGGTCTCGGGGATGGCGCGGGCCAGGCCTGAAACCGTCTCCAGGACCGGTTTTAGCCGCGTGGCGATGCCCTCGGGATCAAGACCGGCGATGTCGGCTTCCGACTTGATCGGATCGAGCACCGGGCCTTCGCCGACCTTGAACGACACCGAGCGGCCCAGGGCGTGGGGCAGGACCAGGATGTCGGAGAACAAGATGGCCGCATCGAAGTTGTAGCGCCGCAGGGGCTGCAAGGTGACTTCGACGGCCAGGTCGGGGGTGTAGCACAGGTCCAAGAACCCGCCGGCCTTCTCGCGCGTCTCGCGGTATTCGGGCAGATAGCGCCCCGCCTGACGCATCAGCCACACCGGCGGCGGAGACAGGGTCTCGCCGGCCAGGACACGCAAGAACGCTTTCTTCGGTTTGGATGCCTCGGTCACGGAACCCTTCTCCCTCATTGCTGAACACATTGATGCCGCTCGTCCGACGCTCGCGGCTTTTCCACCGATTTCGGTTCCCCTCCTTAAACCAAATGAAGGGAAAAAGAAAAGGAGTGGAAGAGGTGGTTGGGGCTGGGGATCCTGGGGATCCCCGTTTTCCCCATTTTACCCCCAGCGGGGGAGGGGGGTGGGGGAAACGGGGGAGGGTTTTGGGGATAGAGAGAATCATCCCTCTGAAAAAAAACAAAAAAATGGATCAAATTCTGGGGAAGACTTGCTCGAGAATCATGGGGATAAAATCAGGAAATCCCCCTTTTTCCCCACATTCCCAGGGGCCTCACAAGGGTTTTCCCCATGGGGGTGAATTGGGGAGGGAATGGGGGATAGGGGGGGACGGTTTTTTCCCGCCTCCCCAGCCCTTGGGGTTTGTCCCCGTTGTCCCCTGTTTTCCACAGCCCCCCGATGCGCTAAGACCATCTCGCCTCCCCCCTTTTTTTCAGGAGCCAGCCGCCGTGCCCGATGCCTCGCACCACGTTCATCTGGTTTCCGATGCCACTGGTGAAACCTTAACGAGTGTTATCCGTGCCTGCCTCGTTCAATTTGAAGGTGTTCCTGTCGTTCAACATCGCTGGTGGCTGGTGCGGACCCGGGGTCAGGTCGATCGCATGAGCGAAGGGATCCGGCGCCATCCGGGGCTGGTGATGTTCACGGTCGTGGACCCGGAAATCCGCCAGATCCTCGAGGAGCGATGCCGCGAGTTGGGCGTCCCCACCGTGTCCTTGCTCGATCCGGTGATGGATGCGCTCTCGCGTATGTTTGATTTTAAGGCGCACCGCCAGCCTGGGTTGCAGCATACGCTCGACGAAGGCTACTTCGACCGCATCGACGCCATGCAGTTCACCCTGGCCCTCGACGATGGCCAATGCCTGGACCGTCTGTCGGAAGCCGACGTGGTGCTGGTGGGGGTGTCGCGCACCTCGAAAACCCCAACCTGTATGTTCCTGGCCAACAAGGGGGTCCGGGCCGCCAACGTGCCCCTGGTGCCGGGAATGGATCCCCCCAAGGAACTGCTGGCGGTCAAGGGACCCCTGGTGGTGGGCCTCACCCGCGATCCGCGCAGCCTGTCGGACATTCGCCGCAACCGGCTGCGTTTGATGAACGAGGGCCGCGATACCACCTATGCCGAATTGGAGGCCGTTGAGCGCGAGGTCGCCGATGCCCGCCGCCTCTATACCCGCATGGGCTGGATGGTCATCGACGTGACCCGGCGCTCCATCGAGGAAGTGGCCGCCACCATCGTTCAGCGCCTGCACCCCGAACGGGTTGTGGATCTCTGAACGAACCCGAGGGGTCTGGGGAGGCCGCGCCTCCCCAGCCTTTCTTCCTTATTTTTCGTTTTTTACGGAGGAGGATACCGCATGCCCCCCCTGGTCCTGGCCTCCGGCAGCCCCCACCGCTTGCGCGTGCTGCAAGCCGCCGGAGTTCCCGTGATCGCCGATCCCCCCGACGAGGCGGTGGAAGACGCCGCCAAGGGCCGCCTCGCCGGCCTCGACCTCCCCGCCGCCGCCCTCGCCCTGGCCGAGGCTAAGGCCCGCGCCGTGGCGGGGCGCCACCCCACCGGCCTGGTCCTGGGCGCCGACCAGATCGCCGAATGCGATGGACAGGTCCTGGGCAAACCCCGCACCGCCGATCAAGCCCGCACCCAGCTACGCCAGTTGCGTGGCCGCAGCCATACCTTGGTCACGGCGGTGGTGCTTGTGGAAAACGGGGAAAATGGGGAAAACGTCTGGACCCACGTCGCCCGGCCCYGCCTGACCATGCGCAATTTTTCCGAGGCGTTCCTCGAGGCTTATCTGGCCGGGGACCCGGGATATCTGGGCTGCGCCGGCGCCTATCAGATCGAGGGCGCGGGGGCTGCCCTCTTTGAGACCATCGAGGGCGATTTTTTTGCCATCCAGGGCCTGCCCCTCCTGCCCGTGCTGGCGGCCCTGCGTGCTCGAGGAGTTTTGCTCGCATGATGACCGGTAAGGCCCGCGTTGCCGCCGTGATCGGCTGGCCCGTGTCCCATTCCCGCTCGCCTCGCCTGCATGGCACCTGGCTGGAGCGCCATGGCATTGATGGCGCCTATGTGCCGCTGGCGGTGCGTCCCGAGGACGCCGAGGCCGCTTTGCGTGCCCTGCCCCGCCTGGGCTTCGCCGGCGCCAATGTCACCGTACCGCACAAGGAAACCGCCTTTGCCGTGGCCGACATCCTCACCGAGCGGGCCCGGCGCATGGGGGCGGTCAATACCCTGGTCGTCCAGCCCGATGGCCGGCTGCTGGGCGACAACACCGATGGCTTCGGCTTTCTGGAAAACCTGCGCCAGGGCTGCCCCGCCTTTGACCTTCCGGCGCGGCCGGCGGTGGTACTGGGGGCTGGGGGCGCGGCGCGCGGCGTGGTCGCCGCCTTGCTTGAGGCCGGGTGTCCCGAGGTGCGGCTGCTGAACCGCACCGAGGCCCGGGCCCAAGCCCTGGCCCAGGATCTGGGCGGGTTGGTGCGGGTTTTCCCCTGGACCGCCCTGCCCCAGGCCTTGGAGGGCGCCGGTCTGCTGGCCAACGCCACCTCCTTAGGGATGCAGGGCCAGCCGCCGCTGGCGGTGGATCTGGCGGGGCTCGATCGGTCGGTGCTGGTCACTGATCTGGTCTACGTGCCCCTGGAGACCGATCTCCTGGCCCGGGCCCGGGCCAACGGCAATCCGGTGGTCGATGGCCTGGGGATGCTGCTGCATCAGGCCCGGCCCGGCTTCGAGGCGTGGTTTGGCGTGGCGCCCACGGTGGACGAGGCCCTGCGCCGCGCGGTCTTGGGGGAGGCATGAGCCTCGCCTTGCAAGAGCGCTTGGCGCGGCGGGCGCGAGGCCGGCGGCCCTGGGTGCTGGGGCTGACCGGCTCGATCGGCATGGGCAAGACCACCGCCGCCCGCATGGCCCGGTGCCGAGGGGTGCCGGTGCATAACGCCGATGCCACCGTTCATCAGGTGCTGGCGCCGGGCGGCGCGGCGGTGGCGGCGGTGCTGGCGGCCTTCCCCGGGGTGGGGGATGGCCAAGGAGGCATCGACCGCCGCGCCCTGGGGGCCCGGGTATTCGGCGACCCCGAGGCCCTGCGCCGCCTGGAAGGCCTGCTCCATCCCCGGGTGCGGGCCGTGGAGCGCGCCTTTCTCGCCCGCCATACCCGGGAACGGCGGCGCGTTGTGGTGCTGGATGTGCCGTTGTTGTTTGAAACCGGGGGCGAACGACGCTGCGACTGGGTGGCGGTGGTGTGGGCCCCCCCTTTTTTGCGGGCCCAGCGGGTCCTGGCCCGCCCCGGCCTGACCCGGGAGCGGCTGCACCAGATCATCGGCTTGCAGACCCGGGAGCCGTATAAAAAGCTCCATGCCGATGCCTTGCTTCCCTCGGGCCTGGGCCGGGAGCCGGCGTGGCGCGCCCTGGGGCGGGTGCTGCGCGCGAAGCAACGGCGGTCCTTGGCGCCCCGAGCCGGGAGGTTTTATCCCCATGCGTGAGATTGTTCTGGATACCGAAACCACCGGCCTGGATCCGGCGACCGGCGATCGCATCGTCGAGGTGGGCTGCGTCGAGCTGATCAACCATTTGCCGAGCGGCCAGGAGCTGCACCTGTACATCAACCCCGAGCGCGACATGCCGGCCGAGGCCTTCCGCGTCCATGGGTTGTCCGAGGCCTTCCTGGCCGACAAGCCGGTGTTTGCCGAGGTGGTGGATGAGTTGATGGCGTTTCTGGGCGACGCGCCGCTGGTTATCCACAACGCGGCGTTCGACATGAAGTTCCTGAATGCCGAGTTAAAGCGCGTGGGCCGCCCTCCCCTGCCGCCGGAGCGGGCCATTGATACCCTGCGCATGGCCCAGACGCGCTACCCCGGCTCGCCGGCCAGCCTGGATGCCCTGTGCCGACGCTTCAACATCGACACCAGCAGCCGTGAAAAACACGGCGCCTTGATTGATACCTTGCTGCTGGCTCAGGTGTATTTGGAACTGATCGGCGGGCGCGAGCCGGGTTTGGCCTTGGGCGCGGCGGACAAGGGCGGCGAGGGAGCCGAGCGGATCGTGATCGAGCGCCCCTACCGCGCCCCGCGCCCTCACGCCGCCTCCGCCGCCGAACGCGACGCCCACGCCGCCTTCTTGAAAAAACTAAAGAACCCCCTCTGGCTCTCTTAAAGGAATGGAGGGTCTCCTTGGCACGCCGGCGGTGGCGGCCGCCGCCCCGGCGCCTGCGGGGGTGGTCAGTCTGGGGTTTGCGGGCGCGGCCACCGACCTGCCCGCCAACGCAGCCCAGGTTCTTGACGCGGTGGCCCAGGCCGCCCTGGCCGATCCCAACCGACGCGTGACCGTGCTGGCCTATGCCCACGCCGAAGGCAGCGGCAGCGCCAACCGGGCCAAGCGACTGTCCCTGACCCGAGCCCTCACCGTGCGGGCTTATCTGCTCGACAAGGGCGTGCGCAGTCCTTCCATTGAGGTCAGGGCCCTTGGCGATCCGGGCAGCGGCGCCCGTGATCGGGTTGACCTCAGCGTCAGCCCCTGAGCGCCTCCCCTGCGCGCCCCCCTGCGCGCGCGCCTGTCGCCCCACGTTTTGCTCCGACCGCAAGAGGCCGCCATGACCCCGCCCCGCGTCTTTCTGATCCGCATGGGCCTGTTTTTGGGAGCCGTCACGGCCGTGGCGGCGGTGCTGGCCCCGACCATGGCCCATTTTTTTCTGGCCAACCCGGCCTTGAACGGCCTGATCCTCGGCGTGGGGCTGGTGGGGATCTTGCTCAACTTCCGCCACGTGATCAGCCTGGGCCCCGAAGTGCGCTGGATCGAGGCCTTCAGCCGAGGCCGCGCCGGAGTCTCATCGGAAGATGTCCCCCGCTTGCTCTCGCCCATGGCCACCATGCTGGCCGAGCACAAGGAGCGCGGCCGACAGCGAGCCTCGCTCTCGGCCATCGCCGCGCGGGCTTTGCTCGATAGCATCGCGGCACGACTCGACGAAAACCGCGAAACCGCCCGCTATTTTGTCGGCCTGTGTGTATTCCTGGGCCTGCTCGGCACCTTCTGGGGCCTGCTCGACACGGTGGCCGCCATTGCCCGGGTTATTGGGCAGCTCACGCTCAGTACAGGCGATATCACGGCCGTGTTCAGCGACCTCAAGGCTGGGCTGGAAGCCCCCCTTTCGGGCATGAGCACGGCCTTTTCCTCATCCTTGTTCGGTCTTTCCAGTTCGCTGGTCCTGGGCTTTCTCGACCTTCAGGCCGGCCAGGCGCAAAACTCGTTTTACAACGGCCTGGAAGACTGGTTGAGCAAGCAGACCCGCTTGGGCTCCGGCGGCGGGGTGAGCGACAGCGATGCCTCGGTGCCGGCCTACATCCAAGCGCTGCTGGAAAAAACCGCCGACAGCCTTGATGACCTGCAGCGCACCATCGCCCGCAGCGAGGAAAGCGCGCTCGCCACCAGCGCCCAAATCCGCGACATGGCCGAAACCATGGCGGTGCTCACCGACCAGATGCGCACCGAACAAGCCGTGCTGCTCAAACTCGCGGAAACCCAAGCCGATCTGCGCCCGGTCCTGACCATGCTGTCCGACTCCTTGAACCGGCAGAGCGCCCAGGCCAAGCCAACCCCCACGGCCGACGACCCCATCGCGGCGCACATCCGCAACGTCGATGCCGCCGTGACCTATATCGCCAACCAGACCGTGCAAGGACGCGAGGCCTTGCTCAAGGAATTGCGCGGCGAAATCCGCATGCTGGCCCGCACCATCGCCGGGGTCAGCCCCGCGCCCCGCAACGATCAGTAAGGGACAGCGCCCATGCCCGGCCTGTCTCGCAAACGCCAGCGCGATTTTGATATCTGGCCCGGTTTCGTTGACGTGCTGTCAACGCTGCTGATCATCACCATGTTCGCCCTGATGGTGTTCGTCCTGGCCCAGTTCTTTTTGGCCCAGGCCCTCACTGGGCGTGAGGCGGCGCTGGCGCGGCTCAACCAACAGCTCGCCGAAATGGCCGACATGCTGGCCCTAGAGCGCAGCTCCAACGAAGACCTGCGCCTGTCCCTGGCCCAGGTCTCCGGCCAGTTGCGCGAAGCCAACGCCCGGGTGGACGGCCTCCAGGCCCGCCTGCGCGATGCCGATGCCGCCACCTTTGAAAACGAGCAACTGCGCGACCGCTTGGCCAGCGTGGCTAAGCTGGAGCAAGACGTGGCCGCCCTGCGCGCCTTGCGCGACGAGTTGGAGGCCAAGATCCGCGCGCAAGGCGCCCAACTGGCCGAACGCGACGGCCAACTGGCCGAGGACCGCCGCCTCTCGGAAGAAGCCCGCGCCCAAGCCGCCCTGATCAACGCCCAAATGGAAGAACTGCGCAAACAGCTTGCCGCCTTGCAAGCGGCGCTCGACGCCAGCGAGGAGCGGGGCAAGACGCAAGAAGTCACCATCGCCGACCTGGGCAAAAAACTAAACGCCGCCCTGGCCGAGAAGGTGCAGGAGTTGCGCCGCTATCGCTCGGAGTTTTTTGGGCGGCTGCGCGAGGTGCTGGGTACGCGCGAGGATGTTCGCATTGTCGGTGATCGCTTTGTGTTCCAGTCCGAGGTCCTGTTTCCCAGCGGCTCCAATATCCTTCAGCCCCAGGGGCAAGAAACCCTAGCCCGGCTGGCCCAGACCTTGATGCAGATCGCCCGCACCATCCCTCCTGACATTGATTGGATTTTGCGCGTGGATGGCCACACCGACCGGCGGCCCATCAACACCGCCCAGTTTCAGTCGAACTGGGAACTGTCGGCGTCGCGGGCTATTTCGGTGGTGAATTTCCTGATCTCGCAAGGCGTGCCGCCGCACCGCTTGGCCGCCGCTGGCTTTGGTGAGTATCAACCCATTGATCCCGGAGCCGACGACGCGGCGCTGGCGCGCAACCGGCGGATCGAATTGAAACTCGACCAACGGTAGGGGAAACGAGACGGGAAGGCTGGGGAGGCGGGGCCTCCCCAGACCCCTCCGTTCCGGGAGACTGGGGCGAGGGGAGCGGAAAATCGACGTGACGGTAAACAGGTGCGCGCGGTTTTCCTTGCACCCTGTGGACAGCTTCTGTATAAGACCGGCTCTTTTCGCGGGAGAGCGAGGCGATGAAGAAGGATATCCACCCGGATTATCACGAAATCACCGTGCTGATGACCGATGGCAGCGAGTTCACGACCCGCTCGACCATGAAGGGCACGAGTTTGCGTCTGGACATCGATCCGAAGTCGCATCCGGCTTGGACCGGTGTGCACCGTCTGATCGACAGCGGAGGCCAGCTGGCGAAGTTCAACAAGAAGTTCGCGGGCTTCGGTCTCAAGAAGTAAGTCGGTTTTTATCGACACGCACAAAGCGGCACCTCAAACGAGGCGCCGCTTTTGTCGTTTTTGAGGCACGACGCCCCCTCATGGCGCTTTGGTTTGCGTTTCAGGCGGGAAGGACCTAAACCTGTCCCGTGGCCGCTCCCGTGGCCCTTCGTCCCCGGGCCCCGGGATCCTCTGCCAGAGACGCTCGCCATGCCCCCCGTCACCCACTACGAACTTTACGTCCTCAATCACAACGGGTGGACGCTCCAGCAGCGCTTCTCGAGTAGCGAACGCGAGGAGGCGCTGGAGGAAGCCAAGGAAACCGAGGCCCGTACCAACTTTGCCACCAAAGTGGTTCGCGAGGTCTATAACCCCGATGGAGGTGAATCCTCGGAAGTGGTCGTCTACCTCAGCCCCCGCATCAAAAGCGGTCGCCCCGTTGGCCCCATGGTCGGCGGCCCCGCCGTGGTCCGCAGCGGGTATGGCTTTGAGAACGACGACGCCGAAGAGTCGAGCGGCCCCACCGCCGTTGGCATCCGCACCGCGGACCTCCTGGGACGGGTGTTGCTGGTGCTGGTCGCCAGCCTGATCATCGCCGGCCTTAGCACCGCCCTCATCCCCTCCCTCCTCGACTTCCTGGCCACTGTGGGCCTGCCCCTGGGCCGGGGCCACCTGGGGCAGATTCTGTTCGGCCTGTTCCTGACCATCTTCTTGGTCTGCGCCGGCGTGCTGGGCCGACGCCTCATCCCCTTGGCCAGCCTGTTGCGGGAGACCGCCGCCGCGCCGGAGACCGACATGCCCYCCTCGCGCCTTCCGACGACCTCCCAGAACCCCGCCGCCACCAAGCCCCCCCCGGCCGCCGCCGTGCCCCCCACCCCCCGCCGCCGGCCGACCCCGTCGCGCTGATGGACGAGGCCCCTGCCCTGGATGCCGCCGAGGCCGAGCGGACCCGCAAGCGCAAAGAAAAGGAAGAGCGCGAGGAAGCCGAACGCCGGGCCAAAGCCAAAAAAGAAGAAGAAGAACAGCGCCGCAAGGAAAAGGAATCCGCCGACAAGGCCGCCCAAAAGAAGCTGGCCGAGGAAGGGCCGCCGCTCACCGCCGATCAGGAGCAGGCGCGGCGAATCGCTATGGCCTTCCTGGCCGGCGCCGTGGCCTCGCTGAAGGGCAGTCGGATCCAGATTGATACCTTCACCCGCTTCGGCATCAACTTGTACCTGACCGGCGCCGTGGGCCTGTCCGGAGAGCGCCTGGGTCTTTCTTCGCCCCAGGTGCGCCCGGTCTTGAGCGAGGCCCTGGAATTGATGGGCAACCGGCCCGCCCTGGTCAGTTTGTTCGTGGACAAAATCGACGAGTACCTCCTGGAGCCCCGTTACCTCCAGATGGCCCGCCACGGGCGCGACGCCATGGCCCACATGCTGGGGCAAAACGGCGATCCCTTTGCCGAACTGCCCGGGATCATGGCGGAGTGGACCACCCCCCAGACCCGTCCCTCGTCGTCGAGCACCGTGGCCATTGTCTTCACCGACATGGTGGGCTCCACCGACCATAACAGCCGCCTGGGCGATGCCGCGTCGCGCGGTCTCAACCGCATTCACAATACCCTGGTCCGCTCTGCCCTAGCCCGCTTTGACGGCCGGGAAGTCAAGAACACGGGGGATGGCATCATGGCCATTTTCCCGGTGGTCTCCCAGGCGGTGGAAGCCATGGTCGAGGTCCAACGCTCCGTCGCCAACCACAATGCCCAAACCCCCGGAAATCCCCTGCACATCCGCGTCGGCATCAATGCCGGCGAGCCCGTGGTTGAAGAGGGGGACTATTTCGGCCTGGCCGTCACCCTTGCCGCGCGGATCTGCAATCAGGCGGGACCGGACCAGATTCTGTGTTCCGGCGTTGTGCGCGACCTGAGCCAGGGCAAATCCCTGTATTTCCGCAATCGGGGCGACGTCACCTTGAAGGGCATCGTCGATCCCCAACGTATTTACGAAATTGCCTGGGCCGACGCGGCCGCCGCCGAACGCCCCTAATCCTCGCCACGCGGGGGCCTGGGGAGGCTTACCTCCCCAGCTTAGCCTTTATTCCCCCTGCCCCAACAGCAACCCCCGCCGGCGGGCAATGCGAAACATGGCCAGGAACAGCGCCAAGGCCAAAGAGAGATACAGCGCATTCAGGCCCGTGGCGGCCCAGAAATGGGCGCTGGGAAAGGCGCCCGTAAGCATGACCTCGCGCATCCCCTCGAACACATGGGCCGATGGCAGGGCCTGCGCCACCGCCTGGAGGGGGGCGGGCAGCACGGCAATGGGATAGTAGATCCCCGACACCGGCCAAAACGCAAACGTCAGAACCCAGGCCATGCTTTCGGCCCCCAGGCCAAAGCGAAGCACCACGGCACTGACCACCAAGCCGATCACCCAGCCCATGACCAGCAGGTTGGCAAAACAGGCGACAAACGCCAAGCCCATGTCGAAGATGTTAAACGCGTAAAACACGATGGCCAGAAGGCAGGCCGGCACAACCCCCACCAGGGTGCGGATCAGGCTCATCACCATCAAGGCGACCACCAGCTCCCCAGGCCGCAAAGGCGTGACGAACAGGTGCCCGAGATTGCGCGACCATAACTCCTCGAAAAACGATAAGGAAAATCCCAGGTTCCCGCGAAACAGCACATCCCACAGCAACACCCCGCCAAGAAGCAGGCCGCCGGCCTGGGCCAGCACGCTCGACTGATCCATCAGGTACTGGGTGAGAAACCCCCAGGTGACCATCTGAATAATGGGCCAATAGGCCATTTCCAACAGCCGGGGCACGGAGCCGCGCAGCAAGTACCAATGGCGCAGGACCACGGCGAAGATCCGGCGCAAGGGACTGCCGATCGAGATCATGGAAAAGGCCATGGGGATGCTCTCGCCAAAAGACTATAGGGAAGGCCGCCATCACGCGGCGCCCTCCAGACTACGGCGCGCCTTTTGCCGAGGCAATCCCACCCGAAACGCCAGCGGGCTTGACCTCCCCCCCCCTGGCCCGCTCTAATACCCCGAAGCGGGAACCGGTCCCGCTCGCCGCTCGAGATCACGAGGACATGCACCCGGCCCGTTCCCTTCTGCCTGCCTTGCTTGTCACCGTGGCGACCTCCTGGTTGCTCTCCACCGTCGGGGAAACACGGGAAGCGCCGGCTGTCGGTGTGCAAGGAAAAGCGCCCGCCGCCCCAACGGCGCCGGCCCAGGCTCTGGACGGCGAGGTGACACCGCGGGAGGCACCCAGTGGCCTGCCCTTGCCGCGCTTTGTCTCCTTACGCTCCGACGCGGTGAACATGCGCTCGGGCCCAGGAACCCGGTATCCCGTGGTCTGGATCTACCGATTGCGCGATCTGCCGGTCGAAGTGATTGCGGAGTATGATAACTGGCGAAAAATCCGGGATCAGGAAGGCACGGAAGGGTGGGTTCATCAAAATATGCTGGCCGGCCGCCGGTTCCTGGTCACCCTTGAAGGCATCCAGGTCTTGCGCACCGACCCAGCCCCGCACGCGCGGCCCCTGGCCCGGGTTGGGCCCGGCGTCATTGGCCGACTTCTGGCATGCCCAAGGAGCACGCCATTTTGCCGCGTTGAAGTCGCCGGGCACCTGGGATGGCTGCCGCGCGCGGGGATGTGGGGCGTCTACCGCGAGGAAGTTCTCGACTGATCCGCCGATCGTCTGGGGAAACCGCCGCCCGGTCAGGCGGCGGCGGCCAAGCGAATGATCAGATCAACCGACCGCACCGTGGCGCCATCGGGGATCTCCGGCAATCGAGCGATCGCGACGTCGGTTGCGGGAATGTCAACCAACACGCCCGTCTCCTCAAAGTAGAAGTGGTGATGACTGGTCGTGTTCGTATCAAAATACGACCGACCAGGGTCAACAACCACCTCTCGCAGGAGGCCACCCTCCGTAAACTGATGGAGGGTGTTGTAGACGGTGGCCAACGACACCGACACGTTACTCGCCATTGCCTCGTTATGGAGCGTTTCCGCTGTGACGTGGCGGGTCATCCCGCTTTCAAACATCAAGCGAGCGAGGGCGAGTCTTTGCCGGGTTGGCCGCAGACCCGCCGCGCGCAGCTTGTCGAGCAGCGGCCGGTAGGGTCGATAGTGGTTCATCTTACGGTCCCCCGTTGAAAAACACGGCTTCAACACAACAGTCGCGTGAAATGGGACCAAAGTCAAGAACCACTCTTACGGAGCCTCCATTTTATCCACAAAATCCGGTGCTTACGTACCTCGTTTCAATCGCCAGTAAGGATACGATCCACCAATTCCTTCATCGTCGGGATCCGTCCCTCGGCAAAAAACGGGTCGGTGGCGAAGCGATAGGCGTTGTGGCCGGCGAACATGAGGTTGTGCTCCACCGAGCCCCCGTGGGCGATGGCTTGCAGGGTCTTCTGAATGCAGAATGACCGGGGATCGGCACGCTTGCCCGTTGTTCCCTCCTCGTTCTGCGCCCAGTTAGAGAACCCGCAGCCCGACAGGCACCCCATGCAGCTGTTCTGATCGTCGCGAATCTCGCGCGATTTCTCCGGTGTGACAAAAACCAAGGTGTTGTCTGGAGTCCGCAAGGCCTCGCTCAATCCCTCGGCCATCCACGCCTGCGCCCGGGCCAGATCCTCGGCGCTCATGTATACCGGCCGTCCCCGGGGCCCCAGCGCCAAGGCCTCCGACTTGTCCCCCTCGGGGGCGCTGGCGTAGGCCACCTGATGCTCGGAGCGATGGACCAGATCCTCGATAAAGGCGTTGTGCACCGCAGAGCTATAAAAACCCGTCGGGCTAAACCGGTGCAACAAAACATCCCCCGGCTTCAACCCCAGCAGGCGCTCGCGCCACGCTTGGCTCACCGGGCTTTCCGCCGCCAGCAGCGGCCGCGTGCCAAACTGAAACGCCACCGGCCCCAGGTCAGGATTGCCGATGAAGTCCTGCCATTCCCGCAGATACCAAACACCGCCGGCCATAAAGATCGGCCGCTCCGGCGCTCCCAACTCGCGCATCGCGGCACGCAGTTCGGCAACCCGGGGCAACGGCGCTTGCGGCTGGGCCGGATCCTCGCTGTTGGACAGGCCATTGTGGCCCCCGGCCAGCCACGGATCCTCGTAGACCACGCCGCCCAGCCACTCGGCAAACTTGGAATACGAGCGCTTCCACAGCGCCTTGAAGGCCCGTGCCGATGACACGATTGGGTAGTAGTAAACCCCGTGCCGCGCCGCGATTTCCGCCACGCGATAGGGCATGCCTGCCCCACAGGTCACCCCATGGATGAGCCCCTTGGCGCCCTCCAGGGCCCCTTCCAGGACCGACTCGGCCCCGCCCATCTCCCAGAGCACGTTCATGTGCAACCGGCCCCGGCCTCCGGCCACGTCGTGGGCCTTGCGGGCCTGGGCGATGGCGCCTTGGATGCCAAAGGCGATCAACTCTTGCTGCCGGGCCCGCCGGGTGGTGCCTTTATACTCCTGGTGAACCAGGGCCCCGGTCTCGTCGTAAAAATCCGCGTTGACCCCGCTGATGGTTCCCACACCGCCGGCCGCCGCCCAGGCGCCCGAGCTGGCGCCGCTGCTGACCGAAATCCCCTTGCCTCCCTCGACTAGGGGCAGAACCTCCTTGCCCGATATCATGAGCGGATCAATGTTCTTCACCGGGGCCTTCCCTCCAGTTTGACTTTTTTTATCTCTGAACGACCCTGCAAACGGACAAAACCAACCGATTCCCTCAAGGGGACCCTCGGTCTGCACCCGTTTCCTAGGACCGTGGCGTCGCTCGTGTCGTCGCGTCCAGCAGCATCGCCGGACGGTCCGAGATAATGGCATCTGCCCCCTGGTCCCACAAGGCCAGGGCGCGGGCCGGTTCATTGACCGTCCACACAACGCGGGCCAAGCCCGCCTGTTCCAAAACCTGTAGGGTTTGTGGGGTGGCCAGGGCATCGTCTAGATGCACGGCACCGCAGCCCAGGCGCTGGGCCGTGGCGATCAGATCGGCCGCCGTCCAACCGTCGGCGCCGTCCGCCAGTAAAGCCCGGGGCACCTCGGGCGCATGGCGTTGCGCCGCCGCCAGGGCGTCGAGATCAAAGGAAGACACAAGAAAGCGCGGCACCGGCTGGATCGCCAGCGCCACCGCCAGGGCGGTCCGGGCCAGGGCAGCGCCGTCGGGCGGTGCCTTCAGTTCCAGGACCATGGCCAAGCCCAGGCCCGCCGCCGTGCGCAGAGCGGGCGCCAAAAAGGCCACGGGCTCCCCCGTGAACGCCGGACCAAACCATGATCCGGCATCCAAAGTCGCCACCTCGGCCGCCGTCGCCGCGGCCAAGGGACCCGATCCCGAGGTGGTGCGCTCCAAGGTCGCGTCGTGGAGCAACACAGGCACCCCATCGGCGGTCAGTTGGACGTCCACCTCGACCCAGGCCACCCCGTCGGCCGCGGCACGCCGCAGACCGGCCAGGGTGTTTTCCGGGGCCAGGGCCGCCGCCCCGCGATGCCCAATCACCCGCTCGCGAGCCGGGTGTCTGATCTCCCGCTCCTGCGGGGGCAGGGGAGGGGCGGCCATGATCCTCAGGCCTCGGGCGCCGGTTCGGTCGCCACCGCCGACAGATCCGCGCCGGTGACCTGATCCACCTGCTTCATCGACAGCTTGACCTTACCCCGGTCATCGAAGCCGATGCACTTGACCTTGACCTGATCGCCAACGTTGGTCACGTCGGTCACCTTGCGCACCCGCTCCGAAGACAGCTCCGAGATGTGAACCAAGCCATCGCGGGTGCCGAGGAAGTTAACGAACGCGCCAAAGTCCATGACCTTGACCACCTTGCCGATATAGATCGCGCCCATCTCGGGCTCGGCCACAATGCCACGGATCCAGTCCACGGCCCGCTGGGCCGCGTCGCCATCGGCCGAGGCAATCTTGATGGTGCCGTCGTCCTCGATGTCGATCTTGGTCCCGGTCGTTTCGGTGATCTCGCGAATGACCTTGCCGCCCGATCCGATGACCTCGCGCACCTTCTGCGGCGGGATCTTGATGGTCGTGATGCGCGGCGCGAAATCGGACAGGCCGTCGCGGGCATCCCCCAGGGCCTTGGCCATCTCGCCCAGGATATGGGTGCGGCCGTCGCGGGCCTGATCCAGAGCGATCGCCATGATCTCGCGGGTGATCGAGGTGATCTTGATGTCCATCTGTAGGCTGGTCACGCCCTGGGCGGTCCCGGCCACCTTGAAGTCCATGTCGCCCAGGTGATCCTCGTCGCCGAGGATGTCGGACAGCACGGCAAAGCGGTCTTCTTCCTTGATCAGCCCCATGGCGATGCCGGCCACCGGCGCCTTGAGCGGCACGCCGGCATCCATCAGGGCCAGCGAGGAACCGCACACCGTGGCCATCGACGACGAGCCGTTGGACTCGGTGATCTCCGAGACGATGCGCACGGTATAAGGGAATTCACTCTTCGGCGGCATCATCGGATGCAGTGCGCGCCACGCCAGCTTGCCATGCCCGATCTCGCGGCGACCGGGCGAGCCCAGCCGGCCCGTCTCGCCCACCGAGTAGGGCGGGAAGTTGTAGTGCAGCATAAAGTTTTCGCGGTATTCGCCTTCCAGGGCGTCGATGATCTGCTCGTCCTGGCCGGTGCCCAAGGTGGTGACCACCAGGGCCTGGGTCTCGCCGCGGGTGAACAGCGCCGAGCCGTGGGCCCGGGGCAGAACCCCAACAATCGCCTCGATCGGGCGGACCGTGCGGGTGTCGCGCCCATCAATGCGCCGACCGGTGTCGAGGATCGCGCCGCGCACGATCTCCTTCTCCAGGTCCTTAAACACGCCGGCGACCAGATCCTTGGCCGGATCCTCGGCCAGGGCGGCCACCACATGGTCCTTCACCGCACTCACGCGGTCGTGGCGGGCCATCTTGTCGGCCTCGGCGTAGGCGGCGCGCAGACCGGCCTCGGCCAGGGCCCGCACCTTGTCCTCAATCGCCACCAGAGCCGGGGAGGGGGGCTCGACCGCCCGGGGCTCGCGCGCGCACTGCTCGGCCAGCTCGATGATGGCGTTGATCACCGGCTGATAGCTCTCGTGGCCGAACATCACCGCGTCGAGCATCTGCTGCTCGGTCAGTTCCTTGGCCTCGGATTCCACCATCAGCACGCCTTCGCGCGTGCCCGCGACCACGAGGTCGAGGCACGAGCGGGTCTGTTGCTCGCGCGTCGGGTTCAGAACAAAAGCGCCGTCGATCATGCCCACCCGGGCCGCGCCAATCGGGCCCAGGAAGGGCAGGCCGGACAGGGTGAGCGCGGCCGAGGCGCCGATCATCGAGACGATATCGGGATCGTTCTCCAGGTCATGGCACAGCACGGTCGCCACCACCTGGGTTTCACACCGGTAGCCCTCGACGAACAGCGGCCGGATGGGCCGGTCGATCAGGCGCGAGACCAGGGTTTCGCGCTCGCTCGGGCGCCCCTCGCGCTTGAAGAAGCCGCCCGGGATCTTGCCGGCGGCAAAGGTCTTTTCCTGGTAGTTCACCGTCAGCGGGAAGAAGTCGAACGCCGACGCCTTGCGCGCCCCCACGGCGGTACACAGCACCGTGGTGTCTCCCAGACTGGCCATGACCGCCCCATCGGCCTGACGGGCGACTTTCCCCGTTTCCAGGACCAGCGTGCGACCGCCCCATTCGATTTCCTTGCGGAACACCTTGAACATGGACATGCGTCAGTTCTTCCTTTTGCGTTGCCAGCGCCGCCGGATTGCGCCTGCCGGTGTCGGATCCCGAGTGCCTTAAGTCACCGCCGTCGTGGCGGGGGATCCCTGTCGGCCGGGGGATCCCCTGGATCCCGCGTGGCCCCAGCACCGTAGTGCCTTCGTTATCTCGTGTTGTCCCCTCCGGGCGCCAGGTCACGGGTCCGGCCTTGGCCCTCGACCCGTCACCTCGCGCCCCGCGAGAGACCCTTTGATCGTCCTACCACACACAAGGATCGCGCGCCATGGCCCCTCCCAACGCGCAGTCCCCTTCAAGGACGAAAGCGCCGGCCTTTCCTCGCGGGAAAGATCCGGCGCCTCCTTGAGCCCTTACTTGCGCAAGCCAAGACGGGCGATCAGATCCTCGTAGCGCTTCGTGTCCTTACGCTTCAGGTAGTCCAGCAGCCGGCGGCGCTGCCCCACCATGATCAGAAGACCACGACGCGAGTGGTTGTCCTTCTTGTGGATCTTCAGGTGCTCGGTCAGAGCATTGATCCGATTGGACAAAATGGCGACCTGAACTTCAGGCGAGCCGGTGTCGCCTTCCTTGGTCGCGAAATCCTTGATCACCTCTTGCTTGCGCTCGGGCGTGATCGACATCGGGCAGTCTCCATATAACGACAGGCCCGATCCATCGTGGACCAGGACCCTAGGGATGAATCACACGGGCAGGACGAATTTCCACCCCCGCGACCCGCGCCAACGCCACCACCCGTCCATTAAACAAGGCCTGGACCGCATCGCCAGAAGCGAGACTGTCCAGAGACACCCTGCTTGCCAGGGACAAGAGGGACAGGGCCTGTCCTTGCGACAGGCGGCGGGCTTCCTCCTCGGTCAGAGGCACGGCCGGGATGTCGTCCAGCGCGGCCTCGATGGGAAGAAGGCGTCGAGCGGCCTCATCTTGCCCGAGAGCGGTCAAGACTTCCAGCGAAATCGCGGTTTCTTCGGTAAAAGGCCCGCAGGCCAACCGCCGCAACGCCTTTACATGGCCCACGGTACCAAGAGCCCGGGCCATGTCCCGCGCCAGGGCCCGCATATACGTTCCTTTCCCCGACACCACCCGAAACACCGCCTCGTCCGCCGACGGCTGGGACACCAGGGTCAGGGCATCAATCCGCACCTGCCGCTCGCTCAACGACACTGTTTCCTCGGCCCGGGCCAAGTCATAGGCGCGCCGCCCCGCAACCTTCACCGCCGAATAGGCCGGCGGCACCTGGGAAATCGTGCCCATGAAACGGGGCAGCACCGCCAAAATCGCCTCGGTCGTCGGGCGATGCGGGCTCGTCTCGGTCACCTGTCCCTCGCGGTCGTCGGTGTCGCGCTCCTCGCCCCAGGCGACGCCCACCTCGTAGACCTTGGCGCCGTCCATGACATACGACACCGTCTTGGTGGCTTCGCCAAACGCCAAAGGCAGCACGCCCGATGCCAGCGGGTCCAAGGTGCCCCCGTGTCCCACCTTGGCCGCCCCCAGCACCCGCCGAGCCAAGCTGACAACGTCGGCGCTCGTCACGCCCAGCGGCTTGTCCACCGCCAGCCAACCATGCACCGGCCGTCCCCGCCGCCGGCTCATTCCGGGAGCTCTCCCGGGGGATCCGTCGGGCGGGTGTCGTTGGCCCCCAGGTCGCGGCGCACTTCGGGCCGGTTCAGCAGTTGGGCAATGTGGCCGGCCTCGTCAAACGTGACGTCCACCTCAAAGCGCAGGTCGGGGACATACCGGGTCTGGAGCTTCGACGCTAGGCAATGGCGCAAAAACGGCCGAGCCCGGCGCAGCGCCACCAACACCTCGTCCATCACCCCGCCGCCCAGGCGCATGACAAAGACCGTGGCCGCGCGAAGATCCGGGCTGACCCGGACCTCACTCACCGTCACCGGCGTCTCGGCCAAAACCGGTTCGTGGATGTCGCCTCGCTCCAGCACTTCGGCCAAAGCGTGACGGATCTCCTCCCCCACGCGCAGTTGGCGCTGGGAGGGAGCCTTGCCGCTGTTTCGGGACATGGCGGGGACCTCTTCGACCGCGTTGTCACAGGGACAACGCCCTCTCAAAAAAACGGGGCCACCAGGGAGGGACACCCCCCGGTGGCCGCCAGTGTTACAGCGTCGCCGCGACTTGCTCGACTTCAATGCACTCGATCATGTCGCCGACCTGGATGTCGTTATAGTTCTCGAAGGACATGCCGCATTCGTAGCCTTCGCGAACTTCGCGGACATCGTCCTTGAACCGCTTGAGCTGCGACAAGGTGCCCTCGTGCACCACCACGTCGTCGCGCAACAGGCGAACCTTGGTGCCGCGCTTGACCACACCTTCCGTGACCATACAGCCCGCAACCCGGCCCACCTTGGTAATATTGAACACTTCGCGGATCTGAGCGTATCCGATGAAATGCTCCTTGTAGGTCGGATCCAGCATGCCCGACAGCAGGGCCTTCACCTCGTCCGCCACCGCGTAAATGATCGAGTGGTAACGGATTTTCACCCCATCGCGCCGCGCCATGTCGCGGGCCTGCGGGTTGGCGCGGACGTTGAAGCCCACGATCAAGCCATCGGAGGCCTTCGCCAAGGTCACGTCGGACTCGTTGATGCCGCCGACCGCTGCATGCAGCACCCGGATCTTGACATCGTTGTTGCCCAACTTCTCCAAGGTGCCAACCAGCGCTTCCACCGAGCCCTGCACGTCGGCCTTGATGACCACCGGCAGCTCCTTGGCCTCGCCGGCCTGGATACGCTCGAACATCTGCTCCATGGTCGAACGCGCGCCCTTGACCTGCTGGGCCTCGCGCTCCTTGCGGCGCCGGTATTCAGACACCTCGCGGGCGCGGTTTTCGTCCTCGACCACGATAAAGTCGTCACCCGCCGCCGGCGTCCCCTGGAAGCCCAGGACCTCGACCGGCATGGCCGGCGTCGCCTCGACCACCCGGGCCCCGCGATCGTCCACCAACGCCCGCACCCGGCCCCACTCGGCCCCGGCCACAAAGATGTCGCCGACCTTCAACGTGCCACGCGACACCAGGATCGTCGCCACCGAGCCCCGGCCCTTTTCGACCTTGGCTTCGATCACCACGCCCTGACAGGCCCGGCCGGGGTTGGCCTTGAGATCCAGAACCTCGGCCTGGAGCAAAATGGCCTCTTCCAGCTTCTCCAGGTTCAGGCGCTTCTTGGCCGACACCTCAACCGTCAGCACATCACCGCCCAGGTCTTCCACCACCAGCTCATGCTGGAGCAGATCCTGACGCACCTTGTCCGGGTTGGCATCGGGCAGATCGATCTTGTTGATCGCCACCACCACCGGAACCCCGGCAGCCCGCGCATGCCGGATGGCTTCCACCGTCTGCGGCATGATGCCGTCGTTGGCCGCCACCACCAGGACCACGATGTCGGTCACCCGAGCCCCACGGGCACGCATCGCCGTGAAGGCCGCGTGACCCGGGGTGTCAATGAACGTGATCCGCTGGCCCGACTCCCGGATGACCTGATACGCTCCAATGTGCTGGGTGATGCCACCGGCCTCGCCCGAAACCACGTTCGTCGAGCGCATGGCATCCAGCAAGGAGGTCTTGCCGTGGTCCACGTGCCCCATCACCGTCACCACCGGCGGGCGAGACACCAAGTCATCGTCCGTATCCGGGGTGGCGTCCACCAGACCCAGCTCGACGTCGGATTCAGAGACGCGACGCGCCTGATGCCCGAATTCGCTCACCACCAGTTCGGCGGTGTCGGCGTCGATGCTCTGATTGATGGTCGCCATCACGCCCATCTTCATCAGCGCCTTGATCACGTTCGCGCCGCGCTCGGCCATGCGGTTCGCCAACTCCTGCACCGTGATGGTGTCGGGAATGATGACGTCACGCACCACGCGCTCGGAGGGAAGATTCCCCTCAGCCTTGCGCTTTTCCTTCTGCTTCGCGCGGCGCAACGCCGCCACCGAGCGACCCCGCTCCGAGCGCTCTTCCCCGGTCAACGCCACCGAAATGGTCAGCTTGCCGCGGCGCTTCTGCTCACCCCGCTTGACGGGGGGCGCCTTGGGGGCAGCCACGCCACTGCGAGCGGCCTTCTTGCGCCCTTCCTCATCCTCGTCGTCGCGCCGGCCCACCGTGCGCGGATTTTCCGACAACGGCGGCGGCACCACGGCGCGCGCGCCATCGGGCACCGGAGTCGCCGCCGGGCGCGGTCCCGGGCGATCACCGCCCACCGGACGCGGCCCCGGACGGTCGCCGCCCATCGGACGCGGCCCCGGACGGTCGCCGCCCATCGGACGCGGCCCCGGACGGTCACCGGCCGTCGGACGCGGCCCCTGACGGTCGCCGCCCGTCGGGCGCGGCCCCTGACGGTCACCGCCCGTCGGACGCGGCCCCTGGCGGTCGCCGCCCATCGGGCGCGGCCCCTGACGCTCGCCATCCCCCGGACGCGGCCCCACCGGGCGCGGCCCCGGGCGCTCACCCATCCCCCGGACGCGGCCCCACCGGACGCGGTCCAGGGACGCTCGCCCTCCACCGGGCGCGGCCCTTCTTGGGGACGGGCCTTGGCGGCAGCCGTCTTCCTCAGCCTTGCGCTTGGCCTCTTCCTCGGCGCGACGCTTGGCCTCCTCTTCCTCGGCCTTGCGACGAGCTTCGTCCTCAATAGCCTTGCGCTTGGCTTCTTCCTCGGCCTCGCGGGCCCGACGTGCGGCTTCCTCGGCCTCGCGCACCCGGCGCGCAGCGTCCTCGGCCGCCGCGCGCGCCGCTTCGTCCAGCGCGCGCCGACGTCCTTCCAGCTCGGTCGCCGTCAGGCCGTTATCCTGCGTCGCCGCGCCGCGGCTCGCATTCTGGATGGCCGCGGGATCGCCACCAGCGGCCGTCAGGGGACGCTTTTTGCTCTTGCGCACCTCGACCTGCACCACCTTGGAGCGTCCATGGGAGAAGCTTTGCCGCACCTGGCCGGTTTCAACACTCTTCCTCAACTCAAGCTTCCCTTTGGAGGACAGCGACAGGGGGGCTTTGCGGTCCTTGTCGTTCGTCATGCGGCTTTGCCCTGCTTCCAACCATCCGGACCCCTCGGCCCGCCCGGGGGACACGGCCCCCGATTTCACCTCGTCCCGGCGCCTAGTGCGTCGGGGATCATGAACCTCGCGGCAAAACGCCCCACAGCAGGG
Organism: Pararhodospirillum photometricum DSM 122; assembly: GCF_000284415.1. Lineage (NCBI taxonomy): Bacteria > Pseudomonadati > Pseudomonadota > Alphaproteobacteria > Rhodospirillales > Rhodospirillaceae > Pararhodospirillum > Pararhodospirillum photometricum. The sequence goes on from NC_017059.1 coordinate 1,172,202, forward strand.
GGTGTCATGCCCGGACGGCCTTACGCCGCCCCTTGCCGCCGGGATCCGGGACCTCGGCGTCCATGCTGCCCCGGCGCCCACGCAGGCGACCCAGGCGAAGAAGATCAACGTCGAGCCGGCGGGCCAAGCCCCCCGGCGCCATCGCCGCGTGCACCGCCTCGGTGCGGGCAAAGGCCCGTCCCAAGGTCGCACGATCAAGAGCCTGATGCCGGGACCCTTGCGCTAAAAACGCCAGCTTGGACCGGCCATCCTCGGCCCCGTCCCAGGCTTCCAGCAACAAGGCGTCGGCTTGGGTACGGATCATGGCCTTGACCTTTTCAAAACCACAAACCGCCTGACCCGCCTTGCGAGCCAGCCCGATCAAGCCAACACAGCGTTCCTGCAACAGATGATCTACCTGGACGGCCAGATCGTCGGGAACCGTCACCGACCGGCGCGCGGCCCGGGCAAAGGCGCCCTTGGCCAACGCTGTTTCTATCACATCGCGCCCGGGGCTCAACCAGAATCCCCTTCCAGGCAAGCGGGCGTCAAGATCGGGCACCACCCCCCCCTCAGGGGACACCACAAAGCGGAGCATCAGCTCCCGAGGGCGGACGGCACGCGTGACGATGCAGCGTCGCGTCGGTCCATCCGGCTCGCGTTCGTCCTCCAGGGAAAGGTCCATCCGATCGCCGGAGGGGGTTTCCCCCTCCTGATCGGGGGGACCTGCCTGCGGGGTTTCATTCATCCGGCTTAGGCCTCCTTTGCCTCGCTGGCCTCGTCGTCGAACCAGTGGGCCCTGGCCGCCATGATGATGGCGTTGGCCCCCGCCTCATCCAGGGTATCGTTCCCCAGAATCTCGCGCAGTTCGTCGGTGGCCAGATCCGCTAGGTCATCTAGGGTTTTGATGCCCTTTTCGCCCAGCGCCACCAGCATGGTTCCACTGAGACCCTCCAGAGCCGCCACGGCATCTTCGACCCCAAGGTCGCGCCGGCGGGCCTGATTGCGGGCCTCCCGTTCCGTCACGAAGCCGCGTGCGCGCTCTTGCAGCTCGACCGCCACGTCTTCGTCAAATCCTTCAATCGCCGCCAACTCGGTCGGATCAATGAAGGCCACGTCCTCCACGATGCTGAACCCTTCGGTCACCAGCAGATGGGCGATCACATCGTCCACGTCGAGCGCCTCGATAAAGGCCTTCGACCGCGAATGGAACTCTTCTTGCCGTCGCTCGCTTTCCTCGGCCTCGGTCAGGATATCGATATCCCACCCGGTGAGCTTGGAGGCCAAACGCACATTCTGACCACGACGGCCAATCGCCAAGGATAACTGCTCGTCGGGAACCACCACCTCGATGCGGTTGGCTTCCTCGTCCAGAACCACCTTGGCCACCTCGGCCGGCGCCAAGGCGTTGACCACGAAGGTCGCGGGATCCGACGACCACTGGATAATGTCGATCTTTTCGCCTTGCAACTCGGCCACCACGGCCTGGACGCGCGAGCCGCGCATACCAACACACGCGCCGACCGGATCAATGGCATGATCGTTGGACAACACCGCGATCTTGGCGCGGGACCCAGGATCGCGGGCCACCGCTTTGATCTCGATGATGCCATCATAGATCTCCGGGACCTCTTGCGCAAACAACTTGGCCATGAATTGTTCATGGGTGCGCGAGAGAAAAATCTGCGGGCCGCGCGGCTCCTGGCGCACATCGGCGATGTAGGCCCGGATGCGATCCCCCACCTTGAAGGGCTCGCGGGGTATCACCTCGTCGCGACGCAGCAAAGCCTCGGCCCGGCCGAGATCCACAATGATATTGCCAAATTCAACCCGCTTGACCAGACCGTTGACGATCTCGCCCAGGCGGTCCTTGTACTCCGAATACTGCCGCTCGCGCTCGGCATCGCGCACCTTTTGCACGATCACCTGCTTGGCCGTTTGGGCGGCGATGCGTCCGAAGTCGATGGGCGGCAAGGGATCGATCAAAAAATCCCCCACCTGGGCGTCGCTTTTTTTTCGCCGGGCCTGAGCCAAGGTCACCTGAGTAAACTCGTTCTCAACCTCTTCCACCACCTCAAGGTAGCGGGCCAGCTTGATCTCGCCGGTCTTTCGGTCGATGCGGGCGCGAATGTCATGCTCGTGACCGTACTTGGAGCGGCCGGCCTTCTGAATGGCCTGCTCCATGGCGTCGAACACCTCCTCGCGCTCAATGTTCTTGTCCCGGGCCACCGTGTCGGCGACCTGGATCAGCTCGGGGCGGCTCATGCCAACGGTTCGTTCCATCGCTCTCGTCTTTCTGCTTATCGTCCGACCGCCTAGCGGCCAGGCTCCTCGACGGCCTCGTCCGCGACGGCGTCATCCTCCTCGGGGAGGGTCTCTGCCTCGGCCCGCCGCGCCGCCTCGCGCAGCGATTCCGCGATCAGGGCGTCGGTCAACAGCAAACGCGCCTTGGTAATCGCCCCAAACGGAATGGCCAGAACGTCCGATCCCGGCTGACCGTCCGCAAGGCGGGACGGCTCGGCCAGTTGAACCTTTACCGTCCGGTCGTTGTCGATCCCCAGCAAGACCCCTTTGATCCGCTTGTAGCCGTCCACAAGACGATCCGTCTCAATGCGGACATCTCGCCCGGCAAACCGCGCAAAATCCTTGGGGCGGGTCAGGGGGCGGTCGATCCCCGGCGAGCTGACTTCCAGCATGTAGGCGCCCGCAATGGGATCCTCCACGTCCAGAACCGCCGACAGCGCCCGCGACAAGGCCTCGCAATCCGACACCGTCATCGGGGTTTCGTCCAGACGCTCGGCCATCACCTGCAAGGTCGGCCGGCCACTGCCCAACAGCGATACCCGGACCAAATCATAGCCCAAAGCCTCGGCGGTGGGGGCCAGCAGCTTATTCAGATGCCCCATCACGATCGTCGTGTCTCCCTAGTGGATCGGTCCGACCTGTTCGTCCACGGGACCGCCTAAAACAAAAAAGGTGGGCCACCGGCCCACCCCCTGCCAGCCTGCCGGCCGTGTCAAGAAGATGTCACGCTTTTTATAGAGCACTTTTCCCCAGGGCTCAAGGAGTTCTTTCCCCCGGGACTGGGCGTCGGGAAAGCGGAAAAAGAAAGGCTGGGGAGGCGGGGGCCGAGCGGGCGGTCGAAGCGCCGATCAAACAAAAACTTGGCAATCTCGGCCATGGGCTTCCCACTTCGTCCCGCAAGGATCCCCGTTCAGGCGATCAGTAGACCAGTTCGTCCTCGTCCTTGCCCTCGGAGATCACGATCTGTCCGTTGGCGGCCAGATCCTTGGCCAAGGTCACAATGGAGTTCTGGGCTTCGTCCACCTCGCGCAGGCGCACGGGGCCCATGGCATCCATATCCTCGCGCAGCATTTTGCCGGCGCGCTCCGACATGTTGGCAAAAAACATGTCTTTGATCGCCGTTGAGGAGCCCTTGAGGGCGAGCCCCAGCTTGTCCTTTTCGACGTGGCGCAGCAAGGTCTGCACGCCTTGGGCATCGAGACGGCCCAGATCCTCGAAGGTGAACATGAGCTTCTTGATCTTTTCGGCGGACTCGCGGCTGCGCTCCTCCAAGGAGGTGAGGAAGCGGCTTTCGGTATTGCGGTCGAGGTTGTTGAAGATCTCGGCCATCATCTCGTGGGCGTCGCGCTTGGCGGTGCGCGCCAGGTTGGACATGAACTCGGTACGCAGGGTCTTCTCCACGCCTTCCAGGACTTCTTTTTGGATCGCCTCCATGTGCAGCATGCGCATGATGACTTCCATCGCGAAGTTTTCCGGCAGCAAGGTCAACACCCGGCTCGCGTGGTCGGGCTTGATCTTGGAGAGGACCACGGCCACCGTCTGCGGATATTCGTTCTTGAGATAATTGGCCAGCACCTGCTCGTTCACATTGCCCAGCTTGTCCCACATGGTGCGGCCTGCCGGACCGCGGATCTCTTCCATGATCTGGGCCACGCGATCCTTGGGCAAGGAGCGCATGAGCAGTCGTTCGGTGGTGTCGAAGGAGCCGACCAGGGACCCCGTGTTGGAGATGGCATCGGCGAAGTCGATGAACAGGCGTTCCACCACCGAGGCGCCGATGGTGCCCAAGGTGGCCATGATCTGTGACAACTCGCGGATTTCCTCGTCGTCCATCATGGCGAACAGCTTGGCGGAATGATCCTCGCCCAGCGAGAGCATCATGATGGCGGCTTTCTGCGGGCCGGTCAGACTGCGATAATCTTCCTTGATGCGCGACACGGCTTGGATCTCCTGTCAAACAGCGGCCCCGGAGGCGTCACGTTTCCTGATACAGCCAGTTGCGAATAATCGACAGGGCTTCCTCAGGGTGCTTATCGACAATTTCGCCGATCTTGCGCAAGGAGGAGGCCTTGACGCGGCCTTCGACCTTGTCGATGTCGATCAACTCCTCGGCGTCCTCCAACTCGTCGGGCGCGCCCAACATGGATCCGGGCAAGGGCATACCGCCCGGTCCCGTGAGCTGGGGCGCCCCTTGCATCTCGGCGGTCAACAACCCGACGCCGGCCTGATCGGCCCCCGAGGGCAGGTTCTCGAAGGCCCGCTGAACCAAGGGCCGCACCACCAGCAAGATCACAAGGATCGCCACCACGGCCACGCCCAGGCCCTCGGCGATCTTCATGATCTCGGGCTTGGTGAAGCCCAGGAACATCCATTCCTCGCCGCCCGCCAGCATGTCGGACAGATCGACGAACTGCATGTTGACCACTTCCAACTGGTCGCCGCGCCCCTGGTCATAGCCCATGGCCGAGCGCACCAGCGCCGTGATCTTCTGCATTTCCTCCTGGGTGCGGGGCTGCCAAGAGACCGTGCCGTCCGCAGCCTTGCTGGGGATCCCATCCACCATCACCGCCACCGAGAGGCGGCGGACCTTGCCCGCTTCCTTGATCTCGTTGGTCGTGACCTTGGTAATCTCGTAATTGATCGTCTCTTCCGTGCGACGTTCCGTGGTGCGCGAAACGGGGGCGTTGCTCTGCTGGAACTGACCATCGGGCAGGTTCTGTTGCACCGACACGTTGTCCACCGTGTCGGAGGTGTTGTTGTCTTCTTCGATGTTGGTCGCCGAGCGCACCACTTGGCCTTCGGGATCGTAGGTCTCCTTGTTGGTGACCATCCGGTTGAAGTCCATTTCGGCCGACACCTCGGCGCGGACCTTGCCCGGCCCCACGGAACGCTCGATCAGTTGCTCGATGGCCTGGGCGAGACGGCGCTCCTCAGCCTTGCGCATTTCGTCTTGGGTGTGGGCCAACATCAGGCCCTCGTCCTCACCGCCGCGGGTGAGCAAGGTGCCGCGCTCGTCGATGATCGACACCTGCGCCGTCTTCATGGAAGGCACCGAGCCCGCCACCAAATTCTGAATGGCCGTCACCTGATTGGGCTGCAAGCGCCCGCCGCGCATATGCACAATCACCGAGGCGCTGGGCTGCACCTCCTCGCGGGTGAAGGGCTCCCGTTTGGGCAGGACCAGATGGACCCGCGCCGCCTCAATGCCATCGATGGAGCGAATGGTGCGGGCCAACTCGCCTTCCAGCGCCCGCACCAGATTGATGTTCTGGGTGAACTGGGTCGAGCCCAGAGCGCTGGCGCTGTCGAACAATTCGTAGCCCACGGTGGCCCCGGTGGGCAGGGCCAGCTCGGCCATTTGCACGCGTAGCTTGAGCACCTGATCGGTCGGCACCAAAATCGACTTGCCGCCATCCCCCATCTGGTAGGGAATGTTACGCTCTTCCAACTGGGAAATGATGGCCTTCGCGTCACCGGGCGGCAGGTCGCCGTAGAGCAAATCCATCTGGGTCGAGGACATGCGCGAGGCGAAGTAGATGATGAACCCGATCAGGGCAAGCCCCACCCCCGCCAGCGCCGCGAGACGGACAGGCCCCAGACTGCGCAAGGTCTGAACGAAGTTGTTCACGATGCCCACCCACCCCTAATTGGTCGGCCGCCGGGGGTGCCCAGCACCCTGGCCCCCGAGACGACATATATCGCTCGTCATATCCCGCCAAAGATTGCCGACTCACGCAAGAGCCTTCTCGTACCGTAGGACCCGTGCAGTGAAGAGAGTCTTAATCTGGGCAACTTCTGCCCGGTTCCCGGGCCGTGCTTGCCGCTTGCCTCTCTGCGCTTCTCGCCAAAATGAATGTTTCTCTTGAGGGCATTTCGCCCCTGGCGCAACCCAATTCTCCCTGACACGCCCAAGAGGAGAAAGCCGGGAACAGTTCACCTATTACCCGCGACTCGATACTCCCCTGGCAAAAAGTAGCGCTCCGAAGGTCGGGGTTTCAAGGGAAAAGCCGCTGGTTCCGACTAAAATTAGTGTTTACTAATATGATGGACCGACGCTACCCTCCCCTCTCTCCAAGAAAAAACACCGGGGACGCCCCGCGCGCGACAAAGGAGACCCTCGTGAGTGCGATGAAAACCGCAAGCGCTGGAAGACGGGACGGCCTTGCCCGGAGCCCGCACCAGCCCCCCCTGGGCTGGGGCCTGGACTGGGGCCTGAGTTTGGGCCTAACCCTGTCTTTGGTCTTGCTCCCCGCCGGCGCCCACGCCGATGACACCGCCTCGTTTGTGGTACGCCAGGAAACCGTTGCCGACTGGAAGGCAGTGTTCGCCACGGTGGAAACCACGGACATGCTCCAGGCGCGCGCCCGCATCGGCGGCACCGTGGGCAGTCTCGCCCTCGACGAGGGCGACCCGGTGACCAAAGGACAGAAGATCGCGGTCATCGCCGACGAGAAACTCCTGTTGCAGATGCAAGCCGCCGAGGCGCGGGTGCGCTCGCTTCAGGCGGAACTGGAGCAGGCCACCTTAGAGCTTGGTCGCTCCCGAGCGCTGCGGGCCCAGGGCACCGTCGCCCAGCAACACCTCGACGAAGCCGCCACCAAGGCCCGCGTCACCGCCCAAACTCTGGAAGCAGCCAAGCGCGATCGCGACGTGATCGCCCGCCAGATCGAGGATGGCGCGGTCCTGTCGCCGGGCGCCGGCCGGGTGCTGGCGGTCAGCGTCACCAACGGCGCCGTGGTCCTGCCCGGCGAGCCCCTGGCCAGCATCGCCGCCGAGACCACCATCTTGCGCCTGCGCCTGCCCGAACGCCATGCCCGCTTCCTGTCCAAGGGCGCCTCGGTGCGGGTGGGGCCGCGCGGCCTGGACGTCAGCGCGCCCCGGCCGACCAGCGAGGGCACGGTGGTGCAGGTATATCCCAAGTTGGAGGCCGGGCGGGTCATCGCCGACGTGCGCGTGGAGGGCCTTGGCGACTACTTCGTAGGAGAACGCGCCTTGGTCTCTGTGGCGACCGACCAACGCCCGGTGCTGCGGGTACCCGGGCGCTTCTTGGAGCACCGCTTCGGCCTGACCCTCGCCCATCTGGCCGAGGGGGGCCCGGTGGTGGTGCAAACTGGCCAGCGCCAGGGGGACTGGGTGGAGGTCCTCTCGGGCCTGCACGCGGGCGACACCCTGACTCTCCCGGCGGCGGGGGCACGCCCATGAAAGCCGGTCTTTCGGGAACCCTGACCCGCGCCTTCATCGCCTCGCCGCTCACGCCCCTCCTTCTCCTGGCGGCGCTGGCGGTGGGCCTCCTCGCGCTGGCTGGTCTGCCGCGCGAGGAGGAACCGCAGATCTCAGTGCCCATGGTTGATATCCACATCTCCGCCGACGGCCTGCGCGCCGTCGATGCCGTGGAACTGGTGACCAAACCCCTGGAGGACGTGGTCAAGGGCATCGACGACGTGGACCACGTCTATTCGCAAAGCGTGGATGATCAGGTGGCGGTCACCGCCCGCTTCAAGGTTGGCACCGACGAGGACGTGGCCATGCTGCGCGTCCACGAGACCATCCGTGCCAACTATAACCGCATCCCGCTTGGCATCCCCGAACCGTTGATCGTCGGGCGGGGCATCAACGACGTGCCCATCGTGGTGCTCACTCTCGCCGGTCAGGGGCCACACGCCGACCGCTGGACCCGCAATGCCCTAACCGACCTCGCCCAGGACCTGTTGCCTGAACTGATGAAGGACGAAAACATCGGCCTGACCTTCCTGATCGGTGATGCCCCCAACCAAATCCGGGTCGAGCCCGATCCCGAACGGCTGGCCACGCTGGGCGTCACCCTCAACCAACTGGTCGAGAAGGTGCAAAACGCCAACCGCTCCTTCCGGGTGGGTTCCTTGCGCGAGGCCAACAGCGCCCTGCCCGCAGCGGCCGGCCAAACCCTGCAAGGGGTGCCCGACATCGGCCAACTCCTGATCACCACCCAGGACGGCCGGCCGGTCTATGTTGCCGACGTGGCCCGGGTGGTGGTGGGATCCACCCCGGAGGAACACCGGCTGTGGCAGGCCCACCCGGTGGCCGGCGGCCAGGAGCTCGACATCCGTCCCGCCGTGTCCCTGGCCTTTGCCAAGCGCAAGGGCGCCAACGCGGTGGTGGTAGCCGAGGCCCTGCTAGAGCGCCTGGACACCCTCAAGGGCCGCCTGATCCCCGAGGGGGTGGCGGTGGAGGTCACCCGCAACTACGGCGCCACCGCCCAGGACAAGGCCGATGAGCTGCTGTTCCACCTGGGTCTGGCCACGGCGTCCATCGTCTTGCTGGTCAGCTTGGCGATTGGCTGGCGCGAGGGTCTGGTGGTCGCCTTGGTCATCCCTTGCACCATCTTGCTTACGTTGTTTGCCAGTTGGCTCATGGGCTACACCCTGAACCGGGTCAGCCTGTTCGCCCTGATCTTTTCCATCGGCATTTTGGTGGATGACGCCATCGTGGTGGTGGAGAACATCGCTCGGCACTGGGCGATGCGCGACGATCGCTCCGTGGTGGACAAGGCGGTGGATGGCGTGGCCGAGGTGGGCAATCCCACCATCATCGCCACCTTGACCATCGTCGCCGCCTTGCTGCCCATGATGGCCGTCTCGGGCCTGATGGGCCCCTACATGAGCCCCATCCCGGCCAACGCTTCGGCGGCCATGGTGTTCAGCTTTTTTGTCGCGGTGGTCATCACGCCTTGGCTGCTGCTGCGTTTGGCTGGCCGGCGCGCCGCCAGCGCCGCCCACGCCGAAGCCGTCGATCACGAGGGCCGGCTGGGCCGCTTCTACCGCGCGCTCGCCCGCCCGGTGCTGGCCAGCCGGGCCCGGGCCTTGACCTTCCTGCTGCTCACCGGCCTTGCCACGCTGGCCGTGTGCACGCTGTTTTATACCCGCGACGTGACGGTCAAGCTGCTGCCCTTCGACAACAAGTCGGAGTTCCAGGTGATTGCCGACCTGCCCGAGGGCACCTCGCTGGAGGAAACCGAGCGCGTCTTGCGCGCGGCCGCCCGGCGTCTGGCCGATCTTCCCGAACTGACCAGCGTGCAACTCCACGCCGGTACGGCGGCGCCGTTCACTTTTAATGGCCTCGTACGCCATTATTACCTGCGCGAGGCGCCGCACATGGGCGACCTTCAGGTCAACCTCGTCTCGCGCCACGACCGGACGCGGGCCAGCCACGCCATCGCCTTGGAGGCGCGCGAGCGGCTGCGCTCCTTGCCCGTGCCACCCGGCGCCAGCTTGAAGGTGGTGGAGGTGCCTCCGGGTCCGCCGGTGCTGGCCACCTTGCTGGCCGAGATTTATGGCCCCGACGACGCCAGCCGCCAAGCCGCCCTGGCCCGGGTCAAGGCCGCCTTCGCGGCGGTGCCGTTTGTCGTGGACGTGGACGACATGGCCGGCGAAAAGGCGCCGCGCCTGCGCTATTCGCTCGACAGCGAGGCCCTGGCCCTGCATGGCGTCGAGGAGGAAGCGGTTTACGATACCCTGGCCGCTCTGATCGGCGGGGTCAGTGTGGGCTATTCCCACCAGGGCCAAGGCGCGCGGCCGGTCGAGATCGTCGTGCGCCTGCCCCCGGACGCCCTGACCCCGGGCGAGCGCCTGCTGGCCACCCCGGTGCCAGCCGCCTCGGGAACCGTGGAACTGGGCGACGTGGTGCGCGTCCACAAGGAGGAAAGCTCGCGCCTGATCTACCGCCGCGATGGCCATTTTGTCGAAATGGTCATGGCCGACTTGGCCGGGGCGGTGGAGGCGCCGATCTATGGCATGCTCGCGGTCAACAAACTCCTGGCCGAGGCCCCCGATCCCCTGCCCGTCGCCCTGCACGGCGCCCCCCTTGATGAATCCCGGCCCAGCGTGCTGTGGGACGGCGAGTGGGAGATCACCTATGTCACCTTCCGCGACATGGGCGCCGCCTTCGGCGTGGCCTTGCTGGGCATTTATCTGCTGGTGGTGGGCCTGTTCAAGAGCTTCAAGATCCCGCTGCTGGTCCTGGTCCCGGTGCCCTTGACCTTGATCGGCATCGTGCTTGGGCACTGGGCGTTTGGCGCGCCCTTTTCGGCCCCCTCCATGATCGGCTTCATCGCGCTGGCCGGCATCATCGTGCGCAACTCGATCTTGCTCGTGGACTTCATCCGCCACGCGCGGGCCCATGCTGGCTCCTTGCGCGATGCCTTGCTGGAGGCGGGCGCGGTTCGGGTCAAGCCCATCGTCTTGACCGCACTTGCGGCCATGATCGGCGGCGCCTTCATCCTGGGCGACCCCATTTTCCAGGGACTGGCCTTGTCCCTGGTCTTTGGCCTAGCCTCGTCCACCGCCCTGACCTTGCTGGTGATCCCCGCGATTTACGTGGTCTTGCGCGACGATGGCCGGCCCGAGGGATCCCCTCCCGGGCCTAAGTCGGGGATTGCTCCGGCAAACGCTTCGCGGTAGAAGCCCGCTCATCCCGCCGGCCCCTCCCGGGGCTGGCCCCTCCCCCGTTCGGGGGGGTCCACAGCCAAGGGAAACCAACATGGCGATTGAACGTACCCTGTCGATCATCAAGCCCGACGCCACCCGCCGCAACCTGACCGGCGCCATCAATGACCGTTTCGAAAAAGGCGGCCTGCGCATCGTGGCCCAAAAGCGCCTGCGTCTGACCCCGGAAATGGCCGGCCAGTTCTACGAGGTCCATAAGGAGCGCTCCTTCTTCGGGTCCCTGTGCGAGTTCATGACCTCGGGCCCGGTCGTCGCCCAGGTGCTGGAAGGCGAAAACGCCGTGCTGCGCAACCGTGAAATCATGGGCGCCACCAATCCGGCCAACGCCGCCGAGGGCACCATCCGCAAGGACTTCGCCGAATCCATCGAAGCGAACTCGGTGCACGGCTCCGACTCCCTCGAAAACGCCGCCAACGAGATCGCCTTCTTCTTCTCCGAGATCGAGATCGTCGGCTGATCACCTCCCCGTCCGAGAGACCCAGAGGTCTGGGGGGGCACGCCTCCCCAGCCTTTTTTTTGTCCCTGTGCGATTGTCCTTGCCTCAGAAATCGCGAACGCTTATTAATTTCACCGCGTTCGGGACGCCGCCCCAGGGCGGCCCCGGTCCTCTTCTTGGTGTCTCAAGCCTTCAGGTTCCCTTGAAACGGCCTCTCCCTCCCCTCGAGAGGCCGTTCTTTTTGCTGGGCCTTGACCAAGCCCCGGCAACGGGACTACCTCTGTTCTTAAGACTCCCCAAGCACGACGGGGCTTGCCGCTGTCCGACGATCCCGCCGTCAAAACCCAAGGCGTTGGATCCATGGCTTTTGATGCGCGTCCGGTGACGGTCGCTCCCCCCACGTTCCTGGACCTCTTTACCCCCAAGCTGGTGACGGTCTTGCGCGAGGGCTACGGCCCGGCCCAGATCCGCCACGACCTTCTGGCCGGTCTGACGGTGGCCATCGTCGCCTTGCCCCTGTCCACCGCCATCGCCATTGCCTCCGGTGTCACCCCCGACCGGGGCCTGTACACGGCGATTATTGGCGGCTTTCTGATTTCGTTGTTCGGCGGCAGCCGCTTTCAAATCGGCGGTCCGGCGGGCGCTTTCATCGTCTTAGTCTCGACCACGGTGGCGACCCATGGGGTGGACGGCCTGATCCTTGCGGTGTTCCTCTCGGGCCTTTTGCTGCTGGCCATCGGGTTTTTACGGCTTGGAACCTATATCAAATTCATCCCCTATCCCGTGACCCTGGGCTTTACCGCCGGCATCGGCGTGGTGATCTTTGTCAGCCAGATCAAGGAATTCCTGGGCCTGACCCTGCCCGCCGCGGAGCCTGCGGCGCTTTTGGAAAAACTGCCGGTGTTGTGGCAGGCTCTGCCCGGCACCGATTGGCCCACCTTGGCCCTGGCCAGCGCCACCTTGGCGGGCTTGGTCCTGCTCAAGCGCTGGAAACCCCAGTGGCCCGGCATGCTCCTCGTCATCGCCGTGGCTGCCGGGATCACGGCTTTGTTCAAGCTGCCGGTGGAAACCATTGGCTCGCGCTTTGGCGGCATCCCCACAGGCCTGCCGGCCCCCGCCCTGCCCTCCCTGTCCTGGGCCCGGGTAGAGGAGGTTTTTCCGACAGCCATCACCTTCGCGTTGCTGGGCGCCATCGAATCCCTACTCTCGGCGGTGGTAGCCGACAGCATGACCGGGCGTAACCACCGCTCCAACTGCGAACTGGTGGCCCAAGGGATTGCCAACATGGGCTCGGCCCTGTTTGGCGGCATTTGTGTGACCGGCACCATTGCCCGGACCGCGACCAACGTGCGGGCCGGCGCTCACGGCCCGATGGCGGGCATCATGCACGCCTTGTTCTTGCTCGCGTTTATCCTGGTGGCGGCTCCTTTGGGCGACCGGATCCCGTTGGCGGCACTGGCGGCGGTCTTGATGCTGCTGTCGTGGAACATGATCGAACGCCACGCCGTGATGACCTTGTTTCGGGGCTCGCGGGGCGACGCGGTGGTGTTTTTGTGCACGTTTGGCCTGACCGTGTTCCGCTCCCTGACCGAGGCCATTTTGGTTGGGGTGGCGGTGGGGGCGACCTTGTTCATCAGCCGCATGTCGGCCTTGACCGAGGTCACGGCCGAGCGGGCCTTTATCCCCGAGGACCGACCCGACGGCACCCCGGCCGAGCGCCTCCCCTATGATGCGCGCACGGCACGCGATCCGGCGGTGGCGGTCTATCGCATCAGCGGGGCGTTTTTCTTTGGTGCGGCGGCCTCGGTCGGCTCGGCTCTGGAGCGCATCGCCGATCGCCACCGCACCGTGATCTTGGACGTGTCGGCCGTCCCATTCCTAGATTCCACCGCCGCCCACACCATCGAGGGGCTGGCCCACAAGGCAGCGCGCCGGGGGGTGCGGATGATCCTCACCGGGGCCTCGGTGCCCATGCGCCGCTTGTTGCTGGCCCACGGGGTGCGCCCCCCTCTGGTCTTGTTTGACCGCTCGATCGCCGACGCCCTTGCCGTTGTTCACGCCCCAGCCCCGGAGAGCCCCCCATGAGCGCCCCCATCCCGCCCGGCGCCCTGCCCGTGACCTTTCATGGCCGGGCCCGCGACTACTTCGGGATCTGGATCACCAACCTCCTGCTCACCTTGGTGACCATCGGCCTGTGGTCGGCCTGGGCCAAGGTGCGGCGGCTGCGCTATTTTTACGGCAACACCGAAGCGGCTGGCGGCAGCCTTGATTACACCGCCCGGCCGTGGTCCATCCTGCTGGGCCGGGTGCTGGTGGTGGGTATCCTGGGGCTGGTCGCCCTGGTGGAGACCGCCTCGCCCTTTGCCAGCGTCCCGGTGGGTCTGGCCTCGCTGGCCCTTTTGCCCTGGCTGGTCAACCGATCGCTACGTTTCAACGCGCGTATGACCCTCTGGCAGGCGGTGCGCTTCGACTTTCGCGGCACCTATGGCGCGGCAGCTAAGGTCCATTTGGGCTGGCCCCTGGCCAGTGCTGTGTCGCTCGGGATTTTGCTGCCTTTCGCCACCCGGGCCAGCGGCCGCTATTGGGTGAACCACCGTTTTTTGGGAACGGCGCGCTTCGCCAGTCTGCCGCCGATGGGGCCCTTTTACGCCGCCCTGCTCCAGGCCGGGCTGGTGATGGGGCTGGCGTTTGCGACGTGCGGGGCAGCGGGCGCGGCGGTTTTCATGGGCCTCGGCGGGGAGTTCCAAGAAGCGGAAGAACTTGGCGCCGCCCTCACCGTGTCTTTTCTGCCCGCCTTCCTGCTGGCCCGGGTGTTTTACCGCACCCGCGCCCGGGCGATTTTGCTCAATCACCTGACCTTGGAGGAAGGACACCGCTTCGTGTGCCGGCTCTCGGCGCTACGCTACACTTGGATCGTGGCGACCAACGCAGTGGCAACGCTACTCACCCTGGGCTTTGCCCATCCGTGGACCGCGGTGCGGGCGTGGCGCTACCAGTGTTCTTGTCTTTGGATCCTGCCGGCTGGGGCGATTGATACGTTTATCAGCAAACAGCGGGAGGCTGGTTCGGCCTTTGCCTCCGAGTTTGCCGACCTTGAAGGGTTTGACATCGGTGTCTAGGCGCTCCCGCGAAACGAGAGCCCTCTGAACGGGGAACACGGCATGGAACGGGGCATCGACGGCACCGTGATGCAAACGGGAACGGCGCAGGGGCGGCCCGCTCGCCTGGGCTTGGTGGCCGGGCGGCTCGTGCTGGAAGATGGGGAAACCCAAACCAGCCTGGACCCCGCCCATCTCTCGATCAGCGAGGCTGTCACCGGGGTGCCGCGCCGGGTGGTGTTAGACGATGGTCGCTGCTTCATCACCCGGGATTCCCAGGGGGTGGCCCGTCTTCTCGGGGCGACGAGACAGCGCGACCCGGGCCGCTGGCTGGCCCGGGTGGAACGGGGCTCGCCGGGTGTCCTGCTGGGCCTCGCCCTGATGGTTCTGGTCTTGCTTGTGAGCCTGCGCTGGGCCGTGCCCCTCGCCACCGACCACGTGGCCCTTTTGGTGCCGACGCCGGTGGAGCGGGCCTTGGGTCAGCATGCCTTTCTGACCTTGGAGAAAACAGCCCTGGCGCCGTCCCGCTTGCCCGAGGCGCGCCAAGCGGCTTTGCGCCAGCGCTTTGAGGCCTTGGTGATGGCGGCCGGCCTCGACAGCTCGCCCGGACTGGTCCTGGCCGAGGCGCCCCGCTTGGGACCCAATGCCCTGGCCTTCCCCGGAGGACCCGTGGTCCTGACCGACGCCCTGGTCGCCCTGGCGGACAGTGACGAGGCGGTAGCGGGGGTCCTGGCCCACGAACTGATTCACATCCGCGAACACCACGGCTTGCGCCGGCTGATCTCGGGGGTGGGCGTCGTGGTGGTGGCCGGGGTGGTGACGGGGGACCATGGGCGCCTTGGTGGAAGAGGCGGCGGCCCTGCCGGCCCTGCTGCTCGACCGGAGCTATTCGCGCGCCTTTGAGCGCGAGGCCGACGACGGGGCCCGGGTCCTGCTGGCCCGCACCGGAACCGATGCCGAACCGTTTCGCGCCTTGCTGGCCCGCTTGGCCCGCCTGTCCGATGACGGCGGCTGGCTGTCCACCCACCCCGGCATGGCAGAACGCCTGCAACGCATGGAGCGCGAAATCTAAAAGATCGAGGGGTCTGGGGAGGCCGCGCCTCCCCAGTCTTCCTTTTTTTAAGGCTGGGGAGGCGCGGCCTCCCCAGACCCCTCGGTTCCTTTGAGGCTGCCTCTTGCCTCGGTGTGTGCCCCCCGTATGCTGGAGCACTTTTTTTGATCAAAGGAGGGGGTTGGATGAAGCGGCGTGATTTTCTGGCGGCGGCCTCGGCCGGTACCGCCGTTGCGGTGGGCGGCTTGGCAGCCCCGGCCCTGGCGCAAGAGCGCCTGGAGTGGAAGATGGTGACGCCCTGGCCGAAAAACGCGCCCGGGGTCGGGGTCAATGCCCAGCGATTTGCCGACATGGTCACCGCCATGTCGGGCGGACGTCTGACCATCACCTTGTTCGCGGCCGGTGAGCTGGTGCCGCCGTTCGAGGTCATGGATGCCATTCAGGCCGACACGGCGCAGATTGGCCACGCGACCTCGTATTACTGGCAAGGCAAGGCGCCGGCCCTCAACCTATTCACCGCCATCCCGTTTGGCTTGATGGCCTGGGAACTGGACGCCTGGATCACCAATGGCCCCGGACAAGCGCTGTGGGAAGAGGTCTACGCCCCCTTTGGCATCCAGCCGTTTTACGCGGGAAACTCCGGCGTGCAGGCCGGCGGCTGGTTTAACAAGGAGATCAACACCCTTGAGGATCTCAAGGGGCTGCGCATGCGCATTGCCGGCCTGGGGGGCGAGGTGATGCGGCGCCTGGGAGCGGCCACCGTGCTAACGCCGCCGGGCGAGATCATGCCGGCCTTGATGGCAGGGGCGGTCGATGCCGCCGAGTGGGTCAGCCCCTGGCTAGACATTGCCTTTGGCCTCCAGAAAGCGGCCAAGTACTACTACATGCCAGCCTTCCACGAGCCCGGCCCCTCGCTGGAGGTGATTGTCAACAAGGCACGCTACCAAGCCCTGCCGGCCGACCTTAAAGCCATTGTCCGCTACGCCGCTCAGGCGACCAGCGCCCAGACCCTGGCCGACTTCACCTACAACAACACCCTGGTTTTCGCCGACATGGCGACCAAATACCCCACCATCCAAATCCGCACCTTCCCCGACGAGGTGATCCAGGAGATGGGGCGCCAGACCCGACTGGTTCTGGAGGATATGTCCGCCAAGGATCCCCTGACCGCCAAGGTCTATGAATCCCTGCGCACCTTCGTCTTGCAGTGCACCAAGTACCAAGATCACGCCGACTTGCCGGCGCTACGCCACCGCAAACTGGCCCTTGGCATTTAAGGCAACGAGGGGTCTGGGGAGGCCGCGCCTCCCCAGCCTTGCCTTTTTCATAGCCCCTCTAATCGACGAAAGGCCTCGTTGATTTCTTCCGGCGTCAGCGCGCCATACCCAATGATCAAGCTCCGCGCAAGATCCACACCGCCCCCCCGCAGCCCCGACGCCTCGGCCGGATAAAACCCGATGCCCCGCGCCCGAGCACACCGGGCCACCTCCTGGGCACTCGGAGCCGAGGGCGGCAAGGTGCAATAAAGATGCAAGCCGGCATCCGCCCCCTCCACCCGCAGCTCGGGACCAAACAGGGCCAAAAGACCAGCGCGCGCGGCATCACGACGAGCGCGATAGGTCACGCGCAAACGGCGTAAATGCCGCTCAAAGCGGCCGCTGGCGAGAAACGCGGCCAGGATCTGCTGGTCAAGCCAGGACTGGCCATAGCTCATCAACCCCTTGACGGCGCGGGCAGCGGGAACCAGGGCGCGCGGCACCACGACATAGCCCAGCCGCAACCCGTTGCCCAAGGTCTTGGAAAAGGACCCGACATAAAGGGTACGCTCCAGCCCGTCGAGAGCGGCCAAGGCGGCAACGGGCGGCCGGTCGTAGATGATCTCTCCGTCGTAATCGTCTTCAATGATGCGCCCGCCAAACTGGGCGCAGTGCTCAATGAGGGCCCGCCGCCGCGCCAGGGTCATGACCGCCCCGGTGGGAAACTGGTGGGACGGCGTGACAAACACCAAGCGTGGGCGCACGCCGCGCAGGGCGGTCGGATCCAGGCCCTCGTGGTCGAGGGGGACGGGATGGATCCGCGCCCCATGATCCTCGAACACCCGGGCGGCGGCATCGTAGCCGGGGGCTTCCAGGGCAACCGGGGTGCCGGGCTCGACCAGCAGGCGGGCGATCAGGTTCAAGGCTTCCTGGGCGCCAGCGGTGATGATCACTTGGTCGGGCGCGGCGGCAAGGCCCCGGGCGCCGGCCAGATGGGTGGCGATGGCGCTGCGCAAATCCGGGTCGCCACCGCGATCGCCGTAGTCGGCCAACCCCCGGGCGCAAGCGCCCAATACCATACCGGCCAGCATGCGCCATGTATGCGCGGGAAACAGCCGGGGATCGGGACGGCCATACCAGAAGTCAAACACCGGCCGCCCCTCGCCCGCCAGCACGGGCGGCGGAACGGCGGGCGGCACCACGGGCGGCGGTTCTTGCGGATCGGGGACGGGGCGTGTTTCGGGTAGGGCCGGCGCGGGGGTGAGGTTGGGCGGCAGGAGACGGGCCACAAACGTCCCGGATCCGGCGTGGCGCTCGATATAGCCCTCGGCGGCCAGCCAGTCGAAAGCCAGGACCACCGTGTTGCGCGACACCCCCAGGCTTTGCGCCAACTCGCGGGTCGAGGGCAGACGAGCGCCGGCCGGCAGATGCCCCGCCATCACCCGGTCGCGGATAAAGCGATAGATCTGCTCTTGCAAGGTAGGGGCGCTGCTGGTGCGTTCCAAGGCGATAGGCAGCATGACGAACGACGTCTCCCGGCCAGCGTGTCGCGGTGGCTCCATGCGCGGCAGCCGCGGCGGATCTAGGGGCAAGGCGGTGGGGCTGCCACAGTGGGGCGGTTCTCGATCAACCAGAAGGATCTCCCCGATGACCGACACCCCTCCCAGCGAGCGGACCCGCGTCAAACGCTATCACTGGCTGGCAAAGTACGACAAGGAAACCATCCACGCCATCCTCGACGCCTGCCCCCATGCCCACGTCGGCTATCTCCACGAGGGGCACCCCCTGGTGACCCCCACCTTGGTATGGCGCGATGGCGAGGTCTTGTACTGGCACGGATCGCGGGTGGCCCGCATGATCCAGGCGACCACGGGACAGGAAGTGTGCCTGTGCGCCTCGATCATCGATGGGCTGGTGCTGGCCCGCTCGGCCTATAACTACAACATCAACCACCGCTCGGTGATGGTGTTCGGCGTGGCCCAGCCGGTGACCGATCCGGCGGAAAAAGAGGCCCAGCTCAAGCGCTTCGTCAACGGCCTGATCCCCGGCCAGTGGGACCGCCTGCGCCCGATGACCGAGCAGGAACTCAAAGTGACAGCCCTGATGCGCCTCGACCTCACGGAAGCCTCGGCCAAAGTGCGCACCGGCCAGCCCGAAGACGACGAAGCCGACTACGCCCTGCCCATCTGGGCCGGCGTCATCCCGATCACCACAACCATCGGAACCCCAGAACCGGACCCGCGCAACCTCCCTGAAGCGGAAATGCCGGCCGATGTTCTGAAGTTTAAAATCGGCTAGCGGGGGCGGTCAGACGCGGCGACGCGGGGCTGTCGCCCCGGACCCCACCTGGAGGCTGACGCCTCCAGACCTCCGCTTTCTTTTATGGCTCTTCAAGGCGGTTTTTAGAGAAGTCTCCCGGTAGCAAAACGCCTCGAAACTCCCCCTCCCCGGCAGCTTGCCGCCCGTTGCGGCAGCCTGATCAAACCGGCAATCCTGCTGGAGATCAAATGGCCACCACCCTATTGCACCACGCAATGGGACATGATCCGTGGGGATGTCGCCTGAAAGTCATTTTTCAGGACTTGGATCTGCCGGAGAGGCAGTGAGCGCCGGTGCATGTTGGGTCATGTTAAACCGGAGCACCTCTTCGAAGACGCGATTGCGTGCCTTGGCATCAATGATCAATGAGGCCGCAGGCATCACGTAGAGGTGCAGTGGGATATCGTCGTTTGAGCCAGTGGCGAAGTCGTTATAGACAACTCGCTCGCTCAACGAGAACACGTCCTTGAACCCAGAGCGTTTCATATCCCTGTAAAATTCGTCATCGATCTCGACGATAGAGAAGGCGAAAACCTCCCGCACCGTCTTAATCCTATCTACCAACTCACTGGCATAGAGGCGGCACTGGAGTAGTGCCTTGTTATTATCATAGATATCGGCACCAGGTTTCTTGAATTCAATGATGACAAGTTTATTGGGGTGGCCTTCATTGTCCTTTGAAAAAAAGGCTGCGACATCGGGTTTGCGCTTCTGTTTCGATTCTGTTTCGACGCCAACCTCGCGAACGATTTTCGCTAGAGTTGCATCGCTGTAGATGCTTGAATAGGAAAGGAACTTGTCGTCCACGAGCCAGACATTGTTTTCTCGGATATCGTCACCGTTACTTTTTTTTCTTAGAATTGCATTGTGGAGGAACTCTTCCGCAGATTCGCGGGGCATCTTAGCTAACGAGTCGATAACCAGTGCCCGATGGACGATAAAGCGAGCCAAGTCGTCACTGGCGAGATGAGATATATCGTCGAAGTTCGCCTTGCGACCCTCGATCAAGTCTTCAACCAGCCGATCTTCGCGCCGTGCCTGTTGTGCACGGTAAGTTTTAACGATCTCGTCAGCGTCCAGCATCGCAGCATCCCCGTTTAAGGAGCTGATGGTGATAAATGGATAATATTTTTTGAGTTTCTCAATGTTAGATTCTTTGAATGAATCGATATCGCCTTTCGCTGTCTCGTTAATCATGGCCAAACATTCGTCGTGGATACGCGGCATGAGCATCTCACGGCTGATCGGCGACACGAGATCTACATCAGAGTCCGTTTTGGGAATTTCGAGTTTCTGGCGCTCGATATTGGAAGTGCGGTTTAGGTAGGTCGATGTGACTGAAATGAGGTAACGGCAGATATCGAAGCGCTTGCTGATCTGATATTCTTCAACACAGAGCTGGTCAGCGCAGAGCATTGCGACTATGCCCTTACGCGGGGCCTCTTCGCGGAAAAGATAGCAGTCGAACGTCTCGCCACCGACCTCGAAAAACCGGGTTTTCAGCGCCTCAATTTGGTCTGCCGAAAAAGAAAATGACACCGGAAATGGCTGCTGCGAATTATGGGTGAAGGTGACCGATATGATCTGTCCGGCCTGCTTCTTCAGGAACAACAACAGGCGCAGGTCGTCGCACATCGAATTTATCAGTTTTGCGACCTGTGTATTGATTTCTTCCTTCGGCTCGGAGATGGTTATCCTCGTATTCGGACTACCGGAAGATTTAGTTCTTTTAACATCCTCTAACTTAAAATCGGGGGTGTAGCGGAATTCGACTAGGTGCTCTGCTAGTTGGCTGCGAACCTCGACGCGATTAGCATATTTCAAAAAGGCGAGGCGACCGACACCCTTGCCACCAATATCGTCTTTGTGGCCGGTGCAAATTTCGTCGAAATAATTCAGGTTGTCTTGGGTGAATCCCTCGCCATTGTCGGAAATGATGATGCGGTCGAGGACGTTGCGCTCTTCGTCACTAAATAGCTTCTTCTGAAAAAAGAGTTCGACACAAATCTCATTGGCGCCAGCGTGGATTGAATTAGTGATGCCTTCACGGATCACGTCTCGTGCTGTCACGCCACCTTTGTAATGTTCAGCAATGAATTTTTTAAGATTGATCCGTGCCATGATGACTGTTGAGTTAGGCCAGCCTCTGACGGGCAAGTTTATCACGAGACTCACGATGCCACAGAAGGTGACGCCTTGCTAGCCTAGGAGTTCGCGACCGTCCAAAAGATCGTGCCCCATCACATGGTGTTACCGTCGTGTCGCGGCCTTCACCGCCTTGTCGCGTGCAGGACGTAGGCCATGCCTCGGGGCGTGGTCCGTCGAGCGAGGCGGCTGGGGAGGCTCGCCTCCCCAGCCTGGGGGGGTTAGCGGATCTGGTCGATCCAGGCGGTGAGGCGTTGGTCGGTGAGGGTGGGTTGTTGGTCTTCGTCGAGGGCGAGGCCGACGAAGCGGCCGTCGCGTTGGGCGGCGGAGCCGGTGTGGTCGTAGCCTTTGGTGTCGGTGAAGCCAACCACCTGGGCGCCGCGATCCACCACGATGTCGTAGAGGATGCCCATGGCGTCCACAAAGGTGTCGGGGTAGGTCATTTGGTCCCCGGTGCCGAACAGGGCGACCCGTTTGCCCGACAACTGGGCTTCCTTGAGCAAGGAGAGCCGGTCTTCCCAGTCCGATTGCAGATCGCCGAAGCCGTAGGTGGGGCAGCCCAGGATCAGCAGGGCTGGTGATTCCAGGTCGGCAACGCTGGCCTTGGTGATGTCAATCGCTCGGCCCTGGAGACGGCTGGCAAGGCGCTGGGCGATCCCTCGGGTGGTGCCGCCATCGGATCCATAGATCACGTGAACACTCATGGGCTTTCCCTCTCTGTGGTCGGGTTTAAGAGATAATGAGTGTCATTATCAAAAAATCCAGGAAAAAGGCCAGAGGGCAAAAACCGATGCCCCGCCGGGTTGCCTCGGTTTGGGGAAGGCCAAAGACCCCAATTTTGCTATGGTGTCCCAGTGGAAACGGTGCCGCGATTCTCTGGAATCTTTTTCATGTCGTCCGAGAGCGGGGGCGGTGAGAAAGAGGGAAGGCTGGGGAGGCATGGCCTCTCCAGGCCCTTCGTTTCGTTGGGGCGCGGGCTTGGTCTTTAGGAACTCGGTTGAAACGCAAGGAGGTTTTGATGAGTGAGAGCGCAAAAAGTGACCTCCTATCGGCGGGTCATCGGGTGGAAGAGGGGCGTAACCTCGTCGTTTGTTGTGATGGGACCAGCAATGAGCCGGCGCCGACGGGGGCGGGTGTTGGATCGACCAATGTCGTTCATCTGTTTCGCGCGTTGAGCAAGGGGGAGAAGCAGATTGTTTACTATGACCCTGGGGTGGGGACCTCGGGGATTTTGGATTTGTGGCGGCGGCGGTCCAATCGGATCCGGGCTTTGGCCGAGCAGGCGACCGGGGATGGGCTCGATGAGCATGTGATCAGCGCCTATCGGTTTCTCTGCGAGCACTACCGGGCGGGGGATCGTATTTCCCTGTTCGGGTTCAGCCGTGGGGCCTACGCGGCGCGGGTGGTGGCTGGGGTAATCCATCAGGTGGGCTTGCTTCGGCCCGAGCAGGCCAATCTCGCGGCTTTCGCGGTGAAGGCCTATAAGATGTCGAGCGATCAGGACAATCTCGCGATTGGCTGGCGGTTTGCCCGTGACGTGGGGACGCGACGGGTCTTGATCCATTTCTTGGGGCTGTGGGACACCGTGGGCTCCATGATCGCGCCCTTGAGGGATCGCTTGGCCATTGGCCTTGTCCATTTGCCCTACACGCGCCGCAATCCTTCGGTTGCTTGTGTGCGCCACGCCATGGCGATTGATGAGCGTCGGCGGATGTTTCGGGTGAATTTGTGGCACCCCGGTCCTTTTGTGCCGAATCCTTTCGATCCTCAGAAGACCGTGGCGCAGGATGTGGCGCAGGTTTGGTTCGCCGGAGCACATGGCGATATTGGTGGGGGACACGCCGAGGCTGAAAGCGGTCTGTGTAAGGTTTCGCTCCGCTGGATGGTGGGCGAGGCGGCGGCGGCTGGGCTTTCCTTCAACAAAAAAATGCTGAAAAACATCGTTGAGGGGCAAAAGAACGCGCGTGGCGAGGTGGTCTATGCCCCGGAAGATCCCCTGGGGCCTCTTCACCCAGAGCCGACCGGGCCGTGGTGGCTGCTTGAATATTTTCCCAAATCAGTCAAGTACCGGGAATGGCCCGAGCGTAAAACGTTGGGCGGCTGGTATCTGCCGGCGGGTGAACCGCGTGTGCTCGGCGACACCGCTTGGATCCATGAATCCGTGGTGACGCGGGCGGCCCAGGGGTATGCCCCGGTCAATCTTGGGGCAGACATCACGCGCTATCAGGTCGCGCGGACCCTGCCCCTGCCCCCTCCAAGGAACATGGGAGAGGGGGAGGCCGGGGATTCCCAGCCGTCTCCTTCCTTTCTCATTGATTCATAAAACAAAAAGGGGAAAAGGGGCATCGCGCCAAGCGGGGGTGGGGGCCAGCCCGACCAACCGGTCAGAGGCTTGGTAAGGGAGCCTCGGGTTTCCAGAGCAAGCGCCGTGGCCGCACTCTTGCCGTGGGCGCTAAGGGAGCGTACCCATAAAGAAGGAAACGGAATAAGCGCGGGGAGAAGAGCCGTGCCGCACCGGCGCAAACGCGGATGGGGCGTTATTCTGGCACTGTGTGCGGCGGCTGTTCTTGCCCTTTTTTCCAGTGTTCTTTTCTTGCAGGCTCGCGCGGCTCTGGATCGGCAAACGGAACGTGCGGCTCTTGTCGCCTTGATGGTGGAAAACGCGGTCACTCGCTCGCTGGAGTCCGCCGAGACGGCTTTGCTCTCCGTGGGCGAGGCGGTGTGTGTCCGGTTGTGTGCCGCGCTCGAAAGCGATGCCATGATCCAGCCCTGGGCTTTGGAAGAACTCCAGGCCGTGGCGCGGCAGGGACTGCGGTTTTCTCCTCATCTGCGGCAAATTGTGGTGATACGGGCCCGTGATGGTCTGGTTCTCTTGGATAGTGCCGGCAACGGAGCGGAGTGGCACCTGTCGTTGGCGGCTTTGGGGCTGCCGCCCGACGGTGGAGAAGGGCACACCGCGCAGGAGCGCTCGTTATCGCGTGGTCTGATGATTGGGGAAGTCCGCGCCGGCCGCACCCTTCCCGTGGCGGGGCAGGCGGCGGCGGTGGGTCTGCAAAGCGTGTTGCCCGTAGCGGTGCGGGGCGGTCCCGGGCTGATCGTTCTGGGGGCTCTCAATCCTCCGTATTTCTCGGTGATTTTAGATCGGGCCGGGGCAGGGGGGGCGGCGTGGCTGGCCCGGCTTGAGGGGACGCCGATCTTGGAGGGCAATGGCAGGGCGTTTCCCTCGGTGCCGGGCTTGGCCGACCTCGCCCGGCGGGATCAAGACGAAGCGGTGATCCCTTTGTCCACCGAAGAGGGCGGCCCGCATTCCCTGGCAGTCAGGTTGTCTCAACGCTATCCTGTCGCGGTTTTGGTGAGTGTGCCGCACCGCGGGGCGTTGGAAGCCTGGGCCTGGGAGTCGGCGGTGTTGCTGGGGGTGGGGGCGGCAGCCCTGGCGGGCTTGTTGGTAACGGGAGTGCTGCTGGGGCGCGAGAGTTTGCGCCGCGGACGGCTGGAAGACCAAGTGCGGTTGTTGTCCCTGACCGAGGGGGTGTTTGCCAATGCCGCCGATGGCATGGTGATTACCGATCGCAGCGGGACCATTTTGTCGGTCAATCCCACGCTGGCGCTCTTGAGCGGGGTGCCGGAGACCGATCTGTTGGGGCGCTCGGTGGCGAGCTTGGTTGAAAGTGTGGGCAAGGTCGATCCGACCGCCGGCGTTCTCGAGTGCCGTGACGGGGAGCGGCGCGAGGTGGAACTGCGCTGGGCGCCTTTGGGGTTGGATAGCCGAGTATTGACCATTCATGACGTGGCCGAGCAGCGCGCCGGGGAGCGTCGGCTGGTGGAGGCCTTGCGCCGGGCCGAGGCGGCGAGCCGGGCCAAATCGGAATTTCTGGCCAACATGAGCCACGAGCTGCGCACGCCGCTCAATGCCATCATCGGCTTTTCCGACATGATGCGCTCGCGGACCCTGGGGCCGCTGCCCAAGCCCTATGAAGAGTACGCCGACCTGATCTTGCATAGCGGCCGGCATCTGCTGGAGACCATCAACCAGATTCTTGACTTGGCCAAGATCGAGGCGGGCAAGGTGGATCTGGTGGTGGAGGAGGTGGCGCTCGCGGCAGTGGTCGAGGATGTGGTGGCCTTGCTCGCCTTGCAAGCGCGCGAGCGGGGGCTCACCTTGATTAACGCGGTCTCCTGCCCCCACCAAGTGCGGCTTGATCCCTTGCGGGTGCGCCAAGCCTTGTTCAATGTGGTGGGGAATGCCTTGAAATACACCTTGCGAGGCCGGGTGGAAATGACCAGCCGCTGCGATGCCCAAGGTCATGCCCTGATCGTGACCGATACCGGGATTGGCATGACCCCTGAGCAGATCTCCCTGGCGCTCCAACCGTTTGAGCGGGTCCATGGGGCCACGGTGGCCCGCCGCGAGGAGGGGACCGGGCTGGGACTCTCGCTGGCCGAGCGGATTTTGTCCTTGCACGGTGGGCGGCTTGATCTTGACAGCACCCCGGGGGTTGGCACCACCGTGACCTTGTTTCTGCCCTCCGGTCCGCCCGGGGGAGCGTCCCCGACTGGAGAGCCGTCATGACCCTCAGTGCCGCCGATTGGATCGCCCGCGCCGCCGCTCTCACCCCCGTGACCGTGGAGGGGCGCGCCATCGTGGGAGGGGAGCGCGTGGCGGCCGTGTCGGGGGAGACCTTTGCTTGTCGCAGCCCACGCGATGGCCAAGCGCTGGCCGACGTGGCCGCGTGCGATGCGGCCGATGCCGACCGGGCCGTGGCCGTGGCCCGGGCCGCCTTTGCCGATGGTCGTTGGGCCCGCCTGCCGCCGACCCGGCGCAAGCGGGTGTTGCAGCGGTTGTCGGAGCTGATCTTGCACAATGCCGAGGCCCTGGCCCTGCTGGAGACCTTGGACATGGGCAAGCCGATCACCGAGAGCCTGGGCATTGATGTGCGCTCGGCGGCTAATTGCTTTCGTTGGTATGGCGAGGCCCTGGACAAGGTCTATGGCGAGGTAGCGCCGACCGGGCCCGATGATCTGGCCCTGATCACCCGCGAGCCGCTGGGGGTGGTGGCGGCCATCGTGCCTTGGAACTTCCCGCTGCTGATGGCGGCCTGGAAGGTCGCCCCGGCCTTGGCGGCCGGCAACAGCGTGATCTTGAAGCCGGCGGAGCAATCGCCGCTGACGGCTCTGAAATTGGGCGAGTTGGCCCTGGAAGCCGGGGTGCCCCCGGGCGTGCTGAACGTGCTGCCCGGCTTTGGGCCGACGGTGGGCCGGGCCCTGGCCTTGCACGGCGATGTTGATGGCGTGTTTTTCACCGGCTCGACGGCGGTGGGCAAACTGATCATGCAGTATGCCGGCCAGTCGAACCTCAAGCGGGTGGGGCTGGAGTGCGGCGGCAAAAGCCCCAATATCGTGCTCTCGGGCTTTCGCGACCTCGAAGCGGCGGCCCGCACGGCGGCCGAGGCGATTTTTTATAACCAAGGCGAGGTGTGCACGGCGGGCTCGCGCCTGATTGTCGAGCGTTCCGTTCACGACCGGGTGGTGGAGATCGTCACCCGCATGGCCCGGGAGCGCTGCCCGGGAGATCCCCTCGATCCCGCCACCCGCTTCGGTGCGATGGTGGACGAGGATCACGTCCAGCGTGTTCTGGGGTATGTGGAGATCGGCAAGGCCGAAGGCGCTGTTTTGGCCCAGGGCGGGGCGCGGGTCGCGCCGGTGGCGGGGGGCTGCTATATCGAGCCCACCGTTTTTACCGGGGTGCGCAACACCATGCGGCTGGCCCGCGAGGAGGTGTTTGGGCCGGTGTTGGCGGTGATCGCCGTGGACAGCGCCGAGGAGGCTTTGGCGGTAGCCAATGACAGCGACTATGGCTTGGCGGCAGCGGTGTGGACCGATGACCTGAGCCAAGCTCACCGGATGGCGGCGGGCTTGCGCGCGGGGGTGGTCTATGTCAACGGCTACGATACCGATGACATGACGACGCCGTTTGGCGGCTACCGTCAATCCGGGATCGGCCGGGACAAGTCCCTGCATGCTTTGGATAAATATACCGAGTTGAAGACGACCTGGATTCGGTTGGGCGCATAAGGAACGGGGCCAAAAGGGCAGGCTGGGGAGGCGGGGCCTCTCCAGACCCCTCGTTTGCGATGGCCTGGGAACGCAGGGGTCTGGGGAGGCCCCGCCTCCCCAGCCTTCTCTTTCCTTTCCCCCGAAGACCTTGCGCAAAGAGGTTGCTTCAAGCCGCCGGGTGTGGGATAAGCCGGACTGGCCGTCGGACACGATGGGCGGGCGTGGTGGAACTGGTAGACACGCTGGATTTAGGTTCCAGTGGCCCTGGCCATGGGGGTTCAAATCCCTCCGCCCGCACCAAGGCGCCCGTAAGGAGCGCGTGTTCCGGCCCCTTCCCGTTCCCCGTTCGTCCCGGCCCAGCCCCGCCGCCCCGGTGCGGCCGGGGTCATTTCCCTTTACCTACGCAAGGGCTTGAGAGAACCGCCGATGCAGGTCACCGAAACCGTCAACGAGTCCCTGAAGCGGGAATACAAGATTGTCCTCCCGGCCGCTGACATTGCCGAGCGCGTGAGCGCGAGGCTTGAGGAGCTGCAAGGCCAGGTTCGCCTGCCCGGCTTCCGTCCGGGCAAGGTTCCCGCGTCGATGTTGCGCAAGCGGTTTGGCAAGAGCGCCCTGGGGGAGGTGCTGGAGGCGGCCGTCCAGGACAGCTTCCGCCGTCTGATCGACGAGAAGGGTCTGCGCCCCGCCCTCCAGCCGCAGATTGATTTTCCCTCGGACGTCGAGGAAGGCCAGGATGTGGCCTTTACCTTGGCGGTTGAGGTCCTGCCCGAGATCGCTGACCCCGATTTCGCCGCTCTGACCCTGGAGCGCGAAAGCGTGGCGGTCGAGGACAAGGCGCTGGACGAGGCCGTGGAAGAACTGCGCGGCCGCATGAAGACCTTCGAGGCGACCGCCGAGGGGCATGCCGCCGAGATGGGCGACAGCGTGCTGATCGATTTCGTCGGCCGTCTGGATGGCGAAGCCTTTGAGGGCGGCTCCAGCGAGGACTTCCGGCTGGAACTGGGCTCGGCCACCTTCATTCCGGGCTTCGAGGAGCAACTGGTCGGCGTGAGCGCCGGCGAGACCCGCACCGTCACCGTGCCCTTCCCCGAGGATTATCCGGTGGACCATCTGAAGGGGCGCGAGGCCGCTTTCGAGGTCAAGGTCCATGCCATCGAGCGGCCGGTCCTGCCCGAGGTCGATGAGGCCCTGGCCAAGAAACTGGGCCTGGAGACCGTCGAGCAAGTGCGCGACGAGATCCGCAAGAACATCCAAAACGACTATGATGAGGCCTGCCAGGCCCGTCTGAAGCGTCGTTTGCTCGATGTCCTGGCCGAGCAGAGCACCTTTGAGGTGCCCGAGGGGCTGCTGGAAGCCGAGTTCAAGTCGATCTGGGATCAGGTGAGCCACGCCCTGGAGCACGGCCATCTGGACGAGGAGGACAAGGGCAAGTCGGAAGAGCAGCTGCGCACCGACTACCGGGCGATTGCCCTGCGCCGTCTGCGTCTGGGCCTGCTGCTGGCGGAAGTGGGCCAGCGCCACAAGGTGACCGTGGCGCCCGAGGACCTGAACAAGGCCCTGATGCGCGAAATGCGGCGTTTCCCGGGGCAGGAAGCGGCGGTGATCAACTACTACCGCCAGAGCAAGGAAGCCATGGAGCGTCTGCGCGCGCCGGTGTTCGAGGACAAGGTGTGTGCCTTTATCCTGGAGCAGGCGAGCGTGACCGAAAAGGCAATCAGCGCCGAAGAGTTGAAGGCCGCGCTGGAAAACGACCGCGACGCGGCCTGACGTCGAGATCCCCCCGGGGCGTCGTCCCGGGGGACTCCGGTTGGGGAGGCGATGACACGGGCGCGCCCCTGGACAGGGGGTGTCTCCCCATCCTATGTAGGGAAGGCGACTCCCCCACCGGATATCATCAGCAGCGAGACCTAAACATGCGTGACCGCGATCCCCTTGAAGTATTCAATAATACCCTTGTCCCCATGGTGGTGGAGCAGACCAACCGGGGGGAACGCGCTTATGATATTTATTCGCGTTTGCTCAAGGAGCGGATTATTTTTCTGACCGGGCAAGTGCACGATGGTGTGTCGAGCCTGATCTGTGCCCAGCTTTTGTTTTTGGAATCGGAAAATCCCAGCAAGGATATTGCTTTTTATATTAACTCCCCCGGGGGGGTCGTGACCAGTGGCATGGCCATCTATGATACCATGCACTACATTCGCTGCCCGGTTTCGACGGTGTGCATCGGGCAGGCGGCCTCGATGGGCTCGCTGTTGCTGTGCGCCGGGGCTCCCGGCAAGCGGTATGCCACGCCCAATGCCCGGATCATGATCCATCAGCCGTCGGGCGGGTTCCAGGGGCAGGCCGCCGACATCGAAATCCAGGCCCGGGAGATTCTGGCCCTGCGCGAGCGCCTCAATCGGGTTTATGTGCGCCACACCGGCCAGACCCTGGAGACCATCGAGCGCGCCATGGATCGCGACAACTACATGACCGCCGAAGAAGCCACAGCCTTCGGCTTGATCGACGAGGTCATCGAAAGCCGGCCCAAGGGCGCCGAAGACGAGGCCCCCCCGACCGAGACCAAGGGATAAGGATCCCCGGCCCCGGGAGGAGACCTTTTCTCTCCTCCCGGGGAGATCGTTTTGGTCCGGGATATCGTTTTGGATTGTGCCGGCCTTCCCAGAACGGCTAACATACCCGATGGCGTTCCGGGTGTGCTCGGCTGCCCGCTCTCATTTCCTCTGCAGGGATGATCCGGGACCGGGCGGGGGCGGGACGTTTACGACGGGGCCTTGTCTTTTCCGGATGGCGACAATAAATCCGGGCAGGGTGGGCAGCGGAAGACGATAGGGAGACTTTCCGACATGTCGAAGTCGTCAGGCGGTGACTCAAAAAACACCCTCTACTGCTCTTTCTGCGGGAAGAGCCAGCATGAGGTTCGCAAGCTCATCGCCGGTCCGACGGTGTTCATTTGCGACGAATGCGTCGAACTGTGCATGGACATCATTCGCGAGGAGCACAAGACCAGCTTGGTCAAATCCCGCGATGGCGTTCCCTCGCCCAGGGAGATCATGCAGGTCTTGGATGACTACGTGATCGGGCAGCACCACGCCAAGAAAGTTTTGGCGGTGGCGGTACACAATCATTACAAGCGCCTCTCCCATGTCGGACGGAATTCGGATGTCGAGCTGGCCAAGTCCAACATTTTGCTGATCGGCCCCACGGGCTGCGGCAAGACTTTGTTGGCGCAGACGCTGGCGCGCATCTTGGACGTTCCCTTCACCATGGCCGACGCCACCACCTTGACCGAGGCGGGGTATGTTGGCGAGGATGTGGAAAACATTATCCTGAAGTTGCTTCAGGCGTCGGACTACAATGTGGAGCGAGCCCAGCGCGGCATTGTTTACATTGACGAAATCGACAAGATCTCGCGCAAGTCAGACAATCCGTCTATCACCCGCGACGTGTCGGGCGAGGGCGTGCAGCAGGCGCTGTTGAAGATCATGGAAGGCACCGTGGCCTCGGTGCCGCCGCAGGGCGGGCGCAAGCATCCGCAGCAGGAATTCCTCCAGGTCGATACCACTAACATCTTGTTCATCTGCGGCGGCGCCTTCGCCGGGTTGGAGAAGATCATTTCGGCACGGGGCAAGGGGTCGTCCATCGGCTTCGGGGCCGATGTGCGCGACCCGGAGACCCGGCGGACCGGCGAAATCCTGCGCAATGTCGAGCCCGAGGACCTGCTGAAGTACGGCCTTATTCCTGAATTTGTCGGGCGTCTGCCCGTCTTGGCCACGCTGGATGACCTGGACGAGGATGCTCTGGTCGATATCCTGACCTCTCCCAAGAATGCTCTGGTCAAGCAATACCAGAAGTTGTTCGAGATGGAGAGCACCCACTTGTCCTTCAAGGACGAGGCCCTGCGCGGGATCGCCAAGAAGGCCATCGCCCGCAAGACAGGCGCGCGCGGCCTGCGGTCGATTATGGAAGGCATCTTGCTCGACACCATGTTCGACCTGCCCGGCTTGTCCGGGGTGGACGAGGTGGTGGTGAACAAGGAAGTGGTGGACGGACGGTCCAAGCCCCTGTTCATCTACGGCGACCAGCGCGCTTCGGTGGACGGCACCAGCGGCTAAGGGACGGGGGCGGACGAGGACGGGCGCTCCTCGGGCGGTCCCGCCCCCTCCCTCTACGAATCATTGTGCCCCGGCGGACCCCATGGCGGGACACCGGGCACCGCGTGTGAAAGGAACACCTGGTGAGCACCGGTTCCGCGACTGCTTATCCCATGCTGCCGCTGCGGGACATCGTTGTCTTCCCGCACATGATTGTCCCGCTGTTCGTTGGGCGGGAAAAATCCGTGCGCGCCCTGGAAGAGGTGATGCGCGAGGACAAGCAAATCTTGCTTGTGGCGCAAAAGAGCGCCACCAACGACGATCCCGCCCCCGACGATATCCACACTGTGGGGACGGTGAGTACGGTTCTCCAACTGCTGCGCTTGCCCGATGGGACCGTCAAGGTCCTGGTCGAGGGCGTGCAGCGGGCCCGGATCAGCCGCTACCTTGACCGCAGTGAGTTTTTCGAGGTCGAGGCCGAGGCCATGACCGATACGGGCACCGAAGATGAGGAACTGGAAGCTCTTTCCCGTTCGGTGATTACCCAGTTTGAGCAGTATATCAAGCTCAACAAGAAAATTCCCCCCGAGGTGCTGGTCTCGGTCAACCAGATTGAGGACCCGGCCAAGCTGGCCGATACCGTGTCGTCCCATCTGGTGCTCAAGATTTCCGACAAGCAGGATCTTTTGGAGCTTTCCTCCATCGCCGAGCGGCTGGAGCGGGTGTATGCCTTCATGGAGTCCGAGATCGGGCTCTTGCAGGTGGAGAAGAAGATCCGCAGCCGCGTCAAGCGGCAGATGGAAAAGACCCAGCGGGAATATTATCTCAACGAGCAGCTCAAGGCCATCCAGAAGGAACTGGGCGAGACCGAGGACGGTCGCGATGAGCTTTCCGAGCTGGAAGAGCGCATTACTCAGGTCAAGCTGACCAAGGAGGCGCGCGAGAAGGCCCTGGGCGAACTCAAGAAGCTGCGCAACATGAGCCCCATGTCGGCCGAGGCCACCGTGGTGCGCAATTATCTTGACTGGATGCTCAGTCTGCCCTGGGGCAAGCGGACCCGGACCAAGAAAGACCTGAAGGCCGCCCAGGCGATCTTGGATACCGATCACTATGGCCTGGAAAAGGTCAAGGATCGTATTTTGGAATATCTGGCGGTGCAGTTGCGCACCACCCGCAATAAGGGCCCCATCTTGTGTCTGGTCGGGCCGCCGGGTGTGGGCAAGACCTCGCTGGGCAAGTCGATCGCCCGGGCGACGGGGCGAAACTTCGTGCGGGTGTCCTTGGGCGGTGTGCGCGACGAATC
Source organism: Pararhodospirillum photometricum DSM 122 (assembly GCF_000284415.1). Classification (NCBI taxonomy): domain Bacteria; kingdom Pseudomonadati; phylum Pseudomonadota; class Alphaproteobacteria; order Rhodospirillales; family Rhodospirillaceae; genus Pararhodospirillum; species Pararhodospirillum photometricum. Next base: position 1,204,721 of record NC_017059.1, read on the forward strand.
CGAAATTCGCGGTCATCGCCGGACCTATATTGGGTCCATGCCGGGCAAGATCATCCAGGGGATGCGCAAGTCCAAGTCGTCGAACCCCTTCTTTTTGCTCGACGAGATCGACAAGTTGGGGGCCGACTGGCGGGGTGATCCTTCGTCGGCGCTGCTGGAAGTGCTGGACCCCGAGCAGAACAATTCGTTCAACGATCACTACCTCGAAGTGGACTACGACCTTTCCGATGTCATGTTCATGACAACGGCAAATTCCATGCGCATGCCGCAGCCGCTGCTTGACCGCATGGAGATCATCCGCCTGTCCGGTTACACCGAGGATGAAAAGGTCGAGATCGCGCGGCGCCACCTGATCCGCAAGCAGATTGAGGCGGCGGGCCTGCGCCGGGGCGAGTGGTCCATTTCCGACGATGCCCTGCGCGACCTCATTCGCTACTACACCCGCGAGGCGGGTGTGCGCGGTCTGGAGCGGGAACTGGCCAATCTGACCCGCAAGGCGACGAAGGAAATTCTCCTGCGCAAGGGGGCCCGCTCGGCCATCAAGGTGACGCGCGCCAATCTGGAAAAGTATGCCGGTGTGCGCAAGTACCGCTATGGCGAAGCCGAGCGCGAGGATTTGGTGGGCGTGACCACCGGTTTGGCCTGGACCGAGGTGGGCGGCGAATTGCTGTCGATCGAGGCGGTGATCATGCCCGGCAAGGGGCAGGTGACGCTGACCGGCCAGTTGGGTGACGTGATGAAGGAATCGGTGCAGGCGGCGCGCTCCTTTGTGCGCTCGCGGGCCCTGACCTACGGCATCAAGCCCACGCTGTTTGAAAAGCGGGACATCCACGTTCACGTTCCCGAGGGGGCGACGCCCAAGGATGGCCCCTCGGCCGGCGTGGCCATGTGTACGTCTATTGTGTCATCGATGACGGGCATCGCCGTGCGCCGCGATATCGCCATGACCGGCGAGATCACCTTGCGCGGCCGGGTCCTGCCCATTGGCGGGCTCAAGGAAAAGCTTCTCGCGGCCCTGCGCGGCGGCATCACCACGGTGCTGATTCCCAAGGACAACGAGAAGGATCTGGCCGAGATTCCCGACAACGTGAAGCGGGGGCTGACCATCATTCCGGTGAGCCATGCCGACGAGGTGCTGGAGCGTGCCCTGGTGGGCCGTCTGGTGCCCATCGACTGGACCGAGCCTGACGACGGTCCGGCCCCGGTGGCGGCACGGGAAGAAACGCCGGCAACGGAAGAGCTGCGGCCCCACTAAATGGGAGAACGATGCGGCGCTGGGGCCATTGGGGCCATTCGTTGAAAAAGAGGGGTCTGGGGAGGCGAGCCTCCCCAGTCTTTCTTTTTTTGGCTTTTTGCCCTAGGCAGGGCCGTTGACGCGGGTGAAGAGGGGACCGTACAGTCTCCGCCCCCCTGACGTCGGCGTCCGCGGTGTGGACGGGCCGTGAGGGGCCTCATGGAGTAAAGGGGGTTGTCCTGTGAACAAGAATGATCTCATCGCCGCCGTGGCGGAACGCGCGGAGCTGTCGAAGGCCGAGGCGGCGCGCGCCGTGGACGGCGTGTTCGACGCCATCACAGCCGCGCTGAAGGCGGATGACGAGGTGCGACTGGTTGGCTTTGGCACCTTTGCGGTGTCGCGGCGCGCGGCATCCGAGGGGCGCAATCCGCGCACGGGGGAGGTGATTGCCATTCCGGCCTCCAATCAGCCGAAGTTCAAGCCCGGCAAGGTCCTGAAGGACGCCGTCAACGGGGGCGAGGCCGCTCCAGACGCTGACGAAGCCTGAAGGCTTGACGGACGGGGGGCGGATCGGGAATAGATCTGGCCCCGAGGGGAAGGCGCGTGGGGCCGGGGGGCTGGCGCGCTTCCCTGACGATCAGGGCGGTTAGCTCAGCTGGAAGAGCGTCTGGTTTACACCCAGAAGGTCGGCGGTTCGAACCCGTCACCGCCCACCACTCGGCCCGGCGTGGGGGCACGCGGGAGCCCCCGAACAAGGCCCCGTTTCATGGACGTTCTTTGTCGTCGTGAGTGCCTCAGCGGACGTCCGAATCCGGCGCCCCGGCGCGATTACGTGGTGCTTTTGCAGGTCCGCGCGACCATGGTGCAATCGGCGCTGACCCAGCCCCTGGTCCGTCTGGCCTATATTCCCGACCGCCTTCTTCTGGACCCGGCCGCGTTTGAGCGCTATGTCCGAGGCTTGGGCCGCTGGATGTGGCCGGGGCCGGAGGATCTGGCGGTGGCGGTGATCGACGATGTGGGCAACGAAATCGTGCCCCGGTGGGTGCGGGTGTCGCTCGACAGTGGAGCCTTGGGAAGCCTCATCGTTGAGGAGCGCCAGCCTTTGTGGCGCGGTACTGTGCCCGATGGGGCGTGGTAGGGGGGCTCATGGCCACGCCGATCGCTGATCCCAAGGGCTATTACCGCGTGCTGGGGGTGACACCCGGGGCGAGCGCGGCCGTCATCAAGCGGGCCTATCGCCGCAAGGCCATGCTGCTGCACCCGGATCGCAATCCCAGCCCCAATGCGGTGGCCGAGTTCCAACTCTTGCACGACGCTTATCAGACCTTGCTCGATCCGGGCGGGCGCGAGGCGTATCACCGAGGCGCCGCTCGGTCTCAGGCGCCGCGGCCAACGGCCCAGGCCGAAAGCCTGCCGGCTTTTCATAGTTGCCGGGTGTGCGGCACGGTGACGGCTCAACCGCGCTATCTGATTTTGGAGAAGGTGACGGCGCGGGGCGGGCGGCGGGTCCAGCACGAGTCGATCTCGGGGGTGTTTTGCCGGCGTTGTGCTGATCGCACCGCCTTGTTTGCGGCGCTGCACTGCTGGGTGCGGGGCTGGTGGGCCGTGCCGTCCGGGCCGTTTCATACGCTGATTGCCTTGTGGATCAACCTGAAAGGCGGAATGCGCCCGGCGCGGGAGAATGCCTTGCTTTTGCTGGAGCAAGCCCGGGCTTTTCTGGCGCGGGGCCAGCGCGAGATTGCCCACGAACTGGCAGCCCATGCCCGCCGTCTGGCGCCGACCGAGCGCGAGCGCACCGCGGCCGACCGCCTGATGAATGCCTTGGCCGGGGATGCGCCGACCCAGCGCCTTGTCGATGTGTGGCGGCGCCCCGGAGTGGGGTTTTGGCTGCAACTGGTTTTGCCGCTGTGTTTCTTTTTGCTGCTGTCGCTGGTGGGCTGGCCGTGGCTGCGGGACCTGATGCCCGGAGCAACGCCGGGAACGCTTCGTCCGCGCCCTGCCGTGTCGGGGGTGATCCTGGTCGATCCGGCCACCGTGGCTCCGTCCGGGCGAGTGTATGCCGTGGCGGTCCCGACCACGGTGGTTCGCACCGGGCCTGGGGAAGCGTTTGAAACGGTGGCCGTCTTGCAGCGCAACACCTTTGTGATGTTTGTCGATACGGCCGGTGCCTGGGCCCGGGTGGTGACCGCCCAGGGCGTGCTGGGCTATGTCTGGCTCGACGACATGCGCGCCGTGCCCGGCGTCCCCGAGCCAGCACAGCCCTGACGAGGGGTCTGGGGAGGCAAGCCTCCCCAGCCTTGGTTTGATCAATCAGCCCGCAACCACGGCCCCGGCCGGGTGGACAACGCGCGTCCCAACCCCAGCATCCCCCCCCCGATGGTCAAGCCCACGCCAACTCCCACCAACCCGACCACCACAAGCGGCTCAATCACCGCCGGAATCTCCAGCCCGAAGCGCAAAATCGCCCACGCGGCCAGGACTCCAACCCCGGCGGCAATGATCCCGGCGGTCAAGCCCATGAGGCCATACTCCAGGAGATAGACCCGCAGCAGATCGCCCCGGGTCGCCCCCAGCACCTTGAGGGTCACGGCCTCGCGCACCCGGCGTTGGTGGGTGGCGGCAAAGGCCCCGATCAAGACGAGAACGCCGGTGAGCAGGCAGACACCGGCGGTGACGCGCAGCGCCAGCCCGGCGTTGTCGAGAATCCCCCCGACCCGAGCGACGATGGCCCGGACATCCAAGATCGACACATTGGGCAAGCCCTCGCCTACCGCGTCCTCCAGGGCCTTCAGGCGGTGAGGGGGGGCGTGCACCGTGGCGATCCATGTGCGCGGCGCTCCGGCGAAGGCCCCGGGCGAGACCACAAAGGCGAAGTTCATGCCCAGGCTGGCCCAGTCCACGCGTCGGGTCGCGGCCAAGGTGCCGGTGATGTCGCGCCCCAGGATATTGACGGTGATCTGGTCGCCGAGCTTGAGACCCATGCCCTGGGCTAGATCGGTGGTGATGGAGAACAGGGGCGGGCCCTGGTAATCGGCCGGCCACCACGTGCCCTCGACCAGGGTGGAGCCGGTTGGCAGGGTGGGGGCGGTGGTGAACCCGCGATCGCCGCGCACCGCCCAGCGGGCCCCGGGGGCGATGGTTTGCTCGTTGACCGACTGGCCGTTGAGGGCTTGCAGGCGCCCGCGCACCATGTCGGCCAACTGGACTTCGGCCTCGGGAGCCGCCTCGGCGACCAGGGCGCGGAAGGGGGCGACCTGATCGGGCTGGAGGTCGATGAAGAAGAACGCCGGGGCCCGGGCCGGTAAACCCTCGGCCAGATGGTGGTCAAGGGAGCGCTGCACCAGCCCGACCGCGACCAGCACCGCCAGACCCAGGCCCAGGGACAAGACCACGGTCGCGGTGGGCGCGCCGGGGCGATGGAGGTTGGTCACCGCAAGGCGCACGGTGGCCCGGCCCACGGGCAGGGGGCAGCGTCGGGCCAGGGCGCTCACCCCCCAAGCGGCCCCGCGAAACAGCCAAAACGCGACGCCAACGCCGACGACAAACCACAAGGCCAAGCGGGAATCGGGCGACGACAGGACGATCAGGGCGACCAGGGCGGCCCCGATCCCGCCGACCTCAAGGCGGTCGCGCCAGGAGAGCGGCGGCCTCTCGTCGTCGTCGCTGTCGCGAAACAGGCGGGCCGGACTGACGGCGCTGGCCCGGGCGAGGGGGATCAGGCTGAACACCAGGGCGACCAGCAGGCCAAAAGCCCCAGCCAGCAGCAAGGGCCGGGGATAGAGCCCCAGGCGGGCCGGCACCGGCAAGGTGTCGAGGGCCCCGACCAGGGCGACCGGCACCAGGGCGCCGACCACGAGGCCCCCCGCCACCCCCAGCCCGGCCAGCAGGAGGATCTGGAGCAGGAACACCCGGCGAACCAACCCGACCGGAGCGCCCAGGCTCTTGAGGGTGGCTAGGGTCGGCAGGCGGGTGTCGAGATGGGCCTTGACGGCGTTTGCCACGCCAATGCCGCCGACCAGCAAGGTGGTCAGCCCGACCAGCACCAAGAACAGCACCAGCCGGTCGAGGAAGGACTGGACGCCCACCCCGGCCTCGTCGGTGCCGCGCACCCGCCAGCCAGCCTCGGGATGGGCCGCCGCTAGAGCCGCCTTGGCCTCGGCCTCGCTGGTGGCGGCGGGCAGGCGAATCAACGTGGTGTACTCGATCAGACTGCCCGGGCGCACCAGTCCAGTGTCGGGCAAGACGGCGGCGTCCACCATCAGGCGCGGCCCGACCTGGAAGGCGCTGCTCAGGTCGTCGGGCTCGGCGGTGAGCAGGGCGCGCAGTTCGACCTCCCGTTCGCCCAGGCGCAGCCGCTCGCCCACCGTGAGGCCCAGGCGCTCGGCCAGGGCCGGAGCGGCCACGGCGCCCGGCACGCCGTCGCGCACCGCCAGCCCCCGCACGCCATCCTCGGTGACCACCGCATCAAGCGGGTGATCATGGACGCCGCGCGGCAAAGCTTCAACCCGTTGCCCGGCAAAGGCAACGCCCAGAAAAAAAGGGACGCCCCCTCTCCCCCTCCGCCAGCGCGGCCAAGGTGCGGTCGTAATAGCCGCCGCCCTGCCCCAGCCGCCCGCCCCGATCATCAAATCCGAGCAGCGGCACGAGGACCCAGGCCGGGTGCCCCAGGGCTCCGCCCGCCGGCGCCCAAATGCCATGGGCCCCGCGTTCCAGAGGATCGCCGGGCGCCCAGGCGCGAAACGACAGGGGATGATCGGGCTGCTCCACCACCGGCAGGGCCAAACGGCAGCCCCGCGCCCGCAAGCCCCCCATCAGAGGCCGGGGATCAAGCTCGCTGCCTTGCGGCCAGTAGCCCGCGACGATAGCGCCCTCTGGTGGCCGAATCCCGGCACCCAAAACATGGGTACACACCGCCAGGGCGGCGGCCCGCCCGTGAGCAGCGGCCAGCCCACGCCGACGCGTGCGCAACTCCCGACGCAGCGCCTGTTTGGCCGCGTCCAGGCCTTGATCTGCCAAAAGGGTGGTGGAGGTCATGTGTCCTTCCCGACGCCCACGGGCCGGGAGAGGGTGCGGGGCCATGCCGACCGTTGGTTCTGCGAATCCCTATGGGCCGCGAGCACGATGTGGGTGCCATGTGACCGGACCACGGTCCGGTCAGGGACAGCTCCCTTCAGAATGATATCGCCCCCGGGAGTGTGCTGCCTGACGCATCGGACAGCGCCCGCACCAAAGACATTAGGAGGTTTCGAGGGCCTCCGCAATCCCTTCGACACGGCGGGCCAAGCCCTCAATGACCTGGGCGACGCGCTCCTCGGCCTGCTCGCGGGCGCTGGGCCCGTCGCCGCCGGCCGCCCCCAGGGCGGTACGCAGTTCGTGCAACTCGCCCGACACGTCGGACAGCTCATCGGCGATCAGCAGCGCCACCATGACCAACATCAGGCTTTCGCTGATATGGCCGATGGAGCCGACCAACTGACGGCAACGATGATCCAGGTATTGCCCCAGACGCTCCAGGTGCTCTTCCTGGCCTTCCTCGCAGGCGATGCGGTAGATTTTACCGTTTATGGACAGGGGCAACGTGGGCATGGCCCGGGCCTTCGCGTCAGGGGGTTAGGTTTCCAAAACGGCGCGCACCCGCCCGATGGCGGAATCGAGCCGGGTCGAGACCGCCTGGGAGACGGTGCGCAAATTTTCGTAATCGGCCTTCAGGTCCTCGATCTCGCGGCGCAAGGCTTCCTCGGCGGCGGAGTGCTCGGGATCCAGGGGCGCGCGCTCCAAGGCGGCCAGCTCCAGCCGGTCGATGGCCCTCGACAGGCTGTCAACGGCCTGCTCAATCCGGGCAAGCTTATAAATCGCGATATCCTTCAAGTCTCTTTCCCTAGACCCTGGCCATCGTCCCCAAAGGCGATCCCCCCTCCCCGCGCGGGTGGGCAGACCCCCCACAGGTCATAAAACCCCTTGGGGCGCGACTATGCCTCCGAAAGTGTCTCCGGGTCAACGGGCCTTCCCGAGATCTGGGGGGCAAGGGAAGGCGGAGCAGTCGGGCCTCCCCAGAGCTCTGCGTTCCTTTTGACCCCGACAGCACGGCGCGAGTCGAAACGTCGGCGGCTGTTGCGATGGGGCCGAAGCATGCTATAGCTCTGCGTCTGGCGTGCCCCGTCTGGGGGGACGCGATATTCTGCTTTCTTGGGCCGGATTCTCATGACCGAACGCCCTGTTTATGTACTCAATGGTCCTAACTTGAACCTGCTGGGCTTGCGCCAGCCGGAGATTTATGGGGCCACCACGCTGGAGGATCTGCGCGCTTTGTGTCTTGAGACCGGCGCGCGCCTTGGCCTGGGCATCGACTTTCGCCAGACCAACCACGAAGGCGTGCTGGTCGAGTGGATCCACGAAGCCCGGACCCAGGCCCGGGCCGTGGTCCTCAACGCCGCCGCCTACACCCACACCTCGGTGGCCCTGCTCGACGCCCTTTTGGCCTGCGAGCGGCCCGTCGTCGAGGTGCACTTGTCGAACATCCACCGCCGCGAGGCGTTTCGGCACCATTCCTATGTGTCGCAGGCGGCGCTGGGAATGATCTGCGGCTTTGGTGCCCACGGCTACGTGCTGGCGCTGGAAGCCGTGGCCGCCCTGCCGCCCGCCGCGCGCTCCTCCTGACCCCCTGACCCTCGGAGAGAACCGTTCCCATGGCGAACACCCCCATCGACAGCGAGGCAATCCGCACCCTTGCCAACCTGCTGGTCGAGACCGGCCTGACTGAAATCGAGTTCGAGACCGACGGCCTGCGCCTGCGCGTCGCCAAGTCCGCGCCCGTGGTTCAGGCCTATGCGGCCGCGCCGATGGTGGCGGGGGCTCCGGCCGCCGCGGCCGGCGCCGGGGCGGCGACGGTCGATCCCTATGACCATCCGGGCGCCGTCAAGGCCCCGATGGTGGGCGTCGTCTACCACGCCAGCGAACCGGGCGCGCCCGCCTTCGTTCAGGTCGGCGACCGGGTCAGCGAAGGCCAGACCCTGGTCCTCATCGAGGCCATGAAGACCTTCAACCCCGTGCGCGCCCCTCGCTCTGGCACCGTCAGCGCCATTTTGGTCGATGACGCAACGCCCGTCGAATACGGCGAGCCCCTGGTCATCCTTGAGTAAGGGCAAGGGACGCCGCCCCATGTTCGAGAAAATCCTCATCGCCAACCGGGGCGAGATCGCCTTGCGCATCCATCGGGCCTGTCGCGAGATGGGCATTCGGACCGTTGCCGTCCACTCGACGGCCGACTCCGAGGCGATGCACGTGCGCTTGGCCGACGAATCCGTCTGCCTCGGCCCCCCCTCGGCCCGGGACAGCTACCTCAACAAGGTGGCGCTGCTCTCGGCCGCCACCATCACCGGCGCCGACGCCATCCATCCGGGCTACGGCTTCTTGTCGGAAAATGCCGACTTCGCCGAAATGGTGGTCGAGCACGGCTTCACCTTCATCGGCCCCTCGCCCGCCCACATCCGCATGATGGGCGACAAGATCACGGCCAAGCGCGCCGCCCAACACGCCGGGCTGCCCATCGTCCCGGGCTCGGACGGCGCGGTGCAAAACGAGGCCGAGGCCTTGGCGCTGGCCAACGAGTTCGGCTACCCCATCTTGTTCAAGGCCACCGCCGGCGGCGGCGGACGCGGCATGAAGGTCGCCACCTGCCCCGAGGATCTGGTCGAAGCCTTCCGCACCGCCCGCGCCGAAGCCGGGGCCGCCTTTGGCAATTCCGAAGTCTACATGGAAAAATATCTCCAGGCGCCGCGCCACATTGAGGTGCAGGTCCTGGGCGATAGCCATGGCGGCGCCGTCCATCTGGGCGAACGCGACTGCTCCTTGCAGCGCAAACACCAGAAGGTCCTGGAAGAAGCCCGCTCCCCCGCCCTCAACGAGGAGCAGCGCGAGACCATCGGCGAAACCGCGCGCCGCGCCGTCGAGCGCCTGGGCTACACCAACGCCGGCACCATGGAGTTCCTCTACGAGAACGGGCAGTTCTATTTCATCGAAATGAACACCCGCCTCCAGGTGGAACACCCGGTCACCGAGATGATCACCGGCATTGACTTGGTGCGCGAACAGATCCGCATCGCCGCGGGCGCCCCGCTGGGGTACACCCAAAAGGACATCCGCTTCCAGGGCCACGCCATCGAGTGCCGCGTGAACGCCGAGGACCCGGAGACCTTTGCGCCCTCCCCGGGCCGCGTCACCGACTTCCACCAGCCGGGCGGCATGGGGGTGCGCGTGGACTCCGGCCTGTACCAGGGCGTTATGGTGCCGCCGCACTACGACAGCATGGTTGCCAAGCTGATCGTCCACGGCGCCTCGCGCAACGAGTGCCTGATGCGCCTGCGCCGCGCCCTCGACGAATTCGTCATCGAGGGCATTCACACCACCTTGCCCCTCCACCGCAAGCTCATGCGCTCGCCGACCTTCCTCGACGGCGCCTATGACATCCACTGGCTGGAGCACTTCGTGGAACAAGGCGGCTCCTGAGCGAGCCTCCCAACAAAAAAGGCGTTCCCTTCCCCGGGAACGCCTTTTCTTTTGCCGAGGTGGGCGGTCGGGCCGGGTGACGCGGGGCTGCCGCCCCGGACCCCGCCTGGAGGCTGACGCCTCCAGACCTCCGCTTTCTTTTATTAATTGGCCCTCCCTTCCCCCTCCCTTTTGAAAAGCACGCTTTTCAAAAGGGAGGGGGAAGGGAGGGCCATGCCCCCGAAGGGCGTATACGGTATTAGTCCTCGTTTCCAAGGATTATTCCGTACTCCAAGGTACGTTCCCACGTGTTACTCACCCGTGCGCCACTCATCCCGAAGGATGCGTTCGACTTGCATGTGTTAGGCCTGCCGCCAGCGTTCGTCCTGAGCCAGGATCAAACTCTCAAGTTAACCTCGAAAGCCGAGCCTTTTCTCAATCACTTATACTTGGCCATAAGAACTTCAAAGGTATCGAACGAGTCGATATTCTTTTCGTCTTACTCAAGATGAGCGGTTGAGGAAGATCTCTCTTCCGACAGCGCCGGTCCCCCGAGAGCCGCCCGCCCATCTCTTTCGATCGCGTTTTCTTTTACAATGTCAAACAGCACACCGGCGAACCGGCAATATTGACTAACCACTTAGTTTCGACTACCGTCACATCGTCCGATGCTTCGTTCGTCGTCACCAAGGCGGCGGTTTTTACTAGCACCGCCCCACCGTGTCAACCGCTTTTTTTCAGGACCGCGACACCGGCTGAAGCCAACGAAGCGACCCGGGCGGTCAACCCGGAAGGCAAGGAAACTACTCCCCGCCCCGTTCCAGCGTCAAGCCCTTTTCCCGGATCCGCTTGGCCGTTGTTCCCAAAGGGAAAAAAGCCGCTACACCACCCGAGGAGCCTGCCCCCGAACCCCCTCGGCGCCGTTGCCAGTGCGTCGGGAGGGCTGTTTATACGGGGGTGGCGCCTGGGGCGCAAGCAAAAAAGAACGACGGGGCTGCGGAGGCCGCGCCGGGACAGCGTTACCTCCCCCTCTCCTCTACTCCTTGAGCCGTTTCTCCAACGTATCACAGACGGTGCGCAACACCTTGACGCGAGCATGTCGCTTGTCCCCCGCCTCAACCAGCGTCCACGGCGCGTGCGAGGGAGAGGTCCGCTCGACCATATCGTTGACGGCCTCCTCGTAGTGATCCCACTTGTCCCGATTGCGCCAATCCTCGCTGGTCAGCTTCCACCGCTTATACGCAACGGTCTCGCGCTCCTTGAACCGGTTGAGTTGCTCCTCGCGGGTGATGTGCATCCAGAACTTGGCCAGGGCGATCCCGTGGTCGATGAGTTGCTCTTCGAAGTCGCGGATTTCGGCGTAGGCCCGCCGCCAGTCGCGAGGCTCGGCGAAGCCTTCGACACGCTCGACCAAAACCCGGCCATACCACGACCGGTCGAACACGGTAACGCGGCCGGCACGACTCATGTGCCGCCAGAACCGCCAGAGATAATGGTGGGCCTTTTCCTCATCGCTCGGCGCGGCCACGGGGATAACTTGGTAATCGCGGGCGTCCAGCGCTTGGGTAATGCGACGGATCGCTCCTCCCTTGCCCGCGGCATCCCACCCTTCGAAGACCACGACGGTGGAGACCCCTTTCAACCGGGCCTCACGAACCAGGGTATTGAGCCGGCCTTGCTCATGGGCCAGCGCGCGGGCGTACTCGTCCTTTTCGAGAACCAAGTCCGTGGGCAGGCGATCTAGGATGGAGGGCAAGGCGTGGCGGACCTCGGACAGCATTTGCTCCACATCCTGGCTTGGCTCGGCTGCGGAGACTTGGCCTGGGGCTTGGCCATCAACGGGGCTGGGGCGACTCAGTCCATCGGGAACGTCGGGAAGGCTGGCGGTGGCGCGCCGGCTGGCCCGTTCGGTGAGGTGGCGGCGAAGAGCGTCGCGCAAGGTGGTGAGGACGGTAAGGGAGCGGTAGCGGTGGTCCTCGCCTTCGACGATCTGCCAAGGAGCGTGCCCCACGCTGGTGCGCTGCAATAAACGCTCGGAGGCTGCGATAAAGGTGTCATAGCGACGCCAATTATCCCAGTCAGTCGGCGTGACGCGCCAGCTTTGCAGGGGATCCTTTTCCAGGGATTTAAGACGCCGGCGCTGGGGCTCCTTGCCCAGGTGCATCCAGAATTTCAAGATCAGGGTGCCGTCGTCGGACAAGGTGCGCTCAAAGGCGGCAACCCGCTCTAGCGCCTTGTCGAAGGCGGCTTCATCAAGATGGCCGAGCGCCCGATCCATGAAGGGGCGGGAATACCAACTGGAGAGGAACAGCCCCACCCGTCCGCGGGGCGGTAGGTCTCGCCAATAACGCCAGAACTCGGGGCGCTCGCGCTCTTCGTCCGAGGGGGGCCATAGGCGCGCGTCACAATCCAGCGGGGGTCCATCCAGGCATTGATCAGGTTGATGCTCTCGCTCTTCCSGGCGCCATCGACGCCGGCGAAGAGAACAATCACCGGGAAGTCGGCGGCGAGCAGGCGCTGTTGCAATTCGAGAAGCTCAAGGCGCAAGGGCTCGGCGAGCCGGTCGAACTCCTCGCGCGACACCTTGCGGCCCAATTCGGCGGTACGAAACATGCGGCCTCCTCCCCTGACTTCCATACGACGGGGCTTGCCCCCCCCAGAAAGACGCTAGACCAAACGAGAGGCCAGAACCAGGGGTGCTGGCATGATCCCAAAAACCCGAACCCCACTACGGCCTTTGTCAGAACACAAAGATATCTTCTAAAATTTGCCGACTTGGGCGCAAGGGGGGGTTGGTCTTGCCGAACCGACCTGCTACCTTCCGGGCGGCGGCACCGGGGGGCACGGACGAGGACCCCCCTGTCTGTTTTTGAGTCATGTCACTGACAAGGCCACTTACAAGGAGGATGCCTCATGGCTGTTCGTGTTGCGATCAACGGATTCGGGCGCATCGGCCGCCTCGTCTTGCGCGCCCTGATCGAATCGGGCCGCAACGACGTCGAGGTGGTGGCCATCAACGACCTGGGGTCGTCTGAAGCGAATGCCCACCTTCTCAAGTACGACTCCGTGCATGGCGTCCTGCCCGCTGAAGTGTCGGCCAACGCCGAGGGCATCGTCATTGATGGCAAGCTGATCAAGGTCCTGGCCGAGCGCGACCCCACCCGCCTGCCCTGGGGTGATCTTGGCGTCGATATCGTGATGGAATGCACGGGCATCTTCACCGACCGCGACAAGGCCAAGGTTCACCTGGAAGCCGGAGCCAAGCGGGTTCTGGTGAGCGCGCCGTCCAAGGGCGCCGACCTGACGGTGGTGTATGGCGTCAACCACAGCAAGCTGACGGCCGACCACTTGGTCGTGTCGAATGCCTCGTGCACCACGAACTGCTTGGCGCCGGTGGCCTCGGTCCTGCATGCCTCGTTTGGCATCGTCCAGGGCTTCATGACCACCATTCACTCCTACACCGGCGACCAGCGCACGGTGGATACCTTGCACAAGGACCTGCACCGCGCCCGCGCGGCGGCTCTGTCCATGATCCCGACCACCACCGGCGCGGCCAAGGCCGTGGGTCTGGTGCTGCCGGAACTGGCGGGCAAGCTGGATGGTACCTCGGTGCGCGTGCCGACCCCCAACGTGTCGGTGGTTGACCTGAAGGTTCTGGTCGAGAAGTCCACCAGCGCCGAGGCCGTGAACGCGGCGATCGCCGAGGCGGCAGCCGGGCCTCTGGCTGGGATCTTGGGTGTGAACACCTTGCCTTTGGTGTCGATCGACTTCAACCACAACAAGTTGAGCTCGATTTTTGACGCGCCGCAGACCAAGGTCATGGGCGGCACCTTCGTGCGCGTCCTGTCGTGGTACGACAACGAGTGGGGTTTCTCGAACCGCATGCTGGACACGGCGGTGGCGATCGGCGCCCACCTGTAAGACATCTCCCGCCGTCCCCCTCGGGGAGACGGCGGGGTTCTTATTCTTTTAACGGATTGTTTTTCAATCCCTTTCACTCTCCCTCCTCTCCCCCCACCCCCTAGGGAAAGCAGGCCATGCCCTCGTTCAAGCGACTCGAAGACCTGGATGTCAAAGGAAAGCGCGTGCTGGTGCGCGCCGATCTCAATGTGCCGGTGCGCGACGGCAAGGTCTCGGACACCACCCGAATCGACCGATCGGCCGAGACGGTACGCGAACTGGCCCAGCGAGGGGCCTGCGTCGTGGTCTGCTCGCACTTTGGTCGGCCCAAGGGCACCCGCGTCCCCGAGATGAGCCTGCGCCCGGTGGTCGAGCCCTTGGCCCTGGCCCTGGGGATGCCGGTCGCCTTTGCCGAGGACTGCGTTGGTCCGGCGGCCGAACTGGTGGTGAATGGCCTAGCCCCGGGACAGGTGGCGCTTTTGGAGAACCTGCGCTTCCACGCCGAGGAGGAGAAGAACGATCCGGCGTTCGCGCAGAAGCTGGCCGCTTTATGCGATCTTTATGTGAACGATGCGTTTTCCTCGGCGCACCGGGCCCATGCCTCGACCGAGTACATTGCCCGTCTCGTTCCGTGCGCCGCCGGTCGTCTGATGCAAGCCGAGTTGGAAGCCCTGGGCAAGGCCCTGGAAAGCCCGGAACGGCCGGTGGCCGCCGTGGTTGGCGGGGCCAAGGTTTCGACCAAGCTGGAGCTGCTCGGCAATCTGGTGACCCGGGTGGACCGTCTGATCATTGGCGGCGGTATGGCCAACACCTTCCTCTATGCTCAGGGAATCGCCGTGGGCGTCTCCTTGTGCGAGCGTGACATGGCCGATACCGCGCGCGCCATCTTGGACAAGGCGGCCCAGGCCGGATGCACCCTCGTGCTGCCGGTGGATGCCGTGGTGGCCCGCGAGTTCAAGGAAGGCGCGGCCAGCGAGGTGGTGAGTGTGAACGCCGTGCCAGCCGATGCCATGATCTTGGATGTGGGTCCGGCCAGCATTGAGGCGGTCAAGGCCGTTTTGGCCTCGACCCGCACCTTGGTGTGGAATGGTCCCATGGGGGCGTTCGAGATCAAGCCGTTCGACGCGGCCACCAACGCCGTGGCGCAGGCTGCCGCCGAGGCGACCCGGGCCGGGACTCTTCTCAGCGTCGCGGGCGGGGGAGACACCGTGGCGGCCTTGGCCAATGCCGGAGTCTTGGAGGACTTCACCTACGTTTCGACCGCCGGGGGAGCCTTCCTGGAGTGGCTAGAGGGCAAGACACTGCCGGGTGTCGCCGCCCTGGAAGGGTGAGCTGGTAGACAAGACGTCAGACCGGGAGAGACCCTTTTCCCGGTCTTTGTCGTCTGATCTTTGCGTTTTTTTGTTTGAAAATGAGGGTGTTGCCGTGCGTCTGGTCGGTCTGGGTTTCGCGGGGCTTTCGGCCCTTGTCATGACGGTGACCAGTGTCGAGGCGGCCGGATTGTCGGCGGCGGATTCGGCCTTGTATGCGGCAGCGTTCCGGGCCGCCGATCTCGGTCGCTGGGACGAGGCGCGCGCGCTGGCCGACAGCACCACGGACCACACCTTACGCGATGTCATTGTTTGGCGGCACATGCGGGTCGCGCCGCCCGAGGGCCCCAGCCTGGATGCCCGGCTGATCTTTCTGGAACGTCACCCCGACTGGCCCCTGACGGGCTCCATCCGACGGCTGATTGAAGACGGGCTCCTGGTCACACCGCGCTCGCCGGCCGAAACCATCTCGATCCTCACGCGCTACCCGCCGATCTCTCCCTCGGGTAAGCGGGCCCTGGCTCGGGCCTATCTGGCCCAGGGCGACGGGGCGAAAGTACCGCCGCTGATCCGCGATGTCTGGGTGAATGGCACCTTTGCCGCCACCGACGAACCTGAAATCCTCCAGGCGTTTGCCGCCTACCTGCGCCCGGAAGATCACTGGCGCCGGGCCGATCGGTTGGTGTGGGACGGCGAATATGACGCGGCACGGCGCATGATTCCCCGCTTAGACAAAGGCCAGGGCGCCCTAATCCAAGCCCGGGTGATCCTGGCCACGGGCAAGGGCAATGCAGAAAAAGCGCTGGCGGCCGTTCCGGCGACGTTGCGCACGGATCCCGGCTTGATCTTCGAGCGGGTGCGCTGGCGGCGCCAAGCGGGACTAGATGCCGAGGCGATCGAGCTGTTGTTGAGCCATCGTTCGGGGGAAGGCCACGACGAGGAGTGGTGGAACGAACGCGGCATCCTGATTCGGGACATGCTAGATCAGGGCCATATCTCCACGGCCTACAAGCTCGCCGCCGGCCACGAGCGCGACAAGGGAACGGCCTTTGCCGAGGGCGAATGGCTGGCGGGCTGGATTGCCCTGCGGTTCCTAGAGGACCCCAAGACAGCCCTCAGTCATTTCGAAAAATTGTATGAGGGCGTCACCTCGCCGATCAGCCTGTCGCGGGCGGCCTATTGGGCAGGGCGGGCGGCCGAAGCTCTGAGGCAAACAGAGCGCGCGCATGCCTGGTATCACAAAGCGACCGGCAATCCGGGAACCTTTTATGGCCAGTTGGCGGCGTCCCGGCTGAAGGTCTCGTTGAGTGAGCTGGTCCCGGCCGAAGATCCACTCCCCTCTCCCGAGGAAACGCGAGCGCTCAACAGCGATCGCATGATGCGGGTGGTCAGTCAGATGATCGAGTTGGGACGCACCGAAGAATTGTTGTCCTTCCTATTTGCCATGACGGGGAACCATCCGGGCCCGGGCGCGCGCGCGGCGATTGCCAAGCTGGCCCTGCGGGCGGGGCAAACCGAAATGGCGGTGCGCACGGCCCGCCGTGCGGCTCAAGATGCCACCTTGTTGTTGGAGGCGGGCTACCCCCTGCCCCCGAGGTTGGCCGAGGCGGTGATCCAGCAGGCCCGCACCCAAGGTCTCTTACCGGCGGCGGCGTTTGGCATCATTCGACAGGAGAGTAATTTCGATGCCGATGCCCGCTCGCGGGCTGGGGCGCTCGGCTTGATGCAGTTGTTGCCCTCCACGGCCCGGGCCATGGCCCAGCGCGAGGGGGTGATTTTTGACGATGCGTCATTGACCCGCGATCCGACCTTCAACACCCGGCTCGGGACGCGGTATCTGGCCGATCTGGTCACGCGCTTTGATGGCTCCTTGGTCCTGGCCGCGGCGGCATACAACGCTGGCCCCAGCCGTCCCTTGCAGTGGATGAACAGCAACGGCGATCCACGCCTGATGAAGACCGAGGAGATTGTGGACTGGATCGAGCGGATCCCCTTCAAGGAGACGCGGAACTACGTTCAGCGGGTTTTCGAGGGAACGGTCATGTACCGCATGCGGCTGGGGGATGTTCTTCCGGCCACTGCCCCTGAGGGAATGCTGCGCCGTTTGCCTTAAAGAGGCTGGGGAGGCAGGGCGCCCCCCCAGATCCCTCGTTCTCTTCTGTTCCTTCGGACGGGGCAAGGTCCCAGGGAAGGAGGGGCCTGCCTCCCCAGCCTTTTCTTTCCCTTTCGCCGACTGTCACGCCCTCATTCAGTCGATTGCCCTGTGAAGGGAGAGGCGTCATGTATCAAAAAATGCGTCTATGGGCCAAAATCATGGTCTCCATGGGCGTGGCCATCACGCTGGTCACGTTCACGTTAACCTTGACGGGCCTGCAAACCCTCGATGCCGTCATCCTCGAGACAGAGCACAGCGCTCTGGAGAGCAACGCGCTCGATATTTTGCAAACCATCGCCCTGGAAAAGGAGCGAGGGGAATCCCTGGCCCGGCTCGTGGCCGCTCTGCCCGATGTCCAGGAACGTTTTGCCCGCGGTGATCGCGACGGCCTCCAGGCGATGCTAGGCGAGGCCTACCGCACTCTTTCGGCCTCCTATGGGGTCGAACAGTTCCAGTTTCATTCGCCCCCTGCCACCACCTTCCTCAGATTGCACAAACCCGAGAGCTATGGCGATGATCTCTCGGGCTTCCGCCACACGGTGGTCGCCGCCAACCAGACCCTTCGTCCGGCCGGCGGCCTGGAGCAAGGGGTGTCGGGCCTTGGCATCCGGGCGGTGGTTCCGGTGATGTTTCAAGGCCGGCACGTGGGCTCGGTGGAGTTCGGCCTGTCTTTTGGCAAGGCATTCCTGGAAACCTTCAAGTCCCAGCGCAATGTCGATGCCGGCCTGTATCTGATCGACCAGGAAAAGATTACCCCTGTGGCGGCCACGGCCGAGGGCGGTTCCTTCAGCCCCCCCAGCGTGTTGCTGGCCGCTTTTGGCGGTGAGCCCCAGTTTTACCGCACCTCCTTGCAAGCAGGCCAAAAAGGAACCCAGGGGACCGAGAAAGAGACCCCGCGAGCCGTCTATGTGTTCGCCGTGCCCGATTACGCCGGACGCCCGTTTGGCGTCATTGAGCTAGCCGTGGACCGCAGCCCCTTTGTGCGAACCTTTGAGGCGGCGCGCAATACCGCCATCCTCATCGGCCTGGGAACCCTAGGCGTGGGCCTGCTGCTGTCGCTGGTGACGGCGCGGGGCCTGACGCGGCGTATTACCATGCTGATCTCCGGGGTCCATCATGTGGCCAAGGGCGATCTCAGTGTCTCGATCCCCCAAAGAGGCCAAGATGAATTGGGTGATCTGGCCCAGGCCACGGATCAGATGCGGGGCCAGCTCCATGACCTCGCCCTCAAGGTGCGCTCCCACGCGCGGGCCGTGAATGGAGCGGTAGGCGATATCACGGGGGCCGTCGAGGGGCAGGCGGCGACGTCTAGCCAAATGTCGGCGTCGGTAGCCGAGATTACCTCGACCATGGAGGAGCTGTCGGCGTCCTCGACCCAGATCGCCGAACACTCGAAAGCGGTGGTGGATATTGCCACCACGACCTACGAAAACGCCAAGAAAGGCTCGGAAGCCATGGCCCTGGTCATGGCCAAAATGAATGATATTGCTGGGGACAACCAAAACAGCCTTCACGAAATCCTGGAGCTGGGAACCAAATCCAAGGAGATCAGCAAGGTGATGGAGATCATCACGGCGGTGGCCGACCAGACCAAATTGATCGCCTTCAATGCCGCCTTGGAAGCGGCGAGCGCCGGCGACGCGGGACGTCGCTTTGGCGTGGTGGCGGCCGAGATCCGGCGCCTTGCCGATTCCGTGACCGAGTCCACCCAGGAAATCGAAAGCAAGATCAATCACATCCAAGATTCGATCAGTCGCTTGGTCATCACCTCCGAAAAAGGGGCCACCGGCATCGTTGCCGGCCGTGAGGCGACCTTGGTCACCGCCGGGCGTCTTGAGGATCTGGTGGACGCCGCGCGCCAAACCACCAGCGCCGCCCAGCAGATTTCCCTCTCCACCCAGCAACAGCGCACGGCCTCGACCCAGGTGGTTATTGCCCTGCGCGAGATCGTTTCAGCCAGCAGCCACACGGCCCAATCCCTGACCCGGGTGTCGGAGGTCAGCCACGACATGGCCCGACTGTCGGGAGAACTGGGCACCTTGGTCGAACGCTTTCAGCTTCGGGAGACGTCGGGCGACTGACGTAAGGGGCGCGCCATGGACAAACGGATCCGCGTCCTTCTCGTGGACGACAGTGCCCTCGCCCGCGGACTGTTGCGGGTGGTGCTAGAGAACGAACCCGATTTTGATATTGTCGGCGAGGCGCGCCACGGCCGCGAGGCGGTGGATCTGGCGCGGACCTTGCGTCCCGACCTGATCACTATGGACCTGGAGATGCCGGTGATGGGGGGGCTGGAGGCCATTGAGACCATCATGACCAGCCGCGCCGTGCCGATCTTGGTGGTCAGCAACGAAGCCGATGCCCAAAACGCCTATGCGGCCGTGGCCCGGGGTGCCCTGGAGGTGGTCCCCAAACCCATCTTGGGCTCCCCGGAGCAGGACGATTTCGTGGCTAAGGCGCGGTTGGTGGCCGGTGTCCCGGTGATCACCCATGTTCGCTCCTTGCGCCTGGGAACGCCCCCCCTGCCCTTGCCCGACTCGTCCTCCGTCACGCAAGGGGGGGCTTTGGACGCCTTGCCAGGACCGCCCCCGGCGTTTGTCATTGCCTCGTCCACGGGAGGGCCGCAAGCCCTAGCGCGGATCTTGTCCCAGTTGCCGCCGCAGTTTCCCTGCCCGGTGCTGATTGCTCAACATATCGCCGATGGCTTTGCCGCCGGCATGGCCGACTGGCTGGCGACCATCTCCAGCGTGCCGGTAGGATTGGGCGGCGAGGGGCAGCGGATCCAGGCGGGGCGGGTGGTGATCGCCCCCACCGAATGCCATCTTGCCGTGACTCCGGGACGGCGCCTGACCTTGCGGCCGCGCGGCGCCCAGGATGTCTATCGCCCGTCTTGCGATGTCTTGTTGGAGAGCGCGGCGACCGTGTTTGGCCGCCAGTGCGTGGGCATTATCCTCACGGGCATGGGCAGTGACGGGGCACGGGGACTGGCGGCGGTGCGCCGGGCTGGCGGCCGTACCTTGGCCCAGAACGAAGCGACCTCGGTGATCTTTGGCATGAACAGGGTGGCCATTGAGCAAGGCTCGGTGGAGCGGGTCCTACCGCTCGACGCCATCCCCGCCGCCATGCTTCAGTTGGCGGAGACCCTGGCATGATCCCCTTGCTCGAGACCTTCAAGGCTCTGATCCGCGAGCGGTGTGGTCTGACCTTCGACGGCGTGGGAGAGGAACCGCTGGTCCTGGCCCTGGAACGCCGGTTGGCGGCCACGGGACTGGAGGCTGGGGGATATCTGACCCGTCTTGGGCACGATGAAAGTGAGTTCGCCGAGTTGGTGAGCTTGCTGACCATCAACGAAACCTATTTTTTTCGCGAACCCGAACATATCAGCCTGTTCACCCAGACGCTCCTGCCTCGGCTTTTGGCCCAACGGGGAGGGACGCCGGTGCGCGTCCTGAGCGCGGGGTGCTCGACGGGCGAAGAACCCTATTCCCTGGCCATGGCCCTTCTGGAAACCCACGGCGAGGCGGCCCGCCATCTGGTGAGCATTACCGGGGCCGATATCGACCGGGTGGCGCTGGCCCGGGCCCGCGAGGGCCGTTATGGGACGTTTTCTTTTCGGACCCTGGAGGCCCACCGGCGGGCGCGCTTCTTCTCGCCCGAGGGCCGCATTGCGCCCGAGGTGGCTGCCATGGTCCACTTCACGACCTTGAATCTTCTGGCCCCCCCAGAGCCGGAAGAGACCGAGGGGTATGACATCATCTTTTGCCGGAACGTATTCATTTATTTTGAAACACCGACCCGGCGTACCATTTTAACGTATTTGCGACAGCGCTTGCGGACTCCTGGTTTTCTTTTGGTCGGACTGTCGGAAACCCTGGCCAATGATTTGGGGGTCCTGCCCTTGGTACAGGAGGATGGGCTTTTTTATTTCGAGATGCGTTCCCCCGTGCCGGCCACGGCCTCTACTCCCCTGGCGTCGCCCCCCCGCATGCCTGCCCCTGCCCTGCCCTCGCCGCTTCTGGCGCGGTCTGCCCCTTCTTTTTTTCCCCCGGCTCCGAAGACGCCCCTTGAGCCTGGGCGCCCGTCTTTGGCGCCCCCTCTCCCTTCGAGCCCCAGGGATCCGGTGCGGGAGGCGCGTCGGCTGATCCAGGACAAGAATCCGGCGCAGGCTCGGGCGGTTCTGGCGCCGGCCCTACGTGTGGCACCAGAGGGGGACACGTCGCTGCGCCTTCTTGATGCCTTTGCCCTCCTGCATTTGCGCGAAACCGACGCGGCCGAACGGGCCGCGGCCCGGGTTCTGGAGAGCAACCCTTGGTCGATCGAGGCCAGTCTGATCTTGGGGTTCGCGGCCAGAGCCCGGGGCAATACCCCCGACGCGGTCCGCTGGTTCAAGCAAGCGGTGTACGCCCGGCACAACTGCTGGGTGGCCCAATACTATCTGGGGGAAGCGCACCGCGCGGCCGGTGCCGATGAACTGGCACGACGCGCCTACCGCCTCGCCCTGGTTCATCTTGATGCCCACCCTGACCCCGATGGAGGGCTGGGCTTGCCGTTGGGACTGCCGGTCCGCGAGGTCCGCTTCTTGTGCGAGCGTCACGCCGCTCTGGCCGAAAAGAGGTAAGGGATGGCGCTCGATCTCTCCCGTTTCCGGGCCCGGTTCGTCGAGGAAGCCCGCGATCACCTGGAGCAGTTGGACCGGGGGCTAGCCGCGCTGGAGGCCACCCCTGATGACCGGGAAGCCCTCCACGCCCTGTTTCGCTCGGCCCACACCCTCAAGGGCTCGTCGCGGATGCTGCGCCTTGTCCCAATCACCGAGGCGGCGCACACCTTGGAGGATGTTTTAGGGGCCTTGCGCGATGCCAGCCTAAGCTTCACCCCCGACATCGGCCGCCTAATACGGCGTGGACTCGACGCTCTGGCTGCCCAGGTGGATGCCCTGGCCGAGGGGCAGACACCGGCGGCGCTGGATCCAGCCCTTGCCAAGGCTCTCGGAGCGCTGGGGCAAGCGCCCTCTCCTTCCCCTTCTGCGGGCGCCCCTGCCCCTCCCCCTGCCCCGCCGCCTGCCTCAGTCGCCCCCTCATCCGTCGCCCCCCTCCCGTCTACCGCCTCCCCCGAGACCCCGCCGCCCTCCCTTCCCGACCCCAAGCTCAAGACGGCGGAAACGGTGCGGATCCCGGTGTCACGCCTCGACGATCTGATCAAGCTGATGGGCGAAGTGGTGTCGTCTCAAGGTCGCCTGCACCAGCGCCTGGCCGACCTCAAGGCTTTGGAGCGGAGCTGGGAGCAGCAAGACACCCAAGCCGGCCTGCACCGTATTGTACGCACCCTGCGCGATGATGTGTTCGCCCAGGACTTGCTGATGCGCGACCTCCACGCCCGGACCTTGGTCTTGCGAATGCTTCCCTTGGCTCAGGTCTTTGAGCCGGCGGCAAGACTGGCCCGTGATCTGGCTCAGTCACTGGGCAAGGAGGTGGTCACCCAGGTCTCCGGCATGGATATCGAACTCGACCGCCACCTGCTCGACCGCCTGAGCGACCCCGTGGTTCATCTGCTGCGCAACGCGGTCGATCACGGCATTGAGGCACCCGAACGGCGCCTCAGTCTGGGCAAGCCCCGACACGGCACGCTGCGTCTCACGGCGCGCCAGGATGGGGGCTTTGTCAGTATTGATCTGGCCGATGACGGCGGAGGCCTGCCTTTGGAGGAGATCCGGGCCAAAGCCCTTCGCAAGGGCCTGATCAGCGCGGACCAAGCGTTAGGCGATAACGACTTGGTAGATTTGGTCTTTTTGCCGGGTTTCAGTACCAGCGCCATCATCACCGACATCTCGGGACGCGGCGTGGGCATGGATGTCGTCAAGCGTACCATCGTCGATGACCTGCAAGGCACACWCACGGTGGAAACCCGGCCGGGCCAGGGGACCACCATCACGGTGCGCTTGCCGCTGTCGCTGGCGGTCATGCGGATTTTGTTGGTGGCGGCGGGGGGCGAGGTCTTCGGCTTCACGGCCCAATCGGTGGCGGCCCTGTTGAGTGTACCGCGGGCGCGGCTTCTGACGGTGGCCGAGCGTGCGGCCATTGTGGTTGAAAACGAGTTCGTGCCCGTGGTTCCGCTGGCCGATTTGGTGGGACGTCCTGGGGAGCGCGTCCACGGGGATTCCTTGCTCTTGGTGGTTGTCCGCGGTCGTCAGGAAAAGCTGGGCCTCCTGGTAGATTCCCTGATCGATGAGGGGGATATGGTTCTTAAGGCCCTGCCCGACACCTTGCGCGGCCTGCCCCTGGTGGGAGGGTTGGTGACAACGGGCAACGATACTCTGGTCAGCGTGTTGCACGCTCCTGCTTTATTGGACGCGGCGCGGCGCCAGCGCTCCGGGGCCGACCGTGCGGCGACGCGAGACGCCCCTTCCCGGCCGGAGACCCAGGGCTTGCGGGTTCTGGTGGTGGACGATTCGCTCAATACCCGTGAAATCGAACGCGACGTCCTGGAAGCCCACGGCTACCAAGTGACCCTGGCCGAAGACGGGCGTGACGGCCTGCAAAAGGCCCTGGCCGGAGAGTTTGACGCGGTCCTGACCGACGTGGAAATGCCCGCCATGGATGGATTTACCCTGACCGCCTCCCTAAGACGTGAGGAGCGCTATCAAAACGTCCCCATTATTATTATCACATCCCGTGAAAAAGAAGAGGACAAACGTCGGGGGATCCAGGTCGGCGCCGATGCGTACATTGTCAAAGGGGACTTTGAACAGTCCAGTCTTGTTGATACTCTGAAGAGCCTGTTGGGCTGACCCCGGAAAAGGGCCTGAGCATGAGAATTCTTGTTGTTGATGACGACCCACTCGCCGGAGAATTGGTGGGCGCTGTCCTGGAGGATGCAGGACACGACATCGTGCTGGCCGGCAACGCCATGGAAGCTCTCGATGCCCTGGAGGCGCCTGACGGGAAAATCCCGGACCTGATCATCTCCGACATGCACATGCCGGTGGTCAGTGGCATCGACCTGTTTCGCACCTTGCGCGACCAAAACCTCGACATCCCCTTTTTGCTGCTGACGGGTGATGATCCGGCCGGACTGTGGGCGGAGGAGCCGCGCCTGACCGGATGCCTGATGAAAGATGCCGCCTTGGAGGACGTCCTCCCCCAGGCCGTGGCGGATCTTCCAAACCGATAAAGCCCACATCTGCGCCAAAGAAACGGGGGCGCCAAAGAAACGGTGTTGGGGTTGGCGCCCTGTTTAGGGGCGCTGGCTGGTTCCGGGGGACCCCGGCAAGGGGCCTTCGGCCAAACGGCGGTTTGTGCCGAGGGACAACAGAAAGACGGACAGACGGAATGACCACCACCCGCTCGCCCTCACTGCGCGAAAAAGTTCGTCAACTGCGACGGGTTTTTTTGGACAAGCTGCCAGACAGTCTGACCGAGGCCCGGAGACACCTGGAAACCTTGTGCCAGACCCCCGATGATGACGACGCCTTGGAGGCCTTGTGCCGCCTTTTCCACGGGGTAAAGGGGACGGCGGCGTCTTTTGGCTTGCCCCGTCTGAGCGCCACGGCCGCCCAGATGGAAACCACCTTGCGTTTAGCACGCGACGGGGATCCCGGGGACGGCCCATCCTCGCGCCGGGAGCGGCTGACGGCCCTGCTTCTGGCCTTGCCTGCGCTGCTTGATGGTTTTGCCCAGGGGATCGAGGACGCTAGGCGCCATCCCGAGGCCCTCGGGGTGGCCCCTCCCGCCCCCGATTTCGAGCGTTTTTCCGTGGTTCCGCGCAAGGACCGCAAGCGCATCTATGTCTGCGATGACGAGGAATTGCAGGCCGAACAACTAAGTGCGCAACTGCGCTGTTTTGGCTACGCGGTCAGCATCTTTACCACGCCCGAGAGCCTGCGCGCCGCCGTGCTGTCGGTTCGTCCCGACGCCGTGGTGATGGACATCATCTTCCCCTCGGGCTCCAGCCTGGGCACCGACCTGATCGCCGGCTTACGCCGAGACATGCGGGCACCACCCCCGGTGGTGTTTGTCTCATCGCGCCGGGATTTCGATGCGCGTCTGCGCGCGGTCCAGGCGGGAGGCGAAGCGTATTTCGCAAAACCGATCAAGGCGATTGATTTAGTGGAGTGCCTTGACGGCCTGACCCTCAGCCAGGAGCCCGATCCGTACCGGGTGCTGGTGGTCGATGACGAGCCGGAAATCGCAACCTACCACAGCTTTATTCTGGAGCAGGTCGGCATGACCACCCGCCTGCTCCACGACCCTCGGCAAATCCTGGAAACCTTGAACGAGTTCAACCCCGATCTGGTCTTGATGGACATGTATATGCCCACTTGCACTGGTCGCGACCTGTCGCGACTGATCCGTCAGGTGCCCGAGTTCATCAGCCTGCCCATCGTTTTTCTGTCGAGCGAAACCGACAAGGTCAAACAGGTCTCAGCCCTGCGGGTGGGAGCGGAAGGGTTCTTGACCAAGCCGATCCAGCCAGAGGACCTGATCAGCGCCGTGGCCCTGCGGGCCGAACGGATGCGCACCTTGCGCTCCTTGATGGTTCGCGACAGCCTGACGGGGCTGTTTAACCACACGTTTATGTTGCAATTTCTGGAATCGGCGATCAGCTCGGCCCGACGTGACGAAACCAAGCTCTGCTTGGTCATGATTGACGTGGACCGTTTCAAGATGGTCAACGACTCCTATGGGCATCCGGTGGGAGATCAAGTTTTGGTCGCCCTGGCCCGGCTGTTTCAACAACGGTTGCGAACGTCGGATACGGTCGGCCGGTACGGCGGCGAGGAATTTGCGGTCATCTTGCAAAACGTCGCCCCCACGGACGCCAAGGCCCTGATTGACGACCTGCGCGGTGATTTTGCCAAGATCCGCTTTGATACGGCCGGCCAAGAGTTCAATTGCACCTTTAGCGCCGGGGTCGCGGGCTTTTCCGGTCAGGAAACCGCCCACCTGCTGCTGGAACGGGCTGACCGGGCGCTGTACGACGCCAAGCGGGAGGGCCGTAACCGTGTTCTGATTGCCGAGGACGAACACCATGACACCATGCGCTGACGCCCCCCCCACCTTGGAGGCGATTTTGGCCCGGCGCCAGGGCGGGCCAGCAACCCCCGTGATTGATGTCAACGAACCCACCTTGAAGATGGTGGTTTTTGGCCTGGAGCGGGATCTTTTTGCCCTGCCGGGCGAGCAGGTCAGGGAAATTTTACCGGGGACTCCGGCCTTTTTCCTCCCGGGATGCCCGAGCGGGGTGGAGGGGGTCTTGACTGTACGCGGCGATGTCGAGCCGGTGGTCTGCCTGCGTACCGTGCTCCGCTACCCCCCGCCGCCGGCCGGGCTGGGATCGCGGCTTTTGTTGGCGCAGGCGGCGGGGCTGCGCGCCGGCCTTCGGGTGGACCGGGTCACGGACGTGATGGACCTCCCGGCAAGCGCCTTACACCCCCCCCCGGCCACGACCAATGAGAGCCTGCGGCCCTGGGTGCGCGGTGTGTTTTTAGCGGACGCCAAGCCGGTCACGGTTTTAGACGCCGAGGGTGTGTTCCAATGTCTCCAGCCGACGGAGACCTGAGGGTGGACACGCTGCCGGTGGTGCTGTGCCAGGTCGGCCCCTTGCGCGCGGCCTTTGAGGCACGGCGGGTGGAGGCTCTGGGACAGGTGAGCGGCGCTGAGGAACGGTTGGAGGATCTGCTGGGCCTGCCTCTGGCGGCTGGCGCCCGCCACTCGCTGGCCCTGCGCCCGGCCCGTGACGGCGAAGCGCCGCGCTGGCTTGAGGTGAGCGATCCGGTCTTGGAGAGCGTGAGCGAGACCGACATTTTGGCGGTGCCGGCCTTGCTCGCTCCCTTTTTGCGGGCCTACGCAATTGTGGCCCTGGGATGGACCCGAGGGGGTGTCGTTCTCTTTCTCGATCCCGACAAGCTCCCCCCGAAGGGTCCGTAACTCTTTCTATTATCAAACAAAATTTCAACCTTCCGCCGCTTCCTGCGCGGAAATCCTCTCCCCCTTACTCGGCTGGAATGGCCAACCGGGGGGGGTCACGGGTCAAGGCGAAGCCAGCCCGGATCCGAGGCACCAACAAAGCCACCGTCTCCTCAAAAAACCGCTCCTCGTTCCCCGGCGCCGGGCGCAGATGGCTACGCAAGGGATTGTGTCGGCCAAAGGCGTTGCACTGGCCAATGACCCAGACCGCATCAACCAACACCTGAGGGTCGTCGGCCGGACAACCGACTTCGCGGGCCAGCAGCGCCGTCACCGCCCGGAAATGCGGATCCATCATCACCACCGGCTGCACCCCGGGAATCCCCGACGAGGCGAGTTGCTCCCAGGCCAGCAGGCGGTGCAGCAAGGCCCGTTCCCCATCGGGCAACAGGTTCTCGCTCAGGAGATCGCGCACCAAGGCCTCCAGGGGATCGGGGGCACCCAGCCAGTCGGCCAGGGGGTTGTCACGAAAGCGGATCAAACGCGCCATGGCCTGACGCATCACCATTTCATACAGCTTGGCCTTATTGCCAAAGTGATAGTTCACCGCCGCCTGATTGGCCCCGGCCCGATACACGATGGCCTGGATGGTCGCTCCATGGTAGCCACGATCGGCAAACTCTCGCGTCGCGGCTTCAATTAGACGCTCTTTGGTTGTCATGATTTCATATTACCCCTCTATCAACTAACGCCAAGACGGCCGGATCCAACATGAAACCTTCCTTTGAAACCCGACTGTCCGTCCTTATTGCATGCAGATCTCACGCCGGAGAGAGCCTCTCTCCGGTCCGTGCCCCAAACCGGGCCCGGACCCCCGACAACGGAGGTTCACCATGAACATCGAGGGTGCAAGCTCCTTGAGCTACAGCCTCCTCGCGGCGATCACGCAAAACCGCAGCGATGCGTTCAGCAAGCTCGACAGCGATAGCAGCGGTGGAGTGACCCTGGAAGAGCTGAAAACCGCCGGGCAAAACGTGCCGGGCGGCAACAATGCCTCATCGGTTGAAGCGCTGTTTACCCAGATGGACACGGACGGCAACGGCGAAGTGTCGTCGTCCGAGTTCCAAACCTACCAAAGCAGCGCCCTTTCCAGTGACACGACCGGCTCACTCCTTCAGGCCCAGGAGGAAGCGGGCAATCCGTTGGCCCAGCTTATGGCCGCCCTGGATACGGATGACAGCGGACAGGTGAGCGAGGACGAGTTCACCGCTGCGGCCGGCGACGAAGACAGCGAGGCGGTGGCGGCCGCGTTCGACGCCCTGGATACCGACCAGGATGGGGCCTTGACCACCGAAGAGCTGGCGGCGGCGGCCCCGCCTCCACCGCCACCGGCGACCGAGACCAGCGCAAGCGATGAAAGTACCGAAACAGCCAGCAGTACGACGAGCAGCAGCGACAGCAGTAGCGACACAAGTGAGAGCACCTCGGCCTCGGGCGGCGGTGGTGGTGGCGGCGGCGCGGTGAGCGCCAGCAAGACCTACGACCCCCTGGACACCAACAAGGACGGGGTGGTCAGCGAGGCCGAGCGGCAAGCTGGCGCCCAGTCGATGATCCAGCGCTTTATCGCCGCCTATACTCAGGCGAGCACGGTTGCCTCGACGTCCTCGGCGAGCGCGGCCGTGGTCTAACCCAGCAAGGCTGGGGAGGCGCGGCCTCCCCAGCCCCCTCGGTTACTGAGCGGTCCACCCGCCGTCCACGGGCAAGGCGGCGCCGGTCAGGGTTGCGGCCGCCTCGGAGCACAGGAAAACAACAAAGGCCCCCAATTGCTCCGGGGTCACAAAGCGGCCGGCCGGCTGCTTTTCCCCCAAGAGCTGGGCCGTGGCTGCCTCGACCGATAGCCCCCCAGCCTCCGCCCGCGCCTCGATTTGCCGCTGGACCAGAGGCGTCAGTACCCAGCCCGGGCACACGGCATTCACGGTCAGGGGTCGCTGGGCATTTTCCAGGGCCATAACCTTGGTGAGCCCCACCACCCCGTGCTTGGCGGCGACATACGCCGACTTGTTGACACTGGCCACTAGGCCGTGGGCGCTGGCGATGTTGACGATGCGTCCGAAATCCCGAGCGATCATGCCAGGCAGCGCCGCCGCCGAGCAGTGGAACACCGCCGACAGGTTGACGGCGATCACGTGGTCCCATTTCTCGATGGGAAAGTCGGGCACGCTGTCCACATGCTGGATCCCAGCATTGTTAACCAAGATGTCGAGCCTCCCGAGGCGGGATTCGGTTTCGGCCACCAGGGCCCGGCAAGCCAGGGGATCGGCGAGGTCAGCAAAGCGATACAGGCAGCGCACACCGTGCTCGGTTTCGATCTCGTGGCGCAAGGCGTCGATGGCGGCAGCCTCGCCAAAGCCGCTTAACATGATATCGCGCCCGGAGGCGGCCAGCGCCCGGGCGATGCCAAGGCCGATACCACTGGTCGATCCGGTGATCAGGGCAACGTGTCGGGTCTGGGATCCGCTCATCAACGCTCTCCTTGGAGTAGGGTCTCCCGCGCTTTTACGGTTTTTGGTACCACAAGACCACAGCAATCGCCCAGGGCGATTGGAAGAAGGGACCGGGCCCTTTGGGGGCAAGGCAAAAAGACAACGCTGTTTGGCGCGGCCTCCCCAGACTCCTCGTTCCCTTGCGTTCGGGATTAGGGGGAGGCGGCGCGAAACAGCCGTTCGGCGGCGGTGCGCTGCCCGGAGCGGGTGGCGATGTGGGCGCGGGTGCGAGCGATCTCGGCCTCCAGGGTGTGAATGTAATCCTCCAGGTCCCCCAGGCTCATGTCGTCCAACGGCGCGGGCATCGGGGGGCGCGGCGGGTGGACGGGGCGATCGTCGAGGTCCATCTTTCCTCTCCCAACCACGAGACAGCGGCGCGATGCGGGTTGCGCCGGCCAGATCTGGCCGCCACTATGGCCCCTCCCTCTCTTTGACCAAGCGCGGGCAGATCCCGCTCTTTCCAGAGCACAGGAGTCTTTGATGAGCGACGGCCTTCCAGAAACCATGCACTGTGTCGAGATCGCGGGCAAGGGGGGGCCGGACATGTTGCGCCTCGCGACCCGCCCGGTGCCCCATCCTGGTCCCAGAGAGGTTCTGATCGCGGTGGATACGGCCGGGGTCAACCGGCCCGATGTACTCCAGCGCGAGGGACGCTATCCAGCTCCGCCCGGTGCCTCGGACCTACCCGGCCTGGAGGTCTCGGGGGTGATCGCCGCCCTGGGTCCCGATTGCGGCACGCTTGCCGTTGGTATGCCGGTGTGYGCCTTGCTGTCGGGCGGCGGCTATGCCGAGTATGTGGTGGCCGAGGCGCCGTTGTGCCTGCCGGTGCCGCGCGGCCTGAGCTTGACCCAGGCCGGTGCCCTGCCCGAAACGGTGTTCACGGTGTGGCACAACGTGTTCGAGCGGGCCCAGTTGGCCCCCGGCGAGAGCTTTTTGGTGCATGGGGGCTCCAGCGGCATCGGAACGATCGCGATTCAGATGGCCAAGGCGCGGGGCGCCCGGGTGTTTACCACGGCAGGCAGCAAGACCAAGTGCGACGCCTGCGTGGCGCTTGGGGCTGACCGGGCCATCAATTACCGCGAGGAGACCTACGAGGACGTGATCCGGGCCACCACCGAAGGCCGGGGCGTGGACGTGATCTTGGACATGGTCGGTGGCGACTATGTGGCGCGTGACATTGGCATCATGGCCGACGACGGGCGGCGGGTCAGCATCGCCTTTCTCAACGGCTCACGGGTCAGCTTCGACATGATGCGGGTCATGCTGAAGCGGTTGGTGCTCACCGGCTCGACCTTGCGCGCGCGCCCCGTGGCCGTGAAGGCAGCCATCGCGGCGGCGGTGCGTGAACACGTCTGGCCCTTGCTGGAAAGTGGTCGTGTGTATCCACCGATCCACGCCGAGTTTCCCCTTGACCAAGCGGTGGCCGCCCATCGCCTGATGGAAGACTCCAGCCATATCGGTAAAATCGTTCTGGCCGTGAAAAAAAGCGCCTAAGGAAGGATGGGCGGCATTTGACCCGGGAGGCAAGCGGGGCTATATGCTTAGGGGTCGCCGGTGGCGTGGGCGCCGGGCGGGAGTCGTGCGCGCTTGACCGCGCGGGTGAGCCCGAGCCGCCCGTCAACCGGGAAAGTTTTTCCCTTCTTCGTGGACCCGAAGGGCTCCGCCCGTCTGTTGAGAGATGGGCGGCGGTGGCCCCCCCATCGCTCGACGGTGCCCCGGGACCCGATACTGATTGCACCGCTTCCTTTTTGGAGCGGCAACGCACGCGAGGAGAACCCATGGCCCTGCCTCTGATGCCCAAGGCGACCGCCGTCTGGCTGGTGGACAACACCACCTTGAGCTTTGAACAGATCGCCGAATTTTGCGGCATGCATGCCCTGGAGGTGCAAGCCATCGCCGATGGCGAGGTTGCCATCGGCATCACCGGCCTTGACCCCGTGGCCAAGGGACAGGTGATGATGGCGGAGATCAAGCGGTGCGAAAAAGACGCGTCGGCTCGCCTGCGCCTCAAAATGACCGATGATCCCCTGCCCCAGGCCCGCAACAAGGGCACGCGCTACACCCCGGTCTCAAAGCGCCACGACCGCCCCGACGGCATTGCCTGGATCTTGAAAAACCATCCCGAGATTTCAGAAGCGCAGATCTGCAAGCTGCTGGGCACGACCAAGCCGACCATTCAGGCCATCCGCGACCGGACCCACTGGAACGCCGCCAACATCAAGCCGCGCAACCCGGTGACCCTGGGCCTGTGCACCGAGGCCGACTTGGAAAAAGCAATCATCTTGTCGCCACGCCGGCCAGCCCCTCCGGTCGCCGCCGACCTGTCCCCTCGCTCGGCCGTGCTGGAAAACGACGACGAGGAATAAGCCCTTCGCCGTCGGCAATCGAGGGGTCTGGGGAGGCCGCGCCTCCCCAGACCTTCATTCCAAAGACGTCACATCAACCCAAACCGCTGCAACTCGTTGGACAAATCGACTCCGAAATTACCGCCTTTATGCAAGTAGCCGCAACTTTTCGGCAACTTGACCAGGAAAGGATGATCCCGGTCAAAGCTGGTGAGAATGCAAAACGCAATAGACTCGGTCGAGGGCATGGCAGCCAGAGCGCAGCCCAGGTCCACACCAGACAAAATGTCGAGCACTGCCGACGAGATCACCAGATCGGGCCGGGTTCGGGCGGCGAGGTCGAGCCCTTCCCGGGCTGTGCGGGCGTTGGTGACCTTATAACCGCACTGATGCAATTCACGCGCGATGATGTTGGCGCTGGAGCGCTGAGGCTCAACAAGAAGCACTTCGACATTCAGGTGCTCCACATCGCCCAAATCGACGGGACGGCGGGCCGGCAACGAGCGGAAGAACTCGGCTTCGTTAGCGGCCGCGTCGATCTCCCCGACGAGCAACCCGCTCAAAATATCGGCAAAGATCGCCAAGTCGTCGAGATTGCGGTCGGTCGGTTCGTCGAGATCGTGCATGTAGTCGGTGAAGCGCCGCAAGGTCAGGGATAACAGGGAAAAGTCCATGGCCACGGAAAGCCGGTTGATGCGGGCCACGATGGAGCGGACCCGCGTTGCGCCCTGCCGAAGAGGGACCGCGGCGGACCGAAGGTTGCCAACCGTAACCTCCAGTTCACTGATATTGTCCCTCAGTTCCTCGCGGAACTCTGCTTCGATCAGGGCGTTGTAATCGTCACGCGCCATGGTTCCGTCTCCCGGATTCGCGGTAGGGGATCTCGAGTTTAACGAGCAGCAGCCCCTTCAAGAAGAGAGAAAGCACGCGAGTCGGGCGATCTCAGGGCGTTGGGGGAAAATTGACGTGCCCCATCTTTCGCCCCGGACGACTCTCGTGCTTGCCATAAAGATGCAGTCGGGCCCCCGGGCGCGCCAGATGGCTGACCCAGTCGAGGACGTCGTCGCCGATGAGATTGAGCATACGCAGGGGCCGGAAACGGCCAGGATCACCCAGCGGCAAGCCGCAAACAGCGCGCACGAGTTGCTCGAACTGGTCAGTGTGGCAGGCATCCATGGTCCAGTGCCCACTGTTGTGGGGACGCGGTGCCATTTCGTTGGCGATGATTTGGCCATCCATGGTGAGAAACATCTCGACCGCCAGAAGGCCCACCAGATCGAGGGCTTGGGCGGCACGAATCGCAACGCGGCAAGCGGCCTCGGCTTCGTCCTCGGACAGCGCGGCCGGCACGGTGCTGGTGTGCAAGATGCCGTTGCGGTGAACGTTTTCCGTGGGATCAAAACAAGCCACGGCGCCATCAAGGCCTCGCGCCACGATGACCGAGACCTCGCGACTAAACGACACCAATCCTTCGAGAACGGCGGGCACCTGCCCCAGACTCCGCCAAGCGTCCTCGGGATCGCTCGTGGGATCAAGGCGGAGCTGGCCTTTGCCATCGTAGCCCAGGCGGGCGGTCTTGAGGAGGGCGGGGCCGCCGAGATGGGCCAAGCCGTGGCGCAGATCGTCGGCCCCATGGACCGGCACCCACGGGGCGGTGGGAATGCCAAGGTCAGCGAAAAAACTCTTTTCGCTAATCCGGTCTTGCGCAATCTCCAGAGCCCGGGGCCCGGGGCGCAAGGGGCGACGCCCGGCCAGCGAGGCCAGACTGGCGGCGGGGACGTTCTCGAACTCGAAGGTAATGACATCCACGCTGTCGGCCCAGCGGGCCAGAGCGTCCAGGTCTTCATAGGGAGCGACAGTGACCCGGGAGGCCACCTGCCCCGCCGGCCCTTCAGCCTCGGGCGTGTAAATGTGACAACGCAAGCCCAGGCGGGCCGCCGCGAGGGCGGTCATGCGTCCCAATTGCCCGCCCCCCAGAATGCCGATCCAGCCTCCCGGCCCGATCATGGCCGATCCTGCCTCTCTCCCCTCCGACGCGTGCGCGGTCATGACGGACATCCCTCACGCTTCGTCGAGAGGAAGCGGGCTGACCGCATTGGTCTGAGCCTCGCGCCAAGCGATGAGGGCGGTATCAACCTCGGGCAAAGAGGGCGCCAAAATGGCGGCGGCCAACAAAGCGGCATTGATCGCCCCGGCCTTGCCGATGGCCAGAGTCCCGACCGGCACGCCGCCTGGCATCTGTACAATGGACAGCAAACTGTCGAGGCCCGAGAGGGTCTTGCTTTGCACCGGCACGCCAAGGACAGGGACGGTGGTCATGGCGGCCACCATGCCCGGCAGATGGGCCGCGCCCCCAGCCCCGGCGATGATCACCCGCAAGCCGCGTTCCCGCGCGGTGGTGGCGTAGTCCACAAGACGCTGGGGCGTGCGATGCGCCGAAACGATGCGCCGCTCGGCGGGAACGCCCAGGGTCCCCAGGATTTCCCAGGCATGACACAAGGTGGTCCAGTCCGATTGACTGCCCATGATGACCCCGACCAGCGGACGGTCGGACGACGGATCGGGCATCTCGGTCATGGGCGGTAATCCTGACGAAACCAACGGGTCAAAGAGAAGATCCCTCATTTTGAGGGGCCGACTATTATAGCAAAAACCCTTGTGGCCCGTCGAGAGACTTTCTCAAAGGGGGAGGCCGCTCCGACGCGCCGCCTTCCCTCGAAGAGTTGAAGCCCGCGACCAACAAGGGTAGCGTCATCTCCCCCTCATCCGCCCGGAGCCGGGCTCCACGAGAGACACCATCATGATATCAAGGACCTTCAAGAAGCGCGTTATGGTGACGGGGGGAGCAGGTTTCCTCGGATCTCACCTGTGCGACCGCCTGCTCCGAGAGGGATGCGAAGTTCTTTGCGTGGATAATTATTATACTGGAAGCCGACAGAATATCACACACCTCCTCAATAGCCCCAGTTTTGAGGCCATTCGCCACGACGTGACCTTTCCTCTTTATGTCGAAGTGGATGAAATCTATAACCTTGCTTGCCCTGCCTCCCCCATTCACTATCAGCGTGACCCGGTCCAAACAACCAAGACCAGCGTCCATGGGGCCATCAACATGCTGGGCTTGGCCAAGCGCCTGGGGGTGCGCATTTTCCAGGCGTCCACCAGCGAGGTCTATGGCGATCCGGCCATTCACCCGCAGCCCGAGACCTACTGGGGCAACGTCAACCCCATTGGCCCGCGCTCGTGTTACGATGAAGGCAAGCGCTGCGCCGAAACCTTGTTTTTCGACTACCACCGCCAGCACGGCCTCTCGATCAAAGTGGCGCGCATTTTTAATACCTATGGCCCCCGCATGCACCCCAACGACGGTCGCGTGGTTTCCAATTTTATCATGCAGGCGCTGCGCGGGGAGCCAATCACGATCTATGGCGAGGGTCAGCAGACCCGCAGTTTTTGTTACGTCGATGACCTGATCGAGGGCTTCTTGCGCTTCATGGAGTCGGAAGCCGCGCATACCGGCCCCCTCAACCTCGGCAATCCGGGGGAGTTCACGATTCTGGAACTGGCCGAAACGGTGCTGCGCCTCACGCGATCGTCCTCGCGCCTGGAGTTCAAGCCCTTGCCCCAAGACGACCCCCGTCAGCGCCAACCCGACATCAGCCACGCCCGGGCCCTGCTGAACTGGACCCCCACACTCTCCTTGGAAGAAGGCCTGGACCGCACCATCGCCTATTTCCGCGCCCTCGTCTCCTGACCTCCGTCTCGAGTCGCGCCCCTCCCGCCCCGGCTCGTTTGCACGCCCCGGGACGGCCACGATAAAGTCGTCCCAAAGTGCCGCGCTCTTGCCCCGGACAAACGGCCGATCGTTTCATCTGCCCGTTTTCGGGTAGAACAGAGCGCTTGACCTTCGTGCCTTGCCCCCAAGACTGCTATGCTGGAGTAGGGAGAGAAACTCCCGGACGAGACGAGGAGATCCAGGATGGCCGACGACATTCAAGGTCCCGAGCACATACCCGGCCCCGTCCGCTGGACAGCGGATCATGACGCCCCGGGATCATCCACCCTGTTTCATCGCCGCTTTAGTGGGCAGACCTGGGATCCGCCCCCACCCTTTCCCAACGACGATCAAGATCAGGTGGATAGCCTTATCCTGGACTTGCCGGCTCACCTGATGACCCCTCGGCTTCAACGAGCCCTTGATGCGATCATGGGAGAAGTGGACCGGTTGCGAGCTGCCTTGCGCCTCGCCCATGGTCGCGAGGCCTATTTGTCCTCCCTGGCCGATGGCGACGCCCTGCTGCCCATCCTCAATCGCCGCGCCACCCTCTTGGCGTTGGGGCGGTTGATGCGTGAGCACCGGGGACGGGCCCAAGGCATCGTGGCCGCCCTCTTCCACCTGGAGAACCACGACACCTTGCGCCGCCTCGAGGGGCCGGGGATGGCCAATGCCGCCCTCGTCCATGTGGCGCTGGTCCTGCTGGGCGCGGGAGGACTCCCCGCCTTGGTGGGCAGCCTGGGGGGCGTCACCTTGGTGGTGGCGCGCGGCCGCGATCCCGGGGAATCGGCGCCGCTGGCCCTGGATGCCCTGCGCACCTGGGCCCAGGACCGCCGCCGCGACTTGGTCTCGCATCCCTGGGAACGCACCGGCACCAGGGTTCCCCTTGAGCTGTCGATCCAGGTCGAGGCGAGTGGCCCGGGAGAAAGCTTGGGCGAGTTCTGCGGCCGGCTGGAGGGGCCACGCCCCGCCGCCCCGCCGCCCCGCCCCTCCTCCTCCTGGGGGGCTTCCTAAGCAATGATATCAGGGATCAGGCGGTTCTCCAGCCGAGTGATTTGATCCTTGAGGGCCAGCTTACGCTTTTTGAGGCGCTGCATCTGAATCATGTCGAAAGGAGCCGACTCCAGGACCTTTGCGATGACTGTGTCTAGGTCGCGGTGTTCAAGGCGCAGTTCTCCGAGTCTCGCCTTCAAGTTCTCGATTTCGTGAGCATCCACGGCTTGGGGGTTCCTCGGCTGGGCGCCGCTCGACTTGCCTCCAGGAGTCACCTTGTTGACACTGGTGGAAACGGGCGGACAACGATTACGCTGGGATCGACAGCAGACGCGAGTCATGCTGGGTCACCTGCCGTTATACCATTATCGGCATCGGTGACGAACCTAAACAGAAGAGGGGCACATGAGCGACATCCGACGCATCGGCGTCCTCACCAGCGGTGGGGATTGCGCCGGTCTCAACGCCGTGATCCGGGCGGTGACCCATCGCGCGGTCGGTACCTATGGCTGGAAGGTGCTGGGTATTCTCGATGGCACCTTGGGCCTCATGGACCGGCCCTTGCGCTACACCGAACTCGATCTCGACGGTTTTGCCGGTCACGATATCCTGCGCGCTGGCGGGACGGTGCTGGGTACCATCAACAAGGGCGATCCCTTCAACTTCCCCATGCCCGATGGCGGTTTCATGGACCGCTCCTTGGATTTCGTCGATGGGTTCCATCGGCTGGAACTTGATGGCCTGATCGTGATCGGCGGCGACGGCTCCATGCGCATCTTGAAAAAGCTCTGCGACAAGGGATCCATCGGCATGGTGGGCGTTCCCAAGACCATCGACAACGACGTTGAGGGGACCGAGTATGCCGTGGGCTTCTCGACGGCCGTCAACGTAGTGACCGAGGCTCTGGACCGCCTTCAGGCCACGGCGGCCAGCCATCACCGCGTGATGATCTTGGAGGTCATGGGCCGCGACGCCGGCCACATTGCCATGAACGCCGGGATCGCCGGAGGAGCCGACGTCATCTTGGTGCCCGAGATGCCCTACACCCTGGACGGCATCACCCAGCGCATCCGCACGGTCCAGGCCGAAGGCCGCAGCCACGCCCTGATTGTGGTGGCCGAGGGCGTCAAGACCCTGGACGGCCAAAGCGCCATGCAGCGCCACACCGGCGGCGAGATGCGCTATGGTGGCATCGGCGCCTATCTTTCGGACCATATCGAGCAGGCCACAAACATCGAAACCCGCGTCACCATCTTGGGCCATGTCCAGCGCGGCGGCATCCCCTCCATGCGCGACCGCCTTCTGGCCTCGGTGTTCGGCGTCCACGCCGTGGACCTCCTGGCCCAGCGCCGCTTTGGCCGGATGGTTGCTTGGCAAAACCGGGGCGCCATCGACCTGCCCTTGGAGGATGTGTGCATTGGCCCGCGCTGCCTTGACCCTAAGGGCCCCCTGGTTCACACGGCCCACGGCCTTGGCATTTACGTGGGCGAGGCTGGCTGCTAGGCGACTTGTCAGCGACGTAGGGGGGGGGCGGGCTCGTCAGCACGTCCTACATTAAAATTATTATAGTTGCAGGACAGAGGGGATCTGCCCCATCCCCCAAGCGCCGGGAACCGCCCCCTTCCCGGCTTTCCCGCTTGTTCCAGACCAAGAAGGTGCTAGGGTTGACGTGTCGACACTCTCTAGGGAGGACCTGCCATGGGTCAGGATGCTCGCAAGGATGCCCTTCGCACCCGTCATGCCGAGATTGATCTGCTTGTCGAGAAGGAGGAGGCCCGCCCGGTTCCCGATCTTCTGATGGTGGCGCAACTGAAACGCCAGAAGCTGCGCATCAAGGATGAAATTGCCAGCATGGAGGCCCCATAAAGGTTTTCCCCGGCGCCGGGCCTCTTGCCCGGCCCCTGAAACGCGACGATTGAGAGCCCCGTGCCGGTCCCGGCGCGGGGCTTTGCTGTATCGAGGCCGGCTCTTTGCGCCGTCACGGCAGGGGGGCGCGAAATAAAATTACATAAACCCCGATTCAAGGGCTCGTTCCTTTCATCGCAGGCTTTGCAAACGACATCTCTTGCCCCACACTGCGCCTTCCCCGACTTCCCTAGGGGAAGGGGGGGCGCGCGGGGATCGACCGCAAAGGGGATCCCAATAACCGGAACGGACCAGGGGACAGCAAGAGACCATGGGCAACGCATACGAAGAGGCCTACGCACTCTCGATCAACGACAAGGCCGCCTTCTGGGGCAAGGCCGCCGAGGACATTGTCTGGACGCGCCGCTGGGAGACGGTGCTCGACGACTCGCGCGCGCCCTTTTATCGCTGGTTTGCTGGCGGTGAGTTGAACACCTGCTACAATGCCGTTGACCGCCACGTGGAAGCGGGCCGGGGCGAGCAGGCCGCCATCATCTATGACAGCCCCCTGACCGATACCAAGCGCACCGTCACCTATGCCCAGCTCCAAGACCAAGTGGCACGCTTTGCCGGCGTGCTGGCCGCCCAAGGGGTGACCAAGGGCGATCGGGTCATCATTTACATGCCGATGATCCCGGAAAGCTTGGTGGCGATGCTGGCGTGCGCGCGCCTGGGCGCGGTTCACTCGGTGGTTTTTGGCGGCTTTGCCCCCCACGAGCTGGCGACCCGCCTCAACGACGCGACCCCCAAGGTGGTGGTGGCGGCGTCGTGCGGGATCGAGCCCAACCGCGTGATCGCCTACAAGCCGCTCCTTGAGGATGCCATCAGCCAGGCGGCCCACAAGCCGGAAACCGTGATCATCTTCCAGCGCCCTCAGGCCTTGGCCATCTTGGACAAGCCGGGCGACCTGGATTGGGAAGCGGAAGTACAAAAGGTCGAGCCGCACCCCTGCGTGCCGGTGGCGGCGACCGATCCCTTATATATTCTCTACACCTCGGGAACCACGGGCAATCCCAAGGGCGTCGTGCGCGACAACGGCGGCCATGCCGTGGCTCTCAAGTGGACAATGAGCGCGATTTACGACATCAAACCGGGCGAGGTCTTCTGGGCCGCCTCGGACGTGGGCTGGGTGGTCGGTCACTCCTACATTTGTTACGCCCCCCTGCTGCACGGCGCCACCACGGTGGTCTTCGAGGGCAAACCGGTGGGCACCCCGGACCCCGGCACGTTCTGGCGGGTGATCGCCGAGCACAACGTGGTGACCTTGTTCACCGCGCCGACCGCCTTTCGCGCCATCAAGCGCGAGGACCCGGACGCGACCTACCTGAAGAAGTACGATCTCTCCCACTTCCGCACCTTGTTCCTGGCGGGTGAGCGCTGCGATCCGGCCACCATTGAGTGGGCCGAAAAGGTTCTGGAAGTGCCGGTGATCGACCATTGGTGGCAAACCGAGACCGGCTGGTCCATTGCCGCCAATTGCAAGGGCTTGCACCTGTTCCCGGTCAAGCACGGCAGCCCGACCCGGGCCGCGCCGGGCTGGGACATCCGCGTCCTGGACGAAAACGGCCTGGAACTGGAACCCGGCAAAATCGGCGCCCTGGCCTGCAAGCTGCCCCTACCTCCGGGCACCTTGCCCACCTTGTGGAACGCCGACGACCGCTTCCGCCAATCCTATCTGGCCGAATTCCCGGGCTATTACAAAACGGGCGATGCCGGGTTTATTGATGATGACGGTTATGTCTACGTCATGACCCGCACCGACGACATCATCAACGTCGCTGGCCACCGCCTGTCCACGGGCGCCATGGAGGAAGTGCTGGCGGCCCACCCCGATGTTGCCGAATGCGCCGTGATTGGCGTTGCCGACGACCTCAAGGGTCAGGTGCCGCTTGGCTTCGTCTGCCTTAAGGCCGGTGTGACGACGGCGCCCGACAAGATCGCCGCCGACTGTGCCCGCATGGTGCGCGAGCAAATTGGCCCGGTGGCGGCTTACAAGCAGACCGTGGTGGTGCATCGCCTGCCCAAGACCCGCTCGGGCAAGATCCTGCGCGGCACCATGCAAAAGATCGCCGACAACCAGGACTTCAAGATGCCAGCGACCATTGACGACCCCGGCATCCTGCCCGAAATCCGCGAAGCCCTGGAAGACATTGGCCTCGCCGGTCACCGCGTCTCGGCCTGACGACCCGAGGGGTCTGGGGAGGCATGCCTCCCCAGACTTTCCTTTTGAGTTTAAAGCACCCGCAGAAGCCCCTGAACCGCCTCACGAAACGAGTCCGGCGTTAGGCGTCCAGTGTTTTGGTTGTAGCGCGAGCAATGGTAGCTGTCGCCCAGGCGCACGCCGTCGGGCAGGGCATGAACCACGCCATGACCAAAGGGAAACGCCTTGAGCGGCAAACCACGCGCGCGCAACACCGCCTCGTGGGCTACCCGTCCCAGGGCCAATATTCCCGCCAGGGCCGGCATTGAGGCCATCTCGGCGGCGAGAAACGACCGACATGCGGCCTGCTCCGCCGGGGTTGGCTTATTCTCCGGCGGCACGCAGCGCACGGCATTGGTGATGCGCACGTCCAGCGGCACGAGACCATCGTCGGGTCGTTCGCCGTAAACGCCGACCATCAAGCCGCTGCCGATCAGGGTTTCATAGAGAAGCAGGCCGGCGAAATCCCCGGTGAAGGGGCGCCCGGTGCGGTTGGCGCCGCGTGCCCCAGGGGCGAGCCCCACCACTAGAAGACGCGCGGCCGTTGGCCCGAACGCGGGAACAGGGTTGTTATGCCCACCGGGGTCCTGGCGCCTCAAGTCCTGGCGGTAGGCGACCAGACGCGGGCAGAGAGAGCAGTCGGGAATCACAGGAGATCCGCGAGATCATCCCCCTCATCCGGGTGGGCTGGGGCGGGAGGAGGCGGGGTGCGGGCCTCGCGGGCCTCGCCACGCGTATCGTCGCGATGCAGTGGGGCGCGAGAAATAGAGGGCTCCAGGTCGAGCAGTTCGACAAAGCTGTCGGCTTGGCGACGCAACTCATCGGCAACCATGGGAGGCTGGGAGCGCACGGTGCTGACAACCGTTACACGCAGTCCCTTGCGCTGGACGGCCTCGACCAGACGGCGAAAATCCCCATCCCCCGAGAACAAGACAATGTGATCAAGACACGGAAGCATTTCCATGACATCGATCGCGAGTTCGATGTCCATGTTTCCCTTGATCTTTCGCCGCCCGGTGGCGTCGGTGAACTCTTTGGTCGGCTTGGTGACCATGGTGTACCCGTTGTAATCGAGCCAATCGACCAACGGCCGAATGGGCGAGTACTCCTGATCTTCGACCAGGGCGGTGTAGTAGAAGGCGCGGATCAGACGGCCCTTGGCGGCGAACAATTCCAACAGGCGCTTATAGTCGATATCGAACCCCAGCGAGCGGGCCGCCGCGTAGAGGTTGGAGCCGTCGATGAACAAGCCGATGCGTTCCTGTGGATAAAAGATCATGAGAGCCTCACATAAAACGATTTTGCACTATGGCATTTGGGGATAGGAAAGAAAGCCGTTGCGAAATGCGAGCGTCTGTTCCCTACTATCTCAGTGGTAATCTTAGTTTCCCGGGTTCGCAAGCACGCGATTGGACGAAGCCAATGATTCTCATTGCTCTGGGGAGCAATCTTCCCAGCCCGGCAGGACCACCGCGCGAGACCCTGGTCCAAGCGTTGGCCGCTTTGGATGAAGCCGGGGTGAGGGTTGAGATCTGCTCGGAGTTTTACCTGACCGCTCCTGTACCGCCCTCAGGACAGCCCGATTATGTCAACGCCGTGGCCCGAGTGGCCACCGATCGACCACCGGAGGCCTTGTTGACCCTCCTTCATGCGATTGAGGCCCGCTTCGATCGCGAGCGCACGGCCCTCAACGCCGCCCGGACCTTGGACCTCGACCTTCTCGATTACCATGGACGGTGCCAGGAGGGACCGCCGTGCCTGCCCCACCCCCGGCTTGCCGAGCGCGCGTTTGTGCTGGTTCCCCTGGCCGACATTGCCCCCACGTGGATCCACCCCCACTTGCAGCGC
Organism: Pararhodospirillum photometricum DSM 122; assembly: GCF_000284415.1. Lineage (NCBI taxonomy): Bacteria > Pseudomonadati > Pseudomonadota > Alphaproteobacteria > Rhodospirillales > Rhodospirillaceae > Pararhodospirillum > Pararhodospirillum photometricum. Next base: position 1,247,315 of record NC_017059.1, read on the forward strand.
GACGTACACCAGCTTCTTGCCGCGCTGCCCCCGGGCCAAGACATCCGCCCGGCCTGACCGACCGATGCCCACCCAACGCCCGAAGAAAAAAGACCTCTTGATCTTGCCAAGGCGGATCCTTCTCTCTATGAGTATCGGTTCCGCGCTGGCCGCCTGGCCAGCGCCCGCATCGTTTTGTCGGAGGGGTTGATGGCCCGCGTCACCGTCGAGGATTGCATTCTCCAAATCCCCAACCGCTTCGAGTTGGTGCTGATCGCCGCCCAGCGCGGACGCCAGATTTCAGCCGGCGCGCCGCTGACCCTGGATCGGGACAACGATAAGAACCCTGTCGTGGCCCTGCGCGAGATCGCCGACGAAACCGTCGATATCGTCTCGCTCAAGGAAATGGCGATCCAAGGCCTGCAAAAGCACGTCGAGATCGACGAGCCGGAGGACGACGAGTTCGATGCCATGGGCATGGAACGCGAGTTCACCCGCGAGAACACCGGCGCCGATTTCGAGGAAGAGCTGATCGCCGATGGCCTCAGCATCCAAGACGCCGAAGGCGACGACCTGGATGCCGCCCTGGAGCCCTTGGGGCTTGATGATGCCGGCGACGCCGACGAGGAGTAAGTCACACGCCCAGCAAAGGAGGGGCCGGTCATGATGCGCCAGTTTGAACTGGTGGAGCGTGTCAGGGCCTACGACCCCAACGTGGATGAGGACGCCCTCAATCGCGCCTACGTCTACGCCATGAAAATGCATGGCTCGCAGACGCGAGCCTCCGGGGATCCCTACTTTGCCCACCCGCTGGATGTTGCGGGCATCCTCACCCAGTACAAGCTGGACTCTTCTTCCATCATCACTGCCCTCCTCCACGACACCGTGGAGGACACGGCGGCGACCTTGGAGGACATCCGCACCTTGTTCGGCCCCGAGGTCGCGCGGCTGGTCGATGGGGTGACCAAGCTCAGTCGGCTGCAAATATCCTCGGACCACGCCAAACAGGCCGAGAATTTCCGCAAGCTCCTGCTGGCCATGAGCCAGGACATCCGCGTGCTGCTGGTCAAACTGGCCGACCGGCTGCACAACATGCGAACCTTGCATTTTATCAAGAACCCCGAAAAGCGCAGCCGCATCGCCGCCGAGACCATCGAGATCTACGCGCCCCTGGCCGAGCGGATCGGCATGGCGGCGATCAAGACCGAGCTGGAAGATCTCGCGTTTCGCGAGCTGCATCCCGACGCCAAGGCGGCCATCGAGACGCGCCTTGCCTTCCTGCGCAAGCAGGGCGAGGCGGTGGTCCCCAAGGTCATCGCCCAACTCCAGGCCACGTTGCACGAGCACGGCCTGGAGGCTGATGTCACGGGACGCGAAAAGACGCCCTACTCCATCTGGCAGAAGATGGGGCGCAAGAATATTAATATGGAGCAGCTCACGGATATCCTGGCCTTTCGCATTCAGGTCCAGGACCTGGAAAGCTGTTACAAGGCGCTTGGGATTATTCACGCGAGCTATCCGATGATCCCGGATCGCTTCAAGGACTACATTTCGACCCCTAAGCGCAACGGCTACCAGTCGATCCACACCGCAGTGATCGGGCCGGAAAAACTGCGCATTGAGGTGCAAATCCGCACCAAGAACATGCACGAGGTGGCCGAGTTGGGTGTGGCCGCCCACTGGTCCTACAAGCAGGGCAGCCCGGCCATGGACGGGCGGCAATATCGCTGGATTCGCGAACTGCTGGAAATCCTCGACCACACGGCCAGCCCCGAGGAGTTTCTGGAGCACACCAAGCTGGAGATGTTCTCCGACCAGGTGTTTTGCTTCACCCCCAAGGGCGAACTGATTTCCCTGCCCAGCGGGGCCACACCGGTTGATTTTGCCTATGCGGTGCACACGGAGGTGGGGGACCGCTGCGTTTCGGCCAAGGTCAATGGTCGGCTGGTGCCCTTGCGTCAAGTGTTGCGAAACGGCGATCAGGTGGAGATCGCGACCAGCAAGGCCCAGACTCCCAGCCCCGAATGGGAGCGCTTTGCCGTCACCGGCAAGGCCCGGGCGCGGATTCGCAAGTTCGTGCGGTTGCGTCGGCGCGACGAGTACTTGGCGCTTGGACGCCAGCTGCTGGAACGGGCCTTCCGCACCGAGGGATATGTGTTGTCGGACAAGGCCCTGGACGGGGTTTTGAAGATTTTCCGTCACACGGCCGTCGAAGATCTCATTGCCGCCGTGGGCGAGGGCGTGCTCCCGGCGCGCGAGGTGCTCCAGGCCGTCTACCCCGGGCTTAAAGTTCTGCCCCGCTTGGCGACCATGGTCACCAACGCCCGCACGCGCAAAAAAAGCGACACGGCGGAGCGCCTGACCATCAAGGGCATGATCCCGGGAATGGCTATGCACTTCGCCAAATGCTGTCACCCCTTGCCGGGCGACCGGATTGTTGGCATCGTCACCACGGGCAAGGGGATCACCATCCACACCATTGACTGCGAGCAGTTGGAGCAGTTCAACGACGAGCCCGAGCGTTGGCTTGATTTGGCGTGGGATGACGAGATCAACGGGCAGGTGCACGTGGGGCGGGTCAATGTGGTCATGACCAACGAACCGGGCAGCGTCGCGGCTATGACCACGGTCATTGCCAAAAACAAAGGGAATGTGACCAATCTCAAGACCACCAGCCGCCAGCGGGACTTCTGCGACATAATCGTTGATGTGGAAGTCCAGGACTTGCGCCACCTTACCAACATTATCGCGGCGTTGCGGGCCACTCCAGCCATCAACTACGTTGAACGCGCGAGGCACTGAGATGTTCAGGCGGCGGGTCAGACCATCCCTCTGGGCTCGGCTCCGGGAGTGGGTGGCTCCGCGCATGGGCTGGCGCCGGCAGGTCCGGTATCTGGGGCGGCGCATGGCCCGGCTCCCGGGAAGCCCGGGGTCGATTGCCCTGGGGTTTGCCTGCGGGACCGCCGTGGCCTTTACCCCCCTGATGGGCTTTCATATCGTTTTGGGGGTGGTGCTGGCCTTCCTGGTGCGGGGCAATGTGCTGGCCGCCGCCTTGGGCACCTTGGTGGGCAATCCCTGGACCTTTCCGGTCATTTGTGTGGGGACGTACGCCCTGGGGGCCCCCTTGCTGGGCGGCCTCAGCGCGCCGGTCCCGCCTGATCTGGCGACCGAGTTGTCGGGCGTGGGGCCGGCCCTCCTGGCCCTTGATGGCCAGAAGTTGATCGACCAACTTTGGCCGGTCCTTTTGCCCATGCTGGTGGGAGCCGTTCCCCTGGGATTGGGGGGGGGGCTACTGGCCTATGTCCTGGTACGCCAAGCGATCACCCGGGCGCGACGCCTGCCTTCGGCTGGCCCCTCTTCCGCCCCGGCCGTGCCACGGTCCTGACCCTTCCTGAGTGTCTCTGTCAACGGCCGCCGTTGGAGGTGGGCCGGGTTTTATTACCTGAGCAACGAGGTTTTCCATGACCCGCACGCTTCGGCTTGGTGTCAACATTGATCATGTGGCGACTCTGCGCAATGCCCGGGGGGGCTGTCTTCCCGACCCGGTGGCGGCGCCGGGTGGCCGATCAGGCTGGCGGCGTAGCGCAGGAACTGTCCGGCGTTGTCCACGCCGCCCTCGACCCAGTAGCGCCACAGCCGGTGCAAGGCGGCGGGCGGCAAGGTGGAGTGCACGGCGAGGTCGAGGTCGGGATGGGCGTCGCCCGGCAACAAGGCGACCTGGGGGCCGCCATCGCGGGCCAGGGCGTGCAGGCGCTCGACGCCGTGCAGCCAATAGCCCTTGCCGCCCAGCAGGCGCACAATGACCAGCCGGGCGCCGGCGGCGACCCGATCGATCCACAGATCAACGCTCATGGGGTGGCCGAGGAGGCCCAGGTTGGCGGCACGCACACTAGGCGCGCCGGGCCAAGCGGCGCGGGCGGTGGACAGGCAGGCGAGTTCGGTGTCGGCGGCGGACAGGAAGACGATCTCGGCCGGATCTTGGGCCAGATCGACGGCCTCGCTGCCATCGGTGATCACGCCGGGTTGGGCGGCCAGAAGGTGCATGCGCCCCTGACGAACTGTTGAACCGGTTGCTGCCCTAAGTTTCGAGGGGTCTGGGGAGGCCGCGCCTCCCCAGCCTTCTTTCTTTTTTTAAGGCTGGGGAGGCGCGGCCTCCCCACGACCCCTCCGAAAATAGAGGTTATTCGTCGTTCATGCGCAGGGCGCTGATGAAGGCGGACTGGGGAATTTCCACCTTGCCGAACTGGCGCATGCGCTTTTTGCCGGCCTTCTGCTTTTCCAGCAGCTTCTTCTTGCGCGAGATGTCGCCGCCATAACACTTGGCGGTCACGTCCTTGCGCAGGGCGGCAATGGTCTCGCGGGCGATCACCCGTCCACCGATGGCGGCCTGGATCGGCACCTTAAACATGTGGCGCGGGATCAGATCCTTGAGGCGGGCGCAGATGGCGCGGCCCCGGTATTCGGACTGGGAGCGGTGGGCAATGAACGACAAGGCGTCGACCGGCTCGGCGTTGACCAGGATGGAAATGCGCACCAAGTCGCTTTCCTGGTAGTCGGACATTTCGTAGTCGAAGCTGGCGTAACCCCGGCTGATCGACTTCAGACGGTCGTAGAAGTCGAAGACGATTTCGTTGAGCGGCAGCTTGTACACGGCCATGGCGCGGTTGCCGGCATAGGTCAGGTCCATCTGAATGCCGCGCCGCTCGGTGCACAGGGCCAGGACTTGGCCCAGGTAGTCGTCGGGCACCATGATGGTGGCCTTAACCCAGGGCTCTTCCATGCGGTCGATTTTGACGACATCGGGCATGTCGGCGGGGTTGTGCAACTCCTCCATCGTGCCGTCGGTCATGTACATGCGATAGACCACGCTGGGCGCCGTAGTGATGAGGTCGAGGTCGAACTCACGCTCCAGACGCTCCTGGATGATCTCCATGTGCAGAAGACCCAGGAAGCCGCAGCGGAAGCCAAAGCCCAGGGCGGCCGAGGTGTCGGCCTGATACTCAAACGAGCTATCGTTAAGCCGCAGCTTGGCCAAGCTCTCGCGCAGCACCTCGAAATCGCTGGTATCGACCGGAAACAGGCCGCACCACACCACGGGCACCGAAGGCTTAAAGCCGGGCAGCGGGGAGGCGGCCGGGTTGCGCTCGTCGGTCAGGGTGTCGCCGATCTGACAGTCGGACACGCTTTTGATGCCGGCCATGATGAAGCCCATCTCGCCGGCCGACAGGGAATCGGTTTCGATAAGCTTGGGCGTGAACACGCCGACCTTGTCCACCAGATGCACCGCCCCGGTCGCCATCATGCGTACGCGCATGCCCTTGCGGAACACGCCCTCGCGCACCCGCACCAAGGTGACGACACCCAGATAGGAGTCGTACCAGCTATCGACCAGCAAGGCCTGGGGCGGGGCGTCAATGTTTCCCTTGGGCGGCGGCAGGCGCTGCACCAGGGCTTCCAGGACCTGCTCGACGTTGAGGCCGGTCTTGGCCGAGATGCCCACGGACTCGGAGGTATCGAGGCCGATCACGTCCTCGATCTGCTGCTTGATGCGCTCGGGCTCGGCGGCCGGCAGGTCGATCTTGTTGAGAACGGGGATGATCTCGTGGCCGGCGTCGATGGCCTGATAGACGTTGGCCAGGGTCTGCGCCTCCACGCCTTGGCTCGCGTCCACCACCAGCAAGGAGCCCTCGCAGGCGGCCAGCGAGCGCGAGACCTCGTAGGCGAAGTCCACGTGGCCCGGGGTGTCCATCAAGTTGAGCTGATAGGTGCGTCCGGTCGAGGGCGAGACATAACTCAAGCGCACGGTTTGCGCCTTGATGGTAATGCCGCGCTCGCGCTCCAGATCCATGGAGTCGAGCAACTGCTCCTTCATGTCGCGGGCTTCCACGTTCCCGCAAAGCTGGATCAGCCGGTCGGCCAGCGTGGACTTGCCGTGGTCGATGTGGGCGATGATCGCGAAGTTGCGGATATGAGAAAGATCGCTCATGGGACTCCGGTCTGCGGCTGGGCAGTGGGAAAGGAAAGACGAGGGCACAAACGTGCAAACGCGGACCATAGGGCTAAATCTGTTTGGGTTCAACCGTGACCGGAGGCTGGGAAGGACGGGGTCTGGGAAGGTCCCACCTCCCCGGCCTTCCTTTTTTCTCACGGCTCGGAGTCGCGCTCTCGATACGAGAGGACCCAAAACAGCTCTCGTTCCGGCTGGGACCAAGCGACTCGGGCCCCGGAGTCGTCGGCGTTTTTTCCCAACCCCGGCGAGTCATTTTTCTGCGAGGGACTCGACCTCGGGGTAAAAAAAACGCTTCAGCCTTCTCGAGAGAATCGCATACCTAGGCCTCCCGTCCGGCTGGGCCCACCATATATAGGGTTCGTTAACGGGAAAGGCGGACGATTGCCTTCCCCCCGACCCAGGGCCGGACCATTTGAGGCGAGGACGACGAGCATGCGGATTGAGCGCCATTTTACCCGGAGCGGCCAAGACCCCTACGAGGGCCTTGCCTTTCGCGAAGCCACCAGCGAGATCCGTAATCCCGATGGGTCCGTGGTGTTCCGGGCCGAGGCACTCCAGGTGCCCGAGCGCTTCAGTCAGGTGGCCACCGACGTTCTGGCCCAGAAATATCTGCGCAAGGCCGGGGTGCCGGCCCGCCTGAAGCCGGTGCCGGAAGAGGACGTGCCGGCGTGGCTGTGGCGGCGCACCGCCGACACCGAGGCCCTGGCCGCCCTGCCGCCCGAGGCCCGCCACGGCGCCGAGACCGACAGCCGGCAGGTGTTCGACCGCCTGGCCGGCACCTGGGCCTACTGGGGCTGGAAGGGCGGCTATTTTGATGCCGAGGCCGACGCCCGGGCCTTTTATGACGAAATCCGCTACATGCTGGCCGACCAGCGCGCTGCCCCCAACTCGCCGCAGTGGTTCAACACCGGCCTGTTCTGGGCCTATGGCATCGACGGCCCCGGCCAGGGCCACTATTACGTGGAGTACCGCACCGGCGAGACCCTGGCCTCGACCAGCGCCTACGAGCACCCCCAGCCCCATGCCTGCTTCATCCAGTCCATCAGGGACGACCTCGTCAACGAAGGTGGGATCATGGACCTGTGGGTGCGCGAGGCCCGGCTGTTCAAGTACGGCAGCGGCACCGGGACCAACTTCTCTTCCCTGCGTGGCCTGGGCGAGCCCCTGTCGGGCGGCGGGCGCTCGTCGGGGCTGATGAGCTTCCTCAAGATCGGCGACCGGGCGGCCGGCGCCATCAAATCGGGCGGCACCACCCGGCGCGCCGCCAAGATGGTGATTTGCGACATCGACCATCCCGACATTGAGGATTTCATCGACTGGAAGGCCCGCGAAGAACGCAAGGTCGCGGCCCTGGTCACGGGATCCAAGGTGGTCGAGCGGGCCTTGCGCGCCGTTCTGGCGGCCACCCAGCCGACCCCGGGGCTGGCCGAGGCCGATCGCTGCGAGCCCACCCGCAACAAGGCGCTGCGCAAGGCCATGCTGGCCGCCCGGCGCGACCTAGTGCCCGAAAACAGCGTGCAGCAGGTGCTCCAACTGGCGCGCCAGGGCATCACCGATCTGGTGTTCGATGTGTTCGATACCGATTGGGACTCGGAAGCCTACCTGACCGTCTCGGGCCAGAACTCCAACAACACGGTGCGCGTGACCGACGCCTTCCTCCAGGCGGTGCTCGACGACGCGCCCTGGACGCTGCGCGAGCGCACCACCGGCAAAACCAAGGAAGTCGCGGCGCGCGCCTTGTGGGACCGCATTGCCCAGGCTGCCTGGGCCTCGGCCGATCCCGGTTTGCAGTTCGACACCACCATCAACGAGTGGCACACCTGCCCGGCCTCGGGCCGGATCAACGCCTCCAACCCGTGTTCCGAGTACATGTTCCTCGACAACACGGCGTGCAATCTGGCCTCGCTCAATCTCGTGACCTTCCAGTCCGAGGGCAGCGCCTTCGATACCCCGGCCTTTGTCCATGCCTGCCGCTTGTGGACCGTGGTGCTGGAAATCTCGGTGCTGATGGCCCAATTCCCCTCGCGCGAGATCGCCGAGCGGTCCTTCCGCTATCGCACCTTGGGGCTGGGCTACGCCAACCTGGGCGGCCTGTTGATGGCCAACGGCTTGGCCTATGACAGCGACGCCGGCCGCGCCTTGTGCGGGGCACTCAGCGCCTTGATGACCGGCGTGGCCTACGCCACCAGCGCCGAGATGGCCGAGCTGATGGGGCCCTTCGCCGGCTTTGCCGACAACCGAGAGGCCATGCTGCGGGTCATGCGCAACCATCGCCGCGCCGCGCTCGGCGAAGCCGAGGGTTATGAGGGCCTCTCGATCCTGCCGGTGCCGCTCGACAGTGCCGCCTGCCCCGAGCCCTCGCTGGTTGCCGCCGCCCGCGCCGCCTGGGACAAGGCGGTGATGCTGGGCAGCGAAGCCGGGTTCCGCAACGCCCAGGTCTCGGTGGTCGCCCCCACCGGCACCATCGGGCTGGTCATGGATTGCGACACCACCGGCATCGAACCCGACTTCGCCCTGGTCAAGTTCAAGAAGCTGGCCGGCGGTGGCTATTTCAAGATCATCAACCGGCTGGTGCCGCGCGCCCTGCGGGCCCTGGGCTATGCGCCGGAGGAAATCTCGGCCATCGAGCGCCACGCGGTCGGCCACGGCACCTTGACCGGAGCGCCGGGCATCAACCACAAGGCCCTGATCGAGCGCGGTTTCACCCCGGCCGCCCTGACCCGGATCGAGGAAGGCTTGGCCTCGGCCTTCGACATCCGCTTTGTCTTCAACAAGTGGACCCTGGGCGAGGACTTCCTAGTCGACACCTTGGGCTTTTCGGCCGAGCAACTGGCCGATCCGACCCTTGATGTCCTCTCGACGCTCGGCTTCTCGCGCGCCGACATCGAGGCGGCCAATACCTATGTGTGCGGCGCCATGACCGTGGAAGGGGCGCCGGGCCTCGATCCCGCCCACCTGCCGGTCTTCGACTGCGCCAGCCTGTGCGGCCGCACCGGCACCCGGGTGCTGTCCTCGATGGCCCACATCCGCATGATGGCCAGCGCCCAGCCCTTCATCAGCGGCGCCATCTCCAAGACCATCAACATGCCCAACACGGCCACCATCGAGGACTGCCAGGAGGCTTATCTCGCCTCGTGGCGCCTGGGCCTGAAGGCCAATGCCCTCTACCGCGACGGCTCCAAGCTGTCCCAGCCCCTGAGCGCCCAGGTGCTGGAAGAAGAAGAGTCCCTAGAGGACGACGCCCCCCTGGTCGAAACCCTGGCCGCCAAGCCGGCGATCGCCAAGGCCGAGATCCTGGCCGAGCGCATCGTCAACCGGGTCATCGCCCAGCGCACCCGCCTGCCCCACCGGCGCAAGGGCTATACGCAAAAGGCCATCGTCGGCGGCCACAAGGTCTATTTGCGCACCGGCGAATATGAGGACGGCCGCCTGGGCGAGATCTTCATCGACATGCACAAGGAAGGCGCCGCCTTCCGCAGCCTGATGAACAATTTCGCCATCGCCATCTCGATCGGCCTGCAATACGGCGTGCCGCTGGAAGAGTATGTGGAGGCCTTCACCTTCACCCGCTTCGAACCCCAGGGCATCGTCGAGGGCAACCAAGCGATCAAGATGGCGACCTCGATCCTTGATTACATCTTCCGCGAGGTGGCCATCAGCTACCTCGGCCGCAACGACCTCGCCCACGTCGAGCCCCAGGACCTGACCCCGGATACCCTGGGCGACGGCCACGAGGAAGGCGACTTCCCCGAGGTCTGGGAAGAAGACCACCGCAGCCAAACCGTCAGCGCCGGCTACGTCCGCTCCAACCTGTATGTGTTGCGCCAGAAGAGCCGTGAAACCGGCTTGATGCGCGGCACCGGCACCCACGGCGCCGTCGTGGCCTCCACCGCCCCCGTTGGCACCGCCCCCGTTGGCACCGACACCCAGGCCCGCATCCGCGAGGCCCGGCTCAAGGGCTACGAGGGCGATAGCTGCCCCGAGTGCGGTAACTTCACCTTGGTGCGCAACGGGACGTGCTTGAAGTGTGACACCTGCGGTAGCACGACCGGCTGTTCGTAAGGAAAAAAGGCTGGGGAGGCGCGGCCTGCCCCGACCCGCCAAGGATCAAGGGGGCGTGGGGGACGACTGTCCCCCACCCTTCCCTTTTTCCCCTCAAACCAACCGCACCCGAGCTACAAAAGAATCGACCTCCTGCTGCAAGACGTCACTCTGCCGGGTGAGGTCTTGAGCGGCGTCGAGAGTTTGGCGGGCGGTGGCGCCGGAACGGGTGGCGGTGGCTTGCACGCCCTCGATGGCCTCGCCGACCTGACGGGTGCCCTGGGCAGCCTCGCCGACGTTGCCGGAGATCTCACGCGTGGCGGCGGCTTGTTGTTCGACGGCGGCGGCGATGGCCTGGGTGATCTCGCTCAGGCGGCCGATGGTTTCGCCGATGCCGGTGATGGCCTCGGCCGCGTCGCGCGAGACCTTTTGCACCTCACCGATTTCGCTGGCGATCTCGCCGGTGGCCCGCGCTGTCTGGCTGGCCAGATGCTTGACCTCGCCTGCGACCACGGCGAAGCCCTTGCCGGCCTCGCCGGCCCGCGCCGCCTCGATGGTGGCGTTGAGGGCCAGGAGGTTGGTTTGGGCCGCCACGTCGTTGATCAACTGGACAATCTGGCCGATGCGCCCGGTGCTGGTGGTGAGGCTGGTCATGATGGCGCCCACGTCGGTGGCCTGGGTCACGGCGTCTCCTGAGACCGTGGAGGCGGCCCCGACCTGACGGGCGATTTCCTGGATGGAGGCGGCCAGTTCCTCGGCGGCGGCCGCCACGGTCTCGACGTGCTCGTTGGCTTGGAGGGAAACCCGGGTGACGGCGCCCGACTGGTCGGCGGTTTCGCCGGCCATCCGGACCATGGCGGCGGTCTGATCGTGAACCTGGGCGGCGCGCTCGGCCACGCCGCGCACCACCGAGCGCACCTGAGCCTCGAAGCTGTCGGCGACGGCGCCAAGAGCTTCGTGCTTTTCCGCTTCCAGGCGCTCCTTGGCGCGGGCATCGGCGGCGGCCTGGGCCTCGGCTTGGCGCAAACCGTCGTTCAGCACGGTGACGGCACGCACGATGCGGCCGATCTCGTCGTCGCGGGGACTGTTGGGCAGAACGATATCGCGCCCGCCCTCAGCCATCTGGTGGAGCCCCTCGCTGATGCCTTGCAGGGGCCGGATCACCCGGCGCACGAAATAAACGTAAATTCCAACGCCCAGCAGCACCGCCAGGGCCAAGCCGCCGCCGGTGACGGTGAGGCGAGCAAGGGCTTGGGCGCGGGCATGAGCGGCGACGGCCTGGGCTTGGGCCAGGGCCGCATCGCGGATTTTGAGGGTGGACTGGATCTGGTCGCGTTGCTGGGCACGGAAGTCGGCCACGGCCAAGCCGCTTGCTCCGGTTTTGGCGTAGCTGTCGAGAACCCCGCCATAGAGGCGCTCGCTGGCCTCGACGTAGTCCTTTTGCACCGCGAGCAGGGCGGCGCGGATGCTGGGGGGATCGCCCAGACGGGCGCTCAACACCCCGAGATAGCGCCAGTTTTCGTCCACCCGCCCTTTGGCCGCTGCCAGGAGCGCCCGGGTGTCGGCCTCGGGGGGCTTGGCCGCCGCCACCACGTTGGTGAACAAGACGGCCCGCGCCCCCACCGCCTGACGCAAGTCCATGGCAAGGCGGGCGATGGCCACCGACGCCGCCACGTCGGCCGAGGCGGCGCGAATGTCGCGCTCGACCCCGTCCAGCGACTGCAACAGCGTGCCTTGCAAGGCCAGGGTTTCGGGGCCGAAGGCCTTGACGAAAGCGCCGTCGCGCCCGTCTTTCGCCACGTCCAAGGCGCGATCAGCCTTGACGCGCATCTCGGCCAGGGTGCGCATCATCGTTTCCAGCGCCGCCAGGGCCGGCCCGCTCGACGCGCCCGGACTGGTGGCCAGCGCCGCCGTAGCGGCGGCAAAAATCTGGTCCGTGGCGAGGCGGCGCTCCTGAACGGTGGCTTTGAGGCGGACGTCGGCGGCGTCGGGGGCCAGGAGGCCGGCGTTGGTGTCGCCACGCTCCAGGGAAAAAATCTCGTCCACTCGGGCCATCGCCGCCGCCGTGCTGGTCAGGGCCTGGGCCCGCCCATTGGCCTCGTAAATCCCCACATCCACCGATAAAAACAAAACGCAGGCCACGCCGGCGATCCCGCCCAGCGCGGCAACGCAAAGGCTGAACGCCTGTTGTACCTTCATGACGACCTCCCGAGCCCCTGATCTGGTGAGGAAGGCTACCGCACGAGCAGCCGTAAATCGAGGAGGTCCCCGAGACACCCGGATTACGGCATTTATGCACCCTAAAGCTTTTTAGGAAGAAGACCGTTATCGGGAAGGCTGGGGAAGCAGGGCCTCCCCAGACCCCTCCTTTCCTGGGGACCTGCCTCACTTTGTGCTGGCTTTCCCTGGCTTGCAAAAAAAGTCTAAACTCCCCCCTTGCGCCGACCGAGGAGATCGCATCATGACCACGACGCCCAGCGCCGCCCCTTCCTTTTGGCAAGTGGAGGTGACCCTGCCCCGCTCGGCGCTGCCCGCCCTGGAAGCGGCCCTGGAGCCCGTCAGCGTGGCGGTGTCGTGGGTCGAGGCCGACGAAGCCCGCGACCTGTGGACCTTGCAAGCCCTGTGCGCGGAGCGCCCGGACAACGCCGTGCTGCTGCCCGCCGTGGCCCTGGCCGCCGCCACCGCCGGCATCGAGGAACCCGAGCCGGTCATCGTGCGGATCGAGGCCCGCGACTGGCTGGCCCAGTCGGCCATCGCCTTTCCGCCCCTGCGGGTGGGCCGCGTTTACATTCACGGCTCGCACCACGAGGAGGCCCCCCCGGTCGGCTCCTGGCCCTTGCGCCTTGATGCCGCCACCGCCTTTGGCTCGGGCGATCACGAGAGCACCAAGGGCTGTCTTCAGGCCTTCAACGCCCTGGCCCGCCGGGGGCGCAAACGCAATGTCCTTGATGTGGGCTGTGGCTCGGGCATCCTGGGCCTCGCCGCCGCCCGGGGGTGGGCGGTGCCGGTGCTGGGCGTGGACATCGACCCGGAGTCGGTGCGCGTGGCCCGCTACAACACCCGGCGCAACGGCCTGCGCGCCTTCTTGCGCGTCGAGCCCGGGGTGGGGGTGGGGGGGCGTCTGGTCCAGGCCCGCGCCCCCTATGACCTGATTTTCGCCAACATCCTGGCCCGGCCCCTGTGTGCCCTCGCCGCCCCCTTGGCCCGCCTGTTGGAACCGGGCGGCCATGTGGTGCTGGCCGGCCTCTTGACCCGGCAGGCGGCCCAAGTGCTTTCGGCCTACCGCCGCCAGGGCTTGCACCTAGAGCAGCGGTTGGTGCTGGGCGCCTGGACCACCTTGGTGCTCACCCGCCGGGGGGAACGGCCATGAACGCTCCCTCTCCCCTGCCGGCCCGCGCCGCCCGCTTGGCCGCTGTGCGGGCCTGGATGCGCGAGGAAGGGCTGGAGGCCTTTTTTCCTCGCCCATGGCGACGCCTTTCAAAACGAGTTTCTGCCGCCCTCGGCCGAGCGGCTGGCGTGGCTTACCGGCTTTACCGGCTCGGCCGGCGAGGCGGTGATCTTGCCCGATCAGGCGGCCTTGTTCGTCGATGGCCGTTATACCCTTCAGGCCGCCGCCCAGGTTGACGCCGCGCTGTTCACCTGCCGCCATCTCCTCGACGATCCGGCCCCGCGCTGGCTGGAAACGGTTCTGCCCCCCGGGGCTCGCCTGGGCTACGACCCCTGGCAGCTCACCCCCGACGCCCGCGAGCGCCTGCACCGGACGGGCGACCCCCGGGGCGTGGTCCTGGTCGCCTGCCCGGTCAACCCCATCGATCTGCTGTGGGCCGATCGCCCGGCGCCGCCGGCCTCGCTGGCCCGCCCCCACCCCACCGCCTGGGCCGGGCGCGACAGCACCGCCAAGCGGGCCGAGATTGCCGCCTTGCTCCAGGCCCGGGGCCAAGCGGCGGTGGTCCTGGCCAGCCCGGACAGCGTGGCGTGGCTGCTCAACATCCGGGGCGCCGACGTTCCCCACACCCCGCTGGCCCTGGCCCGGGCCGTGCTCCATGCCGATGCCTCGGTCGATCTGTTCCTGGCCGAAAGCCGGGTCTCGCCTTTGCTGGTCGAGCACCTGGGGCCGCAGGTCCGCCGCCACGACCCCGAGGCCTTGGGCGGACTTCTCGATACGCTAGGCGAGCGGGGCAAGGTAGTGCGAGTCGATCGCAGCCGGACCCCGGCTTGGATCCATGACCGGCTGGAAGAAGCCGGGGCGGGTCTGGTGGTGGCGGAGGACCCGTGCTTGCTGCCCAAGGCTTGCAAGAACGCCACCGAACTGGCCGGAGCCCGCGCTGCCCATCGCCGCGACGGCCTCGCGGTGACGCGCTTTCTCCACTGGTTGGCCGAGACGGCACCGCGCGGCGGCCTCACCGAAATGGCCGCCGCCGACGCGCTGGCGGGGTTTCGGGCGCAAGACCCCTCCTTGGTGGACCTCAGCTTTCCCACCATTTCGGCGGCCGGACCCAACGCCGCCATCGTGCACTACCGCGCCACGCCGGCCACCGACCGCCTCCTGGAGCCCGGGCAGATCTATTTGGTGGACAGCGGCGGCCAGTACCCGGACGGCACCACCGACATCACCCGAACCATCGCCATCGGTCCGGCCGTCCCCGGGGTGCGGCGCTGTTTCACCTTGGTGCTGCGCGGCCACATTGCGCTGGCGCGGGCGCGCTTTCCCAAGGGAACGACGGGCAGCCAGCTCGACAGTCTGGCGCGGCAATTCCTGTGGGCCGAGGGTCTGGATTACGACCATGGCACTGGGCACGGCGTGGGCAGTTTTCTCGGCGTTCATGAGGGCCCGGCCCGCCTCAACCGCACCGGCAATGGGATCGCCCTGGTGCCGGGGATGATCTTGTCCAACGAGCCCGGGGTTTACCGCGAAAACGCCTTTGGCATCCGCATCGAAAACCTGATGGCGGTTCAGGAGATCACCCCGACGCCCGAGGGCGCCACGCGGCCGTTCCTGGGCTTCGAGACCCTGACCCTGGCCCCGCTGGATCGCAGTCTGATTGAGGTCGGGCAGTTGCGCCCGGGTGAGCGGGCTTGGGTGGATGCCTATCATGCACGGGTGCGCGAGGCCCATGCCCCCCATCTTGAGGCGTCGGCCCGGGCTTGGCTGGAGGCGGCGACGGCTCCTTTATAAGAGAAGGCTGGGGTGGCAGGCCTCCCCAGACCCCTCGTTCCTTGGGGTGTCATGGCCGACGTGACCCCTGCTCGCAAAGGCTGGTGCCATGGACCAAGCCCCTCCCCTGCGTTTGCTGCGTGCCTTGTTCGATGCCGCCGTGGCGGCGGCCGATCCGGCCTTGGTGGTGCCGCCCCATCTGCCGCCGCGTCCGGTCGGACGCACCGTGGTGGTCGGGGCCGGCAAGGCCGCCGCCGCCATGGCCCGGGCGGTGGATCTGGCCTGGGACGGCCCGTTAAGCGGTCTGGTGGTCACGCGCTATGGCTACGGCGTGCCCTGTCCCCGCCTGGAGGTCGTGGAGGCCGGCCACCCCTTGCCAGACAGCCGGGGCACGGAGGCGGCCCGGCGGATCCTGGCTCTGGCCAGCAGCCTGGGGCCCGACGATCTTTTGCTCTGCCTGATCTCGGGGGGAGCCTCGGCCTTGCTGGCCTTGCCGCCGCCCGACCTCAGCCTGGAGGACAAGCGGGCAGTGACGGCGGCCTTGTTGCGCAGCGGCGCGCCCATCCAGGATATCAACACGGTGCGTCGGCATTTGTCCTTGCTCAAGGGCGGACGGCTGGCGGCGGCGGCGCGGCCGGCCCGGGTGGTGACGCTGCTGATTTCCGATGTGCCAGGGGATGATCCGACGGTCATTGGCTCGGGACCCACGGTGGCCGATGCCTCGACACCGGCCGATGCCCTCGACATCCTGTGCTGCCATGGGATCAGCGAACCCGAGCGGGTCTTGCGCTTTCTGGCAACACGTCGCGCCAGCACGCCGGACGCGCAGGCCCTGGAGCGAACTGAGACCGTGCTGGTGGCCACGCCGCGCCAAGCCCTGGTGGCGGCGGCCGAGGTGGCCCGCCATGCCGGGGTCACGCCCCTGATTCTGGGCGATGCCCTGGAGGGTGAAGCGCGGGAGGTGGCGCGCGCCCTGGCGCCGATGGCGTTGTCGTGCGCCCGCTTCGGGGATCCGGCCGCCCCGCCGTGCGTGCTGCTGTCCGGGGGAGAACTGACGGTAACGGTGCAAGGCGCGGGACGGGGGGGACCCAACAGCGAGTTTGCCCTGGCCTTGGCCCGAGCGCTCGACGGCGCGCCATCGGTGTGGGCCCTGGCCGGTGATACCGATGGCATCGACGGCACCGAGACCAACGCCGGCGCGATCGTCACCCCCGACACCCTGGCCCGGGCCCGGCGCCGGGGCCTGTCGGCACGCGGCTTCCTAGCCGACAACGATGCCTATTCCTTTTTTGCCGCCCTGGACGATCTGGTGATCACCGGCCCCACCCTGACCAATGTCAACGACTTCCGCGCCATCCTCATCGCCCCCGCCTAACCCCCTGCCCCGAGGAGCCTGGAGGGGCCGAGCCTCCCCAGCCTTGTTTTTTTCCTGTTATTTCTCTGACGAACGAGTGTCCCATGACCTCCTTAACTTCCTTAAGCGTCTTTTGTGGTGCGGCCGCCGGTCACGACCCGCGTTATCTCAACGAAGCCCAGCGCCTGGGCGCCCTGCTGGCCCAAGCGGGCGTGACCGTGGTGTTTGGAGCGGGCAACGTCGGCTTGATGGGAGGCGTTGCCTCCGCCGCCCTGGAAAACGGCGGTAAGGTGATTGGCGTCATTCCCGAACATCTGACCCGGATCGAAACACCGCACGGCGACTTGATGGAACTGCACGTCGTGGGCTCAATGCACGAACGCAAGCGCCTGATGTTCGACCGCTCGGAGGCGGCGTGCATCCTGCCCGGCGGTTTCGGCACCTTGGATGAGGCCTTCGAGATCCTGACGTGGCGACAGTTGGGGCTGCATGACCGGCCGATCGTTCTCGTCAATATCGACGGCTTCTGGGATCCCTTCGTCGGGCTGGTTGACAGCATCATCGCCAACGGCTTTGCCCGGCCCCAGTCCCGCGCCTTGGTCACGGTGGTTGAGGACGTGGGGCAAGTTCTGCCGGTTCTGCACGCCGAGTTAGCGGGGGGCGAGGCCCGCACAGGGACCGATACCGGCCGTTTTTGACGCACCTTCCCACTGATCCCAAAGGTTGCGAGGTTGCAATCACGTAACGCCCCCCACATATAAGGGAGCCATCGGCACAGGAGACTGAACGCGAGGGAGATCGCCTGAGCCCCTGCCCCTTGGCGAGGGGCCCAGGACACCAAAGGGATGAAAATTGACAAGGACTATGAGGCGGCCATCAATCGCTTGATGCAACGCGCCAAGATTTCAGACCATCGCTTGGTGATGGGTGGCAAGCATTTGCGCCTTGTCTTCACCCGCGATGGCCGCGAACACCGCTACACAGTCCCCGTCTCCCCCTCTGATCACCGCGCAATCAAAAACATGGAGCGCGACCTGCGCCAGCTTCTCGGCCTGACCGTGGTCAGCACGCCCCCCCAGGAAATTCTTCCCCCCGTCGAACTTGTTGAGGCCGTGCGCGAGCGCATCTCCCGCACGCCGCCCACCCACCCCACGCCCAAGGACAGCCGGGCGCTGGACCTGCTCGACCAAACCTTCACCTCCGCCGTCACCATCGGCCAACGCGCCGGCGCCCAGGACCCCATGGCCTGGGGCGTCGAACGACTGGAACGACTGCGTGCCCTCGGCCTCGCCGAAACCGACGGATCCGGGCGCTATCGGGTGCCGTGAGGCGAAGCACCCCGCCCTCTTCCCAACGCGGCCGCCCCGGGTGTATCGTCCTTTTGTCCGCATGGACGCGAGGTGTCTCGTGTCCCACTCAGGCCCGGGGCACACCCCGCCGGACACCGCGACCTTCTCATCCTTTCACGGCTGGACTCTCGAACATGAGCAAGATCAAGGTGAAAACCCCCGTCGTCGAGCTTGATGGCGACGAAATGACCCGGATCATCTGGCGTTTCATCAAGGACAAGCTGATTCTGCCCTACCTTGATATCGACCTGAAATACTATGACCTTGGCATTGAGAAGCGCGACGAGACGGCGGACCAGATCACCATCGACGCGGCCAATGCCATCAAGACCTATGGCGTGGGCGTGAAATGCGCCACCATTACCCCCGACGAAGCCCGCGTCGAGGAGTTCAATCTGGCCAAGATGTGGAAGTCGCCCAACGGCACCATCCGCAACATCCTGGGCGGCACCGTGTTTCGCGAGCCGATCATCTGCAAGAACGTGCCGCGTTTGGTCCCCGGCTGGACCCAGCCCATCGTCATTGGCCGTCATGCCTTTGGCGACCAGTACCGCGCCACCGATGTGAAGATCCCGGGCGCCGGCACCTTGACCCTGCGCTTTACCCCCGACGATGGCGGCCCGGGCCTGGACCTGGAGGTCTTCAAGTTCCCGGACAGCGGCGTGGCCATGGCCATGTACAACCTGGATGAGTCGATCCGGGGCTTTGCCCGGGCCTGCTTCAATTATGGCCTGACGCGGCGCTGGCCGGTTTATCTCTCGACCAAGAACACGATTTTGAAGGCCTATGACGGCCGGTTCAAGGACCTGTTCCAGGAGGTGTTCGACGCCGAATTCGCCGATGCCTTCAAGGAGGCCGGCATCACTTACGAGCACCGGCTGATCGACGACATGGTGGCCTGCGCCATGAAGTGGTCGGGCGGCTTCGTGTGGGCGTGCAAGAACTACGACGGCGACGTGCAATCCGATACCGTGGCGCAGGGCTTCGGCTCGCTGGGCCTGATGACCTCGGTCCTGATGACGCCCGATGGCCAGACCATTGAGGCGGAAGCGGCCCACGGCACGGTCACGCGCCACTACCGCCAGCATCAGCAGGGCAAGGAAACCTCGACCAACCCCATTGCGTCGATCTTTGCCTGGACCCAGGGTCTCAAGTACCGGGGCACCTTCGACGATACCCCCGATGTGGTGGCCTTCGCCAACGCCTTGGAAAGGGTCTGCGTCGAGACCGTCGAGGCCGGCTTTATGACCAAGGACTTGGCCATTCTGATCTCCCCCGATCACCCCTGGCTCACCACCACCGCCTTCCTCGACAAGCTCGACGAGGGCCTGCAAAAAGCAATGGCCGGCTGAAACAAACAGACCGAGGGGTCTGGGGAGGCCGCGCCTCCCCAGCCTTGTTTTTATTGGAATTCAGACGCCCGAATGGCCAGATAAGCGTAAGAAGCGCCACTTGCATTGAGCCCCTCCCAAGTCGTGGTCAGGGTAAACCCGGGCGCCGCCAGAACGGGATCGGGCGCTGTGCCCTGCCCCCCTTCGATCCCTGTGGTATTGGCGGCCAACTCACAAGGACCAGCCCCCCGGGCCTGTTGACGCACCCTGTCGTAGATCAAGGTGTTACCGCCACTAACGCGGCGGATCATCAGCCACTGGGGATCCCAGCCGGTGCCGCAGGTCACGCTTAACGGCGTGGCCGAGCCGGTCCCGACATAGGTGCCGGCCGCGATGAGACGCGGAGCGTCGGCCCAAAGATAGGCGATGTAAGGAACGCCGGACTGATTGGCATAATAGGCCTGCGATCCCCCCTGAAACACGGCGCGGGTATGCTCCGTGCCCAAAAACTGCCCCTGGCTCTGCCACGCGTTGGTGGTATTGAACTCCACACTATTGACCCCGGCCGCGACCCCCTTGTGCCACGCAACCCAGTTAGCCTCGCTGCTGGTATTGCGTAGGAGAATGAAGGCCGGCGCCGTCTTGAGACCGTGGGCAATCAAGGTTCCGGCGACCCCTGTGCCGGTATAAGAAACGACATCGAAAAACCCCGGCGCTCGACGGAACGACCACAGAACATAGGACAACCCACTTTTATTGACGTTATAGGCCGACGACCCCAGTGTGACGCCCTTGGTCGTAAAGGCACTCAGGAAGTCGGTGGCTGTATACTGATAACTGGTGCTGTTGGTTTGAAGATAGGCGTTGGGCCCGCGCAGGGTGTCGAACAAAAAATGGGAGCTGCTTGCCGAACGCCCCTTGTTCCACACAAGTCCCCCGGTGGACGCCAGATCGACCCCGGTCACCACCTCCCCCGCCGTCGCGGTGCCGGTGTACAAGGTGGTGGCAAACAGGCTGGAAAGGTCCTCGGGCCCGACCAAGCCGATCGACCCGCTGGGGGCAAAACGCCGCCGCCCCTGGGCGGAAGGGGGRAAGAACATCACGGCACCTCCGGGGGATCGGCCTCGGGGACCAACTGACCGCGCAGGGCCTGGGCCTCGGCGTCGAGGGCCGCCACCTTGGCCACGTCGGCGGGATCGGGCGCGCTCCCCTGGGCCAGTGCGGCGGCAACCGCCCGCGCCGGACGGATCGACGCGGCGTCGATCTCGTGCAGCCGGCGCACGATCTCGGGCCGCCGCGCCCGGGCCCGGGCCAGAAGCTCGGCCTCGGTCAAGGAGCGCACGGCCCAGGCTAGGGTGATCACCGGAAGGGAACCGCTCTCGTCATATCCCCAAGCGGCGCCGTCCATGGTCAGGGCCTGCGTGGCCGAATCGAAAGACGCCAGGGTGCTTTCGCGCACGTGGTAGATTCCGTGGCCGGCTAGGGTGTCGTCGCTGGAGTCAGCCAAATCGGGCGGTAAAGCTTCGATAATGGCGCCTTTAGCGGTCGCGTACATGGGGCCTCCTACACCTTAGCCAGACGGCCTCCGGTGTTCTCGTAGTATGATGAAGCGGTCTCACTAAGAGCGATTGAAAAAATACCGGCGTTAGGCCCCATCGAATAGGCCCCTCCCAGAGACGCTGTGCGATCGTAAGCTGTATTTGTCGTGGCAATCGTTAAGTCAGGGACTATGGCGTCAAGATACGTGCTTGTAACCGACCCCGGAACAAAAACATCTCGGAAGTCGTGTGTTGGGCCGGCACTTGAAAGAAAACTGGTTGGATAGCCCAAATCCACTCGCACCGCCCCTGTATTAACCCAGGATTTATTACCCTGACGGTCCCACACAGAGAGGACACCCGACGATGCCTGAACGCGTATACCGTCGCAGTACTGCCACACATTTCCCCACAGCCCAACAATACCTCGATATGTCGCGGTCGCAACATCAGTTGCGTTGACTGTGGCAGGTGACCCTTCATTAACCCGCCCCAGGCCGACCACCCCCTGAGCATCGGTCGTCCCCATTTCAATGAAAGCCAGCATCTGCAAGGCTGCGCACTGGTAGACCGACCACAGCATGAAACCCGTCACGCCCCCCGCGTTGCGGGCAGCACAGCGGGCTTGGTAATCGGTGAAGGAGATATTGGTTAGTGGCATAACCCCAGCCACAGAAGCCACTTTGGTGCCGCCGCTGTCGCTGCCTTGATACTTGCCAACCCAAAACTGATTGACCGGCGCGCCATCCTTGTAAAAAGCCGGATGGAGCACAAAGCCATCCAGGGGTTGATCGCTGATCCACCAACAGGTCTTCCCGGCCTGTGCGCTGCCCGTTGGGGCCGGGGCCACGCGGTAATAGAACTTCGGGACGCGGATCATGACCTGCCCGTCGATGGTGACCGGCACAAGATTGCCCCACACCGGATGGGTGTTGAACGCGGCGCCCCCCAGGGCGTAATCGCTGCCCGACAGGGTGTTGCCGGCCTTGTCCACCCGAGCCCAGGTGCCCGAGCCGCCACCGGTCGCGACCAGAGCAATCCCCAACACATGGGCCGGGTCGCCAAAGGCGGCGCCCATCTTGCCATAGACTGTGGCCCCGCCGTCGCGGCTCCAAAACAACAAGGTATCGACCCCGCTGCCGGTTGACAGCGCGGGGGGTGTGCCGCCCTCCCAGGTCACGCCGGTCCAGGTCAAGACACGATCGCCGCCGCCGATCAGTTCGACCTGGACCATGTGCAGACCTGAGGCACTCCAGCCGCTGAAAGACACCGTGATGTTGGCGGTGGGTGTCAGGCTGAAGGACGCGGCCTGGGCGACATTAAACACCACCGCCGAGGCCCTAGCGCCCAGGGCCTGATGGGTCAGGGCCACGCCATGGGCCCGGCCGCCGCTCACCACAACCCCGCTCAGACTGCCCCCGGTGATGACCACCGCGTCGGCGTTCTGCGCGGCCAGGGTGCCGCTGGCACTGCTGTCCTCGCCGCTCACCGGCCGGTTGAGGGCCACGACCCAGGCCGCGCCCAGAACATCGGCCACCAGAAGAACCCGGCGACCGGCCACGCTCAAGGCCGAGGCCCCGCCAGCCAGGGCCGCGCTCACGCTGGCCCCGGTTGCGCCCTCGACCCACAGAGCGGCGCCATCGCCCAGAGAGGCCGGCGTGGGCACACTGAGGACGGCCGATGCCCCCAGGACGAAGCGCGCGCCGCTATCGCTCGCCGCAACCGTGCGGCTAGTCCCGGCCGCCACGCTGATCGTGGAGCGCCACACCGGCCGGGCCGCCTCCAGCGTGCCGGGCACCGTGGTGCGCGCCGCTACCCGCCACGCGCCGTCCCCCTCGTGGACCAGCCAGACCCGTTCCGACACCAAGGCCAGCGCCGTAGTCCCGCCCTCCAAAGTGCCGCTGGCAACCTGAAGGGTGGCACTGCCCTGAAGCGCGGTTTCCAGCCACAGGGCGTCACCGGCCGTAAAACCATCGCCGCTAAGGATCACCGTGCCGCCGGCCGGGACCACCACAAGGGCGCCGATCTCGTCGGCGCTCACGGTGTGGGGGCTGGTCACGGAAAGGACCCGGCTCCAGGCACCGGCTGTGGTGCTGCCCTCCAGACTGACCGCCACGGCCGGCACCACACGGGCGTCGGCGAGATCTCCCGTCCCCGAGGCCCGGGTCGGCGTGAGGGTCACGCTCCACAGTGTCTCGCTCAGAGCATAGGCGCTGACTTCGCCTTCCATCCAGCGTGTGGAATCGGCCTTGCTCACCACCCGCACCCATTGGCCGACACTCAACGCCAGCCCGGCCGGCACCTCCCAGGCCAGCAGTTGCCCGGTGGCAATGGGGTGGACCGTGGGACTGTCGCTTTGCGTGCCGGCCAGGGTCGCCCAGATCCCGGCGCGCTGGTCGCTCCACCAGCCCGGGGTGGCGACGTGGCGGGCGAGGCAAAGATAGGCCCCGCCCTCGCGGGTCACGAAATCACCGGGGGCATAGGCCTCGCCCGCCCGCCAAGCGCCGCGCGCCTGAACGCTGGGCGCGGGCAGGGTCAGGCGGGTGCCGCTGCCGTCGCTGTAGGTCAACACCAGATCCCAGCCATCCTGAGCGATCTGGGCGATGCCGCGGCCCGGGGTGCCGGTGGTCTGCTCCAGGGCAAGGCGCAGGGCGTGAAAATTGCGGTCCACTTCGGCGGCGGTCAGGGGCGCGCCCTTGCCGGCGCCCCAGTCGGGATCGCTGGTGCGGTAGGTAAGACTGACCATGAGGGGGAACCTCGGAGGGGGGGATCAGGGAGTCAGGATCAAGGTCAGGCGAGCCCCGGTCTCGGAGCGCAGGGAAAGACGTCGAACCTGCTCGACATCGACCCAAAAGGCGCCGTCAGCGCTGCTCACGCGCACGGTTTCCGTCTCGCGCGCAATCTCGGTCCACACGGCATCGGCGGCGTTGCTCTTAGGCCGCAATGTGCCCACGCTGCGCTGTGTGGGAACCAGGGCGCGGGCACAGCTTTGCGCCTTGTCGGTGTTGATGGTGCCGGTCGCGGCCACCACGGCGGTTTCCTGCCGGGCCACCGCTTGGCGCGCCCGCACCGCGCGCGTTAGAACATCAACCATGAAGCCTCTCCTCAAGGAATGGAGGAGCCTGGGGAGGCCAGCCTCCCCGGCCTTCCCTCTCTTACGCGAGCCACCCCCACCGCACCGTACACCCGGCATGCAAAGCCACCGGCTCCACCCCTTCGGGGTCCACGCTCCAAGTGAGGAAGTCGCGGGTCAGGGCCATGCGCGCCCCGCCCTGGGCATCAAGCAAGCGGCACAGCCACAAGGCGGCCCCCAAACTCTGGGCCGGATTGCCAAGACACACCGCCCCCGCCAACCACTGGCCCGTCGGCAGGGCCCGAAACACCGGCACCAGATCCGCGCCCACCACATAAACCCCCGCCTGCCCCGAGGCGCTCAGGCGGCCAGAGGCGGTGTCAACGGCGGCGGGAACCACCCCTATCACCAAGCGATCCCCGGCCCACAACCCACCGATCCGCGCTTCCGGGGCGGGGGCTCCCTCGGGCTCGGCGGCCTGAACCATCAAGCCCCAGGGCAGGCTGTCGCTCCCGTCCACCCCGCCCATCTCGAAGCCCACCCCCGGGGCGCCCCCTGGCACAAGGCTGTACAGCCGATGGCGCTCGACCGCCCCCACCCGCCGGGTGGCCGCCACCCAAAAGCGCCCGGCCCAGGCAGCGACCGCCGTAGTGCGCCAGACCACCAGACCGTCGCCCTGTTCCGGGGGCGCCTCGACCAGCCGACGGCTTAGGCCCAGCGTGCTGGTCTCGACCCCGAGCGGCGCCCAGCCCTCGCTGGCTGGCAAGGCGGTGGTGTGGGTGGCAACAAACAAGGTCTCGCCCAAAACCTCCAAGCCGGCGTCACCGGCCAGAGCCCCAATGACGCTCCCGGTTTCGGGATCGGTCACCACGCTCCCCAAGGGCTGAACGGTGGGCGCTTGGTCCCAGGCCGGGCTGGCCAGCACGAGGCCGACACCCTCTTGCAGCCCGCACACGGCGAAGCCCTCCCCGCCCCACGGCCACAGCCGGGGCCGCGCCAAGCGGACAAACGGTGGCCCCACCGCACTGGGCAGGGCGGCCAACCCCGGGCCGGCCTGACGGAAGGCCAGCAGCGACGCGGCATCGGCGCTCAAGCGCACCCCGGCCAGCCCGCCCGAAGGCCACAAACACAGGTCGGCCAGCCCGGTAACCCGTCCCCGGGTTCGCCCCGTGGCCTCCAGCGCAGTGGCCGTGACGCCGGCCAGCCCGCCAAGGCGCTCATCAAACGCAAAAACCACGCTCACCGGCGCCAGCCCCCCCCAGGGCCGACACGGTGGCGAAGGGATCAAGATACACCATCATGACGCTCCGAGGCTGAGGGTGGGAACAAGACCGAAGGCGCCGGCCGGGGTCACGTGCACGGTGTGCTCGACCCGGTCGAGGCCGCGCAGGGGCCGCAACGCCAGACAGACATCGGTGGGCACCTGGGAGAGCAGGGCGCGCGGGCTGACCGTGCCGTGGCGCCGCGCCCAAATGTAGGCGTCCTGCTCGGCCCAGAGATTACGCAAGCACAAGCGCTGCAACAGGTCCCCGGCGGTCCACTTGGCCACGCTGGCCAAGGCGTCGGTGGGCTGCTGGGCGCTGAAGTCATAAAAAGGAATGGCGAAGGGATCGTCGTCGCTCACCCCCAGGGCGTGGATGGTCTCGGCGCTCAGGGCATAGTCGTCCCAGGCGGCCTCGGCCACGGTGTCGGCCCCCGCCGCCGGCCGCAGGAACGTGCCGCCCCCACCAAGCGACCCGGCCAGCACCAGCTCGACCGAACAGCCGTCCTCGTCCCACGCCAACCGCAGCGACACCACCTTGCCCCGCACCTGCCCCTCGGGCAGCACCGGACTGTGCAAGACCACGCTACAGTCGAGGTCCAAGGACAGCGCCGCCGCCGTCCAGCCGGGCAAGCGGGCCCGCACACTCACACAGCGCTGGGCAAAGGCCAGCCGAACGGCCAGAACCCGCAGCAGGTGGGCCACCGCCTGACGCCCGCGCGACGTGAGGGCAAAGCTGGGATAGAGGGGGTCGCCAATGGGCAGACCGGTCTCGGCCTCGCCGGACCTGACCTCATCCAAGCCGCTGGGTGTTGAAACGTCGGCGCTCGCCTGAAGGCTGACCCGAGCCCGCGAGAGCGAAAGAAGACTATCACAGTCCGGCACCGTGCTGTCGCTCTCGTCCTCGGCCGCGTCGCACACGCCAACATCGCGCAGACCAAAGCTGATCTGCTCGCCGCCTTGGGCCGGGGGCGCCCCCGGGGCCAGATGGCTGGTCAGGCGGCACACCACGGTTTCGCGCCGTTTTTGCCGAAAGTCCCAGCGCACCCGCAGCACGGGCCAGTAGGCGCTCTTGGCAAACGAGATCCAGCCGGCAAACAGACCGGCTGGAAACAAGCTGGAGCGCGCGGCGGTGGGGCCAAAATCAACGACGCCATCCAGACTGATCCCGCTGCCTGTCCCGACCACGAGGACGCGCCCGTCTTCGCTGGTGACGGCGCTGGGGTCGTCGGTGAGGTTGGACTCGAAGGCGGGCAGGTCCTGGGCGACCAGGGCGCTTTCGGTGATGAGATAGCCGGTTTCGCCGCCCAACCGCTGGCCGACGCGCGGCCAGCCATCGGCAAAGTCGGCTTCCGGCGACAAGGTGACAAGGGCGCCGCCGGCCTCGCGGGCGATGAGGGCACCGAAGTCGGCGAGCGCCCCGCCGCGCTGGGTCCAGGTGGTGACCATGCGGCCCTCGATCCAGGCCGGGGGCGGGCCGTCGGGCTGGCTGAGGGTCAGGCTCCCTTCGGCCAGACTCTCGGGGCCAAAGGTCAGGGTCCGGCGTCCCTCCAGAGCGTGCGACACCAAGACCCCCCCGGTCAGGCGATCCACACACAGGCGGGCGAACCAGCCTTCCAGGATCTCGTCGGGCTCGTCCTCGCGGCCCTCACTGATAAACAGGGCATCGTAGGCCGGCGCGACCTTGTAAGGCGCCAGGGCGGCGGCGGTCAGGGCCTCGGTGTCGCCGGTGCGGGCGTCGAGTTGAAGGGTAAGAAACGGCCCGGTCAGGCCATCGGGCAGTTGGGTCAGGACCCCAAAAAACAACGGCATGACGGCGCCGTCCACCCGGGTGGACAAGTAGGCGTGCACAAGGCCGTCGGGGCCGCCGATCCGAGACGAGCGCCGGGCCACGACCACGCGGGCATAGGGGGCCTCGCCCTCCTCGGCCCGGATCTCCAAGGCACGGATGGCCTCGTCGGTACGGGCGTGCTGCGCGGCATCAAAGGGAGTGCCCGGGGCGACCCAGGCAAAGTAGAGGGCCTCGGGCACGGCGACTTCCTCCGTCAGACTTCTTCAAGCACCAAACGCCAGGGGTGCAGACCGTCCCACTCCTCCAGCCCTGCCGACCAGTCGCGCACCATCATCAACAGGCGCGGGCGCAGCGACACACAGACCGGGCGGTCGTGGGGGGCGATGCTCACCGCGCGGCCGGCGACCTCGGTCACGGGATGGGCAGCGCCGTCGCTGTCGTGGGCCTGAACGCTCCCGGCCACAATGTCGCGCTCGGCGGTCCAGGCATTGGTCCCCGGGGCCAGCAGAACCCCCAGGCGGTTGGCGGCCTCGACGCTCAGGGTGACGCCCGGCCACAAGCCAGCAAAGGCCGGCGGGCGAACATCACTGGCCGACAAGGTCAGGACATAGCGGGCCCCGGGCAGGGCGGCGAAGTGGGCGGTGCCGCTCTGGTCGCGCCAGAACTCGCCGCGCGGCACCGGGGTGAGGACATGGCGCGTGCCCCGGGCACTCCAGCGGGCCAGCAGGGCCGGGCCATCAAGCACCAAAAGGGTGTCGGCCTCGCTCATCACACCCCCCGTTGCGGTCGGGCCAGCAGGCGCCGGCCGCCCTCCATGAGGGCGTCAATGCCCTGGGGATCACCGGCCACACCTTGCTGGCGCGACGAGGCAAGCGGCGAGGCCAAGACGGCGGCGGTGTCGTCCGACAGGCGGGGGGTCCCGCCCAGACCACGCAGCGCAGAGGCCACCGTGGTGGTCCCGGACAGCGGTTCACGATCGTTCATGAGTCCCTCGCAAACATGGCGTGATACGGAATAGACAGGGGCACGACGCAAAACCCCTCCTCGAAGCGGGCGCTGGCCCGGGCCGGGGCGCCGGTCACCAGGACCAGCCCCTCGGTCGCCAGCCAGCGCCCGCCCAAGCCCTGGGCCACGGCCGCGCAAACGGTGTCGGCAGCGGCGGGGTCGCTGGCCTGGGGGTCGTACAGCAGCACACTCAGCGCGCCCGCTTCCGCCCCCCAACCGCGCCCGCCCTCGGCGCTGGTCGGCGCCAGGACGGCCCGTGCCCAGGCCTGGCCGGCGGGCGGGCGGGCGCGGCTCCCCTCCCCCACCAGGGGACGCCCCAACAACGGCGCCAAAGCAGCCAGCAAGACAAGGCGAAGACCCGGGGCGCTCATAACACCGCCTCCGGGCGCACGGTGACGCGAAACAACAGCCCAAGCGCCGCCGAGGACTCGGCCACCTCGATCACGGTCCAGGTCTGCCCCTCGGCCACCAGGGCGTCGGTCGGCCGGGGGGGGGGAGCGTCGGCGGTGAGCACCAAGCCCCGGCGGTCGCCGGGCAGGCGCACGGGATCAACCGGGGCGTCCGGGGAGGTGCTCAGGAACACCAGGGAAACGGGATGCTCGCTCACGCAGGCGTCGGTCGGGTCGAAGGCGGGATCGACCCGGCGGCGCAAGGTCGCGACCAACACGGCATCGCCCGCCGCCGCCAAAACACGGGTAAAGGCGGCCAGCACGCGGGCACGGGTGATCGGGGTCATGGCGGCTCACCTCCGGCAGACAACAGAGCCCGGCCCCAGCAGCGGGGCCAGCAGAGCCAGGACCAGGGGCGGGATCGGCGCCGGGCCGGCCCCGCTCTCGCGCACGGTGGTGGTGCTCAGGGCATCCACGGTCAGATGTTCCTCAATAAGGCGGCCCTCGGGGTCGGAATCGGGCAACAGGGGCGCCGACAAGGCGCGGGCCGCCAGTTCGCAACAGGCCGCCACGATCTCGCGCGGCACCTGATCGTCGGCGATCGGCGCCCCTTGCGCATCCCGGGCGCCCACGCGCGGCCATCCCAGGGCCTGATCGCGGCCCCGGCGCGGCCGGCCGGAAAACCGCGCGGCAAAACGCCCCTCGAGACAGGCGGTGGCCTCGCGCAAGGCGCCTTCGCGCAGGGCCTCGGCGGCGGCGGTCCAGGACGCGGCCAGGGGGGTGTGGGGGCGATTGCCCCAGTAAGTATCGGCCGCGCTCAGGGCGACCAGGGAGTCGGCATCGGCGCGGCCGCTGCCATCCTCGGCGATCAGGGACATGGTCACACCTTGGGAAGTTAAGGAAGGGAAGGCTGGGGAGGCTCGCCTCCCCAGACCCCTGATGACTTAAGGGGAAGAGGGGTCTGGGGAGGCGAGCCTCCCCAGCCTTCCCTTCTCCCTACGCGGCCGGCCCAACAAGCGCCGACGCCCGAGGCGGCCGCCCCAGCCACGTCACCACCAAAGGCAAGCCGACCCAAGGCGCCCCCGACCACGCCAAGGGATCGGCCCCCGGCCCCAGCCGAGCCGGCCCCGCCACCACCGTGGAAGGCCCACCGTCGCCCAGAGTCAGCGTGGCCGTGCCGGTCAAACCGCCAAAGAACGCCGAGACGGCCAGAGGGCTCCAACAGCGGGCAGTAAAGCGCAGAACAAGACGCTGGCGCCCCACATCCTCGCGAGCTGGCCCCAAGCTGCCGTCGCCGGCCTCTTGCCACCACACGCGGCTGTCTTGCTCCAGGCTCAAACGCGCGTCATAAACCGGACCCAACTCCTGGGCCGGGCCATCGGCGGGCGTAAAAACGATCAAGGGGTCGCTGCCAGGAAGCAGCGTGGCGAGGGCGAGACTCATGGTCCGCTCCTGTTGCAGGCCGGATCAACCGTTGGTGCGCAGGGCGGCGATGCGAATGGCCTTGCGCTCGTACACGCGCTGCCAATTGGCGGCGAGGGCCAGTTCGGCGTTGGTCGGAGCCGGTCGGGCCATGCTGGCACCCACCCAGCGGATGCCGCGCGGGTGCAGCAGGAAGTGCCGGCGCGAATGAAGGATCTCCATGCCCTCGCCATCGCCGGCCCCCGGCACCCGCTCGGTCTCGACCGGCATTTTCGGCTGGCCCTCGCCATAGGCAAAGGCGCCCTCGGCAAACAAAACGCTGGTATAGACGGGCCGGTGGGCGCCCTGGGTCACGGGCAGGCCATCGTCCACGATGACGCGGTAGCCCAGGTAGGTCTGGTAGCGCAGATCGCCGCTTTGGGGATCGTAGACCGGCAGCAAGGTGCCGAGCCGTTGCAAGCGGGTGTGGACCACCGAGTGCAAGGCGATCGCCGAGAGGCGGCTTTTCATGTCACCCAGGGTTTGGGCGGCGGCCAAAATGGCTTCGTCACTGATCACCTCGGCGGCGGTGGGGGCGCCGGCGTCGTCGGTCGCCACCGAGTGGATCATGTCGCCCCCGTTGGCGGCAACATTGGCGGCCAGAACGCCGCTCAGGCTGGCGATCAAGAGTTTTTGGCGATCGCGCACCCAAAACGGCGCCACCAGATCGGCGACGGCACGCAACGGGTCGGTGGCGAGCAAGGCGGCGGTCAGGTCCATGCTCGACCACGCCTTGTTGCGCACATGCTTGATGGCGACATCACGCCCCGCCGTCAAACGGGCCGGGGCGACCAGACTGTCGGGATCGTCGGACCCGACATTGGAGTCCCCCGACAGGTCGTTGAAAAACGGCAGGGGAAAGGTGGTGCCGCCCCCGGCCGCCAGGGCATCGAACTGGGCATCGCGGGCCACGACCCCGGACTGGACAAAGGCATCCAGCTCCAAGGAGCGCTGCACCAGATAGGGCTGGAAAACCTCGGGAACGATCACGTCAGACAACCGGGTGGAAACCGTGCTCATGGAAATCTCCTGGATCAGAAAGCGAGGATCAGCGGGCCTGATCGCGCAGCACGCGCGCCAACTCGGGCTGGGTGCGCAGCAAGCGGCCCTGCTCAGTGAGGTTCAAGGTGTCGCGGGCAAAGGGATTGGGAACGGCGGCGCCCAGACGTACCGGCGGGATGCCCCCCCCGGCCGGCAGATCCCACCACGGGCCCGGCCCTTCGCGACGTCGGGTTTCCAGCCACTCGGTCAGGGCTGCCGGGCTGGCCGCGCTGTCGGCAAAGGCGGCGCGGGCCGCCTGGAGCACCTCGGCCCGAGCCTCGGCCCGCACTTGGGTGGTGGCACAGGCGGCCTCGACGGCGGCGGCAAGGCGAGCTTCCTCGGCCTGGGCCAGGGCCTCCCCCAGGCGGGTGATCTCGGCGGTGGTCGCCGCCAAATCCTCGGCCTGAAAAACAAAACCCCCGGCGGGGCCGGGGGCGTAGTGGGGACGCAAGGCCTCGGGAATGGCCTCTTCGCTCTCGTAGTACACGCGCAGGGTCATGGGTGGGAATCCTCCTGGGAGTCGCGCCGCTGGGCGTCGGCCGTGGGGTCGAAGGCCCACGACAAGACGCCCCGACGACGCAGTTCGGTCAGATAGGCCTCGCGGCTGAGGTCGCCGGCCGCCCGGGCCTGGGCCAGGGCATCGAGGTCGGCCTCGTCGCCGGCGTCGGTAAAATCGGTATTGACGTCGATGCTGCCGCCCGCGCCCAGCCCGGCCCACGCGGCCATCAGGACCAGGGCCTGCTCCAGGCCGTCGCGCAATTGCAGGGCCCACGCCTTGATCGACGAATTGGCCCGGCTCTCGGCAATGGCGGTGGCGGTGGCCGTCGTGGCGCCCGTGCGGCTCAACAGGGGCTCCATGGCAAGCTTGTCCATCTGCGCCTCCAGCCGGCTCAGGTCGCGTTCGCCGGCTTGCAAGGCGGTGCCCTGGGGCTCGACGTAATACCAACGGGCCTGGGCGTCGGGGGTGTGCAAAAAGGTCTTGGGCCCCACGGCCAGCGCCCCGCCGTCCGGCCCCTCGGGCGCCGGGCCGGAAAGCGCCAGCATGGCAAAGCGCCCCAGGGTCAAAATGTTGCGCTGGTCACTGGCCGACTGCCAGTGAGCCACATTGAGGTGAGCCAAGCCCTCCAGGGGCGGGCGGGCCTGCAACGCGCCCACGGCGGGCCCCAACCGCAAGGGCACCAACGGCACCGTGTCCAGACCGGTGCGTCCCTGACGCAGCGGCGCCCAGCTTGGGCCGTCGTGCTGCCAGATCTCCCAATACCCGGGCTCCAGCACCTGAACACGGGCCCGTGGGCGCAGGAAAAACCCGTCGCGCTCGCCTACCTCGTAGCGCACCCGGGCATGGGCCAAGCACCAGCGCCCCTCGACCACCCCAGCCTGGGCCGCGATCACCTCCTCGGCCGGCACCACCACCAAGTAGGGCCGCCGCCGGGCAGCCGGCACCTCGGGCCCCGGCATATCCACCTGAAGCCAAGCAATGCCGGTGGTCAAAGCCTCGGCGAACCAGCGCTGGGCCACGGTGTGCACGCTGTTGCCCAGCAAGTCCGCGTCGTCAAGCCAGCGGCGCAGCACCAAGGGCACATCGGCCCCCAGCACCAACGGCCGGGCAAACACCCGCCCGGTGATGTCGCGCACTGTTTCCTCAAAGGCGGGAAACAACACGGCGCGCTCCAGGCGAGCACGGTAGGCCTCAAGATCCTCAGCCTCGTAGCGCGGCAAATAGGCCTCGCCCGCCGCCCGCATGGCCAACGTCCCCCCCATCAGGGTCCGCACCAACGCCCAACGGGGCAGCAAACTCACGTACTCTGGATCGGGACGCGCAGGATCGCCCCCGGCCTTGACCTCGACCATGGCCTTCCCTTCTCCTCTTTCAAAGAAATCGAGGGGTCTGGGGAGGCCGTGCCTCCCCAGCCTTTCTTCACCAGCGCAGCGCCGTGACCCGACCCGCCGCCCCTCCCTCGTAAAACGTCAGGGCCAAGGCATCGGCCAAGTCAGGGCTGCGCACGCCACGACGCTTGAGGGCTTCCTTGCTCTCGAGCTTGAGCCGCCCCGACCCCTCAAACCCATACCGCGGGCACACCAACTCACCCGCCAAGTCCTGGGCCAGATCGCGGGGCAAGCCAGCAAACCCGGGCTGGCTATCACGCAGCCACGCCCGCAAACACAGCCAAAGATGATCGCGCAACAAGGCGCCGCGCTCCTCGCCGACCACACGCTCAGGCGCCGCCGTGGCAACGTTGACCCCCACCACCGGCACCCCCTCCTCGCGTAGCCGATCAACCACCCCAGCGCCCACGCCGATCTCATCGACAAAAACCCGCTGCGCCCGCCACAACGCACTCAAGCGCCGCGCTTGCCCGGCCACCGCCATGGTGTCGCGCCCGGTCGTCACCTCCAGGGCCTCAACAGCCGGACCCGCCCGCAACACAAAAACCGTGCGGTCATCGCCAAAACGCGCCACGTCCAGACCAAGCCGCCGCTCGTGACCGCCCCCCTCGGCAGTGCGACCCAAAGCCGCCTCGGCCCACTCCAAAGCAATCAGCACATCGTCGTCCTGGCGCGGAAAAACGCCATCGGCCCGCACCCGCACGATGTTGGACCCCTCGCCATACTTGCGCACCAAGCCGGGCCGATAGCCGGGATCAACAAGGGGGCTGTCGGCACAGCAAAAATGCAAGGCGGTGTACGCCGAGCGGTCCTGCTTGTGCGAGCGGGCAAAAAAGCCAGTGTTGCGGGTCGGGTTGCCAACCATCAGCAAACGAGCCCCCGGCCCCGACAACGCCCCCTCAGCAACCTCAAACACCGCATCAGGCACCCCGGACGCCTCCTCAATCACAAACATCAAGGCCCCGCGCCCCTCCCCCCCGGCCGGCCCGCCAGCATGAAACCCCTGCAAAGCATCGGGGTTGTCGGGCCGGGCGGTGCGAGCCACCGCAAACCACTCGCGCGGCCGGCCCCGATCGGCAATCCGCTGCGCCGATAAGTCAAACAGAGCCGACAGCCGCAAAGCGCCGGGCAAACCCAAGCTCTCGGCCCGCAAATCGGCACCCCGGCACAAACGCGCCAACTCGGACCACAAAATCTGCTCAAGCTGACTGGCCGTCGGCGCCGTGCACGGCGTCTTGGAATAGTCAAAACACTCCAAATGCCACCAAATCGCCGCCCCCGTCGCCGTCGTCTTGCCTACCCCATGCCCCGCCCGCGCCGTCACCTTGGCCCCCGACGGCGCCACGGCCGCCAATAACGCCGCTTGCTGCACCGTCGGCGTCAGCCCCAACCGCTGACGCGCATACAACACAGGATCAGCCCGCCACAGCGTGCGCAGGTGAGCGTAACGGTCGAAAAGATCCGACGACAAGAAAGAGCCAGGCATGGAAACCTCCCGCCTCCGGCTCCATGGGGAGGCGAGAGGGCACAAAGGGGGGGAAGGGAAAGAGAGAAGGGAAGGCTGGGGAGGCTCGCCTCCCCAGACCCCTCCATTCCTTTAAGGACGACGCCCATCACAAAACGATGCAATATAATAAAAATGTATTTATTTTTAATAATAATTATATTAATTATTTTAATAAAAATACACAATGTTTACGTATGACTTTCTGATCGCGCATACTCTCTGTTTTTCCATGAATGGAGGGGTCTGGGGAGGCGAGCCTCCCCAGCCTTTCTTCTTCCTTTCCCTTCTTCCTTTCCCTTCTTCCCTTTCACCCTTCCCCCTTTCCTCTATTTTTTTCCTCTTCGCGCAGGGCTTCGTCGAGCAGGGCGGACAGCCCGGCGCCATTGTTGCTGGGGTCGGCATTGGCGGTGGGTTTCCACAGGCCGAGACGGTGGCCGAGGAGGTTGAGGGCTCGGAGTTTGTCGGCGAGTTTGACGCGGATACGCTTGACGGGGCGGGCTTCGTTTCCTTTGCCGTCCATGTATTCGTCAACGGTGACTTCGGCGATGGCGGCGGCTTGGTGCTCGTCCATGTCGGTGAGATCGACGACGGCGGTGCCATCGGGGTTAAGGCGCAGAAGATCGAGGGGCCGGGAGAAGGCGACGTTGGCGAGTTCGGCGAGCACGCGTTCTTCGGTGATGGCATAGCGTTCGATGAGGGCGCGGGTACGGGCCTGGGCTTCTTGGTCGGCGGCGGCGAGGGCGGCTTGCACGGCGGGGCGGGCGAGACAGCGGGCGGCGCGGGGGCTGGCGCGGGGGCCGGCGTTGGGCTCTAGGACGCGCCACGCGGCGGCGGCTTTGCGACCGTTGGCGAGATAGGCGGCCACGAAGGCGCGTTCGGTCTCGGAGAGGGGGGGCAAGGAAGGCTCGCCGGTCATGGCAGGGTCCTCGTGGTCGAGCCGAACCGGCTCATCCACCCAAAGGAAAAGGGCCGCTGGGGGGAGCGGCCCTCACACGAATTTCATGATGAAACGACATTACATGACAGCCCCCTCGGCGTCAAGGGGGCGCCGAGGGGAAAAACGGCCCAGCCCGGCCCGGCGGGCATAAAGCGCCAATCCGGCCTTGAGGTCGGCAAACGCGGTGTCGGCGCTGCAATGGTGGCGCCGGCGCACGGCATCCAGACCGCGATCATAGACCACGACATCGAGAATGAGGGGCAAGGGGCGGTAGGGCGGCCGGCGCGCCCAGCCATTGACCTCGGCGGCCCAGGGCAGATACAGCCGGCTGTGCTCCAGGGCCAGTTCGCCGGGCAACAGATCGAGCACGCGGCCGGGCCCCGAGGCCTCGGCGGCACCGGGAACGCCGTCTAGATGGGAGACGCGGGCCATCAGGGGGCGGGTTAGACCCTCGATGACCCGGCGCAGACGCAAGGCGGCCAGGGCTTCGGCGTCATCAAGGCGCCCTTGGTCGCGCAACCAGGTGATGGGGGCTGCCGCGCCGCGCCGAACGACGGTTTGCGGGGTGGGGCCTTCGTCGGCAGGGAGGGCCAGGGGCGCGGGGGCATGGCGCAGCAGGGCGTCGATCACAGCGGCCTTGCGCTCTAGCCGGGATCGGGCTTGGCCGGTGGAGGGGGCCAGGGCGGCGGCGCGGTGATAGCCCGCCAGGCGCTTCTGACCAAGACGCTGGGCCTCGGCTGGGGTACGGCGCAAGGCCTCGACCAGGGTCAGGACGGTGGCAAGGAAGGCGTCGTCCAGGTCCTCGCGGACCACACGCTGCCACCAGCGGCGCAAAACCGGATCGGCATCGGCAAGACAGGGGGGAAGGGGCATGACAACCTCCTTTGGAAACCAAGGAGGCCACCATGCCGTTTTGTCATTGTTATAATCAATGACTTTCCGTCATTCCCCGGCCAGATCCGGTGCCAACACCGCCACGCTCAAGGGGGGCAGTGCCGGCAGATCGACAGGGGCGCTGGCCAGAACCACCGACCACGCGGCATCGTCGGGCAGGACAAAGGAACACGCCGTTGCCCGGCCATTGACCAGAATCAGACGCGCCGCGCCCAGGCGCAGGGCAAACGCCCGGTCGTCCCAGTCGTCGGCGGCCATGGGGTGACCGTCGGGCCGGCGCCACGCGACATCAGCCCAGCCGTCCGGCCCCGGCTGGCCGGTCAGAAACGCGCAGCGGCCGGGCTGACGCAGGGCGAGGGCTTGGCGGACGAACGCAAGAAAGGTCGGATCGGTCGCCGCCCAGTCGAGCCAGGTCAGCGGGCTGTCGTGGCAATAGGGGTTGTTGTTGCCGTGATGGGTCTGGCCCAACTCGTCGCCGGCGCGCAGCATGGGCACCCCCTGGGCCAGCACCAGGGACAAGATCAGGTTCCGGCGCTGCTGCTCGCGAAGGGCCAAAATCCCGGGCTCCCCGGTCGGCCCTTCGACGCCGTGGTTGACCGAGTGATTGGTGTCCATCCCATCGCGGTTGTCCTCGCCATTGGCGAGATTATGCTTGGTGTCGTAGGCAACGAGGTCGGCCAGGGCAAAGCCGTCGTGACAGGTAACATAGGTTACGCCGGCCAGCGGCCCGCGCTCGGCGGGAAAGACCGGGCTGGAGCCGGCCAGGGCGGTGGCAAACGCGCCGGCCGAGCCGCCCCGCAGCCAAAAGCGGCGCACGGCATCGCGCGCCTGATCGTTCCATTCCAACCACGGCGCGGGAAAACGGCCCAAGGCATGGCCGGCCGGCCCGGCATCCCACGGCTCGGCGATCAGCAGGCACGACGAGAGCACCGGATCGGCGGCCAGGGCACGCAAGAAGGGTCCCTCGGGATCAAAGGCCCCCTGGTTCCGAGCCGGGGTGACGGCGAGATCAAAGCGAAAGCCATCGACCCCGCGCTCGACGACCCACGCGCGCAAGGCGTTCACGATCTGGGCCAACACGCCTGGATGCTCGGTCTGGACACTGTTACCGCACGCGGTGTGATCGACATACGCCGCCAAATTGCCCTCGACCAGCCGATACCATGACAGGTTATCCAGCCCCCGCCAGGACAAGGTCGGCCCCCGCGCGCCACCCTCGGCGGTGTGGTTGATCACGACATCAAGCACGACGGCCAAACCGGCGTCATGCAGGGCCTCGACCATGCGGCAAAAGGCGTCGGGCGGGCCGTAGGCGGGATGGGGGGCGGCGAAGGCGATGGGATTGTAGCCCCAATAGTTGGTGCGCCCGCTCCCCCACAGGGCAGGCTCATCGGCAAAGGCCCAGACCGGCAGTAGCTCGACC
Organism: Pararhodospirillum photometricum DSM 122; assembly: GCF_000284415.1. Lineage (NCBI taxonomy): Bacteria > Pseudomonadati > Pseudomonadota > Alphaproteobacteria > Rhodospirillales > Rhodospirillaceae > Pararhodospirillum > Pararhodospirillum photometricum. The sequence goes on from NC_017059.1 coordinate 1,284,742, forward strand.
GCCGTAACGCCCAAACGCCGCAAGTGGTCCACCACCCCGGGGGCGGCAAAGCCGGCAAAGGTGCCGCGCGCCACGGTCTCGACCTCGGGATGCTGCTGGGTCATGCCTTTGACGTGAGCCTCGTAGATCACCAGCCGACCGGGCTCCAAACGCCCGCCAAGGCGGGGGCGGGGCGACGGGGCCGCAGGATCAACGACGATGGCCTTGGGCACAAAGGGCGCACTGTCCAGGCCACTGGGCTGGTCATCCTCGCCTTGGGGCCAGCCGCGCGCGACATCAAAGCCGAACAAGGCAGGATGGGGGATCACCGGGCCGTCGAGGTGGCGAGCCAGGGGATCAATCAGCAGCTTGTGAGGATTAAAGCGATGGCCCCGGGCCGGGTCATAGGGACCATGAGCGCGCAGCCCATAGCGCAAACCGGCCCCGACCCCGGGCAAGAAACCGTGAAAAAACGAACCGTCACGCCCCGGCAGGGGCAAGCGCTCCTCCCGCCCCTCGGCATCGAACAGACACACCTCAACCGCCGAGGCATTGTCGGAAAACACCCGCCAATGAACCCCGCCGTCCCCGACCCAAGCCCCGGCCGGACCAGGACCACTCGGCTCCAACACGAGACGACGCATCACTTTCCCCCAAAAACCCTAAGGAATGAGGGGTCTGGGGAGGCAAGCCTCCCCAGCCTTCCCTTACCCCTTGAACCGTAGCACGATGGTCGCCAGCGGCGGCAAGGTCAGGGCGAGGGACTGAGCGTGGCCATGGGCGCTCACCGCCTCGGTCTCGACGAACCCGTTGCCCACATTGGAGCCGCCATAGAACCCGCTATCGGTATTGAGCACTTCATCCCACACGCCGGCCCGGGGCACCCCCAGGCGATAGCCATGGCGCACCACGGGCGTGAAGCTACAGACCACCAAAACCAAGGGCTGGACACCGCGGGCGCTGTCGATGGTATCGCCCTTGGTGGCGGCCGGGGGATCACCGGCGCGCAGGAAGCTGATGACCGACTGGTCGGCATCGGTGCAGTCCACCCAGGCGAAGCCGTCGCCCTCGGTATCGCGTTCGTGCAGCGCCGGCAGGTCGCGGTAGAGATGGTTGAGGTCGCGAACCAGGGCGTGGACGCCTTGATGCCAGTCGATGTTGAGCAGGTGCCAATCAAGGCCGGTGGCATGGTTCCACTCGCGGCCCTGGCCGAACTCGGAGCCCATGAAGAGCAGCTTCTTGCCCGGGTGGGTCCACATGAAGGCGTAATAAGCCCGCAAGGTGGCGAACTGTTGCCACGCATCGCCGGGCATGCGCCCGAGAATGGAGCGCTTGCCGTGAACCACCTCGTCGTGGGACAGGGGCAGAATGAAGTTTTCGGAGAAGGCGTAGAGGAGGCCGAAGGTCAGGTCGTTTTGGTGATAGCGGCGATGAATGGGTTCGTGGGCAACATAACCCAAGGTGTCGTTCATCCACCCCATGTTCCACTTGTAGCCGAAGCCGAGGCCGCCCAAATAGACGGGCCGACTGACCATGGGCCACGAGGTACTTTCCTCGGCGATGGTGACGGCGCCGGGGAAGCGCTCGTAAACCAAGGTGTTCATCTGGCGCAGGAAGTCGATGGCCTCCAGGTTTTCGCGCCCGCCGTATTTGTTGGGGACCCACTGCCCCTCCTCGCGGGAGTAGTCGAGGTAGAGCATGGAGGCCACGGCATCGACACGCAGACCGTCGATATGGAACTGGTCGAGCCAGAACAAGGCGTTGGCCAGGAGGAAGTTACGCACCTCGTTGCGGCCGTAGTTAAAAATAAGGGTGCCCCAATCCATGTGCCGGCCTTGGCGCGGGTCGGCGTGCTCGTAGAGATGGGAGCCATCGAACCACGCCAGACCGTGGGCATCTTCGGGGAAATGGCCGGCGACCCAATCGAGAATGACGCCGAGACCGGCCTGATGGCAGCGGTCCACGAAGTAGCGGAAGTCATCCGGGCTGCCGAAGCGGCTGGTCGGGGCAAACAGACCGATGGGCTGATAGCCCCAGGAGCCATCGAAGGGAAATTCGCTGACGGGCAGCAGCTCGATGTGGGTAAAGCCCATCTCGAGGACATAGGGAATGAGGGTGTCGGCCAGGGCGCGGTAGCCGAGCGGCCGGTCCTGGTCGTCGCGGCGCCACGAGCCCAGGTGGACCTCATAAATGCTGATGGGGTGGGTCCGGGCGATGGTTTCGGCGCGCCGGGCCATCCAGGCATCGTCGCTCCAGGTATAGGAGCCGAGGCCGCAGACGACGGAAGCGGTCAGAGGGGGATGCTCGGCCCGGAAGGCATAGGGGTCGGCCTTGGCCGGCAGCAACCCGCCATCGGGGCCGGTGAGCTCGAACTTGTAAAGGGCGCCGGGGCCGACACCGGGGATGAAGATATCCCAAACGCCGCTGCCCGGGTGCTGACGCATGGGATGGACCCGGCCATCCCAGTGGTTGAAGTCGCCAATGATGCTCACGCGGGTGGCATTGGGCGCCCACACGGCGAAACTGGTGCCGGGGCTGCCGTCCACCGTCATGGGGTGGGCGCCCATCTTGCGATAGATCTCAAGATGGGTGCCCTCGCCGAGCAGGTAGCGATCGAGATCGCCGAGCACGGGCCCGAAGCGGTAGGGGTCGTCGATGTCACGGACGTGGCCGTCTTCCTCGACCCTGAGGCGGTAGGAGAAGGGACCCTGACCGGCGGGCAGGTCGAGCCCGAAAACCCCCTCGGGATGGAGGCGGCGCATGGGAGCGACGACCCGGCCATCGGCGGCGTCAATGACGCTGACCGCGGCGGCGCGGGGCCGGAAACACCGCAGACAGTACCCGCCTCCCCCCCCTGTGGCACGACCACCATGCAAGCCGAGAAACGCGAACGGATTGCCATGACGAGCCCCGACCAGGGCGGTCATCGCTTCGGAAAAGGCGTTGGGGTCCATGATGCTCCAGTACGCGGCAAGGGGGCGCGCTCGGCAACGCCGAAACGGCTTTCACGCGAAACGATACTCCACGGGGAACGCTTCGTCACCCCGAGGCGAAGACGAAAAGGCAGGCGCCCCCCGCAAGCGACCTCAGGCGTCGGCGCCCGGGGCCTTGGGGGTCTTCCGGCCACGCGCGGTCTTGGGCTTGGCGGGCTTGTCCTCGGCGGTGACAGCCGGGGCTTCGGCGTCGGCGGCGCGCGCCTTCTTGCGCGGGGTCTTGCGCTTGGGGGGCTCGTTGTCCTGGGGCTCGGCGGCGGGCGCTCGGACGCAAACCGGGGGGGCCTCGGGCTCGACGACCGAGGCCTGGGCCACCGGCGCTTCAACGACGGGGGCCTCAGCGACCGGGAGTTTCTCACCCGGAACGTCAAGGACCGGCCCCTCATTCCCCGAAACCTCGGCCACCGGCGCCTCAACGACGGGGGGCTCGGCATCGGAGGCGGCGGGTGTTCCGGCCAGCTCGGCCCGGACCTGGGCCTCGGCCAGGGCCCAGAAGTCGTGATCACGTCCCGAGGGGAACCCCTCGGCTTCGGCGAGATAGTAGGCGCGCGTCTTAATGCGCTCTTGCAATTCTTCCGTCATGGGGGGTCGCTCCCGAGGACTGACAGGACGCTTGGTGCGGTGCACCCATCATGCCGACACCCGGCGCAGAGGTGCAAGCATGGCGATCAAGGGCCCGGCATTTTTCTTGGAATAGCCCCAGAGAGCCGCCCTGCCCCCCGCCGGAGGCCTGGGTGCAAAAAAGTGCGCCCAATCCCCCGCGCGGCGCGATTCCCCCCTTGATCCGGGAGGGGAGGCCCCCTTATCAAAGAGGACCAATTTGGTCCGATTGAACCCCAGCACCCCAGGGAAGCCCGCCATGTTTCGGATCAACAAGCTCACCGATTACGCCGTGGTGTTGCTGGTGGACATGGCCCGCAGCGACAAGGTCCGCGCCGCCCAGCAAATCGCCGTGGATACCGGCGTGCCGCTGCCCACGGTGGCCAAGGTGATGAAGGCCCTGGTGCGTAGCGCGTTGGTGGTGAGCCATCGCGGCGCCAATGGCGGCTATGGCTTGGCGCGCCCGGCGCAGGCCATCACGGTGGCGGACATGATCCAGGCCCTGGAAGGCCCCATTGCATTGACGGCCTGCGTGGCCCGGGGGGAAGATCCTTTCGGCGGGGCGCGCGATCTGGCGGCGCCCGGAGGGGACGAGCCGTGTGGCCTGGGCGGCCTGTGCCCGATGCACGGCCACTGGGACACCGTCAATCGCCGGGTGGAAAACGCCCTGCGCACGGTGACGCTGGCCGACATGGCCCAAGGCAGCCTGCCGGCCTTCGACCCCGCGATCACCCGCCAGCGGGCGGCCCTTCTTGCGGGTGATCTCGCCTGAGCCCCTTTATGATCCGGAAAGCCGCGTTGCGGGAGAGAGAAGCATGGCAGCCACACAGGAAACCGTTGAGACCCTGCGCGAGGCCACGGAGACGTATAAATACGGCTTTGTGACCGACATTGAGGCGGAGACCGCCCCCAAGGGCCTCAACGAGGACATTATCCGCTTCATTTCGGCCCGCAAGGAGGAGCCGCAGTGGATGCTGGACTGGCGCCTCAAGGCCTACCGCCACTGGCTGACCCTGACCGAGCCCACGTGGGCCGGGCTTTCCTATCCGCCGATCGACTTTCAAGACAGCCACTACTACTCGGCCCCCAAGATCAAGCCGGGGCCGGCCAGCCTGGACGAGGTCGATCCAGAGCTGCTCGACACCTACAAGAAGCTGGGCATTCCCCTAAAGGAACAGGAGATCCTAGCCGGCGTGGTGGCGGTGGACGCGGTGTTTGACTCGGTGTCGGTGGCGACCACCTACAAGAAAAAGCTGGGCGACATGGGGGTGATCTTTTGCCCCATCTCCGAGGCCATCCGCGAGCATCCCGAACTGGTGCAAAAATATCTCGGCTCGGTGGTCCCCTACACGGACAATTTCTACGCCACCTTGAACTGCGCCGTGTTTACCGATGGCTCGTTTGTGTACATCCCCAAGGGCCTGCGCTGCCCGATGGAGCTGTCCACCTATTTCCGCATCAACGAGCGTAAGACCGGTCAGTTCGAGCGGACCTTGATCATTGCCGACGAGGGCGCCGAGGTCTCCTATCTCGAGGGCTGCACGGCGCCGCAACGCGACGAAAACCAGTTGCATGCGGCGGTGGTGGAGTTGGTGGCGTTCGACAACGCCCGCATCAAGTATTCCACGGTACAAAACTGGTACCCCGGCGACGCCGAGGGCAAGGGTGGCATCTATAATTTTGTGACCAAGCGCGGCGCCTGTCGTGGGGTCAACTCGTCGATTTCTTGGACCCAGGTCGAGACCGGCTCGGCCATCACCTGGAAGTACCCGAGCTGCATCTTGCAAGGCGACAACTCGTCGGGCGAGTTCTACTCGGTGGCCATCACCAACAACGCCCAGCAGGCCGACACCGGCACCAAGATGATCCATATCGGCCGCAACACCCGCTCGCGCATCGTCTCGAAGGGCATCGCCGCCGGCCGCTCGGACCAGACCTACCGGGGCTTGGTGCGCGTGCTGCCCAAGGCGGAAGGGGCGCGCAACTTTACCCAGTGCGACAGCTTGCTGATTGGCGATCGCTGCGGCGCCCACACCATTCCCTACATCGAAAGCCGTTCGCCGACCGCCCAGGTGGAACACGAGGCCACCACCAGCCGGATCAGCGACGACCAGTTGTTCTACTGCCTGCAACGGGGTCTGTCGCAAGAAGAGGCGGTGGCCCTGATCGTGAACGGTTTTTGCAAGGAAGTGCTGCAAACCCTGCCGATGGAATTTGCCGTCGAAGCGCAAAAACTGGTGGGAATCAGCCTAGAAGGCTCGGTGGGCTGACTGGCCTTGAGGACAACCCCATGCCGGGGGGAGACACCGGCAAGACGGAGGAGAGTGATGGCGCTTCTGGAAATTACCGACCTGTCGGCCCGCGTCGAGGACAAAGCGATCCTCAAGGGCCTGTCCCTCACCGTGCGCGCGGGGGAAGTCCACGCCATCATGGGCCCGAATGGCGCGGGCAAGAGCACCCTATCTAACGTGATCACCGGCCGCCCGGGCTACGAGATCACCGGCGGCAGCGTGCTGTTCAAGGGCCAGGACCTGACGACCGCCGCCCCCGAGGAGCGGGCCCGGGCCGGGATCTTCCTGTGCTTCCAGTACCCGGTCGAGATCCCCGGGGTGGGCTTCACCACCTTCTTGCGCACGGCGCTGAATGCCAAGCGCAAGGCACAGGGCCTCGACGACCTGGACGCCGGCGCCTTCCTGGCCAAGCTGAAGGCCGCCACCAAGGCGCTGGGCATCCCGGACGCCATGCTCAAGCGGCCGGTCAACGTCGGCTTCTCGGGCGGCGAAAAGAAGCGGGCCGAGGTGTTGCAGATGGCCATGCTGGAACCGGACTTGCTGATCCTCGACGAAATGGACAGCGGCCTTGATATCGACGCCCTACGCATCGCCGCCGAGGGGGTGAACGCCTTGCGCTCACCCGAGCGGGCCGTGGTCTGCATCACCCATTATCAGCGGCTGCTCGACTACATCGAGCCCGATTTCGTCCACGTCCTGGCCGATGGCCGCATCGTGCGCTCGGGTGGCAAGGAGCTGGCGCTGGAACTGGAGGAGAAGGGCTATGCCGACTTCGTCTCAAGCGCGGCCTGATCCGATGAGTGCCCCGGCCTCGGAGTCCCTGCCCTTTCTGAACTACCCCGGCGGCCCGCGTGGAGGGCTCGGGCTGGCTGGCCGGCCTGCGCCGACACGCGCTGGAGGCCTACCGCCGCCAGGGGATCCCCACGCCCCGGGTCGAGGCGTGGAAGTACACCAATCTGGCCTGCCTGGGCCGCGAGGTGTTCGGCCCGGCCCCCCCGGTGCCGACCCTGACCCGCTCCGACCTGCCCGATGCCCGGCTGCTGCCGCTGACGGCGCCTCGTGTGGTCTTTATCAACGGCCGCTTCGCGCCCGCCTTGTCGGATCCGCTGCCGGCGGGGGTGGCGGCGGGCAGCCTTCAAGCCCAGTTGCGCACCGATCCCGAGGCCGTGCGTCCGCTCCTGGAGCGTGCGCAGACCCAAGAAACCCTGGAGAGCTTGCCGCTGGCCGCCCTCAATCTGGCGCTGCTCGACGACGGCTTGTTCTTGTCGGTGGCCGAGGGGGTAACGGTCGAGACCCCCGTGCATCTGGTCCACCTCACCGTTCCCGGCGACGGCCCCTCGGCCACCCATCCGCGGGCGGTCATGGTGCTGGGCAAGAACGCCCGGGCGGTGATTGCGTCGAGCTTTGTCTGCCTGCCGGGCGCCGCCACCTTCACCAATCTGGTGTCGGACGTGATCTTGGAGGAAGGCGCCCAGCTTTCGCACGCCCGACTGATCTGCGGCGCGGCCGATGGGGTAACGGTCGGCGCCACCTTGGCCAGCGTGGCCGCCGGCGCGCGCTACGAAACCTTCTCCCTGACCCTGGGCGGCCGCTTGGTGCGCAACGAAACCCGGGTGCGGCTGGAGGGCGAAGGCGCCCAAGCCCTGGTGAACGGGGCCTATGCCGTGCGGGCCGGCCAGCATGTGGATAACACGGTGTTTGTCGATCACGCGGTGCCCCACGCCACCTCGTCGCAGTTGTTCAAGGGCGTGCTCGATGAAACGGGCCGGGCGGTGTTCCAGGGCAAGATCCTGGTGCGGCGCGACGCCCAGGGCTCGGATGGCCGGCAGTTGCACCGGGCCTTGCTGCTGGCCCCGGGGGCCGAGGTGGACATCAAGCCCGAATTGCAGATCTACGCCGACGATGTGGTGTGCGGCCACGGCGCCACGGCGGGCGAGATGGATCTGGACCAGTTGTTTTACCTGCAAAGCCGGGGCCTGGACGCCGCAACGGCCCGGGCCTTGCTGGTGGAAGCCTTCCTGGACGACGCCATCGGCACGGTGACGGACGAGCGGCTGCAAGAGGCCCTGGTCGAGCGGGTGCGCGACTGGCAGCGCAGCCGGGCCCAGGCGGTATGGAGCGATTCCCGATGACGGCTCTTTCCAGCCCCCCCCCACGGGCCGATGACGGCTACGACGTGGAAGCGGTCCGGGCCGATTTCCCGGTGTTCCAACTCCGGGTGCACGGCGACAAGCCGGTGATCTACCTCGACAGCGGCGCCTCGGCGCAAAAGCCGCGCGCGGTGATCGACGCCATGACGCGGATGATGGAAACCGAGTACGCCAACGTCCATCGCGGCACCTACTGGCTCTCGGAACAGGCGACCACGGCCTACGAGGCGTCGCGCGAGACCGTGCGGCGTTTCTTGAACGCGGCGCGGGGCGAGGAGATCGTCTTCACCATGGGGGCAACTGACGCCCTCAATCTGGTGGCCCAGAGCTATGGCCGGGGCGTGTTGCAGCCGGGGCAGGCGGTGCTGATCAGCGCCATGGAGCACCACTCCAACATCGTGCCCTGGCAGATGCTGCGCGACGAAAAAGGCATCGCCCTCAAGGTTTGCCCGATCACCGACGACGGCGCCTTGGACCGCGACGCCTTCGCCCGCCTGCTGACGCCCGAGGTCGGGCTGGTGGCGATCACCCAGACCTCGAACGTCTTGGGCACGGTGACGCCCGCCGCCGATATCATCCGCCAAGCCCACGCCGTGGGGGCGCGGGTGCTGCTCGATGGCTGCCAGGGCGTGGTCCACGGCCCCGTCGATGTCCAGGCGCTGGACGTGGACTTTTACGTGTTCTCGGCACACAAGCTCTACGGCCCGACCGGCCTCGGGGTGCTGTACGCCAAGCACGAGCTGTTGGAGCGCATGCCGCCTTGGCGCGGCGGCGGCGATATGATCCGCTCGGTGACGTTCGAGCGCTCCGAGTGGGCCGACCCTCCGGCCAAGTTTGAAGCCGGCACGCCGCCGATTGTCCAGGCGGTCGGGCTGGCGGCGGCCATCGACTATGTGTCGAGCCTGGGCCTCCCGGCCATCGCCCGCCACGAAGCCGACCTGCTGTCCTACGCCACCCAGCAACTCTGTGCGGTGCCGGGCCTGCGCCTGTATGGCACCGCACCGGGCAAGGTGGCGGTGCTGTCGTTTACCCTGGACGGCATCCATCCCCACGACATGGCAGCCCTGCTGGACCGCCAGGGGGTGTGTCTGCGGGTTGGTCATCACTGTGCCCAGCCGCTGATGGAGCGCCTGGGGGTGTCGGCGACGGCCCGCGCCTCCCTGGGGCTTTACAACCAACGTTCCGACATCGACGCCCTGGTCCGGGGCCTGGACCTCGTGCGTTCGTTTTTCGCCTGAGACCCGAAAGAGCGAGTGCCCCCCAATGATGCCTCCCTATGCCCTGTCCGCCTCGCCCATGGACCCGCCCGAGGAGGGCGAGGTTGCCCGCTGCGGCACGCCGTTGGAACCGGGCACGCCCGCCGCCACGGTCGATGCGGTGATCGACGTTCTGCGCGAGATCTATGACCCGGAAATCCCGGTCAACATCTATGACCTGGGCCTGATTTACGACGTGAGCGTGGAAGCCGACGGCACGTGCAAGATCCTGATGACCCTGACCGCCCCGGCCTGCCCGGTCGCCGGCACCTTGCCGCCAGAAATGGCCCAACGGGTGGCCGCCATACCAGGGGTCGGCGAGGTGATCATCACCTTGGCCTGGGATCCGCCGTGGACGCCGGAACGTATGAGTGAGGTGGCCAGGGTTGCCCTGGACATGTTCTGACCCGCAATACTTCTGAGAGAAGGAGAGGTCCCATGGCTCTTCCGCCGTCCCTTCACCTGACCCCGGCCGCCGTCACGCGCGTCAAGGCCCTGATGGCCCGGGCCGATCAGCCGGTGCGGGGCCTGCGCGTTGGCGTGGCCCAAAAGGGGTGCTCGGGCCTGTCCTACCGGGTGGACTACGCCGAGGACGGCCCGCGCCCGCTGGAAGAGGTGGTGAGCCAAGACGGCGCCACCGTCTTCATCGAGCCCGGGGCGGTCCTGTACCTGATCGGTAGCGAGATGGATTATCAGGAAGACGCGCTTCAGGCGTCGTTTGTCTTCAAGAACCCCAACGAAAAAGCCCGCTGCGGCTGCGGCGAAAGCTTCGCGGTCTAAAAGAAATCGAGGGGTCTGGGGAGGCCGCGCCTCCCCGGCCTTCTCTTTTTCAAGGCTGGGGAGGCGCGGCCTCCCCAGACCCCTCGGTTTTTTTAGGCTTGCGTTTCCAGGTCGGCCATCTCTTCGTCGGAAAAGCCGAAGTGATGGCCGATTTCATGAATCAAAACGTGACGAACCAAGCGGTTCAGGTCTTCCCCCGTCTCGATCCAGTAATCGAGCACCGGCGAGCGATACAAAAAGACCATGTCAGGCCCGCCCGGCACATCGCCCAGGCTCTTCCGGTCAATCGACACCCCATGGTACAGACCCAAGAGGTCAAACGGGCTCTCCAGGCCCATGGACACCTGCACCTCCTCGTCGGGAAACTCCTCAACGCGCACGACGAGATCGGTGCACTGGGCGCGCAGCACCTCGGGTAAGGTATCAAGGGCGGCCCGGGCCATCAGATCAAGATCGGCCAGGGAGGGCGGATGGGTGAAAGGCGGCAGGTCGCTCATGGATCGCTTCTCGGCACGGGGAACGCGGACCCMCCAGCCTCCCTTGACGACAGGCTAGACGGATCCACCTTGAGGAGAGCTATCCTCAGGCCTTGGCGCCTTTGCCGCAAGAAAGATCCGTCCATGACCGCTCCCCTCGACGATCCGACCCGGACTACCGCCCTCGCCACCCTGCCCGCGTGGTCTTTGGTGCCGGGGCGCGATGCCCTGACCCGCACCCTCACGTTCAAGGATTTCAACGAAGCATTCGGCTTTATGGCCCGCGTGGCCCTGATCGCCGAAAAACAGGAACACCATCCCGAATGGACCAATATTTACAACACCGTCCATCTTACGCTGTCCACCCACGATGCCGGGGGGCTCACCCACAAGGACATCACCTTGGCCCAGGCCATCGATCGACTGGCCGGCTGATCGCGGAGGGCGCCGCATGAACAGCGCCGCCCACCGCTCCCGCGCCACCTTGATCGGCGCCACCGCCATCATGATGTGGGGCACCCTGGCGCTGCTGACCACCTGGACCGGCACCATTCCGCCCTTCCAGCTCACCGCCATGGCGTTCAGCGTGGCGTTTGTCCTGATGGCCGGCAAATGGATCGTGACCGGCGCCCCGGCTCTGAGCCACTTGCGCCAGCCCAAAGCCGCCTGGGCCCTTGGCCTCGCCGGCCTGTTCGGCTTTCACTTCTTCTATTTCATGGCCCTGCGCCTCGCGCCGGCCGTCGAAGCCTCGCTGATTTCCTACCTATGGCCGCTGCTGATCGTGCTGTTCGCCGCCTTACTGCCGGGCGAACGCCTGCGCTGGTTTCACATTGGTGGAGCGCTGTTGGGCTTGGCCGGCACCGTCTTGCTGGTCACGCGCGGCGGCACCATCGCCTTCGACCCCGCCAACCTGCCAGGCCACCTCTCGGCCCTGACCTGCGCCGTTCTGTGGGCCGCCTACTCGGTCCTCTCGCGGCGCTTCGGCACCGTGCCCACCGATGCCGTCGGCTGGTTCTGCGGCGCCACCGCCGTTCTGGCTGCCGTCTGCCACCTGCTGTTTGAAACCACCGTCTGGCCCGCCAGCGTTAGCGAGGGCTTGGCCGTGCTCGGTCTTGGTCTCGGTCCGGTCGGCGCGGCGTTTTTTGTTTGGGATCACGGCGTTAAGCACGGCGACATCCAGGTTCTCGGCGCCCTCAGCTACACCGCCCCCCTAATCTCCACCACCTTGCTCCTCGCCTTCGGCCAAGGCCACTTCTCCCCCGTCGTCGTCGCCGCCTGCCTCCTCATCGTCGGCGGCGCCCTCGTGGCCAGTCGCGACCTGCTGATTCGGCGGAGGGCGTAGCTCTTTTTGATAACGGCAGCCCTGGGACGCCCAGGTCCCTCGGGCTGCCGCCCGACCCCGCCCGGGGCGATGCCCCGGACCCCCTTTTTCCTTTATGCTGCTAGAATAGAGATTTAAATACGTATAATACACTTTTAAAAATACTTTTCATTATCAGTCTCTTCAAACTCTACTTCTCCTCACGCGCGGCGATACCATTGCCCTCCCCCTGATCCGACATCAGAGAACGGAAGAAGGTTGAGTTCGTTGCCCCAACAAAAAACGACTAAAAATATTTAAGTAGATATTTTTCAATTTTCTGTTGATAACCCTTAATCAATCGGCCGCCCCGTCAATACTCCCCACGTTGATTCCAAATGGTAGAAAATATCTCGAAACGCAACATCTTCTATTATCACGGCCATATAGATCGTGTCCCGAGGAGTGGTGTAGGAGCGCTGCCAGGATAGCCCCGTAGGGCGGCGTAGCCGTCCGAAGGGGCTATCCTGGCAGGGGCGGTCATCGTGGATCTTCGGTAACGTTTGGTCACCACAACAAAACCCTAACCGAGGGTGACCACGATGACCGACGAGATGATGGCACTGCGCACGATGCTGGAAAAGGGGGCCGATGCCGATGTTCTGCGGGACATGATCGGCTTTGCCGCGCACCGTCTGATGGAGTTGGAGGTGCAGGCCCGTACCGGGGCGGCTCTGGGGGAGCGCTCGCCGGACCGGCTGGCGCAGCGCAACGGGTACCGGGATCGCGATTGGGAAACCCGGGCCGGAACCGTGGAGTTGCGCATTCCCAAGTTACGCAAGGGAAGCTATTTCCCTGGGTTCCTGGAGCCCCGGCGTATGGCTGAGAAGGCTCTGACCGCCGTGATCCAGGAGGCCTACATCCAGGGTATTTCCACCCGTTCGGTCGATGATCTGGTGCAGGCCATGGGGATGTCGGGGGTGTCCAAAAGCCAAGTCAGCCGCCTGTGCGCCGATATCGACGACCGCGTGAAGGCTTTCCTGACCCGACCCATCGAGGGAGAGTGGCCGTATCTCTGGATCGACGCCACATACGTGAAAGTCCGCCAGGACGATCGAACCATCTCTGTTGCCGTGACCATCGCCATTGCCGTCAATGCCGATGGGCGGCGCGAAGTCTTGGGCATGGATATCGGCCGGACACCTCGAAGAACCGAGTTTTTGGACGGTTTGGATAGGAAAACGGGGCGCCCGAGCTGAGACTGGGGGCTATTTCGGTCTGAATTCCGTGGTATTTGGGCCGTTACGGCCCCCTCTTCGGCCTTTCGGCCGTCATGCGGGCGCAGTTCTCCCGTCCCACCAGACTAGGCGGCGCATGTTGTAGACGAGATTGGCCATGCCGATCTTGGTTTTGGCCCTGGCGATGCCGATGGTGCGGACGAAGAGGGCCATCGGCCCTTTCTGGCACGCGAAGACATGCTCGACGGCCGAGCGCACCTTGGAGCGGGCGGCGTTGGCCTTAGCGTGGGCCTGTGACAGTGGTTTGCCCGGTGCCCGGCGAAAATGGACCTTCGAGCGCAGGCCCCGTTTCGCCATGAACTCCTCGTTCTTGCGCGAGCGATAGGCGGTATCTGCCCAGACGTCGGCACCAGTGTTGCCGCTGTCGAGCACCTCGCGGAATGCGTCCCAAGAGTCTCCCGTCACGACCGGGGAAGACGGGGACCTCGATGGGCGGAGATCAGTGCAGCGAGACGCCCGAGGGGACGCCGATCGGGCCATTGCCCAGGAGCATCAGGGCCGTATCGCTGGGCAGGGAATAGAGGCGCTCCAAGATGCCGTCCCACACCGGGCCATCGGGCGAGAGGTCGGCCAAAACCAGGGCGAAGGGGCCCTCCTCCTCCAGCACGCGCAGACCGCCGCCCGCCGCGCTGGCCGTAATCACCTCGAACCGGTCTTCAAGCTGCAAGCGCGCCTGATCGAGAACAATGGCATCCTCGCTGAGAATGAGAACCCGCGTGGCCGCATCGGCAGACATTTTGACGGTCATGACATGACCCCCCTTGTTTGGTCGTCCAGGTCTCCTCTCTGGGAGATCCGACCCGGTCGGTGGAGTGGGACGCATCAGACCAAGAGCAAGGGGCGTGCCGTCCGGCGGTACACAAGCGTTTTAAAGGAAAACAAGAGGTTAATAAAATGAAGGCGCAGAGGGGGGGGAGAGATCTTCGCAAAATGCGACGCAGATTAGGGAGCGACGCGAAACTCCGAAAATGCGACGCCTTAGGCCGAGGCGTTTTCTGCCGGAGATCGCAACCCCAGAGAGAGAGCGTGCACGCCCTCCAGGTCTTTCAGAAGACCTATCACCTTTCGGTGGCGCTCAAGCCGACTCATGCCCTCGAAGGCCAGGGCCACGATCTCAACGCGTAGGTGGGTTTCGTCCTGCGCATGCCCCGGAGACTCCTTGGGCGGGTGATAATGCCCAGCGTGATGCCGTGAGTCGTTATAAACTTCCAAGTGGAGAGGATCAAGAGAACTCGTAAGAAGAGCGCGGATCCGATCGCTGACGGGGGTGGAAGACATGCCAATCTCCTTATCATGAGGCATAGGCCGACATTTGGTCCGGTTGTGCTTCCGATCAAGACCTCGCCTTCCCTTAGCAGGGCCTTTAGGTAAAGAAAGAGGGAAAGCGGACGACCACAGCGAAGGACCACCGTGACCGAGGGGTCTGGGAAGGCCCCGCCTCCCCAGCCTGTCTTTTTTTGTCTTTCCTGGCCAAAAGCCCCAGTCACCGGAGCGCCCCGCCTTGGGTGGTGGCTTGCCTCGACCGGATCCGAACGCCATAGTAAGCCCATCATGGTCAACCCCGATGACACCGCCTCCGGCTCCCGTCGGAAGCGCCGCCCCATCCCGCCGCTTGAGACCTTTGCCTCGGACACCAGGCCAAGGATCCGCCTGTGCGACCACCCGGGATGCACGGCCGAGGGCCTCTATCGCGCGCCCAAGGACCGCGACTTAAAAGAGTATTTTTGGTTCTGCCTCAATCACGTTCAAGCCTATAACAAGGCTTGGAACTACTATCAGGGCCTGCGCGAGGAAGATATCGAGGCGGCCATCCGCCATTCCATCTGCTGGGACCGCCCGACGTGGCCCCTTGGCAAGCGGGGCGGCCCTGGACACGCCGCGCCGGATGGCCTGCACGACCCCTTCACGGTGTTTGACGACACCGGCCCGACCGGCCCCAGCAGCCGACAGGAACGCCGCAGCGCCCGCTACCGTGAGGATGGCCCGCGGGCCCGGGCGATGCGTGTGCTTGATCTCTCCGAGCCCCTGACCCTGGACACCCTCAAAACCCGCTACAAGACCCTTGTCAAGCGCTACCATCCCGACGCCAATGGGGGCGATCGGGAGTCCGAGGAGCGCTTCAAGATGGTCAACGAAGCCTACCACGTCTTGATGGCCGCGCTTGGCGCGTGACCCCCTCTCCCTTTTTCTGACCTGTCTGATTTCGAGGATCGCCCATGACCGCCCCCTTGACCGCCGCCGAACCGCTTTTGGACAAGCCCGACACCACGGTCTCGGTGCGCGAGGTATTCGGTCTTGACTCCGACATGATGGTGCCCGCGTTTTCGCGTCCCTCCGAGCACGTGCCCGATCGTGACGAAGCCTACCGCTTCGACCCCGACACCACGCTCGCCATCCTGGCCGGGTTTGCCCACAACCGCCGCGTCATGGTGCAGGGGTATCATGGGACCGGCAAGTCCACCCATATCGAGCAGGTGGCGGCCCGCCTCAACTGGCCTTGCATCCGCGTCAACCTCGACAGCCATGTGAGCCGCATCGACTTGGTGGGCAAGGATGCGATCGTCTTGCGCGACGGCCAGCAGATTACCGAGTTCCGCGAGGGCATCTTGCCGTGGTGCCTTCAGCGCCCGGTCGCCCTGGTGTTTGATGAATACGATGCCGGCCGGCCCGATGTGATGTTCGTCATCCAGCGCGTCTTGGAAGTGGAGGGACGCCTGACCCTGCTTGACCAAAGCAAGGTGATCCGCCCGCACGCCTTCTTCCGCCTGTTCGCCACCACCAACACCGTCGGCCTGGGCGACACCACCGGTCTGTATCACGGCACGCAGCAGATCAACCAGGGCCAGATGGACCGCTGGAACATCGTGGCGACGCTCAACTACCTGGAGCACGATGTCGAGGTGAATATCGCCCTGGCCAAACAGCCCTCCTACAACACCGCCGAAGGCCGCAAGGTCATCGACAAGATGGTGGCGGTCGCTGATCTGTCACGCGCCGGCTTTATCAATGGCGATATCTCGACGGTCATGTCGCCGCGCACCGTTTTGACGTGGGCCGAGAACGCGCTCATCTTTGGCGACGATGCCTATGCCTTCCGCGTGACCTTCCTCAACAAGTGCGACGAAACCGAGCGCCCCATCATCGCCGAATACTACCAGCGCTGCTTTGGCCGCGACCTGCCCGAGAGCATCGCCGCCGCGCGCGTGGCCCTGGCTTGAGGAGGCGAGGGTGAACCGTCGCCCCCTGGGCGGGCCCCCCCCGACGCCGCGACCGAGACGCTCAAAACACCCGCCGCCTTGGCCTGCATCCCATCCAACCGCATCTGCAAAAGCTGCCGATTGCTTATCCCGGACGGGGGGCCGGACGGGGGGGGCGCCGGCTGAGACACCCCTGCCGCTGGAGCCGCCGCGGGGGCCGCGATCATGGCGGCGGTGGACGCAAAGGCCAGAGGCGTCGCGGCCGTGGACGCCCCGCGCTCGGGCAGGGGATAGGCCGTCTCGGCGCGGCCCACTCGGTTTTGATACTGCGCCAGGGACATCCCCTGGATGGCCTTGGGATCACGCTGGCGGGCGCTTTTGTTGAGGGCCGTCGGCAAGGCCGAGGTCTGCTGCGAAGCCGCAGGCGCGGCCATCCGGCCCAAGGCGTCATAGCCCAGGGGAGGGGTTCCCGAGGACGGCGATCCCGGCGTTCCTTGCTGCGGCGCCCCTTGCTGCGATGACAAGATCACATCCACCAGCGGTGGCGTGGTTCCGGTGCCGCTCCCCGAGGCCGGGGAGGGGGCAGCGGCCGGTGTTCCGGCATTTGGCGGGGTCAGGGCGTCGTAGCCCAGGGGCCGGCTCATGGGCGCCGCGCCCCGCGCCGTAACGGTGGACGCGGCGGGAGAAGCCCCCGGCGTTGGCGCTCTTTGGGGGGCAGCGCTCTCCAGAGGGGTGGCCCAGGCGGCGGGAATGAGGCTCACCGGTCCTTCCGCCGCCCCCTCGCCAGAGGCCAAAGCCGGGGAACTGGCTTCCGGTCCGGTGGGCAGCGAGGCGGGGGCGGTATCGTCCCCCAACACCGCCACCCAAACATGGTCGCCCAAATCGCGGCCCGAGGCTTTTTCCATGACCACATTGAAGGCCGAGGCCGCCAAGCCAAGCGGCCCTCCAAACAGCATGCCACCGGCCAGACGGGGGCCGGCCTTAAGGTCGTCGTGGGTCAGATGGCGGTACACGGTGGAAACCAAGGGGATGTGCTGGAGGGGATTGACCACGTCCAGCAGATCCCAAAACGTGAAGCCATCCAGAAACTCGTCGTTGATGACCTTGTCCCCCTCCAGGCGATACCCCGAGGGTTTGGCCTCCCGCACGACCGGGGCCGGAACGGAGGGATTGTTCTCGACGTCCATGGTCACTCCTCGATCAAGCGACGACAGGCTCCGGCTGGAGACCCCTTGCCCCCCCAAGGGGAGCGATCAAAAAGTATGCCACGACCTCGACCGTTGGGGGATCGGCTCTCTTTGAAACGCCCCTGCCACCGGCCGGCAAGGATCACCCGGCTGTTTCTGCCCATCCCGGCAAGGCTTGCCCTGGAGAGACACCCCCGCAGCACGCGCTTAGAACAGATGACCGCCCCGGCGCGCCTTGGTCTCCAGGTAGCGCAGGTTATGCGGGTTGGGCGCATAGACATGCGGAACCCGCTCCACCACATCAACCCCATGCCGCGCCAAGGCTTCGACCTTCAAGGGATTGTTGGTCAAGAGACGAACCTGTGCAATCCCCAAATGCGCCAGCATGCGCGCCGCCGGAAGATAAATCCGCTCGTCATCATCAAAGCCAAGTTGGCCGTTGGCGTCCAGGGTATCGAAGCCCTGATCTTGAAGCTGATAGGCGCGCAGCTTGTTGACCAGACCAATGCCCCGTCCCTCCTGCGCCAGGTACAGCAACACCCCCGCGCCCTCGGCCGCCATGGCCTCAATGGCCCCGCGAAGCTGGTCGCCGCAATCACAGCGCAGCGATCCCAGCAAATCGCCGGTAAAGCACTCGCTGTGCAACCGGGTCAGGATGGGCTTCGCCGGATCGACCTCGCCCACCAAGATGGCGACATGCTCGGTGCCGCCATCGGCCGGGCGAAACGCCAGGATCCGGGTGTCCTCGGCCCCCGCCAGCGGCACCCGCGCCTCGCCCACCTGACGCAAGGAGCGGGCCGCCGCCATCTGGTACTCGTGAATATCGGCGGCTGCCAAAATCTGGGTCGCCGTCTCTTCCAGCGGGTCGGGCAGGGGCACCACCACCGCCGCCGGCAGCAAGCGGGCCAGCTTGGCCAAGCCCACCGCCGCCCCCGCCGCCGACAGGGCGGCAACGCCCTCCACGCTGTCCAGAGCGGGCAGGGGACCTTCCCGGTCCAAGCACGGATCGGCCAGCCGCGCCAAAGCGGCTTCGGTCAGCGGCTCGCGCAGACGGACCACCACCGCCTCGGACCCGGCGGCCTCGGGCAGGAGCCCCAGCACGGCGGCCCGACGGGCGGTGAGAACCACGCCCCCCCCGGGACGGGCAAACAGGCCGGCCAGGGTTTCGGGCGGCGCTTCGGCGGGCAACATCAGCACCGCCTCCCGGTCGCTGCGCACCACAACGGGGGCCCCGAGACGAATTTCATTGATGCCGCGCGCCACCCGGGTCAGCAAGGCGGCGTCCTGGAGGTCGGAAAGGGCGGTAGGCGAGGAAGAGGGTTGGGTCACGGGTCGGTCCAACGAATTCAAGGAGGCGGGAAAACCCGGAACACCCCGGGTCTTGCTCGTCATACCAAAGGGCTCGGAGGAATGATATTCCTGTCCCGAGCGGAACCGGAAGAGGAGAGACACTATCATGATCCCGGGCCCCTGCCTGCTGTTGATTGGCGGCGATGCCCTGACACGCCAGGCCCTGGCCGCAAGCCTCGCCACCGCCGGCCCCTTCGACGTTGTTGCCGTGGCCCAGGCCCAGGAGGCGCCCGGCGCCCTGGCCGATCACCGCCCGGCCGTGATTGTCATCGAAGCCCCCCCCGACGATCCCCA
This sequence comes from Pararhodospirillum photometricum DSM 122, assembly GCF_000284415.1. Lineage (NCBI taxonomy): Bacteria > Pseudomonadati > Pseudomonadota > Alphaproteobacteria > Rhodospirillales > Rhodospirillaceae > Pararhodospirillum > Pararhodospirillum photometricum. The sequence goes on from NC_017059.1 coordinate 1,303,893, forward strand.
AGGCGACGCCACCGTGCGCACCGTACGGCAGCACGGCCTGACCGCGCCCATCCTGCGGCTGGTGAGCCAAGSCSGGGAGGGGGCGTCAGTCGAAACCCTGGCCAAGCCTTTTCGCCTTCATGAGTTGGTGGCCCGTCTGAAAACGCTGTGTCAGGCCGAGCCGGTCTTGGCCCTGGGGGCCAGCCTGTTCCGGCCCGAGCGCAAACTCCTGGAGACCCCGAGCGGCCCGTGGCCCGGCCATCTCACCGACAAAGAAGCCCAGGTGCTGGCCGTCCTGGCCCGGGCTCCGGGGCAAATTGTTCCACGTGAAACGTTGTTGACTAAAGTGTGGGGTTATAGCGACGCCCTCGACACCCACACCTTGGAGACCCACGTCTACCGCCTGCGCCGCAAACTGGAGGCCGACCCGCTCCCCGGGCTTGCCCTGGTGACGGAGGAGGGGGGCTACCGGCTTTGCCTGGAGCCCCCCGCGTAACCAAGGCGCCCGCCGCCGTTTTTTTGAGCGTGCCCGGTCGCGCCCAGACTCAGGGCATGGTATAGCGGTGCACCGGCCCTCTCCGGCCCCTCCCCTTCATCTCCGGCAGTCTCAAGGGATTCTCACCCGTGCAGCACGCTATTCCTCTTCGCCGCGCCTTGTTCAGCGTGTCGGACAAGACCGACCTCGTTTCCTTCGCCCGCTTCCTGGTCGAGCACGGCGTTGAACTGCTCTCGACCGGCGGCAGCGCCCGCGCCCTGGCCGATGCGGGCTTGCCGGTGATCGAGGTGGCCGACTACACCGGCTCGCCCGAAATGCTTGATGGCCGGGTCAAGACCCTCCATCCCCGGATCCATGGCGGCATCCTCGGCATCCGCGACAACCCCGAGCACCAGCGGGCCATGGAGCAGCACGCCATCCCGCCGATTGATCTGGTGGTGGTCAACCTCTATCCCTTCGAGGCCACCGTGGCGCGCGGTGCCGATTTCGCCACCTGCGTGGAAAACATCGACATCGGCGGCCCCTCCCTGATCCGCGGCGCCGCTAAAAACCATGCCTTCGTCACCGTGGTCACCGACCCCGAGGATTACGCCAAGGTCATGGACGACATGCGCGCCAACAACGGCGCCACTACCCTTGATCTGCGCCGCCGTCTCGCCGCCGCCGCCTATGCCCGCTGCGGCGCCTACGACGGAGCCATCAGCCGCTGGTTCCAAGAACAGACCGGCGAGGAAAATCCCCGGCACATCGTGTTCGCCGGCCGCTTGCGCCAGTCCCTGCGCTACGGCGAAAACCCGCATCAAAAAGCCGGCTTCTATGTCCACGGCCTGTCGCGCCCCGGCGTCGCCAACGCGCGGCAGGTTCAGGGCAAGGAACTCTCGTACAACAACATCAATGACACCGATGCCGCCTTCGAGCTGGTGTGCGAGTTCAACGAGCCGGCCGTCGCCATCATCAAGCACGCCAACCCTTGCGGCGTTGCCCGGGGTGAAACGGTGCTCGACGCCTACACCAAGGCCTTGGCCTGCGATCCCGTCAGTGCCTTCGGCGGCATCGTCGCCCTCAACCGCCGGCTTGACCGGGCGGCGGCCGAGGCGATCACCGGCATCTTCACCGAGGTGGTCATCGCCCCCGATGCCGACGACGAGGCCCTGGCCGTGTTCGCCGCCAAGAAGAACCTGCGTCTGTTGCTGACCGGGGTCGTCGCCGATACCACCACCCCGGAGCTGACCATCCGCTCGGTGGCCGGGGGCTTCCTGGTTCAGGACCGCGATGCCGCCGATCTCCTCAGCGCCGACCTGCGCGTCGTCACCAAGCGCGCCCCGACCGAGCGGGAAATGGCCGACATGCTGTTCGCCTTCAAGGTCTGCAAGCACGTCAAGTCCAACGCCATCGTCTATGTCCGCGAGGGCTGCACGGTGGGCATTGGCGCCGGCCAGATGAGCCGCGTCGATAGCGCCCGCATCGCGTCTTGGAAGTCGCAGGAAGCGGCCCAGGCCGCCGGCGCCGCCGAGCCCGCCACCAAGGGCTCGGTCGTCGCCTCCGATGCGTTCTTCCCGTTCGCCGACGGCCTGCTGGCCGCTGTCGAGGCCGGGGCCACCGCCGTGATCCAGCCGGGCGGCTCGGTGCGCGACGATGAGGTCATCAAGGCCGCCGACGAGGCCGGTCTTGCCATGGTCTTCACCGGGCTGCGCCACTTCCGCCATTAAGCGGTAACAAGAGAAGGCTGGGGAGGCTGGCCTCCCCAGACCCCACCGATCCTTAGGCAAAGCCTTCTAAGACGATCTTGCCGCGTGCTTTGCCGCTTTCGATCAGGGCGTGGGCTTGGCGCACGGTGGGGGCATTGATGGGTCCCAAGACTTCGGTCAGGGTGGTGCGGAGTGTGCCTGCGTCCACCAGCCGCGCGACTTCGGCCAGGATGCGCCCTTGGGCCTCCTGATCCGCCGTTTGAAACAGCGAGCGGGTGAACATGAACTCCCAATGTACCGAAACGCTCTTGCGCTTGAGCGGCATGACGTCGAGCTGGGCCGGATCGTCGATCAGGGCGAAACGGCCCTGCGGCGCGATCAGCGCGACAATTTCCGCCCAATGTTGGTCGGTCTGGGTGGTGGAAAACACAAGGCCGGGGGAGGCTAGCCCCTGATCGGCCAAGGCCTGGGCCAGCGGTCGGGTGTGGTCCACAACATGATGGGCCCCCAACGTGGTGACCCAGTCGCGGGTTTCCGGCCTTGAAGCGGTGGCGATCACCGTGAGGTCGGTCAGAGCCCGGGCCAACTGAATCGCGATGGATCCGACCCCTCCGGCCCCGCCGATGATCAGCAGGCTGCGCGCCGCGCCGGGCACCGGTCGGGCCACGTCCAGCCGATCGAACAGAGTTTCCCAGGCGGTGAGGGCGGTGAGGGGGAGGGCGGCCGCCTCGGCAAACGACAGCGAGGCCGGCTTACGGGCCGCAAGGCGTTCGTCCACCCGATGAAACTCGGCATTGGTGCCGGGACGGGTCAGGTCGCCGGCATAATAAACCGTATCCCCGACGTGAAATCCGCTGACCTCGGGGCCGGTCTCGACCACCACACCGGCCGCATCCCACCCCAGAACCTTCCAGTCCTCCCCAACCGCTTGGCGCTGACGCACCTTGGTATCGACCGGATTGACCGACACCGCCTTGACTTCAACCAGAAGATCGCGGCCTTGGGGGACAGGGCGGGGCAGAGTGATGTCCGCCAGGGCATCGGGAACCGACAAAGGCCCGGGATTTTTAGTGCCAACCGCACGCATGTGCTGACCTCCTTGGGAAACACCGATATCCCAGAGGTGAGGCCCGCCATGACCAAACGCAACAAAAAACCAGGAATCGAGGGGTCTGGGGAGGCCGCGCCTCCCCAGCCTTGCTTTAAAGAATAAACCGCGAAAGATCAGCCTTAGCGGCCAAGGTGCCCACCCGCTCGCGCACCATCTCGGGCGTGACCACCAAGGTCTCGCCGGCCCGGTCGGTGGCGGTAAAGCTGATGTCCTCCAGCAAGCGCTCCAATACCGTATGCAAGCGCCGCGCCCCGATGTTCTCGACCGCCCGGTTGATCTCGGTGGCGATCTCGGCGATGGCGACCACGGTCTCGTCGGGGAACTCCAGGGTGACTTCCTCGGTCGCCAACAGGGCCTTGTACTGCTTGAGCAAGCTGGCCTCGGGCTCGGTGAGGATGCGCTGGAAGTCCTCGGCCGATAGCGCCTTCAACTCCACCCGGATGGGCAGACGGCCTTGCAGCTCTGGCAACAGGTCGGACGGCTTGCTGATGTGGAAGGCACCGGAGGCGATGAACAGCACATGGTCGGTTTTGACCGGGCCATGCTTGGTGGTTACCGTCGTGCCCTCGATCAGCGGCAGCAGGTCGCGCTGCACGCCTTCGCGGCTGACATCGGCGCCGCGCCGTTCGGTCGAGCCGGCGATCTTGTCCATCTCGTCGAGGAAGACGATGCCGTTGTTTTCCACGGCGCTGATGGCTTGGCTCACCACCTGATCTTGGTCAAGCAGCTTGTCCGCCTCTTCGCGCACCAGCACGTCGTGGGAATCCGCGACCGTCATGCGGCGGGGCCGGGTGCGGCCGCCGAAGGCCTTGCCCAGCATGTCGCCGAGGTTGAGCATGCCCATTTGCGCCCCAGGCATCCCCGGGATGTCCATGGTCGGCAGCGACAGGCCGCTGGTATCTTGAACGTGCAGCTCGATCTCACGATCGTTGAGCTCACCCTCGCGCAGCTTCTTGCGGAACTTCTGGCGAGTTTCAACCGAAGCGTTAGCGCCAACCAGGGCATCCAAGACCCGTTCCTCGGCGTTGATCTCGGCCTTGGCCTCGACCATCTTACGCTGGCGTTCGCGCTCGGTGACGATCGCCACCTCGACGAGATCGCGAATGATGCTCTCAACATCGCGCCCGACATAGCCCACTTCGGTGAACTTGGTCGCCTCGACCTTCAAAAAAGGCGCCTGGGCCAAGCGGGCGAGACGCCGGGCGATTTCGGTCTTGCCCACGCCGGTGGGGCCGATCATCAGAATATTCTTGGGCAGCACCTCGTCGCGCAGGGCATCGGGAAGCTGCTGGCGGCGCCAGCGGTTGCGCAGGGCCACGGCCACGGCCCGCTTGGCGTCGCGCTGGCCGACAATGTAGCGATCCAGCTCGGAGACGATTTCGCGGGGACTGAACGAGCTCATAGGCGTTCCAGGGTCAGGGTGGAGTTGGTGTAAATACAGATGCCAGCCGCCACCGCCATGGCGCGTCGGGCGATGGCTTCCGCATCCAGCTCGATCTCAAGGCCCATCAGGGCCCGGGCGGCCGCCAAGGCATAGGCACCGCCGGATCCGATGCCAATGACGCCGTCCTCGGGTTCCAGCACGTCGCCGGTGCCGGTCAGCACCAAGGAAATGTCCTTGTCCGCCACCGCCATCATGGCCTCCAGACGGCGCAGATAGCGGTCCGTGCGCCAATCTTTGGCCATTTCGACGCACGCCCGGGTCAGTTGCCCCGGATGCTGCTCCAGTTTGGCTTCCAGGCGCTCAAATAAGGTGAAGGCATCGGCGGTCGCCCCGGCAAATCCGGCGATCACCGAGCCATCGGCCAGGGTCCGCACCTTGCGGGCATTGGCCTTCATCACGGTGTTGCCGAAGGTCACCTGACCATCACCGGCAATCACCACCTGTCCCGCGCGCCGCACCGCCAAAATGGTTGTGCCATGCCACGTTGGCGGGGACGAGGACTCTGCTCCTGTCATCAGGAATATCTCCATGCAGGCTGGGCCAAGGGCATGGGGATCGTGTCACCAAAGAGGTCCACCACCTTGCSCCCCCGGCCGGGGCCGGGCGATCAAGGATGAAAGGAAGGACCGACCCGGGTCAAGAGCCCCGGCGGCGCGGATCAGTCTTCACCGATCCGCGGCCCCCGGACTTGAGCTTATTCCCGCCCCGAGAGGCTCTTCAGCAAATCCAGAGCCCGCTTACGAACGTGCTCCGTGGGCAGCCGCCAGTAGGCGCGGATCAGCTCCAGGGTTTCGTTCTTTTGCAGGGGGTCTTGCTCATAGGCCGGGATGGCGGGCTCGGCCAGGCCCGAAAGATCGGGCACTGACGGCGCCTTGCGCACCGAGGTGACATCGTCGCCGATGTCCTCGAAGAAAAAGGCCACCGGAACGCCCAGGACCTTTGAGATATCGTAGAGGCGGCTCGCGCTCACACGATTGGAGCCGCGCTCGTACTTCTGGATTTGCTGGAACGTCACGCCCACGGCGTTGGCGAGCTGTTCTTGGCTCATCCCCAACAGGGTCCGACGCAGCCGAAGCCGGCGTCCTACGTGCACGTCCACGGGATCGGGCGACTTGTTCACACCATCTCCCAGGAGCTCTTCGTTTTTTGACCTTCTCACGTTCTTGCCCCATGATCTATAGCGGGTTTATCCATTGGACCCGGCTGTCAAACCGTAGCGTGTCCGGGCCCACGACTCCAGCGATTTAACCGGTCAAGGTGCGTTGCGGAGGGCTGTTTCTCCCACGGCCTTTTTATTGTACACCTAAAAAGGGCAAGGTCAAGGATTTTGCACGGAATGAGAACCGCAACCGTCACCCGGACCACCCGGGAAACCGCCATTTCCGTTACCGTCGATCTCGATGGCACGGGCCGCTCCGACATCAGCACCGGACTTGGTTTCCTTGACCACATGTTAGAGCAACTTTCGCGCCACAGCCTTATGGATTTACGCCTCCACGCGAAAGGAGATATCCATATCGACGGTCACCACACCACCGAGGACTGTGCCCTGGCGCTTGGTCAGGCGATCTCCCAAGCCTTGGGAAATCGCCTGGGAATTCAACGCTATGGCTCTGCCCTGATCCCCATGGACGAAGCCCTGACCCAAGTCGCCCTAGACCTGTCCAACCGGCCCTTCCTGGTCTGGAATGTGCCGTTGACCCGCGACAAGCTGGGCGATATCGACACTGAGCTTTTCAAGGAATGGTTTCAAGCATTTTCCCAAACCGGGGGCATCACGTTGCATGTTGCAACCCATTATGGGGAAAATAACCACCATATCGTTGAATCTTGCTACAAGGGGCTGGCGAAGGCACTGCGCATGGCCTGGACCATCGACCCCCGCCAAGCCTCTCAGGTCCCCTCGACCAAGGGCGTTCTGGGCAGCCTGGGCGACAGTGCTCCCTCGGCCTGACGGCTTCGCCCCCCCCGCTGGTTGGGGTGCTAAACTCCCCTGCCCTGCCCGCCCGCCTTTTCCCTTTTTGAGGATCGCCATGCTGGTCGCGATCATTGATTACGGTTCCGGCAATCTGCGCTCGGCCGCCAAGGCCCTGGAGCGCGCCGCCCGCGACGCCGGGATTGCCGCCGACATCACCGTTACCGCCGACGCGCGGGTCGCTCAACGCGCCGACCGTCTGGTTCTGCCCGGGGTTGGCGCCTTCGCCGATTGTCGCCAGGGGCTCGATGCCCTGCCCGACATGATCGACACCGTGACCGAGGCCGTGTGGACCCACGGACGCCCCTTCCTCGGCATTTGTGTCGGCATGCAGTTGCTGGCCACCCGCGGCCTGGAGCACGGCATCCACCCGGGGCTCGACTGGATCCCCGGCGAAGTCCGCCCGTTGCGCGATGAAGCCCCGCCGGACAGCCTCGAGACCCTGCGCATCCCGCATATGGGCTGGAACGCCCTGGAGCCCACCGACAGCCCCCACCCGCTGCTCGACGGCCTCGCGCCGGGGACCCCGGTCTATTTCGTGCACAGCTACCATCTGGCCGCCGCGTGCCCGGCCCATGTCCGGGCCCAGGTCTCCTACGGCGCCCCGCTGACCGCTGTGGTCGGCCGGGATACCGTCGTTGGCACCCAGTTTCACCCCGAAAAGAGCCAGGCCGCCGGCTTGCGCCTGCTGACCAACTTCCTGCGCTGGGCCCCTTGAGGGCAGGCCAACCTGCGGACGTTCCGATGATCTTGTTTCCCGCCATCGACCTCAAGGATGGTCAGTGCGTGCGCCTGTTCAAGGGCGAGATGGACAAAGCCACCGTGTTCGGCGACGACCCGGCGGCCCAGGCTCGCCGCTTCACCGATGCCGGGTGCCGTTGGCTCCATGTGGTGGACCTCAACGGCGCCTTTGCCGGCCATCCGGTGAACGCCGCCGCCGTTGAAGCCATTTTGGCGGCGGTGGATGTTCCCGTTCAGTTGGGCGGCGGCATCCGCGACCACGCGGCCATCGACCGCTGGATCGACCTTGGGGTGTCGCGCGTCATTCTGGGCACCGTGGCCTTGCGTGATCCGGCCCTGGTCCGCGAGGCCTGCCGCCGCCATCCCGGCCGTATTGCCGTGGGCATCGACGCCCGCGACGGCCGTGTCGCCGTGGAAGGCTGGGCCGAAACCAGCGACGTGACCGCCCTCGACCTCGCCTTGCGCTTCGAGGACGCCGGCGTGGCCGCCATCATCCACACCGATATCGACCGCGACGGCGCCTTGAGCGGCCCCAACGTCGAAGCCTCGGCCCAGCTCGCCGAGCACCTGACCACACCGGTGATCGTCTCGGGCGGGGTCTCTTCGCTCGACGACGTGCTCGCCGTCCAGGCCCAGGCCCATCGCGGCCTGGAGGGCGTCATCAGCGGCCGCGCCCTCTACGACGGCCGCCTCAACCTCGCCGCCGCCCTTGTGGCGTTGGGCGCGGTCTGACAGAGGGCCTTGTCATGCTGACCATGCGCGTCATTCCCTGTCTCGACGTCAAGGACGGTCGCGTCGTCAAGGGCGTCAATTTCGTGGACCTGCGCGACGCCGGCGACCCCGTGGAACAAGCCCGCGTCTATGACGCCGCCGGCGCCGACGAACTGTGCTTTCTCGACATCACCGCGAGCCACGAAAACCGCGATACCTTGTTCGATGTCGTGGCCCGCACCGCCGAGCAGTGCTTTATGCCCCTGACCGTGGGCGGCGGCGTGCGCACCTTGGAGGATATCCGCAAGCTGCTGCTGGCCGGTGCCGACAAGGTGTCGATCAACACCGCCGCCGTGCATCATCCCGAGTTCGTCGGCGAGGCGGCGCGAAAGTTTGGCAGCCAGTGCATTGTCGTTGCCATCGACGCCAAGTCGGTGGGCCCGAATCGCTTCGAGATTTTCACCCACGGCGGGCGCAAGCCCACCGGTATCGACGCGGTGGCCTGGGCCCGGCGCATGACCGAGCTTGGCGCCGGCGAGATCTTGCTCACCTCCATGGACCGCGACGGCACCGGCGAGGGCTTCAACCTGCCCCTGACCCGGGCGATTGCCGACGCCGTGTCGGTGCCGGTCATCGCCTCGGGCGGGGTGGGCACCTTGGATCATTTGGTGGAAGGCGTGCGCGATGGCCACGCCACCGGCGTTCTCGCCGCCTCGATTTTCCACTTCGGCACCTACACCATCGCCCAGGCCAAGGCCCATATGGCCGCTGCCGGCCTGCCCATGCGTCTTTGCTGACAGGAGCCGCCATGACCTCCCCAACCGGTCCCGCCATCCTGGCCGACCTTTACACCGTCATCGCCGGGCGCAAAGGCGCCGACCCCGACACCTCCTACACCGCCCGCCTGTTCGCCAAGGGGCGCGGCAAGATCGTCAACAAGATGGGCGAGGAAGCCTTCGAGGTGGCGGTGGCCGCCCTCTCCGAGGGACCGGACCGTGTGGTGTCGGAAAGCGCCGACCTCTTGTATCATCTCACCGTCCTGTGGGCCGACACCGGCGTGACGCCGGATCAGGTGTGGGCCGAGTTGGCCCAGCGCTTCGGCACCTCGGGGATCGACGAAAAAGCCGCCCGCAAGGGCTGATCTGGAGATCCGTGATGGCGTATGACGAGACCAACGTGTTCGCCCGCATCCTCAAGGGCGAGATCCCGTGCCGCAAGGTGCACGAGGACGAGCACATCCTGGCCTTCCATGACATCAATCCCCAGGCCCCGGTCCACGTGCTGGTGATCCCCAAGGGCGCCTACACCGACTGGGACGACTTCGCCCAACGGGCCAGCGAGGCCGAAATCGCCAGGTTTATTCGCGGCGTGGCCCACGTCGGCCGCCTGCTGGGGGTCGATGAGCCGGGCTATCGGGTGATGTCCAACAAGGGCGTCAACGGGGGGCAGGAGGTCCCGCATTTGCATGTGCACCTGTTTGCCGGACGCAAGTTGGGGCGCATGGTGCCGGCGGAGAGTGTGTGACGAAAGAAGGCTGGGGAGGCGCGGCCTCCCCAGGCCCCTCGGTTCTCAGGGGCAGGCGGTAGCGGTGGGCGCCAGGGCGCAGACCTTGATTTTTCTTAAAAATTCGACGGTGTGGTCGCGTTCCTCGGAGGCGATGGGCGGGCCTTCGTTGCCAAACGGCGGGGTGCGCCAGATGCGCTGGACCATGTAGGATCCTTCGCGGCCCTGGATGTAGAGAAACAACGAGGCCTCGCCGGCATCGACATCCTTGCGCCGGAAGCACCCCATGCTCCAAAAGGCCCGGCCGATGTTGTTTTCCACCTTGGTCTGAGGGACCGTGGTGGTGTGGGCCTGACAGGTCGTTTCGTACTCCTTGATGGTCCGCTGGTGCGCTTCTTGGAGGCTGGGCGTCCCCTCGCCCCGAGCCATCGACACCACCACCATGTCCTTCCAGTCCTGGGCGCCTTGCCCTTCCGGCACGAACACCGCCCGCCGATGGCTGGGCTCGTCGGTCGTGTACAAGGTTTCCCACCCCGGCGGCAGGGTAAAGACCAGGGTTTCAGCCGGCGTCAGCCCCTGAGGCCCCGCCGCGTTGGCCGTGACCGCCCCCAGCCAAAGCCCCACCACCATCCCCACCCCTCGGATCGCGTGACCCATGCCGCCTCTCCTTAAAGGAAAGAGGGGTCTGGGGAGGCCCGCCTCCCCAGCCTGCCCTTCTCCCGTCAGCTCACCAATTCCGGCCGATCCATGAACTCGTCCAACGCCTCGGGATTGGCCAAAGCCTCCTTGTTGCGCACCACCCGGCCATGAATCACATCGCGCACGGCCAGCTCGACAATCTTGTTGGACTTGGTGCGCGGAATATCCCCAACCTGAAGAACCTTGGCCGGGACATGCCGCGGCGTGCAGTTCTCGCGGATCCGCCCCTTGATCCGGGCCACCAAGGCGTCGTCCAAAGCCAGCCCGGGGGCCAGAACCACGAACAACAACACCCGGACGTCCCCCTCCCAGTCCTGACCGATGACGATGGCCTCCCGCACCTCGGGCAAGGTTTCCACCTGACGATAGATCTCTGCGGTGCCAATGCGCACCCCGCCCGGATTGAGGGTCGCGTCCGAGCGGCCATAAACAATGATGCCACCACGCGGTGTTAGTTCCACCCAGTCGCCATGGGTCCAGATCCCGGGGAAGCGCTCAAAATACGCGGCGCGAAACCGGCTGCCATCGGGATCGTTCCAAAACCCCAGCGGCGTCGAGGGAAAGGCTCGGGTACACACCAGCTCGCCCTTTTCCCCCACGACCGGCCGCCCGCTCTCGTCGTACACCGCAACGGCCATGCCCAGGCCCCGCTTCTGGATCTCGCCCCGGTACACCGGATCCACGGGACTGCCCAGCATAAAACACGACACAATGTCGGTGCCGCCCGAGATCGAGGCCAGGTGCACGTCGGCCTTGATCGCCTCGTACACGTGGTCAAACCCCTCGGGGGCCAGAGGGGAGCCGGTCGAGGCAATCACCCGCAGGGCTCCCAGGGCGTGGGTGTCCCGCGGGCGCAGGCCCTCCTTGCGCTGGGCGTCCAGCCATTTGGCCGAGGTGCCAAAGAAGGTGCAGCCCTCGGCCTGGGCATAGTCCCACAGGATGGTCCCCGAGGGATGGAACGGCGAGCCATCATAGAGCAGTAAGGTCGCCCCCGTGCCCAAGGCGCCGACCAGCCAGTTCCACATCATCCAGCCCAGCGTCGTGAAATAAAACACGCGGTCGCCGGGCCGGGTGTCGCCGTGGAGGACATGTTCCTTGAGCTGTTGCAGCAAGGTGCCGCCGTGGCCATGCACAATGCACTTCGGCGCCCCGGTGGTGCCGCTGCTGTACATGATCACCAGGGGATGATCGAAGGGCACGCGGTGAAAGGTCGGCGCGCTCGGCGTCAGGCCGGCCAGGAAATCGTCCCAGCTCACCGCCTCCACCGTCTCCGGCCCGCCCCCGGCATAGGGGATCTCGACCACCGCCGTCAGGGATGGCAGCCGCGCCACGATGTCGGCCACCTTGCCGCGACACGAATGGACCTTGCCGTTGTACAGATAGCCATCGACCACAAACAACACCGTGGGCTCAATCTGGCCGAAGCGGTCCAGCACGCCTTGGACCCCGAAATCGGGCGAGGCCGAGGACCACACCGCCCCCAGGCTGACCGTCGCCAAAAACGCGATCACCGCCTCGGGCAGGTTCGGCAGATAGCCCGCTACCCGGTCCCCGGGCCCAACGCCGGCCCGCGCCAGGGCCTGGGCCACGCGCGACACTTCGGCCCGAAGCGCCGCGTGGCTGAGGCGTCGGCGCACGCTGGCCTCGCCCCAGAACACCAAGGCGTCGGCTTCGGGATCCACATCGGGCCGCAACAGGGTTTCCGCCATGTTGAGCCGGGCCTGGGCGAACCAGCGTGCCCCAGGCATGCGGGTGGGATCATCCACCGCCGGGCCGTCGCCCCGCTCGCCGATCACCCGGCAAAAGGTCCACACCTTGTCCCAGAAGGCTCCAGGGTGGTCGATGGACCACTGCCACAAGGCATCGTAGTCGGGAAGGCTCACGCCCTCCTCGGTTTCAACGGCCTGACGAAACGCGGTCAAGGACGCCGCAGCCACGCGTTCGGGTGCGAGCTGCCACAACGGGCGCACGGGGTCTTGCACGATTGATTTCTCCCTGTTGGGTGGTCTTATTGCCGACCTCACCCGGGAGTTTGCCGTGTAAACGCGCTTGGGGAAAAGAGAAAAAGGCTGGGGAGGCGCGGCCTCCCCAGACCCCTCGGTTAAGAGGAGCGGGTGAGGACAGCGATGAAGAAGCCATCCGTGCCGTCGCGACCGGGCAGCAAGCGTCGGCCTTTGTTCGTGGGCTCATACTCGGGGTGAGCGGACAGGAAGGCAGTGATGCGGTCTTCGTTTTCCTCGGGCAGCAAGGAACAGGTGGCATAGACCAGCCGTCCGCCGGGCTTGACCAAGCCGGCGCCGCGCTCCAGCAGGCCGGCCTGTTCGGCCACCAGCGCTTGGACCCGCTCCGGGGTCAGGCGCCAGCGGGCGTCGGGATTGCGGCGCCACGTGCCGGTGCCGGAACACGGGGCGTCAATGAGCACCCGGTCGAAGCTGCCCTTGCGACGCTTCAGCCACCGCGACGTTTCGGCATCCAGGACCCGACAGGTCACGTTATGCACCCCGGCCCGGTGCAGGCGCACGCGGGCGCGCTCCAGCCGTCCGGCGCTTACATCGGTGGCGATCAGGCTGCCCTTGTTTTCCATGGCCGCCGCCAGGGCAAGGGTTTTGCCGCCGGCCCCGGCGCAGAGATCAAGCACCGCCATACCCGGCGTGACCTCGGCCATCAAGGCGACAAGCTGGCTGCCCTCGTCTTGAACCTCGACCAGACCATCTTGGAAGGCGCGGGTTGCCGCCACATGTGGCCGTCCCTCAAGGCGCAGGGACAGCGGGGACAAGGATCCCGGGGTCGCCGAGATTCCCTCGTCGGCCAAGGCCCGCACGGCGGCGTCGCGCGTGGCTTTCAAGGTGTTGACCCGCAAATCCACCGGAGCCTCGGCCAGCAGGGCCTCCAGTTCGGCATGGAGCGCCTCGCCCAGAGCAGGCGCCAGACGCTCGGGAATCCACACTGGGACTTCGTAGCGCACCGAGGCTCGCATGCCTCGATCCTCCAGGGATTTCCCCTGTAAGGCCATCACCAGCCCTGATTCCGGCACCGTCAAGGGGGACGGATCATGGGGTCCCGGAGGACTTGCGGCAAACAAGGCCCGCACGGTCGCCGCGGACTGGCCCTCGACCACCACCAGATAAGCCAACGCCAAGGAGCGCGGCGTCGGGGTCAGATCGCAACGCTCCACATGCCACGTCAGGCGGGCCCGACAGCGCAGCACGCCCCAGGCCAGCGACGTGACCGCCCGGCGATCCTTGGACCCCATATAGCGCCGGGCCCGCACGAAGGCGCTCGCCACCCCGTCGGCCGGACGATCGCTGGCGGCGATGGCACCCAACAGCGCCACCGCCTCCTGAAACCGGGCCCCCGGTGTCACATACCCCCCCTGTAGTTCGGCGCTTCCTTGGTGATGGTCACGTCATGGACATGGCTCTCGCGCCAGCCCGACGCCGTAATCCGCCGGAAGCGGGCCCGCACCCGCAACTCGGGCAAGGTAGCGCTGCCGGTGTAGCCCATGGCCGCCTTGAGCCCGCCGATGAGTTGGTGAATGACCGTGCCGGCCGGCCCCTTGAACGGCACCTGCCCCTCAATGCCTTCGGGCACCAGTTTGAGGTTGGAGACCTCCTGCTGGAAGTAGCGATCGGCCGAGCCCCGGGCCATGGCGCCCAACGAGCCCATGCCGCGATAGGCCTTGTAGCTGCGGCCCTGGTAGAGGAACACTTCGCCCGGCGCCTCGGCGGTGCCGGCCAGCAGGCTCCCAACCATCACGGTGTCGGCGCCCCCGGCCAGCGCCTTGGCCAGATCGCCGGAGTACTTGATGCCGCCGTCGGCAATCACCGACACGCCGCTGCCTTTGAGGGCCTCGGCCACTTCGACAATCGCGGTGAACTGGGGCACGCCCACGCCCGCCACGATGCGCGTGGTACAGATCGACCCGGGGCCAATGCCCACCTTGACCGCGTCGGCGCCGGCATCCACCAGGGCACGGGCCCCGTCGGCGGTCGCGATATTACCGGCGATCACCTGAGCATTGGCATACGCACGTTTGATATGGGCCACGGTGTCGATCACGCCCCGGGAGTGACCGTGGGCCGTATCAACGACCACCACGTCCACCCCGGCCTCAATCAAGGCCTCGGCGCGGGCCAAGCCATCAGGCCCCACCCCGGTGGCCGCCGCCACCCGCAACCGCCCTTGCGGATCTTTGCAGGCGTTGGGGTAGGTCTGGGCCTTTTCAATGTCCTTGACGGTCACGAGACCAATGCAGCGATAGGCATCGTCCACGACCAGGAGCTTTTCGATCCGGTGGGTATGCAGCAAGCGCCGGGCTTCGCCCTGGCTCACCCCTTCGCGCACCGTGACAAGATTTTCATGGGTCATGAACGTGCGAACTGGGGCCGAGGTGTCCTCGGCAAAACGCACATCGCGGTTGGTCAGGATCCCGACCAGCGTGCCCGTTTGCGGCTCCGTCACCGGAATGCCACTGATCTGGTGGTGAGCCATGAGGGCCAGCGCCTCGGCCAACGGGGCGTGCGGGCCGATGGTCACGGGATTGACCACCATACCCGCTTCAAAGCGCTTGACCTTGCGCACTTCCTCGGCCTGGGCGCGAATGTCCAGGTTTTTGTGGATAACGCCGATGCCGCCGGACTGCGCCATCACGATGGCCATGGGGCTTTCCGTGACCGTGTCCATGGCGGAACTGATCAGGGGAATGCCAAGCGTGATCGAGCGGGTCAGTTGGGTGCGGGTATCGGCCTGAGCCGGGAGAACGTCCGACGCGGCGGGCTCAAGCAGCACGTCGTCGAAAGTCAGCGCCTCTGGAATCATCACGGAAAAGGGCTCCTCGTGTCCAGGAAAGGCCCGCCATCATACACCGCCCGCCTCGGCGGGCAAGGTGTCGTCCGTGCTTCCTGTGGACAAAATGCACAGGCCCAGCGTACAGTCAAAGGACCAGAGGACGCGGGAGACCCCCCATGGTAACTGGAAAGCTTCTTGGAATCCTCGCTGTCGCCTTGACCGGCTTGCTTCTCTATGTCGGCGTGTATGTCCTGGGTGTCACCGTGTCATCGGTGATCCTGTATGGGGCCCAATTCCTGGGCCTGGGCCTCTGCGTGCTGTTGTTCGTGCTGATTATCCTGGTCACCCGGGGCAAGGTCGAAAACTGATCTCCCCCGGTTACAACAAGGCGACCAGATCTTCCGGCGCCAAGGGGTGGCCAAACAAGAACCCCTGAATCAAATCGCAGTACTGGGCGCGGAGGTGGGCGAGTTGGGCTTCGGTCTCGACCCCCTCCGCCACCACCCGCAAGCCCAGCCGCCGCGCCATCAAAATCGCCGTTTCCACCAACACCGCATCTTCGTGCCGGGTCAGCATGTCGGCCACACAGTGGCGATCGAGCTTCATGCTGCCAAAGGGATAGGCGCGCAAGGTCTTCATGGATCCATGCCCGGATCCAAAGTTATCGATGGTCAGGGACACGCCACACTCCTTCAACGCCTGAAGGGTTCGGCCGATGGGCTTGGGGTCGCGCGACAACGTGGCCTCGCTGACCTCCAGTTCCAAGACCGAGGCCGGAACCCCCGTCCCTTCCAGCACCTCGACCACCCGCTGCGGAAAGTCGGGATTGCGCAGTTGTCGCCACGACAAATTGACCGCCATTCGAAACCCCGGCGGCACTCGGTTCAGCCATTGGCGGGCCTGGGTGCAGGCGGTCCATAACACCCAAGCGCCGATTTCCTCCATCAAACCCAAGTCCTCGGCCACCGGGATAAACCGGGTCGGAGACACAAATCCTCCCTCCGCACTGGGCCACCGGATCAGCGCCTCGGTCCCCACCACCAGCAAAGTCTGGCTGTCCACCACCGGCTGATAATGCACGGTCAAGTCCATATTGCGGACAGCCCGCCGGAGAGCGCCCTCCAGAGAAATCTGCTCTTGGACCTCCCGGTTCATCTCCGAGGTAAAAAACTGATAGGTATTGCGCCCCGACTCCTTGGCGCGCGCCAAGGCGGTGTCGGCGTTGCGCATCAGCTCATCCACGGACTCCCCGTCATCCGGTGACACGGTGATGCCGATTGATCCGCCGATCATGACGTCCTGGCCATCGTCCAGGACAAATGGACGGCGCAGCGCCTCCAGAATGCGTCGGGCGACCAGCGCCTGGTCAACGACCCCGCCTTCCGTCACCAAGAGAATCAAA